>NZ_CP084296.1:0-1398847 GCF_020271745.1 Providencia alcalifaciens | reverse complement strand
TCAATACTCAGCATCACTCAATCAGCAGAAAATAGAGAGTCTGACCGAATACCCAGTTAACTCCTTGGGTAGCTATGTGTCGCCCTAAAATCCGCCTTTTGAGCTATCAGAGTATGCCAATAATACAATAACAGAGGAGAACTCTGATGAATGCTACTGCTTACGAAAAGGTCGAGGCGAACCCTCTCTTTCAAGAATTAGTGAGAAAACGTAGTCGCTTTTCATGGTTGTTATCTGCAATAACGTTAGTTCTGTATGTTGGTTTTATCTTTCTTATCGCGTTTGACCCAAGCTGGCTAGGTACCCCAATCGCTGAAGGTTCCTACATCACTCGCGGTATTCCTGTGGGTGTTGGACTGATTGTTATCTCGTTTATCTTAACGGGTTTATATGTCATCCGAGCTAACAGTGAATTTGACCGCTTAACCGCCGAAATTTTAAAAGAGGTAGAAAAATGAAAGTCTTGCTCTCACTTATTCTGTTTTTTACCTCATCAATGGCGCTTGCTGATGCCCTGACAGGTAATGTTGAGCGTCAACCTGTCAATGTTCAAGCAATAGTGATGTTCTTGTTGTTTGTGGGCTTTACGCTCTATATCACTTACTGGGCTTCAAAGAAAACTCGCTCTCGCTCTGATTACTATACCGCTGGCGGAAAAATTACAGGTTTCCAAAATGGAATGGCGATTGCGGGTGATTTTATGTCCGCAGCTTCATTCTTAGGGATCTCCGCACTGGTTTATACTTCAGGCTACGATGGCCTTATCTACTCCATCGGTTTCTTAATTGGCTGGCCAATTATTCTGTTCTTAATTGCCGAGCGCTTACGAAATTTAGGTCGCTATACTTTCGCGGATGTCGCGTCATATCGATTACAACAAAGACCTATCCGCATTCTTTCTGCGATGGGCTCTTTAGTGGTTGTCGCGCTGTACCTAATCGCTCAGATGGTTGGGGCAGGAAAGCTGATTGAGCTGTTATTTGGGCTTAACTACCATATTGCCGTCGTGATTGTTGGGATATTGATGGTGATGTATGTTCTATTCGGCGGGATGCTCGCAACGACATGGGTACAGATCATCAAAGCCATTTTGCTACTCGCAGGCGCAACCTTCATGGCAGTTATGGTCATGAAGCATGTTGGCTTCAACTTCAATACGTTATTTAAAGAAGCCGTTGAAGTACATAAAAATGGTATCGCCATTATGAGCCCTGGAGGACTGGTTTCCGACCCAATATCCGCCTTATCTCTTGGTCTCGCCTTAATGTTCGGTACTGCAGGTTTGCCTCACATCATTATGCGCTTCTTCACTGTCAGTGATGCGAAAGAAGCACGTAAGAGCGTGTTCTACGCGACTGGATTCATCGGTTACTTCTACATTCTGACATTTATCATCGGTTTCGGAGCTATCGTTCTTGTTAGCTCAAACCCTGACTTTAAAGATGCAGCGGGTGCCTTAATCGGTGGCACTAACATGGCAGCGGTACACCTTGCTGATGCCGTAGGTGGAAACTTTTTCCTTGGATTTATTTCTGCCGTTGCTTTCGCCACCATTCTCGCAGTTGTTGCTGGTTTAACGCTGGCGGGTGCGTCTGCGGTTTCCCACGACCTGTATGCGATGGCGATTAAAAATGGTAAAGCCGATGAACGTGATGAATTGCGCGTATCAAAAATTACCGTCGTGATCCTCGGCTTTGTAGCGATTGGCTTAGGGATTTTGTTTGAAAAACAAAATATTGCCTTTATGGTGGGCTTGGCCTTCTCTATCGCAGCAAGCTGTAACTTCCCAATTATCTTGCTATCAATGTATTGGAGTAAGTTAACGACCCGTGGTGCATTGGCTGGTGGTTGGTTAGGCTTGATAACTGCTGTCGTACTGATGATCTTAGGTCCAACAATCTGGGTGACTATTTTGCATCATGAGAAACCAATTTACCCTTATGAATACCCAGCATTCTTCTCATTGATTGTCGCGTTTACGGCATCTTGGCTATTCTCCGTAACCGATAATTCAGAGAGAGGTAAAATGGAAAGAGCTCGCTTCAAAGAGCAGTTTGTACGCTCACAGATTGGCTTAGGTATCGAGCAAGGTAAATCTCATTAAAAAATATCAGTGATATAACAAGCGGCCTCAATGGCCTAGATAGTTAGTCTAAAAATGGAAATGACAAATGTCGTTTCCATTTTTCTTTATTAAAAACTCACCGCTGATAATTAACCCTATTCATTGTTTTACATCTTTTAATTTCAAAGTAATTTAATTAGAACATAAGAATCAAACCAATAATTAATGCAACGCTAATTATTAATTAAAAAATAGAAAGAACTCACATAATATAATCAACAATTATTAGCTATGACAATTTAATTTAGAAATTGATCTTCCTAATGTTAAAAACAATACTAAAACACCAAGCTCGGGTTAAATTTTAAGTAAGGTGATTTATGTTTTATCGAATACAAAAAAACAAAATTGATTATATAAAAAAACAAAAAATCAGCACCTCTACCATCATTGATATTCTCGATGGATTAAAGTCAGGTAATGTATTATCCCACGAGTTACATTCTCTTAATTTAAAAGATTTCTACATTGTTGGACAAGCTTACACCGTACAGTGGAAATTAGTGAAAAAAGGAAAATGCATCAATGATAAACAGCCATCAACATGGGAGCAAGTTAGTCAATTTTTAGTTCCTGAATTAGATAATGCCGATGGGCTTATTTATGTTTCAGGGTATGGAGACTTACTTAAACATGCCGCTTTAGCTGGAGGAATGAGTTGTACTTATTTCCAAAAACTCGGTTTTAATGGCGTAATTCTGGGTGGAGCAGTAAGAGATATCCAAGAGCTCAGGGAGCTAAATATTCCTGTAATTTCAAGTAATATCATTCCTTCAGATACTCAAGGGGCTTACTATGTCAGTGAAACCGGAACCTGTTGCCGCATAGAAGATAATATAATCCAAACAGGAGATCTTATTATCTCAGATCCCAATGGTAGTGTAATTATACCATTTAATCTCATAGACAAAGTATTTGAAGAAGCAATGGTAATTAATAATACCGAAAATAATATGCTAGAAAAAATAAAGCAAGGACTTAGATTACCTGAATTAATAAATGACACTGGTAGAATATAAAATAAAAAAGGAAACATATGATTACTATCCATACATTAGGTCCTCATGGGACTAACTGTGAAAAAGCAGCACACTATTGGTTAAATAAAAAAAACATAGATGGAAATGTACTCTTACATAAAACATTAGAAGTCGCAGTTGAAGAAATTAAGAAAGACAAAAACTCCGTTTTATTAGGATGCATTGTTTATCCATATTTAAATAATATCGTTTTCCAAAATTTATCATTGTTAGAATTGACTGATTGCTTTGTTATGGATACACATAACATGTTATTTGCTAGCAGATTTAAAGATAAAAATAAAATACGTAAAATAGGTTCTCACCCTGCACCTAAAGATTTATTTTCTTATGTTCCAGAATTAAATTCTAATCTTGAATCTGTATTATTTGACTCAAATAGTGAGTCGGCATTGCAATGTTTTAATGGCAAAGTTGATGCGTGCATCACTACCCAAAAAGCAGCAAAAAAATATAACTTAGAAATTCTCCAAGACTTTGGTCCAGTACCCATGGGCTTTTCTATACATTCAAGAATTGACTAATTATCCATATTCGTATTAACAGTACATGAGGTAATAATATGAGTTTATTTCTAGGTAGAGAAATGATTTCCTATGATATGGATTTAAATCGCTCTGAAGGAGAGGAAAGTAAGATACAAGCAAAATTTATTCACGGAACTGATTTTACAATCGCATTTTGGACATTCAAGCCTAAAGCTATCATTCCTCAGCATGTCCACGAACACGAGACAGCAACCACTATCTTAAAAGGTTCTTTAAGATTAACTGTTGATGGCAGAACAGTCTATTTACATCAAGGGGATTCTTTCATTATCCCATCTTGGGCAACTCATGATGCAGAAGCCCTTGAACCCTCAGAAGTTATCGATGTATATACCCCTGTAAGAGAAGACTACCTAGCCAGACAAAATGGCTCTCTAACAACATACTTAAATACATCACAGCAGAAGTAAATGTGTTTAGCCCATAGTTTTTTTGCTTTCATGACTTGAGGTTTTATATGTTACTTACTTACGATTATGATGTGATTACAGGAAAAAATGATGATGCTTATCATAAAACAAAACCGCAATCCCAACCCATTAGCATGCCAAAATCCTGGAGTCCTTCATCATGGAATTTATTTCCTATTGAACAAGATCCTACTTATCCAGATAAATGCGCGTTAGAATATTTTCAATCTCGCCTACAGCAATACCCACCGTTGGTTCTAGCTTCAGAAATCCGTAATTTCAAAAAAAAACTTAGCTCAGTGACCGAAGGTAAGGCATTTATATTACAAGGTGGTGACTGTGCTGAATCTTTCGATAATTGCCGAGCAACCGTCATTCGTGATTTTATCCACACCTGTAATCAAATGTCAGGACTAATACAACAAGCTACAAATCTTCCCGTCATTAAAATTGGTCGGATTGCTGGCCAATATGCCAAGCCGCGTAGCAATTCTACAGAAACTCTAAATGGTGTAGAGCTACCAAGCTATCGAGGAGAAATCATTAATGGCATAGATTTTAATGATAACAGTAGAAGTCCAGACCCACATAGAATGGTCAATGCGTATCATTACGCATCATCCACTCTCAATTTAATTAGAGCACTCAATGAATCTGAGCCCCCTAAATATAAATATGAGTTAAATTTTAAATCTTATTTGGGTTCTACAGAAAAAAAGCATCATGGTCCTTTTCTAAAACAACTATTGAAAATATCAAAAAACATTTCTAAGAATAATGGAATGACAAGCCCCATGCATATCAGTCATGAAGCGCTGTTATTACCTTATGAAGAATCAATGACCAAAAGAGATTCTAGAGACAACAAGTGGTATAACTGCTCTGCGCATATGGTATGGGTAGGGGATAGAACAAGAGATATCAACCAAGCACACATTGAATACCTTAGGGGGATAGAAAATCCTATTGGTATTAAATGTGGGTTAAACATAACACCTGACATGCTGATTGAGCTCATCCATAAACTGAACCCTGCTCAAGAGCATGGAAAAATCATTCTGATAATAAGAATGGGTGCTGATGTAATAAAAGAAAAATTACCATCCTTAGTAAAAGCAATTCAGCGTGAAAATATTCCTGTAATTTGGATGATTGACCCCATGCATGGGAATACTAAGAGCACAGAAAAAGGATATAAAACGAGAGATTTCACTGATGTTTTCAATGAAATGATTCAATTTATCCAAATATTAAAACAAGAAAATGCACATCCTGGAGGGCTTCATTTAGAGATGACCGGCGAAGATGTCACCGAATGTATTGGAGGATTACAAGAAATCAATGCAAATGACCTTCTCTACAAGTATCGCTCCTTGTGCGATCCTAGGCTTAATCGAATGCAATCCCTCGAACTCGCTTATCTGTTAGGTGAGCATTGGTATTAGTCATGTCAATCGATTCAGTAAACATCACTTTCTATAGCTAGATCTTGGCCCCCCATGTACTGGGGGGCATTAATCGACTAACCTTTAATAATATTGCTTTTCTTTATAAGACCAATCACTGACTAATTGATATAAGTTCAAAGGGTTAGACTGCACATCACTCTGCAGCTTTTCAAATTCTTCAGAAGATTTAGGCTTATACTCTGCAATTAATTTGCTCAATGTTTCGGATTTCTCAGAAAACATCTTGGATATTTTCAATCCGTTATACAGAGCCATCGTCGTTAAGGAACTTATTATGAAAGTAGCCATACCGATACCAAAGCTATAGTCAACTTCCAGAATATTTCTTACTAGATTTAAAATTAAGAAAGAAGTCAAAAAGATCACTGCCAGAGAAAGAATAATAGCTCCCTCTTGCCCATTATTAAATTCATTCTCTTGCTGTTTATTCACAGAAATAATCTGCTCGAAGATCTGACTATTTTTGTTTTTCATTTTATCCACCTATTTGATAAGCATTCGCTAATCTATTTAGTTACTCAGTTAATTGATTTACTAAAAACAACTATTTTTAATAGTATATTGATAACTTAACAAAACATCAATTTAACAAAATTGACGCTTTTGGATTACATTTATTATGTGATAAGTGTGGATTCAATGAATAGTATGGAATAAATTCTCATTTACTGCAGATTCTAATCAGGTAATGATAAAAATTATTTAATTATTTCCAAACGCAAAAAAGCCACCCAATGGGTGGCTTCTCGGCTAATTTAATGTCTGGCAGTTCCCTACTCTCACATGGGGAGACCCCACACTACCATCGGCGCTACGGCGTTTCACTACTGAGTTCGGCATGGGGTCAGGTGGGACCACCGCGCTATTGCCGCCAGACAAATTCTGTTTATTCCCGTTTAAGTCTTTTCTTAAACCAGAATATCAATCCTGAACAAGCTGTGTGTCCACCTTGTGGCTTCCACTTTATTGAATCAACTTAATCTCTCTAAAACACCTTCGGTGTTGTCAGGTTAAGCCTCACGGTTCATTAGTATTGGTTAGCTCAACGTATCGCTACGCTTACACACCCAACCTATCAACGTCTTAGTCTTAAACGTTCCTTTAGGACCCTTAAAGGGTCAGGGAAGACTCATCTCAAGGCAAGTTTCCCGCTTAGATGCTTTCAGCGGTTATCTCTTCCGCACTTAGCTACCGGGCAATGCCATTGGCATGACAACCCGAACACCAGTGGTGCGTCCACTCCGGTCCTCTCGTACTAGGAGCAGCCCCTTTCAATCTTCCAACGCCCACGGCAGATAGGGACCGAACTGTCTCACGACGTTCTAAACCCAGCTCGCGTACCACTTTAAACGGCGAACAGCCGTACCCTTGGGACCTACTTCAGCCCCAGGATGTGATGAGCCGACATCGAGGTGCCAAACACCGCCGTCGATATGAACTCTTGGGCGGTATCAGCCTGTTATCCCCGGAGTACCTTTTATCCGTTGAGCGATGGCCCTTCCATACAGAA
Organism: Providencia alcalifaciens; assembly: GCF_020271745.1. NCBI lineage: Bacteria > Pseudomonadati > Pseudomonadota > Gammaproteobacteria > Enterobacterales > Morganellaceae > Providencia > Providencia alcalifaciens. The sequence goes on along the minus strand of NZ_CP084296.1, from coordinate 1,391,745 downwards.
CCACCGGATCACTAAGACCTACTTTCGTACCTGCTCGAGCCGTCACTCTCGCAGTCAAGCTGGCTTATGCCTTTGCACTAACCGCATGATGTCCGACCATGCTTAGCCAACCTTCGTGCTCCTCCGTTACTCTTTGGGAGGAGACCGCCCCAGTCAAACTACCCACCAGACACTGTCCGCACCCCAGATAATGGGGCAACGTTAGAACATCAAACATTAAAGGGTGGTATTTCAAGGTTGGCTCCACGCAGACTGGCGTCCACGCTTCAAAGCCTCCCACCTATCCTACACATCAAGGCTCAATGTTCAGTGTCAAGCTATAGTAAAGGTTCACGGGGTCTTTCCGTCTTGCCGCGGGTACACTGCATCTTCACAGCGAGTTCAATTTCACTGAGTCTCGGGTGGAGACAGCCTGGCCATCATTACGCCATTCGTGCAGGTCGGAACTTACCCGACAAGGAATTTCGCTACCTTAGGACCGTTATAGTTACGGCCGCCGTTTACTGGGGCTTCGATCAAGAGCTTCTCCTTACGGATAACCCCATCAATTAACCTTCCAGCACCGGGCAGGCGTCACACCGTATACGTCCACTTTCGTGTTTGCACAGTGCTGTGTTTTTAATAAACAGTTGCAGCCAGCTGGTATCTGCGACTGGCTTCAGCTCCATGGGTAAACCACTTCACCTAATGCCAGCGTGCCTTCTCCCGAAGTTACGGCACCATTTTGCCTAGTTCCTTCACCCGAGTTCTCTCAAGCGCCTGAGTATTCTCTACCTGACCACCTGTGTCGGTTTGGGGTACGATTAATGATAATCTAGAGCTTAGAGGCTTTTCCTGGAAGCGGGGTATAAGCTACTTCGCCACCGTAGTGACTCGTCATCAGACCTCAGCATATAGTGAACCGGATTTGCCTAATTCACCTGCCTACATCCTTAAACCGGGACAACCGTCGCCCGGCCAGCCTAACCTTCTCCGTCCCCCCATCGCAATTATCACCAGTACGGGAATATTAACCCGTTTCCCATCGACTACGCATTTCTGCCTCGCCTTAGGGGTCGACTCACCCTGCCCCGATTAACGTTGGACAGGAACCCTTGGTCTTCCGGCGTGCGGGTTTTTCACCCGCATTATCGTTACTTATGTCAGCATTCGCACTTCTGATACCTCCAGCATGCCTCACAGCACACCTTCACAGGCTTACAGAACGCTCCCCTACCCAACAATATTTACATATCGCTGCCGCAGCTTCGGTGCATAGTTTAGCCCCGTTACATCTTCCGCGCAGGCCGACTCGACCAGTGAGCTATTACGCTTTCTTTAAATGATGGCTGCTTCTAAGCCAACATCCTGGCTGTCTGAGCCTTCCCACTTCGTTTCCCACTTAACTATGACTTTGGGACCTTAGCTGGCGGTCTGGGTTGTTTCCCTCTTCACGACGAACGTTAGCACCCGCCGTGTGTCTCCCGTGATAACATTCTTCGGTATTCGTAGTTTGCATCGAGTTGGTAAGTCGGGATGACCCCCTAGTCGAAACAGTGCTCTACCCCCGAAGATGAGTTCACGAGGCGCTACCTAAATAGCTTTCGGGGAGAACCAGCTATCTCCCGGTTTGATTGGCCTTTCACCCCCAGCCACAAGTCATCCGCTAATTTTTCAACATTAGTCGGTTCGGTCCTCCAGTTAGTGTTACCCAACCTTCAACCTGCCCATGGCTAGATCACCGGGTTTCGGGTCTATACCCTGCAACTTATTCGCCCAGTTAAGACTCGGTTTCCCTACGGCTCCCCTATACGGTTAACCTTGCTACAGAATATAAGTCGCTGACCCATTATACAAAAGGTACGCAGTCACACCACAAGGGTGCTCCCACTGCTTGTACGTACACGGTTTCAGGTTCTATTTCACTCCCCTCGCCGGGGTTCTTTTCGCCTTTCCCTCACGGTACTGGTTCACTATCGGTCAATCAGGAGTATTTAGCCTTGGAGGATGGTCCCCCCATATTCAGACAGGATAACACGTGTCCCGCCCTACTCGTCGAGTTCACAACACTAACACCTTCGGATACGGGGCTATCACCCTTTACTGCCGGCCTTTCCAGACCGTTCTCCTGATGCTAATGCTGATTAAGACTCTGGGCTGCTCCCCGTTCGCTCGCCGCTACTAGGGGAATCTCGGTTGATTTCTTTTCCTCGAGGTACTGAGATGTTTCAGTTCCCTCGGTTCGCCTCGTTTGACTATGTATTCATCAAACGATAGTGCAACGAATTGCACTGGGTTTCCCCATTCGGAAATCGTCGGTTGTAACGGTTCATATCACCTTACCGACGCTTATCGCAGATTAGCACGTCCTTCATCGCCTCTGATTGCCTAGGCATCCACCGTGTACGCTTAGTCGCTTAACCTCACAACCCGAAGGTGTCTTCTTACAACGAGTGACTGTGCTTCATGATTTCGGCGTTAGTCCGTGCGCGCAATGCTCACATACTATTGTATGCTGCGCTTGCTGTGCGCGGGCTGCCTTGAACTCATTTCGCTCGTCGACTCGATAGTTCAAAGTACACTATTCAAGTTGAGATTTTTGAGAGACTCTCACATTGTTTAAGCGATAAACAATGTGCGTTGTTTTCAATTTTCAGCTTGTTCCAGATTGTTAAAGAGCATAATTATTCGCAATAGACTATTTCTAATCTATTCTGAATAATCAGAAAGTTTATGGTGGAGCTAAGCGGGATCGAACCGCTGACCTCCTGCGTGCAAGGCAGGCGCTCTCCCAGCTGAGCTATAGCCCCATAAAGGTAATTCCAGTATCGATTATCCTTTATATGATTTCTCATTATAAAGTCTTTTTTCTTAGGCAAGGCGTGGGTTAGCGAAGTTTACATAAGTAAACGAGCTGAGCCACAACACAGCATAAGAGAAAAGTGGTAGGCCTGAGTGGACTTGAACCACCGACCTCACCCTTATCAGGGGTGCGCTCTAACCACCTGAGCTACAAGCCTATCGATACCGTTACTCTATTTCATCAGACAATCTGTGTGAGCACTTCACAAGTACACTTCAATGGTAAGGAGGTGATCCAACCGCAGGTTCCCCTACGGTTACCTTGTTACGACTTCACCCCAGTCATGAATCACAAAGTGGTAAGCGCCCTCCCGAAGGTTAAGCTACCTACTTCTTTTGCAACCCACTCCCATGGTGTGACGGGCGGTGTGTACAAGGCCCGGGAACGTATTCACCGTAGCATTCTGATCTACGATTACTAGCGATTCCGACTTCATGGAGTCGAGTTGCAGACTCCAATCCGGACTACGACGTACTTTATGAGTTCCGCTTGCTCTCGCGAGGTCGCTTCTCTTTGTATACGCCATTGTAGCACGTGTGTAGCCCTACTCGTAAGGGCCATGATGACTTGACGTCATCCCCACCTTCCTCCGGTTTATCACCGGCAGTCTCCTTTGAGTTCCCACCATCACGTGCTGGCAACAAAGGATAAGGGTTGCGCTCGTTGCGGGACTTAACCCAACATTTCACAACACGAGCTGACGACAGCCATGCAGCACCTGTCTCAGAGTTCCCGAAGGCACTAAAGCATCTCTGCTAAATTCTCTGGATGTCAAGAGTAGGTAAGGTTCTTCGCGTTGCATCGAATTAAACCACATGCTCCACCGCTTGTGCGGGCCCCCGTCAATTCATTTGAGTTTTAACCTTGCGGCCGTACTCCCCAGGCGGTCGATTTAACGCGTTAGCTCCGGAAGCCACTCCTCAAGGGAACAACCTCCAAATCGACATCGTTTACAGCGTGGACTACCAGGGTATCTAATCCTGTTTGCTCCCCACGCTTTCGCACCTGAGCGTCAGTCTTTGTCCAGGGGGCCGCCTTCGCCACCGGTATTCCTCCACATCTCTACGCATTTCACCGCTACACATGGAATTCTACCCCCCTCTACAAGACTCTAGCTGACCAGTCTTAGATGCCATTCCCAGGTTAAGCCCGGGGATTTCACATCTAACTTAATCAACCGCCTGCGTGCGCTTTACGCCCAGTAATTCCGATTAACGCTTGCACCCTCCGTATTACCGCGGCTGCTGGCACGGAGTTAGCCGGTGCTTCTTCTGTTGGTAACGTCAATCGTTGATGATATTAGCATCAACGCCTTCCTCCCAACTGAAAGTACTTTACAACCCTAAGGCCTTCTTCATACACGCGGCATGGCTGCATCAGGCTTGCGCCCATTGTGCAATATTCCCCACTGCTGCCTCCCGTAGGAGTCTGGGCCGTGTCTCAGTCCCAGTGTGGCTGATCATCCTCTCAGACCAGCTAGGGATCGTCGCCTTGGTGAGCCATTACCTCACCAACTAGCTAATCCCATATGGGTTCATCCGATAGCGCAAGGACCGAAGTTCCCCTGCTTTGCTCCTAAGAGATTATGCGGTATTAGCTACCGTTTCCAGTAGTTATCCCCCTCTATCGGGCAGATCCCCATACATTACTCACCCGTCCGCCGCTCGTCAGCGAGAAGCAAGCTTCTCCTGTTACCGCTCGACTTGCATGTGTTAGGCCTGCCGCCAGCGTTCAATCTGAGCCATGATCAAACTCTTCAATTAAAAAGCTTGATGCTCAAAGAATGTTTACTGTCGTTTGATTTCCGAAGAAACCAAATTACCTATTAGTTCATATATATGAATTAACGTGTTAGTCACTCTTCAAGACTTAAAATCAAATATTTTTTTGATAGTGTCCTGTGAGTGCCCACACAGATTGTCTGATAAATTGTTAAAGAGCGGTGCGACTTAATCTTTACGATTATCAACTTTAGGTCGTTGTCGCGAGGTGTCGTATACTACGTTTTTTATTTAGAAAGTCAAGCGATTATTTTCAACTATTTTCTTTCTTCACCTCTGTTATCACGGGGCTTCGAGGTTTTCTTCGAGCCGGTTTGTCGTGACAACGGATGCGCATTATAGGGAGCTGCCAAAATCTCGCAAGTGTTTTTTTACATATTTATTTCGTTCGCGCTTTTTTTAGCCAAATATGACTTAATAGCATAAATTACTACTATTTTTTGACTATTTCAGCAGCAATAATTGATTTACTCACGTAACATATCATTGATTAGTATCTGTATGAGATGAATTATGGAATTGAGCAAACAACAAAATGCCTCACAAAAAAACCTCTCTTTTATTATTGCGCGGAGTCTTGGGCAGCTCATATTAAAAGGCACCTACTTATCTGACTCTATTCTTCCCAGTGAATTGGAATTATCAAAGCAGTTTAATGCCAGCCGAACCGCCATAAGAGAAGCCATTAAAACATTAGCTGCAAAAGGCATGGTTTTAGCTCGTCCTCGAATTGGTACGCGAGTCATGCCCGCATCTAATTGGAACTTTCTCGACCAAGACTTATTAAATTGGTGGATTAATAGCGAAGAAAAATCCGTAGTGATTAAACATTTTCAAGTTGTTCGCCTCGCCATTGAGCCTCAAGCTTGCTATCTCGCTGCACTGAATGCCACAGAAGAGCAAAAACAATCTCTGCAATTACTATCAAATGAAATGGTAACCTTAGAAAAAGAGTTCGATAGACCTCACTGGATAAAAGTTGATTTTCGTTTTCATCTCTCTATCTATCGGGCGTGCTGTAATCCTTTTTTAATTTCGTTCGCTAATCTCTTTAGGTCGGTGTACCAGCTTTATTTTGATTCAATAACAGAAAATGATGCAATTGAAGTGGAACTTCATCAACAACTTGCCGATGCTATTATTAATGGCAATAGTCGTGAAGCTTACGATCTCTGCTATACCTTATTAACGACAACGAAAAAATAAGCTCACAGAACGAATTCGCTCACCAAATTTATCAATAGGTAACGGATGTTTAAAACTGCTAAAAATATGTCGGGTTTGCCATGGATTGCCGCGATGGCTTTCTTTATGCAAGCGTTAGATGCCACGATATTGAATACGGCACTGCCCGATATCGCCAAAAGTTTGCATCACTCCCCATTAGCGATGCAATCAGCCGTGGTGAGCTATACCCTAACAGTTGCACTGTTAATTCCGGTGAGTGGCTGGTTTGCCGATAGATTTGGTACTCGACGTATCTTTATTATTGCGGTTTCTCTGTTTTCGTTAGGATCATTACTCTGCGCCCTTTCCCCCTCATTGACTGTGCTAGTTATTTCTCGCGTTATCCAAGGAATTGGCGGTGCGATGATGATGCCAGTGGCGCGGCTCGCATTAATTAGGGCGTATCCGCGTAGTGAACTTCTGCCTATTTTGAATTTTGTCACCATCCCTGGATTAGTCGGTCCCATCTTAGGGCCTCTGTTAGGTGGTATTCTCGTCACCTATGCCACATGGCATTGGATATTCATTATTAATATCCCTATTGGCGTGCTTGGGATTGTATATGCATTAAAACATATGCCTGATTTTAAAATGCCAAAACGTAAGTTCGATACCCTTGGATTTATTTTATTTGGGTTTGGCTTGGTCATGCTCTCTGTCAGTTTGGATCTGTTTAGCGATAAATCACTGTCGAGCTATGTTCCTTTGGCAATTGTTCTAGGCGGTTTTCTTTGTCTTCTTCTTTATATACTTCACGCAAGACGCATTAAGCACGCCATTATTCCACTCAACTTATTTAAGACGAGAACCTTTTCCATTGGTATTAGCGGTAATATCGCCACTCGATTAGGTACTGGAAGCATTCCATTCTTAATGCCATTGATGCTACAAGTGGGATTTGGTTATGAAGCGGTGGTGGCGGGAATGATGATGGCTCCGCTGGCCATTGGCTCGATTACGGCCAAATCCGCAGTCACAAGAATTCTAACTCGATTTGGATACCGCAATACGCTATTTACTGTCACGGTGATTATTGGGTTGATGGTCTCGCAGTTTTCGCTGCAATCCCCAGATATGTCGATTTATCTGCTTATCGTTCCGTTGTTTATTTTAGGGATGGTAATGTCTACCCAGTTCACTGCAATGAACACCATTTGCTTAGCGGACTTAACGGATAATAACGCCAGTGCCGGCAACAGCATGTTAGCGGTGACTCAACAACTTTCGATTAGCTTTGGGATCGCGGTGAGCGCCACCATATTGAGCTTTTTTGATAATCAACCAAATAGCAATGTCGTGGATAACTTCCATTACACCTTTATTACGATCGGGGCTATCACGTTACTTTCTGCCTTTGTGTTTCTATTCCTCAGTAAAACCGATGGCGATAATTTAATTAAAGGCAAAAAATCCGAGAAAACGCAGAATTAGCGTTTCCTCACCGATTGGCGTTCCACTAATTTTGGTGTTAAGACTAAAACGGATGGTTCCGCATCTGGGTTATCCATTCGATAAATGAGTTGGTTAACCGCTTGCTGACCAAGTTCATCTTTCGGCTGATGAACAGTGGTGAGTGGTGGGATCATATAAGAAGAGAGCGCAATATCGTCATAACCAATAATGGAAATGTCGTCAGGCACTTTCATGCCTTTCTGGTAAATCGCTTGGTAAGCACCGACCGCCATCGCGTCATTCCCCGCAAAAATGGCATCAGGGGGATTCGGTAACGCCAAGAGTTTATTCATCGAATCAAAACCACCAGAAAACTCAAAATCACTAAAGATAATGTATTCTTCGTGGATATTAAGGGATGCCGCCTTCATGGCATGAAGGAAACCTTGGTAACGCGCTTGTGCGGGGGATTTATCTTGAGGGCCCGCAATGCAGGCGATTCGAGTAAAACCTGCATCAATTAAATGACGCGTGGCAATTTCACCGCCGAGGAAAGAGTTATCCTGAATAATATCCCCAGCTGATTCAAACGGAGACCAGTCCATCATCACCGTAGGAACGGATGGATAACGGGAAAATACGGCTTTGGATGGTCCCTGCACCTCGGTGCACATAATCAAAAGCCCATCGACGCGCTTTTGCAGAAGGGTTTCTAAGCTATGATCCATTCGCTTGAAATCCCCTTCGGTGTTACACAGGATCAAACTGTAGCCTAATTCGTAGCAACTACGTTCTACACCGCGCACGACTTCCGCATAAAACGGGTTGTTACTAGCGGTCAGTAACATTCCGATGGTATTGGTGCGGTTCATCTTCAAACTCCTCGCTAAGGCCGATGGCGCATAGTTGAGTTGTTCGATGGCACTTTTTACCCGTGAAGTGACGCTTTCGCTAACATAGCGATTTTGGTTGATAACATGGGAGACGGTGGATGTTGACACGCCAGCAAGGCGAGCAACATCTTTCATTGTTGCCACAAATTAATCCTATCGAAGAAGAAACTGGTCTATTTCATTACGCCATGGAACTGAAGGTTGTGCGCCGGGACGCGTCACTGCAATTGCAGCCGCCGCATGGGCAAAGACAATAGCATCTTCATCGGACTGACCTTCAAGTAGCGCAGTTACATACGCCCCATTGAATGTATCACCTGCTGCAATGGTGTCCACCGCTTTCACTTTAAAGCCAGGAATTATTTTGCCTTGCTTGCCAGATTCACTGTACCAAACCCCTCTGGCACCCAATGTAATCATCACTTTATTAATGCCTTTTAGATGCAGTGCTTGCGCCGCTTTTTGTGCGCCGTCTTCATCATTAACCGCGATGCCCGTTAAATGCTCCGCTTCCGTTTCATTTGGCGTGATCACATCCACCAGCGACAGTAGCGAATCAGGCAACGCTTGTGCAGGCGCTGGGTTTAAGATCACTTGGGTTTGATGTTGACGCGCAATCTTAGCCGCCATTTGGACAGTTTCAATCGGGGATTCAAGCTGCATCAATAGCGCATCAGCGTCGATAATTTTTTGCTGGTACTCTGCTAGTCGCTCTGTGGAGAGATGGCCATTAGCCCCAGCATTAATCCCAATAATATTTTCGCCTTGCCCGTTTACATAAATCAGTGCAACACCCGTTGTTTCGCCCTCAACTGAATCAATACAATCAATCTTAATGGTATCTTTTTGCAGTTGTTTTTTGATGCTGATGCCAACATCATCATCACCAACACAAGCAATAAATGTAATATCAGCGCCACTACGACCTGCGGCTACCGCTTGGTTAGCACCTTTACCGCCGAAAGCAACTTGGTAACTATCACCTCTTACTGTTTCGCCTGGCTGGGGAAACTGTTGCACATTAAGAATGTGGTCAACGTTGATACTACCTAAAACAACCAGTTTAGCTGCTGCCATCACATTTATGTCCTTTTGCTACGCAATGAAATAAACCGCCGCTAAATTCACGGCGATTTATCAATCTTATTGTTTTATCAAGGATAATTATCTTATATAGAATTGTTGTTTTACTAAAAATTACTGTTTTACCACGAGTTCTAATTCAACGGGAACTGTTGCTTCGACTTTCTCGCCTTTTAATACTTTATCTGCGATCTGAACCCCAACAATACCAATTTGATCTGGGCGTTGAGCAATTGTCGCGCCTAATTTTCCACCTTGAACTGCTTTGATACCATCATTTGTACCATCAAAACCCACCACTAAAACATCATCACGACCGGCAGTTTGTAATGCTCTTAACGCACCTAATGCCATTTCATCGTTTTGAGCAAAAACAGCCTGAACAGCAGGATGGGCAGTCAGTAAGTTTTGCATAACGTTCAAGCCTTTCGTTCTGTCGAAATCTGCGGGCTGGCTCGCTAATACATTGAATTTATGCTCTTTCGCACCAGTATTGAAACCTTCACCACGTTCACGAGCAGCAGAAGTTCCAGAAATTCCTTCTAATTGAATAACTTTGGCATCATTGCCCGTTTTTTTGGCGATAAAGTCTGCTGCCATTTTTCCGCCCATGCGGTTATCAGAGGCAACATGGCTCACCACTTCACCTTTGTTAGCGGCGCGGTCTAAGGTGATCACTGGGATTTTCGCTTTGTTTGCCATCAAGATAGAGTTACCCACGGCATCAGAGTCAGTTGGGTTGATCAGCATTAATTTGGTGCCACGAACCGTTAAATCTTGGACGTTCGCTAACTCTTTCGCTGGGTTATCTTGAGAATCCAAAACAATCAGTTCATAACCCAGCTTGTCCGCTTCTTTTTGTGCCGCATCTTTCATGGTTACAAAGAATGGGTTGTTCAGGGTTGAAATAACCAGCGCGATGCTCTCTTTGGCCATCGCGTTCACACTGACGGTTGCTGTTAGTGCAAAAGCGGTAAATAAAGTCGCTAATTTGTTCAGTTTCATAAGAAAATTCCTGTCGTTATCGGGTAGGGGTCAGAATCACTATTTTTTGTTATCAACAAGTACAGCTAATAAAATCACAACAGCTTTTACGATCATTTGGTAGTTCGAGGAAATACCTAATAAGTTCAAACCATTGTTTAAGAAACCAAGGATCAGCGCACCAATCAGCGTACCAACTATGCGCCCTTTACCACCAGCGAGGCTTGTGCCCCCCAATACAACCGCGGCAATGGCATCCAGTTCATAACCGTTACCTGCCATTGGCTGAGCTGAAGATAAACGTGCAACTTCAATCACACTCGCCAGCGCTGCTAATAAACCACACAGGGAGTAAACGATAATTTTAATTTTATCGACATTAATACCGGATAGGCGGGTCGCTGATTCATTTCCGCCTAACGCATAGATATAACGACCTAAACGAGTGTGGTGTAGCATGTACCATGCCGCAGCAAACACAATAACCATTAACCATACAGGGGTAGGAATACCTAATGGGCGACCGATACCAAACCAGCCAAATAGGTCTGCATTGTCACTAAAGCCCGTATTGATTGGGCTACCATCGGTATAAACACGGGTTACACCTCGCAGTAATAACATCATGACCAATGTGGCGATAAAAGCTTGAACTTTACCTTTTGCGACAATCACCCCTGTGCATGCCCCAATTGCAGCACCGAGCGCTAATGCTCCTGCGACAGCAACAAAGGCATTTACTTCAGCACCGACCATCGATGCGGCCACTGCGCCTGTTAATGCCAACAGTGATCCCACAGATAAATCAATGCCTGAGGTCAGAATCACTAACGTCATTCCCACCGCCATAATCGCGTTAACAGAAGTCTGTTGCAGGATATTAAACAGGTTGTTGACCGTAAAAAAGTTGGGACTTAAGGTTGAAACAATCGCAATTAATACTAATAGGGCGATTAAGGATTTTTGCTCCATTAGCCATGCTTTGCTGAAGTAGCGTTTTGATGGTGCGGTTGTTGAACTCATGCTGTTAACTCCTGAACTGAGCCGTAATTTTTACCGACTGCGGCCGCCATTAAGGCTTCCTGCGTTGCTTCTTTGGCAGAGAATTCGCCGCTGATATGCCCTTCATGCATAACCAAAATGCGATCACTCATCCCAATCACTTCAGGCATTTCTGAAGATACAAGGATGATACTCAGCCCTTCTTTTTTAAATTGGTTGATTAGTTGGTAAATTTCTTTTTTTGCCCCAACGTCGACACCACGGGTTGGCTCATCAAGGATAAGCACTTTCGGTCGCGTCATTAATCCACGGGCAATCGCCACTTTTTGCTGGTTACCACCAGATAAGTTGCCAATAATTTGGTCCATGGATGGGGTTTTAATATTAAATAAGCGGATAAAATCCCCCACGGTCATTTGCTCTTCACCATGTTTTAATGTGCCGCCAAAGTGGCTGAAGTAACCTAATGCGGTTAAGGACATATTTTCTTTTACTGACATCCCCAGTACTAAACCATCGCGTTTACGGTCTTCCGAAATATAAACGATACCGTTATGCAAACCATCTTGCGGGGTTTTTAAGGTGACGTTTTTACCTTCTAATTGGATATTGCCAGATTTTTTTGGGGCCGCACCGTAGATGATTTTCATCAATTCCGTACGTCCAGCCCCCATCAAACCTGAAACACCTAGAATTTCACCGCTTTTTAGCGTGAAACTGGCATTGGTTACACCGGGGCCAGAAACATTTTCAACTTGAAGACGAATATCGCCAACAGGTACATCGACTCGCGGATATTGGTCTTCCAGTTTACGTCCTACCATCATCTCAATCAGCTTTTCTTCTTCTAATTCACTGACCGGCTTTTCACCAATAAACTGACCATCACGAAAAACGGTCACATCATCGCAAATTTCGAAGATTTCTTTTAAACGATGAGAGATATACACAATGCCGCAGCCTTGGGATTTTAAATCTTCAATCACACGAAAGAGTGAGGCAGTTTCGGTATCGGTCAGTGCGTCCGTCGGTTCATCCATAATGATGACTTGAGACTGAAAGCTGAGAACTTTGGCAATTTCCACCATTTGTTGTTCACCGATGGATAATTCGGCAATAGTTTGGTGGCTATCGTAATCAAGGTTTAATCGCTGAAGGAGTTTGTCTGATTCACTGAACATTTTTTTCCAGTCGATTTTGCCGAATTTATTCACAAATTCGCGACCTAAAAAGATGTTTTCAGCGATGGTGAGCTCGGGAATTAAATTCAGTTCTTGGTGAATGATCCCGATCCCCGCCTCTTGGGAACTTTTCGGACCATTAAACGCCACTTCTTTGCCAAGGTAACGGATCGCTCCCGCGTCTTTGTTGTAGATCCCTGTGAGCACTTTCATCATGGTGGATTTACCCGCACCATTTTCCCCTACCAGCGCCATGACTCGACCAGGGTAGACTTTTAAGGCGGCTCCCGAGAGGGCTTTTACACCGGGAAAGGCTTTATCAATGCCGATAAGTTCTAATAAAGGTTGCATAGTCACCTCAGAAAGTCACACCAGAACAAAGAATGATATTAGCGTATGGTGAACATTCCCCTGTTCGGATCACGGCTTTGCTTTCATGAGTGCGTTGCTTGAAATGTTCATGACTGCAATAGATGACTTCAATGTGATTTCCCTGCTCCGCTTCCAATTCATGAAGATGACCTAAAATGGCTTTTTCCATTTGCGGATTTATTTTGCTGATTTCTTGAGCAAGTATCGCTTTTTCTACCTGCATTTCTTGGGTGATCACCCGCAAAACAGACATAAAATCCGGCAGTCCTTGCGTTACCGCTAGGTCGATACGTTCAGCGCTGGCAGGAATAGGTAAGCCGGCATCTCCCAGCGTGATATGGTCGGTGTGACCGAGTTTTGCAATCACGGAAGCAATATTTGAGTTAAGCAACATACCTTTCTTCATTCTTTACCACCGTTTTTAGTCTGTTTTTTCTACTTTTGGGTTTCAGCTCTGCATGAGCGAAACGTTTCGCTTATACAATAATAGTAAAGAACAGTCACAACTCAATGTTCTTATCTTGGTTTTGTGATCACTATCGAAACGTTTCGGTAGTCTATTTTTACGCAAAAAAAGCTAACCTATTGAATAAGTTGTCGCTGAATCGTTCCTGCTTAATTAATACTCAGTTGTTCATTCCCCCCCAAATTTGTTGCTCTTTATCCTAAATAACATCAAAGAAAAATCACAAAACTGATTGCACAATGAATAAAAGGACGGATAACCTAGCAATAGCTTGGTCAATAACCATCTCCCTCTAACCCTTAGACGAGTTATTTAGAGAAAAGGAACACCTTAATGCAATTAGCAGAACGGATAGCCCAATTAAGCAACTACCTTGAAGGTGGTTTGTATGAACGTCAGCAAGCTATTCGGTTGTGTTTGCTCGCCACGCTGAGTGGGGAAAGTGTGTTCTTGCTGGGACCTCCAGGGATAGCGAAAAGCTTAATTGCCCGACGCATGAAATATGCCTTCCGCCAAGCGAATGCGTTTGAATATTTAATGACGCGCTTTTCTACCCCCGAAGAAATTTTTGGACCGCTTTCCATTCAAGCCTTAAAAGATGAAGGGCGTTATGAGCGTTTAACCAAAGGATACCTGCCCGATGCGGAAGTGGTGTTTTTGGATGAGATTTGGAAAGCGGGTCCTGCCATCTTAAATACCTTACTAACCGCCATTAATGAGCGCAAATTCCGTAATGGGGATGAAGAGAAAAATATCCCAATGCGCTTGCTGGTCACGGCATCCAACGAGCTACCCGATGCGGATAATAGCCTTGAAGCGCTATTTGATAGGATGCTGCTACGAATTTGGCTAGACAAAGTGCAAGAGAAGCAAAATTTCCGCGCTCTACTGACTGGCAAATCTCAGCAAGAAGAGAATTTGGTTCCTGATCACCTAAAAATCAGTGAAGAAGAGTATCGTGAGTGGCAAAAAGAAATTCCCAAGGTTTCGCTGCCCGATCACTGTTTTGAATTAATTTACCAATTACGCCAACAAATTGATGCCACAGAGAAAAATTTGTATGTCTCTGATAGACGTTGGAAAAAAGCCGTTTATTTATTGCAGGCTAGCGCATTCTTTAATGGTCGAAGCTCCGTTTCTCCGTTGGATATTGTGCTGCTCAAAGATTGCCTATGGCACGATATGCAGTCAATGAACTTACTGCCGCAATTGATCAAGTCATTAGTACAAGAAGATGGTTGGCAACAGCGCAAATTCACGCGGGAAATTGAGCAGGTTTACCAACAGTGGATGTCATCCACCCAAGATCAAAATAACCAAGATGCGTTTAAGGTTTTAAAAAATAACGCGATGTTTGCGCGAAAAGCCTCTTATGTATTGCCTGATAATATTAGCGAAGGGCGTGTAACCCTATTTTTGCATCGCCCATTACAGCTACATAATATGAAAGTGACCTTTATTACCACCGAGAAAAAATCACTGGTAAATTTCCTTAATAAAGGCACCACCTTATCAGCTTATCTTAATGGGATTGGTTTCGCGCAAGAGCTAGCCGCTGAAGTGAATAATTTAAATCAGATCCAACTGCTAGATGTTAGCCATCAAGCATCAACCTTATATTTACAAGATAAAAACCCTACAGCGGCGTCGACAACCAATAATAAAGAGTGGCTAGATAAGCTTGATGCCATCCAAAACGAGATCCAAGGGGCAAAATACCAGTTTGAGAAGCAGCAACCTAACCTGTTTATCGAAGCACATTGGCTCGCGGATGTTGAAGAGAGCTTTATTAAGCTCAGCGATAAATTGACCCAGCTTCGCCAGCAGATCATGGGGAAAGTGGCTAATTCATTATGATGAGCTTAGCGACCCTCGAATTATTGCTTTCGGTGAATGAAAGCCAGCTAATTGAAGAGATTATTATTTCTCTTCTCGCCACCCCACAGCTGGCAGTTTTCTTTGAAAAACATCCTCGATTAAAAAAGGCGCTATTAAAAGATCTCTCCAGCTGGAAAAAAGATCTGAAACAGAAGCTGCAAGATGCGTTAGTTCCTCAGCAGCTTTCTGAAGAGTTTGGGCTATATCAGAAGTCACTCGGTATTCCCACTGATACATTTTTCACCCAATTGCCTGACGTGATAGCACGGCTCGAGCAATTAGATTCCCCGTTTTACCGTGAAGCCTTGCAACTGCAAAAGGGAAAAATTGAAAATCGCAGTGCGCGGCAATCTTTGATTGTTCAGCGTTGGCGTATTAGCTTGATTTTGCAGGTGACTACATTACATAAAGAACTCTTAGAGCAAGAAAAAGAGCAACTACTGGCGGAATTACAGCGCCGTTTAGCGCTGAGCGGGAATCTTGAGGATATCCTAGGGGAAAATGAGCGCTCTTCTGGGCGATTATGGGATCTGAGTAAAGGGTTTAGTAACCCAGCGTCTTATAATGATCAATTAATCGCTCGCTACAGTGATTTTTTGCGCCAGCAACCCGAGCTGGAAAAAATTGCTCAATTATTGGGGCGTAGCCAATCTGCCAAATCTATTCTTGATGACAATGTGATCCTTGAGCCGATGACGGTGATGGAAAAAGTTCCTGAAACCGTACCTGAGCAAGTGAATGGCTTAAACCAGAGTGACGATATTCTACGGTTATTACCGGCTGAGCTTGCGATGTTAGGGCTCGAAGATATTGAATTCGAGTTCTACCGCAAGTTATTAGAGAAGCAGCTTATTACCTATCGCTTACAAGGGGAAAGCTGGCAAGAACGCAAAGTTTTACGCCCAGTGACCCATCATCAACATGAAGAGCAGCCCAGAGGGCCATTTGTAGTATGTATCGATACTTCAGGTTCCATGGGTGGGATCAATGAACGCTGTGCAAAAGCATTCTGTCTCGCCTTAATGAAAATTGCACTGGCAGATAACCGTGCTTGCCATATCATGCTGTTTTCTACCGAAATTGTTCATTATGACCTTCTTTCTGCGGATGGCTTAGAACAGTGCATGCGCTTCTTGCATCAAACATTCCGAGGTGGAACCGACTTAGCAGCATGTTTGCAAGAAACAACGGTAAAATTGGAGTCAAAACAGTGGAGTGATGCCGATGCGGTTGTTATTTCGGACTTTGTGGCTCAACGCTTACCGGATGAGTTAATTCACAAAATTAAATCCCTTCAGAAGATTGGTAAATACCGCTTCCATGCGGTATCCGTCTCAAATTATGGGAAGCCCGGTATCATGAAGATATTTGATCATATCTGGCGCTTTGATACAGGGCTGAAAAGCCGACTACTGCGCCGTTTTAATCGCTAATTACAGCATATCTTCAACAGTTTCAGTCATTTCTGGTGACCAAACACCACACTGAACTTGACCGATATGTTGGCGTTGCAGCAGTAACATCACTAAGCGAGATTGACCAATACCACCACCGATAGACTGTGGCATTTCACCTTTGACTAACGCTTGGTGCCATTCCAGCTCCATACGTTTTTCATCACCCGTTAATCCGAGTTGGCGAGTTAAGCATTCAGGACTTACACGGATCCCCATTGAAGAGATTTCAAATGCATCTTGTAATACTGGGTTCCAAACAATGATGTCACCGTTTAAGCCTTTGAATCCATCTTCGTTTTCAGTTGTCCAGTCATCGTAGTCTGGTGCACGCACATCGTGGGATTCACCGCTTGATAGTTTTCCGCCGATGCCGATTAAGAATACCGCCCCCAATTCTTTCGCAATCGCACGTTCACGGCCTTTTGCGTCTAAGTCAGGGTAACGTTTTAGCAGTTCTTCACTGTGGATAAAGTGAATTTGGTCTGGCAGGAACGGTGCCAGTCCAAATTCTTTACTTACGGCAGCTTCTGTTTCTTTTATTGCCTTATAGATTTTACCCACTGTCTGCTTCAGATAAGGAAGCGTACGATCCTCATCTGCCATCACTTTTTCCCAATCCCACTGGTCAACATAGACAGAGTGGATTGGGGTTAAGCGATCCTCGTCCGGACGTAACGCTTTCATGTGTGTGTACAGACCTTGACCTTCGCTGAAACCAAAACGACCTAAGGTTTTGCGTTTCCATTTAGCCAAAGAGTGAACCACTTCAAACGTTGCACCAGGAATTGATTTCACTTTTACTTGAACGGCTTTTTCGCAGCCTGATAAGTTATCTTGTGTACCATCACCTAAACGGCTCAGGATAGGACCTTGAACTTCAATTAAGCCAAGCTCTTTTTCAAGTAAACGTGAGAAATAGGATTTAACAAAACTGATTTGTTGCTGATGTTCGATAAATGACTTGTCCATAATATTACCCATAATTTGTTAGCTGTAATTAGCCGATGTGTAGATTAAGCAACAAAATGAGGTATAAATTCAATATCCATCATTAAAAAAAGCCTTTACTGTTTATTTTGATTAAAAAAATGGGTATAAAAATGAATAATCATCAAAATGAGGGTTAAAAAATGCCAGAAAATTATCAAATCGATAATCTCGATCGTGACATACTTCACGAATTAATGGCCAATGCACGTACACCTTATGCAGAACTTGCCAAAAAATTCTCGGTCAGTCCCGGAACTATTCATGTGCGAGTGGAAAAAATGAAGCAGGCTGGGATCATAAAAGGAACCCGTATCGATATTAGCGCAAAACAGTTAGGTTTTGATGTCTGCTGCTTTATAGGGATCATTTTAAAAAGTGCCAAGGATTATCATACCGCCCTCAAAAAGTTGGATGCTTTAGAGGAAGTGGTAGAGGTTTACTATACAACAGGCCAATACAGTATCTTTATTAAAGTAATGTGCCGCTCGATAGATTCTCTTCAAGATGTACTTATCAACAAAATTCAGACTATCGATGAAATACAATCAACCGAAACGCTGATCTCCTTACAGAACCCGATCATGCGAACGATCACCCCGTAGAAAAAAAATGATATAACCACATTATCCACAGGTAGATCCCAGCTCATTCACAGCGTACAATAGCGCCCTATTAATGTGAAAGAGAGTGACCATGAGCGTAACAAAAGTAACCTTAATTAGTGGCAGTACCATGGGCAGTGCCGAATATGTTGCAGAGCATATGGCAGAGATTTTAGAAGAACTCGGCTATGAAACAGATATACAGCACGGCCCTGAACTGGATGACTTACCACTAGAAGGGTTATGGCTGGTGGTGAGCTCAACACACGGCGCAGGGGATCTTCCCGAAAATATCCAACCTTTAGCACAAGCAATCCAATCTCAGTCACCAGACCTAAGCAAGATCAAGTATGGGGCGGTGGGGATTGGCAGTTCGGAATATGATACTTTTTGTGGTGCGATCCATACTCTTGATACCTTATTACAGGATCATGGTGCAAAAAGGATCGGTGACTGCTTCGAAATTGATGTGCAGCAACACGAAATTCCTGAAGATCCCGCAGGTGTTTGGGTTAAAATTTGGGCAAACGAACTCTGATTTGTTCAATATAACAGCAAACAACTGTGGATAACTCCGGTAAGATCATGGTATTAACCGGTAGTTATCCAGATTATAAGTTTTAGGTCGTCCAAGGCCTGTGCATAAGTACCTGTTTTGATCCCAGCTTATACGCAAAAGGATCACGGATCATTCACAGTATATGATCCTTTACACTTTGATGATCTTTAAAGTGAAAATTCACTTATCCACAGAAACTGGTGATCCTAATAAAAGATCTAATAAAGAGATCTTTAAATAAAAAAGATCTTTATATTATATAGGCGAGAGGTCAGGGCTTGGTCTCTCCATCAAACTTGAGTAGAATTCACTCCTCAAATGCAGAATCCGCATTTTCTAACGTTAAGGTTCACACATGTTTTATCCAGAGCAATTTGACGTCATCGTAATTGGTGGTGGTCATGCCGGTACTGAGGCAGCAATGGCAGCTGCACGTATGGGGCGTCAAACCCTATTACTGACTCACAATATTGATACATTGGGCCAGATGTCTTGCAACCCAGCCATCGGTGGGATCGGTAAGGGACATCTGGTAAGAGAAATTGATGCCCTCGGTGGTTTAATGGCTACCGCAACTGACAAAGCGGGTATTCAATTTAGAACACTCAATGCAAGTAAAGGCCCAGCTGTTCGTGCAACTCGAGCACAAGCAGACCGCGTGCTATATCGCCAAGCCGTTAGAACTGCATTAGAGAACCAACCAAACTTAATGATCTTCCAACAACCAGTTGAAGATCTGATTGTTGAAAATAACCGAGTTACCGGTGCTGTTACCCGCATGGGCTTAAAATTTAAAGCCAAAGCGGTGGTATTAACCGTCGGTACTTTCCTTGATGGAAAAATTCATATCGGTTTAGAAAACTACAGTGGTGGTCGTGCAGGTGATCCACCAGCAATTACGTTATCTCAACGTTTAAGAGAATTGCCATTACGTGTAAATCGCTTAAAAACAGGTACACCACCACGTATTGATGCAAGAACTATTGATTTCAGTCAGTTAGCTCAACAGCTAGGTGATGACCCAATGCCAGTTTTCTCATTTTTAGGTTCTCAAGAGCAGCATCCACAGCAAGTGCCTTGCTACATCACCTATACCAATGAGCAAACCCACGATGTGATCCGTAATAACTTAGATCGCAGCCCAATGTATGCCGGGATCATCGAAGGGATCGGTCCTCGTTACTGCCCTTCGATTGAAGATAAAGTCATGCGTTTTGCGGATAAAAACGCTCACCAGATCTTCCTAGAGCCAGAAGGCTTAACGAGCAACGAAATTTACCCAAACGGGATCTCCACCAGCTTACCATTTGATGTTCAAATGAAAATTGTTCATTCCATGAAGGGAATGGAGAATGCAAGGATCGTTCGTCCTGGTTATGCTATTGAGTACGATTTCTTTGACCCTCGCGATCTAAAACAAACTCTCGAAAGCAAATTTATCGAAGGCTTGTTCTTTGCAGGTCAAATCAACGGTACAACAGGTTACGAAGAAGCGGCGGCTCAAGGCTTATTAGCGGGTCTTAACGCAGCACAACACGCATTTGACCTCGAAGGTTGGTTCCCTCGTCGTGACCAAGCCTATGTAGGCGTATTAGTTGACGATCTGTGCACATTAGGGACTAAAGAACCGTACCGTATGTTCACTTCCCGAGCGGAATACCGCTTGATGCTACGTGAAGATAACGCAGATTTACGTTTAACCGAAAAAGGACGTGAATTAGGTCTCGTGGATGATGTTCGTTGGGAACATTTCAACCGCAAAGTTGAAATGATCGAAAAAGAGCGTCAACGCTTAAAAGATATCTGGGTTCACCCTAAATCTGATAACCATGAAGAAATAGACCAAATTTTAACCGTTCCATTATCGAAAGAAGCGAATGGCGAAGATTTACTGCGTCGCCCTGAAATGACGTATCAAATGCTAACCTCGTTGAATTTGTTTGCTCCAGGAGTTGAAGATCCTCAAGCGGCAGATCAAGTTGAAATTCAAGTGAAATACGAAGGTTACATTGCTCGTCAGCAAGAAGAGATCGAACGTCAGCTGCGTAATGAAAATACCTTACTTCCAGTTGATTTAGACTATAAGCAAGTGAAAGGCTTATCTAACGAAGTCATGGCGAAACTGAATGACCACAAACCAACATCAATTGGTCAAGCCTCTCGTATTTCAGGGATCACACCAGCAGCAATTTCAATTCTGTTAGTGTGGCTCAAAAAACAAGGCATGCTGCGTCGGAGTGCATAATATGGATTTACTCAGCAGACTGACAAAGCTATTGGCAAAAGCCGATATCCAATTGACTGACAAGCAAAAACAACAGTTAGTCGATTATGTCGGTTTATTGCACAAATGGAATAAAGCGTACAACTTAACGTCGGTACGTGAGCCTGAACAAATGTTAGTTCGTCACATCATGGACAGCATCGTGGTGAACGATCACCTTAAGGGTGACAAGTTCATCGATGTAGGAACGGGCCCAGGGCTTCCTGGCGTTCCTTTAGCCATTGTTCGACCGGATGCTCACTTTGTTTTACTAGATAGCTTAGGGAAGCGCATACGCTTCCTGAAACAAGTTCAACATGAGTTAGGGCTAACTAACATTGAGCCTGTTCAATCTCGAGTGGAAGAGTATCCTGTTGAAGATGGATTTGATGGCGTAATTAGCCGAGCTTTTGCATCACTCAACGATATGCTGAGTTGGTGCCACCATCTTCCTGCGAGGGAAGGGCGCTTTTATGCGCTAAAAGGTGTCGTTCGTGATGAAGAACTTACACAGCTGCCTGAAGGCTTTGAAGTTGAATCTATAACAGAGCTAAAAATTCCGGAATTGGACGAACAACGCCACTTGGTTAAATTATTCAAAAAATAACGTAGTTTTTAGTAAAATTATTTTATCTTTTAGAGCGGTAGCCGTACATTTACAATGTTACGGCTATTTTTATATATAATTAAAATAAAGATAATTTAAATTCACTTATTATTTACAGAATATTAACGAATATATATCAAAAATAATCACATTAATGGTAATAATATTCCTAATCTAATATTCTTACTAAATCGTTTTAGCATTAATAATGAAATATCCAAATTATCATTTCATTTTTTTGTTTAAAAAATAACTAATTTAATTATTTGATTTATGGCTTAAAACAGGGGTTCTAACCAGATAAAGAGTGTGGTTATTAATCAGGAGGTAATATTTGTTGTGATCTTAATCACATAAAGTTATTTTTAGGCGACGAATCGTTAATAAATTATTAATCCCACCTGTCTTAATTCTGCGCTATCTCGAAAAAATTAAATATTTATTCACCTTTTCGCTACTTACTGATTGAATTCATTTCGCCTGCCCGTATAATTTGCACGTTTTTGTCTCTTGACACATTTAAGCAAAGGCAGTTTTATTACAACCCTTAGCGTTTCTTAGGCTGAGAGAGCTGGGAGTACACAAAGTTATGTCTGTTTCCCTTTATGGCAGTAATGCTTCTAAGCAACTGTCTATTCAGTTAATAACTTTTGTAATCCTCAGTGGGGCTTTCTGTGCAAATAGTATAGAATGGGGGGCCTCTGCTCTTGCTGGTGGGTTAGCATGCTGGTTACCTAATATCGTATTTATGCTGCTATCACGCTTTGAAAAAGCAAAAGAAGAGGATGAACCTGTCCGCATTGCCTGGTTCTTTGCATTAGGAGCAGGGTTAAAGGTTGTGACAACTATTACTGTCTTAGTTGTTGCTTTTGGTGTGTTTAAAGCGTCAATAACACCACTGGGTTTGACCTATTTAGCGGTGCTGATTGTTCAGATTGTTGCACCAGCCGTTGTAAAACGGTAAGTATTTTTAAACTACAAAAGGGTAAGAGGCATCATGTCTGCATCAGGAGAAGTGATGACTACAAATGAGTACATAGGTCACCATCTGAGAAACCTTCAGTTGGATCTACGTACCTTTGAGTTGGTCGATCCCCACGCTAGTCCAACGTTTTGGGCGTTAAACATTGACTCGCTTTTTTTCTCAGTAGTTCTCGGGGCTTTATTCCTGTGGCTATTTAGAAAAGTTGCAGCCAATGCGACTAGTGGCGTACCCGGTAAGTTACAGACTGCAATAGAACTGATCATTGGTTTCGTTGATAACTCAGTCCGTGATATGTATCACGGAAAGAGCAAAGTTATTGCCCCTCTGGCATTAACGGTGTTCGTCTGGGTATTTTTAATGAACCTTCTGGATCTACTTCCAATTGATTTCATCCCATACATCGGTGAGCACTACTTAGGTTTACCTGCTCTGCGTATTGTTCCAACCGCAGATGTGAGTATCACGATGTCGATGGCAATTGGTGTGTTTATCCTAATAATCTTTTACAGCATCAAGATGAAAGGAATTGGCGGATTCACGAAAGAGCTCACTATGCAGCCTTTCAACCATCCGGTATTTATCCCTGTAAACTTGATTCTTGAAGGGGTTAGCCTGCTGTCAAAACCTGTATCACTCGGTCTGCGACTGTTTGGTAACATGTATGCAGGTGAATTGATCTTTATTCTTATCGCGGCTCTGCTTCCGTGGTGGTCACAGTGGTTGTTAAGCCTGCCTTGGGCTATCTTCCACATACTGATTATTACGCTACAAGCCTTTATTTTTATGGTTCTGACTGTTGTCTATCTGTCGATGGCTTCTGAAGAGCACTAATTTTATTAATCAATAATTGTATTAACTGAAACAAACTGGAGACTGTCATGGAAAACCTGAGTATGGATCTGCTGTACATGGCTGCCGCTATTATGATGGGTTTAGCGGCGATCGGTGCTGCGATCGGTATCGGCATCCTAGGTGGTAAATTTTTAGAAGGCGCTGCTCGTCAGCCAGATTTAATTCCTCTGCTGCGTACACAGTTCTTTATCGTAATGGGTCTGGTCGATGCTATTCCGATGATTGCTGTTGGTCTGGGCTTATATGTAATGTTCGCTGTTGCCTAATTAACGTTCGGCACACATTAAGAACATTAACTAACTAATAAATAAGAGGTATTGTCTGTGAATCTAAATGCAACAATCCTCGGCCAGGCTATCGCGTTTGTCCTGTTTGTTTTGTTCTGTATGAAGTATGTATGGCCACCGATTATGGCGGCCATAGAAAAACGTCAAAAAGAAATTGCTGACGGTTTATCTTCCGCAGAACGTGCTAAAAAGAACCTGGAACTGGCGCAAACCGACGCAACCGACCGACTGAAAAAAGCGAAAGCTGAAGCTCAAATCATCATTGAACAAGCGAATAAACAACGCACTCAAATGATTGATGAAGCTAAAGCGGAAGCAGAAGCAGAACGTGCAAAAATCGTAGCACAAGCGCAAGCTGAAATTGATGCTGAGCGTAAACGTGCACGTGAAGAGTTACGTAAACAGGTTGCGATGCTTGCTATCGCAGGTGCCGAGAAGATCATCGAACGTTCCGTGGATGAAGCTGCTAACAGCGACATCGTTGATAAACTAGTCGCTGAACTGTAAGGAGGGAGGGGCATGTCTGAAATCGCTACTGTAGCTCGCCCCTACGCCAAAGCAGCTTTTGACTTTGCTGTGGAAAACCAATCTGTTGCTAAATGGCAGGAAATGCTGGCCTTCACCTCTGAGGTGACGCGCAATGAACAGGTTGGTGAGCTGCTTTCTGGTTCTATTGCACCAGAAACATTAGCTAAAACGTTTATCTCTGTTTGTGGAGATGAAATTGACGAGCATGTTCAAAATCTGATTCGTGTTATGGCGGAAAACGGTCGTTTAACAACGATGCCAGAAGTATTAGCTCAATTTATCCAATTGCGCGATACGCTGGAATCAACTGTTGAAGTTGATGTTCTTTCTGCGAACGAACTGAGTGAACAGCAGTCAGCTAAAATTTCTGCCGCGATGGAAAAACGTCTGTCACGCAAAGTTAAGCTGAATTGCAAAATTGACAAGTCTGTTATTGCTGGAGTGATCATTCGTGCGGGAGACCTCGTTATTGACGGTAGTGTCCGCGGTCGCTTAGAGCGTTTAACTGACGTCTTGCAGTCTTAAGGGGACTGGAGCATATGCAACTGAATTCCACCGAAATCAGCGAACTGATCAAACAGCGTATTGCTCAGTTCGATGTTGTGAGTGAAGCTCACAATGAAGGTACGATTGTTTCCGTTAACGACGGTATCATTCGTATTCACGGTTTAGCCGAAGTCATGCAGGGTGAAATGATCGCACTGCCTGGCAACCGTTACGCAATTGCACTGAACTTAGAGCGTGACTCTGTTGGTGCGGTTGTTATGGGTCCTTATGCTGACTTAGCAGAAGGCATGAAAGTTAAATGTACTGGTCGTATTCTTGAAGTTCCAGTAGGCCGTGGCCTGTTAGGACGTGTAGTGAATACACTGGGTCAACCAATTGATGGTAAAGGTCCTGTTGAGCACGATGGCTTCTCTCCTGTAGAAGTTATTGCTCCGGGTGTTATCGATCGTCAATCCGTTGATCAACCTGTACAGACTGGTTATAAATCAGTCGATGCGATGATTCCAATCGGCCGTGGCCAGCGTGAGCTTGTCATCGGTGACCGTCAAACTGGTAAAACAGCTCTGGCGATCGATGCAATCATCAACCAGCGTGATTCTGGCATCAAATGTGTTTACGTTGCTATCGGACAGAAAGCATCAACTATCTCTAACGTAGTACGTAAACTGGAAGAACACGGCGCTCTGGAAAACACTATCGTTGTTGTTGCAACTGCATCTGAATCAGCTGCACTGCAATACTTAGCACCATACTCTGGTTGCGCGATGGGTGAATATTTCCGTGACCGCGGTGAAGATGCCCTGATCGTTTATGATGACCTGTCTAAACAGGCTGTCGCATACCGTCAAATTTCACTGTTGCTGCGTCGTCCACCAGGACGTGAAGCATACCCAGGTGATGTTTTCTATCTGCACTCCCGTTTACTTGAGCGTGCTGCTCGCGTTAACGCTGACTACGTAGAAGCATTCACGAAAGGTGAAGTGAAAGGTCAAACTGGTTCATTGACTGCTCTGCCAATCATTGAAACTCAAGCGGGTGACGTTTCTGCATTCGTACCAACAAACGTAATTTCGATTACTGATGGTCAGATCTTCCTGGAATCTAACCTGTTTAACTCTGGTATTCGTCCAGCGGTTAACCCAGGTATTTCAGTATCTCGTGTTGGTGGTGCTGCTCAGACTAAAATCATTAAGAAACTGTCTGGTGGTATCCGTACAGCACTAGCTCAATACCGTGAACTGGCAGCGTTTGCTCAGTTTGCTTCCGACCTCGATGACGCAACTCGTAAACAGTTGAGCCACGGTCAGAAAGTAACTGAACTGCTGAAACAGAAACAGTATGCACCAATGTCAGTAGCAGAGCAGGCACTGTCTCTGTTCGCTGCAGAACGTGGATATCTGGACGATGTTGAGTTAGCAAAAATTGGTGCATTCGAAGCTGCATTAGTTTCATTTGCACAGCGCGAGCATGCTGACCTTATGAACGAAATTGGTCTGGCGGGCAAATATAACGATGATATCGAAGCTAAGTTGAATAAACTGCTCGAATCATTCAAAGCCACCCAGTCCTGGTAATACTATTCGGCCCGTGAATTTTTATGGGCCGTCTGGTTAATAAGGAGAAGCAGAAATGGCCGGCGCAAAAGAGATACGTTCCAAGATTGGAAGCGTGCAAAACACGCAGAAGATCACTAAAGCGATGGAAATGGTCGCGGCGTCCAAAATGCGTAAAACGCAGGAACGCATGGCGGCCAGCCGTCCTTATGCAGAAACCATGCGCAGTGTGATTGGTCACCTTGCATTAGGTAATCTGGAATATAAGCACCCATATCTCGAAGAGCGCGAAGTTAAGCGCGTCGGGTATTTGGTTGTTTCAACAGACCGTGGTCTGTGTGGTGGTTTGAACGTTAACCTGTTCAAAAAACTGCTGGCAGACATGAAAACGTGGTCTGAGAAAAACGTTCAGGTTGATTTGGCTTTAATCGGTTCTAAAGCGGTAGCATTCTTCGGTTCTGTAGGCGGCAATGTCGTTTCACAAGTAACCGGAATGGGGGATAACCCAACCCTTTCTGACCTGATTGGCCCAGTTAACTCTATGCTACAAGCCTATGATGAAGGGCGTTTAGATAAACTGTATGTGGTGAACAATAAGTTCGTCAATACAATGTCTCAAGAGCCAACGATTCTTCAGTTACTGCCATTGCCTGCAAGCGATGACGAAACGCTGAAGAAGAAATCTTGGGATTATTTATATGAACCCGATCCTAAGGCGTTGCTGGATACCCTGCTGCGTCGTTATATCGAGTCGCAGGTTTATCAGGGCGTCGTTGAAAACCTAGCTAGTGAGCAGGCCGCTCGAATGGTAGCGATGAAAGCCGCTACAGATAACGGTGGAAACCTGATCAAAGAGTTGCAGTTGGTTTACAACAAAGCTCGTCAGGCCAGCATTACTCAGGAACTGACCGAGATCGTTTCTGGTGCTGCCGCGGTTTAACAGCTAGGTTTACGAATTACGTAGAGGATTCAAGATGGCTACTGGAAAGATTATCCAGGTAATCGGCGCCGTTGTGGACGTCGAGTTCCCTCAAGATAACGTACCAAAAGTGTACGATGCTCTTGAGGTTATTAACGGTAAAGAAAAACTGGTGTTGGAAGTTCAACAGCAGTTAGGTGGTGGTGTTGTCCGTTGTATCGCAATGGGTACATCAGACGGTCTGAGCCGTGGTTTAGAAGTTGTAAACCTAGAGCACCCAATCGAAGTACCAGTCGGTAAAGCAACACTGGGACGTATCATGAACGTTCTGGGTGAACCAATCGACATGAAAGGTGATATCGGCGAAGAAGAGCGCTGGTCTATTCACCGTGCTGCACCAAGCTACGAAGAGTTAGCTAACTCAACTGAACTGCTGGAAACCGGTATCAAAGTAATGGACTTAATCTGCCCATTCGCGAAAGGTGGTAAAGTAGGTCTGTTCGGTGGTGCGGGTGTTGGTAAAACAGTAAACATGATGGAACTGATCCGTAACATCGCGATTGAACACTCAGGTTACTCAGTGTTTGCCGGTGTTGGTGAGCGTACCCGTGAAGGTAACGACTTCTATCATGAAATGACCGACTCAAACGTTCTGGATAAAGTATCACTGGTTTATGGCCAGATGAACGAGCCACCAGGAAACCGTCTGCGTGTTGCGCTGACTGGTCTGACTATGGCTGAAAAATTCCGTGACGAAGGTCGTGACGTACTGCTGTTCGTTGACAACATTTATCGTTATACACTGGCAGGTACTGAAGTATCAGCACTGTTAGGTCGTATGCCATCAGCGGTAGGTTACCAACCAACGCTGGCGGAAGAGATGGGTGTTCTGCAAGAACGTATTACCTCAACTCAAACTGGTTCTATCACTTCCGTACAAGCGGTATACGTACCAGCGGATGACTTGACTGACCCATCACCAGCAACCACCTTTGCTCACTTAGACGCAACCGTAGTTCTGAGCCGTCAAATCGCATCTCTGGGTATCTACCCTGCGGTTGACCCTCTGGATTCTACCAGCCGTCAATTAGACCCACTGGTAGTTGGTCAAGAGCACTATGATGTTGCTCGTGGCGTTCAGTCTATTCTGCAACGTTACCAAGAACTGAAAGATATCATTGCAATTCTGGGTATGGATGAACTGTCTGAAGAAGACAAACTGGTTGTTGCTCGTGCTCGTAAGATCCAGCGCTTCCTGTCTCAACCATTCTTCGTTGCAGAAGTCTTTACCGGTTCACCAGGTAAGTTCGTTTCTCTGAAAGACACTATCCGTGGCTTCAGCGGCATCCTGAACGGTGATTACGACCACCTGCCAGAACAAGCGTTCTACATGGTTGGTACCATTGAAGAAGCTGTGGAAAAAGCGAAAAAGCTTTAATCCATCTGACGAGAGGTTGATATGGTAGCTGCAATGACATACTACCTGAAAGTAGTAAGCGCGGAAAAACAGATGTTTGAAGGCTTAGTACAAAAAATTCAGGTGACAGGTAGTGAAGGTGAGTTGGGGATTTATCCGCAGCATACCCCGCTGCTGACTGCCATAAAACCGGGCATGGTACGCATTACGAAGCAGTTTGGTGAAGAAGAACTAATTTACCTCTCCGGCGGTATCTTAGAAGTTCAACCAACAGGTGTTATCGTACTCGCTGATACAGCGATCCGTGGTAAAGATTTAGACGAAGCTCGTGCAGTGGAAGCTAAACGCAAAGCGGAAGAACATGTCCGCAAAGCACACGGCGATGTTGATTATGCTCAGGCATCAGCAGAACTTGCAAAAGCAATAGCGAAACTTCGAGTTATCGAGTTAACTAAAAAGCTTATGTAATGATAGCAATATAGAAAAAGCCAGTTAGTTTGACTAACTGGCTTTTTTATTTGTGCGAAATATGTAGTAATTTATACAGGAAATAGGTTTACTTTCACCCCAAAGTTGGAGTTTCAGGAAAATATGACTGTGCAAAGAAAAAGTGTCGTGATTTTAGCTGCCGGTAAAGGCACACGGATGTATTCAGACTTACCTAAAGTTCTGCATTTACTCGCAGGTAAACCAATGGTTCAGCATGTGATTGATACTGCGAAATCAATCGGTGCGTCGGATATTCATCTGGTATACGGACATGGCGGCGATTTACTGAAAGAAAAACTGGGTGAACAAAACCTCAATTGGGTTCTGCAAGCGGAGCAACTGGGCACCGGTCACGCGATGCAGCAAGCCGCTCCACACTTCCAAGATGACGAAGACATTGTCATGCTTTATGGCGATGTACCGCTGATTGCCAAAGACACATTACAACGACTGGTAGAAGCTAAGCCGGAAGGTGGCATTGGCTTACTCACTGTTATCCTAGATAACCCCGCCGGTTATGGTCGCATTATTCGCGAAAACGGCGAAGTCGTTGGTATCATCGAGCAAAAAGATGCCAGTGAAGAACAGCGTAAAATCCAAGAAATTAACACCGGTATTATGGTCGCAAGCGGCAAAGACTTTAACCGCTGGCTGAGCCAACTGAACAATAACAATGCCCAAGGTGAATACTACATCACCGACATTATTGCTCTTGCCCATAAAGAAGGTAACAAAATTGCGACCGTTCATCCAAGCCATCTCAGTGAAATGGAAGGGGTCAATAACCGTCTGCAATTAGCTGCGTTAGAGCGCATCTACCAAAAAGAACAAGCTGAAAAATTACTGTTAGCGGGTGTGATGCTGATTGACCCTGCGCGTTTTGATATTCGCGGAACCTTAACTCACGGTCGCGATGTGGTGATCGACACCAATGTGATCATCGAAGGTAACGTAACACTGGGTAATAATGTTCAGATCCAAACTGGCTGCGTACTGAAAAACTGTGTGATTGGCGATAACTCAATTATCAGCCCATACTCAGTGATTGAAAATTCCGAATTATCCACGGAATGTACTGTTGGACCTTTCGCTCGTTTACGTCCAGGTGCTAAATTAGCGGCGAAATCCCATGTGGGTAATTTTGTTGAAATGAAGAATGCCACGTTGGGCTTAGGCTCTAAAGCAGGTCACTTAAGCTATCTGGGGGATGCTCAGATTGGTGATAACGTGAACATTGGTGCTGGTACCATTACGTGCAACTATGATGGTGCGAATAAATTTAAAACGGTCATTGGTGATGATGTATTTGTGGGTTCAGACACACAATTAGTCGCACCAGTGAATATTGCAAATGGTGCGACCATTGGCGCAGGTACCACAGTCACTCGAGATATTAACGAAGGTGAGCTGGTGGTTAGCCGCGTGAAACAGACACACATTAAAAACTGGCAGCGCCCAGTAAAGAAAAAATAAGTAAATAAAACATAAGTAAATATAGAGGAGAGATATTCAAGTCTCTCCTATTATTGGTTATTAGAGAATTATCTATTAACGAATTAGCTATCTAAGAATTAGCAGTATAAGTAATGTCGGTCAGTATTTTTTAATATAAAAATCGCTACAAAGTAGCAAACAAAACAATAAAATTCCCCGTTTCTACAAGGCTGGGGAACAGTGAAAGCTGAACAATAATCAGGTTGCGACAATAAGAGGGGAAATAACCCCTTTATTTAGGAATAACTTATATGTGTGGAATTGTTGGTGCTGTCGCACAACGTGATATTGCAGAAATTCTGTTAGAAGGTCTTCGCCGTTTAGAATACCGTGGTTATGACTCTGCGGGTATGGCGGTGGTTGATCATGAAGGTCATCTGCAACGCTTACGTGAAGTTGGTAAAGTACAAATGCTAGCGGAAGAAGCAGAAAAGCACCCAGTTTCTGGTGGAACAGGTATCGCGCATACCCGCTGGGCGACTCATGGTATTCCAAGCGAGCGTAACGCTCACCCTCATACCTCGGGCTATATTGCCGTTGTTCATAACGGAATTATCGAAAACTATTTAGAACTGAAAGAAGAGCTGAAAAAACTAGGCTATATCTTTAGTTCAGACACTGACACTGAAGTGATTGCGCACCTTGTTCATCATGAACAGCAGCAAGGTGGCACATTACTGGAAGTGGTTCAGCGCGTGATCCCGCAATTACGTGGCGCTTATGGCACCGTGATTATGGATAGCCGCAACCCAGAATTATTAGTCGCAGCACGCTCAGGTAGCCCGTTGGTTATCGGTTTGGGTGTTGGCGAAAACTTCTTAGCTTCTGACCAACTGGCATTATTGCCTGTGACTCGCCGTTTTATCTACTTAGAAGAAGGGGATATTGCGGAAGTTACTCGTCGCACTGTGCGTATTTTTGATAAGCAAGGCGCGCCAGTTGAACGTGAGCAAATCGAATCGAATGTTCAATACGATGCAGGTGATAAAGGCGCATACCGCCATTACATGCAAAAAGAGATCTATGAACAGCCGATGGCGATTAAAAACACCCTCGAAGGGCGTTTTAACCAAGATAATGGTATCGACCTTAGCGAATTAGGTCCAAAAGCCAGCGAAATTTTGTCCAAAGTTGACCATATCCAAATCGTTGCCTGCGGAACCTCGTACAACGCAGGTATGGTTGCGCGTTACTGGTTTGAATCACTGGCGGGTATCCCTTGCGACGTGGAAATTGCGTCTGAATACCGTTACCGCAAACCAGCACACCGTAAAGGCAGTTTGATGATCACCATTTCCCAATCAGGGGAAACGGCGGATACCTTAGCCGCTCTGCGCTTGTCTAAAGAACTGGGTTACTTAACGTCTCTGGCGATTTGTAATGTTGGCGCATCTTCATTAGTCCGCGAATCTGAATTTTCGCTGATGACTAAAGCGGGCGCGGAAATTGGCGTTGCTTCCACCAAAGCATTCACAACTCAGTTAACGGTATTGTTGATGCTGGTGGCGTATATGGGACGCCTGAAAGGGGCAAACCCAGAACTGGAAGAGCGTATTGCTCATGCGCTTCATGCACTGCCTGCGCGTATTGAAAGCATGCTGTCTCAAGATAAAGTAATTGAAGCGTTAGCTGAAGATTTCTCAGACAAAAACCACGCGCTGTTCTTAGGCCGTGGCGATCAGTTCCCTATCGCTGTTGAAGGCGCACTGAAACTGAAAGAGATTTCGTATATCCACGCCGAAGCGTATGCAGCGGGCGAATTAAAACATGGCCCATTAGCGTTAATTGATGCGGATATGCCAGTTATCATCGTTGCACCGAACAACGAATTGTTAGAAAAACTGAAATCTAACATTGAAGAAGTTCGCGCGCGTGGTGGTTTGCTGTATGTGTTCGCTGACCAAGATGCTGGCTTTGTGGCAAGCGAAAACATGAAAATTGTTTCCCTGCCGCATGTGGAAGAGTTAATCGCGCCAATTTTCTACACCGTTCCTCTGCAACTGCTTTCTTACCATGTTGCGTTAATCAAAGGAACTGACGTCGATCAGCCGCGTAACTTGGCAAAATCAGTGACCGTTGAGTAATCTCGCACTGATTTAAAAATCCAGCCGGTGTCCTGTAAAAGTACACCGGCTTTTTATTGCCCCTATATTTCTATTCGCCACTAAAATTCCCTCTCTGAACGATAACAATTCAATTTTATTTAGTTGCTTGTGTATGCATCTATTCGCTATCAATTTCACGTATACTTAATTTTCTTGATGCAGTATTGAGCAATAATAAACAACAATAAAAATCAGCAGAAGGCGACGTGGATGGCAGACATAGAATGGTTGAGTGCGGTTGTCATCGCAATCACAATAGGGTTTTGGGCGACAGGAAAACTACCAGAATATTTAGTCGCATTACTGTTTTTAGCGGCAGCGGCGTGTTTACATTTAGCACCAACCAATGTGATTTTCTCTGGCTTTACCTCAGAAGCATTTTGGCTAGTTTTAAGCGGCTTCATTCTTGGGTTTGCTATCAATAAAGTCGGGCTGGCGGAGCGTATTGCTCAGCATATCTCAGGACGCTTCACGAGTTCATGGTTAAAATTAATTGTTGGCGTGGTGATCCTGGCTTATGGGTTGGCATTTATTATGCCGTCGAATATGGGGCGAATTGCGTTACTGATGCCGATTGTGATGGCAATAGCGGATAAAGTCGGGCTAGAAAGTGGCAGTCGAGGGCGTATCGGGTTAGCGTTGGCGGTGGGTTTCGGTACCTTCCAACTTTCTGCTACTGTGTTGCCTGCGAACGTGCCCAACCTCGTCATGGCGGGGGCGATAGAAACCACGTATCACCTGAAACTTTCCTACTTGAATTACCTGTTCCTGCACATGCCAATCTTGGGGTTGATTAAAGGCGCGTTGGTGGTGCTGTGTATCTATTTTCTGTTTCCTGCCAAATTGCAGCAGGTGGTTGAGCAAAAAACCTTACCGCCAATGAGCCGCGATGAAAAAAAGCTCGGTATTGTGCTAGCGGTTACGCTACTTTTTTGGATCACGGATACCACTCACGGTATTTCACCGGCATGGGTGGGATTAGTCGCGGCATGTTTTTGCTTGCTACCTAAAGTCGGTTTTGTCACCAATGATGAGTTTGTTAAAGCCGTGAATATCCGTACTTGTATTTATGTCGCAGGGATTTTGAGCCTTGCAACATTGGTGAGTTATTCTAACGTTGGAATGGTGGTTGGTACTTACTTACAAAAGATGCTGCCACTTGATCCGAATAGCCCATTTATGGATTTTGGTAGTTTAGTGGGACTGACCAGCGGCTTAAACTTTGTAGTAACGGCAAACGGTGTTCCTGCACTGTATACCCCGTTAGCGGAATCTCTCTCTAATGCCACGGGCTTACCGCTGATTGCGGTTCTAATGGTACAAGTCATCGGTTATTCGACCCCCTTATTGCCTTATCAAGCTTCCCCGATTGTTGTTGCGATGGGAATGGGCAAAGTACCTTTAATGGATGGGGTAAGGCTGTGTCTGATCTTGTTTATTTTGACCTTTTTCCTCTTGGTGCCGCTGGATTATTTCTGGTTTAAATTGCTGGGCGTGATCCCGTAGTGAAAAAGGTCGGCATTGTAAAAATGCTGACCTTTTTCAATGAAGCATGGTGGTATTAAGAGGAGCTAAGTAACTCAATGCATGCCCCTTTAAATAAAACCATGCTGTTTGGCTCACTATTTTCAGTGATCAAAATCTCGCTACTGTTTTTGATCATTTTCCACTCGGTTGGGGTGAGTAAGCGGGTGGACTGCAATTCATCAAAACGCCCCAGTAGTGAAATTTCCCCTGTTACCTTGTCCTTAGCCCAAATCATTGCATTTTCCAGATGACTTTCTGGTAATGGATATTGGCTGTTCCATTCCAATTGAAGGCGTGATTTTCCAGGTTTATCCCCTTTGTATGCCATCAGTACAAAATGGTCATTTCTCTCTTGAGATGACATGGTAGCGATATAGCTCGGAGTGGCAACTTGAGGGGTTGGTTGCAGTAGTATCACGCTGGAAAAAACAAACAAAAAGAGAGAACACCCCCATGGGATAAGTGACCATTTATATCGCCAAATATGGCGATAAAACGGCATTTTTTCTTTTTTACTGATCACGGATTCGATATCTTTCCATACCCATGATGGTGGCTTATCTACTGCCATTGGTTCTAGCCTATAAAGGTATGCATGCCACTGTGCGACTAATTCCGCCCAAGAGGTATCGTTAGCCATCAAGGATTCTAAGCGCTTTTTGGTGTTGGTTGATAATGTGCCGAGCACATACTGGCTCACCAAATGCTCGCGTATGGCTGGGTTGCTATAACGAAGCGGTGTTAGGCGCTTATGCATTGTTTTAGCTCCTTTAAGCCTCGTCGTATCCATGATTTGATAGTACCAAGAGGGTGAGCAAGGCGTTTCACGATTTCTTCATGAGAATAACCATGAATATAAGCAAGCTTGATGGCTTGCTGTTTTTCAGTAGTGAGCGAGAGAAAACAACGGTCGAGCTTTCGTGAATCCTCAGAAACAGGGTCATCAATAGCAATATCTGAAGAGAGTTCGATATCTTCAAACTTCGGCATTCTCCCCTGTTTTCTGACATGATCTATTGCTAAATTACGCATTAATTGACAGCACCATGCCCAAGGCGATATCACGTAATGGCTCGATGCAGAGAACCAGATCTTGAGATATCCTTCATGCAGGAGATCCGCTGCTATGTCACGATCGGCGACGATATTGACCAACAGCCCATATAGCTTACGATTTGTTAGTCCATAAAATCGCTCAAAAGCGTGCTGATCTCCCAGTTTTATCTGCGAAAATAACGTTTCTAGCTCATTGTTTTCTGCGCTCACATTCACCTCATAACGTTATGGCAAAACAACCAAGTTCCAAGCATTTTCCACTTTATCGCCTGTGATATCGCCCGGTTTTTGATCGTTTATCCATGTATATAATGGCTTGCCTTGGTAAGCCCACTGATAGGTGCCATCTTGTCGAGTGACAATACTAAATGGAGCACTGGCTACATCACTTTGTTGTGCTGCTAATGGTGGCCACTTAATCGCGCAATTACCATTACATGATGATAGTCCATTACTGTCTTTAGTGAATGTGTAAAGCGACATCTTCGTTTTATTGGTTAAAATCTTACCGTTATCGGTGTTATATACATTGACGGGTACGCTGTCTGCTCGAGCAATTGACCAAAGATTTTTAACTCCTGCACCATTAATATCACCAGGTTTTTGATCTTTACTCCACAAATAGAGAGGCTGGTGGTTCATTGCCCACTGCATTTTTCCATCTTTACGTTGGATTTTATTTAAACCGGGCAGGGATGATGTTTTATCGCTAACTAATAATGGTGGCCAGAGTTTGGTGCAATCATCATAGCAAACGGATTGATCAGGTTTATCATTATCAAAGTAATAGAGCGTCATACCTTGGTTATTGGTATAAACCTGACCTAGCGTGGTTTGTTGAGTTGAAATATCGGAAGCTGCTGCCGAAAAGGCAAACAGGCTTAACAGTGTGGCTGCGATGCGAATGTTCATTATTATTTCCTTGTTGAATGGGTATCAATAAGAGAGACGACAAGAAAATGAATTTAGATGCAGGGAAGTGAAAATAATTTTTAGAACGTTTTTTTGATTAAAAACGACCTGATAATCAACATTATCAGGCCGAAAAAGAGCAATAAAATGATGCAAAAAATCTTACAAGAAGGCTTTATACGGCAACTCAGGTTCGTTTTTAAAGATATCTTGGAAGCCTCTAAAATGCTGATAATGCATGCGCCCTTTATCGGTTGGGTAGGTATATTTTCCGCCAACTTGCCAGAAGAATGGGACAAATTTATATTGCAGACGCTCTTTTTTCATATTCCATAACACTTCAATTTCACGAGGGTCGTTTTGGAAGTTAGCCCAAATGTCGTGGTGGAATGGGATAACCGTCGTGCAATCTAATGATTCTGCAGCACGCAAAATATCGGAAGAGGTCATTTTGTCAGTAACACCGCGTGGGTTTTCGCCATAAGAAAGCAGTGCAACATCGATATTGTAGCGGTTTCCGTGCGCTGCATAGTAGTTGGAGTAGTGAGAATCCCCAGAGTGATACAGAGAGCCGCCAGTGGTTTCAATCAAATAGTTCACTGCACGCTCGCCCATACCGTCCAAAATAGCTTTGTCATAGGACGAAACACCTTTTGGTAAGGTCACTAGCGCTGTGCGATCGAATGAATCCAAAACGCGGATTTTCATATCGCCAATTTCAATCACATCACCTACTTTGACCACAATGCAGCGATCTTCTGGTACGCCCCAACTTGTCCATAGGTTTACACAAGCTTGTGGACCAATAAATTTAACGTGATCTCCACAGTTTTGTAGCACTGCTGCTGCAACGTTCACGTCAATATGGTCAGCGTGGTCATGGGATGCCAAAATGGCATCGACATCTTTAATTGCAAATGGGTCGAGTGGAAAAATCGCGGTACGTAAGTTGGGTTGCAGGGCTTCAACACCGCCCATACGCATCATTTGATGTTGCTGATTCATCAGGGGGTTTTTCTGGGTTTTCTTGCCTGTTCCACACCAAAAATCGATGGAAATGTTGGTGTTACCTTCGCTTTTCAACCAAAGACCTGTACAACCTAGCCACCACATAGAAAATGTGTTTGGCTCTACGACGGTTTTTTCGATCTCTTCATTGAGCCAGGTTCCCCACTCTGGGAATGTGCTTAAAATCCAAGATTCACGGGTAATTTCATTTACTTTACTCATAGTAACACCTTTCCTATCCAGAATTTCAAATGTAAGGGATTAGCGCCTTATTAATGAAAATAAGGCGAAATACAGAATAAATTTGTTAATTCGTTGAATTAGATAGTTAATCTAATTATACAAGGATGACTTGCGTGCCTTGGGCTTCGATGGCTTTGATAATTTTGGGATCGGCGTTTTTACCTGTGATGAGATAGTCAATTTTTTCGGCAGGGCAAAATAACATTCCCGTTCGGCTTCCGACTTTTGAGCTATCTACAACGACAACTAATTTATCAATACGATCTAGCATCTGTTGCTCCGCGACCGCAGTCAGCATATCTGTTTTGTACAGCCCTGTTTCGGTTAAACCTTTCCCTGAAGTAAACATCCAGTTACCAGCATATCCCATCAATGTGCTTAATGCAGGGTTGAGAAAAATACCTTGTGTTCGGTTATATTGTCCGCCAATCAGAACCACATCTTCATGTTCTTCTTCAATCAAGTAGCTGGCGAGAGGGAAATAGTTCGTTACTATCTGAACTCCTTTTCCACACAATTGCTGTCCTAGCAAAAATGCGGTGGATCCACAGTTGATAACGGCGCTATCTCCCGGTTGGCAAAGTTCTGCTGCTTTCATGGCTATTTGTGACTTTTCTTCATAATGATCGGTGCTGTTAATATTCAGCGGTGACCATCTGAGTCTTTTTTCTTCAATGCGCTCTGCACCATTACGTATTTTTTTTAGTTTGCCTTGCTCATCCAGCTTGGCGATATCTCGACGAGCAGTTGCGGGTGAGATATTAAAATGTTTTGTGATAAAAGATACGTTAATTATTTGATTTTCTTTCAATAAAGACAAAATTTCATGATGTCTTTGTGTCTCATTCATGTGTAGCGCCTTATTTCTGTATAATCATTTTTCGTCTTTAGTGATGATTATTATAGTCACAGTAGTTGGACAATTTTTGATTCAAAATGATTGGATTTGATTCTATATGATCATGATGAAAATTGTCAACTCACTAAATTCAAAAATTACTCATGCCAATTTAATCCATTAACTAACTGTAAATACTTACTTTTAATATATTTGTTGTGATCGGGTCAACAAATGTAAGGTTTTTTTCTGGTCAAAAAGTATCACTTAAAATAATCATAAACGAGCAAATTGTGATTGATTATGATTGCAAAATGTATTTGAGTGATTGAATCAATGAACTGTTTGATTATAGCGTGAGAATGCTTGTCTGTGATCAGGGCAATGTAATTTTAAATAAGATAATAATTCACACTAAATTTGATTTAGGGGTAAAAATATGGATTTTCTGTATGACTCATTCTATATTTTTTACAGCCAAGTAATGACCAAAGCCCCATTATTACTGGGATTAGTGACATTAATTGGCTACTGGCTTTTAAAGCGAGATGGTACAACCATCTTGAAAGGAACCATAAAAACTATCGTCGGCTTTATGTTAGTGCAAGTGGGCGCCGATACATTAGTCTCCAGCTTTAAACCTGTCATTGCAAAAATGTCAGAATATCATCACCTTACCGGTTCAGTTATCGACCCTTATACCTCAATGATGGCCACCATGGAAACCATGGGGGATAATTATTCATGGGTTGGGTATACGGTTTTGATTGCATTAGCAATAAATATTCTTTTGGTACTTTTCCGCCGTATCACGGGGATTCGTACCATTATGCTGACGGGGCATATCATGTTCCAGCAAGCTGGGTTGATTGCGGTATTCTATTTTGTGCTAGGCACCAGCATGTGGGAAACCATTATTTACTCAGCCGTTCTCATGGCGCTGTATTGGGGAATTTCATCCAATATTATGTTTAAGCCAACGGAATCTGTCACGGGGGGAGCTGGATTTTCAATCGGTCACCAGCAGCAAGTCGCATCCTGGGTTGCCACTAAAATAGCCCATAAACTCGGCGATAAAAACGATAGTGTTGATAATCTTAAGCTACCAAAATGGCTGCATATTTTCCATGATAGCATCGCAGCCACTGCCATTGTGATGACCGTTTTCTTCGGCATCATTCTCCTTTCCTTTGGGTTAACTAACTTGCAAGAAATGGCAGGGAAAACCCATTGGAGCATCTATATTCTCGAAACAGGTTTGAAATTCGCGGTCGCCATTCAGATTATTGTTACCGGAGTGCGGATGTTTGTTGCCGAACTTTCTGAAGCGTTTAAGGGGATTTCCGAGCGCGTTATTCCTAACGCGGTACTCGCCATTGACTGTGCGGCAATTTACGCTTTCTCTCCCAATGCCATGGTATTCGGCTTTATGTGGGGTGCGTTAGGGCAGTTTACGGCAGTATTAGTGATGCTTGGATTAAGCTCTCCGATCATGATTATTCCCGGCTTTATTCCGATGTTCTTCTCCAACGCGACAATTGGGGTATTTGCTAACCATTTCGGTGGTTGGAAAGCGGTCATGAAAATCTGTTTCGTTATGGGGATTATTGAAGTTGTTGGTTCTGCATGGGCGATCTCATTATTTAGCCAGCAAGGAACGGATTTTAGCGGCTGGATGGGGATGGCAGACTGGGCGTTAGTTTTCCCTCCAGTGATGCAGGGGCTTTCCTTCTCCAAATATTTCTTCTTTGTTTTGATTGGACTGTCGTTTGTTTACATGTACTTTGCGTCAAAAAAATTGCGTGCAGAAGAAGATGCACAAGCCGCTGCGGCAGCAGAGCCACAAGTGGAGCTGAGTGTTGAAAATGCGCTGGGTGAACCAACAGAACTGACTATTTCAACAGGCGCTAGACCCGTCAGTATTCTTGCAGTGTGTGGTAATGGACAAGGTTCATCAATGATGATGAAAATGAAAATTGCCAAGTACCTTGAAGGCAAAGGAATTCCTCATGTGATGGATTCCTGTGCGGTCTCTGATTACAAATCCAAACTGGCGAATACAGATATCATCGTCTCTTCCAAGCATCTCTCTTCTGAAATGGATGCAGGGGAAGGTAAATTCATTCTGGGTGTGCAGAATATGTTGAATCCCAACTCATTCGGCGATGAATTACTGGCGATTATTCATAATAACTTTATTGAGTCGAAATAAATCCAATAACTAAATTTGTCATGGGGATTCAGTGATGAATGTCCATGGCTATAGGAGAGCAATGTCATGGGTTTCAAACAATCTCTAATGGATAACAACTCCATTAAATTACATGCCTCAGCGGATAATTGGCAGGACGCGATTAAGATTGGCACCGATATGCTCATCGCATCGGGGGCGATTTTGCCAGATTACCATGAAGCGATTATTAGTAGTGTCAAAGAGTTAGGTCCTTATATCTGTATTGCACCTAATTTAGCCTTACCTCATGCCCGCCCAGAAAATGGCGTTTTAAAAACCGCATTTGCCTTGGTGACATTAAAAGAGCCGATTGTATTTGATGGGGAAAGTGAGCCTGTGGATGTTCTCATTACGCTTGCGGGAAGTTCTTCTGATGAACATATGGAAGGCTTGATGGAAGTCACTCAAGTACTGGATGATGAAGAGAGCGAAACGGGGATTGATCTCGATAAAATTCGCCGCTGCACCAGTGCAAGTGAGGTCTATCAGGTGATTGATGCTGCATTAGCTTAATGCTGCCATCTGCAAGATACCCGATTTAATCTAAAACACTAGGATAATCAAATGACTAAACCTTTAATTCAAATTGCATTAGACCAAACAAATCTGAAAGATGCGCTGGCAGTTGCTGACAATGTGGAGTCTTTTGTTGATGTGATTGAAATTGGCACTATTTTGGCTTTTGCGGAAGGTATGAACGCGGTGTCAACGCTACGTAAGAATCATCCATCACACATTATTGTTTGCGACATGAAAACCACGGACGGCGGTGCGATTTTATCGAAAATGGCGTTTGAAGCAGGCGCTGATTGGATCACGGTTTCAGCAGCGGCGCATATTGCCACTATCACCGCCTGTAAAAAAGTGGCGGATGAATTTGGGCGTGAAATCCAAATTGAACTGTATGGTAACTGGACATTAGATGATGCACAGCGCTGGGTGGATTTAGGGATCAAACAGGCGATTTACCACCGTTCTCGTGATGCTGAGTTAGCTGGAGTGGGTTGGGGGCCTGAAGATCTCACAAAAATGCGCCAACTTTCTGATTTAGGACTCGAGTTGTCGATAACTGGCGGGATTGTGCCAGAAGATATTCACCTTTTCGAAGGCATCAAAGCTAAAGCCTTTATCGCTGGGCGTGCATTGGTCGGGGAAAAAGGAAAAGCCACCGCAGAAGCACTGCGTGAACAAATTGCTCGTTTCTGGTAATTGGTATTGATAAAAGTCCCCTCGAACTTACTGAAGGGACTTATTTTTTTGTTTATAAGCGTTTACTTGGCAGTAGCATTACGGCAATACCGCCTATTACCGTCACCGCAGAGAATGCGGCAAAGTTCCAACTGCTGGCGACTCCAAGGCTGGCAATATAAGCCCCAAACATAGGGCCGGACATGGCACCTACACGGGAAATACTCATTGTCCAACCTGTTGCAGAAGCCCGCACACTGGATGGGTAGAAATGGGCGACATAACCCGTCAAAATTAATGGCGCAGAAATACAGCCAATCCCTGCGAGACCAACAAGCAAATAATTCATATAGATATTTTGCTTGAAGACCATCAATCCGATACCCATTGCACCGAGCATAAAGAAGAATGCAACTGTACCACGAGCGCCACATTTATCGGCGACTTTCCCGAGGAATAACCCACCTAGCGCAGAAGATAAACTGAACACCACTAAGAAGGTTAAGCTGGAGCCGAGATCATAACCTTCTTTACGCATAATGGATGGCAGCCACGTATTTAAGCCATAAACGATGAAGCCACCACAGAACAGTGCGACCCAAAAACAGCAGGTTGCTCGCAGGTAATCTTTGGAAAAGATAATTGCGACAACTTCTTTTAAGCTACGGGAAGACTGCTTTTCTTGCTTCACGGGTTCGTAATAGGTGACTTCAAGTTTCTCTGCCAGTTTTCTCGCTTTTTCGTGTTGCCCTCGGTTATTGAGATATTCAATAGACTCAGGCAATAGGCGGGACATTGGCCAAATTAATAATAAAGGTAATGACCCGATTATCATTACGCCACGCCAACCAAATTGGCTAAGAATAGCAATCGCCACTAACGCGGCACATAAGATACCCAGAGAGTAGCCTGAGTACATAATGGCATAGTTAAACGACCGTTTTTCGGTTGGTGAATATTCAATCGTGAGAGCCGCGGCTACGGGGATCACTCCGCCAAGTCCGATTCCACCGATAAAACGCATTAATCCAAAAAACCAAGGTGTTGGCGCTAAAGCGGTGGCTAACATAGTGGACGAAAATAGCGTAACACAGATTAATAGCATGCGTCGTCGACCATATAACTCGCTTAACGTTCCGATAATAAACGCACCAAAGAACATTCCCACGAGGGTGTAACTGCTCAAGGCGCCTAATTCAATAGGAGTTAAATTCCACTCTTTATATTCAGAGAGTGTGGGTAAAACCGCACCCATCACCCCCACGTCATAACCTTCAAATAAAATGCTTAGCCAGCAAACCAGCATGACTTTGAAGGTCGTGCGTTTTGAGGAGACAGATGTAATTTCAGATGTTTGTATTGTCATAAATCACTCTCTAATCGTTATTCGACCGATATTTTTTTAATGGCAAGTACGTATATTTTTAAATCTGAAAAGCCGACATTACACTTTACTTTTTTAAGTTAAATCACAATAGAAATGTTAATTAAATGTACAATAAATGCAGAAATAGGATATTTATTGCAGTTTTTGTTTTTTATTAAATTTTAATAAAACTTAATATTACACGCTATTTTTGTTTTCCATTTTAAGAATGAAAATGTTTTCCTATATTAATTTCAAGTGGAAATTAAAAATATCATTAAAATTATATATCAATGATTTTTATGGTGTTTTAAATAAAGTAACGTGATGTTATATTTATAAATAATAAGATTTTCGCTAGATTGTTAATATGTTTATGGCTTTTTATTTTATTTTAAATATTAGTGTTAAATATTAAGAAGATTAAGTTTAAATATCCAAAAAGTGCAAATTAATATTTATTTGACATAAATTTAACATATGAATAATATTCGATGAGTTTGATTTTTGAACAATACCAAATGCAGGTAAATCGAAAATAAAATCGGAGAATTATTATGATAAAGCCATATGGTGTAGTGGGTTTAGTGCCAACAACGTGGGGAATAAAAACGCGTAGCGATATTATGAAAAATATCGACCATCTTGAGGAGCTATCTCACGGTGCGCTGTGGCTATCTTCATTGGATCTTCCTGTTCGCTTACTCGTTCTCCCTGAGGGAGCTTTGCAAGGTTTCAACGATGAAGCTCTGGATTTACCGATTGCTGAATTTTTAAAAGATGGCGCCATTGATATCCCAGGCCCTGAGACTGACAGATTGGGGGAGTTAGCGAAATCTCAAAATGTGTACATTATGGCTCAGGCAAAAACCCGTGATCCAGATTGGCCGGGTATTATGTTTAACGTTGGGTTTATTATTGATCCCAAAGGTAACATTATCTTGAAGCACCATAAAATGTCCTCTTTGCTGCCATGTGAACGTTCGGCATCACCTCATGATCTGTACGATGAGTGGATAAAAAAATATGGGCGTTCATTACAATCTTTCTGGCCTGTTGTTGATACTGAAATTGGTCGATTAGGGGTAATGATGGCCATGGAAGGAAACTTCCCCGAAAACGGTCGCGGCCTGGCATTAAATGGGGCAGAAGTGGTGTATCGCGCCTCATTACCGACGCCATTTACTGAAAATGACCTGTTTGAGATTTCTAACCGCGCCCGTGCATTGGAAAATAATTTCTATGTTGTGGCGCCGAATATTGGCTCAATGTATATGTTCCCAACCACACAAGC
Organism: Providencia alcalifaciens; assembly: GCF_020271745.1. Lineage (NCBI taxonomy): Bacteria > Pseudomonadati > Pseudomonadota > Gammaproteobacteria > Enterobacterales > Morganellaceae > Providencia > Providencia alcalifaciens. Next base: position 1,347,365 of record NZ_CP084296.1, on the reverse strand, counting down.
GCCAATTGACTGTGGCGGTGGTCGCTCACTGATTGTGGACTACAAAGGTAAAATTGTGGGTAAACAAGAGGATACTAACGGCTCAACCTATGTGTATGGAGTGATTGATATTGAAGCCATGCGCCATCACCGCGCAAATGCCTCGGTGAGTAACTGGCTGAAAGATATTCGAACTGAATGCGCTCAACTTATTTATGAAACGCCAATTTACCCGAAAAATACCTACTTGCACGAGCCACAAGGTAATCATAAACACTATCGAGAGACTATTTTAAATAAGCAAATCGAGAAAATGATCGAGCGAAATGTGTTTGTACCGAGTGTGTATGATAAGCAATAACGGTCGCGATTAATCAAAAACCAACAGCGTGTATTGCGTTGTTGGTTTTTTTAATTCTAAGCTAACGGGCATCGCTATTTTCTATAACGCTTATAGATTTCAGTGGTGCCTATAGACAGGGTGCGATTTAGTTGTTTAGGCTGTGCAGCAAAATCAGCGTCGATTAAATAGGTGTTATTTTTATTGTCTTTTTTTACATTTCCATCAGAACCATAATCCATAATCATTCGTCCTCTTGATTTAACAAAATCAAAAGCCTCCTTACCTTTTATCGATTTCCCATCAATAAATTTAGTCACTAAAACAACATTGCCGTTTGCTAGCGTAGTCGAGCGAGAAAAATTAACATCTTGATTTATTTCATTTAATACTCTAGCGCAGCGACCGTACTCTGCATATTTATTGTATTTAAATATTAAATCGCGATGAGGAATTTTAATCACAAAGTTACCCATGCGATAGGCGATTCCATATTCTCCCTTACCAAGATAATTATGTCTGTTGAGGGTGACTGTGCGATTTGCAGAGTAGTTTTTGACTAAAAATGTAGGTCGATGATCTGCGCCGAACGCATCATTTTTAAAGATGATATTGAGGTGATGTAATTTTTCTGTGAATTGGTCTATTTCACTTGGTATCGTTTTTGCAATTATAGGCTCAATATGTACATTGTTTGGTGCTAAATTCGTATTTTTGAGTGTCTTTAAAGGGACAACTTCAGGGATTGCCAGTTTTACGAAACCTTGATGGGAAGGAATGATTTCGGTATTTTTTGTTTTTTTGGGGTGCTTTAACAATGCATTAAACAACTTGGTATTAAATAACCTGTTTATTCTCTCAATAAACACGTTTTTTTTATTTTTAGGTTTCGCCAACGCGGATTGGTTTTGTTCAATATGTGGTTGAGATATTTTACCTGTGCACCCATTACTTATTTTATTCATTGAATACTCTCCTTTTTAGATAAAAATATAAAAAAGAGAGTGTTAGAGATATCAAAAATGGATTTTCACCTAAAATTTAAAGGTGTTTTCAATATCGCTGAATATTGACTGCCATTCTGCGTCATCAATATCCATCAAACCAAAATGGCGCAAAATAAAAGTGCCTTCAGTGGCTAAAAATAGCAATCTAGCGCGTTTGCCGCTTTCTGTTGATAAATCTAAATTAGCAATGCGTTCTCGATACCATTTACGGGTGCTTTCTAAATATTCGGGTGTTTGAAGCAGAGAAGCCATTAATGCGGCACCTTTGGCGATACTGGTTTTATCGTGATCCGCGGTGGCTTTTATGTGGGCAATCACTCGACCTTCAGGACTGTTATCTTGGGCGATTGCTTTACTGAAAATCTCATCGTAAGAGTGGCTCCAGCGCTCGAACATGGCATCAATTAAGGCCTCTTTATTACCAAAGCAGTATTGGACTCCCCCTTTAGAAATCCCCATTGATTTGGCGACTGCATCAATCGTCAGTGCGGTGGCACCTTGATTAATGACAATCTCTTCTGCTGCTTCTAGCACTTTCTCGCGATCGATTGTTCGTTGACGTCCCATTTAAAAAAACCTCTTTTCAATACGTACGTATGGAATTATATTATAGCACGATCATCCATAAAGATGATCAATTAAACAAGTTGAGAAGATTTTATGATAGCAGATTATAAACGTTGGATTATCCTACTCTTAGTATCGAGTGTTTTATTTCTTATCGTCATTGATGTCACCGTGCTATACACCGCACTGCCTAAATTAACTCATGACCTAGGCGCAACAGCGTCTGAAAAATTATGGATCATGAATGCTTACCCGCTAGTCGTGGCGGGGCTATTGCCTGCTGCGGGAATGTTAAGTGATAAAGTTGGTCATAAGCGAATGTTTGTACTAGGGTTGCCCTTATTCGCATTGGCCTCTTTGTGCGCGGCATTTTCACCAAGCGCATTGAGCTTAATTTTATCTCGTGGATTTTTAGCCGTTGGTGCCGCGATTAGTATGCCGGCGACATTGGCCATTGTTCGTCAAGTGTTTTTGGACCCGAAAGAGCGGGCACTGGCGATTGGTATTTGGTCAGCAGTGGCATCGGGCGGTGCTGCAATTGGACCATTATTTGGCGGCGTATTACTTAATCATTTCTGGTGGGGCTCCGTCTTTTTAATCAACGTACCTGTCGTGCTGTTGGTGATCCCATTTGCACTTTCTTTAATACCAAAAAGTACGATAAATTCGCAGCAACCGATTGATTATTTAGGTTCCTTATTTGTCCTGGTAGGTCTGATTGGTTCAATCTACGCCTTGAAAGAGCTAGGAAAAGCCAATATTAATTGGTTCACGCTACTCATTGCTGGGGCGATCGGCATTGCCTTTCTGGTTATTTTTAGCCGTCGACAATTAGCATCAGAATCGCCCATGATTGATTTCAAATTACTTAGCGACCCACGTTTTTTTGCGGGCATTATGATGGCGATTTTATCCATCGTGATTATCGTTGGTATCGAACTTCTGTTAAGTCAGCGCTTGCAGTTGGTATTAGGTTATACCCCATTTGAGGCGGCGTTATACATTATTCCGATCCCGATTGCGTCTGTGTTAGCGTCTCCGTTAGCGGGTATATATTTGCATAAGGTCGGCGCTAAACTAATGATGATTTTAGGATTCACTTGCACATTAGTTGGCGTTGTTGGGGTTGCGTGGGTATTCAAAACCTCAACCGGCTTGATATTACTGTCATTCTTATCCTGTGTTGGGTTCGGGTTAGGTGCCATCTTTACCACGGCGTCAACGACCATCATGTTAAATGCGCCAGATGAAAAAGCAGGCATGGCAGCCTCCATTGAAGAAGTGGCTTATGAGCTAGGTAGCGTGCTTGGCGTGACATTCATGGGGGGCTTGATGAGCGCGGTTTATGCCTCAAAGTTGGTACTACCCGCCGGCTTCACAGTAGCAGACAAGGCCTATGATAGTCTTGATGAAGCGTTAATTGTGGCTGAAGGGTTACCGCAAGATAGTGCAGGCCTCTTAGTTAATCAGGCGAATATGGCATTTGATAGCGCATTTATGTCGGTCATGATAGCGACGATAATCGTGCTGGTGGTGAGCATTGTTGTGTTACCTTTTTTCTTTCACCGTAAAAAGGTCAATATTGCTTACTAAATAAAAAGGGAGCTATTGGCTCCCGGTTTATGACTTAACTTTGTGAATTAAAATTGATGCCGAGAATGGGCTAATGGCAAACAAGGCAAAACTTTTGCCGTTCTGAATTGGTGCTATTTCGTGAGACTTTAGGGAGTCAGGAGAATATTGAACAGGAGTAATACCGATTCGATGGTGTAGGGTGCAGTGTATATCGGGTTTCTTTTAACTAATTTTTTAAAAAATCACTTTGAAAACTTGGTTGGTGGTGCCGCTTTTGATTTCTGATTGGCTAACCACGCATAGGCAATTCCGGCGATGGCACCGGCAATATGGGATTCTGTCGATATTTGTTGGTGAACAGGCAATAACCCGCTCGCCATCGCACCAAAATAGAACAGCACCAACAGGGCGATAATAATATCTAACAGTTTTCGGCGAAAAAAACCTTGGGCAATCAATAAACCCCAAAGCCCAAAAATCCAGCCGCTAGCGCCAATGTGCAGTGCATTTCTACCCACTAACCAGACAATCAAACCGCCAACCACAATAATAAACATGCTGGCATAAGCGTATTTTCGAATGGAATCATGTAGCAGTAGGGCGCTTAAAACCAGTAATGGCGGCAGATTACTCAGAAGGTGGGTCCAATCCCCGTGGATCAGTGGGGCGAAGATAATCCCCACTAGTCCGTGCAGCGTTCTTGGCTGGATGCCGAACCCGACAAGCGCGTAGCCACTTAAGCTATTGGCAATTTGGATAATGATCAGCAAGCCCGCAAGGGTAATCAGTAATTTAATTCGCGGGCTTAGCCAAGTTTGCATTATCGATGTCCGAGAGATTGTACGCTTTCAACCAGTTGGGCGAGCTGAGTCACAACGCGGTCGCCCACATCGGCATTATCACCGCCTAATGCTTTGTTACGCAAGAAGTCTTTTTTGATTTGCTGCCAGCGTGCTGCATCTTTCTCATTCAGCCTTCCTCGTAATTCTGCCAGCTTCAGTAAGTTCTCTTCAGCGCCAGTTGTTAATAATTGTGCCTCACCAAGATAATGGTCATCCAGCAATCTCTCTAATTCATCATCATTCATGACAGAAGAGACTTTCTCGCTGAGTTTGTTCATGTTCCGGTAACTGCCTTGCAGGCGGAATGCTGGCTCAGTTCGGTATTTATCTGACTGTGCGGCACTGGCAATATACTGTTGGTTTACCTTCAGAACCACATCACGCAAGCTGAGTAATCGGGAAATAACCGCAGTAATTTCATTCGCTTCCGCATCGGAATATGGGTAGCTAAGTGCGTTAGTGGAAACTGATTTACCCATGGCTTTATCCACCAGCAAATACAAGTCGTTTAAATCGCGCAGCGCCAGCGGTGCCAATACAGGGTTTGAGGTCAGACTATTTTCAATGTAGCTCAGCGCAAAGGCATCATCCATCCCACCGAGCACTTCACCGAGGTTATAAATATCTGCACGGTTGGCGAGCATATCAGGGATACGGAACACTTCGCCTGATTCGGTATACGGGTTACCCGCCATTACCACGCAGAATTTTTTACCGCGCATATCGTAGGTTTTGGTTTTGTCTTTCCATACCCCTTCGATGCGACGAGTTCCATCACACAGAGAGATAAATTTCTGTAAAAATTCAGGGTGAGTATGTTGAATATCATCCACATACAGCATCACGTTGTTGCCCATTTCGAGGGCAAGGTTGAGTTTTTCCAGTTCTTGTCGGGCGGTCGCATTCGGGGCTTGCTCTGGGTCGAGGGACAACACATCATGCCCAAGCGCAGGGCCATTAATCTTCATAAAGATCAGACCAAGACGGTCAGCTGCGTACTCCATCAGGGTTGTTTTCCCGTAACCCGGCGGGGAGATCATCAGTAAGAGACCCATTAAATCGGTACGTTTGTTTTCACCGAGGGCACCAATCTGCTTCGCCATGTTGTCACCGATAATCGGCAAATAGACGTCATTGATCAGCTTATTACGTACAAATGAGCTCAGTGGCTTAGCTTTGAACTCATGAAGTTTTAGGCGGCTACGCTCTTCACTCACAATACGCTGGCGTAAAGCTTGGTATTGGCGGAATGCAGGAATAAATTGCTTACGCTGTTCGCGCATTCGGCTGAAAAAATCATCCAAACTTAACGAGAGGGTTTGGTTGTGGATTGTCGGGTGATCCCCCAGTAATCCAGTGACTTTAAAGTATAAATCAGCTTCGCTATAACGCGCCGATGCTACTTTATCCAAGATAATAATGGCGATGGCGCCCGGAATATACGGACGTAAGTGCGCAAACTCGTCAATCGAACACAGCCCTTGCAGCCAATTTTGCAGTAGTGCCCAGCGCTGAGCATAGCGAGTACCAAGGTTTTGCTGTGAATGGTTGAAATCCAGCCACATATGGGCTTCTTCTAAGCGAGCCTGTAGTGCCGCCACTAAGTCCCGTGCATATTTGCTGTACACCAATTCAATCGGCGTTCTAGCTAACGCAAAACTGAGGTATTCCGCAGCTTGAGCTTGTTCATGAGCTTGGCAATTAATTGGGTTATCTTGCAGGAATAAGCTGATATCAGCTTCAATTTCCGCTTGAAGATCTAAAAGGGCATCATCGTTATTGAATAGCTGACGGATATTCATCGCGGTTCTGGCTCGTTCTGGCCATTGTGCAGGGAATTCATTGTTTTGAATATGATGCCAAAAAATCGCTGCGATGGCGCGAGCTGTTGGGTTGAAACGTAGTAAATCAGCGCTTTCGCCAATCGGAATCAGCTTTTTCAATATCGCGATAGCATCGTGGTCGTGGATCCCTTTTTCGTAGCCTTCTTTGTAGCGTGGAGCCGCAAAATCACGCACCAGTTTATCGATTTTTTCAGGGGCAGACAGCGCGCTTTTTAGAGTGTCATAATCCAAGCCATCTTGGCGTTTTGCTGCGGTGTAGATGATGGAATACGCGAGGTATTCAGCGCGATAAACGGTATCAGATTCGGATTCAAGATTGGCAGTCCAATAAGGCTGCAACTGTGCAAGTTCGGGGTTATCAATGGGTTCTTGGAAATCTGTTCCGGTGAGGTACACCCACAGTTGGTTATCTTTTGGCAAGATAGTCAGGTCAAGCTCTTGGGTGTTAACACTGAAACGGTGGCGACCCAGCTTAATAATATTACCGCCATCTTCAAAGATATCGGTTTTATCTCGCAAAATACGAATGGCTTGGTCGCGAGAGGCTTTGAGTCTGGCATCGATATCGTCAGCTTTGACGTTATCGTTGATTTCTCGTAGTTTCTCGATGATTTCACGGGTTTTTTGCGCGAGTGGGTCGGTAGCAAAAAACGCATTCAGTTCATCTTGGTTTTGCAAGCGTACAGTACGGCGTTGAAGGCTTTCTAATAAACGGTCGGCGGCCGTTAATAAATTTTGCGAACGGCGCTGGCGGTCATCAATCAGAACTTGTTTATGGGATTCAAACGTTTCCAGTAATTCTTCGCGTTTTGCCAGAATATCATCAAGAAATTCATCATGATGGCTAAACTGGCTTTCTAACTCTTCTAACTGAACCAGTAATCGGGATAACTGATCATCACAACGTTCTGGGTCGGTCGCGAGGGATAGTGCGTTGGTGATCCCTTGACTAAATAGGCGGAACTGCGCCCCAAATTGGGCCACGCTCTCAACGCTAGTTTGAGATTTGCGTTTTTGTTGTAGGCGGGCGCGGGACTGGTTTAACTGAGCATAAATGTGCGAAATGGCATCGATGATATGGGTCTGTAAAGTGACGTCATCAAAACTCAAGGAAGCCATTAAGTTAGAGAGCATGTCCAAATCCGCTGACATTTTTTCCATGTCATTCATTGGGACATCTAACTGCGCGCTGGTTTGTGCCTTTTCAATTAATTCTTCAAAGGTCGCGAGCTGAGTTTTAAACGGTTGCAGAGCTTTGTCGCTGGCAAGAAATTGGGCAGTGCCTTGGGAGACGCGCTGCTGTGCTTCGGTGATTTCATTTTCCATCTCACTGAGTTTTGTGAGATCCATATAGCGGAATTCTCGCAATGAAATCAGGTGACCTTGTTGGGCATTTAAGGCGTTTAGCCCATCCACAAATTGTTGAATATCCGTCCATCCTTCAGGCAATGTGAGGGACAGTAAGGCGCGTTGGCGAGTGACCGCCTCATTCATGGATTTGACAGATTGCTGGCGGATGCTTTCGACTTTTTCGTATTCGTCGAGCACCAACTCACTGGTTTGGGCGATCTCTTTTAAGAGTTTACCAATACCTAAGCACTGGTCGTCGTTAAACCAATAGAAAATATCCAGTAAGTTTTTGGGTTGTTGGCTGAGTTGTTCATAGCGAGAAACGGAAACTTGGTTACCTTCAATCTCTTTGGCAACATGGAGAATTTCGGAGATCCCACGGACTAAATCTGCGTTACCGATACGCCCAAGAAACCCACCTCGTGGCGGCTGCTTATCGGCAAATTCGTCAGAATAGAATGGGGTTTGCCAAACCTGCATTGGGTGAACTCGGGTGGCTTCGTCGCCTTCTCCTTCGAACAGCACCATTTTGCCATCTTCGAGCATGGCATAACCATGGCCAATTAATGGTACGGCAAGCTTACGTTCAATCAAATTGTAATTGAAAAGGGCGATACGACCTTGGTTCGGGGAATAAAACACATACAGCACATCTTCACCGTTAGGCGAACGGCGTAGACGACGAAAACGCATACCATCCATCGGTTGCTCGAAGGTTTTGTACTCCCCGTTTTGCAGGTAGTAGCCCCCAGGGAAGATAATTCCGTGATCTTCCGGCAACTGCACACACGCTTGCCCGATGGCATCAATACGTTGAACGGTTTGGTTCAGAATGTTGTAAACCAGATAGCGCCAGCTCTCTTCGCGGTATGGCAAGATCTTGAGTAAAATCAGGCTGCCAGTCTGGGCATATTCAATTTGGGCGTCATCGAGGGATTGGTTTTTATCGAGCACCGCTTCTCGGTAGATGCCTAACCCATCTTCGGTATTATTTTCACATTTTATAGTTAGGTCGCCGCCGATAGTTTCCACAAAGACGGTATCGAGAATATTAATGTGAGGATAGCGCCCATTGACGGTATTTTCCCGCGAGGTGCGCACCCATTCGAAATCATTGGTGGGGGGGAGGGCGATATCACGTTCACCCCGGTTATCGATGTATTCGATGCGGGATTTATCACTGGAAATTGACCAGCGGAAAACACGCACGTCGGTTAACCGATCACCAATTTGAAAACTGGCTAACAGCTTGCCATCGCGCTCGACTAATTGCAGTAATTGCGTGTTTTTGTAATAGGTATACAGCTCAGTAAAATCCTGAACAAAGCGCGTATCATTGAGGAATGTCTCTTCGTAGGGGACAGAGACTACATCAAAATCACCTTCATTTTCAGTGAGCTGATATAGGGAAAAAACATCTTCAATGTGAGTTTCTTTTTTCAGACCCAGAAAAACGTTATAGCCAAATAGCAGCCAGTCACCGACACGGACAATGTCCCTCGCTTGGCAGTTATTTTCGGTACGAATACGGATACGCCCGATGATATCCATCTGGCTTTGACCAAACTCAGTCAACCGGCGGTCGTTAAGTTGAGCCGCTTTTTGGTGAAGTTGCTGTCCTTGTTCGGTTAGGCGCTTGCGTAATATTTCGTACGCGCCACCTTCTGCGACGGCACTGTCGAGAATTTCCTGTTCGCGATTCACATCTTGGGTTTCTGACATGTTTAACGAATTTCCTTGGTCTTAAAAAAGATACGCTCATAAAACGCCAAGTTGCCTGTGTGCTGCAACTTGGCGGGGTGAGGTATAAAACTTACCTGAAAAGCCTGAATATTGATGAGTTAGCTTTGGTTATCATCGTAAGACACGGGTTTGTTCACGATGTTTTTCGCTGTTTGTGGCGCGCCTTTTGCAGCCATAAAGCCATTGATTAAATCTTTGACTTCAGGGTTTTGCAGTAAGGACGCGATATCAATTTTCTTCTCTTCTGTGACTCGATTAACTAACTTTTCAAGGTTATCTTTGGCAAAGCTGCTTTTATCCATAAACCCATCAACGGCTTTACCTAAGCTCAGCGCTTTGGAGAAGGTGTTAAAGAAGTCGCCGTCACCGCCCACAATTTCGATGTTGGTTTTGCTCAGCGCCGCAGCCAGTACATCTGCTTGTTCGCGAGCAATTTCTTTATTCGCTTCAATGGATGCCATGGATTGCTCAAACTCTTTCTCAAGGCGCATACGGAACTCTTCGTGTGAACGAGCAGTATCACTGAGGTGATCCATGGATTGGAACTTATCAGTCAGACCGTCAGCTTCTGCTTTCAGACGCTGGCGGATAACTTCAGCTTGCGCGGCCCCTAATTGGCCTTCACCGCGAGCTTGGGCTGCCAGTTTTTCTTCCAAGACTTTGGCATCCGCCAAGCCCAGTTTTTCTTTGGCGTTGGCTTGTTGTTCTTCACCACGCGCCTGCGCTGCCAATTTTTCTTCCAGAATTTTCGCTTCGGCAAAACCTTGTTCGCGTTCGGCGTTCGCTTTAGCTTCCATCACTTGCGCTTCGGTTAAGCCTTTTTCTTTCAGACCACGAGCTTCGGCTAACAGTTTTTCAGCGGTGATGTTCGCTTGAACCAGGCCTTCTTTCTCTTCAGCTTCGGCAGTGGCTTGGCGAACACGGGCTTCCGCTAAGCCTAATGCTGCATGCTCTGCTTCAATCCCTTCTGCTAAGCGTTTTTTGGCTTCAGCTTGTTTGGCGGAAGCTTCCAGCTCTGCTTGTGCCATGGTACTGATTTCTTCTGCACGGTGTTTGGCGCTGGCTTCATCGGCTTCGGCTTTTTTCACCTGACGGACTAAAGCCTCTTCGGCTTCCGCTTGGGCGTTGATCACGGTGACTTGCTTCATACGCTCAGCTTCTGAAACTTCGCGGACTTCCTTGATGCGTTCCTCTTCCTGTGCGACGGTTTTTTCGACGGCGACACGTTCGCGGATCACGTTAGAGATGTTTTTACGTTCTTCTTCTAGCGCTTTTTCTTTTTCAATACGTTGCAGTTCAACTTCACGTTCACGAGCGACAATTTCTAGCTCACGAGCACGACTGACTCGTTCCTCTTCGATAGCCACGGCGCGTGTACGGTTCTGTTGAGCCACTTCCACTTCACGCATGCGGTTTTCTTCACGAATTTCAATTTCTTGCTGAGTTTGAATGCGCGCTTGTTCTGACTTCAGGCGCTCTTCTTCTTGAACGCGTAGGGTTTCGGCTTGTTCTCGAGCACGGATATTATCAATTTCACGTTTTTGACGGGCTTCAGCGTCAGCTTGTTGGCGCTCTAATGCTAAGCTCGCTTCGCGGGTTTCCACGTTTTTCTTTTTGATAGCTAACTCTTGGTCGCGCTCTTTTTGGTTAGTTTCGATATTGTGAATAGCGGTAATTTCGGTGATTTTGCGAATACCTTCGGAGTCGAAAATATTGTTCGGGTCGAGAGCTGATTTCGGCGTTTGCTCTAAATAGTCGATTGCCACGTCTTCTAACGCATAACCGTTAAGGTCTTTACCAATCACATCGACAATACGGTCACGGAAGCTTTGACGGTCTTCAAACAGCTTGGCTAATTCTAATTGCTTACCAACCGTTTTCAGGGCTTCTGAAAATTTAGCACTGAATAGGGCGCTGACGGCTTGATGGTCAGATGCACGCTCAACACCGATAGCTTTTGCTACTTTTAATACGTCTTCGGTGGTTTCATTAACACGTAGATAGAAGGCAACGGTGATATCTGCCCGTAAGTTATCTTGGCAAATTAAGCCATCTTTACCACGACGATCCACTTCCAGAGTTAGCAGCGAAATACGCATAAACTCTTTTTTGTAGATAACGGGATACACTAACGCGCCCGTAAAATGCACTTTGGGTTGTGAAGACATGTCGTTGACAATCAGAGCAGTACCTTGAGGGACTTTGATGTAGAAGGCTTTAAATAAACCAAAGAACCCAAGAATGATGATGATCACTCCCCCAACAACCGTTAAAAAAGGCATGTATTCAGCCAAATCCATATTTCTTCTCCATGGGTTCTGACGATATCGTCATTCTTTATTAATTAGCAAAGTAGGTAGTTTATTTTTTGTGTTTACTGCCTGAATTCGTTCTCAGTGACAACTTGGTAACTGTGGGATTGTGGGTCATAACTGATGATAACGACGCGATCCCCGCGTTTAATATTTTCAGCGCTAGGCGCTCTAACCTGCAAAATTAGTCCGGCACCGCCATCTTCTAAGGTGGCTTCCCCATTCTGTTCTGTGACCGTCCCAGAGCGCACTGTTGCCAATTTTCCCATTAGCTGATGAACCGTTTTGGGTTTATTAAAGTTAACCAGCCGGCTACGGATTGGTTTTAGGCAAATGGCGGTTAAGTGCAGGGAGATAAAGGCGGTAATTACCAGTGATGTGACGCTGACGGCGTAACGCAGCAAGGTCATATCAATAAAACGGAGGAATAAATGCGCAGCAAAGTAACTAATCAGCCAGCCGAAGAGGGTAAATAGCGTCAAGATAATGGTGACGGGAATACCGGCTAAACCAAGTTTTGTTAGCCAGCCAGCAAAGCCAGTGAGGTCGATGCCGTCAGCGTCTAATTCAGTATCGATATTAAATAAATCAATATCTAACAGTCCAAAAGCGGCACAGAGCCAGTAAAAAAGGACAATAATCAGCAAACCGCTAAAGATAATGGTCGGGAAAGCCAAGCAATTTTCTAAAAACAAACTCATTTATTTTTCTCTTTAGTTAAGTGGCTGAATGTGACTTTAGCGGGTATCTGTTGGTTGTGTGTATGACCTTTAGTTGTGTTTTTATCGCGAATCTATCAAAAAATGAATAAAGCCACGTTAATCATAAGCTCTTTTCAAATGAACAATATAGGATAAGTCTAGTTTCTATATTATCTCGCTGATTTCTATGGTTAATTTTCTGTAGTTAATCTGAAAAAGAAAAATGGATTCAACTTATTGATTATTAGCTAATTTAATTAAACCTAACAAAGATGATAATCATTCTCAATTATATTTTAGTGATTTTGAGGTAGTGGTCATCCCTACTCTCGATAAGTCGAAAGAGTAGAGATGTGATGGTGGAACCATGCGCGGACATTAAATACGGGTATTAAGAAGTGCGGAAAATTAGTCGACGAGATTCAAAAATGCAGCGCCACGGGCGCCACCAGAGGCACCATAACGGGCTTTTCCGATAGCGGGCATTTTCGCAATGCCATACAGATATTGAGGTACCATTTCTGGTAATAGGCGATAAATTTCATCAAATTGGGACAGGCCACCGCCAATCACTACTAAGTCTGGGTCAAAGACGGTGATGACTTGTCCCATAAACATTGCCAGCACCATCATATAGCGTTCCACATGCTGTTTTGCGGCGATGTCACCGTTGTGATAACGTTCAATAATCTCGATAGCAGAGCATTTTTCACCAGTAAACGCGGTATAAATGCGTTCGAAGCCGGGGCCTGAAAGATAGGTTTCAAAGCAGCCAGTTTGACCACAACCACAGACAATTTCAGGTACGGTTTCCCCAAGATATTTTGCGGCACGAACACTCATATTCATGTGTCCGATTTCCCCAGCAATGCCATTTTTTCCCGATAACACCTTACCGTTGATGACAAAACCGCCGCCAACGCCAGTACCAAGAATCAAACCTAGAACGCTAGGGTAACGCTTGAATTCAGGATCCCATGCTTCTGATAGGGCAAAGCAGTTGGCATCGTTTTCAACTTTAACAGGGCGATTTAAAAGTGTGGCTAGGTCATGAATGAAAGGTTTATATTGTGCGCTTGGGACATTGGTCGTAAATACCACGCCTTCTGAGTGATTGACTATCCCCGGAACACCAATACCAATTTTACCTTGGCAGTTAAACTGTGCATCGGCTTCAGCCGTTAAATCACGAAAAGCATTGAGCAATGCTTGATAATCATTTTTGGGGGTTGGAACACGTTTTTGCCACACTTGATTGAGCGCTTGGTCGAACACTGCTAGCTCAATCTTAGTGCCGCCCATGTCAAAGCCGTAATACATTTCATCTTCCTCAAATTGGTCTATTTCATTAAATAGAAATGTATCTATTTGATAAATAATGACAGAGATTCAGTAATGGCTTAATTATACAAAAGTTTCCCAAAAAATGATTGCGGGATGATTTTAATTCGATTATTGTCACATCTGCATTTGTTATATTATAACATTACATTGAGTTGTATTTACATTAAATAGTTATTGGGAGTTACCGTGAAAGTCCTCAGCTCATTAAAAACCGCTAAGCAGCGTCATCCTGATTGCCAAGTTGTGCGCCGTCGTGGCCGCATCTACGTGATTTGTAAAACCAATCCTCGTTTCAAAGCCGTTCAAGGTTAGTATTCCGTTAGTCTCTGTTTCTTCGCATCCTTGCTTTCGCCGTGGCAATTCATACTCCTTGCCATGGCGTTTTTTTATGTTTTTACAAGCTTAAAGTTTCACAAAGTCAGGGTTTCACAAGTTCAAGGTTTCACAAATTCAAGCGTACTATTTTTGATCTGCTCTCTTAACCATAAGGTTTTTGAGTTATAGGAATTACGTTTGTGCCACAGCATCAAAAAAGGAATTTCGAGCTGCTGGTAGAGAATGTCATCAACAGGAAGAGGAAGGCAGACTAAATCAAGGTTGAAATCATTAACATAGTGTTGGCAATAGCCGGGGGAGCTAGTAATAAGGTTATGATCCGGGCGAGACGCCATTAAGAGGGATTGTTCAAAGGTCGAAAAGGATAAATGGATTTGACGATGAAGCCCCATGGTCTCGAGTAAATCATCAAGCGCCCACGGAATACGGTTGCCAAATTCGGTGCTGATATGAGGGTATTTTAAATAATTTGCCAACGTCCATTCTTCTTGCAAAATGGGGTGGTCACTGCGGATAAACGCCAGAGGCTTATCGGTGAATAACACTTCAAAATTTAAAATATCGGGTAGCTGGCTTATTGACTCTCTGGATAAATGAAAACTTTCACGTCCCACTAAGCCGATGTCCGCATCCCCCGCAATCAGTGCTGCCAACGAGTTATAATCCCAATCCCGTACAATGACCTCCGATTCTGGGTATTGATTGAGGATATTCAGGGATAAATCGTGAAGCATGATTAAGTTTAACGGTGCTTCCATCATTAAGCGGAAAGTCATGCCTCGCGGTTTTTCGGTATCACGAATTTCAGCAATATAGTGTGAGAGATTTAAAAACTCAGGCAGTGATTTTTCAATGCGTAGCATGAGTGGGGTAGGAAGCAGCCCTTGCGGGCTGCGGATAAACAGAGGGTCATCGAACCATTGACGTAGTTTAGACAACGACTTACTGACAGATGATGGGGTGATTGCAAGGCGTTGAGCTGCGAGGCTAACACTGCGTTCTTCCACCAGATATTGCAGAATAACCAGTAAATTTAAGTCTAATCGATGCAGTTGCTTATTCACATGTAGCGACCTGTTGGTTGACTTGCGTGGTGGGTACTCTTAGCAGCACCATGCCAATCATTCCCGCCGCAAGCAAGATAATTAACAGCATACTGATTGATGGAACGCCCATTACACCCATTACCCAAATATACGCCGAGGCGCAGCTTAATTGTGAGATAGCCAATACAGAACTGGCAATACCCGCTTTTTTGGCAAATGGCGATAGCGCTTGGCTCATGATGATGCCGAACTGCATGGAAAAACCAACACCACAAAAGGCGAAGACGATGTACAGCAGCGCCAAATGTGGGAGAGCCAGCAGATAGATGGAAAGCAGGACGCCATTGACCAAAAACAGGCTTAACGCAGTATTCAGTAAGGTTCGGCTATTAAATGTCGAAATCAGTTTTGGCATCAAGAATGAGGTTCCCATACTCACCATCGCCAGTAAGGTCATGGCAGTAGAGTATTGGCCTGTTGTGAATCCAAGGTTTTCCATCAAGATAATTGGAGCGACGTTAACGTAAGTTAGGATCACGCCCATGCCAAAGCAGGAGATAATCAAGCGCGTGACAAAGAAGGTGCTAAATAACTTTTCTTCTGTGGCAGGTTGGGTATTCGATTGTTCTGTTGGTGATGCTGAAGAAGGTTTAGTCTCTTTAATTGAGATTAAGCAAAATAGCATACTGATAACCGCATAACCGGCCATAAAGTAGAACATCACAGACCAGTGGTAGATGAGTAAAATAGCAAATCCAATAACAGGTGCCAGTACTGGCGCGATACAGGTTACACCATTCATTGCGGCGAGCACTTTGGTGCGTCGCTGCGGCGTCAGCACATCACGCAAAATAGCGAAGGTCACGACATAACAGAAACCTGCGCCAATCCCTTGGAAGAACCGCGACACTAAGAAGGTATCAATGGATGTGGCATTTCCGGCGATAACAGAGGCGATAGCAAATACCATCGTACCGACTAAAACGACAGGCTTTCGACCAATATGATCGGCGCACCATCCGGCAATTAACATGGTGGATGCCATACCCGCTAAATAGATAGAAAATGCCACATGGAGCTGGCTTTCATTGGCATTTAAATCAGCGGCAATATAAGGAATACCAGTCAAATGGAGATCAACGCCCAAAGGATAAATAAGGACGATCCAGAAACTAAAAAGGACATATTTGGTCATGAGATACGCTACTTTGTGAGGATTAACCCGCTAATCTTAATTGGGTTGAGTAATGGAATGTATGGATTAATCGGAAAATAGTATTTTCCAAAATGGAAATTATCAATCAATAAGTTTTTACTCATTATTAGCATCATTACTAATCTTCTTGCTATTAGTGATGAAATTCACTTGCACACTGGTTCATATTTTGTCACGTTTAATACGGTTGAGTGATGATTTCTGAATTTTATCTTTCCGAAAAATTTCCAGCTTCGATTGGCAAAGTGAAAGTCGAGGATAGAAATTTTTTGGGTGAAGTATGTAAACAGACAGGGTGAAGAGAATGAAAAATGTAGGGTTTATTGGCTGGCGTGGAATGGTCGGCTCCGTATTGATGCAAAGAATGGTAGAAGAAGGGGATTTTAACGTTATTCACCCGGTCTTTTTTACCACCTCCCAACATGGGGCTGAAGCGCCTGTTTTTGGTGGCCATCGCAGCACGTTGCAAGATGCATTTGATATCGATGCACTGAGCGCACTGGATATTATTATTAGCTGTCAAGGCGGCGATTATACCAATGAAGTGTATCCAAAGTTACGTGAAGCGGGCTGGAAAGGCTACTGGATTGATGCCGCGTCTTCACTGCGTATGAAAGATGATGCGATTATTATTTTAGATCCAGTGAACCATCAGCATATCCAAGACGGCTTAAATAAAGGCATTAAGACCTTCGTCGGCGGTAACTGTACGGTGAGTTTAATGCTGATGTCGTTGGGCGGTCTGTTTGCGAATAACTTGGTTGAGTGGGCTTCCGTCGCAACGTATCAAGCGGCATCCGGTGCAGGTGCGCGTAATATGCGTGAGCTGTTGTCACAAATGGGTTCTTTACATGCGCAAGTGGCGAAAGAGCTGCAAAATCCAGCATCGGCCATCTTAGAAATCGAGAAAAAAGTCACTGACTTTACGCGCAGTGGCTCCATGCCAACGGATGCGTTCGGTGTTCCGCTTGCGGGCAGTTTGATCCCGTGGATTGATAAAGCGTTAGAAAACGGTCAAAGCCGTGAAGAGTGGAAAGGTCAGGCGGAAACCAACAAAATACTGGCAACCGGCAGCAATATTATTCCGGTTGATGGCTTATGTGTTCGTGTGGGCGCATTACGCTGCCATAGCCAAGCGTTCACGCTGAAACTGAAAAAAGATGTGCCACTGAATGAAGTGGAGCAATTACTGGCTTCCCATAATGAGTGGGTGAAAGTGGTGCCGAATGACCGTGAAATCACGATGCGTGAACTGACTCCTGCGGCAGTGACGGGCACGCTGAGCACACCAGTAGGGCGTCTGCGTAAGTTGAATATGGGTCCTGAGTACCTTTCAGCCTTTACCGTGGGCGACCAGTTACTGTGGGGGGCTGCGGAGCCTCTGCGCCGTATGTTGAGAATTCTGCTGTAGTTGGCTTCTCTTAACAGGCAAAAATAGGCATGGCACCGGAGTGATCAAACGCTCCGGTGCCATTTTGCTTTATTGTATTGATGTTTACTGTGTTGATAATTATTGTGTTGATGAACTACAACGAAACTAACGAATTAAAACGACACTAACAATTTGGCATCAAGATTATTTTCTAAATACCCCTTGGCAGTAAATTGGCTGTAATCCACCGACAATTTGGTGTTTTTACTGAATTGGATATTGGAGCCTAATTTGAGCGCTAAACCGTCTTGCGGTGCATTAACGCCGTGATAGTTAAGCGGTGGTGCAAGCAGGTCGCGGTGGGCGAATCGAAATGCCATTTCACGCTCTCGTTTGTCATATTGATGTTGCCAGCCGAGTTCACCGTGTACATCGATTGAGGATGTATTACCCACTTTCCATTGGTTATCTAAACGTAATCCCAGGGTTGTGGTGGTAGCATCGAGGGATTGGCGACCTGTAGTGAGTGAGGCTTTTTTCCCTTTTTCTCTAAATCCATGGCTTTCCGCATTGGTAAAAGCAAGGTTTGCAAACGGCTCGGCGTTGATAAATGCCGATTTCCACGGGTAAGCCGCCTCTATAAACAAGTGGTTGGTCTTGCCTTTATAATCGGCGGTATTGTGATCGGAATAAATGGCTGAAGTGACTGTTCTATCCGTTTTGATAGTGTGCCATGTGTGCCCAAGCCCTGCGCGGAGGGTGATTGGTGCTAATCGCAGTGAGCCATAAGCCGCTAAATAGTAATTGTTGCTATGACTATGACCGACACCGCCTGATACGGAGTTTTTGGTAAAACCGGAGCTCATGCCAAAGATAAAGTCATCATTAAAGAAATGCTTATCTGCCCCTAAGAACACCCCATAGTTTCTGTTTGTAAAGCCGGAAGCGTTTCCATCGCTTTGGGTTCTGTCCCAATGGTAGGGAATATTGACCCACACATTACCGCGGTTATCGCCACGTTCTTTGACGATATTTTCTGATGAGCGTGTTTGTTGCAGCAGCGTGCCGTGATATTGGCGATGGTTATTCAACTGGCTAGCAAGGGTATCGATATGAATTTGTGGGGATAAGGTTCGAAGAAGATCGTTAACCCCTGCGGTGGTTTGGCTGAGGATTAAACGTTTATACAGGGTGTTATTCAATGGGAGATCTTCAAGGGCGTGAGCAACGGCGGTTTGGTTTGGCGTCTTTGCAAAGGTATCAAAAGTCAGGTCGCTACGCCCGACGTTGAGTGTCACCAGTTTCGTGGTGGGTGAGCGAGAGTCTTCACCGTAATCTAATGTCGTGCCGATAAACAGATAGTTTGGTTCTACACTATCAAATTTCCCTTGGATTTTTTTAGCGCTAATAATTCTATATTCGGAGCGGAATCGCCCCTGAATTTCATCTTCACTTGGTATACGTTCATTGAATGGCAGTGATTTTTCAGCGAAGAACACTTTGACCTTACCGCCGTTGATTGTCACAGTACCGCTAGACTGTAGAGCATCAAACTCCTGTATGTCTGTTGATTGAAGACTCACATGGAATTCACTACCGGGTTGGAATGTGGCGGTATTATTCACCATTATGCGGCGTGTTGGGTCTTTAGTATTATCGCCAAGGGTTAAGATAGCGCCGTTGTTAACCACTAAATCATTAACTTGGCCAGAACCAATAAATAGAGCTCCTTGGTTTAATGTCACTGTATTTTTGATGCCGTGCGTGAGCGCTAATGTGCCATTGGTGACGTCAACGGGTACATGCAAGAGATGTTTGGCGCTAAGCTCCCCGCCATTGATGTTGATGGGGCCTGTTAAGTGGTTTTCTTGGGTTAAAACCACACGGCCTTGTTGTATATCCAGCCCTGCAAAACGGTTAGTACCCGTTAAGGTTAAAGTCCCTTCTCCTTGTTTAATTAAGCGCCCTTTACCCTCAATATTATTGCTCCAAGTATCGGCTATGCCGACGTTAGCCACATCGTCTTGCGTCACTCGCTGATTCACAACCCAATCTTCAGCAAGATGCGTTGGACCTTTGTAGGCTTTGGGTAAGTTAATCAGCCCCCAATGGCTTTCTGGTTGATTCTGTTTAACGCCCCAGCCTGCTAAAGAGTTTGTGGGATAGGCAGTGCCTGCAATAATTTGCTGCCACTGAGATTTGTTAAGATAGGCAAAGCGGGAACGTAGCAAATACGCGGCATCAGCAGGAACTTGATCAACGCGAAGTGCCGGAGAAGGCTGCTCACTTTGCTTCGCGTAATAACCTAGGTTTTTATTAAAAGAGGGAAGCGAGCCTATTGGCGGTTTGCATTTTTTATCACTGATGGCGCATTGGCTGTTTAGCTCTTGGCGTACTTCTTTGGCTTGGCGAATCAGTGCATTGGCGGTTTTATCCTCTTTCAGTAAATGGGCGAGAAGATAATAATTGGCTGCCCGTGAGGCAATGGTGTCAGTTGGGAAATGTGCGCCGACAATCACGCGGCTTTCTCCATAGCCTATGGCTCTATCAAAGAATTGAGCGCCTTTTTCTGGATAAATCGTGGCAAAGATAGCGGCTTGTTTGAACCCATTCCACGTATGTCCGCTTGGGTAAGAAGAGCCTGTAATATCGACATAGTTTGGGAGATATTCGCCTTTATCATCGAGTACTTGATTTGGACGACCACGTAAATAATAGTCTTTGAGAATAAAATCCATTGAGCGAGTTCGGTTTTGAATTGGGTCATTTGCAAAGGTAGCTAAATGGAATAAATTTTCTAAGCGGTTATAGGCTTTAATTTCTTTAAAATCATTATAATTAAATCCTTTTTGATTAAATACGTATTCTCGGTAAATATTAAAAAGATATTCTGGTGTGCTTTTTTTATCTTTTTCAGCGTTCTTTTTGCGTTTTCCTGTTAATTGAGTTGTCTGCTGGCTAACGTCTTTATCCCATTGTGCCGCTTGGGACTGTGAGGTTGGATATGGTGGAATTACCTGATTTTTTAGTTCGTCAAATCGCTGATTTCGCTGATCAATAATAAATTTACTAGCATCAATATAATCTGAGTTTGCAAAGGTAATTTGGGCGTTAAATAGAGCAAATAGACTGAGCGATACCGCGGGAGTTATTTTGTTCATTATAGACCTATAGATTTTTAGAGAGGATAAAATCTATTTCATCTTAATGAGGTAATTTTTATTTACTATAAATAGAAAATAAAATAAGACAAACTTTATTTTTATTCTTCATTCTATTAATTAAATCCAATTAGTTATTTAATTTAATTAAATTTGAATTGGAATTAATAATAAATAGATACTTAAGATTAAAATTAAATAAAAAAATAACCCTATACTGAAGTATAGGGTTATTCAATGATTTCGCTGGGAAATCGATTAAATATCGATGTTCGCGGCTTTTAAGGCGTTCTCTTCAATAAAGGCACGGCGAGGTTCAACCGCATCCCCCATCAGGGTCGTGAACAGCTGGTCAGTTGCAATGGCATCTTTGACTGTGACACGCATCATGCGGCGAGTTTCAGGGTTCATGGTGGTTTCCCAAAGTTGTTCTGGGTTCATTTCACCAAGGCCTTTATAACGCTGTACAGATAAACCACGACGAGATTCACGGCTTAACCAGTCTAATGCTTGCTCGAAGTTGTCGATATTCTGGCGACGTTCACCGCGTTGAATATAAGCACCTTCTTCGATCAATCCACCGATGATGTCACCTAATTCGGTGATACGGCGGTATTCGCTACCATGAACGAAGTCGAAATCGAGGTTGTAGTCGCTATCAACACCATGGGTACGGATACGAATGGTTGGTTCGAATAGCTGACGCTCGCGGTTTTCATGAATGATATAGCTGTAAGAGCTACCCGCTTGCTCGTTCTCTTCTAAGCGTGCCACTAAGGTTTTCGCCCACTCTTCAACTTTCGCGCTCTCTTTCAGTGCGTCTTCAGTCAGTGTGGATTGATACACTAAGCTGTTCAGCAGCGCTTGTGGATATAGACGCTCAAGACGACGGATAATACGGTGTGCCGCATTGTATTCAACAACCAGTTTTTCCAGTTGTTCACCTTTCATGGCTGGGGCTTCTGCACTTAAGTGCAGCTCAGCGCCATCCAGCGCGATAGAGATCAAATAGTCGTCCATCGCTTCGTCGTCTTTAATGTATTGCTCTTGTTTACCGCGTTTCACTTTATACAGTGGCGGCTGAGCAATAAAGATATGACCACGTTCAACGATTTCTGGCATTTGACGGTAGAAGAAGGTCAACAGTAACGTACGAATGTGCGAACCATCGACGTCAGCATCCGTCATGATGATGATGCTGTGATAACGCAGTTTGTCTGGGTTATATTCATCACGACCAATACCACAGCCTAATGCGGTGATCAGTGTCGCAACTTCTTGGGAAGAGAGCATTTTATCGAAACGCGCTTTTTCCACGTTCAGGATTTTACCTTTTAGTGGCAAAATTGCTTGGTTCTTACGGTTACGACCTTGTTTTGCCGAGCCGCCCGCAGAGTCCCCTTCCACTAAGTACAGTTCAGATAATGCAGGGTCACGCTCTTGGCAGTCAGCCAGTTTACCCGGCAAGCCTGCTAAATCTAATGCCCCTTTACGGCGGGTCATTTCACGTGCTTTACGTGCAGCTTCACGGGCACGAGCAGCATCAATGATTTTGCCAACAACGATTTTGGCGTCGTTTGGATTTTCTAATAAATACTCAACCAGCTTCTCATTCATCATGGTTTCTACAGCGGTTTTTACTTCTGAAGAAACGAGTTTTTCTTTGGTCTGAGAAGAGAATTTTGGATCCGGCACTTTCACAGAAATAACGGCAATTAAGCCTTCACGCGCATCGTCACCTGTTGCGTTGACTTTGCTTTTCTTCTGGTAGCCTTCTTTTTCCATGTAGTTGTTCAGGGTACGGGTCATCGCAGCACGGAAGCCCGCTAAGTGGGTACCGCCATCGCGCTGAGGAATGTTGTTGGTAAAGCAGTAAACATTCTCTTGGAAACCATCGTTCCACTGCATGGAAACTTCCACGCCAATACCGTCTTTCTCAGTGGAGAAATAGAATACGGATGGGTGAATTGGGGTTTTGTTGCGGCTCAGGTACTCAACGAATGCCTTGATCCCACCTTCATAGTGGAAATGGTCTTCTTTGCCATCACGTTTATCAATTAAACGGATGGAAACCCCTGAGTTTAGGAATGAAAGTTCACGTAAACGTTTTGCCAGAATGTCGTATTCGAATTCGGTGATACCTTTGAAGGTATCCATGCTTGGCCAGAAACGTACACGCGTCCCTGTTTGGTCAGTTTCACCAACCACAGTCAGAGGACCTTGTGGCTCCCCGTGTTTGTACACTTGCTCGTGGACTTTACCGTCACGGCGGATCACTAATTCAAGTTTTTCAGATAAGGCGTTAACAACCGAAACACCTACACCGTGCAAACCACCGGAAACTTTATAGGAGTTGTCGTCAAATTTACCGCCAGCATGCAGAACGGTCATGATCACTTCTGCAGCGGAGACACCTTCTTCTTCGTGGATACCTGTAGGGATACCACGTCCATCATCTTGGACAGAGACGGAGTTATCGGCATGGATAGTGATGACGATATCGTCACAGAAACCGGCTAAGGCTTCATCGATAGCGTTATCCACAACCTCGAAGACCATGTGATGAAGACCTGTTCCATCGTCGGTATCACCGATATACATGCCCGGGCGCTTACGCACCGCATCCAGTCCTTTTAATACCTTGATACTTGAGGAGTCATATGTATTCGACATCAACGTTTCCTGCTCTTTCTATTCCTGAGGTTGAACTTCTATTTTGCCTTGCTCTACACTAAACATCTTACTGTTGGCATCAATCATATCATTGACTTGCGCCGGTGTAATAGCACTTACAAACACTTGTGCTTGCGTAGCTTTGAGTCGAGCCGCTAATAATTGCCGGCGACCAGAATCAAGTTCTGAAGCAAAATCATCCAGTAGATACAGGCATTGTTGCCCGCTCTGTTGAGTGAAATATTCACCCTGCGCTAACCTGAGTGCACACATTAATAATTTCAGTTGACCGCGAGAGAGCATATCTTCAACGGGAATGCCGTTGGCTCGAATTCGCAGGTCAGCTTTATGTGGCCCTGATGCGGTGTAGGTTAACGCTCTATCGCGCTCAAACTGCCGCTCTAACTGTTCTGAATAATCAATTTCTTTGTCCCAACCGCGTTGGAAAGAGACTGAAAGTGAGAATTCGGGTAAAAACTGTTTACAGGTTTGCTCAATATTTTCTGCGATACCTGCAATATACTCGCCGCGCCATTGGCTAATTTGTTCGGAAATTGGGGCGAGTTGCTGATCCCAATGGCGAATTTGCTCATAACGAGTCACTTGTCGTAAAGCCGCATTTCGCTGCTTTAACAAACGTTTTAAGTCCGACCACGTTGAAAAAAAGAGGGCTTCATTATGAAAGCATCCCCAATCGATAAACGCACGTCGGTATTTTGGACCGCCATTCAGCAGGGTAAACCCTTCTGGGGTAATGAGCTGCATTGGCAATAACTTTGCGAGTTCCGCAATTTTATGCCCGTCGGTGCCATCAATTCGGACTTTACTGTCGCCTTCGCGGTTTTTACTCAAGCCCAGCGACAATGTTTTACGTTCGGTGTCTGAGTGTCCCAGTTTACCATGTAAAATAAATTGTTCTTGGTCATGACGAATAACTCTATTCGCTTGAATGCTGCGAAAGGCTCGTCCATGTCCAAGTGTATAAATTGCTTCCAGTACACTGGTTTTGCCACTCCCATTAGGCCCAATTAAAAAATTGAACCCAGTTGCAAGGGAGAGATCGGCGTCTTCTATATTACGAAAATCGCGGATCAATAAACGCGAAAGGATCATACGGACTGATTACAAACGCATTGGCATGACAACATATACCGCAGAGCGGCTTGCTGAGTCTTCAATTTGTACGCTAGAAACGGCATCCGTTAAAAACAGCGTGACATTTTCGCTTTTCAGCGCGTTCAAGACGTCGAGGATGTAACTGACGTTAAAGCCAATTTCCATCTCACCACCTTGGTAATTAACATCAACAATCTCTTCGGCTTCTTCTTGCTCAGGGTTATTCGCCGTGATGCGTAATTGGTTTTCACTGAAGAATAAGCGTACGCCACGGAATTTTTCGTTAGACAAAATCGCTGCACGTGAGAAGGCTTGTTTAAGCAAATCACAGCGAGCTTCTAAGGTTTTATCTGGATTCTTTGGCAGAACGCGGCGGTAGTCAGGGAAACGGCCGTCAACGAGTTTAGAGGTAAAGATAAAGTCGCCAACATGAGCACGAATATTGTTGCTACCGATTTGCAGTTGTAGTGGCGCATCACCACCATCTAATAAGCGCATCAATTCCATGACACCTTTGCGAGGCACTATCACAGAATGGGATGGCAACTCTTGACCAATATCCATTGAACAAACCGCAAGGCGGTGACCGTCTGTGGAGACAGTTCTGAGCATTTGCCCTTCAGTTTCAAACAGCATGCCGTTCAGGTAATAACGAACATCTTGGTGCGCCATTGAAAACTGAGTCGCTTCAATTAAACGTTTCAGTATGGATTGAGGCAGAGAAAACTCAACCTCACTTTGCCAGTCATCTAAGTTCGGGAAGTCAGCAGCAGGTAAGGTGGATAATGAGAAACGGCTGCGTCCAGAACGCACAAGCAGTCGGTCATCATTAAGCTCGACTTGGATTTCAGAACCTTCCGGTAAACCACGCCAAATATCAAAAAACTTGCGCGCAGGCACCGTGGTGGCACCAATTTCATGCTCACGAGTGAGCGGAACATTGGCCATCATCTCCATTTCTAGGTCGGTTCCCGTCAGTTGCAGAGCACCTTCTTTTACGTGAAGTAAAAGGTTTCCTAAAATAGGCAACGTTGGACGTCCACCTAATGGGCCACTAACCTGTTGTAACGGTTTTAATAACTGCTCGCGTTCTATAATAAATTTCATAGCAATTAAGATGATAATGTTCTGATTAGATTTGAAAAATCTTCTTTGATGTCATGGCTTTCTTCTCGTAATTGTTCAATTTTACGACAAGCGTGCAACACTGTCGTGTGGTCACGACCGCCAAAAGCATCCCCGATTTCAGGTAAACTATGGTTTGTCAGCTCTTTCGCCAGTGCCATTGCCATCTGGCGCGGACGAGCGACAGAACGAGAACGGCGTTTAGAAAGTAAATCAGCGACTTTGATTTTATAGTACTCAGCAACAGTTTTCTGAATATTATCAATAGTTACCAGCTTTTCTTGCAGTGCTAATAGGTCACGTAACGCTTCTCGAACAAAGTCGATAGTGATAGCGCGACCGGTAAAATTCGCGTTAGCAATAACGCGGTTTAATGCACCTTCTAACTCACGTACATTAGAACGTAAGCGTTTTGCGATGAAAAATGCCACTTCACCGGGCAGTTGGATTTCGTTCTCATCGGCTTTTTTCATCAAAATAGCCACACGGGTTTCTAACTCGGGTGGTTCAATCGCAACGGTCAACCCCCAACCGAAACGGGATTTTAATCTATCTTCCACGCCGTTGATCTCTTTTGGATAACGGTCGGAGGTCAAAATAATTTGTTGGTTGCCTTCAAGCAGCGCGTTGAATGTATGGAAAAATTCTTCTTGTGAACGCTCTTTATTAGCAAAAAACTGAATATCATCAATCAGTAATGCATCAACAGAACGGTAATAGCGCTTGAATTCTTCAATGGCGTTGTTCTGCAATGCTTTGACCATATCTTGTACAAATCGTTCAGAATGCATATAGACCACGCGGGCGTTGGCCTTATGCTGCATAATGCTGTTACCCACGGCGTGTAATAAGTGCGTTTTACCTAAACCCGTTCCACCATAAAGGAACAGTGGGTTATAAGCGCCGCCAGGGTTTTCAGCAACTTGCCTCGCAGCAGCGCGAGCCAGTTGGTTTGATTTACCTTCAACGAAGTTATCAAACGTGTGTTTCGGGTTTACATTAGAACGGTATGACACATCGGGTTGAACTTTGGCTGAGTTGTCCCAGCTTGGTTTCATCGGTGCAGATGGCGCAGCGAACGCAGGCATTTCATTATGAGTGCGTACTTGAGGGCTCACCGGCGCGATGGTCATCGGTTTGTTACCTACTTCAAAGTGTAGAGCAGGGGCATCAGAACCGCAAAAGTCATTCAATAATTCGTTGATATTATTGATATACTTATCTCTCACCCAATCAAGGACGAAACGATTCGGGGCATACAGTGCCAGTGTATTATCGTTTAATTCAGCTTGAAGAGGGCGTATCCACATACTGAATTCTGTGGCAGGTAGTTCATCCTGCAATCGGGCAAGACATTGCTGCCAAAGCGAAAGTGACACGTTGGACTCCCCTAACAAGGTCAATGAAACAAGAATTACGGATTTCGTTAAGAATTTTTTACTGGCAACTATTCCATTAGCCACTTTTCGTGGTCACTAAGAGAATAGGGGGCCAGAGAAGGTGTTTGACTAACTTTTACTCACCATATCTATCCACAGCATATTCCTGATCCTCCGATCAGAAATAGACCTGCGATCATACCGCAAAATTCACCCAAGATCTCCATTCTTTTACACAGTTTTTATGCTTTTTATCCACAGGCAAATGTGATAAGGCGGCTATGATGGGGGAGAATTTTGCTGGGTGATCGCGGGCAACGACAAATTTTCCACATGTCTGGGGATAACTTTAGCCTATATATAGAAATTATCTCCCAAGATCAAAAAATATTTTGGGATCCCGCTAAGATCCTTGCGCTTTAGGGAGGAGTCCGTATAATCTTCCTCCCTGTGTACACTGCGAATGTCACTTTTTATGATGAATTTAGGCAGCATGGTTTTGTGGGTAACATCAATAAACGCTTGAGTTGATTGAAAGTTAAACTGTTAGACTTGCCTAAAAGACAGTATAAATGAGTTCCATACGTAGCTTGTCACAGCACATATCGGCAAACCGGTCAGCCAGGTTTAAATAAAAAGTGGTTTGATTACGTCATTTTATTGACGTGACCCCCTATGTTTTATTACAATCCTGCCTCTTTCTATATTGTTGCGATAGAGGCACAGGTGTAAATCAGTTTCCACTGGTTGCCAACGCGTTTACTGAATCAGTAATAAATTTTAAAGTTAGGTAGAAATCGTTATGAAACGCACTTTTCAACCGTCCGTACTGAAGCGCAACCGTTCACACGGTTTCCGTGCTCGTATGGCCACTAAAAATGGTCGTCAGGTTCTGGCTCGCCGTCGTGCTAAAGGCCGCGCTCGTCTGACCGTTTCATCTAAGTAATAAAGCTAGCCCTCTATAGTGGTTACGCTCGCATTTACCCGGGAGTTACGTTTGTTAACTCCCAGGCATTTCGACAATGTCTTCAAGCAGCCGCAGAGGGCGAGTTCCCCAGAGATAACAATCCTTGGTCGCCTTAACGAGCTGGGGCATCCCCGCATCGGTCTTACCATCGCCAAAAAAAATGTTAAACGTGCTCATGAGCGTAATCGTATCAAGCGATTAGCCCGTGAATATTTTCGTTTGCATCAACATGAGTTGCCTTCAATGGACTTTGTGGTTCTGGTTCGCAGAGGGGTAGCCGATCTCGACAATCAACAGATTACGGAATCATTGGATAAGTTATGGCGTCGTCACCGTCGCTTGGCTCAAAAGTCCTGATCATGCTGATCAGAGGTTACCAACTGGCTATTAGTCCGTTGTTAGGACCTCGTTGTCGTTTCAATCCCACATGCTCTAATTACGGAATTGAGGCATTGCGCAGGTTTGGTATGCTAAAAGGTAGTTGGTTAACAGCCAAACGCGTATTAAAATGCCACCCTTTACACGCTGGTGGAGATGATCCTGTCCCACCTAGAAAAACTGATGATAATAGAGAATTATAACGATGGATTCCCAACGCAATCTTCTACTCATCGCTTTGTTGTTCGTGTCGTTCTTAGTTTGGCAGGCTTGGGAGAGCGATAAAGTTGCTCAGGAAACCAAGGCTGTTCAAGTTTCGCAGCAAAAGACGGACATGCCGAGCAGTGCAAGCAATGATGGTCAAGCGGTCACAGGTAGTGAACAAGGTAAGCTTATTGCCGTTAAAACCGACGTACTTGATATTCGTATCAATACACGTGGTGGTGATATCGATGAGGCTGACCTGTTAGCCTATCCTGCAACCCTGAATTCACCAAACCCATTCCGTTTATTGGAAACCACACCAGGTTTTGTTTATCAGGCACAAAGTGGTCTGATCGGTCCTCATGGTCCAGACAACCCAGCGAATAACAATGGTCAACGCCCTCTTTATACTTCAGATGCAGCAAGCTTTGAGTTAAAAGATGGTCAAGACGAATTACGTATTCCGATGTCCTTCACCGATAATAACGGTGTGGTTTATCAGAAGGCGTACATTCTGAAGCGTGGCAAATACACAGTTGATGTTGAATACAACATTCAAAACCCAACTGCGCAGCCGTTAACGCTTGCGTTCTTCGGTCAATTAAAGCAAACCATCGCTTTACCAGAACAACGTGATACTGGCAGCAGTAACTTTGCTCTACATACCTACCGTGGTGCGGCTTACTCTTCTGATGAAAATAACTATAAAAAATATAGTTTCAGTGACATCGAAGATAAAAACTTAAGCCTGACAACCAAAGGTGGTTGGGTCGCGATGCTGCAACAATACTTTGCAACTGCGTGGATCCCGGCTTCTTCTGAGCAAAGCACTTTCTACACCATTGATCTTGATAAGCAATCAGCCATCGTTGGTTATAAGAGCGAACCTCTGACCATCGCATCAAATGGCGCTGCGACCTACTCTTCTACTCTGTGGATTGGTCCTGAAATTCAGTCAGAAATGGCGGAAGTTGCTCCTCATTTAGACTTAACCGTAGATTACGGTTGGTTATGGTTTATCTCTCAGCCACTGTTCAAACTGTTGAAATTCATTCACGGTTTCGTCGGTAACTGGGGTATTGCCATCATCGTTATCACCTTTATCGTCCGTGGTATCATGTACCCGCTGACTAAAGCGCAGTACACCTCAATGGCGAAAATGCGTTTACTGCAACCTAAACTGGCTGCAATGCGTGAGCGTATTGGTGACGATAAACAACGTATGAGCCAAGAAATGATGGCGCTGTACAAATCAGAAAAAGTAAACCCACTGGGTGGTTGTTTACCGCTACTGATCCAAATGCCAATCTTCCTTGCGTTGTATTACATGTTGATGGGTTCTGTTGAACTGCGTCACGCACCGTTCTTTGGCTGGATCCAAGACTTGTCTGCTCAAGACCCGTACTACATCCTGCCAGTGCTGATGGGTGTGACGATGTTTGTTATCCAGAAGATGTCACCAACGACTGTGACTGACCCAATGCAGCAGAAGATCATGACTTACATGCCAGTCGTGTTTACCGTGTTCTTCCTGTGGTTCCCATCAGGTCTGGTTCTGTACTATATCGTGAGCAACTTAGTCACCATTATCCAGCAGCAGGTTATTTACCGTGGTCTGGAAAAACGTGGCTTACATAGCCGTGATAAGAAAGCGAAGAAATAATCTAAATTCCAATCGAGTTTAGAGGGCTTCACAAAGCCAGATTCTATAGTAACATTGAGGCGATCCATTTAGGGTCGCCTCAATTTTTTTAGTCATAGACAGAGAAACATCATGCAAATCAACGATACTATCGTCGCACAGGCAACCGCTCCCGGTCGTGGTGGGGTTGGAATTTTACGTGTATCCGGCCCGCAAGCCGCCCTTGTTGCTGAAACAGTACTCGGAAAGTTACCGAAGCCGCGCTATGCCGATTATCTGCCATTTCGTGATGCAGATGGCTCTGTCCTTGACCAAGGGATTGCTCTCTATTTCCCGGGACCTAACTCTTTTACGGGGGAAGATGTTCTTGAACTACAAGGGCATGGCGGTCCTGTTATCCTCGATTTATTACTCAGAAGAATTCTGACCATTGCTAATATCCGTATTGCCAACCCGGGGGAATTTTCTGAGCGTGCATTTTTAAATGACAAACTCGATTTGGCGCAAGCCGAAGCGATTGCCGACCTGATTGATGCCAGTTCAGAGCAAGCGGCTCGTTCCGCAATGAATTCCTTACAGGGCGCTTTTTCATCTCATATCCACCAGTTAGTGGAAGCACTCACTCACTTGCGCATCTATGTGGAAGCAGCGATTGATTTCCCAGATGAAGAAATTGATTTCTTATCTGACGGTAAAATTGAAGCCAAATTAAACGAAGTGGTGGCGGACTTAGAAGATGTTCGCTCACAGGCTCGTCAAGGCAGTTTGCTACGCGAAGGCATGAAAGTGGTGATTGCCGGCCGTCCAAACGCAGGAAAATCGAGTTTATTAAATGCATTAGCGGGGCGCGAAGCAGCGATTGTGACGGATATTGCAGGCACCACTCGTGACGTGCTGCGCGAACATATTCATATTGATGGTATGCCACTGCATATCATTGATACCGCAGGTTTACGTGAAGCCAGCGATGAAGTGGAGCGCATTGGTATCGAACGCGCATGGCAAGAGATAGAACAAGCCGACCGTGTTCTATTTATGGTAGATAGCACCACAACGGATGCTACGGAGCCACAAGAAATCTGGCCTGAATTTATGGCTCGCTTACCAGAAACGTTGCCTGTTACTGTTATTCGTAATAAAGCAGATAAAACAGGGGAATCCATAGAATTTGTCGCTGATGCCCGTTACCCACTGATCCGTTTATCTGCCCGTGAAGAAAAAGGCATCGATTTGCTGCGCGATCACCTTAAAGAGACGATGGGCTTCAACAGTAATACGGAGGGGGGATTCCTCGCCCGTCGTCGTCACTTACAAGCATTGAATAATGCCGCAATCCACCTTGCCCAAGGCTATGACCAGTTAGTGAACGCTCGCTCCGGTGAGTTATTAGCTGAAGAGTTACGCTTAGCTCAGCAAGAACTGAGCGAAATCACCGGTGAATTTACCTCCGATGATTTGTTAGGGCGTATTTTCTCGAGTTTCTGTATTGGGAAGTAATGGGAAAAATAACCAGAACAAGTTATTAATTTAGTGGGCTTTCTAGTAATAGAAAAGCCCATTTTTCTTTGTGGGTTGGAAAATGGTAATAACTATTTTTAAGTACCACTGCAGAATGATAAGTGATCCTTCTCGAGTACGTCAATTTGTTTGGTGTTTGCCCTTTTTCTAGGATTTTAAATTTGCTAGCTTACTGCTGATAGCCAAGGTGTGGATATAATCTCGCCAATAGATAAGGTAAAACGGCAGGGTATAGACCAAGATAGTGTCGTGTGACGCAAATTGAAGTAGGGGAATTTCAATATGGAACAGCAGCAAGTTCAAACACTGACAATGACCTATGAAAGTCATGCCCAGCAGGCAGAAAGCGGTGTTGAATACTGGTTAGCAAGAGATTTGCAGCACCTATTAGGTTATGCGAAGTGGGATAATTTTGTTAGCGTTATCTCTAAGGCAAAAACGGCGTGTGAAATTAGTGGGCATATGGTGGTAGACCATTTTACCGATGTCGGGAAAATGGTGGAACTCGGCTCGGGTAGTCACCGTGAAATCGATGATGTGATGTTAACTCGCTATGCTTGCTATCTAATCGCTCAGAATGGCGATCCTCGCAAACAAGAAATTGCTTTCGCACAAACGTACTTTGCTATGCAAACTCGTAAAGCGGAACTAATCGCACAGCGTTTACTTGAAGCTGAAAGAGTACAGGCACGGCAAAAATTGTCTGCAACGGAAAAAGAGCTCTCCTGTGTTATTTTTGAGCAAACAGGCGGAAACCAAAACTTTGCATTGATACGTAGCAAAGGAGATACTGCATTGTTTGGTAAAAGTACTCAAACCATGAAAACTAAATGGAAAGTACCAGATAACCGTCCGTTAGCTGATTTTGCTCCAACAATTATTTTAAAAGCGAAGGATTTCGCCGCGGAGATAACGATTCATAATGCTCGTTCACAACAAATGGCTCATGAACAGGAAATATCACGCGAGCATGTGACGAATAATCAAGCGGTACGTGAAACGCTGATTAACCGTGGTATACATCCAGAGCAATTACCTCCAGCGGAGGGTGTAAAAAAAGTGGAGCGTCGTTTAGCTTCAGCAGAGAAAAAATCACGAAAAAACCCGGATACATTGGGTGAAAGTGATTAGCTATTGAGTTACCTGATAATAGAGTAAGCGAAGCAATGTCTTGTATTTGTTACTATAAACTGTCTATATGTTATAAAAGCTCAATTAATACTCACTGGCCATAGCGTGTCATTTGACTTATTGAATCCGCTACTGAACTATTTTTCAAGCTTCGGTACCTGAATAGAACGAAGCTAATGGCTCATAAGGACATTAATGGATATTCTGAATAGCCGAGAAATTGCCATTACAGTTTGGTTGTTAATTATTATTATATTAATTTCATTTTCTCCAAAGAGAAAAGATATAAGCCCTGCTTTTAAAGGCGTTCTCTCTGCTTTCTTCTCTAGGCGAATACTATCTGTGATTGGCTTTATGATTGCGTATATAGCTGTTGTGGCATATTGCCTATCAAAATTAAATTTATGGAATATAGAACAATTGAAAAACACTGTTTTTTGGTGTGTGTCTATTGGTTTTATGTCTTTATTTAAGCTTGAAAAAATAAAAATAGATAGAACTCTTTTTAAAAATCTCGTTATAGATCAACTAAAGTTATTAGCTGTGATCCAATTTATTGTAGGAGTGTATACATTTCCTTTCTGGATAGAGGTTATATTAGTGCCTTTTTCAACGCTAGTAGTAGCTATGCTTGTGGTATCTAAGACTGATCGAAAATATAGCAAGGTAAGAACATTACTAGAATTTTGCTTATCTCTATTTGGTGTTGTTCTAGTTGTCTATACCGTATTTATGTTAATAACTCATTTTGATGATTTTGGTAAAATAAAAACGGCATATGATTTCATTGTTCCACCATTATTAACTCTTTGTTATTTACCATTTTTATTTCTTTTAATGGTTTATTCAACATATGATGTGGCTTTTTCATGCACTAAAATTTCGATAAAGAATAAACACCTTAGATATATAGCAAAATTTTACGCAGTTATATTGTTTAATTTCCGAATAAGTCTTGTCGATAGGTGGCGTTATCATATAGTTAGATATAATGTGAATTCATATTCTGACCTTATTAATTCGTTCAAACATATTTTTAAACTAAGGGCTGCAGAACGAAATCCAAAGGATGTTCCAAAAGATAAGGGATGGAACCCTCAAAAGGCTAGAAAATTTCTTGTAGATCAGGGTCTTGAATCAGGGTTTTATAATAAATCTTATGATGAAAACTGGTTTGCACAGTCGCCCATGAAGGAGCTTAATGATGGGTGGATGCCTGATAATATCGCTTATTATATTGAAGGTTCAGAAGATATAGCTAATACGTTAAAACTCATAGGGAATATAAATGATGTTAATAGAGCTCCCTCTGTGTGCGAACAATTTGCGCATATGGCAGAAGCATTGAGTGTTTCTAGCTTAAATCAAGTTTTATCCCCAAAGATGATGAAATCTATCCTAGATTGTGAGTCGTATGATGAAAAATATGAAAATAAAACAATATTATTGACCATTGAACCTTGGCATGGTCATAAGCTTAATGGATACGACATGAAATTTGTAATATCAAGCAGTCAATGATTATCGTTTATAGGAAACTTAATTCCTCACCCTACTCGGATGGGTAAACACCGTGGCTTTACCTTGGCGGCAAAAACCGACCAGCGTTAAATTTGCTTTCTCGGCGACTTCAATCGCTAATGACGTCGCGGCTGAAACCGCAAACAGAATTTCCGCACCGCAGCTTGCAGCTTTTTGTACCATCTCATAACTTGCGCGACTAGAAACTAAAATAGCGCCTTGTTGCCAATCTGAACGGCTTTTCATTCCGAGTAATTTATCTAGCGCGACATGACGACCCACATCTTCACATCCGCCCACTAATCGACCTTCAGGGGAGATCCATGCAGCGGCATGAGTGCAACCGGTTAATGCGCCAATTTCTTGAACAGTCTTCAATTCTTGTAGGGCGTTATCGAGATAAGATAATGAGAATGTTTGAGTGAATGGCAGTGCAGTGATAGGCTTAAATATCTCATCGAGCTGTTCTGTACCGCAAATACCGCAGCCAGTTCGCCCAGTCAGATTACGTCGACGCTCTTTGAGTGCCATAAAACGGCGGCTTGATAACTCAATATGAACTTCAATGCCTCGGTGACAACCTTGCACTATATCAATTCCGCGAATTTCATCACGGGATTGTATGATCCCTTCTGATAATGAAAATCCGACAGCAAAATCATCCAGATCTTTGGGTGTCGCCATCATTACCACGTGAGATATCCCGTTATAAACGAGAGCGATAGGGATTTCCTCTGCAACAAAATCATTAACCAATGACCCGAGGTTGTTTTTTTGTTGCACGGTTGTAGGGTGAACGCCAATCATTTTGGATAATCTAGAGTTATTTGTAATATTTGTTTCATACATTAGGTGAATTCCTATCACTAATGATACATAATATTCGATATGGGTAAAAAGAATTTACACCATTTGTCAGGCAATGAACCTGAATACGTAAGGAAGACGTTGAATAAGAACAGTTTACCTCAAATTTTGTGACGAAGTTAGGTAAACATGAGCAATGTATATGAGGAGATCCCCCATGCAAGTCAGCAGAAGGCAGTTCTTTAAGATCTGCGCTGGCGGTATGGCAGGTACAACGGCAGCAGCGCTGGGTTTTGCTCCAGCAACTGCATTAGCCTCTACACGTCAGTATAAATTACTACGTGCAAAAGAGACACGAAATACCTGTACCTACTGTTCTGTCGGCTGTGGGCTGTTAATGTACAGCCTCGGTGATGGCGCGAAGAATGCGAAAGAAAGCATTTTTCATATTGAAGGGGACCCGGATCATCCGGTAAACCGTGGTGCACTTTGTCCTAAAGGTGCAGGATTAATCGACTTTATCCACAGTGAGAGTCGACTCAAGTATCCAGAAGTTCGCGAACCAGGCACTAACGAATGGAAACGCATCACTTGGAATGACGCGTTTGACCGCATCGCCAAGTTAATGAAAGAAGACCGTGATGCAAACTTCGTTAAACAAAATAAAGATGGTGTGACAGTTAACCGCTGGTTAACCACCGGTATGTTGTGTGCATCAGCAGGTAGTAACGAAACAGGTTTTGTTACTCAAAAATTTAGTCGTTCCCTCGGCATGCTTGCCGTAGATAACCAAGCGCGTGTCTGACACGGACCAACGGTAGCAAGTCTTGCTCCAACATTTGGTCGCGGTGCGATGACCAACCACTGGGTTGACATTAAAAACGCAAACCTGATCGTTGTTATGGGTGGTAATGCGGCAGAAGCGCATCCAGTCGGTTTCCGCTGGGCGATGGAAGCAAAAATCCACAATAAAGCAAAATTAATCGTTATCGATCCACGCTTTACCCGTACTGCGGCAGTGGCGGATTTTTACACGCCTATCCGTTCAGGAACTGATATTGCATTCCTGTCAGGTGTTATCAAATATTTGCTGGATAACGAAAAAATTCAACGTGAATACGTTGAGGCGTACACCAACGCCAGCTTAGTTATCCGTGAAGACTTTGGTTTTGATGACGGTCTGTTCACCGGTTACGATGCAGAAAAACGTCAATACGACAAAACCACGTGGAACTATGAGATGGATGAGAACGGCTTAGCGCTGCGCGATCCGACTCTGAAAAACCCACGTTGTGTTCTGAACTTATTGAAAGAGCACGTAAGCCGTTATACCCCAGAAGTAGTTAACAACATCTGCGGTACGCCAATCAAAGACTTCTTACAAGTCTGCGAATACATTGCAGAAACTAGCGCGAAAGACAAAACTGCGTCCTTCTTATATGCGCTGGGTTGGACTCAACACACCGTTGGTGCGCAGAACATTCGTACCATGGCGATGATCCAGTTACTGCTTGGTAACATGGGGATGTTAGGGGGTGGTGTGAACGCACTGCGTGGACACTCCAACATCCAAGGTCTGACTGACTTAGGTCTGTTATCTCAGAGCTTACCAGGTTACCTGACATTACCATCAGAAAAACAAACAACCTTAGAAAGCTATTTAGCGGCGAATACACCAAAAGCAACCGTTGCTGATCAGGTGAACTATTGGGGTAACTACCCTAAATTCTTCGTCAGCTTAATGAAAACTTTCTATGGCGATAAAGCGCAGAAAGAGAATAACTGGGGCTTCGACCTATTACCTAAATGGGATCAGGGCTACGACGTTCTGCGTTATTTCGAAATGATGGATAAGGGCGAAGTTAACGGCTATATCTGCCAAGGCTTCAACCCATTAGCCTCATTCCCGAACAAGAATAAAGTCTCGAAATCACTTTCTAAGCTGAAATTCTTAATTACGATTGACCCGCTGAACACAGAAACGGCTAACTTCTGGCAAAACCACGGCGAAATGAATGATGTGAAACCGGAAGATATCCAAACAACCGTGTTCCGTTTGCCATCTTGCTGTTTTGCTGAAGAAAACGGTTCAATTGTTAACTCAGCACGTTGGTTACAGTGGCACTGGAAAGGTGCGGATGCCCCAGGTGAAGCTATCAGTGACGGTGAAATCCTATCTGGTATTTATCATCGCCTGCGTCAAATGTATGAAACTGAAGGTGGCGCCGCCCCTGAACAGGTTCTGAGCATGACATGGGATTACCTTGACCGTGATAACCCAACACCAGAAGAAGTGGCAAAAGAAAATAACGGTTATGCGCTAGCAGACCTGAAAGATGCTGACGGAAACGTGATTGTGAAAAAAGGCGAACTGCTTAGCTCGTTTGCTCAATTACGTGATGACGGTACGACGGCAAGTGGTTGCTGGATTTTCTCTGGTAGTTGGACACCGAAAGGTAACCAAATGGCTAACCGTGATAACTCCGACCCAACAGGTCTGGGTAACACATTAGGTTGGGCATGGGCATGGCCACTGAACCGTCGCGTGATTTATAACCGTGCATCTGCTGACCCAATGGGTAAACCATGGGATCCGAAGCGCCAAATCCTTGAGTGGAATGGTAGCAAGTGGGTAGGTATGGATATTCCAGACTACAGCACAGCAGCGCCGGGAAGCGGTGTCGGTCCATTTATCATGCAGCCTGAAGGTATGGGTCGTTTATTTGCACTGGATAAGATGGCTGAAGGTCCATTCCCAGAGCACTACGAACCAATCGAAACGCCGCTGGATACTAACCCGCTGCATCCAAATGTGGTTTCAAACCCTGCTGCTCGTGTGTTTAAAGACGACTGGGCACAAATGGGTAAAGCGACTGAGTTCCCATACGTGGGTACTACCTATCGTTTGACTGAGCATTTCCACTACTGGACTAAACATGCACTGTTAAATGCGATTATTCAGCCGCAACAGTTTGTTGAAATTGGCGAACGCTTAGCGAAAGAGAAAGGCATTGAGCAAGGCGACACCATTAAAGTCAGTTCTAAACGTGGTTACATCAAAGCGAAAGCTGTGGTCACTAAACGCATTAAAACCCTGCAAGTGGATGGAAAAGACATCGATACCATCGGTATTCCAATTCACTGGGGCTTTGAAGGTGTTGCAGTGAAGGGCTTTATCACCAACACATTAACGCCATATGTAGGTGATGCGAATACTCAGACGCCGGAATTTAAATCATTCCTTGTCAACGTGGAAAAGGTGTAAGGAGATAAATTATGTCAATGCAATCTCAGGACATTATTCGTCGCTCTGCCACCAATTCCCTGACGCCCGCACCTCAGGTGCGGGACTATAAGGAAGAAGTTGCAAAGCTGATTGACGTCACAACCTGTATCGGCTGTAAAGCGTGTCAGGTTGCGTGTTCCGAATGGAACGATATCCGTGACAAAATCGGAACAAACGTTGGGGTGTATGACAACCCAACGGATTTAACCGCTAAGTCATGGACAGTAATGCGCTTCTCTGAAGTGGAAGAGAACGATAAATTTGAATGGCTGATCCGTAAAGATGGCTGTATGCACTGTGCTGACCCGGGCTGCCTGAAGGCATGTCCATCAGAAGGCGCAATCGTCCAGTACAAAAACGGTATCGTGGATTTCCAATCTGAACACTGTATCGGCTGCGGTTACTGCATCGCGGGTTGCCCGTTTGATGTGCCACGTATCAACCCAGAAGACAACCGTGCTTACAAATGTACGCTGTGTGTTGACCGTGTTGAAGTGGGTCAAGAGCCTGCCTGTGTGAAAACATGTCCAACTGGCGCTATCCATTTTGGTAGCAAAGAAGACATGATTGGCATGGCTGGCGAACGTGTTGAAGAGCTGAAAACTCGTGGTTATGCAAACGCAGGTTTATACGATCCACAAGGTGTGGGCGGTACGCACGTTATGTACGTATTGCACCATGCGGATAAGCCGCAGTTGTATCACGGACTACCAGAAAACCCGAGCATCAGCCCAACAGTCACCTTCTGGAAAGGTATCTGGAAGCCGATTGCTGCGGTTGGTTTTGCGGCAACATTTGCGGCGGCAATTTTCCACTATGTGGGAATTGGTCCAAACCGCGTCTCCAAGAAAGATGAAGAAGAGGCTCTAGAAGATTTGCACAACGCAATGTCGTCTGACACTTCGAAATCAAAAGAAGGGGAGGATCAGAAATGATGCCAGATGATAACGACAAAATTATTCGCCACAAACCGATTGAAAGGATCAATCACTGGGCGGTTGTGATTTGCTTCTTGTTCACGGCTATTAGCGGACTGGGCTTTTTCTTCCCATCGCTGAACTGGTTTATGAACATTTTAGGCACGCCACAACTGTCTCGAATTTTGCATCCATTCGTGGGTACGGCGATGTTCTTGCTGTTCGTCTTTATGTTCTTCCGTTATTTCCACCATAACTTCATTAATAAAGAAGATATTAAATGGGGGAAAAACATCGGTAAGGTACTGAAAAACGAAGAAGCTGGCGACGTAGGCCAATACAACCTCGGTCAGAAAGGGGTGTACTGGGTAGTTACTATCTGCTTGCTGGCATTGGTTGTCACTGGCGTGATTATGTGGCGCCCATTCTTTGCGGACTACTTCCCAATTCCAGTGTACCGCGCTGCTATCCTCATTCACTCGTTGTCAGCCATTGGTTTGATCCTGATGATTGTTGTGCATGCGTATGCGGCAATTTGGGTCAAAGGTTCTGTGCGTGCGATGGTTGAAGGTTGGGTAACACGTGGTTGGGCGAGAAAGCACCACCCACGTTGGTACCGTGAGCTAGTCGCTAAAGAAAAGCAGCAACAAGAGCAGCAAGAGAAAAACTAAGCGTTTTTATCTTGATGAATCAAGCCCATAACATTGGTTATGGGCTTTTTTTATGTCTAAAATAGATAGTGTTAATCACGGATTGTAAAACTATAAATCAGCGCACATCCCAAAAGAATTAACACTGCAGAAAATCCGACATACTGGTAATTCACCGATAAGATCCCGCCAGCTAACCCCCCTGTAATAAAAGAGAGTACCGCCAAAAGCAGCACTTTTTTGCTACTGTCCCCTGGAACATTTTTTAAAAAGGCATTAATGCAGGATGTGGTCATGCCGGTGACATAGGTTGAATGAACTCCAACCGTTCCCGCCTTATTAAAATAACCATTTTGAATGCCCATTGAGAAGCTGATCAGTAAAATGGCGAAATCTGGTGAATACAAAGGCTGTATGAAAAAATAAATAGTAAAAACACCGCTAAATATTAAAAATACCAGACCTAGAACAAAGCGGTACAACACAATCGCGCTATGCTTGAGCCTAATCCAAGAACCCAAAAATGTTCCTGCAAAAAATCCTAATATGGAAATTGCAGAGAGTAGCAACATGCCAATATTCATTTTGGCGAGGTAAATCATACTTAAAATGCTATTTCCCGTCAGATGGCCAGTAAACACCTCAAAGATGACAAATGAGCAGGCATCGACAAATCCGCCAATAAAGGCAAGCAATAAAAAGAAGGGTGTGTGAGACTTTGCTTCGAAATGAAATAATGACGTCATATTGTTGCCCGTTATGATGCGGATAGAGAGCACATCATTATATGTGCCAATTGGATTAACATCATGGAAATAACAGTAGTTATATCAAATAAAAATGCCCTAATACCAATTTGTTATTTCCACAGACAAACCAGGGTTAACAACGGCGAATATTCGAGGGCTAGAGTAGCCTATCAGTGACTTTTGTTTTATCCTGACGGGTACAACGGCAAGATTTGCTGGTAACCGAATATTTTCTTAGAGGCTTGCGGGGAAATGCGAATAGGCAATTTCTCGGGGTAAGTTGTTATAAAAAATATAAAAGAGAGAGAGCAATGGGTATTCGTATCGTCCCGAAAGAAGAATTAGGTCAAGAAAGATTAAAAGAAAAAGGCATCGGTTTTATTCCGCCTGTTTTATTCCCTAATTTAAAAAGCCTTTATCAACGTCGTGCAGAAAGATTAAAAGAGTTAGGCGTTGGTGAACATCCTTTTGCAGATTATCTGAACTTCGCTGCGGAAGTGGCAACGGCGCAAAATAATGCGCAGCATGACAATCCATTAGAGATGGATATGGAAGCGGTTTTAGCGCGCTCAATGGCAACGAATACCGCGCCATTAGATGCAAAAACATTCCCACGCACGAATCACTGGCATAAATTATTACGTTCAATCATCGCCGAATTGATGCCAATCGTGCCAGATTCTGTCCGTACTGCTCTCGAAAACTTAGAAAAAGCATCAGAAGCTGAACTCGAAGAGATGGCAACGGCGCTGTTAAACGAACAGTTTGAAAAAGTCCCTGCGGATAAATCCATGTTCATTTGGGCGGCATTGTCTGTCTATTGGGCACAAATGGCTGCCAATATTCCGGGTAAAGCTCGCGCAGAACACGGTGATCACCGCCATTATTGCCCAGTGTGCAACAGCATGCCCGTCTCCAGTATTGTACAAATTGGGACTAGCCAAGGCTTACGCTATTTGCATTGCACACTGTGTGAAACAGAGTGGCACATGGTCCGTGTGAAATGCAGTAACTGTGAACAAACTCGTGACCTTAACTACTGGTCACTGGATGATGAAAATGCCGCAGTGAAAGCAGAAAGTTGTGGTGACTGTGGTAGCTATCTGAAAGTGTTATACCAAGAGAAAGAAGCCAAAGTGGAAGCGGTAGCGGATGATTTAGCGTCGATCATTTTAGATGCACGTATGGAAGAAGAAGGTTTTGCTCGTAGCAGCATTAACCCATTCTTATTCCCGGGCGAAAAATAATCTGTTAGCTGCACAGTAAGAAAGAGAAGAGTGACTATGGATGAATCGAATGTCGCGCTATACCGCCAGCTACCTGCCATCGATAAGCTTTTGCAATTCGATGAAGCACAAATATTGGTAGAGAAATCGGGTCTGCATTGGGTCACGGAATGTCTGCGTGAAATGCAGGAACAAGCGCGAGCGTCTATTGCACAAGACGGATGCTTACCGAATTGGCACGGTGATTGGTTAGCGGAACTGTCTGTTCGCCATGATAAATTGCAACACAGTGCGTTAAAAAACGTCTTTAATTTGACGGGGACTGTCTTGCACACCAATCTAGGACGTGCAGTGATGTCTAACACCGCCATCCATGCTGTCTCGCAAGTGATGAGTTCGCCAGTCACGTTAGAATATTCTCTTGATGGCGCAACGCGGGGGCATCGTGATCGCGCCATCGCTGACTTGCTGTGCCAACTAACAG
Organism: Providencia alcalifaciens; assembly: GCF_020271745.1. NCBI lineage: Bacteria > Pseudomonadati > Pseudomonadota > Gammaproteobacteria > Enterobacterales > Morganellaceae > Providencia > Providencia alcalifaciens. The sequence goes on along the minus strand of NZ_CP084296.1, from coordinate 1,304,857 downwards.
GGGCAGAAGATGCCTGTATTGTGAATAACAATGCGGCGGCGGTTTTACTGTTACTAGCTACCGTTGCCCCGCAGCGTGAGGTGATTGTCTCTCGTGGTGAGCTGGTGGAAATTGGGGGCGCATTCCGCGTTCCCGATGTGATGGCTCAGGCAGGCTGTAAATTGGTTGAAGTGGGTACCACTAACCGAACCCATTTACGGGATTATGAAAATGCCATTAATGACCAAACAGGGTTGTTAATGAAGGTGCATACCAGTAACTACAGTATTGAAGGCTTTACCGCAGAAGTTGAAGGGGAAGAGCTGGCCGTATTGGGGCAAAAATACCAATTACCGACGGCGATTGATTTAGGCAGTGGGTCGATGATTGATATGACCGCGTATGGATTGCCTGCGGAGCCGATGCCACAAGCGTATTTATCTCAAGGTATTGATTTAGTCTCGATTTCAGGAGACAAACTACTGGGAGGACCTCAAGCGGGGATCATTCTTGGTAAGAAAAAATGGATTGATGCCATTCAAAAACACCCTTTAAAACGCGCTCTTCGCGTGGATAAAATGGTGCTTGCCGCGTTAGAAGCGACGCTAAAACTCTATTTAACTCCAGAAAAACTCACCACTGAACTGCCAACATTACGCTGGCTAACACGCTCCCAAGAAGAAATTAGGCAGAGTGCCGAAAATATCCTCGTGAAGCTGCAAGCCTATTATGGGGATCGCTTTTTTGTAGAAACGGAGCCTTGTTTATCACAAATCGGTAGCGGCTCTCTTCCCGTTGACCGATTACCCAGCTATGCGATTACATTGGCACCTCTTGATGGAAAAGGCGGCAATTTAGAGCGTCTTGCCAGCCGCTGGCGTCAATTACCTCAGCCTGTGATTGGGCGTTTAAAAGAGGGTAAATTGTGGCTAGACCTACGTTGCCTTGAGGATGAACACGGGTTAGTACAGGCGTTATTGTCATGATTTTTGCGACAGCGGGCCATGTTGACCATGGTAAAACATCGTTAATTCAAGCGCTGACTGGCGTGAACACCGCGCATCTTCCGGAAGAGAAGAAACGCGGGATGACCATCGACCTTGGCTATGCGTATTGGCCGCAACCTGATGGTAGCTCAATCGGTTTTATTGATGTTCCCGGGCATGAAAAATTCCTTGCGAATATGTTGGCGGGGATCGGTGGGGTTAATCACGCTCTACTGGTGGTGGCATGTGACGATGGGATCATGGCGCAAACCCTCGAGCATTTATCGATTTTACGACTAGCGGGTTGCCAAGATATCTCGGTGATTTTAACCAAAGCCGATCGGGTTGATGAGCCGCGAGTGGCAGAGGTCACTCAGCAGGTTCATGCCGAGCTGCGTCGCCAAGGCTGGTTGAATGCGCCACTATTTATCACTTCAGCAAGTACAGGGCTGGGTATTGATGCGCTTCGCCAATACTTACAGCAACTGCACCAACAACAGAATTCTTCGACTGACCTGCAACAGCGTTTTCGTTTAGCCATCGACCGTATTTTCCATGTAAAAGGGGCGGGGATTGTGGTCACAGGAACGGCGCTTGCGGGTAAAGTGAGTGTGGGTGACTCCTTATGGGTGACGGGGGCGGATACTTCGGTCCGTATTCGTGGCATTCATCGCCAAAATCAAGTGGCAGAGTTTGCGCAAGCGGGGGATCGCGTCGCGCTTAATTTAACGGGGAATATCGATAAAGAATCGATAACTCGTGGTGATTGGTTATTGGCGGAGCAACCTGCTTTTATCGCTTCTCGGGTGATTGTGGAACTGACCTGCGATGCGCCACTCAAACATTGGCAGCCCGTGCATCTTTACCACGGTGCAAGTCACATTACAGGGCGGGTCTCTTTGCTGACAGAATCGGGTGAAACGCCGATGTTGGCAGAGCTTATTTTAGATACGCCACTGTGGCTGGTGGATAATGACCGATTAATTATTCGCGATATTAGTGCGCGGCAAACCCTTGCGGGTGCGCGAGTGATCCGCTTAGTGTCCCCTCGTCGTGGTAAGAGACAGCCTGAGTTTCTCGATTGGTTATCCCGTTTATGTGCCACAGATGATGAGCTGATTCAGCTTAACTTACAGTTACCCAGTGGTGAGCTAGACTTAAACAGTTACGGTTGGTCGCGTCAGTTAACCCAATCGGCATTAGATATCCTACTGGAGCAAGTTGATATTGTCCGTGTCGGTGATGTGGTGCTTTCGGCGTTTAAAGCGCAGGTAGCCAAGGACAAGCTGACCCAATCTCTCGAAAATTTCAATGAAATTCATAGCGACCAGATAGGTGTAGGTAAAGCGCGATTGAAACGAATGGCGCTACCAACGATGGATGAAACCTTAGTATTCAAATTGATTAGTGATTTGATTGCCGAGGGAGCGATTAAGCAGACCCGTGGCTGGCTGCATATGCCGCAGCATGGGTTAGTGTTTGATGCCAAGCAACAAGGTATTTGGCAACAAGTGGAAGGGCTGTTTTCTCATCCTGAAGCTCGCTGGGTACGCGATATTGCCTTAGAAACGGGTCACGATGAAGATACTATTCGCCGTATACTGAAAAAAGCCGCACAAATGGGGCTGATCGTAGCGATTGTGCGCGATAGGTATTATAGCAGTGAACAAATCCGTCAATTTGCCCAAATTATTTCACGTTATTGTGCGGAGCATGAGGTGATTTTTGCCGCTGATTTTCGTAATGAATTGGGGATTGGTCGCAAACTGGCGATTCAAATTCTCGAGTTCTTTGATAAAAGCGGTTTTACTCGGCGTAAAGAAGATGGGCATTATTTACGAGACAAAGGCATTTTTGTTGAATAAATTGTAGGGTTTACGCCATTATAATGCTGGCAATTTTATTAACCTTGATACCTTTTTGTGAATTGTGGAAGTCAAATGAATAAAAAACTAATTGCGAGTATTTATCTGGCGCTGATTTTTATTGGCTCGCTATTTTTAGTCTTTGAAAAAAGTGGCGTTATCTATCCTGGTCTGATTTCCATCTGTGTTTACGCTGTTATATTTGGCGTTTTATTTACAGTCACTGCTCGTTTGGTTTTCTCTGCAATTATTACGAGTACTCTGTTTATTATCATCAAAATCTTTAACCAGTTGAAAGTTCACTATTATAAAGAGCAACTTTTCTTCACTGATATTAATTTGATGACGGATACCTCCAACTTAGGGACATTAGGCCACTATTGGTTGGCGGGCGTAGCGGTACTTGGGTTATTTATTCTACTTATCATCAACGGTGTGATCAGTTGGCGTTTATCTACACCATGTAAACGCAGGGTATCACGCGTGGTTAGCGTGCTCATGGTCATCGTGGGTTACTTCGGGGCGGATTGGGCAAGTACGCATTACTTTGATAAATGGTCACAAACGTTGCCGAAAGGCCGTGGTACAGTGACGAATTTGGTGATGTCTGCACAGAATGCGAAATACAAATCACCGCATTTTGTCGGTGATGCGAGCTATTTTGAGCAAAAAGCCGCGAATATTTCTTTGGCGAATAATGAACAAACCGAAAAGCCTGATATTTTGCTGTTATTACAAGAATCCACGGTTGACCCAAAAGTTTATGATTTACCTGCGGGAACGAAACTGCCCGAGTTATTTATGTTCCAGCAAGATGCCAATATGATTGCACATAGTCCGATGCGCGTACAAACCTTTGGTGGCGGGACATGGTTATCTGAGTTTTCCGCATTAACGGGATTAAATAGCGATGATTTCGGGGCGCAAAAAAGCGGTGTGTTCTATTTCGTTGTCGACCATTTAAATAACAGTTTATTTAAAGAGATGAAAGCCAACGGTTATTATACGGTCGTCCTGACGCCGTTTAATAAAGGGGCTTATCATTCAGGTCACGCTTATGAAACGTTGGGTGTTGACCGTATTATCCAGCCCCAAGAGTTGGGTTATCCTGGTAAATTGCAAGATAATTTATGGGCGATCAGCACGGAAGATATGCTGAAGTACGTGAAAGAAATTTTGGCAACAGAAACGGACAAGCCAGTCTTTATTTTTGCATTAACGATGTATGAACACGGGCCTTATAAAGAAGGGCACAGTGATGACTATGGAATTAAAGATAAGCTAGATAATAAAGACTCCGCGGGCGAATTTAGCCATTATATGGAAAAAATCGTCCATTCTGATGCGGCTATTCGTGATTTTGTTTCGTTTATGGAAAAGCGCCAGCGCCCATTGATGTTCCTCTATTTTGGTGACCATCAACCGGGGATCAGTTTAGATAAATATAAGTCCACATTATCGTCTCCTGCTTATGCGACACAGTTTACCCTAAGAGATAACCTGAAATCGGGTATTTCAATTAAATCAGGTGAGTTAACGGATATTTCATTCCTTGGCGGCATGTTGCTGGAGCGCGCAAATCTGAAAGTATCGCCATTCTATGAAGCGAATATTAAGATGCGTCATTTATGCGACGGTAAACTGAATGACTGCGAAGATAAGCAGTTGCTCGATGGTTATCGCCACTATGTTTATCATGTACTCGGTGTCGCCAATAAAGATGAGGCCAAGTAGTTTATCTCTAATTAATGCTAGAATGTTGATAAACCATCATTTAATAACGTAAGAAGATAACGAATATGAAATATTTGGTCACGGGAAGTGCCGGGTTTATTGGTTTTAGATTGTGTCAAAGACTGTTAGAAAGTGGGCATGAAGTTATCGGTATCGATAATATGAACGCTTATTATGATCAGGGATTGAAACAGTCTCGACTGCATATTCTTGAACAATATCCGCAGTTCCGGTTTATTCATCTTGATATCACTGACCGCGAAAAAGTGCTGGTGTTGTGTACTCAAGAGAATTTTGACCGCGTTATCCACCTTGCCGCACAGGCAGGGGTGCGTTACTCATTACAAAACCCATTTGCGTATGCTGACAGTAATTTGAATGGGCATTTAGCGATTTTAGAAGGCTGCCGCCAAGCGAAAGTGAAACACTTGGTGTATGCCTCTTCGAGTTCGGTGTATGGCGTGACCGATAAAATGCCATTCACCACCGACATGTCTACCGACCACCCTATCTCGTTGTACGCTGCGACCAAAAAAGCCAATGAGTTAATGGCGCACTCTTATTCGCATCTTTATCAGCTGCCGACGACAGGCTTACGCTTTTTCACTGTGTATGGCCCGTGGGGACGCCCTGATATGGCGCTGTTTAAATTCACCAAGGCTATCTTAGCGGGTGAACCTATCGATGTTTATAATAACGGCGATCTGAGCCGTGATTTCACTTTCATTGATGATATTGTCGAAGGTGTTATCCGCGTTTCAGATATAATTCCGCAAGCAGACCCGCAAAATCGTTCAGATTCCCCAGCGCAAAGCAGCGCACCTTACCGCATTTATAATATTGGTAATGGGCAGCCAGTGAAGCTGAAAGATTTTATTTCTGCATTGGAAAATGCGTTAGGAAAAGAAGCCATTAAGAACTTCTTACCAATGCAAGCGGGAGATGTTTACACGACATGGGCAGACACCGAAGACCTGTTTAACGTCACCGGCTATCGCCCACAAGTTTCTATTGAACAGGGTGTTCAGGCGTTTGTTGATTGGTATAAATCGTATTATCACCGTTAATACTGACCATCGATACCATAAACCACCTGAAATATCCGCAGAAGGATTTGAGAGGCAAGTTTGAAAATAGCAATCGCAGGTACCGGCTACGTCGGTCTGTCTAACGCCATGTTACTGTCCCAACACCACGAAGTGGTGGCGGTCGATATCATTCCTGAAAAAGTGGCGATGCTTAATAATAAGCAATCCCCGATTATCGATACCGAAATCGAACAGTTTCTAACGGAAAAACAACTCAATTTCCGTGCAACCGAAGATAAAGTCGAAGCCTATACTGGCGCGCAATACGTGATTGTGGCGACCCCAACAGACTACGACCCAAAAACCAACTACTTCAACACCAATTCAGTGGAATCTGTCATTCATGATGTGAACAAACTGAACCCAGAAGCGACCATTATCGTCAAATCCACCATTCCAGTGGGCTTTACGGAGCGTCTGCGTGAAGAGTTCGGTTACACCAACGTGATTTTCTCCCCAGAATTCTTACGTGAAGGTCGTGCGCTGTGGGATAACCTGTACCCGTCCCGTATCGTGGTGGGCGAGCGCTCTGAACGCGCACAGATTTTTGCTAATTTGCTGTTAGAAGGCGCGATTAAGAAAGATGTACCGGTGCTGTTTACTGACGGCACTGAAGCGGAAGCGGTTAAATTATTCGCGAACACCTTCTTAGCCATGCGTGTGGCGTACTTCAACGAATTAGACACTTACGCAGAAAGCCGTGGCTTGAATGCCCGTCAAATCATTGAAGGGGTTTCTTTAGACCCGCGTATCGGCAGCCACTACAACAACCCATCCTTCGGTTATGGCGGCTACTGCTTACCAAAAGACACCAAGCAGTTACTGGCGAACTACGACGATGTGCCGAATAACCTGATTAACGCGATTGTTGAATCTAACCGCACGCGTAAAGACTTTATCTCGGATGCCATTATCGCCAAAGCGCCACGTAAAGTTGGTGTGTATCGCTTAGTGATGAAAGCGGGCTCCGATAACTTCCGTGCCTCGGCGGTGCAGGGTGTGATGAAGCGTATCAAAGCCAAAGGGATTGAAGTGGTGGTTTACGAGCCAGTCTTAAAAGAAGAGGAATTCTTCCGCTCAAAAGTCATTCGTGATTTAGACGCATTTAAAGCTGAAAGCGACATTATCTTGGCAAACCGCATGGTGCCAGAACTGGATGATGTGGCAGACAAAGTCTATACCCGTGACCTGTTTGGTAATGACTAAAGCTTGGTAATGACTAAGATTAAAATAGTCAGCGGTGATTTATAATGAAAATGCCCCACATGTTGGGGCATTTTTTATTTGTATTCATCATTATTCGGATAGATAACTTTCCATCACCATCCCACCCGCACCTTGGGCGACGATTTCATAAGAATCATTAGCTGGGTAAATGCGCGGTTTGATATGCGGGAAAATCGACAGTTTTTGCTCAATGGATTTTTTAGTCATCTCAAAGAAATGGTTTTTTGGGGTGAGGGTTCCCCCGCAAACCACCACATCCGCTTGGGTAATTAACACGGCGTTGGCAATCGCAATACCATAGTAATAAGCGGCTTCTTCTAAGGCTTTAAGACACACCTCATCATTCTGGGCAAGCGCCTGAAAAATCGTGTGATAGTTAATGTCATCTTCAGATTTGACAAGTTGGTTAATGACCGAGGGTTTGCCAAGTCTTAAATGCTGAATTACGCGAGATTTAATGGCGTGTAATGAACTGTACTGTTTTAAACAGCCAAATGAGCCACATTCACAACGCTGACCATTGATATCGATAGTCGTGTGTCCAAAAGCTTGTGCGGTGCTAATTGGCGTTGGGGCATATTGGTTGTTGATAATGGTTGAGCTGCGAATGTCGGTGTCACAAGTGGTGAGTAAGAATCGTTGGCTATCAGAAGCGTAGCGTAAACGGTACTCCGCAAATGCCGCGAAGCTGATGCCACTTCCTAACAGGACAAAGCAGGGAACTCGCTGGGTAATGTATTGATATAGCGATTGAATTCGTGCGCTGTAGTCAGAGTAAGGCACTTTATCGCGTTCTAAAATATGGTCGATGGCAATGCCGATACCCAGTATTTTTTGAGTATCTAACTGATGCTCAGCAAGCAGCTCATCGACGTTGTCCAATAGATGGTCGAGCATATTTTCGGCAGTTTCGAGGTGCTCATACTTGATTTTGACTTTGCCAAGAATGTCTAACTTCAGATTTTGCAGAACAATCGTAGAGTAGATATCACTCATCTCAATGCCAATTAAGTAGCCATCAGCCGGATTGACGCTGTACAAAATAGGTTTGCGTCCTCCTGTTGATTCTCCAAGTTCCGAAGTAGAGAGTAACTGGCATTTACTCAGTTCATCGAGGAGCCTGGCACAGGTCGCGGGTTTCATGTTCGCGAGGGAGGTTAGCGCTTCCGCCCGAATTGGTCCGTGGTTGAGGATCAGCCGATACAGCGTTTTGAGTTTTTGAGTTTTGGAATTTTTGGATGTACGAAATTCGTTCAATAAACGGTGTAACAATGGCTCCCCCTCCTGTTTTTGTTCGTGATAGATCCAGCCATGCAGCGAATAGTCCAAGATTAACAGATTCACATGACGAGTACTTTAACAGATATCATGTTTATCAACATTTTCTCAAAATGAGATTAAGATCGCTGTTAGATTTTCTAATTACGTTATTATCCCAATCATCTTCTTTATTTGATTTGATTGCGGAGCGCATTATGCACAACACCAAAGATATCTTAGAAAGCCTGAGTTTTATCCAATCTCGTACGGATATGAAACCCACTGTTGGGATCATTTTAGGGTCTGGATTAGGCCCATTTGCCGATACGTTAGAAAATGCGGTGCATATTCCTTATAGCGAAGTACCCCATTTTGCGAAGTCTGAAGCGGTAGGTCACGCGAACGAGTTAGTGATCGGGACGATTGCCGGCAAAACAGTGGTGGCGATGAAAGGCCGTTTCCACTATTACGAAGGTTTTTCGCTGGATCAAGTGACCTTCCCTGTGCGTTTAATGAAAGCGCTGGGTGTGGAAAAACTGATCATTACCAACGCTTGTGGGGCAGTGAATACTGACTTTAACCCGGGCGACCTGATGGTCATCACTGACCATATTAACCTGACAGCGAATAACCCATTAATGGGACCAAATAATCCAGAGCTGGGTGTCCGTTTCCTTGATGTCAGCGAAGTGTACAACAAAGAGCTGCGCCAAACGATTTTGGATGTCGCGAAGGAGCAAGGTGTGTCTCTGCGCCAAGGCGTGTATGCATGGTGGACGGGCCCAACCTATGAAACGCCAGCTGAAATTCGCATGATCCGAACTCTCGGAGCAGATGCGGTGGGGATGTCGACAGTACCTGAAGCGCTAGTGGCTCATCATTCTCAGATTAAAACCGTGGGTATTTCCTGCCTAACCAACATGGCGTGCGGCATTTTAGAGCAGCCTTTGAGCCATGATGAAGTGATTGAAACGGCAGAAAAAGTGAAAGCAACCTTCTTAAAATTAGTGACAGGCGTGATTGAGCGTTTCTAACTTTTTATCAAATTAAGATTTTTATCAAATTAATAGAAAGACAGTGCGGGAGCGGTTTTCCTTTGGGGCGTTATCGCCGAGCTGAGAATGTTACCCGCCAAATTCACTCCAAACGGAGTCTAGTATGAATATTAAGTCTCGTTTAAAGGTCATGCTTTTTCTGCAATATTTTGTTTGGGGAAGTTGGCTGGTGACATTGGGTGCCTACATGATGAAAACCTTGGATTTCTCCGGGGCTGAAGTCGGTATGGTGTACAGCTCGAAAGGGATTGCCGCTATTTTGATGCCCGGGTTAATCGGCATCATTGCGGATAAATATATTCCTGCAAACCGCCTGTATATGCTTTGCCATATTATTTGTGCCGGTTCGCTGTTTTACGCTGCGACGGTGGCGGATCCATCAGTGATGTTCTGGGCAATGTTAATTAATGCGATGGCATTTATGCCGACTATCGCTCTGTCGAACACCATTAGTTACTCATCGCTAAGTCAGTATCAGCTAGACTCTGTTGCCAATTTCCCACCAATTCGTGTCTTTGGTACTGTCGGGTTTATTGCGGCGATGTGGAGTATTAGTTTACTGAAATTTGAATTGAGCAGTATGCAACTGTATGTGGCGGGAAGTTGCTCGTTGCTGCTCGCGATGTATTCCCTGACATTACCAAAAATGGCGGTGAATAAGCAAGCTATCACCACCAGTTGGATGAGTAAGCTTGGATTAGATGCATTAGTGCTGTTCAAAAAGCCGATTATGGCGGTATTTTTCCTGTTTGCGATGCTACTGGGTGCGGTTCTGCAAATTACCAATACGTTTGGTAGCCCGTTCTTGCATGATTTTGCGCGTAACCCGCTGTATCAAGACAGTTTGATTGTTCAGTATCCATCGATTTTGCTGTCAGTTTCCCAAATGGCTGAAGTGGTATTTATTCTTGCTATCCCATTCTTTTTAAAGCGTTATGGTATTAAAACCGTCATGCTGCTCAGTATGTTGGCATGGACACTGAGATTTGGCTTCTTTGCCTTCGGTGACCCATCGACTATCGGCTTGATGTTCTTAATTATGTCGATGATTGTGTATGGCTGTGCGTTTGATTTCTTTAATATTTCCGGCTCTATTTTTATTGAGCAGGAAGTGGATCACCGTATGCGTGCCAGTGCTCAAGGGTTGTTTATGACCATGGTGAATGGTGTGGGTGCCTATTTTGGCGCGATATTGAGTGGATTGGTCGTCGATTACTTTGGTGTGGATGGCGTGAAGGATTGGCAGTCAATCTGGCTGGTGTTCTCGTCCTACACCGTAATATTGGCCGTAATTTTCTACTTCTCTTTCCATTATAAGCACCAGCGTGAGAAACCGTTGGAAATGGCAAAAGCGGGTTGATGGTTGAGTTTGATTTAATAAAAAAGCCAGCGAATTCAGTGAATAAGCTGGCTTAAAGTTACTCTGAAAAGTGAATTTTATTCGATGTTCTGAATCTGTTCGCGCATTTGCTCGATCAGCACTTTAAGTTCAACAGCAGAGTTAGTCACTTCACTATTAATAGACTTAGAGGCAAGGGTGTTTGATTCACGGTTAAATTCTTGCATCATGAAATCAAGACGACGGCCGCTGGCTTCTTTCTTCTTCAGAATATTGCGTGTCTCTTTAACGTGCGCTTCCAGTCGGTCTAACTCTTCAGCGACATCAACGCGCTGAGCCAGTAAAATAAGCTCCTGCTCTAAGCGATTGTTATCCACTTGAATTTGTGCTTCGTCTAACTTGCTTTGCAGGCGGTCACGCTGCCATTGCAGGATTTCAGGCATATGTTGGCGAACTTTGGCAACTTCAACCAAAACACCATCCAGACGTTGCTCGATAAGGCTATGCAGTGCCGCGCCTTCGGCTTCACGGCTCTGAATAAAGGCATCGATGGTTTCATCTAAGCCCGCCATTAACTGTTCACTAATCGCGTCTAAATCTTGTTCACCAGCGGACATCACACCCGGCCAGCGTAAGATTTCTAACGGGTTAATCTCGCCTTCATGGCTGTAATTTTTTACCCAGTTCGCTGCGCTAATCAGCTGTCGAGCTAAATCCTCATTGAGAAGTAACTCACCACGGTGAGCACCATCTAAGTCAAAACGGAGGTTACATTCGACTTTACCACGGGTTAGACGGGAACGAAGGCGTTCACGGATAACTGGCTCTAAGCTGCGAAATTGCTCGGGTAAACGGATATAGGTTTCTAAATAACGCTGGTTTACGGAACGCAGCTCCCAAGCCGCATTCCCCCATTCACCCTTGATATCACGGCGGGCAAAAGCAGTCATACTACGGATCATAATTCGTTCCTATCATTCATTAAGATAACAGGATTATAGCGCTATGACGGATGACAGGATAGGCATTATCCGATTAACAACGTATAATACGTGCCAATTTGAGTTGATAACGGAGATAACACCATGCGCCCAGCAGGTAGATTAGCAGACCAGATGCGTCCAATAAAAATTACGCGCAATTATACAAAGCATGCGGAAGGCTCTGTTCTTATTGAGTTTGGCGACACTAAGGTGTTATGTAACGCGACCGTTGAAGAGGGTGTTCCTCGTTTCTTAAAAGGTCAGGGACAAGGTTGGGTAACCGCAGAATACGGTATGTTACCTCGCGCAACGAACTCCCGTAACCAACGTGAAGCGGCAAAAGGGAAACAAACCGGTCGTACTATGGAAATTCAACGACTGATCGCGCGTTCATTACGTGCGGCGGTTGACCTGAAAAAACTTGGCGAACACACCATTACGTTAGACTGCGATGTTATCCAAGCGGATGGCGGTACACGTACTGCGGCGATTTCAGGCGCGTGTGTTGCATTGGTTGATGCACTGAACAACATGGTTGCTCAAGGCAAATTAGCGAAAAGTCCTCTGAAATCCATGGTTGCTGCGGTGTCTGTGGGTATCGTTAACCAAGAAGCACTGTGTGACCTTGAGTATGTTGAAGACTCTGCTGCAGAAACGGATATGAACGTCGTGATGATGGATGATGGTCGAATGATTGAGGTACAAGGTACCGCAGAAGGCGAACCATTCAGCCATGAAGAGCTTTTAGCTCTTCTAGCATTAGCGAAAACGGGGCTAGACACCATTTTCGACGCTCAGCGAGAAGCGCTGAAATAAATTTATTATTAAATAGGCGGCTGAAAAGTCGCCTTTTTTATGCCCGCAGTTTATTGATGAAGTTGTTTACTGATAAAGATAAACCGCGAAAGTCGTTTCAAAAAAAGACCAATACAAATTAATGAGGAGAATGACCAATGAAAGCCTATCAGCGCGATTTTATTGAACTTGCCATGAAAAAACAGGTACTGAAATTTGGTGAGTTTACGCTGAAATCAGGTCGTAAGAGTCCCTATTTCTTTAATGCGGGGCTGTTTAATACAGGGCGTGACTTGGCTCTTGTCGGTCGTTTTTATGCACAAGCATTAAAAGAAAGTGCCATTGAGTGTGATGTGATTTTTGGTCCAGCCTATAAAGGTATTCCGATTGCGACCACAACCGCTGTCGCACTGGCAGAGTATCACGATATTGATATGCCATATTGCTTTAATCGTAAAGAAGCGAAAGACCACGGGGAAGGCGGCACATTAGTGGGTAGCCCACTGCAAGGACGTGTTGTGGTCGTCGATGATGTGATTACGGCAGGTACGGCAATTCGTGAGTCGATGGAAATTATCAAACAGCAAAAAGCAACGTTGAGTGGCGTGTTGCTGTGTTTAGACCGCCAAGAAAAAGGGAAAGGTGAAATTTCTGCGGTACAGGAAGTGGAACGTGATTACGGCTGCAAAGTGTATTCGATCATCACTATGAGCGACTTAATTACTTACTTAGCGGAAAAAGAAGATATGCAGCAGTATCTGGCTGCGATGAAAGCGTATCGTGAGCAGTACGGGATTTAATGGAAAAAAAAGCCCTCGCCCAATCATGGGCGGGGTGAGTAGTATAAATAAGCGGTTATTGTAGCTGAGCCAAAATTAAAGGCCAGCGAGCTTCGAACTCTACCGTTGGACGGTAACGAAACTCAGAACGTACGAAGCGGGACAGCATACCTTCACAGAAGGCTAATAGTTGAGAAGCTAATAGTGATTCGTCATGGATAAAACCGTGTCCATCACGGATTTTTTTCTCTTTTAATACTTGTCGCAGCTGTGATTCGATACGTTCGAATAATTGGTTAATGCGCCCTTGCAGTCTATCTTGCTCGAACATTAGCGCATGACCAGTCATTATACGCGTTAATCCTGGGTTTTTCTCTGAGAAACCTAAAATTAGCGCTAAAACCAGTTTAATTCGGACAAGTGTATCTTTTTCGTCCGCTAAAATCAGGTTGATACGGGAAACAAGTGAATCTTCAATAAATTCAATTAAGCTGTCGAACATCTTCATTTTGCTTGGAAAATGACGATATAGCGCTGCTTCTGAGACACCCACGGTTGCAGCGAGTTTTGCCGTTGTAATACGCTGGCTACCATCGCTACTTTCTAACATTAACGCAAGAGCCTGTAAAATCTCATCACGTCTGTTACGTTTTTGTATTGTATTCTCTGCCATGTCTAATAAGACCCCTGCTAAAACAGCAAGACAAACTATCCAAAATTTCGCTCTGAGTAAAGTCACATTCAGAATAAAACAGATTTAAAATATGTAGAGATTATAACCAAATCTAACCAGCTCACGAGGTTAAAAATACCATAATGATTGTTTTTATTCATAAATATAGGCGTCAGTAAAACGCCTATATTTGGTATCTAAACGTGAATTAGCTCGATTTATTGGCGACCCGAGTGACCGAAACCACCTTCACCACGTTCAGTCGCGTCAAAGTCATCCACAATATTGAATTGTGCCTGAACAACAGGAACAAAGACCATTTGTGCCATACGTTCACCCGGTTCAACGGTGAATGCTTTGTCGCTACGGTTCCATACAGACACCATCAGTTGGCCTTGGTAGTCCGAATCGATTAAACCCACTAAGTTACCCAGAACAACGCCATGCTTATGACCTAAACCCGAACGTGGCAGAATCACTGCCGCAAGTTGCTCGTCTGCAATATGGATAGCTAGACCCGTTGGGATCAATTCAGTCTGACCAGGTGCTAAATCGATAGGTGCATCAAGACATGCACGTAAATCTAAACCCGCAGAGCCAGTGGTTGCGTAAGTTGGCAGTGGAAACTCATTCCCAATACGGGCATCAAGAATTTTCAGATCGATTTTTTTCATAACGTTGGAGTATCTCGTCAAGTAAATGGTGACTTAATTCAATTTTACTACTGTGCGGTAATCGAACATCACCATGGGCATCAAATAGATGTAGTGCATTGTTATCACTATTAAAACCATTATCCGCTAAGGAAACGTCATTCGCACAAATTAAATCAAGTTGCTTTTGTTGGCGCTTTTGTCGTGCATATTCTTCGACATTTTGAGTCTCTGCCGCGAAACCGACTACATATGGACGATTTTGCGTCAGTTTTCCTACACTTGCCACAATGTCAGGATTTTTCACAAGGGTAATGGAAACTTCATCCCCTTGTTTCTTAATTTTATTTTCAGCGACGGTTTTGGCACGGTAATCTGCCACCGCAGCACAACCGATAAAAATATTTTGCTCGGTAATAGACTGGTGTACTTGTTCATACATCTCAAGGGCACTCGTTACGTTAATACGGTTTACACCATTCGGTGTTGCCAGATTAACAGGGCCTGCTACGAGAGTGACGTTCGCTCCGCGTTCACTGGCAGCTTGCGCGATGGCAAAACCCATTTTTCCAGAACTGTGATTACTGATAAAGCGTACGGGATCTAAATCTTCACGGGTTGGGCCTGCCGTGACCATGATTGAAATTCCATCTAGGTCTAAATTTGGTTGCTGGCCTATACATGATTGAAAGTGCTGGCTTGCCAATTTCACGATAGCGAGTGGGTCAATCATGCGTCCGGGACCCACATCACCACATGCTTGGCTGCCTTCATCAGGCCCCCAAATCATACACTGGCGTTGTTGCAGTCTGATTAAATTTTCTTGTGTTGCCGCAGCGCGATACATTTGTTGATTCATCGCAGGCACGACGGCAATAGGCGCCGCAGATGCAAGGCAAACCGTTGTGAGTAAATCATTCGCCATGCCAGCGGTTAATCGTGCGATTAAATCGGCGGTTGCTGGCGCTAAAATAATTATATCAGCCCATTTTGCCAATTCAATGTGACCCATTGCGGCTTCAGCAGCGGGGTCAAGCAAATCATCCGCGACCGGATAACCGGAAACGGCTTGCAAAGTGAGAGGTGTAATGAACGCTTTTGCCGCAGGTGTCATGACAACACGTACAGATGCCCCTTCATCACGCAGTCGGCGAGTGAGTTCAGGAATTTTATACGCGGCTATTCCACCACTAATACCAAGAACAATTCGCTTACCTAATAATGAGTTAACTGAAGTTTGTTGAGTCATGGTCTCTGTCCGATTTTGTCAACATGGGGGGCATCTTACCATATCAATGAGCTTGGTGAGAGAGCCGATTTTGTATCCCGATGCTATTTTTGCGAAGCGCTACGCAAAGGCTAGTTTAGATGATTGCCCTGCGTATGTTGGTTGGCTACAAAGAGGGCAACGACGCGAAAGAGGATGAGTCGATGCATGAATACACGGAGCTTTTACCACGAGAAAAAATGTTGGCGTATGGGGCTGTATCATTATCTGATGCAGAGTTATTAGCTATTTTTTTACGCACAGGAACACGGGGTGAACCCGTCTTACAACTTGCTCAGCGTTTACTTCATGAGTTTGGTTCACTCTATTTATTAGTGCAAGCTGACTATGAAAAATTGATTGAGTGTAAAGGTATGGGAACCTGCAAGTTAACACAGTTGCAGGCAGTAAGTGAGCTAGCAAGGCGTTGTTTTTCTGCACAAGTACTTTGTTATGATGTCATGGATAACCCCAATACATTGAAATCGAGGTTGCTTGAGTTGTTTTCAGGGCAGGAGCGAGAAGTTTTCATGGTGCTATTTTTGAATAATCAGCATCAGGTGATTTGCCATGAAGAGATGTTTAAAGGCACTATTAATCGCGTTGAAGTACACCCAAGAGAAATTATCCGATTTGCCATGAAAATGAATGCCAGTGCGATAGTGCTCGCGCATAACCACCCATCGGGTAACCCTGAACCGAGCATGGCCGATAAGTATGTTACCGAGCGAATTCAGAGTGCTTGTGACATGATGGGAATTAAATTACTTGATCATTTTGTGGTTGGACACAAATTTTGTACCTCATTTGCAGAGCGCGGATGGCTGTAAAATTATTTTTTTGACTAAAAAATGACAACTTTTGCTGTGTTGGGCTTGAGTGAAAACGATTGAAAGCGTATACTACGCCACCTTTAAGGATCTCGGGTTTGACGAGAAGAGCCTATCTCAGTAAATTTTTTTGCTAAGATAAAGATATTTTGTTGATCACTTAAAAGTTTGCTGAGATGGGCTCCTAAGCCTGACGAGGCAGTCAAGCCCAGAACAAAAAAGCTCGAGCTGATTAGATTTTTGGAGAATAGACATGTCACGAGTCTGCCAAGTTACCGGCAAGCGTCCAATGAGCGGTAACAACCGTTCACACGCATTAAACGCGACCAAACGTCGTTTTTTGCCAAACCTGCACTCTCACCGTTTCTGGGTTGAGTCTGAGAAACGTTTCGTAACACTGCGTGTATCTGCTAAAGGTATGCGTGTTATCGATAAAAAGGGTATTGATGCTGTTCTTGCTGAACTGCGTACCCGCGGTGAGAAGTACTAAGGAGCTAAAAAATGGCTAAAGGTATTCGCGAGAAAATCAAGCTGGTTTCTTCTGAAGGTACAGGTCACTTCTATACCACTACGAAGAACAAGCGCACAATGCCAGAAAAACTGGAACTGAAAAAATTCGATCCAGTTGTTCGTAAGCATGTGATCTACAAAGAAGCAAAAATCAAATAATTTTGCTTTCTGCGTACGAAGAACCCAGCTTAGGCTGGGTTTTTTTATGTCAAAAATCAGCCGTAAAGTGGCTACCCATTGGGATATTGATTAAAAACTATAACCATTAATCTGAACGTAGTAACATATTCCGTATTCATGGAATTAATAACGCATTTTATTGTCAAATATCCATATCAATTTATCTACTAGACCTGATTAAGAGCTCCTGGTGAAAAAACAGTATAAAAAAATTCTTGTAATCAAGATGCGGTTTCATGGTGACATGCTACTGATGACACCTGTTATCAGCTCATTGAAGCAAAATTATCCTGATGCTCAGATTGATGTTTTGCTTTATCAGGACACCATTCCCATTTTGTCGGAAAACCAAGAGATCCATACGCTATATGGCATGAAAGGTAAGAAAAGTGGTGGCTTGAGCAAAGCCTGTAACTTTTTAAGCTTACTGTTTAAATTACGTCGTAATCAGTATGATTTGGTTGTTAACCTTGCCGACCAATGGATGGTTTCGTTACTCGTTCGTGCCATTCCCGCAGAAACTAAGATTTCGCACGATTTCGGTCATCGTGATTCGAAATTTTGGCGAAATAGCTTTACGCATCTCACTCCTCCTGAAGGGGAGCATGTTGTTTTAAATAATCTTTCTGTATTAAAGCCGTTAGGGATCCAAGAATTTAAAACAGACCTAACCATGTCTTATGCACAAGATGATTGGAAAAAAATTGATCAAAGGCTGTTAGATCTTGGCGTTCACAGCAGTTATGTGGTGATCCAGCCTACAGCCCGGCAAATTTTTAAATGTTGGGATAATGAAAAATTCTCAGCTGTTATTGATGCACTGCAGTCTCGTGGCTATCAAGTGGTATTAACATCGGGCCCAAGCAAAGAAGACTTAGCGTGTGTGAATGAAATCGCTGAGAATTGCCAAACCAAGCCAAAGACTGAGCTTGCAGGAAAAACATCCTTCCCTGAATTAGGCGCATTAATTGCCCATGCTGCCCTTTTTATTGGTGTCGATTCTGCACCGATGCATATTGCAGCGGCGGTTAAAACTCCCATCGTTTGCCTATTTGGCGCCACAAACCATATTTTTTGGCGTCCATGGAGCGATAATGTGGTGAAATTCTGGGCGGGGGATTATGAAAATATGCCACCTAGAGATGAGCTAGACCGCAATAAAAAATATCTCTCCGTGATCCCTACTAGTGATGTGATTGAAGCAACAGAGCAAATGCTGCCGATGAATATGCGCTCAATGATGGGAAGGTACTAAGATGGTATTGGCATTTTGTCTGTATAAATATTTTCCATTTGGTGGGCTACAACGCGACTTTTTACGTATTGCGACGGCTTGCCAATCTCGTGGACACCAGATTCGTGTTTATACCCAATCATGGGAAGGTGAACGTCCAGAACAGTTTGAAATTATTATTGTTCCTACCCGTTCAGGCACTAACCATGGACGAAATGCCCAATATTGTGAATGGGTAATGGCGCATCTGAAGCAACATCCTGCAGAAAGAATCGTTGGCTTCAATAAAATGCCTGAGCTGGATGTGTATTTTGCTGCGGATGTTTGCTACGCGCAGAAAGTGGCTGAAGAAAAAGGCTTTTTTTATAAGCTGACTCCGCGCTATAAACATTATGCTGCTTTTGAAAAAGCCGTCTTCCAGAAAGGAAAGGCAACGCAGTTAATGATGCTCACTCCTCATCAAATTGCCCATTTTAAAAAGCATTATGGAACTGAAAGTGACCGCTTTCACATGCTGCCTCCAGGTATCGCTGTTGACCGAAAATATGACCAACAGATTCCGGGTGCTAAGCGTATTTATCGAGAAAAGAATCAAATTCCTGAGTCTGCATTTTTGTTGCTTCAAGTTGGGTCTGATTTTAAACGCAAGGGAGTTGATAGAACTCTCAAGGCGATAGCGGCATTACCTGAAAGCATCAGAAATAACACATTGTTGATGGTTGTAGGGCAAGATAAACCCGCTAAATATCAACGACTCGCAGAAGCATTGGGAATTGCTAAACAGGTTTCATTTTTTAGCGGACGCAATGATATTGCGGAGCTAATGGCCGCTGCAGATATTTTGATGCATCCGGCTTACCAAGAAGCGGCTGGGATTGTTCTTCTTGAAGCGATTGTCGCTGGGTTGCCAATTATAGTCACTGAAGTGTGCGGTTATGCGTCGTTTATCGACAAAGCCCAGTGTGGTGTGGTGGTCAATGAGCCGTTTGAACAGACAGTTTTAAATCAAGCGCTATGCGATAGCCTGCAAGATACACAAAAACGCGATCAATGGGTAAACAATGCTAAATACTATGCGGATACAGAAGATCTGTACAGTTTACCGGAAAAAGCGGCCGATATTATTTTAGGATGCTCTAATGGTTGAGTTAAAAGCGCCTTTTAACGAATTGTGGAAAGATAAAGACCCATTTGTTGAAACCGATAAATTGGATGGAGAAGTCTTTCGTGCATTGGAAACGCGCAGAACATTGCGTTTTCAGCTCGATGATAAAAGCTATTTTATTAAGATTCACTATGGCACGACGCTAAAAGAGGTTTTGAAGAATTTATTTTCATTCCGTTTACCTGTTTTAGGTGCAGACCGCGAATGGAATGCGATTCATCGATTGACCGAAGCTGGCGTTGATACCATGAACGGGCGCGCTTTTGGGCAAAAAGGGTGGAACCCACTTCGACGTCATTCATTTATTATTACTGAAGATCTCACTCCAACTGTGAGTTTAGAAGATTACTGCGCTAATTGGGCCACTCAGCCACCTAAATTTAAAACTAAGCAAATGTTGATCCAGCGAGTCGCCGAGATGGTACGTAAGATGCATAGCATCGGCATTAACCATCGCGACTGTTATATTTGCCATTTCTTACTGCATCTGCCGTTCACAGAAAATCTGCAAGATTTAAAAATTTCAGTCATCGATTTGCATCGCGCACAGCTAAGGTCGTCAGTGCCTACCCGCTGGCGCAATAAGGACTTAATTGGTTTATACTTTTCGTCATTAGAAATTGGTTTAACTCAGCGAGATATTTTCCGGTTTATGAAGATTTATTTTGAAATGCCGTTAAAAGAAATACTGAGTCGAGAATCCAGTTTGATGGCAGATGCAAAAAGTAAAGCCAAACGTATTAAAGAAAGAACCCAAAAACACGGCTTATAATTAAAATTCGTTATGGAACATAGATATGGTAATTAATTTTGATGGCATGGTAAAAAAAGTAATTCCACTAGGAAGTATCGAGATAGATGACTCATCATGCCACCATGTTGCATATGGAATTGATCGTAATTTTTTATATGGCTGCGGGGTTTCAGTTGTTTCTTTATTGATGCAAAATCCACATGTTCAGTTTGCGTTTCATATTTTTATTGATGATTCAATGAGTGATGACGATATCGCTAAATTTGCTAAAATTTGTCACTTATACAATACAAAAATTACGATTTATTTTATTAATTCAAATAACGTTAAAAAGCTACCAACGACCAAAAACTGGACTCATGCTATCTATTTTAGATTTATTATCGCGGAGTACTTTAAAGATAAAATAGATTATTTGCTGTATCTAGATGCAGATGTAGTCTGTAACCATAATATTGATGAGCTCCTGAGCCTAAATTTGTTGGATTATATTGCTGCAGTTGTGCCTGAGCGAGATAAGGCATGGTGGCAAAAAAGAGCAGATTCATTAGGTTTTCCATCTATATCGGAAGGCTATTTTAATAGTGGCGTCATGTATATAAATTTACGGGCGTGGAAAACGAATAATGTTACAGAAAAATCGATGGCGTTACTGATGGATAATGATATTAGTAATAGGCTTGTTTATCCCGACCAAGACGTGCTTAATATCTTATTAACAGATGGTGTATTGTTTATTAGCTCTATTTTTAATACGCAATTTAGTTTGAATTATGAGCTAAAAAAGAGCTTTGGTTTTCCTGTAAAGCAAACCACGGTGTTTATTCATTATGTGGGTCCAACGAAGCCGTGGCATGAGTGGGCATGTTATGAAACAGCACAGCCATTTTTGGCTGCTAGAGCCGCTTCTCCGTGGGCAGATATTCCGCTATTAAAAGCTAAAAGTAGCAATCATCTGCGTTATTGTGCAAAGCATAAGATTAATCAAAGAAAGTATTGTTCTGCACTCAAGAACTATATTGCATACTTTTTTAGCAAAATATAAATAGGTATTTACGTGAACTTAATAAAAGAAAAAATTGAATTAGGGACGCAAAATGGTGCTGCTGAGCTAAATATCGCTTATGGTGTAGATAAGGGCTTTTTATTTGGCTCTGGCTTGTCCATGAATTCCATTATTATTAATAATCAAGATATTAAGCTGAAATTTCACCTTTTTACAGATTATATAAATGATGATTTTTTATCTAAACTAGAGCGATTGACACTCAACCAGAATGTGAATATTGATGTTTACATTATCAATTCAGATGAACTGAAAAAATTACCAATATCTCATGTTTGGTCATATGCAACTTATTTTAGGTTCTTTATTTTTGATCATTTATGTGAGTCATTATCTTCAATCTTATATTTAGATGCGGATGTATTCTGTAAGGGCAGTTTGAAGCATTATACTAATATCGAGTTTAATGGGGAATATGCTGCAGTTATTCCTGATGTGCCAAACATGCAGGTTTCCTGTGTTGAGCGTCTTTCTATGCCTCAGCTAAAAGATAAATATTTCAATGCTGGTGTTATTTTTCTGAATCTAAAAGCATGGGATAAAGATAAATTTACGAAGCAGGCCTTTAACCTTATTACAGATAACCATACAGGAAAGACATTAAAATATTTAGACCAAGATGCATTGAATATCATATTTAATTGCAAAAATATTTATCTGCCAAGAGATTATAATTGTATCTATACTCTAAAGAATGAATTAGAGCATAAGAATTATAAAGACTATATTACATCAGAAACTAAATTAATTCATTATACAGGGGCAACCAAACCTTGGCATTATTGGGCAGTTGATTACCCAGCAAGTCAAACGTTTAAAATCGCTTTTGAAACATCACCTTGGAAAAATGATGAATTAGTTGATGCAAAGAAAAAGCCAGAGTATCAAGAAAGATATAAACATGAGTTTAATCAAAAGAAGTTTCTGGCTGGACTCTCTAGCTTGATTAAATATAAAAAATTTAAATAAAAATTAGCGGTGGTGATGGTTAATCACCACCGTATAAATATTATTTACCTCTAATATCAATAGCCTGGTCATTATCTGAGTTTTTTAATTTCGAATACTTTTCAAGTAATCCATAATTAGTAGGATCATCTTCAGGCGTAAATAAACTGTGGTTAGAATCAATTTTACTATTATTAATCCCTAACCAATTAGCGAGTCCATCTACAAATAATAAACCGGATTTAAAGTTTTTCACTATAGTTCTTTCTTTATCATCGGATGATATTTTAATCAATGGAATATCTAGAACTTTCGCCGTAGAGTCACTCAAACTCATTCGAATTTCATTGTTAACTAAGCTATGAGATAGCCCGTGATCAGAGAAATAGAGAATAGAAAAAGTGCGTCCATCTCTTTTCTCTTGCTCACCTAATAAATTATAAATTTTCTCGATAATTTCATCTGTCTTCTGAATACTTGTCACATAGCAAGAAATATTATTATATTTTTCGTCTTTTATAATGTATTGCTTGTCATAATCTTCAATTCTTGCACAGGCATCGGGATGTGAACCATAAAGATGAACGACAAATAATCGTTTCTGTTTCTTCTCTACCTTAGAACTGAGTTCATTCTTAAGCATATCAATAAGCTCAAAGTCGCTCGCATTGCTTGAATTATAGGACCCAATTTTAATGAATTTCTTCATATCACTACGTGAGGCAATGAAGCTTATTGGAGTATCATACTCACCAATAAATCCTTGGTTAGATAACCAATATGTTTTTATTCCGGCTGATTTGGCTAAATCAATAAAATTTAGCCCGTAATTAGGTAGCCATTCAGATTTTTTGGAAGCGGTTAACATCAAGCGTAATGATGATATGGTATTTGTGCCGCTTGCAGTTAAGCCATCTACAATAGTTCCATTTACTTTAGATAAAAATGGCGTGTTATTGATGGGATAGCCATAAATCCCCATATAATCGCGCCGGACACTTTCCCCGATAATCAAAACATAGTCATCGTATTGAGTATTGCTACTCTTTAGCTCGGACTGACCCCATTCGCTCTTTTTGGTTAAATCTTTTAATGAATTGACTTCATCCTTCAGATTAACAAATGATTGATAGCTTTCGTTAAAAAACTGGAAAGGAGGCTGATTAATTAAAGCAACAATGACAAGGCAAACCATCAATGTTTTATTTCTATATAGGTTAATGGATTTTATTGTTATTATTTTTTTAAAGGCGATGAAACCAGCAAGAATGACTAAACTCGAGAAATAATTTTTAATTGGAATTTGAGTAAAAAATTCTTTTGTTTCTAAAGCATCCGTTGCGATTAATGATGCTAAGTATTGGTAGGTTGGAACGCCAAATGTCAATCCAATCGGTGTATATAATACATAGGCTGCTATAAACAAAGAACCTAAGTACCAATAGGCTTTTTTAGACGAGCTTAAAATAATAAAAAATAGACAGACTAGAGTTATTTCTCGAACACTAGGATGTCCAATCCCGGTGCCTCGTAGCATTATTTTAGAGAAAATGATGAGTATAACTAAGGCGATTATTGTAAATAGTATTTTTTTTACATTTATTTTTTCTTTCATTTTTCGAGGCCAATAGCATTTGAAGTGTCTAAAAATAATAAATAGTTATCGAATTTAACTTAAATGGCCCACTATGAGCCATAAAGGCAGGTTACAAATTTAAGTATTAGATAAAATGAGCGTATACATTAATTTATGATTAGTTTAATCTATATGAATAGATGTACCTATTAATTATTCTACGGCATAATCTTATGGATAACCAATATTTTTTACAAGGCAATCAAATTCCTCATAGTACAGTTTCAATCATCATCCCTGCGTATAATTCTGGGGGGTTCATTTGCGAAACGATAGAGTCAGTTTTGAAGCAAACTTATTTGGATTATCAAATTGTTATTGTTAATGATGGCTCCACAGATAATACTGCCGAACTAATCGCCGAAAAATTTGGTGGTAACCAAAATATTAAGGTTATTACTACACCAAATGGTGGGGTTTCTAAAGCTCGTAATATAGGTATCGCATATGCTAATAGTGATTACCTCTGCTTTCTGGATAGTGATGACAGATTAGAACCGACATTTCTGGAAACACTTGTTGAGAAAATTAACCAAAATAAAGTGGATGTTCAGCTATGTGGCTATTACAAACATTACACTAATACTGTCGAAAAGTTACCGAAATCCAATAATTGTCAAGATATCTTAAGCCAATATTTATTGGGCAATATGTCATTTCATATTGGTTCAATGCTAATTTCAAAGCGTTTTTTAGACAGCAGTAATATTAGATTTAATCCTAATTTATGTTTAGCTGAAGATATTTTATTTATATGTAAAATATTATCTTTGGCAAAGCTAAATATCTGTCTAGAGTATTTATATCATCATCAATATCGTGAAGGTTCTTTGACGACATCCGCTTGGACACAACAGGATTACTTTCATGACATCTATGCGAAAGAGACAATAGAAAAAGAAATCAAACAGATTTATACCGGCGAAAATCAAAGCACTATTTATAGCCAACTAGAATCTAGTGTATTTAGTAGTAAATTAAGATATGGGTGGAAATTATTTCTTGCTAAAAAATTCAGTGAGTTAGCAGAGTTAAATAGCCAACATTTTTTTACGGGTTACGATATTCGCTTATTACCCAGAAAATATAGGAAAAGAGCAAAAATTATTGCGATGGACAACACTTTTATCTGGATGTTGATTCGAGTTATTTATACTAAAAAAAACACCCAGCTATAATATCACGGTAATCCAATCTGACTTAACTATGAGCCTCCCTCTTTGAGGGAAAGCAACTACAGATAAGGATCAGCACAAGTACCCAGGATAGTGAGACTTGAGTTGAAATGACCAGCGTATCGCTAAACCCTAATCCAATTAAAGAGAGAGCAAAGCCTAAAATAAAAGGATTCTTGGCTTGTTTATAGCCATAAATGATTATTGAAGCATAGAATAATAATAGAAGCAGAACACCATTAATCCAGCCTTTAGTGGATAATGTTTCCATTAAGTCGTTATGTAGGTGGGCGTGCATATGTTTGGTTGCCCCAACGAATCCCTTATCATTTTTTGCTAAGGCAATTATTTTACTATTTCTGTCTTCTGCTGATTGCCATAAAAATCCATTAGATGAATAGTATCCTGTTTGGATCATCGAGAGCCTATCGCCAATTGAGGATGTCGATTCATTCTTAATATAGACTATTACTTCATTACTGGCGCTTAGCATTCTTTGCGTAATTGTTTTACTAAAAACTGCACATATAATTAAAGCGATAATAATTGGAATAAGTGCAAACTTTAATTTTATTGCTTTGTTTTTTTTAGAATACAGTAAAAAGATGATTAGACTAATGACTGGGTATAACAATATGCCTGCTCTTGTTCCGGTCAGTATTAAGCAGGAAAATGTCATTAAAATTGAAAAAGAATATAAATAATATTTTACTTTAGTCGTTAAATTTAAAAATATAAATTGAGCGTATAAAGATAGAAAAATGATGGCATAGGCTGCACCCGTTGCGTTAGATGCATTCTGAAATGCCAAATCAATCCGTGACATATGTAGATAAAACGCTTGGTAAGATGCATATCCAAGGATACTCATCTGGCTTATTATTGCGGTAATTAAATACAATTTTGATGTTAAACGGTTTTGCCATGCATTATTCACAATAAGTAATAAAAAGCTACCAAATAAGGCTATTTTTCCCATTTGAAAGTAGCCATGGTAGACATTGCGATAAATAGAATCATTTACTTTATAAAGTTCAACCCAAAGTAAGTGGGTAACACCAATGAGAAATAACGGCGCAGCAATAATGATTAATTTATTTTTGAAGTAATTTTTAGGCGAAGTGAAAAATATTAAAATAGCTACAATACCTGCAAAATTAAATATTTTGCTGGTAATATCAGGTCTGAAAGGTAATAACAAAAGCGAAATTAGGCATAATCCGAGCACTAGTGTGGGAGCATATCGATGAAGTGATGGTATTAATGTGCTACCACGAGAAGATAAATTAGTCATAGTGCGATACTCGGAAATAATATTGTATAAGGCATTTCTTATTAGAATAACTCATGTTAATTCAACAGAGAAGAAATGATTGTTTTTTATATAAAAGACATTGGAGAATTACTATGCCAGAACTTCCCGAAGTTGAAACCAGTCGCCGAGGTATTGAACCACATTTAGTCGGCAATACAATTAGTTATGCCGTTGTACGTAATGAACGGCTACGTTGGCCAGTAAGTGAACAAATCATGCGTTTATCTGATGAAACCGTGATAAGTGTTCAACGACGTGCAAAATACCTACTTATTGAACTGCGCAAAGGATGGATTATTGTCCATTTGGGAATGTCTGGCAGTGTGCGAATTTTGACGGAAGAGATACCAGAAGGAAAACATGACCATGTAGACCTTATCTTGCGTGACGGTAAAGTACTGCGCTACACCGACCCTCGACGCTTTGGTGCATGGTTATGGTGTGATGATTTAGCGTCCAGCTCCGTTCTCGCCCATTTAGGCCCTGAACCTCTCTCCGATGAGTTTAATCCTAAATATCTCTTTGATTTAGCAGCTAAACGTAAGGTTGCGGTGAAACCTTGGTTGATGGACAACAAAATCGTTGTTGGGGTAGGGAATATCTACGCCAATGAAGCCCTTTTTGCATCAGGGATCTCACCAGAAAAGCTGACTAACACACTGACACACAATGAGATTACCGAACTTGTTACGCAGATTAAAAAAGTACTGCAACGTTCAATAGAACAAGGTGGAACCACCCTCAAAGACTTCTTACAGTCAGACGGAAAACCGGGTTACTTTGCTCAAGAGTTGTTTGTGTATGGAAAAAAAGGTGAGCCTTGTTCTGTGTGCGGAACCCTGATTGAAAGCATCAAACAAGGACAGAGGACAACCTTTTATTGCCCTCAATGTCAGAAGTAATTGCTAGATTTTGTTGAGTTTTTTCAACATGGCGTCAGCAACAACAGGCGGTAAAAACGACGAAATATCTCCATCATGAAGCGCGACATCTTTAATTAATGAGGATGAAACAAAAGATAAGCTTTGTGATGGAAGTAAAAATACCGTTTCTAGCTCAGGCACAAAATGGCGGTTCATATTAGCCAGCTGCCATTCATATTCAAAATCTGCCACTGAACGTACGCCACGAATTAAAATATTCGCATTATTTTTCTGTGCGAAATTCGCCATTAACTCAGAAAAGCCAACCACTTCGACATTCCCTAAGTGAGCTGTAACTTGCTTCGCGAGCGTAACACGCTCTTCCAGATTAAACATCGGGCTTTTGCGTTGGCTATTGGCGATAGCGAGTAAGACATGGTCAAACATCGCAGCGGCACGGGTGACGATATCGACGTGCCCAGAGGTAATCGGGTCAAAGGTTCCCGGATAAATAGCTTTATGGGTCATGATATTGCTATCTCTTTGTTTATTATTGCTTATCCTAATATATCGATAGGAATAAGTGACGGTGAAATCCACATTAGCGGCAATTGCGCTCTCTTGCAACAATCACTGATAAGCATGCATTTATTTTAAGTCTCATTTTAGGCACAGATTCTACACACTTTCAGTAATGGTTTATGGTAAGATACCGCCAATTTTGGTAAGTGAATCAGATCGAATGTTATTGCGTGTATATCAAGTACTTCTTTATCTCATCCAACCATTAATTTGGATACGCTTATTATTGCGTAGCCGTAAAGCCCCTGCGTATCGCAAACGTTGGGGGGAACGCTATGGTTTTTGTGGTGGTAAAGTTGTTCCTAAAGGTATTTTATTACACTCCGTTTCTGTGGGCGAAACCCTTGCGGCAGTGCCATTAGTACGCGCACTTCGCCATCACTATCCATCACTCCCTATTACTGTGACAACAATGACTCCAACAGGGTCAGAGCGTGTTCAGTCGGCATTCGGTGACGATATAAGTCACGTTTATCTCCCTTACGATTTACCCGGCTCCATGAGTCGTTTCCTTAATCAAGTTGATCCTAAATTGGTGATTATTATGGAAACGGAACTCTGGCCAAATATGATCAATCAACTGCATAAGCGTAATATTCCATTAGTGATCGCGAATGCTCGGTTATCTGAGCGCTCCGCTGCGGGTTATCAAAAACTTGGTAGCTTTGTGAAGCGTATGCTGCAAAATGTCACGATGGTGGCCGCTCAGCATCAAGAAGATGGTGAACGTTTTATTCAATTAGGGTTAAGACGTAAGCAGTTAGAAGTGACGGGGAGCTTAAAATTTGATATTTCCGTTACCCCTGAACTGGCGGTTAAAGCCATTACGTTACGCAGACAGTGGGCGGCACATCGTCCTGTATGGATTGCGACAAGCACCCATGAAGGTGAAGAAGCTATTGTTTTGCAAACTCACCAACAGTTACTGAAAAAATTTCCTAATTTATTACTCATTTTAGTCCCAAGACATCCAGAACGTTTCGCAAAAGCGGAAGAACTGACGCAAAAAGCAGGGCTGAGCTTCATTCGTCGTAGTAGTGGCGTTATCCCATCTCTAGAAACTCAAGTGGTTATTGGCGATACGATGGGGGAGTTGATGTTGCTGTACGGAATCGCAGATATTGCTTTCGTGGGCGGGAGCTTAGTTGAAACGGGTGGTCATAATCCACTTGAAGCAGCTGCGCATGCATTGCCTGTTTTGATGGGACCGCATACCTTTAATTTTAAAGATATTTGTGCGAAGTTAACCCAAGCAGATGGGTTGATCACTGTAACGGACTGCGAATCACTGACTCAAGCTGTCACTAGTTTACTGTCCGATGAAGATTATCGACTATATTATGGTCGCCATGCCGCAGAAGTATTGCATGAAAACCAAGGTGCATTACAGCGTTTACTTAAGTTGTTGCAGCCTTATCTCCCTCCTAGAGAACAGTAATATTCAGCAAGATTATTGATAACTTGAATATTACTACAATAAGTAATGATAATTTCTCTCATTTCTGATTATTTTGTTTAAACTATAGTAAACTACTTAGTCATGTTTTTGCATACTCAGCCGAGCGAGAGATAATCCTCTATAAGCTCGACGTATAATAATGCGTATTTCCCTTTAACTTTATTAATAAATTTCGCTGAAAAAAGAATGCCGACAACCAATCAACCAACCTCAAATAAGTATTTGTATCTTTGGATCATTGGCTATGCCATTACCTGGATCCTTGCGGGTTTCTTTTTTGACCCAACCGTTCCTTACGATACGGTCGAAGCCGTTAACTGGGGAATGAATGGTGAATGGGGATCGCCGAAAAACCCATGGTTTGTTGGTACCATGATGTGGCCAGCCATCCATTTAGGTATTTCTTATAGTTTCTATTGGTATCTGAGCCATTTTATCGGTATTGGATTTGGGTTACTTGGGGTATGGAAACTTGTCTACCGACTAACTGGTCGTCGCGACCTTGCATGGTTTGCGATGCTGATGATGAATTTATCGGGTGTCATTAATTTCGATATTATTCCTTATAATGATAACTATATTTTAGTGACATTCTGGCCTTGGATGATTTACCTCTTTCTGCGTGCCGTCGAAGATAACCCATTGTGGTGGTTACCTTTTGCTTTAGTTGCCGGTCTTGCAACAATGGGGAAATACTCCACACTTGCCTTAGTCGGCTCCGTTTTCTTACTCACACTGTTTGTGAAACAAGCGCGCCAAAGCTATCGCCATCCGGTGTTTTATCTGGCAATAGCACTGTGGTTTTCAATGATTTTGCCAAACTTCTTCTGGTTGATGGCCAGTGATTTTTCTGCCTTTAAATGGGTAGGTTCGCAAATTGACCCGGGTTTTAACTTACATACCACAGAAGCTGCACTCAGTGTGTTTTACCCGCTGGTTATTGCGGCGATTATCTTATATTGCTGTGGCGGCAAAATCGGTTGGCCGAAAGCCTTATCGAATCGAATGGCCAACTTCATTATTCTGTTTCCATTAATCGTGATTTATGGTTGGTTTTCGTTTCATGATGGTGGGCGAATTACTGAGTGGTTACAGCCATTTATGATGGTCTGTGCGCCTTTGTTTGTCGGTTCAATCACTGTGATGCCGAAAAAGTCACTGAAAAAACCGTTAATAGGTTTAGCCGTATTTGGTGTCTTAGTGGTATCCGGCTATCTGATTGTTCAAGCAGGAAATATTCGGGGAGCTGGGCAGAAGTTTATTGGCGTTAAAGCGTTAATTGCAGAAGGCGAACAGCGTTGGTATCAACGTTACGGAACCCCAGTCAAATATGTTGGTGGTGAAGATAATCTACACCAATGGTTTATTATCTACGCTCAAGATAGACCGCATGTTATCCAGCCTTGGACGCTAGAAAACCATATGCCACCGAATGTGTATAACCGTGAGATTACTGAAGCAGAAATTCGTAAGCATGGAGCCATTTTATTAGGGCGTAAATATGATGATTGTGCCCACGAAGATTTCGCTAAAGTGCGCAAATTCTGGCCTCAATTTACAATTGAAAAAGAAGATGTGATTTATCGCTCTGAACCGGACGCTCAGCCGAAAACTATGTGTTTTGGGTTTATTGCCCCAGAGAGGAAATAAATCTTTTGCGAAGTGAAAAAATAATTAAGCGGTCAAATGACCGCTTAATTTTTATGAGTGATAGGCTTTAGATAATACTCTATGCGGGCTATAAACAGAGACGAAGTTGTTGGAAGACAGTATCAGCGTTAATGCTATCCATTCTATTATCTATGCTTTTTATCTCATTTTGGCCTTTTCCATAACCGCCAATTAAACCGGGATTTGTTGGGCCAAACAGCGTGAAATTTGGTTTATCCAGCGCAGCTGTTAAATGGCTTAAACCCGTATCGACAGAAACCACAGCCTTTGCATCTGCAATTTGTTGCGCGACTTGTGCCAGCGTTAATTTGGGTAATACTTCCACAAAATCAAAGCCATCTGCAAGTCTTATTGCTCGCTGATGTTCATGCTCTGCACCCCAAGGGAGTTTGACCCTCAGCCCAGTTCCCTTCATTAACTGAATCAATTCACGCCAATGAGACTCCGGCCAATGCTTATCGTCGCGGGTTGTGGAGTGTAAAAACAGCACATAGGGTGCTTCGGTTTCGTTGGCTGATTGCAAGAAATGACGAGCAATCGCGTAATCACCTTGTGTCCTAGGGCAAGTGTACCCGAGGCTTTTAGCAAATAATTGGCGAATACGCTCTACCGCATGTTGCTGTTTACTAATGGAATAACGATGATCGTAAAAGAAGCTGGCAATCGGCTCGCGGATACTATGGCGGTCATAACCATGTTTAGAACCGTGAGCGAGGCGAGTGACTAGCAACGCACTCTTCAGTAACCCTTGTGCATCGATAACGGCATCGTAGTGGATTTCCTGCAAATGGCGACGAAACTCTGCACGTTCGGCACGAATTGGCGCAGAAAACCAATTTTTTCGCCAGCGACGGATTGCTACAGGGATCACTTTATTCACCGCACTGTGCCAGGTGGGGATTTGAGCAAACCCTTCTTCGACCACCCAATCAAATTGAATATTCGGTATTGCTGCCTGAGCATCGGTTAATGCAGGCAGAGAGTGTAAAACATCTCCCATAGATGATGTTTTTACTAATAACACTCTCATTATTTAATACCTATATTTAAACGGGTTAGGGCATCCAGTACCATTTGCGGTTGAATATCAATCAGGCTTTGGTGATAGCCACTTTCACCATCACCTTTACGCACCTTGTGGTAACCGGTTATTAGCCGGATCACTTCTGCTTTATCGGACAGTGGCGGTGTAAAGTCTGGGCTGCTTGGGCCATAGAGTGCGACTAACGGTTTATCGAGAGCCGCAGCTACATGCATTAAGCCAGAATCATTACTCACAACGGCTTGGCAAGCGTCAATAAGATTAACGGCTTGTTCTAACGACGTTTTTCCTGCGAAATTAAGGCAGTAATTGCGAGCGTCGTCAGTCAAACTTTGGCGGATTTCTTCACCCGCTTCATGGTCTTTTTGAGAACCAAATAACAGGACTTGGTAGCCTTGCTCGCTAATTAGCTTTTGAGCTAACGCCGCATAGTGATAGTGTGGCCAGCGTTTTGCGGGACCAAATTCAGCACCTGGGCAGAAACCAATGATTGGGCGAGAAAAATCAATACTAAATTGACTGACAGTATCGCTAACTTGCTGTTTATCAGTGACTAATTTAGGCCATAGAATGGGGGCGGGAATATCATTGGCCGATTTGATGTGCTGTTTGTCATACGCCAGTGCGACATAGCGCTGCACCATCAGTGGAAATGCTTGTTTATCTAATGGACGTAAATCATTGAGCAGTCCATAACGCATTTCACCGCGCCATCCCGTTCTTTTGGGGATCTTAGCAAAGAACGGCACCAGTGCAGATTTTAATGAATTAGGTAAAACAATCGCTTGATCGTACCTATTTTTCCGCAAATTGAGGCCTAATTGACGACGTTCGCCAATTTCTAGCTTTCCATGCCCTAATGGCATGGAAATCGCTTCAGACACTTCGGGCATTTTCGCCAATAACGGGCGGCACCAATCAGGTGCCATCACATCAATTTGAGCATGAGGATGCAGCGCCTTGATCGTGCGATACAGGCTCTGAGACATCATCATATCCCCTACCCATGAGGGGCCAATCACTAGTATCTTCATAGGTACTGTTTTCATAAAAAGACGATTACGCGTCTTTATTCAGCCATTGCATATATTCGGTCACGCCTTCAGCAACGGTTTTAAACGGTGCTGTGTAACCTGCAGCACGTAATTTAGTCAGATCCGCTTGAGTGAAGCTCTGGTAGCGACCTTTTAATTTCTCAGGGAATTCAATGTATTCGATAGAGACATTTTTATCTTTATGGAATTCAGTGACGGCATCGGCAACCGCTTGGAATGATTCCGCGCGACCTGTACCACAGTTGAAAATGCCAGAAACGTTATTTTCCCAGAACCATAAATTCACCGCAGCCACATCGCCAACGTAAATGAAGTCGCGGCGGAAAGTGTCGCTGCCTTCAAACAGTTTCGGGGTTTGCCCTTCATTAATCTGTTTGTTTAAGTGGTAAGCCACGCTCGCCATGCTGCCTTTATGGTTTTCATTTGGTCCATAAACGTTGAAATAACGGAAGCCACATACTTGAGACTGAGCTTCAGGCATGATGTTGCGAACATATTGGTCAAACTGGAATTTAGAGTAGCCATATACGTTCAATGGTTTTTCAAATTCACGTTCTTCGATGAAATTATCGCTACGTCCACCATAAGTGGCTGCGGAAGAGGCATACAGGAAGGGAATTTCACGCTCTAAACAGTAATGCAGCAGCTCTTTAGAAAATTGATAGTTATTATCCATCATATACTTACCATCCCACTCAGTGGTGGATGAGCAAGCGCCTTCATGGAAAACAGCGTCAATATCACCAAAATCATCACCGGCAATAACGCTCACGATAAAGTCTTCTTTATCCATGTAATCGGCGATATCGAGGTCAACAAGGTTGGCAAACTTAGTACCATCTTTCAGGTTATCCACTACCAGAATATCGGTGCGACCCATTTCATTCAGGGCTTTAATAATATTGCTGCCAATAAAACCAGCTCCGCCAGTGACTACGATCATCGTGAATACCTCAAGTGGGTTAAGAATAAATGGATATAAAATTGGGGTCTATAATAACACCTCTTTGTGCAGACAACAGTATATCGGCCAGATAATTGTCCTAGTTGTCATACCTCGTCAGAGGGAATTATCGTGATCTTGTCTACAAACTTAACTTATTTGCTCACCAGATATCGCTAGTTCTAGTGACTATTATTAAACTCTGTAAACAACTTCTTTACAGGAACAAATCATGTCAGAACAATTTTACCAGCAGATTAAACAACAATTGGTGCAAATAGAAGCTGAAGGCTTGTTTAAACATGAGCGCATTATTACAACCTCTCAAGACGCTGACATTGAAATTCAAGGTGGGCAGCGCGTTATTAACTTCTGTGCAAATAACTATTTAGGCTTAGCCAATCACCCCGCACTGATTGAAGCAGCAAAGCAGGGTATGGATAGCCACGGTTTTGGTATGGCATCGGTTCGTTTTATTTGCGGTACTCAAGACAGCCATAAAATTCTTGAAAAGAAAATTGCGGATTTCCTCGGAATGGAAGATGCGATCCTCTATTCCTCTTGTTTTGATGCCAACGGTGGACTTTTTGAAACGCTATTAGGGCCAGAAGACGCCATTATCTCTGATGCATTAAACCACGCATCTATCATTGATGGTGTTCGCCTGTGTAAAGCCCAGCGCTACCGTTACAGCAACAATAATATGGTGGAATTAAAACAGCGCCTTGAAGAAGCCAAAGCCGCGGGTGCGCGCCATATTCTGATTGCGACTGACGGTGTTTTTTCGATGGATGGCGTGATTGCTGATCTGAAAACTGTCTGCGACCTTGCGGATGAATATAACGCATTGGTCATGGTAGATGACTCCCATGCTGTTGGTTTCGTAGGGGAAAATGGTCGCGGTAGCCATGAATATTGCAAGGTTATGGGACGCGTTGACATCATTACTGGCACACTCGGAAAAGCATTAGGTGGTGCATCCGGTGGTTATACTGCCGCCAAAAAAGAGGTCGTTGAGTGGTTACGTCAACGCTCTCGCCCATACTTATTCTCTAACTCTTTGGCGCCAGCCATTGTTGCCGCATCCATTAAGGTGATCGATATGATGACCGAAGGGCAAGAGCGCCGTGAAAAATTGTGGCGTAATGCGGTGTTATTTAGAGAAAAAATGACCGCAGCAGGATTTACATTAGCAGGCGCTGACCATGCCATCATTCCTGTGATGTTAGGCGATGCCAAGGTTGCTCAGCAATTCGCTTCAGAGCTATTAAAAGAAGGTATTTATGTCACTGGATTTTTCTATCCAGTGGTTCCGCAAGGACAAGCACGAATTCGCACGCAAATGTCCGCTGCACACAGTGAGGAGGATATTTTACACGCTGTTGATGCATTCATCCGTATTGGCAAAAAGCTTCAATTAATTTAGTCACAAAATTAATTTATTCATAAAATTAATGTAGCCATAAATAAAAGGTCGCCTATGAAAGCACTGTCCAAATTAAAAGCAGAACCAGGTATATGGATGACAGACGTTCCGAAACCGGAACTGGGACACAATGATGTGATGATTAAAATCCGTAAAACCGCCATTTGCGGAACGGATGTTCATATCTACAACTGGGATGAATGGTCGCAAAAAACCATTCCCGTTCCGATGGTGGTGGGTCATGAATATATAGGGGAAATTGTTGAGATTGGGCAGGAAGTTAAAGGGTTTAAAATTGGTGACCGTGTTTCTGGCGAAGGGCATATTACCTGCGGTCATTGCCGTAATTGCCGAGGTGGGCGCACTCACTTATGCCGTAATACCATTGGCGTCGGCGTAAATCGCCCAGGATGTTTTGCTGAGTATTTGGTGATCCCTGCGTTTAACGCCTTTAAAATTCCAGATAATATTCCTGATGAAATCGCGGCAATTTTTGACCCATTCGGTAATGCGGTGCATACGGCATTATCGTTTGATTTAGTGGGTGAAGACGTGTTGGTTTCGGGTGCAGGTCCTATCGGTATTATGGCGGCAGCGGTTTGCCGACATGTCGGTGCTCGCCATGTAGTGATCACCGACGTGAATGATTATCGTCTTGAGCTAGCGAAAAAAATGGGCGTAACCCGCGCAGTGAATGTGAGCCGTGAAAATCTTAAAGACGTCATGAATGAACTGGGCATGAAAGAAGGTTTTGATGTGGCGCTAGAAGTTTCAGGGGCGCCGGCCGCTTTCCAAACCATGCTAGACACCATGAATCATGGTGGCAGAATCGCGCTATTAGGTATTCCTCCATCATCGATGGCAACAGACTGGAGCCAAGTTATATTTAAAGGGTTGTTTATCAAAGGAATTTATGGGCGTGAAATGTTTGAAACTTGGTATAAGATGGCGACACTCGTGCAATCAGGTCTCGATTTATCACCCATCATTACTCATGAATTTTCTATTGATGATTTCCAAAAAGGCTTTGATGTGATGTGTTCAGGGCAGTCAGGAAAAGTGATTTTAAACTGGGATTAATTCAGAGTTAATTTATTAGCGCTAAAGGGTTTATAGGCAAAGCCTTTAAACCCTTTTTAATTTTTAGTCTTACCCGTTATGGCATTTTCTTTTCTGTAATTAGAGGTTGCAGGGTTTTATCTTGATAAATGGCCTCGACCACAAACATGAGTAGCTCGATGCCTTGCAGGCGGGTCGTTGGCAGTTCGATATCACATACACCTAACTCTGCGGGACTGACTGCTTTTTCAGGTTGCTCAGCAGCATCGTTGATAGGTGTAGGTTCGACAGTTGCCGGAGTGACATCTTCAGGAACTGTGGTTGGCTTAGCAGAATTATACGGTTCTTCTTCTGATTTGCTTGGGATTTTGGTCTCAAGCGTTGTTGCTGGCTGCGTTGGATTCACGCCTTCAGGCTGCATTCTGAGAGTCTTGCGTGGTTCGCCAGTTACTGGCTGATAGTTGACCAGTGTACTGACAGGCACAAGCTCAATATCCGCGGGAACCAATGGAATAAATTTTTGTAAGGCACGTACGGTTGATGGATGCGGGTGACCAATCGCAACCGCGCTGCCGTGTTTACGTGCGTAAGCAATGGCTTTATTCAGCTGTGTACGGGTTTCTTCTTCAGATTGGTGATTATCAATAAAAATATTGCGTTTCGTTGAGGGAACGCCGAATTCTTTGGCTGCATTCAATGCCTGTGTATTGCCAATCGTGACGCTATCTAAGAAAAAGAGGTTTGATTGCGCTAATGAACGCATGACATTACGCATCCCTGAAAGGCTGGAGGTCATCTCACTGCCCATGTGGTTGTTCATTCCTTTAGCATGAGGAACGCGGTTAATGGCATTTTTGATGATGCGGTCAACTTCTTCAGCACTCATCGAGGGTGCTAAAGTGTCTTTTTCAAGAGGTTGCTTACTCAATGGCTTCATGGGCATATGGATTAAAATATCCCGACCTTGCTGATAGGCCGTGGCCGCGACTTCAGCACCATGAGGTGAGTTAGGTAAAATAGCAATGCTAATGGCCGCCGGTAACGCTAGGATTTGATTATCTTCTTTGACTCGGTAACCGAAATCATCAATGACAATCGCGAGTTTAGCGGCACTCGCCTGAGAGCTGACCATGATAAGGAGCAGGCTAATCAGTAATTTCATCGGCGAGTGTCTTAACATAATTATTTTCCTAACTTTTTATAGCCTAGCATTTTATAGGCAGTGCGAAAGATTGTCGGGCTACCTTCCTAGCCATGGGCGAGGGTTAACGGTCTTACCTTGTCGGCGAATTTCAAAGTAAAGAGCAGGGCGTTCTTGGCCGCCACTACTTCCCACTAAAGCAATTGGCTGGCCTGCACGGACTTCTTGGCCTACACTCACCAGCGCACTTTGGTTATAGCCATATAGGCTCATATCCCCTTTACCATGCTCAACGACAACAACTAAGCCATAGCCCTGAAGCCAGTCTGCGAGTAGTACGCGACCATCTGCAATAGCCTTAACTTGGGTGCCTTCATTTGCGGCGATCACCATACCTTTCCAACGTAATTCGCTGGAGATCACATCCCCATAATTATGTAGGGTGGAACCGCGTACTGGCCAGATAGCTTGGCCTGCAGGACGACCTAAACCACCCGTTCGAGACATCAGAGATTGTTCACTTTCAGATGGCTTATACGTGGAGCCTTTCTGTTTTGCTTTTCTTTCTTTTTCAGCAACTTGAGCACGAATGCGTGCGGCTTCACGGGCTTCACGTTCGGCGCGTGCTTTTGCTTCACGTTCTGCTTTGGCAATCTTGTCACGTAGTCTGGCTTCGTTTTGCTTTAAGACCGCGAGGTTTTTCTGATCTTCTTTTAGTGAGCTTTCTAATGCGGTTAAGGTTTTTTGCCGTGAAGCTCGCGCATTATCGAGTTTTTGCTTTTCTTGTTGTTGGCGTGTGAGCGTTGTTTTTTGCTCGGCTTGTTTTTTTTGCTCTAACTGTTTCTGTTCGTGCAGCTCTTTGGTGGTTTCTTCCAGATCAAGAATGTTTTTTTCACGGGCTTGGTTGAGATAGCCATAATAAGCAAGCATTCGCTCTTCCCGCTGGCCTTCTTCACCCTTTAAGAGTAGTGATAAACCTTGGTGTTTACCAAGTCGGAATGCGGCATCTAACTGCTCAGCAAGCAGTTTTTCTTGTTCATTTTTTTTCTTTTGCAGCTGACTGATATTACTGGATAAGGAGGATATTTCTTTATCTAGCTGTTTTAATTGGTTTTGGGTTAGATGCAAATCACGGCTTGCAGCAGAAATACTTTGCTCTTGCTCTTTGAGCTGTTGAAGGAGATTACTTTTTTTAGTTTGCTGTTCTTTAACGCTTTTTTCTTTTTCAGCAATGCTTTTTAGTAGGTCATTTAATTGGCCTTTATTTTCGGTGATCTGATTCGCGAGCGCGACGTGAGAAGGCGCTAAAGTGAATAACCCCAAACCAAGCAGGGCAGAGATCATTGCCTGACGAACAAAAAATGTCTTTATTCGATGGGATGTATGGGCCATTGTGATAGATCACCTCAATTAAATGCAATAACTGATTATTTCATCTGCAAGTCCTGCTTTCCAGTGTTCTCTGAAAAATAGTCATAAAAACGCTTAAAAATTAAGAATATTGCTATTATTCGGTTTAACACTAAGTCAAATTATAGGCGTATTATCACTAAATTTTATTGTATATACTCTAAATAATGCGAGATGCAGCTAGGTGACTAGTGCGAATAAACGTAGTCAACAACGCAGCAACTTGAAGTATGGCGAGTATAGCTAGCGTTAAGGGACTTTTTTCTATTTCGATGGGAATTAATTTAGCGTCAAAGCCTAGTCTGAGCATGTTTATGTTAAAATGCCTGCGTACAGCTTTGAG
This sequence comes from Providencia alcalifaciens, assembly GCF_020271745.1. NCBI lineage: Bacteria > Pseudomonadati > Pseudomonadota > Gammaproteobacteria > Enterobacterales > Morganellaceae > Providencia > Providencia alcalifaciens. The sequence goes on along the minus strand of NZ_CP084296.1, from coordinate 1,265,367 downwards.
AAAAAAATTCTTTTTTCAGTAAAAAGGTGTTAACTCTGCGAGTGTTTTCGCAAAAAAGACATTCTAGTTTGCGCTAACTGGCTGTAATTAGCTCAGCACAAAGGTATACTCTGAACCCTTTGATATTCGTTTTTAACTAACGGGAGTAATTGCCCCCCATGATCCAAGAAATCATGCAATTTGTCAGTCGTAACGCGTTTGTTAGTCTGACTTGGATAGTGTTATTTGTTGCTGTGGTCGTGATGACCTTCAGAAGCCTATTCTCTAAAACTAAAGTCATTGCGCGCACTCAAGCGATTACAATGATCAATAAAGAAGAAGCAGTTGTTGTGGACTTACGTACTCGCGAAGAGTTCCGCAAAGGGCATATTATTGATTCTATTAACTTAACACCATCTGAAATTAAAGATAATAATTTGGGTGAGCTGGAAAAACATAAACAGAAATCTGTGATTATGGTTTCTGCAAGTGGAATGGAAGCAACTAAACCTGCTGAACAGCTTGCTCATCATGGTTTTGAAAAAGTCTTTGTCCTGAAAGAAGGGATCGCCGGTTGGGCGGGTGAAAACCTACCACTGGCTCGTGGTAAGAAGTAATTATCCGGCACTGTAAAAATGTGCCGGCAACTGAATATATCTCGAAACTCTAATATGGAAGTAAGGTAATTATTATGTCAGAACAAAACAACTCAGAAATGGTATTTCAAATTCAACGTATCTACGCAAAAGACGTTTCATTTGAAGCACCTAATGCACCTCAAATCTTTCAAAAAGAGTGGCAGCCAGAGATCAAATTAGATTTAGATACTTCTTCAACTCAGCTAGCTGAAGGCGTGTATGAGGTTGTTCTGCGTGTGACAACTACTGCAACTCTGGGCGAAGAAACGGCATTCCTGTGTGAAGTTCAGCAAGCGGGTGTGTTCTCCATTGATGGTATCGAAGGCACTCAAATGGCACATTGCTTAGGTGCATACTGCCCGAATATCCTGTTCCCATATGCGCGTGAAACTATCACGAACATGGTGGGTCGTGGTACTTTCCCACAATTGAACTTAGCGCCAGTTAACTTTGATGCACTGTTCATGAATTACTTACAGCAGCAACAAGGTGAACAAGCGCAGAACCCTGAAGTTCAATAAGGTCGCTTAATGAATACTGCTTCAATGACAGTGATCGGTGCCGGCTCGTACGGCACCGCTTTAGCCATTACTCTTGCACGTAATGGCCATCAGGTGGTGTTGTGGGGGCATGACCCAGCACACATCCGTAAATTAAACCAAGAACGTAGCAATCAAGCGTTTTTACCTGGTGTTTCTTTCCCTGATAGTTTATCTCTCGAAACGGACTTAAAAAGCGCCGTTGAAGCGAGCCTGAATATCTTGATTGTGGTACCTAGCCATGTATTTGGTGATGTGCTCAAGCAAATCAAACCGTATCTAAAAGCGGGCTCCCGCATTATTTGGGCAACCAAAGGGTTAGAGAGAGATACCGGACGTTTGTTGCAAGATGTAGCGCGTGAGGTATTAGGAAACGAAATTCCGCTGGCGGTACTTTCTGGGCCTACTTTCGCCAAAGAGCTTGCAGCCGGTCTCCCTACTGCGATTTCAGTCGCCGCATCCGATAGCCAATTTGGTGATGATTTACAAAAATTATTCCATTGTGGCAAAAGTTTCCGTGTCTATAAAAATCCTGACATGATTGGTGTGCAACTTGGTGGCGCAGTGAAAAACGTCATCGCGATTGGCGCTGGGATCTCCGATGGTATGGGTTTTGGTGCAAACGCACGTACAGCGTTGATTACCCGAGGCTTAGCCGAAATGAGCCGCTTAGGTGTATCACTGGGCGCGGATCCATCCACATTTATGGGTATGGCAGGGCTTGGCGACCTAGTGTTAACCTGCACTGACAACCAATCCCGTAACCGTCGTTTCGGTATGATGCTGGGAAATGGTGTCAGTGTGGAAGTGGCGGAAAAAGAGATTGGGCAAGTGGTTGAAGGCTATCGCAATACCAAAGAGGTGAAAGCCCTTGCGGAGCGTGCCGGTGTTGAAATGCCAATCACAGAACAGATTTATCAAATTCTCTACTGCAATAAAAATGTGTTAGAAGCCTCCCAAGCCTTGCTCGGGCGTGCGACTAAAGATGAAATTGCAGACATGCCTAAGTTACCAAGCTAATAATAATCAAGCTAATAATAATCAAGCTAATAATAATATAGAAGAGAGCCATTATGTCGCGTGAAGAACTGGATAGAATTTGGGGTTACATTAAGGAAGAAGCCAAGGCGCTTGCTGACTGTGAGCCTTTACTTGCCAGTTTTTTTAACGCGACATTACTGAAGCATGACAACCTCGGTAGTGCGCTTAGCTATATGTTGGCGAATAAGTTGAGTTCGCCAATTATGCCCGCAATGGAAGTCCGCGAAATTGTGGAAGAAGCATACCGTAATGACGAGCAGATGATTTTTTCTGCGGCGATGGATCTTTCTGCTGTCCGTTTACGTGACCCTGCGGTGGATAAATATTCCACGCCACTGCTGTATTTAAAAGGTTTTCACGCCCTACAAGCCTATCGTATTGGGCATTGGTTATGGGGTGAAGGGCGTAAAGCGTTGGCCGTTTATCTGCAAAACCAAATTTCTGTCTCTTTTGGGGTCGATATTCACCCTGCTGCCCGTATTGGCTGCGGGATTATGCTCGACCACGCGACCGGGATCGTGATTGGTGAAACGGCGATTGTTGAGAATGATGTGTCTATTCTTCAGTCTGTTACGCTAGGCGGTACCGGTAAAACCTGTGGCGACCGTCATCCTAAAGTACGTGAAGGGGTGATGATTGGCGCTGGCGCTAAAATTCTGGGCAATATTGAAATTGGTCGCGGCGCAAAAATTGGCGCGGGCTCTGTAGTGCTGCACCCTGTTCCTCCTCATACCACAGTGGCGGGAGTTCCTGCACGTATTGTTGGTAAGCCAACAAGTGATAAGCCATCGCTGGAGATGGATCAAAACTTTAATGGTAACGTTGATGGTTTTGAAGGCGGGGATGGGATTTAAATAAAGTCAGTAGTGATAGCGGCAGGCAATGATAACTAATGCGGTATTTTCGATTGCATAAACTAGCCTGTTTGTTTCATCTATTCTACGAGACCAGAAGCCAGCTAAGTTTTCTTTTAGTGGCTCTGGTTTACCTATACCGCTGAATGGCGTGCTTTTCGTGTCTTCAATGAGTTTATTGATCCGCTTTAATGTCTTTTTATCTTGGTTTTGCCAGTATAGATAGTCTTCCCAAGCTTGATCCGTCCATGTTAGAAGTCTACTCATTGATTAGCTTTCTCTCTGAAATCTTACCCGCTTTAAATTGCTCGATGGATTTGTTGAGATGCTCTGCATTTGCAGGAGAGCGCAGTAGATAGATGGTTTCCATTAAACTATTGTAGTATTCCAAGGACATAACTACAGCCGCTTCAGAATCACGGCGGGTTATAATCGTCGTATCCATATCATCAACAACTCTATCAAGCACTGCTTTCAAATTGCTTCTAGCATCACTAAAGGAAATGGTTTTCATTGTATGATACCTATCTTGTACTATTTATTGTACAAATCTAACAGCAACTTAAAAGATGTTCAAGATTTGTTCTAAATCTAGCAAACGGCATAAGCAAACTAAACTAGTCTTTCAGCAGCGCACCCGGATACCCAAGCTGGCGCCAAGTTTCGAAAACCACAACGGCGACCGAGTTAGACAGGTTCATACTGCGGCTTTCTGCTAGCATTGGGATACGAATTTTCTGCTCGATTGGCATATTGTCGAGAACATACGGCGGTAGGCCGCGGGTTTCTGGTCCAAACATCAAATAATCATCTTCCCGATAACTCACATTGCTGTGGCTTGGCTTACCTTTGGTGGTCAACGCAAACACGCGAGCGCCTGTTGGCGACTGATTATTATCAGGATTTAACCCTTCACTTTCTAAGAATGCGTAATAGTCATGATGATGTTTGATATCCGCAAATTCGCTGTAATCTAGCCCTGCACGGCGTAAGCGTTTGTCATCCCAAGTAAAACCAAGGGGATGGATCAGGTGCAGACTAAAGCCAGTATTGGCGCATAAGCGGATGATATTCCCAGTATTGGGTGGGATTTCAGGTTCGAATAAAACAATATGTGGCATAACGTTAACGGCTATTGGTCGGGATGAAAAAGATGATGCAGAGTTTACGCGCAAATTTGGAAAGATGCATTAGTTGTGTCGATATGAGAGCGAAAGGCGAGCGGGTGGCTCGCCATTCTATTAATACTGGTAGACATAATGATAATCGTCAGATTTTTCATCAATACCATTAAGAATGGTGGCTGTAATTTCAATATTATTTTGTTTGAAATACTTAAGTGCACGTTCAATTTCTTTAACGGTATTTACGCCATAATAGGCCACTAAGAGTGATGTACCGGCATATTTTCCGATGATAGCCGGATCGGTAATCGCGAAAATGGGCGCAGTATCCAGTAGAACCATGTCATATTGATGTTTAACTGAGTCCAATAAATGCTTAAATTGCTCGCTCATCAGCAGTTCTGAAGAGTGTACGGTACTTTCCCCTCGGCTAATAATGTCTAAATTCTCAATAACTTGCTGGTGTATTGATACCGGGTTTCCACTGTGCTGAGATAAAAATTCTGAAAGCCCAGATTTATTTTTTAATCCAAATGTTTTATGGATATGTCCTTTGCGTAAATCGGTATCGATAAGCAGAATTTTTTTACCTGCATTGGCAAGGACGACCGCCATATTCGCAGTAATAAAACTTTTTCCTACACTTGGGGATGCACTTGTCACCATCACAATATTATTATCTTGATTCATAACGGAGAAATAGACACTGGTTCTTAATGAACGAATGGATTCTATTGCCATATCCGCTGGATTTTCAATCGCTAGGAGCTTTTTACGCTCGCGATGCCGTGATTTTTTTTCATGCAACGAGAATGGTACAGTGGCATAAACACGAACGCCTAGCGCCTCGAGATCTTCCGTATTTTTAATTTTATTATTGAGGATCTCTTTCGCGACCACATAGGTACAACCCATAATAAAACCCACTAAGGAGGCCAGCACCATGATTAAGCTTTTTTTGGGAGCGATGGCCACGGGATAAGACTCTGCAGAGTCAATAATTCGTACATCGGCTGTGATCCCCGAATTCAACACGCTGAGTTCGCGTTGTTTGGTCACTAACTGGTTATAAATAGCTTGCTCGGATTCCACATCGCGAGTTAAACGAATAATTTGCTGCTGGGTGTTTGGCAGTTGTTGAATGTTTTTGCTGGCTTTTTCTTTCTCGAGTAACAACTTTTGGCGTTTATCGAGTAAGGATTGATAAGCCGGGTGGCTGCGGGTATATCGTTGTTGAAGCTCCACTTCTTTAAAAGTCAGCTCATTTAGCTTTTCTTCTACATGCAATGCACTCTCAAGCGCGGATTTGGCCTCTAGCGTTAGGTCAATAGACTCATTTTGTTTACGAAACGTATTTAACTGATTTTCATAATGGTCGAGCTTGTTTTTTACTTTTGGTATGTAGTTATCTAGAAAAATCAACGTGTTGTTTGTAGCTTGTTTTCTATGTTCTCTATTCTGGTTAATATAATTTTGAATAACATTATCCAAAATCTCGATATTTTCTCGCTGATTTGTCCCTTTAATTGTTAAGTTAATAATGCCAGAGCCTTTACTGGCTTCATTCATACTGAGACGGCGTCGCAAATTTTCGATAGCAGAATAACGATCATTTTTTATTAAGGTCAGTTTTTCCCCACTTTGAGCGAGACATGAATCAATCAATAAGTGAATTTCTCCTTGCTTTAACGTGGTGCCAATTTGCCCATGGTAAATTTGGCCGGCAAGACTCAGCGTATATTGGTGACCATCTAAAAAGGTTAAAGTGGCAGGTTGACCGATTAAATCTGGAGGCAATTGGTACTCTGCAATATGAACAACGGGCGCATTACTTAGAAATCTGGAGAATATCGTTGAAGGCAAAATCTGAATATCTAGATTCAAGTCTGACACGGTTTTGCCTAACACCATTCTGGATTTAATGACTTCAATTTCTGAATCGATTTGCCCGCTATTGCCGCCAAAAAGCATCCCATCATTCATTTTTTCTAATAGTGATGCTTGGTTAACCTTATCGTACTGCAATGTGGCATTGGCTTGGTAAATAGGAGAAGCGAACCAGCAATACGCTCCGGCACTTAAAATGGCGACAACAGTCAACGCCGCTATGGTTAGCATGTTAGATTTCAGTGTTTTTAATATAGCGAGTAAGTCGATTTCATCGGTGTTTGGCGAATGTTTTTTTTCTGTATTGTTCATAGGGGCAATTGTTATATGAATAATTGGTTTATAGAGATAATGGTTTTATAAAATGAGCTTTTAAATAAGTTTAAATAGAGGCTAAATCTTTCCTTGCCATGAGCCGGCCGCTTTTTCTATAAGCTGATAGACATGCTCAAACATCTCCTCGCTATGTTTATAAGGATCAGGGATTTCGGTTTTATTCAGCCATTCACCAAATAGCATGACTTTGCCTCGGGTTTGCGGAAACTGTTGATAAAGTTTTTGGGTATGGCCGTTTTCCATTACGAGGATCAAGTCCGCCACTTGGCATAAATGCTCGGTCAAACGGCGAGAACGGTTTCCCTCCAAAGAGAGGTGATGGCTTTTTGCTATATGGCGAGCTTGAGCATCAGCCCGTTGATTTTCCAGCGCAATCAGGCCTGCGGAGTGGACCTTTTTTTGGGGAAAAAGCCCCTGCATTAAACGCTCCGCAGTGGGTGACCGGCAGAGGTTCCCCATGCACACGATAAGAATGTTATTGAACATAAGCATTTGATTAAAAATAAAATCACCATGCATAAATACGCTTAGTCCCTTCGGCAAGCTGGTTGTATGAGGCGATGGTTGGCAGTAATTGAGTGATTAAACGGTTCCACCGAACAACGGGTGCCGCTGTCACATAAACAAGGTCATAAGGTTGTAATTTAAATTCCGTTCCCATCACGAGTGACGTCGCATCGGAGAGGTCGAGCTGATAAATTGCAGCCATTTTGGAACGGTTTTTTTCGTCTTCAGAACCCGCCGTTGGTGCGGCTCTATGCGTTGACCGAATGACAAAAATCCCTGTCGCACTTGCGGTAGTTTGACTGAGTCCGTTGGCTTTACTTAGCGCTTCAGTGATGCTCATGCCCGCACGGTCGATAGTCAACGTTGAAGGTTGCCCCACTTCTCCCATCACAAAGACTTTTTGCGCATCATTACGGGGAACATAGAGAACATCGCCGGAGAGCATTAAGTCGTTTTGGGTTAAATCACCGTATTGGATTAACGATTGCAGCGAAATTTTTATCTCTTTCCCTCCACGGGTGAGGATCACATTGTCCCAGTCTGCTTTTTCGGTTAACCCGCCTGCGGTATTAAAGGCTTCCAAAATAGTAAGAGGGACATTGGTGATGGGTAAAGAACCCGGTTTAGTCACTTCGCCGGACACATAGATTTTTTGTGAACGAAAGGCGGCAATGCTGACATCGATTTGTGGTGCTTCAAGATAGGCAGCAAGTCGGGTGCTGACTAATTTTCTGATTTCACTGATTGTTTTACCAAGAACGGAGACTTTTCCAATATAGGGATAATAAATGGTGCCATCTGCGTGAACCCAATTCCCTGAATCCGCAGCGCTGCGATAGGAGCCTGCAGGGATAGTGAGCTCAGGGTGATTCCATACGGTAATTGCCAGCACATCCCCCACGCCAACACGATAGTCATAAGCGGCTAGCTGCGCTTCAAGCTGCGGATTAGATTTGGCGATCACGGGGGCAACCTGTATTTCGCTTAGCAGCTTAGGAGAGATAGGGTAAATATCCACAAGCTGGCTAATATCTTGCTTACCAGTATCAATAGTCTGTTTTCCTGATGTGGAAATATAGGTTCCCGGGGCGAGATGGCACCCAGAAACGAGGATGCTCATTGTGATAGTCATGAGGAATTTACTGAACATGATAATAGCCCTAAATCAGGATGGATAATGGTAATTTTTAGCAATCTAAGTTACGCGACAAAAATCTCGCACGGGATAATAGTTTAGTTTTAAATAAAAAACCAAATAATTCATCCAAAAATCGATGTTATATAAAAATATAATAAAATAAAAAACGTTATTGATGCGGGGAATATTTTGTGAATAAGGGAGGGCAGAGCTATATGGGGGAATCAGGGAGCGAATCAGGGGACGAGTAGGTTAATCGTGTGGTGAGAATAGAGTTTGAGGGAATAAAAAATGAAAAATAAAAAGGCGAGCTAGAGGCTCGCCTAATTGATGCTATATCAAGAATGATTTAGCGTTGATAACCGTTAGGATTCATAGATTGCCAGCGCCATACATCATCAGCCATATCCTGAATGTTATATTTGGCTTTCCAACCAAGCTCACGCTCTGCTTTTGCTGGGGTTGACCAATATTCAGCAATATCTCCCGCACGACGCTCGGCAATTTTATAAGGGATTGGTTTACCGACAGCTTTTTCAAAAGCAGCAATCACTTCCAGTACGCTAGTTCCCGTACCTGTACCCAGATTATAGATATAAAGCCCTGAGTCTTTGTTCATGTGATTTAATGCAGCAATATGCCCATCAGCTAAATCCATCACATGGATGTAATCGCGAACGCCAGTGCCATCTTTGGTAGTATAATCTCCGCCGAATACAGCAAGCTCTTTGCGGCGACCGACAGCCACTTGTGCAATAAACGGGGTCAGGTTATTTGGGATCCCATTAGGGTCTTCACCCATCAAACCGGAGTTATGCGCGCCAACTGGGTTGAAGTAGCGTAGTAAGGAAATTGACCATTCGTTATCTGAGATACTGAGGTCAGTTAAAATACGCTCAACCATATATTTGCTCGTGCCATATGGGCTGTTGGTATTTCCGACAGAGGATTCTTCAGTTAACGGGGTATGTTCAGGTTCACCATACACGGTCGCAGAGGAGCTAAAAATTAAGCTTTTAACACCCGCCTGACGCATGCTTTGTACTAACACTAAGGTGCCATTTACATTTACATCATAGTATTCAATCGGTTTTTCAACAGATTCACCGACTGCTTTTAAACCCGCAAAGTGGATTACTGAGCTAATGGAATGCTGAGCAAAAATGGTGTCCAAAATGGCTTTATCACGCACATCACCTTGATAAAACGTCGGTTTAGTTCCCGTGATAGTTTCAATGCGATTAAGCACTTCAAGGTTGGCATTATGAAGATTATCTAAAATAATCGGCTGAATACCTTGTTGGATCATTTGCACATAGGTATGGCTACCGATATAGCCAAGACCGCCGGTGACTAATACATAATTGTTGCTCATTCGTTTACCTTGATATTTGGCTATCAGCACAGTATTTATTTTAAAAAATCACATATCTCGTCTTTAGGTGTAAAATCTAAAGGAGAAGCTATCAATAAATCTCTAAGAGCTGATAAGTTATTTGATTGGCAATTTAATCGTAACTCGCTGATTATTTTTTCTAACTCTTCCCATACGAGGTATTTTTCATTTGCACTCATAATTAATGGATGAGTTGTCTTTAATATATTGTCTGTAATTAAAAGTTCTTCATAAAGTTTTTCACCAGGCCGTAGCCCTGTAACCTTAATTTCAATATCACCATCTTGGTGTAATTCGTCTTTTAAAGTCAGACCAGAAAGTTTTACCATTTTTGTTGCTAAATCAAATATTCTTACAGGTTCGCCCATATCAAGAACAAAAACATCACCATTTTTACCCATGGCACCTGCTTGGATAACTAATGATGCAGCTTCTGGTATGGTCATAAAATATCGAGTGATGTTTTGATGGGTTAATGTAATAGGGCCACCATTAGCAATTTGTTTTTCAAACAAAGGAACAACTGAACCTGAAGAACCTAAAACATTACCAAACCTAACCATTGAATATTGAGTACTTGATCCTCGATCCGCAAGTGCTTGCAATATTAGCTCCGCAAAACGTTTAGTTGCTCCCATGATATTTGTAGGACGTACCGCTTTATCAGTTGAGATCAAAACGAATTTCTCAACATTACACTCATTTGCAGCTTCAGCTACAGATAATGTACCGAAGATATTGTTTTTAATTCCTTCAATAATATTGTATTCGACTAAAGGAACGTGTTTATATGCAGCTGCATGATAAATTGTATTAATGTTATATTTTGAAATTATTTGGATTATTTTACTTTTATTTTTAACATCACCCAAGATAGGAATAATAACTGTATTTGTATTAACTATGGCGGATAGTTCTTTATGTATAGAATATAATGCGAACTCAGACATTTCATAAAGAACCATTAGGTTAGGGCTCTGTGATTTAATTTTTCTGCAAAGCTCAGAACCAATGGAACCACCTGCTCCTGTTATTAATATATTCTTCTCAAAAATATTTTTTTCTAATAACTCTGGGATAGGAGATACTTGCTTTCTACCGAGCAAATCTGTAATAGATACTCTCTTTAATGAGCTAAGTTTAGCTACACCATTTACGATATCATTAAAATCTGGAGTGCTGAGAATCTCGCAATTAGACTCTTCAAGTCTTTGTAAAATTTCTTTTTTTCTATGCGGATTGATTCTCGGCATAGCAAGTAATATTTTTTTGACATGATATCTAGAAATTAATTCTTCAATATCATCAATAGAATAAACTTTAATTCCTTGAATAATATTTTTTTTCTTTATAGGAGCATCATCTATATAACAAACTGGGTTTAATTCTTTATGCTCTTTTAAGATAGGAACTAATTGTCGTCCTGTTTCACCAGCACCGTATATAATAACAGGGATTCCTTTATTTTTAAAATGATGAAGGAAATTACGATAAAAAATACGTGAGCCTGCTAATAATACAGCTAGAAGGAAAAAATAAAGTATTGGAACAGTTCTTGGTAAGAAAGCTTGATGATACCAAGATAATATAATTAATAAAAATGAAGACGCGAAAGCGCCAACAAGAGCCCATCGTAATATACTTATGTTAACATATCGTATTACTGCGCGATAAAAACCAATGCGAATGAAGAATAAAATAGAGATACATGCAATGACAGTAATTATTAACCAGTGACTATAGCTGGTAATAGGCGTTTCTCTATCAAGTCTTAACCAGAATGCTGCCCAATATGAAAAATAAATTATAGCAATGTCAAAGAGCATTAAGATAATTGATTTTGTAAGTCTATTTTTACTTATTTCGTGTATTATCATGATAATAACATAATTCTATATAATTAAATCTTATTTATGGTTTTTATATTAAAATAGCAGCCATAAATAGAGAGCTAATTTAAAGTGTTATATTGAACGCCTAAAGTATAATGACTAATACTAATAAGCGTTAAAATAGTTAGAGTTATTTAGATGCTTGAATTAATATATTTCTAATCACATTTTTCATTTTTATTAATTCATCCTGTTTTAATGTAGGATGAACTAAAAACATGATGCTTGTTTCACCTAAAGTTACTGCATTTACTAATGGGTGTTTCGGTCGCCATGGGGTATTGTCAAAAGCTTTTTCTTTATAAATTTCAGAGCAGCTCCCTTGATAGGCAGGAACACCTTCGCTAACTATGGACTCAACGATTCTATCCCTAGACCAATCGGGTTTCATATATTCTGGATTAACAAAAATGTAATGCTTGTAACCAGCATGGGAAATGTAGTCAGGAATCTTAATACATCTTGCAATAGGCAGGTCTTTAATCGCGTCATTAATTAAAGTGCAGTTTTCTTGACGAATTCTAGTCCATTCAGGCATTCGTTTTAGTTGAATTCGACCTAATATTGCCTGTATTTCAGTCATTCGCCAGTTTGTACCGAAGCTATCATGTAACCATCTGAAGCCTGAAGGATGTGATTTATTGTATACAGAATCATAATTTTTACCGTGATCTTTGTATGACCACATTTTTGACCAGAAGGTTTTATTATTTGTTGTTACCATTCCACCCTCACCACCTGTAGTCATAATTTTATCTTGGCAAAATGACCATGCTCCAATGTCACCAATAGTTCCTACACTATGTCCTTTGTATTTTGCACCATGTGCCTGAGCACAATCTTCAATAACATAGAAATTATGTTTTCTCGATAATTCCATGATAGGGTCCATCTCTGCGGGCATGCCGGCTAAATGAACGACAATAACGGCTTTTGTATTGGGAGTTAGCACAGCCTCGATTGATTCAGCAGTTATTGCTTGGCTGTTTAGGTCAACATCCGCAAAAATAGGGTTAGCACCAGCAGTTACTATGGATGATGCTGATGCAAGAAATGTTCTTGGTGTTGTAATGACATCATCATTCGGGCCAATATTTAAGGCTTTAAGTGCAACATCTAAAGCGAGAGTACCATTAGAGAGTGCGACGGCGTAGTCACATCCAACCCAGTTAGCAAACTCTTTTTCAAATAACCGACATTCTTCACCCGTCCAATAATTTACTTTATTTGAGAGTAATACGTTCTTTACGGCGTCGGCCTCTTCATTTGTATAGGAAGGCCAAGGAGAAAATGGAGTATTAAGCATGATTATTACCTAATTAAAAAACTGTTTTAACGATATATTTTATATCAGAGATTAAAGACCAATTTTCGATATATTCTAGATTAAGCTTGATTTTATTTGGATAAATGACTTCATCATTATATTTCTGAGGGTTGTCTACAGAAGATAAAATTTCCTCTTCATTTTTATAGGCTATAGAAGCTGGGCCTGTAATCCCTGGTTTAATCGCAAGTATGAGTCTATTATTTCCAGTTAGTTTATCTGCATAACCAGGAACATCGGGCCTTGGCCCTACAAAACTCATATCACCTATTAACACATTGAATAATTGAGGAAGTTCATCAATTTTAGTTTTTCTAAAAAACTTTCCCATTTTTGTAATGCGAGGGTCGGAATCCTGTGTAATAGTTGTTACAGGAACAGAAACATCTCTCATCGTTTTCAATTTAATAACATGAAATATCTTTCCATTCTGTCCAACTCGTTTCTGGAAAAAGAAACCATTAGATTTTGTACTGATAGAGGCTGCTATCCATGAAATGAATATTAACCAACTAAAACAGATGATACCAATTAAGGAAAAGAATATGTCGAAAAGTCTTTTACCGGGCATTTTTACAGTCATATTAACGCTTTATCCTTTTAATAACACCATTGACACAATAAGAAAAAAAATAAAAATAACGTTTATATAATGGAATTTCATCAAATGATAAATACAGTTTTAATAGTCGTTTAGCGGCTTTGACTTTACCTTGAGAAATTTGTTTATCACGAATTCTATACTCAACAAGGATATCTTTAAGTCCATCCACTTTTAAATTTTTTAAAAGAAACGTAATCCATAAGTGAGCATCTTGATGTTGCCTTAGTGTACTAAACGAAAATTCGCCAGTGAGGTCTCTATTTACTAAAGCAGTTGAGCAGCCTATAGAGGTATTCATCATATATTGGTGTAAAGTGATTTGGCTGGAAGGGGATACCAACCCGCGTATTTTTTCACCGTTTTCATTAATAAAGCTATATCCAGTGCACACAACTGCTGTTTTAGGATTTTTTTGCAGGTAACTCAGCGAAATTTCAAGCTTATTGGGCTTCCATAAATCATCTGAGTCCAGAAATGCAATATAGGTACCTTGGACTTTCTGTAACCCTGCATTTCGGCAACCACCAGCTCCTTGATTTTGTTCAAGTTTAATTAAATGAATTCTAGGGTCATTAAAGGTAGTGATTTGCTGGATACTATTATCAGTTGATTTATCATCAATAATAATCAATTCCCAGTCGAGGTAGGTTTGGGAAAGTACTGATTGTATAGATTCAGCAATATATTTCCCTGCATTATAGCAGGGCATTATGATTGAGATTGTTGGGGCTGTACTATTCATAGTTATTAGTCATTACCAAACAGGTCACGGGTATAGACTTTGTCTGCCACATCATCCAGTTCAGGCACCATACGGTTTGCCAAGATAATGTCGCTTTCAGCTTTAAATGCGTCTAAATCACGAATGACTTTTGAGCGGAAGAATTCATCTTCTTTGAGTACTGGTTCGTAAACCACCACTTCAATCCCTTTGGCTTTGATACGCTTCATCACACCCTGCACCGCCGAGGCACGGAAGTTATCAGAGCCCGCTTTCATCACTAAGCGATACACACCAACTTTACGTGGCGCTTTGGCGATAATGGCATCCGAGATAAAGTCTTTACGCGTGCGGTTAGATTCAACAATCGCGTTAATCAGGTTATTCGGCACATCGTCGTAGTTCGCCAGTAACTGCTTGGTGTCTTTTGGTAAGCAGTAGCCGCCATAACCGAATGATGGGTTGTTGTAGTGGCTGCCGATACGCGGGTCTAAAGAAACCCCTTCAATGATTTGACGGGCATTCAAGCCACGGCTTTCTGCGTAAGTGTCTAATTCGTTGAAGTACGCCACGCGCATGGCTAAGAAGGTGTTCGCGAATAATTTAACCGCTTCCGCTTCAGTGCCGTCAGTAAACAGCACCGGTACATCTTTCTTAATCGCGCCTTCTAACAGTAAGTCAGCGAAAATCTGTGCGCGTTCAGAACGCTCGCCCACCACGATACGGGACGGGTACAGGTTATCCCACAGCGCACGACCTTCACGTAAAAATTCTGGGGAGAAAATCACGTTGGTGTAACCGAACTCTTCACGCAGACGCTCCGTAAAGCCCACTGGAATGGTGGATTTGACGATAATGGTCGCTTCTGGGTTCAGTTTGTTCACATCATGAATGACGGATTCCACTGAATTGGTGTTGAAGTAGTTGGTTTTTGGGTCGTAGTCTGTTGGGGTCGCCACAATCACGTATTGCGCGCCCGTATAGGCTTCGACTTTATCTTCGGTTGCACGGAAATTGAGTTGTTTTTCCGTTAGAAACTGTTCGATTTCGGTATCAATAATCGGGGATTGCTTATTATTAAGCATCGCCACTTTTTCAGGAATGATATCGACCGCCACCACTTCGTGGTGTTGGGACAGTAACATGGCGTTAGACAGACCGACGTAGCCGGTACCTGCGATTGCTATTTTCATAATTTGAATTTTCGACAATTAAATAAATTAGGTAAGTATTTACTCGTACCTAACGACAGTGCAAGGAGGAACAATGGTTCCTTCTTTTATATAAGATCCAGCGGTAACTACAGAATTTGCTGCAATCCATGATCCTCTTTCTATTACTATTTCTTGCGTACGTCCACGAGCATATCTATAACTGTTATTTTTTTTCCCATGATTGCTATCAATGATAACACTATTCATGGCGACTAAAACTTCATCATGAATAACAATGCTTATTCTTGAAAAAACATATGAGTTTGGTCCAAAATATACATTGCTACCACATGATATTCTTTGAATTCCTCGAATAGAGGCGCTTGCAGAAACTTGAAAGTTTTTACCACAAGATTTCATTGCAAAAGAGTAAAGAAAACCTCGAAATCTCATTATTATTGGCATATCAGGGAAAAGGATAAGAAAGGTTCTAATGAACCATGAGTAAATGAGCAATAATTTATTCTTCATGATTTAATATCTGAAAGTATTTTAGTGACTGTGTTAATAGAGTATTTTTTTGAAAAAATTTTCGGTCGTATATTCTAATAATCTAGAATTGTTGGATGGTGAGGGGGATATATTATAAATAAGATTTTTAATAGCTTCTTTGGCCTCTAAGCTATTGTTAATCTTGATTATAATGCCATCAGATCCAATGATGTCTCTTGCATAACCCACATCAGTGGATATTAGTTTACAGCCAAAGATGCCTGCTTCCAATAATACTCTAGGACCTGTTTCACTAGGAGATAAGTTAATAAAAATATCAGAGTTTTTATAGTAGCTGAATAGTTTTTCAGAAAAAGGTATATATCCAGTAAATTCAAAATATTCTGTTAGATTATATGTGTTAATAATACTGGATACTTTGTTATAGTAATCTCCGTTTCCAATAATAGTAACTTTAAAATTAGTTATATTATCTTTCACTAGAAGGTTCACTGCGTCAATAAGCACATCAATACCTTTAGATGGGCGAATGTAGCCTACATAAAGTATCGATATTTTTTTATTTTCTATATTGTTATTAATAATTGATGAATTAGTTTCGTTCTCTATTATTATGTCTGATTCTAATAGTGCACTCTCAATAACCTTATTTATTCTACGTTTAACAAAAAACGGTGTGTTTTTAATAGGGACAGGACCGTTTGATGACAGTCGACAAAATATTGATGCTATATTTGTTAGATAATATTCAGGAAGGAATGTTATGTAACGAAGATATTTGCTTATAGGTGTTGAGTTTGCATTCGAAAATATCGCTGATTTAGGATCAGAAATATAATGCATACACAATAGCGTCTTTTTTGATAAAACTCGCTGTATAAGGACCAATATCCAAATGAAAGGTTCATAGGTTCTAATGTAGCAATGATTGGTTTTTTTTCTAGCTAGAGTTAAAAATGCTTTAATTATAGATGGAAGCTTAAAAACAGAATGGGTATAATTTGTAAAGTAAGGTATTGGAATTATGGTGATTTCATTGCTTAAAAAAGAGAAATCATGTTCTTCCTGTCTAACTTTACTAATTTTACTCGCCAAGTAAATTTCACTGAAACCTATATTTTTTAACGCTTTAAGGTATTGGGCATGAACGGATGGAAGCCATAATTTACCATCGCAATCAATGTAAACATTCCAATTACAGTACAAAGATATTCTATTATTCATTTTATAAATTCAGTTTCTTGTTAGTTAATGCTGTATTTATAGATAGCAATATAAATAAGGATTGAAAGCTATCAAGCAAAATTGCACCTTTAAAGTTCATAATGAATATATATAATAAAATTAAAGCTGCTATCCATTTTTCTGATGTTAACCTGGGAGGAAGTATATGTTTCCAACCTACAATAGATAAGATGGTTAATATCCAAAAAAATAAACCAATATATCCAATGGAAAATAATATTCGATACCAGCCCACATCAATGTTCATGTAATAATCATTATTATCTCCAAACCACCTTGAATCACCTAATAATGAAAAGTCAGCTAAGCTGAATTTAAACATCTTAACATTAGTTTGAAATGAACCTGTATTTGTTCCAGAAACAAATAGCTCAGTTATCCATCGAATAAAAAATTCTTTAAACTCTGTTGGAACAAAAGAGATAATGGTAATTATAAATATTATTATTAAAAGCAACGATAGAGAAATAAACTTAGTAAACTCTTTTATAGTGGAAATTTTTATAAGAATTAATAAGAAAACTAGGATCCCTAAGAATGCTGAACGAGCAGATATAACAGCTGAGAGAATTATAAATATTAGAATTAAACTTTCTCTCAAGTTTAATTCTAGCTTTCTGTTTTTTTTATAAAAAACATATAGTAAAAAACAAATGGCGCATAACATTTGTACAAAGCTAGTTGAGTAAGCTGAAAATCCAGTTATCCCTATCATTCGTAAAGACATTAGCCCATCAAGTATTCCATCACCTTTCATTAGTTTCAAAGTATCTAGATTTATTAGTGATAGATAAGACATTTGAAAAGGTTTAACGATTAGCATGGAAATAATGAGGAGGCCATTGATTAACCCTGCATAGCCAATAGATTTTAAAAGTAGTAAGTGGCTACTTTTAAAAATGGATTCATAGATAGGGAAAAAGAAAAAACAAATTGTTAAGTAAATAAAGGAGCTTCTTAATAAGAATAAATCTATCGTTCCAAGGTTTAATGAAAGGCTAAGTGTGGAGATCAAACACAAAATAATAGAAAAGACAATAGCTGTTCTAAACTTTAAAGTAAATCGCTTCTGCAATATTGAGTATAGGGACGCATACAAAATCATTACGGCTAGCGAGATATAACTAGTAGGTATACCTAGTAAAAAATTATAGTTGACACCATAAAGCATATATAGCACTAGTAAAGTGCAAAAAGATAGATGCGTATTCGTTATTTCTTTCGTCGTTGTCATTTTATAGTTTGAAAAATTTATTTATTTCGCTAAGAAAAGAGTTTATAACTATTTTTTTTGGAAATTTTTTAATATTCCAGAGAAAGGATAGACATTTAAATCTCAATAGCAAACTTATATAAGCAGAGCAAACCCATTCTTGCTCATATTTATTTAAAGTGGCGTGAATGTTACTCAATGCTTGCTTTATCGCACTTTTATTTTTTTGTATATATAAAGAATATAGCTTTGCACTATCAATTAAAATTTTCTTTTGTCTAACTCGCGATAGGGAATTAGGTAGAATTCTATATCTGAATAATATATCATCAACATTCCCAAACTTAGCACCTGAATTGAACATTTGAATCCAGAGATTTAAATCTTCTGCATATTTTTCAGTACCACAACCGTATTTTAGTTTGTTTTTTGTAAGAAATTCTTTATTCATCAGAATAGATGGATGGGCAAAGGGAACATTGCTAGTAAGAGCAATAGTTATCATTTCTTGTGTTGTTGGTACCAATCTTAACCCTATAATATTATTAGTTTCATTTATCTCAAAATAATGGCATCCACAAATGTCAAACTTAGTTTCAAGTAAATAGTCTATCTGTTTTTGTAATCTATTGGGTAGAGCAATATCATCAGCATCCATTCGGGCAATAAATTTACCTTTAGAAATATCTAATGCCTCATTTAAACTACTAATAAGCCCTTTATTTTCTCTGTTAATTGCAATAATTCGTTTGTCTTTTGTTGCGAAATTTTTAATAACATCATAGGTAGAGTCAGTTGAACCATCGTTAATAATTATTAGTTCAAAATCAGTAAAGGTTTGATTTAAGATGGACTCAATGGCATATGATAAATAGTCCCCTCCATTATAAACAGGAAGTATAATACTAATTGTAGGTTCGGTGATTTTCATATTTAGCGTCTCAAGATTTTTTTCAGTATTTTTTTTGTTCCCGTCAATTCAATACACTTAATTATAATCTTTCTTATTTTATATTTAAAAAATAAAAACTCCGAACTGACTTTCGCTTTTAGAAAATAAAGATTTGAGTTCTCCTCAAAAGAAGATAATAATTTTATATCTATAATATCTTTCTCCTCATTTCTGTTTTTCTTAAACTCTATGAACGCTAAGGGACTAATAATTTTAAATCCATATATATGAATGTGGTTTTTTTGATCTAAAAATAAATCAATTAGTTCTTCGTTATAAAATTTCAAATAATCATTATGTTTATCAAAAAAAGGAATAGATTTATTTTCAAGTGATAAGTAATCTAAATCTCTTGGTTCTCTTAAACCTAAAGCTCCGAGTAAAGTACTACCATCTAATAATACGTCAGAACTATCAATATTCTGCTGTTTCATATTCTTTGAAAAAGAGTCAATTTTAGTTAATAGAGATTTATATTTATAATGGCTTGTGTTGACTATTTTGTCAAAATAGATATTGTAAACGTAATTTAGTAATGGCAGCGAATCTATATTATTATCACAAATATGAATAGAATGTTTTCCTATTCCAATTTTGCTTCGTATTTCATCTTTTAAAATAACAATGCTATCTTCTTCAGCAATTTGTAAAATAAAAAAATTAGCTGGGTGTTTGTTTTTACCTAGGCATGGTATAACTTTTCCCCATGCTCCTTTAAAGTTATTCGCTGCAGTACCTAGCCAACTCTCTTTTGAATATGCTTCGCAAACTATGTTATGGCACCCTTCTTTTGTAAGGATAGTGCTCCTGATGTCAATGAGTCTGTTTTGAAATAATTCGGATAAATGCTTTGGTAATATTCCAGATGCAGGCCATGTAACACCTAAGATATATTTTTCACTAACATTAAATAGTTTTATAATTGCTGAGTTTATATATCTTTCATCAAAATGATATTTTCTAAAAAAACTAATATCATAATTGACGTCTTTTATTTCTGGAATTAGCACTACTTTTATGTTAGCGCCAAAGTATAGTGCAGCAGCTATTCTGTGAGCTCCATTTATTGGTACTAAATTATTAGTAACAGGTATGAGAGATGTATTTTCATTGAAGCCATCCTCTGAAATCGAAGTGCAAATAGCTTTGAATTCTTCTTTGAATGCAAGTAAATCTAGCTTTGTTTCAGAGCCAAATTCTTTGAATGTTCCTTGGGTCATACATCTAATATGTTCTTTGTATAAATTTTCAATGGAACTTGAGCTTTCTTTTCCTAAAATGTGAGGAATACATATTAATTTTAGTATGATGTCTAGTCTTTTATCAAGAGCTAGATTTTTAGGAGATATTTCAATAACTTCATATTCAGTTGATGTTAGGTAATCCTTATACATACACCCAATTTTAGATAAAATATGTTTTTTATTAAATAAAGTCACGTTCAGATAGCCTTGCTGTTATGGTTTTTTTAGATAGGTATATTGGAACCAAGTATCCGATTAATAAAGCGAGTGGGAGAAGATAATATGATATAGGAATAAGTAAAAACATAAATAAAACTGAAGTAATAGAACCACAAGTCAGTATTAGCATTCGTTCCTTTTCCATTTTTAAGCCATTTAATATATAAAGATATATCCATAACTTGCTCATGGGATACAATAAGGTCATTAGTGTAAAATAATAATAAATCCAAATATATATATCGTTATAGTCAATTTTCAAGTCATAAGTCAAATATTTACTAAAGCTAAAAAAATTCACTAATTGATATAAAATAAGAGCGGTAAGTAATTGAAGAACAAAAACTATTGTTATTGTTTTTGTTGCTTTTCTTGTGCATGTTAACTTTAGCTCATCTATTTTTGCGGATTTTTTTTCCTTTCCATACAGAAAAAAATGGGATTCATAATAATGTATGGTATTGGATATTAATAAATAAACTGAAGATGTTAGTCTGATGCAGATACTGTAAATCCCATATACATATTGTGGAATGATATAGTTTAATATAATTCTATCAATGTTAAAAAATAATGTTCTAGATGCGATTGATAGTGTATTCCAAATGTCATTCTTTGTATTTTTAATTAAGTTGGATATAGATATAATTTGGCTATCATTCTTTCCTAAATATGTTTTTCTTAAGAAAAAAAGAGCAATAATGAAAATTATTATACTTCCAAGTAAGTAGTTTTGAGCCCAGGAGATATAATTTTTTTTATTGATGAGTATATCTAGGCTAATAATTAAATTTATTACTCCACCTAAGAATTGAGATATGGCAGATTTTATTTGGTTGCCTGTTGTATTTATTACTGCGTATAAATAACTTGGAAGAACCGAGCCTAATAATTCAGCTACATATATATATATGAATAATTTAGTATCCTTTAGGTAAAAAGACAACATTAAAAATAATGCCGATATAAATAGAGTGGGAGAAATGAAATAAAATAATATACTCTTTAAGCTTTCTCCTGATTGTGCTTTTCTAATTGTGCTATTATACGAACCTAAAGGCGCAAAGGTTGATGCGATAGTAGCAAAGGATAAATAAAATGCAATACTTCCATAGTCATCAACACCGACAGCTTTAATTAAAATTAAGAATGCAATAAATCTTAACAAAGCAGCACTTGATGAGCCTAGAACATATTTTAAAAGCATTAAATTCTCTATTTAGCAGTTATGGATTGTCGGTAGCTTTCAAATTAGTGTTATCAAACCTAACTAAGATTATTTCAGAAATCCCATAGCTACCGCACTGGGTTATCGGGTCCCAGAGCGCCATTGAATTTCAAAATTTAGTGTTTATTAATTGAAAATACTGCACTTTTTACAAAATCGCTCAATTAATAAACACTGCTTATGATAGCCTTCCCATATAGGTTGGCTCGTGCCGTAAGCACAATCAATCAAAAGCCCTTAATAATAGCACTAAAGTATCGGAGTGACTATCGATGTGAGAGGCCTAAAAATCACTACTTGTCTATAATCTTCGGATCACTTTTTTGAAACCATTGAGTGACTTCTTAGCATACTTCTCTATCAAAAATTATTAATTTCATATTGGGTAGCACATTAGTTTGAGCGATATCTATACTTGGCGAACAACTTAATAGTCAAGAAAAAGCATGCATACGGCGAGATAGTATAAAAAATAATGATAATCACAGCAGTAACTTGATGTATGTTATTAATATATCAATAGAACACGCTCGTGTGTTGTGGAAAAAGGTAATTACTCGAATAACGATGTAATCACTGAAATATAATATTTATAAGAATTGTCTGAGCTATTTCTTACTTACAAGTATATGTAGTAAACCCGTGTAGGCAAATATTGCACAATGTTTGAAATGCTAATTGCACACTGTTTGTGAATATGAATAAGTTAATTATCAGTCAGATTGAGTTTGGTAGGGAATATTGCTCGAAATAAGATAGGAATATATGGCTGATATATAAAAAGGCCTTTGGCACATGAGCACCAAAGGCCTTCATAATGCAAGATTAGCGCCCGTGTTCTGGTAGCCAAATCTGTAAGCGTAACCCACCTAGCGGGCTGTCGTCTGCTTTCACCCAGCCTTTATGTTGGGAAATTGCTGTTTCAACAATCGCTAAGCCAAGCCCTGTACCACCGGTTTCTCTGTCGCGAGCTTCATCGGTGCGATAGAACGGTCGGAAGATATGCTCGCGGTCAGCAGGACTAACCCCCGGGCCATCATCGTCAACAGTGATCAAAATACCGTTATTTTCTTCTTTGAAATCAACCGCAATATGGGTGTTTGAATAACGTAGCGCATTACGCACGATGTTTTCAAACGCACTACCAATGGCGGATGGATTGCAATATAACGGCCATGAACCTGGGGGCGATGTGACATCCAGCGTCTTGTTCATCTGCTCCGCTTCAAAGCTTGCATCATCAAGAATATCTCCCCATAACTCATCGGCTTTGATGTGTTCGCGAAGAATTTCATTTTTATGCTGACTGCGAGAGAGCACCAGCAAGTCATTGATCATGCTATCTAAACGGTGAGTTTCTGTTTCGATGCGTTCCAGTTCTTTACTCTCACCATGGCGGCGACGTAATAATGCCGTCGCGAGCTGTAATCGAGTGAGTGGGGTGCGCAGTTCATGGGAAATGTCAGAAATCAATCGTTGCTGAGCTGTGACCATGCCATCTAACGCACTGATCATCTGGTTAAAACTGTTACCCGTTGATAAAAATTCTTGGGGACCGGATTCTAGCTCTGGGTGTGGGCGCAAGTTACCTTTTGCTACATCGTCCGCCGCCATTTTTAATTTACGAGCAGGGCGAGCCAAGCTCCATGATAGCCATAGTAATAGCGGTGCGCTGATTAACATGGTGGCAATCAAGAGTAAAAACGGTCTATCAAACAATAGGTTAATAAAGTCTGACTGCGGGCTGCTTGCCGGGCGAACTAAATAGAGTTGGTAGTGATCTTCACCGTCCCGTATAGAAAATGGGCCCAAAATCTCAGCGCGTCCGTACTTTTTCTTCTTAGGGTGGTCAGCATTATCGGATTGACCAATAAAGTTGCGGATCACCTGCATTTCACTCGGCATCGCGCCGATCACTCGGCCTTCGCTGGTCACGATAATCAGCCGTTGACCTGGGGGGGCCCATTTTTTGATGGCGTTGGAAATCCGTCGCCACCAAAGTAGGTCGTTCATTGGTGCTTGTGCGAGTTCGGCTTCGATGTGTTGCTCAAGCATCTCCCCTTGGCGTTGCTCACTTTCCATCAGGACGGTGAGCTGCCGAGAGTCGAGCTTAGGCACCATCAGCACGAGCATTAAAACCAGTGCGAGGGTAAACCAGAAAATCGCAAATATTCGAGCTGTTAAGCTGTTGATCATGTGGCAGAAACCATCAAGTAACCGCGTCCGCGCAAGGTTTTAAACCAAGGTTGACCATCGGTGCGTTCTGGAAGTTTGCGGCGCAAGTTTGAAATATGCATATCGATAGCACGGTCAAATGGCGTGAGGCGCTTACCCAAAACTTCTTGGCTTAGATGCTCTCTTGAGACCACTTGCCCTAAATGCTGGGCTAATAGATAGAGCAAAGTAAACTCGGTGCCCGTTAAATCAAGGATTTCGTTGTCGAAGCTGGCTTCTTGACGACCTGGATTGAGCTGTAATTTGTCCACTTGTAAGGTTGGGGTGTTGCTGTTATCCCCTTGAGTTTGTTCGCTCCAGTTTGAGCGGCGCAGTAACGCACGAATTCGCGCTACTAACTCCCTATCGTTAAATGGTTTGGGTAAATAGTCATCCGCGCCGAGTTCTAAGCCCAGCACTTTATCTAATTCACTGCCACGCGCCGTTAGCATAATGACTGGCGTTTGGTGAATTTGGCGTAACTCTTTTAATGTCTCAATACCGTTTTTCTTCGGCATCATGACATCGAGTAATAATAGGTCAATGGATGAATCGATTTGCTGTAATGCTTGCTCACCGTCATAAGCGATGACAACATTGAAACCTTCCATTTCCAGCAGTTCTTTTAAAAGCGACGTGAGTTCACGGTCGTCATCAACTAATAGGATTTTATGCATTAATTAACTCCTCCAACTGCCAAAATACGATAACAATCTTCACGTTTCCATGACTTTACGTTCTTTTACATGCTCTGACGCTAGTTTGCAGCCGACCGCGTATATTTAACTCCATTGAATCACGAGCATCGTTCGGAGACAAGGTATCTAAATGCAAAGAATAGTACACAGAACAAAACACAGTTCAGTACATAAAACAGCCGCATACGTTTTAGCTTCTGCATTTGTTTTCGGGCCAGTCGCTGCGTTTGGTGAAGCATCTGAAAGTAGTGTTAATGATGAACCCTCATTAGTGCTTCAAATGCAACCGGACCAGCCACTGCAAACCACACATATTGCTATTCAATTTCAGACTCCTGAATCATTAAATAGCGACGAACGTGCCAGTGAATTTATGTTTAATGGTATCACGTTGAGTGAGAAACAGCGCCAACAGCTTCGTGACTTAATGGCTACCCAGCGCCACCGTCATAGTGAAAATGTTGCCTCAATACAAGAGCGTGAGTCATTACACAAACTTATTATAGCGGATCGCTTTGATGATAAAGCTGTCCGAGCGCAACTTGAGAAACAATTGCAAAAAGAACTGGATGAACGCGTTGAGATGGCACGTATCCATCATGAGCTTTACCAGTTACTGACGCCAGAGCAGAAGGCGCAGCTTGAGCAAATCAATCAGCATAAGTTCGTTGAATATCAAGTTATGCAGTAGAGATTCCTAGTAGTGAGTGTAGTTGAGTTTTTTAAAGCCTGTAGTTGCATTTTTAAGTTGTATCGTTGAGTTTCGAAGTAAGTAGTGAAGTAGCAATAACTGAAGTTTTTCCTTGCCATAGACACCATCCCTGTCTTTTATAGCCCCTTTTTAAGGGGCTTTTTTTTATTTATCAATTTAACGACAACTTTAGATTGTCTATACATTCACTTTCCACGTACTATCTTTATTTCCAACGATTATTCTGAACACTTGCAAAATAGATTTTCACACATCCAAAGAGGTCATATTGTGCCATGATCCAGAAACTTACTGCTCAAGATTATAAAAAAATGCCTTGGAAAAATGGGCAAGGATTTACGTTAGAACTCGCGAGAAGCCACGGGGAAGGGCTAGAAAACTTTGACTGGCGAGTGTCAATTGCAGATGTAAAATCCGCGGGCTCATTCTCTTTCTTCCCAAATAAACAGCGCATCATTGGCGTACTGGAAGGTACTGGAATTGTGCTGCAGATAGATAAAAAACCGCCCGTTTCTTTATTACAAAAGCAATTTCACGCCTTTAATGGTGAAAGTGATGTGTATGCCGAATTAATCAATGAAGCCATTCGCGATTTTAATTTGATTTATAACCCTGAAAAGTATTCAGCTCGGCTGCAGTGGGTATCTTGTGAGTCGGCAAACTCGTGGATCAGTAATGGAAACTGTGTACTGATTTTTAACTTACAGGGCAAGCTAGAGTTGCAGGTAGACGGCCAGCATTCGGCCTTAAATGATTTTGAAACCCTATTGGTCGAAAAAACAGGCGCCCCTACGCAATATATCGCTTCTCCTGAGCATCATGGGGACTTTTGTGTGATTGAGTTATTTGAAAGATAACGCTACAAAGCTGTTTAAGCCATTTTGGAATGATTTAACTCAGTCAAATCGCGACTATTTGGTTAGCGGATAATTCTGATAATTTCACTCTTAAGACAAAATTGCTATCAAATTCATAGATTCCTTATTTAATGGCTTTATTCTTATTGTGATTTTAAACAGAATCTTTAGGCTGTATCTTCGAATCGTTATTAAAACGAGAATGGTTTATAAAAAATAGTAATATAATTTTTGTAGCAAGGAAAAAATAAGATGAAAATGAAGGCGCTTGTTGCGGTCGCAGTTTCTGCGGTCATTATGACTGGCTGTAAGAGTATGGATACTGGGCTGATGACCAACTCTGGAATGCAATTATTCCAAGCTGCGACATTATCTGATGCAGATGTTAAAAAATTCAGCGATGACGCTTGTAAAGAGATGGACGCAGAAAACAAAATTGCGCCAGCTTCAAGCAAATACACTCAACGCTTAAACAAAATTGCTAAAGCACTGGGTAGTGAAGTTGACGGTACTCCGGTTAACTATAAAGTTTACATGACCAAAGATGTGAACGCATGGGCAATGGCAAATGGCTGTGTACGTGTATACAGCGGCCTGATGGACATCATGAACGACAATGAAGTTGAAGGCGTTCTGGGTCACGAAATGGGTCACGTTGCTTTAGGTCATACCCGTAAAGCAATGCAAGTTGCTTATGCAGCAGTTGCAGCACGTACTGCGGCGGCAGCATCAGGTAACGATGTTGCGACTCAATTAAGCTCGTCACAATTAGGTGAGCTGGGTCAAAAACTGGTTAACTCTCAGTTCTCTCAACACCAAGAAAGCCAGGCAGATGATTTCTCTTATGACCTGCTGAAAAAACGTGGTGTGGATACCAAAGGTTTAGTGACTGGTTTTGATAAATTAGCAAAACTGGGTAGCAAAGAAACTAGCATGTTTGATTCTCACCCACCATCAGATGAGCGTGCACAACATATCCGTGACCGTATCGAGGCAGATAAAAAATAATTTTTATCTTAAATGATATTAATGGGGAAGCTAAGGCTTCCCTATTTTTTATCTAACATTTGAGTTTTACATATAGCCTGCATTTTATCTTAATTCTGGTGGTGAAAATAAAATCACAAATCAGAACTTATCCAGTTGTGCTCTTGTTCGACGCTGCATATCTTATTAAGCAAATACGATTAAGAATTTTTTATCATTGTTTTATTTGTGCTTGATAAGAGAGCAAGGAAAAAAGATGGAAAAAATACAGCGAATTTCTCTGCTGGCGAAAGGAATGGGAATGCTGTTGTCCGGTACTTGTCGTTTATTAACGGGTGTCCGTACACGTTGGGTTGGATGCCAACCGGCTATTACCCCCCGCATCTACTATGCCAACCATTCAAGCCACCTCGACGGGTTGGTTATCTGGTCAGGGCTGCCACCTTTAATGCGCCATTTTGTTCACCCTGTTGCCGCGAAAGATTATTGGAATGGCACGCCATTTCGTCGCTATCTCGTCAATAAAGTGTTTCGAGCCGTATTGGTGGATAGAAAAGGGGATAAACCTGCAAAAGAGTCTGTCCTTGAGCCGCTAGAAGCAGTGCTTGCTGCAAACCACTCATTAATTTTATTTCCAGAGGGAACTCGAGGAGATGGTGAGGAGCTGGGTAGCTTTAAAAGCGGGATTTATCATTTAGCGAAAAAATACCCCAATGTTGAAGTCGTCCCAGTGTATTTGGAAAATTTAAATCGAGTGCTACCGAAAGGAACGAAGCTCGTGGTTCCAGTTATCTGTTCAGCAACGGTTGGGAAGCCACTATCCCCACTGACTGAAGATGAAAATAAGGCAGATTTTTTACAAAGAGCGAAAGTTGCACTTGAGGAGATGATGCCATGAGTCTTTGGGATCGTGAATTAGTACTGCTGTTATCCGGTGTCTTCGGTATTCTAATGGTTGCCAGCGTGATAGGGGGTATTCTGGCATACCGTTATTCAGGGGAAAAAAGTAACCCAACCATCGATAACCTAAATGCGCGTATTCGTGCTTGGTGGGTGATGTGTATCGTCTGCGTTTTGGCCGTGGTGCTTGGGAATATCGGGGTCGTGATCCTATTTGCGTTGATCTCTTTCTTTGCATTAAGGGAATTTATTACGCTAGCGCCGACCCGCCGTAGCGACCATGAAGCGCTATTTTGGTGTTTTTTCGTATTTCTTCCTTTGCAATATGTACTGGTTGGGATTGAGTGGTATGGGATGTTTTCGATTTTTGTACCCGTGTTTGTCTTCTTATTTTTACCGACGCGTATCGCATTGGCGGGGGATACTTACCACTTTCTTGAACGCACGGCGAAAATACAGTGGGGTATGTTGGTCACGGTATTCTGTTTGAGCCATGTACCCGCTTTGTTGATGTTGAATATTGAAGGTTATCAAGGGGAAAACGTTAAGCTGCTGCTGTTCTTAATTGTGGTCACGCAAATTTCTGATGTACTGCAATATGTATTTGGTAAGTTACTTGGCAAACACCCCATTGTGCCTAAGCTTAGCCCAAATAAAACTGTCGAAGGATTTATCGGTGGAATATTAACGTCAGTGCTGATTGGTATCTGTTTGTACTGGGTAACACCTTTTAGTTGGTGGGCAGCTGGGTTAATGTCATTGGCGATTACGTTAATGGGCTTTGTCGGTGGGCTGTGTATGTCCGCAATTAAACGTGACAGCGGGATCAAAGACTTTGGTGCCATCATTGAAGGGCATGGCGGAATGTTAGATAGAATTGATTCCCTGTGTTTTGCCGCGCCAATTTTTTTCCACTTAACGCGTTATTTTTATACCTAATTACCTGTTATAAATAGATTTTGAACTGTAAAAGCACCTTAGGGTGCTTTTTTTATAGGAAAATGTCTCGCATCTTGCAATGATGGAGTCGCACTGAGATTAACATGCTATCATCGAGACTTAATTTGTACTTCGAAGTAAGATGATTACGTTGAGTGGGTTGGTTTTCGTTATTTGAGCTAAAATTATGTTATCGAGATCACAAGAAAACATAAAAGTTGGCGGGAAAACCCATGCATAATCCTTGCTTTGTCGTATTATTTCATTTGTTGAATCAATTCAGCAAAATTATTTGCTGAGTTTTAGCGGTTAATCCGTTAGCGAGTCGCAATGAATATCAGTGCAGTGCGGTGGTTTTTTCATAGATTTGCAATTTATGTTCATTAATCAGAGGTCATCATGGTCAAGCAGATTAAAAGAATTGGAGTGTTAACGAGCGGTGGAGATGCACCGGGTATGAACGCAGCGATTCGCGGCGTAGTGCGTGCAGCTCTCGCGGAAGGTTTAGAAGTGATGGGTATTTTTGATGGATACCTCGGCCTTTATGAAAACCGCATGAAGCAATTAGACCGTTATAGCGTTTCGGACATGATCAACCGTGGCGGTACATTCTTAGGCTCTGCTCGCTTCCCTCAATTCCGTGATGAAAAAGTCCGCGCGGTAGCGGTTGAAAACCTGAAGAAAAACCACATTGATGCACTGGTTGTTATTGGTGGTGACGGTTCTTATCTTGGTGCTAAATGCCTAACTGAATTAGGTTTCCCATGCATTGGTTTACCGGGCACAATTGATAACGACGTTGCGGGAACAGACTACACCATCGGTTATTTCACCGCGTTAGAAACCGTGGTTGAAGCGATTGACCGCTTACGTGATACATCGACTTCTCACAAACGTATTTCCATCGTTGAAGTGATGGGGCGTTATTGTGGGGATCTCACCCTATCTGCGGCAATTGCAGGTGGCTGTGAGTTTTTAGTTCTGCCAGAGCAAGAAATGCCATTTAACCGTGAAGAGTTACTGTCGGAAATCAAACGTGGGATTGAAAAAGGCAAGCGCCATGCGATTGTCGCGATCACCGAGCACGTTTGCGATGTGGATGAGTTAGCAAAATATATTGAAGCAGAAACTCATCATGAAACGCGTGCAACCGTATTAGGGCATATTCAGCGCGGCGGTTCCCCGGTTGCTTATGACCGTATTTTGGCTTCTCGCATGGGCGCATACTCTATTCAGCTGCTGCTTGAAGGTTACGGCGGGCGTTGTGTGGGGATCCAAAATGAAAAATTAGTTCACCATGATATCGTGGATGCGGTCATGAACATGAAGCGTGTCTTCAAGAAAGATTGGCTGGAAACAGCGAAAAAACTGTACTGATTTTTTACCTCTATTATTGCAAATCTCACCGGTATGGTTGGCCTTATGTTGACCATATCGGCGAAGATTGCCCTTGTTCCCTTCGATATTCCTCTTATTTATAAGATTTACCTTTTCGGTATTTCCCGTTGCTGTTGCTATCTGTCAGCCTAATTCCGTGTTCAATTAATGGAGAAAAGGATGATGGTACGTTTCTGGCAAAGTTCACGCTATCCCATAGCGGCATTCTCTTTATTATTATTAACAGCAGGGGCATGGGCGAAAGATATCCAAATTTTAAACGTCTCTTATGACCCGACCCGCGAATTTTACCGCCAATATAATCAAGAGTTTGGTGATTACTGGCAAGCAAAAACGGGGGATACGGTAACGGTGCGCCAGTCTCATGGTGGTTCCGGTAAACAAGCCACTTCGGTGATTAACGGATTAGAGGCAGATGTGGTAACGCTAGCCTTGGCATACGATGTGGATGCGATTGCACAAAGTGGCAAAATTAATCCTGGCTGGCTGAAAAAACTGCCTGATAACTCCGCCCCCTATACCTCGACCATTGTCTTTTTAGTGCGTAAAGATAACCCGAAAAATATTCGCGATTGGGATGATTTAATTCGCAAAGATGTCTCGGTTGTGACACCGAATCCGAAAACATCGGGCGGTGCGCGTTGGAATTATTTGGCGGCATGGGGATATGGATTAGAAAAAAATCATAATGACCCAGAAAAGGCTAAGCAGTTTGTGAAGCAACTTTATCAAAATGTTGAAGTACTAGACTCTGGCGCGAGAGGGGCAACCAACAGCTTTGTCGAGCGTGGAATTGGTGATGTATTGATAGCATGGGAAAATGAGGCGTTGTTAGCCATTAATGAATTAGGCGCGAAGGGGGATTTTGAAATTGTTACCCCGAGCATTTCTATTTTGGCAGAGCCGACCGTTGCTGTTGTCGATAAAACGGTGGATAAGCGAGATCACCGTGAAGTGGCACAAGCCTATCTGGAATTTTTGTATTCACCGAAAGGGCAAGAAATTGCTGCGAAAAACTATTATCGTCCCCGAGATGCTCAAGTAGCCAAAGAATATCAAAACCAGTTTCCACAATTGAAATTACTCACCGTGGATGCAAATTTTGGGGGGTGGCAATCAGCGCAGAAAACACATTTTGCTAATGGTGGGATCTTTGATGAAATCATTCGCCGCTAATCGCTAACGATTTAAAGACAACATTAAACTCCTAACCGTCCGCTATAACGGGCGGAACGGCTAGGAATTTATAACTGCCAAATAGTTATTGCTACCAGCTATATTTCACGCCAAGCTGACCGAGATACATCGTTTGTTTATTACTGTTCCCTGATGTTTTTTCACTGCCTTTTGGGTATTTCCATTTAGTGGGCTCATAGGCAACGCCGCCCCACAATGCGAACTTCGGTGTCACTTTGTATTCCACTTGAGTTCCAATACGGTAGCCACTGCGTAGTTGCTGAGTGATCGAGCCTCTATTGTTGTAGTCATTATCATTAATGAGATAGCGGAAATAAGGGGAAATGCTCCAATCTTGGTTGATAGTCACGGGTAAGCCAAGGCGAATTTGGCGTTGTAAAGATTGGGTGGTGAACTCATTATCCCATGTTTTATCACTGTAATAGCTGGCCTTGGCTTTAATGCTATCGGTAAGTTTGTAGCTAATGCCAACTTCAGATTCAAATTCGTAGCGATTGGCCTCATAGAAATTACTGTAGTAGTAAAGTGCGCCCCAATAGTTAAATGTCCATCGTTCATCAAGGTTGATGGAACCGGAAGGCATAACCCAATAGAGGCTGTTGGATGAGCGGGCTTTAGAGCCTGGCGTGCCGTCATTGGATTCTTTTCGGTAAGTGAAATTGATATCGAGGTTGGAAATTTTATCTTTGATAAACTGTTTGGTTAAACCGATTTGGGTTCGATTACGAATGTAGGAATCTCGGGAATTAGCGAAGTTTTTTCCGTGATTTCTTAACGTTTCTCGGTGTTCGAGATCAAACGACCAAGTAGATGCCGGATTACTCAGCGATAACTTACCTATCATACTGGCTTTGTCATACACTTTGTTATTCAGTGAATCTCGCTGACCTTGATACTCTTCGAGTTCGACATACACATTGGTTTTGATGCGCCAATGGTCATCACTGGACTGAGATTGACTGGATTGAGAATAGCTGGCGATAGGGAAAATGATTGCTGTGCTAAGAATTGCGGTATTAAGAATTAAACCCGTTATAGACTTCATATTCATCCTTTATAGAATGCTTTAATTATTTAATGATTGAAAATCAATGAGCTCACAAATTAATTATAATAAGCAAGGTATTTCGGGCTCTTTGAAGAATAACGGTACTATAATTACTATAACTACTATAATTAATAAGGAGCCATTGATTTTTATTACGTAACTAATTTACTAAATAAAGAATATCAATCATGAAAAGTCGGTGAGCCGACACAAGCAATCTAAATGAATTATCTTGATTCTGTCTATGGTTATTTTTTGATGGTATAGGTAGTTAAATTAGTGGGTTAGTTAATATTTTATTACCTAATGGATTGTGTTTATTCGATTTTTATTTATATTTTTAATGAAATTGAAGTTTGTCTGATACTTATTTTTCTTTTATTTTATAATGCTTTTTTAAATATAATTGAATGTTTTATATTTTTAAATAATAATTTTTTAAATTCTTTTATTACTATTTTTATTTAATGGAAGGCAAAATAAAACCGTCTATTTAATGTTAAATTAAAATAGACGGTTAAATAAAATAATTAAATATAGAACTTAATTACTTTTCTTTTTTTGCTTCAGCTGCTGCTTTAACAATCACCGCAAAAGCATCTGCTTTTAAGGATGCGCCGCCCACTAAAGCACCATCGATATCTGGTTGAGTGAATAACTCAGCCGCGTTGCCTGCGTTAACAGAACCGCCATATTGAATGATCACTTGCTCTGCGACTGCCGCATCTTTTTTCGCGATATGGCTACGAATAAATTTATGTACGGCTTGTGCCTGCGCTGGAGTTGCAGATTTACCCGTTCCGATTGCCCAGATTGGCTCATAAGCGATAACCGCGCCTTGGAATGCTTCTGCACCTAATGTGTTCAGGACAGCATCGATTTGACGAGCACAAACTTCTTCCGTCTTGCCCGCTTCGTTTTCAGCTTCGCTTTCACCGATACACAGAACTGGGATTAAACCTTGTTCTTTCAGCACGGCAAATTGTTTTGCAACGAACTCATCGCTTTCTTTGTGATAAGTACGGCGCTCTGAGTGACCGATGATGATGTATTTTGCACCGACATCTTTCAGCATTTCAGCCGAAATTTCGCCAGTGAATGCGCCAGACAGGTTGACGTCAACGTTTTGTGCGCCTAATGCAATGCGGCTGCCAGCGATAGCGTGTTTAGCCTGAGTTAAGTACATTGCTGGTGGTGCAATTGCTACGTCACAGCCATCAACGCTGCTCAGTTCATTACGCAGGCCGGCAATCAGTTCATTGACCATCTGGGTACTGCCGTTCAGTTTCCAGTTACCCATTACCAATGGATGTCGCATGTTATTTCCTCCAACCAAAAAGTTTGAATGATTTATCGATTAGTTTTTCATCACGCGATCAAGGTATTACGCGCAACGAGACGTTTCTGTCGCTGTTCTTGCATTATAGGAACAATGGATAATAATAGCTTTGCTTTTCATCATGCTTATTGCTAGAGCGTGATCATCATCCATTTCGCGTGTTTGTTGCTCTCAATTATTTACTGTTTTCACTCGTTCGTTGTTCTAGCTTAATCGGTTCAACAGCAAAAGTAAGCACATTATTGTCACTTTTTACCAAAATATATCGCAAGGCACCTAATCTCGCTTCTTCCGCGCGAGTTGGATTTTGATTGGCCATAAACTTGTTCAGCGCTGCGGTCAGCTCTGGGGCTTTATCCAGAGAAACATTGGGGTCAAATTGATGAATAATCGCAATAATATAGCGCTCAATTAATTGGCGACTTTTTTGGGCGTCAGCTTCGTTATCTGAGGGTAATAATGTGATTTGTAAGCTTTTAATTTTCTCACTACCCCGTTCGAGGACGGCAGATGAGTATATTTGTTGATTAATACGTGATGCGGCGCGAATGTAGGGCGCGGAAATATCTTGGCTAGCAATCACTTTGTATTCGTGAAGATACAAATCTTTATAGGTTTGATTAAATTGACTACGTAACTCTGGGATCGTGAGATTAAAGGTTGGCGCATCAGGTGCTAAATAGGCGACGCTTAAGTTGGTATCAGGTAACGTCGGAACCTTTTGAGAAAGTGCCATTTGTGGAAAATAGCACACAAAAGCGGTTATGATGATGGACATGGAACGGAATATTGGTTGAGCCATTTTTTCTGCCACTTATTCTTCAGAGATTAATATTGTATCAGGATTACACACAATGACATTACTACAATGGGCTTTTTCCTTTAAAGGCAGAATGGGGCGACGACCATTTTGGGCAGGAATTGCAGGCTGTTTTATTTTGATGACCCTGATTTCTCTTTTTCAAAATGCGTTTTCATTACCGGATATTGTTGTGATGGTGTTGTTTATTTTATTACTGTATCCCCTTGCAGCAATCTTCACCAAGCGTCTGCATGATAGAGGTAAACCAGGGGGATGGTTTGCTTTAGTCGTGTTAGCTTTTGCCCTTTTTTCCTTCGATGTCAGTCAATTGGCGGAAATTTGGCAATGGGGGATAGGGCGCTTTCTTCCCTTACTGATTACAATGATGATGCTGATTGATTGTGGCGTTTTTGTGGGAATGGAAGGTGAAA
This sequence comes from Providencia alcalifaciens, assembly GCF_020271745.1. Taxonomy (NCBI): domain Bacteria; kingdom Pseudomonadati; phylum Pseudomonadota; class Gammaproteobacteria; order Enterobacterales; family Morganellaceae; genus Providencia; species Providencia alcalifaciens. The sequence goes on along the minus strand of NZ_CP084296.1, from coordinate 1,230,094 downwards.
ATCCGTATGGGAAAAAGACAGATAAAGTAGATTACCTGTCTTAATCGTTAGGCTATTACCAGTACTGTTCGCTGGTAATATGCCCCGGCTTACGGCGTAGATGTTTGATAAGCCCGTGAGTTTCTTTGAGTGTATCGCGAGTATCACGTACCATTTCTGGGTTGCCACATAACATAATGTGACAATTTTCTGCATCAATCGGCAACCCAACAAACCCTTCCAATTGATGATCGGCAATTAATGCGGGAACCCGCCCATATAGCGAACCAGATACGTGTTCACGGCTCACGACGGTGACAATGCGTAATTTCCCTTGGAATTGCTGCTCTAATTGCTGCATGAGCGGCAGGTAACTCAGATCTTTTTGATAACGCACGGCATGCAGTAAGACGATTTTTTCGAAGCGTTCGAGCCCTTTATTCTCTTGTAAAATAGAGAGAAATGGACCAATAGCCGTACCTGTGGAGAGCATCCAAAGATGTTTACATTCAGGAATTTCATCCAGCACAAAGAAGCCAGAAGCCTCATCGGTGATTTGCAGTGTATCGCCGATTTGTAGCTCAGCTAGCTTCGGGCTCAGTTTTCCATTGGGAACAATGACGAAATAGAACTCAAGGCGGTTATCGCTGGGAGCATTCACATAAGAGTAGGCGCGGGCAACGCGTTCCCCATCAATTTCAAGGGCGAGTTTAGCAAACTGTCCTGCAATAAACGGTTGAATAGGCGCATCTACCACTAAACTAAACAAGGTTTCTGTCCAATACTTGGCTTCAACCACTCGACCTGTCACCCAATTTGCCATAAATTTGTCCCTCTTATCGAAAAAGCCTCAGAGAAAGTATTCAACAGTGTTAATTATTTAAGATATACATTGCTGAACTTAATAGGATTTCATACTAGATCAGTTCATTGTTTATGCTTATCGATAAAGTGTTTTAGTGGATTGTTCTGTAAATGAGGAGTTTGGTAATTTTAATGTACAGTTAAGTTGACAGGGGTGGCGAATATTACTGCCAAAGCGAAGTAAATTAAAATGGTGTCCTACCTCGAAAAATCCATAAATTTTGTTATCTTTATCACACAAGAACAACATCAATTGTTTGCTGGTTATATAATTCCAATGTAATGGGCAAAACAACGAATAAAAATCTATTATTTAATCCTGAGTGCAACCGTTCGTGTTATTAAACTTTAATAATACGGCACTATTGTGTGCTCAGGAATTGTGAGTGTCTGAGAGCAAAATGAGAAAGCTTGAAAATTTTAATCTGTTGCTAATGTTGATTGCCCTCGCTGCGGTTGGGCAAATGACTCAAACTGTTTATGTCCCAGTTATTGCTGAAATTGCGGTGTATTTCGGTGAACCGTCGGGTGCCGTACAGCGTGTTATGGCAGCGTATCTGTTTTCTTACGGTTTTTCCCAACTACTGTATGGTCCGTTATCTGACCAAATCGGTCGCCGTCCGGTGATTTTAGCCGGGTTATCTATTTTCTTAGTGTCAACGATTGTCGCTATTTTTGCCCCAACCCTGACGGTATTGACGGTTGCAAGTGGGTTACAAGGCTTAGGCACCGGGGTTGCAGGCGTGATGGTGAGAACCATGCCGCGCGACTTGTATAAGGGCACAGCGCTACGTTACGCCAATAGCCTGCTTAATATGGGGGTGTTAGTGAGCCCACTGTTAGCGCCTATGTTTGGCGGGATTCTGGCGCATTTCTTTGGCTGGCACGCCTGTTATATTTTCTTATTCCTGTTGGGGGGAGCGGTGTTGTTCAGTATGTATCGCTGGATGCCGGAAACTCGTCCTATTTCACCTGAAAAGCATAATTTAGTGGCGTCATACCGTGAATTATTATCTAACGGTTCGTTTCTTTCGTATTTGACGATGTTAATTGGTGCACTTGCTGGGATAGCGGTTTTTGAAGCCTGTAGCGGTGTATTGATGGGCGGCGTTTTAGGGCTAAGTAGCATTACCGTGAGTATCCTATTTATTCTGCCTATCCCTGCGGCCTTCTTTGGTGCTTGGTACGCAGGACGTGAAGGCAAAAATTTCTCAACGTTGATGTGGCAGTCGGTACTGATTTGTCTGGCTGCGGGTATCATGATGTGGATACCGGGTTGGTTTGGCATCATGAACACATGGACACTGTTAGTGCCTGCCGCCATTTTCTTCTTTGGCGCAGGGATGCTATTCCCGTTAGCGACTACTGGTGCGATGGAACCTTTCCCTTATTTAGCGGGGGCTGCGGGGGCATTAGTGGGCGGTTTACAGAACGTGGGCTCTGGTGTCGCAACGTGGGTTTCCGCATTAATGCCACAAAATGGCCAGTTTAGCCTTGGTTTGCTGATGTTCTTGATGTCGATGTTAGTGGTATTGTGCTGGCTGCCATTAGCTCACCGTATGAGCCACACTGAACGGATGGTTTAATTTAACGTATTGTTTAAGATTCATGTTCAGGGGGCAAATAAGCCCCCTGATTTTTATCGTTTCACTGTCTTTTCACTATGCGACGAGTGGTATGAAATGTGCTGATTCAACCCATTGTGCGGCTACCTGTTGCGTATTGAGTGAATCTTCTTTTATGCCTGCCATGTGTGAAATCAGTGTGTTAAATTCCACGGGGCGGTCATAATTGAGAAATTCTCGATTTTCAGCAAGGGTCCCTTGGTCATTTTGCTGTATCCATACAGAGCTAGCTTCAACATCGTCCTGCAAGTGTTGGTCGATATACACTTTGATTCCTGCAATATGTAAATCTGGGGTGCTGTCTATGGTGCCTTTTACCGTCAAAATACTACCTTGGGCTGAAAGATACCAAGGCTCTACAGGCGTATATTCTCGAATTCCACCTTGCTCATCATAAAGGCAAAGGGTTACCCAGTAGGTATTATCCGAGGAGCCCAGTTCGCCAATATCAATTTGTTGATTAATGTGCACATCAGACAGTAGTTGAGTATCCGACAACGCAGTGAGATGCGAGGATAATGAATCAGGATTTTCCTCATATAAATCAAAATGATTTAGAGAAATAAATGTTGCTTGAGTCTCTACAGGGGATGAGGTCAAGGAAAAATATTGCTGATGTAATCGCCCATTTTCGACCCACTTCGCACATAAAGCTTGGTTATCTTCACTGACTGACCAAAATAGCTTGCTACCGCGCCAGTAGTTATCCATCTGTAATTTTGTCGGTAGCGGTTTACCATCACCGTGTACAAATAGTCGATTTGCCAGTGATTCAGGGTTTTTATACTGATAGATGGCGGTATCTGATTCATTCTCTGTTTTAATAATGTCGAGGCTAACTAATTCACCTTTATTGGCGATATTCATGTTGAGCTCGTTATCTTGCACGGCGACTTTTAGGTTTTCAGTGAGGAGTCCTGACGGCGTTTGATAGGTTACTATCAAACTGTAAATTGAATCACGGTGATCTTTTGGAACCAGATGGCCGATTGTTTGGGTAATGTCCAAGTGACTATATGGGTGAAGCTTACCGTCGGATAACGGTAATAATACCCCCGTAAGTTGATAGACAGGTAAATATTCACGCTCTATTTCACTTTCATCAATTCGAGATAAAAAGTCTTGCGCTTGCTGGGTTAAATAATCCGAATGAGCGAGAAAAGCATCATACTGGTCGGTGTAATGAGAATAATCCACGGGATACATGGCGGGATATATTTCATCGCTTTGATTTTCTTGATAGTAAGTGGTGTATTGCTGGCGATTTTGGTCAAATGCGAAGTTGCCACCATGGCTTTTCGTATCATAGGGATAACCTTCTTTTGTGGTATGCCCCAAGCTTAGCCCATGCCCAAAGACCTCATGCCACAGAATACTGGGTTTAATATAGCCTCCGCCAAAGTTATGGGTCGCTAACCCAGCCACACCTGATGTTCCTCCCTCCATAGGAAAACGTTCAACGGATGAGTAGAAAAACTCGGAATAGAGTTTGGTGCGACGTGCCGCTTTCTTACTGTCGTAGTAAGCCCAGCCAATTTGAGATCTTGATGGCTCCATAATATTCTTTTGGGCATCATACCTAGGGTGTATTAACGTTGAGTTGTCGGTAAATCCCTCGTCATCTTTGATGATATACGGATATAAACCTGTTTGTTGAGTGAGGGTAGGGTAGCTAAACAGGGTTAATTGATGTGTGGGAAGTTTGGCTGAAGCTTCTAAGCCCCAACTCAGTGGCGAGTAATTATAAATTCCATGCCCTTTGCGGTAAAAGCTCTTGTGAGTGACGTGGGTAGTCATCGGTGTGACCGATTTCACCGTGGGGGAAAAAAGGCCATCAACCTGAGTATATGGCTGGGTGATGGGCTTATCACCGACCTTGATCTGAATTTGCATATCAGGCTGGACCCATTTGCCTTTTATGGGGGCGGTATAACTCTTGCGATGCATATTTTGCGCCTCCACACTGGGTGTTGTGAGCGGGGTATCGAGGCTGCTCGGTAGTCTAGATGGGCCAGTTAAAATAATACTTTCCAGCTCATTGCCTTGTTTATCAAAAATCGTGGCCACAATATCAGGGGCGTTCGCTGCGGATGGGCTCGTAATATCGACTTTTAACAGCGCCCACCGATCAGCGGTTAAACTAAAATAAGGGTCATCAGGGGAAAGTAAATGGGTTTGCGCCAATTGAATACGATGAACCTGAATATCATCTGGAACAGTCTGATAACGCAATGATGGTTGCGAATACATCGGGTCGGGGAGTGAAAAGGTACGCTGCCCGGGAATGGAAATCTGCGGCGCATCTTCCGCCTGTAACTGAATCGACATCGGAGCTGAGGTACTGCCATCCTCCATCACCGCAATCACATCAAATTGGTCATGTCCTTTAAAGGCTTGGTGATTGTTTGGTGTATATAGCCATTCACCTGTTTGCTGGTTGAGCTCAATTTTCCCAAATACAGGGGCTTCAATAAGATGAAATGACACGACTTCATCAATAATGGGTAAAGCACCAGAAATCGCACCAACGACAAACTGATTAGCCAGTTCATCGGGGTTCTCTGCAACTAAAATAGGATGAAGTTGCTGATTTTTTAGTTGGAATTGAGAAATTAACATGCCATCACAGGTGATAACGAGCTGTTGGTTGGTGTAGTGCACTGCAACGGTGGGTAGCTCATGCTGAGCCAATTGGTGATTAATATGGCTTTCAATTTCAGTCGCTAGTGCTTCCCAAGAATTTTGATGAGATAGCTCGATATCATCCAGCCTCAAAATAATGTTTTTGGGAGAGCTATTGATAATGATAGAGAAATAATGGCTATTTTTTAGTGTTTGGTCTGTTAACGTCAGGGAGTTTATCGATGTCGCTGGCAGTGATATTGATTGCTGAAAACCATAAGGATTCAGAACCGCGGAGATTGCAGGCGGCGAGTCAATAATAGTTGGCTGATTGTAGTGAATGGCCGAATCAGGGATAAACTGGATTGACTTTTCCCCCGGAAGTCCCCAGCCTAGCCGAATTTTTGGCGGGGAGCCTTTCGTGGTTGTGGTGATTTTAAAGGGAATTTGCTGACCTGCTTTAATGTTATGTAGGATAATTTCACCAAATTCATCGTGTTCGGTGAGTTGCCGAGTTTGCAGATCGATTTCAAACGTCAGGCCATCCCCATGGTATAACGTGTCCAAATGGAGGTGAATAATTTCAGATTCAGGGGGGGGTGATTACGCCTTCATAAACCCAGACTGTGTTTGTTGTATTCTCAGGTAACCCACTAGCATAGCGAGATAAATTGGGAATGGTATGCGTCGTTTTTTCTATTCCTTGGAATGTGTTTTGGTAGGCTGTGACGTGCATTCCCATTGATTTTTTTTCCATCTGGGTTGCCAATGGGGTGCTGTCAATTTCAATATCTTCCAGCTCATCAAGTAGCTGCTGGATAGGTAATGAAACTTCTTTTTTATCATCGACAATGATAATTAGACCGCTACCCGTCAATTCAAGCCAGTGACGAATAATCTCAACTTGTACGTCGTTGGCATCACAGGAAAGAATGACAGCATTATAATGACGATGCCATTGTCCACTTGGGAGTAATGGGTCGGCAAGTTGTGCTTGAGAGCGAGGTTCCCCGTCACGCCATTGAGTGGGGGAATTAAAACTATCAATCCATAAGTTATGCAGTTGATGGAAATCGAAACCTGAAAAGTCATCCTTATCTAAAGCACTTAATAAGTAACTTTGGTGTTGTTCTCCCGGTAAACGCGGTTTATCCAGTAGCCAATTCATGAGGTCGAAAGTTGCTTGCCCATCGTGTGTTTGCTGAGGATTGGATTTTAATCCTTCAAAATGGGCACTATCTACATGGATTTTAGCCACACGCCCTCGAGATCTGTATTGGCCAAGTTGTAGTTGGCCGCTCTTTATTGCTTGAGATGTCAGTTGCACAGAGTGCTGATTTGTCGAGTTGAATGGGTTTTTTTTGCGGTTATCCATAACCAAATCTCCTGAAATAAAAGATGAAAAACGCTATTGCAGGAAAGAATTCTAAATAAATGGGTTGGTACTTTCTAATTTATTATTAGTCTAATAATTGTATTTTTATTTATAAGCTAATTAGTTTTACTGCCCTATAAAAAAGCAGTGCCGGAGCACTGCTTTGACTGTTTGTTTAGCAATATATTGTCGTGATAGAAAAATTAAGCGCGATCTTCCCACTCTTGAGCACGGGCGACTGCTTTTTTCCAACCTTCGTATTTATAGTTACGCTCGGTGGTTTCAATACCCGGCTTAAAGACGCGTTCAATGCTGGCTTTACTTTGCAGTTCATCCAAACTTTCCCAGAATCCAACGGCGATACCGGCTAAGTAAGCGGCACCCAACGCGGTGCTTTCACGGACTTCAGGACGTTCTACAGAGGTACCGAGAATGTCAGACTGGAACTGCATCAGGAAGTTATTCGCAACGGCGCCGCCATCTACACGTAATGCTTTGAGGCGCTCACCAGAATCAGCTTGCATCGCATCGAGGACATCGCGGGTCTGATACGCGATAGATTCCAATGTCGCACGGATAATGTGGTTGCGGTTTGCTCCACGCGTTAAACCAAAGATAGCGCCGCGCGCATACGGATCCCAATAAGGGGCGCCTAAGCCAGTGAATGCAGGCACCACATACACACCGTTACTGTCTTTGACTTTAGTGGCGAAATATTCGGAATCGGTAGATTCATCAATCAGTTTCAGCTCATCACGCAGCCACTGAATAGAGGCACCGCCTACAAACACCGCACCTTCAAGGGCGTAATTCACCTCGCCTTTAGGGCCGCAAGCAATTGTGGTTAGTAGACCATGATTGGAGCGAACCGCGGTATCACCAGTATTCATTAATAAGAAGCAGCCAGTTCCGTAGGTATTTTTTGCCATACCGGATTTTACACACAATTGACCATACAGTGCTGCTTGTTGGTCACCCGCGATACCAGAAATAGGGATACGAGTACCGCCTTTACCCCCAATGTTGGTTTGTCCGTAAACTTCAGAAGAAGGGCGGACTTCCGGTAGCATGTTACGAGGAATATTTAACGCTTTAAGGATTTTGTCATCCCATTCTAAATTACGAATGTTGAATAACATGGTACGAGAGGCGTTGGTATAGTCAGTAACGTGGACTCTACCTTGAGTCATTTTCCAAACTAACCAAGTATCGACAGTACCGAACAGTAATTCACCTTTTTCTGCGCGTTCACGAGCACCTTCGACGTTATCGAGGATCCATTTCACTTTGGTTCCAGAGAAGTAAGGGTCGACCACTAAACCGGTATTTTGGCGAATATACTCTTCAAGTTCTTTATCGTTGGTTTTTAAATGGGTGCAAAAGTCAGCGGTGCGGCGGCATTGCCAAACAATCGCATTATAGACAGGTTTGCCTGTCGCTTTCTCCCAAACAATCGTGGTTTCACGCTGGTTTGTGATACCGATACTCGCCACTTCATCGGTACGAATATCGGCTTTAGCGAGCACTTCAATCAGTGTGGAGCTTTGTGTTGCCCAAATTTCCATTGGGTCATGTTCTACCCAGCCAGGTTTCGGGTAGATTTGCGTGAATTCGCGCTGGGAAATACTGACGATATTTGCATCATGGTCGAGAACGACAGCTCGCGAACTGGTTGTGCCTTGATCAAGAGCGACAATATATTTTTTAACGATATTAGTTTCTGTTGTCATAATTTAAACCTGTTCAGCAATGGGTTAACCATATATGGGTAAACTTAGCTTTAGGTAAACCCGGTTAAGGGTCAACCTAGCTTGGAAATAAGAAACGGTATTAAGAGGATTTTTTTTCTTCCTCATCAGACTCGCAAGTCATGCAAGGCAGATGGCGACCAATGAGTTTACGGTAACCGAATGCCCCTAGCAGACCACCAACAATCGGCGCAGTCAATGGGACAAGGAAATAAGGAATATCACGTCCACCGGTCAGGGCAATATCACCCCATCCTGCTAAATAAGCCATGACTTTCGGACCAAAGTCACGTGCTGGGTTTAAGGCAAATCCGGTCAGTGGACCAAAAGAGCCGCCGATAACCGCAATTAAGATACCAATTAATAATGGTGCTAATGGGCCTTTAGGAACGCCGTTACCATCATCGGTTAAACCTAAAATTAAGCAGACTAAAATGGCGGTAATCACCAATTCAATAAAGAACGCATGGAGCACGCTGATTTGTGGTGCAGGGTAAGTTGAGAATACACCCGCAGTAAATAAACTTTCTTGTGTACCACGAACAATGTGGTGAACTTGTTCGTAATCGAAAAAGACAGGGGAATACATTGAGTAAACTAGAGCAGCGGCACAAAAGCCCCCAAGCATTTGAGCGATAATGTAAGGGATCACTTTTCGCTTATCAAAACACGCGAATAACCATAATGCTAACGTGACGGCAGGGTTTAAGTGAGCGCCAGAAATACCCGCAGTTAGGTAAACAGCCAGTGCGACGCCGAAGCCCCAAATTATACTAATTTCCCAAAGACCTAACTGGGCACCCGCAATACGTACAGCCGCGACACATCCTAAACCAAAAAAAACTAACAGAGCAGTTCCAAGAAACTCCGATATACACTGACCAGTCAGTGTTGAAGGTGTTATTTTGCTCATAAATATTCATCCTGCGATAATTGTTAAGAGAGGTGTTTTGCACGAGTATAATTTTCTTTACGAAAACTTATTCTGTTAATTTAACGAGAAAAAAGATAATCGAATATTGCGATTTGTGAAAACTGTGTGTCAAATCACCTAAAAACGAAAACAAACGATCATTTCTAGGGTCGAATTCAAACATTTGAATAGTTACGGCCGAAACAATTAATAGAATAATATTTGTAATCAAGTGTAAGTCACTGGACACAAAGGATCATGCTACTTACAATCGAGGGAAAGCGCTTATAAAGGGAGATCCGAACATGTCATTTGAAGTATTTGAGAAACTAGAATCCAAAGTTCAGCAAGCCATCGATACCATCGCATTAATGCAAATGGAAATTGATGAACTAAAAGAACAAAACAGTGCGTTAAGCCAAGAGTTACAAGCCAACAAATCAGGCACTGAATCACTGGTTCGTGAAAATGAACAATTGAAGCAAGAGCAGGCGACTTGGCAGGAGAGGTTACGTACGCTCCTCGGCAAGATGGAAGAAGTCTAATTCCCTTCATACTTCAAGCCACAGGGGTGTTGGCTTCGTTTGGATACCCGAATCACATACTTATGTATGCTCATCGGGATATCCTCCACTCGCCGCCTACCTGTGACTCGAATTATTTTGGGAATGTAGGGGTATGTAGAAGTGTTTTCTGGAAGAAGTAGGAAAACGGAAAACAGAGCAGAGCAGAGTAGAAAAGAAAAAGGCAGATAGTGATATCTGCCTTTTTTATGGAATTTGGTGGGGATTATTCGTCGATGGTTTCGTCGAAATCGTCGTTGGCTGCTTGGGTCAGTGGTTCTTCGGATAAAATCATGCCCGTGTTATCGGCATACAGATAATCGCCAGAGAAGAATGTCACGCCGCCAAAATTAACGCGGATATCGCTTTCGCCGATACCTTCGTCAGGGCAACCCGCAGGAATAGCGGCAACAGCTTGGATGCCGAGATCTAACTCCATTAATGCATCCACTTGACGGACGGCACCGTAAACCACAATACCTTCCCAGCCATTGTCTACCGCTAATCGAGCTAGTTCAGCGTCAATCAGCGCTTTACGCACTGAACCACCGCCATCCACCAGCAAGATGCGCCCATGGCCGTCTTCTTCCAGCAAATCATACAGAATGCCATTATCTTCAAAGCATTTTACTGTAATGATTTGACCGCCAAATGAAGTACGTCCACCAAAGTTGGAGAATAAAGGTTCTACTACATTAACGCTTTCTTGGTAGATGTCGCAGAGTTCGGAAGTATCATATTTCATAGGATTTAGGTCTTTTTTGCTGCAAGAGGAAAGTCAGTATATCCCTTTTAGTCACCGATTGGCAAAATTCCCGCCAGAAAATAAGCGGGAAAAGTCAAAAAAACAGCAAATAATTGAGACTATTTGCTCAGGATAACCCCAAGGGAGAATAAAACGTTGGTGACTAAAGTGATTTTCACCATATTTTCTAGCATTGGGCGCATCCCTTCAGGGGTAGGATCAGACAGGACTTTGCGCACATGATTCATCAGCATTGGTACCGCCAATAAGAATAACCAGCCCGCCCAACCTGTTAAATAGAGTAAATTGAAAAATACCAAACATAAGATTGAAACGATGATGATAATGGCGTGGTACATGCGCGCGCCTTGCGGACCTAAACGTACTGCCAACGTGTTTTTACCCGCTTTAATGTCATTTTCAATATCACGCATATTGTTGATATTTAAAACCGCCACAGACAGTAAACCGCAAGCTGTTGCTGGCAGGATAGTGATGATATTAAAGCTATTCGCTTGTAGGTAAAAAGTCCCTATCACACTTAACCAGCCAAAGAAAATGAGAACGGAAATATCCCCAAGGCCAAGGTAGCCATAAGGTTTTTTACCGACGGTATAAGTGATGGCTGCTACGATAGCCACTAACCCTAACCCAAGGAATCCGAAGGCATCTTCTGGCTTTTCACACGCGACAATAATCAACAATAGGCCTGACAGGCAAGCCGCGAAGATATTCAGCTTCAGCGCTTTTTTCATATCTTCTTTGGTGATAATGCCTTTTTGCATTCCGCGCAGAGGTCCGATGCGTTCAGCGGTGTCTGAGCCTTTAATCGCATCGCCATAGTCATTGGCGAGGTTAGATAAAATTTGTAATAAGCCCGCTGTGATAATAGAAAGCAGAGCAACTGGCCACTTAAAGTTACCCGTGAAATAGGTTAGTGCGGATCCAGTGACGATGGCAATCACCCCTAATGGTAGGGTTTTTGGTCGTAAACTTTCTAGCCAAGCTTGTTTGCGGCTGATTGAAGATGAGTTCATGTAATTTATTCACCGTACTCGTGATATTTCAAGGGGTAACGTGGCTTTGCTGCTGAGTGACCGTTTGAATTATTGGGAGTAAATGTTCTTATTAAGTTGGATTTTATATGTTAAAAGTGCAGCAATTTTGCTGCACTTTAGCTAACATCCATTAAGGATACATGAAAACCTGATAATTAATAAGATTATAAAATAAATCTACTCAGATCTTCGTCTGCGACCAGTTCGTCTAAGTGCTGGCGGACATACTCAGCATCGATTGTAATGCTTTGCCCGTCGCGCTCGCTGGCGTCGAAAGAGATATCTTCCATCAGACGTTCTAGCACAGTATGTAAACGACGCGCACCGATATTTTCGGTTGATTCATTCACTTGCCATGCAGATTCTGCAATTTTACGAATACCATCTGCGGTGAATTCAACGCTAACACCTTCTGTTGCCATCAGCGCTTTGTACTGTTCAGTCAAAGAAGCATTAGGCTCAGTTAAGATGCGCTCGAAATCTTCAGTGGTCAGCGCCTGAAGTTCAACACGAATTGGCAGACGACCTTGCAGTTCTGGAATCAAATCCGATGGGCTAGAAACTTGGAATGCGCCAGATGCAATAAACAGGATGTGGTCAGTTTTCACCATGCCGTGTTTGGTTGAGATGGTGCAGCCTTCAATTAATGGTAATAGATCACGCTGAACCCCTTCACGGGACACATCTGGACCTGAACTTTGACCACCGCGTTTACAGATTTTATCGAACTCATCAATAAACACGATACCGTTTTGTTCAACCGCTTCAATGGCTTGTTCTTTCAGCTCTTCAGGATTCACCAGTTTTGCGGCTTCTTCTTCTACCAGCAGTTTGAAAGCTTCTTTGATTTTCATCTTACGAGGCTTTTGCTTTTGACCTGCTAAGTTTTGGAACATCGATTGTAACTGGTTGGTCATCTCTTCCATGCCCGGAGGAGCCATGATTTCAACGCCCATTGGTGCTGCGGAAACTTCAATTTCAATTTCTTTATCGTCTAACTGACCTTCACGTAATTTCTTACGGAATGCTTGACGTGCTGGTGATTGCTCATCAACAGGCTCCGCTTGCCCCCAGTTATTTTTTGCCGGTGGGATCAACACATCAAGAATGCGTTCTTCTGCCATTTCTTCGGCACGATAACGGTTTTTCTCGATAGACTGTAAACGCACCATTTTTACCGCAGAATCGGTAAGATCGCGGATGATAGAGTCAACTTCTTTACCGACATAGCCCACTTCCGTGAACTTAGTCGCTTCAACTTTGATGAATGGTGCATTTGCCAGTTTGGCTAAACGGCGTGCGATTTCGGTTTTACCTACCCCGGTAGGACCAATCATCAGAATATTTTTTGGGGTCACTTCATGGCGTAAATGCTCATTCAACTGCATACGGCGCCAGCGGTTACGCAGGGCGATAGCAACTGAACGTTTAGCTTTATGTTGGCCAATAATATGGTTGTCGAGTTCGCTGACAATTTCGCGTGGAGTCATTTCGGACATGCTAGCAATCCTTATGATTTTGAAGAAATTTCTTCAAAGTTGACATTATGGTTGGTGTAAATACAGATATCTCCCGCTATTGCGAGGGCTTTTTCCGCGATTTCGCGAGCGCTTAAGTCTGTATTTTCGAGAAGGGCGCGTGCTGCGGATTGTGCATATGGGCCACCGGAGCCAATCGCAATCAGGTCATTTTCAGGCTGAACGACGTCACCATTACCCGTGATAATTAATGAAGTGTGTTCATCAGCGACGGCAAGCAGCGCTTCTAATTTGCGTAGCATGCGGTCTGTACGCCAATCTTTGGCTAATTCCACCGCCGCTTTAGTGAGGTGTCCTTGATGGAGTTCAAGTTTGCGCTCAAACAGTTCAAAGAGTGTGAATGCGTCTGCGGTGCCACCGGCAAATCCTGCAATGACTTTGTCGTTATATAAACGGCGTACTTTGCGGACATTGCCTTTCATGACGGTATTACCCATCGTCGCCTGTCCATCACCACCGATTACAACTTGGCCATTACGGCGAACACTTACGATTGTTGTCATGAGTTAGCCCCTGGTTGTATTACAAAAAGAATACAGTTGATTTCATTTTTTGATAGATAAATTTCAAGTGATAGCGGTCTATTCACTATCACTTGAAAGAGATTGAACTCAAAAATAACTGCTTACGAGTACGTTAAAACAGTAGATGGGGGGGGCGGGGGGATTTTTCAACCCCCTGAAGCACGAAGAATACAACCACTCACGCCAACGCCTGCTGCACGGTCACGCATGCTTTCAGCGGTGGACTTAGAATACGGGCCCAATACGATACGATGCCAGCCACCACCTACGGTGACGCGACTTTCGATACCGGCAAATGCGAGAGTGGCACGTACTGACTCAGCCTGCTCAGCTGTTTTAAATGAACCGCATTGCACGAGCATATTCTGCATTTTATTCACAGGCGCTGTCTCAGGCTTAGGCTCAGATTTCACTTCCGGTTTCACTTCTGGTTTTGTGACAGGCTGAGCTTGCTGAACTGGTGCAACTGGGCGTGTTTCAGGTTTTGGTTCAATAATCGACGGTTTGCGTTGGGTCGACGTTTCAATTGGTTTAGCTGGTTCGTTGATCACCACTTGTGAGCGCGGTACCGGCTTACCATTAAATGGCACTTCTTGCAGGTTGGTCACAGGTTGACGACGATCAGAATCCATTTGTTCTAACAGCTGGCGCTGCTCGGTGGTGAGATCAGACTGACGAATATTGCCACTATTTGTGCTCGGTTGCGATGGTGAAGTGTAATCTTGCCAAGGCTCTTCCAGCTCCCTTTTATAGCGCCAAGGCTCTTCAGGTTTCGGCGGCAGCGTGCTACCCGGTTTTGCAGCTTGAGTGGGAAGCGCCGTTTGAGGCGTTTCTTTTTTATTATGAGTAATAAAAAATAGTCCACCCACGAATAACAGCACAATAGCGACCGCCACAATTAATGTGGTTAGCGGTAGCCCTTGGGCCTTCTTCGATTTGCCTTTGCTTTTTTTACGAGCGGACGACCGTCCTCGAGCTACATAATCTTTTTGTGCCACGCTATTAATTCACTAGTTGTCAGTTGTTAATCGTTATTTAGGCCATATGTTACTTAACCTTAACGATTTTGCCTAGCATTTAGGCGCTTTTGTACTCTCTCTAACGATTAAATCAGAATCTAGGAGACGAGAACCTGCGGTGACACTATTTCCGTGTAGCTCCTCTAGCAACAATAGCATCGCATGGCGACCAATTTCCCTGCGAGGGTGATTGATGGTCGTGAGTGCGGGTAATGTATATTTAGCTTGCTCAAGGTTATCAAAGCCGACAAAAGAGATATCGTCGGGAATTTTCAAACCCATTTTCTTCGCTTGCCACATTGCCCCGAATGCCATGATATCAGTATGGCAGAAAACGGCAGTGGGTGGTTCAGGCAAGGAAAGTAATGTTTTTAATGCTTCGGCGCCGCTTTCATGAGAGAAATCACCTCGCACAATATAGCTCTCTCTCAGCCCTTCTCCGGTACGTAACATGGCTTTTTTATACCCTTCTAAACGGTATTGGCTATGTGGCATATCTTCAGGTCCTGCGATACACGCAATACGTTTATGTCCTTGTTTTAGAAGATAATGGGTGGCATTGAAGGCCGCGGTGAGGTTATCAATATGTACTGTTGGAAGTTTTAACTCTGGCGCGAATTCGTTGGCCATCACAATTGGCGGTAGGTTTTTTTGTTCTTCGGTTGAGACATCAAACGGTAAGTTAGAACCTAACAGAACCATGCCATCAATCTGTTTGGTAATGATCAGGTTGATAAAGGCATTTTCCTGTTTTTGTTGATGTTTACAGTCGCCAATCAGCACAAAGTAACCTTCGTGGGCGGCCACTTCTTCAATGCCGCAGATCACATCGCTGAAAAATGGATCGCTAATGTCTGGGACGATCGCCAGAATAGTTTTGGATTCATTGCGTTTATAGCTGCGGGCAAGGTTATGAGGGTAATAGCCAACGTCTAAGACGGCTTGCTCAACTTTTTGACGTGTTTGTAGGGAGACTTTTTCAGGGTTCATCAATGTTCGAGAAACGGTGGCTGTTGATACGCCAGCTGCGTTCGCGACATCTTTCATGGTCGCCGTATTATTGTGCTTTTTACTTTCCACAACGCCTTCCTTTGTCTATTTAATCGATTGCTTTTTTGAATGGCGCGAACACGTCATTTTGCTAATTAAAAGACATTCTAAAGAGTTTCACAATAATATCTGTTACCTGGTTTGCATAAAAAGTGTGACTTGCATCATTTTTTAGAGCTGCCTCGCAAATTTTAAAAATAGTTATAGTGATAACCACTTAATCCAAATTCTTAATCCATGCGTATATGGCAGAAATTGACGGTTTAGCTATTGTAGTCAGTTAGTTACATTACTCGCATTTCAGGTAAATTAGTGGTGTTAACCGTCCGTAGGATCCACGTCAATATTCCATTTTACCTTGCGGCTTTCCGGTTGCTTTAGTAACTCAGGTAATAATTGTGCCATAAACTGTTGGAGATAGGCGCGCGATGGATGTTGCAATAAAAGTTGCCAGCGAAAACGTCCACCTCGTTTGGCTTGAATGGATGGTGCAGGGCCTAAAATCCATAAGCGAGAGTCACTTTGTGGGTGTTGGCTAATATATTGGCGCACATTCTGTAAAAACTGCCTTGAATCCTGATTATTATGATCTTCAGAACGAATAAGAATGTGGCTAGTAAAGGGTGGAAGCATTGCCACCCGGCGCTCTTCAAGGGCTTCTTCGGAAAAGGCGTTATAGCCACTTTCTAATAAGGTCAGCAGAAGTGGGTGCTCAGGGTGGTGAGTTTGTAAGAACACTTCCCCTTGCTTGCCTGCTCGTCCCGCTCGTCCTGAGACCTGTATATATAATTGTGCAAAACGTTCGGCGGCTCTGAAATCGCTCGAAAATAAGGCGCCATCGACATCCAGCAATGCCACCAGAGTCACATCAGGAAAGTGATGCCCTTTAGCTAGCATTTGTGTACCGATCAAAATTCGTGCGCCGCCTTCATGGACAGCGTTCAAATGTTGCTCCAGCTCCCCTTTGCGGCTAGTGGTATCTCGGTCGATACGCGTCACGGGCACATCGGGAAATAGCTCGGAAATCCCTTCTTCCAGTTGCTCGGTTCCCATCCCAACAGGGACTAAATGTGTTGATCCACATTGTGGGCATTGGCGTGGGACAGGGCGCTGGCTATCACAGTGGTGGCAGCGTAACTGATGAAAATTTTGGTGCAAAGTATAGTAATGGTCGCAACGCTGGCACTCGGCTATCCAGCCACATTCATGGCAGATAAGCGCCGGGGAATAACCTCGGCGATTTAAAAATAAAATCACCTGATTATTTTGTGCGAGGTGACTTTTAATGTGTTGGATAAGTAAATGGGATAGCCCAAATTTAAGTGGCTGCCCTTTTAAATCAATTAAATGCTGCTCAGCAGGACGGGCATTACCTGCGCGGATCGTCAAATTTAATTGGCGATATTTATTTTGTTGAACATTGCTCAGTGTTTCGAGGGATGGCGTTGCGGTACCCATAATAATGGGAATATTTTCTTTTTTTGCACGGAAAACCGCTAAATCACGGGCATGGTAGCGCCAGCCATCTTGCTGTTTATACGAACTATCATGCTCTTCATCAATAATAATAATGCCAAGACGGGCAAATGGCGTGAACAAGGCAGAGCGCGTCCCGATGATAATGCCGTTAGAACCCTGTTTGGCGCGTAACCAAACCGCTAAGCGCTCACTGTCATTGAGCGCAGAGTGCAAAACATCGACAGGTACATTAAAGCGTTCACGGAAGCGATTAATGGTTTGAGGCGTTAAGCCAATTTCAGGGACTAATACTAAGGCTTGTTTACCTTGAGCCAGAATATTTTCTAACACGCTCAAGTAGACTTCAGTTTTCCCTGATCCGGTGATCCCTGCCAGTAACCACGGCGAAAAATTATCATCTTCTGCGCGAATTGCGCCTACAGCAGTGGCTTGCTCGCTATTGAGTCGTAAACGTTCTCCGCTGACGGCAAATTGTGACTGCCATTTTTCCGCAACCGGTTGAACAGGGTGCAACTCAGCATACTGTTTTTTCTTCAATGCTTGCAGGGCGCTTTCACTGATTTCAAGCTCACTAACTTGATGGCGATAAACCGGACGGCGGCGTAATAGCGCTAGCGCTTGCTGCTGTTTTGGGGATCGTTTTAATTCATTTAGATCCGCCGCTTGGCCTTCTTCAGTCACTTGCCATTGCCAGATCGGCGTAAATTCAGCGGGTTTCCCTTGGCGTAGTAGGGTCGGCATCGCGTGAAATAATACTTCGCCAATTGGGTAATGGTAATATTGGGATGACCACAGCAGCAACTGCCACAGATCGTCGGGGAACAAGGTTTTTGAATCTAACACCAGCTCCACGGTTTTGAGTTGCTCTTCGGGAAATTCGCTTTTATCGCTCAGATTGACAACCACACCAAGGGCTTGGCGTTTGCCAAAAGGCACCATGACTCGCCCACCGATGACGGGGACTGGCATATTGGCGCCCAAGAGATAATCAAATGTGCGATTTAAAGGAACAGGTAACGCCACCTGAACGACGATCATAGCTGGATTTCCGTCTGTTTTTTGTACAAAAATATGAGGGTATTCTGTTAGAGTACCACAAAAATCATGCTATTTTCATTGCGTGATAAACAGATTTTCTGTATGATCCGCCGCCTTTGGTATCAATTAATTTTGTTTTGCCAATAAACTAAATTTAATCAACACGACGTGTGGTGTCCGGCGTTAGGGCTGGAATGGCGACACGGCCTTATTAGAGGTTCTCCCATGAAAAAAGGTATTCACCCTAAATACGAAGAAGTTACTGCAACTTGTTCTTGCGGCAACGTAATGAAAATCAACTCAACAGCTGGTCACTCTCTGAACCTGGACGTTTGTGGTAACTGCCACCCGTTCTATACTGGTAAACAACGTGATGTTGCTACCGGTGGTCGTGTTGATCGCTTCAACCAGCGTTTCAGCATCCCAGGTGCTAAAAAGTAATAAAACCTGTCACGTTGAAGTTGATTTAACGTATTCAGTAAGAAAACCTGTTCAATTGAACAGGTTTTTTATTGCCTAAAATTTGCCAATTGGGTTATCAAAAACGGTAGGCGACCCCAAACATAAAGTCATGGCTGGCTAGGTTAATGGTTGAGGTGTCAGTGGCATTTTTGTCAAAAGCATTCGCCATGGAAATTTTGTATTTACCTGCTTCGGTAAATCGATAACCCAAGTCAAATGAGAGATTATCACTGAAAGCGTATCGGCTACCCAGCCCTAAACTCCATGCTAGCTTATTGATTCTATCTGACTTTGATTGATTGGAACTTTGTTTAAAGCCAAAAATTTCGAATTCTGACCGCTGTGTATTTTCATACCGCGTACTTGCCAATCCGAACCCAAAAGAAATATAGGGCGTGAAGGCAGTTTGGTTTTTCATATCATAGTAGCTATTCAACATGACAGTCGTCAGTGTGGCTTCGTTTTTCATATCTGCTGAACTATTTGGAACGGTGGAAAGTGCATTAAGGCTATGGGTGTTGCTCACCTTTCCTCGCATTCCCACTTCTAGTTCCGTACGGATAGGTATCGAGAATTGATTATAAAAATTGTAGCCAATGCCGATAAAATTACCAAAAGCAGGGTGGCTTTTATCACTAAATTTTAGCATTTTATAGTCGGGCTTTTTTTCATTGCTATATTCGAATTTGCTGTCATACATATTCAAAACTGATACACCAATTTTACTTGATATATAAACACCGTTATTACTGGATGCTATTGCTAAATTAGCAAACAACAAGCAACTTGAAGCCAAAAGTAAATTTTTCATTATTAAGCACCAGTGAATGATTTCGGATGGAACCTTACTGGAGTATAAGTGATGTGGGCGGAGTTATAGTCAGCGTAGGAAACTTCGAGGGATTGCGCTAAAAAGAGAGAATAAAACGAATACTTATCAGGATTAAATCCTGAAAAATAAAATAATAAACAAATAAATACTTATTATAATTGTAATATTTAGATTCAATAGCTGAAATAAAGAGGTTAGCACCTCAAAAATATGTATTAAGGTGCCAACTGTAAATCCTTAGAAACGGTAAGTTACACCAAACATAATGTCATGGCTTTTCACTTTGACTTTAGAGGTGTTTTCTTGGCTATCTGCGTAGTAACTCGCTTCTGATTTTCCTGCATCCAAGAAGCGGTATCCCATATCCAATGAAACGTGATTATTCACTCTGTATTGCGAACCTAAACCGACGCTCCACGCAAAGTTCGTGGTGGTTTTGGATTTAGTGTATTTTTCATGAGTAAATTCATTGGCACTCACAATATGTTGATTATAGTCGTATCGCATTTTGTGGTGAATGCTTGCCATACCTAACCCAACGCTGACGTATGGGGTAAATTTGGTGTCATTTTTGAAATCGTAATAGGTATTGAGCATTACCGTGTTTAAGGTGATATCGGTTTTAACATCATCGGAGCTGCTGAAAACACTTGGGTCGTTGAAAGATTCGAGATTGTGGCTTGTGGAGGCTTTTTCTCTCATCCCAAACTCAAGTTCAGTACGTAGAGGTAACGTGGTGGTTTTAGAAAAATCGTAACCGACGGCAATGTTGCCACCGAAAACAGAATCATTGGTATTTCCGAGATTGGTTTTTTCAAATTCGTTATCGCTGGTTTCCCATTTTTGATTGGAAACTTGGACAATTGAAGCCCCAATTTTACCTGAGACATACAGGCTTTCAGCCCCTGCAAAGGCAGCACTGGACACCAAACTGAGTAGAGATACGGCAATAATTTTTTTCATTATAAATTCCATTTAGCGGTGTATTTGGATCACCCAATATGAGCATAGATAACTATTTAATTTATCTATGCAGGACCCTATAAAACTTGATATACAGTATTCTTTATTTCTTAATATAATTAATAGGTTAGCTGTAAACATAGTCCTTATAGAAAAGAAAAACTTTGCTTTGTCTGAGCGATTAATTGCCCAAGAGATTAATCCATTGCAAAACCCCTACATTGGTTATCGGCAACAAATGAAATTGCTTAACAGTATGAAGATAATGAAAATAAATGATGGGAGGAGCAGAGGGTAAGAGCGTTATTTAGGTGAGATAGATTGCTAAGATAAGTCACACTCGACCCACATCAGCAAGTCGAGTGTTAAAGAAAGACGCAGAGGGATTAATATTCCCAAGTTTCTGGGTCAATACCCAGTTCGCGCATGATCTCTTTTGCTGCTTCAGGGATCTCATCATTGCGTTCTTTACGCAAATCATCATCATCCGGCAGCGGTTGACCAGTAAACGCATGCAAAAAGGCTTCACACAGTAATTCACTGTTAGTCGCGTGGCGCAAGTTATTGATCTGACGACGAGTACGTTCATCAGTTAAAATTTTCAGTACTTTTAAAGGAATCGATACTGTAATTTTTTTGACTTGCTCGCTTTTTTTGCCATGTTCAGCATACGGACTGACATATTCACCGTTCCATTCAGCCATGAGATACCTTGGATATATTCATTGATAATAAAATAATATACGAGTGTCAGTTTTCTGATCCTGAAGATGAAATTTTTTCAAGATACACTCAGCATACGGGTTAAGAATAAAGGGCTTAAGTTATTATTTAATACATATTAAAATCAATAAGTTAAGTCTTTTTATATGCCGATAATGTGGTCTCACTACCCATTGGCACATAATTATTATGGCTGATTATTCCATTAGTTGTTATAAACGTAAAGAGGTTTAGACGTCCGGACATGTTGACGGCTAAATTTGCTTTGAGTATGATTTGAGCTATCCCACACTTGGAGAGACACTCATGACATACAAAGCATCCACTATCGCGATACATAATGGACTCAATGAAGACTCGCAATTTGGTTGCGTTGTTCCTCCCATCTATTTATCTAGCACCTATAATTTTACGGATTTCAATGAACCGAGAACCCATGACTACTCCCGTCGTGGTAATCCTGGGCGAGATATTGTGCAGCGAACACTGGCACAGCTAGAAGGGGGAAGTGGTGCTGTGATGACGAATAGCGGGATGTCGGCTCTCCATCTATTATGCACCGTATTATTACAGCCGGGTGATTTACTCGTAGCTCCTCATGATTGTTACGGTGGCAGCTACCGTTTATTTAACAGCTTGAGCCAAAAAGGCGCTTATCAGGTTGAATTTGTTGACCAAGGCGACGAATCTGCACTGCAAGCTGCATTAGCGAGAAAACCCAAGCTGGTCCTCATCGAAACCCCAAGTAACCCGCTACTGAGAATTTACGATATTCAGCATATTTCGACGCTTGCACATCAAGCGGGGGCTTTAGTGGTGGTGGATAACACATTTTTAAGCCCTGCATTACAGCAACCATTAACGTTAGGTGCTGATTTTGTTGTACATTCTTGTACAAAATATCTCAATGGTCATTCAGATATTATTGCGGGTGCTGTGATTGCAAAAGAAGAGAAATGGGCTCTAGAATTAGCGTGGTGGGCGAATAATATCGGTGTTACTGGCGGTGCATTTGACAGTTATCTGCTACTCAGAGGGATGAGAACACTGTTGCCTCGCATAAAACAGCAGCAGCATAATGCAGGTGAAATCGTAAAATATCTTAAAACTCAGCCGCTGGTGAAGAAAATATATTATCCTGCCCTGAGTGACCATCCGGGACATCACATTGCTGCGGCGCAACAATCTGGCTTTGGCGCAATGTTAAGTTTTGAGTTTGCAGGCGATGAAGCGCAACTTCGTCAGTTTTTACAGGCGCTGAGCTTGTTTACATTAGCGGAATCTCTCGGTGGTGTAGAAACCTTGATTTCCCATACGGCGACCATGACCCATGCAGGCATGTCCCCTGAAGCGCGAGCCGCAGCAGGTATTACTGAGAGTTTACTGCGCATTTCGGTTGGTCTTGAAGATAGTCAGGATCTTATCGCAGATTTAAGCCACGCATTTAAGGTTGCGTCATAACGTTAGCGGAGTTTTTGATGAGTGCAATAACAGCATTTGAGGTGATCCCTTGTCACCGGCAGTTACATAAGTTTGGCGGCAGTAGTTTAGCAGATGTGAAATGTTATCAGCGAGTCGCCACCATTATGGCGAATTATAGCCAGCCGGGCGATTTAATGGTTGTTTCTGCGGCAGGGAGTACCACAAATCAGCTGATTAACTGGCTAAAGTTAAGCCAAAGTGACCGTATTTCTGCTCATCAAGTGCAGCAAGCGCTACGCCGTTATCAGCAAGATTTGATTAGCGGCCTACTTTCTGAAGAGAAGGCTGATGAACTCAATCAGCTGTTTGTTACGGATTTAGAACGACTCAGCTGGCTACTGGATAAACCTATCAATGATGCGACTTATGCGGAAGTCGTGGGGCACGGTGAAATTTGGTCTGCGCGTTTAATGTCCGCAGTGCTTGAACAGTCCGATATGGCGAGCGCTTGGTTAGATGCGCGTGCATTTTTACGCGCAGAAAGAGCCGCGCAGCCACAGGTGGATGAGGTTCAATCCCGCCATCTCTTACAGCAATTATTAGTGCAATATCCTCAGCGCCGTCTTGTGGTCACGGGGTTTATTTCTCGCAACCAAAAAGGCGAAACCGTCCTATTGGGACGTAACGGCAGTGACTATTCGGCCACGCAAGTAGGGGCATTAGCCGATGTCGGCAAAGTCACCATTTGGAGTGATGTGGCAGGGGTGTACAGTGCGGATCCTCGCAAGGTGAAAGATGCATGCCTATTACCGTTATTGCGTTTAGATGAAGCGAGCGAATTGGCACGTCTTGCCGCGCCTGTATTGCATACCCGTACTTTGCAGCCTGTTTCTGTCAGCAA
Source organism: Providencia alcalifaciens (assembly GCF_020271745.1). Lineage (NCBI taxonomy): Bacteria > Pseudomonadati > Pseudomonadota > Gammaproteobacteria > Enterobacterales > Morganellaceae > Providencia > Providencia alcalifaciens. Next base: position 1,206,651 of record NZ_CP084296.1, on the reverse strand, counting down.
TATTGATTTGCAGTTGCGCTGTAGCTACCAGCCGGAGCAGGGTTCAACCAAAATTGAGCGTGTATTAGCCTCGGGTACGGGGGCAAAAATTGTCACCAGCCACAACGATGTGTGCTTAATTGAGCTGCGAATTGCCGCAGGGCGCGACTTTAACCAAATCTGCAAGGACGTGGATTTATTATTAAAACGCGTACAACTTCGCCCACTGGCGCGAGGTATTCACCATGATCGCGCTATCTTGCAGCTGTGCTACACCTCGGAAGTGGTGGAAAGTGCATTGAATGTGTTGGAAGAAGCGGCATTACCTGGGGTTCTCTCATTACGTGAAGGTTTTTCACTGGTGGCGCTGGTCGGTGCTGGTGTGTGTAAAAAACCGCTGCACAGCCACCGTTTTTATGAAGAACTTAAAGGGCAGCCTGTTGAGTTTATCTGGCACTCAGAAGATGGTATTAGCTTAGTCGCGGTACTGCGTACGAATCAAACTGAGCATATTATTCAAGGTATGCACCAAAGCTTATTCCGTGCCGAAAAGCGCATTGGTTTAGTGTTGTTTGGTAAAGGCAATATTGGCGCCCGCTGGTTAGAACTGTTTTCGGTCGAGCAGCACAATATTTCTGCTCGCAGTGATTTTGACTTTGTTTTGGCGGGCGTGGTGGATAGCCGCCGCAGTTTATTGAATTACCAAGGTATTGACCCAAGCCGTGCATTAGCTTTCTTTGATGATGAAGCAGTAGAGCATCAGGACGATAATCTGTTTTTATGGATGCGAGCGCACCCTTATGATGACCTGATTGTCTTGGATGTTACCGCCAGCGGCGAGCTTGCCAATAGTTATGTGGACTTTGCGAGTTACGGTTTCCATGTCATTAGTGCAAACAAAATCGCAGGGGCAGCACCGACTCAGCAATATCGTGAAATCCGTGATGCATTTGCGAAAACAGGGCGCCATTGGCTTTACAACGCGACCGTCGGTGCTGGGTTGCCGATCAACTATGCAGTGCGCGATCTCAAAGAAAGTGGTGACGCGATTCTGGCGATCAGCGGGATCTTCTCCGGTACATTATCGTGGCTATTCTTGCAGTTTGATGGCTCAGTGCCTTTCAGTGAGCTTGTTGAGCAAGCTTGGCAGCAAGGATTAACGGAACCAGACCCTCGAATTGATTTGTCTGGGCAAGATGTGATGCGCAAGCTCATTATTCTGGCGCGAGAAGCGGGCTATGACATCGAACCGGATGACGTGCGCGTGGAATCGTTAGTGCCAGCGCAAGCGGAAACGGGCTCACTGGATGAGTTCTTTGAAAATAGTGCCGTGATTAACGAGCAGATGCAGCAGCGCTTAGAAGCCGCGAAGGAACTGGGATTAGTGCTACGTTATGTGGCGCGGTTTGATGCGGTGAAAGGTAAAGCAAAAGTGGGTGTCGAGGCGGTTAAACCTGAGCATCCGTTAGCCTCTTTATTACCGGGGGATAACGTTTTTGCCATTGAAAGCCGTTGGTACCGAGATAACCCATTGGTGATCCGTGGACCCGGTGCGGGTCGCGATGTGACAGCCGGCGCCATTCAATCTGACTTGAATCGACTCTCTCAGCTTTTATAAAATCAGCAACGCACGGGTTAGATAAACTCGTGCGTTGTCTTCATTTCTCAAATTTTCCCATTCCTATTTTATTCTTAAATAAGATTCATGACTTAAAAGTGCTGAATCGACGATAGATTGCGCTGACGCAATGCTTAAATAAGAAAAATTAATAAAAATGGTGTTGTAATTAAATTTCAGAAAAATCACCCAAAGCGCTTTTTTTCTGATATGAATATAGGGTACAGGGTGAAATTCGCGGTCTGCATCACAAAACATAATTCTAGCCGACTGAAATTTTATTACAGGAAATCCAGCGCAGTTTGTTAACCGTTCACGAGAAGCGGGGTGGCATCCTGCCAACAGCACAAGATCAGGAGTCCCATGAATCAGCAATATTCCGCAATGCGCAGTAATGTCAGTATGTTGGGTAAGCTACTCGGTGATACCATCAAAGACGCTCTTGGTGAAGATATCCTCGATAAAGTCGAATCTATTCGCAAGCTATCCAAATCCTCCCGCGCAGGTAATGAAGTTCAGCGCCAAAAATTATTAATGACCTTGCAAACGCTCACCAACGATGAGCTATTACCTGTTGCGAGGGCATTCAACCAATTCTTAAACTTAACCAACGTGGCAGAGCAGTACCACAGTATTTCTCCTCATGGCGAAGCGGCCAGTAATCCTGTTGCCCTACAGAAATTATTTGGGCGTTTGAAAGAGCACGATTTTAGCCACGGTGATATTCAAAAAGCCGTTGAAGAACTTTCCATTGAGCTGGTGCTGACTGCCCATCCAACTGAAATCGCCCGCCGCACCTTAATTCACAAACTGGTTGAGGTGAACACCTGTTTATCCCAGCTCGACCATGATGATTTAGCAGATTACGAACGCAACAATATTATGCGCCGTTTACGCCAATTGGTGGCGCAATCTTGGCATACCGATGAAATTCGTAAAATTCGCCCAACGCCAATCGATGAAGCTAAATGGGGTTTTGCGGTTGTTGAAAACTCTCTATGGGACGGTGTTCCTGCATTTTTGCGAGAATTTAACGAGCAACTCGAAGAGTCTATTGGCGCAGGATTACCCGTGGAAGCAAACCCAATTCGCTTCACGTCATGGATGGGCGGCGACCGTGATGGTAACCCGAATGTAACCGCGGAAGTCACTCGCCACGTTCTATTATTAAGTCGTTGGAAAGCCGCCGATTTATTCTTGAAAGATATTCAGGTCTTGGTGTCGGAGCTGTCCATGACAGAAGCAACGCCAGAACTGCGTGCGCTAGCTGGTGGTGATGATGTGGATGAGCCTTATCGACAAATTGCCAAAAACCTGCGTAGCCAACTATTTTCTACATTGGAATATTTAGAGCGTCGAGTGAAAGGCGAGCAAGTTCTGCCGCCAGCGGATTTACTGACGGATAACGCGCAACTGTGGGATCCACTCTATACCTGCTACCAATCGCTCGTTGCCTGCAATATGAGCATTATTGCCAATGGCTCACTGTTAGATACACTGCGTCGTATTCGCAGCTTTGGTTTGCAATTGGTGCGTATCGATGTGCGCCAAGAAAGCACTCGCCATACTGAAGCACTGTCTGAGCTGACAGAATATTTGGGACTGGGTAACTATGGCAATTGGTCAGAACAAGAGAAACAAGATTTCTTACTGGCTGAGCTGCAATCTCGTCGTCCGTTGATCCCTCAAGACTGGCAACCGACAGCAGAAACGCAAGAAGTATTCGAAACGTGCCGCGTCATCGCCAAAGCGAAGAATGACTCTATCGCCGCTTACGTGATCTCGATGGCGAAAGTGCCATCCGACGTTTTAGCCGTCAAACTCCTGCTAAAAGAAGCGGGTGCGTCAATTAAATTACCGGTTGCGCCACTGTTCGAAACCCTTGAAGACTTAAATAACGCCGAAAGCGTGATGACTAAGTTACTCAGTATTGAGTGGTATCGTGAGCTGATTGATGATCGCCAAATGGTGATGATTGGTTACTCCGATTCTGCAAAAGATGCTGGCGTGATGGCGGCATCATGGGCGCAATATCGCGCACAAGATGCCTTGATTAAGTTATGCGATAAAGCCGGCGTGAAATTGACACTGTTCCACGGTCGTGGCGGCACCATCGGTCGTGGCGGTGCGCCAGCACACTCTGCACTACTTTCCCAACCACCGGGAAGTTTAAAAGGCGGGCTGCGTGTGACGGAACAAGGCGAGATGATCCGCTTTAAGTTTGGTCTACCGCAAGTGACGATTAGCAGCTTGGCCATGTACGCGAGCGCTATCCTCGAAGCTAACTTATTGCCGCCGCCAGAGCCAAAAGAAGAGTGGAAGGCGGTGATGAATTCGCTGTCTGATGTATCTTGCGCCATGTATCGTGATTATGTGCGTGAACAGCCTGACTTTGTCCCGTATTTCCGTGCGGCGACCCCAGAGTTAGAGCTGGGTAAATTACCATTAGGTTCTCGCCCTGCAAAACGTCGTCCTACTGGGGGCGTTGAAACTCTTCGCGCTATTCCTTGGATTTTCGCGTGGACGCAAAACCGCTTGATGTTACCAGCGTGGTTAGGTGCAGGTGCAGCGCTGAAACATGTTATCGAAAAAGAAGGCAAACAAGCGGTGCTGGATGAAATGTGGCAAGAGTGGACATTCTTCAAAACCCGTATTGCGATGCTGGAAATGGTGTACGCGAAAGCCGATTTATGGCTGGCGGAATACTATGACCATTGCCTCGTTGAAAAACGTTTATGGCCACTGGGACAAAAGCTGCGTGACCAGTTATCCGAAGATATTAAGAGTGTTTTAGCGGTCTCTAAAGATGAAGCGCTAATGGCGGATTTACCGTGGATTGCAGAATCCATCGCGCTACGTAACGTCTATACTGACCCACTGAACGTATTGCAGGCTGAGCTATTGCAGCGTTCTCGCCAACAAGAGCATCCAGACCCGCGCGTGGAACAAGCGTTGATGGTGACCATTGCGGGTGTTGCGGCGGGTATGCGTAACACTGGCTAGCGATTAGTTTGTGTCAGTAAAAAGGCTGCCAAGGGCAGCCTTTTTCGTTTATGGCCGAGCGTTATTTTTTCTTCTGATCATTAGGGATCAGATGATAAGGCGAGCGCGCCCGTGGATGGATAAAGAAATGGTTGGTTGGGGCATTGTGCGTTTTGATATGCACCATGGAGACGTTGGTGGATTTTCCAGCTTTGTTGTGGAGTGCATAAATCACAAAAGGCAGCAGGAAGATAATCACAAAACTGACTGCGAGCAGCGTCACGTAAGTCGTATCATCTGCTCCGCCCGGCAATGAGCTTGGCGGAAAGAATGACACCACAAATGCCAGAATTGAGATCGCTAACCCAACAAAAGCGATTAACAATTTAAAGCTTTTACCACCTGGAATGTTGAATGCTCGTTTTTTATCTGATTGTTTGCAGATTAACTGCATATAGCCGAGGAACAGCATAAAGTAGCTACACAGATAAATAACGACGGTTAATGCCAGCGCTATCAGGAATGACATATTCCCGCCACCACCCGTGTTGGTAAGGACAATAATTGCCACTGTGGTGATCAGTAATTGAGAAATCACTAAGGTGACTGGCACGCCATTTTTATTCACTTTGGCAAAGCTTTTCGGCAAAATTCCTTTTTGTGCAGCAACATACATCCCACGAGAAGGTCCCACAATCCAAGAGGCAATTTCAGCTAATACGCCGAGTAACAGCAATGCAGCAATAATCCGTACTGCCCACTCTAGGGTGGAATTAAAATGGCTGACGAGAACTTCAAAGGTTTGTACCACACCCGCAGATAGATTGATTTCGCTGTTAGGGATCACAGCAGCGACCGATAAACCACCGATTGAGCTTAAGCAAATCGCAGCTATCATCAGTAAAAACATTGCCGCCGGGTAATCTCGACCGGGATTTTTCATCTCGTTGACGTGAGTTGCTGAAGCTTCAACACCCATATAGCTGAGAATAAAGGCGACAAAGACTACCAATGTACCGATTTGTGTAAAGTCAGGAATAAAGGTTTTCGCGCTGATTTCGATAGCTAAAGGTGCACCACTTGCCAAGTAGCTAATTGCTAACCCAACGAGAATTAAAGCTGGTAATAAAATCCCCGCAAAGAAACCAACTTTTGCGATACTTGCTGTATATTTGGTTCCACCAAATTGGGTGAAGGCGAGAACCCATAAAATGACCAGAGCACCGATGGTTTTGGTGATGGGGTCGGTATTGAGTTCTGGCCAATTTAATATGTAGGATAGGGCGCCGAGTACAAAGTACAGCATCGGAATAAAACCTATCGCAATTTGCAGATAACCAAATGAAATCGCCGCAAATCCCCAACGCTCTCCCAATGTGTTGGAAACCCACGCGAAAATCCCCCCTTCTTCCCAACCGTCAACGGTGGCCATTTCGGCAGCACATAAGGCTACGGGGATAAACCACAGCAATCCCCCTAAGAGTAAAAAGAAGACTAAACTGAAACCCGATGTGGCGAATGTCGGATATTCATAGACCGCCATTACCATAGACGCGGTGATCGCAAAAAAACCTAACAAGGTGAGTTGTTTTGCGGCTGGAGCTGTTGTTGACGTCGCCATGTCTATTCTCCTGTCATATGTTTTACGAAGTCAGTCGGCGTATAAATGAATACGCCGACTGGATAACGACTAAGGATTAGCTGTGATTGAAACCGCCACTTTCTTCTTCAGAAAGTGGCGTACTGACGGGGTGTTTCTCGAAATATTCAAGGGTGCGTTTGAAATCTTCGATGAGCAGTGAGGCGAGGTCGAGGCTGACACCATGGCGGACTAAAATACGTTGGATCACCAAGTCTTCACGGTTTGCAGGCATTGAGTAAGCAGGGACTTGCCAGCCGCGACTACGTAATTTATCTGCAATATCATATAAAGAGTAGTTACTGGTTTTCACGCCGTCTTTTAATTTCCATGCCAGTGCTGGGATACCTTTGGCACTATCGCCATCAAAGATCATTTCAAATGGACCCAGTTTTTCAATTTCACGGGCAAGGTATTGGGCAGTGGCATAGCAGGCATTATGAATTTTCGCGTAGCCTTCGCGACCCAGGCGCAGGAAGTTGTAATACTGTGCAATGATTTGCCCACCCGGACGAGAGAAGTTTAATGCGAAGGTTGGCATATTCCCGCCAAGGTAGTTCACATTGAAAATGAGCTCTTCTGGGAGATCTTTTGCCTCACGCCAAATCACCCAACCGGCACCTAATGGCGCTAAACCAAATTTGTGCCCAGATGCGTTGATGGATTTAACACGAGGTAAGCGGAAATCCCATTCCAGAGTAGGAGCACAGAAAGGCGCGAGGAAACCACCACTTGCACCATCCACGTGAATAGGGATATCTAAGCCAGTCTCTTTTTGCAGTTTATCCAATGCATCATGAACGGCTTTAACAGGTTCATATTGGCAAGTGAAAGTCACGCCCAGAGTTGGAACCACACCAATGGTGTTTTCATCAACGCGTTTGATAACTTCTTCTGGGCTCATGATCAGGCGGTCGCCTTCAAGCGGAATTTCACGCAGTTCGACATCAAAATAACGGGCAAATTTATGCCAACAAATTTGGACAGGGCCACAGATTAAGTTAGGTTTATCGGTTGGTTTTCCTTTGGCGGCTTGTTTTTTACGCCATTGCCATTTTAAAGCCAGCCCTCCTAACATTGCGGCTTCTGAAGAGCCAATCGTTGAGCAGCCTAATGTATTAAGTGCGTCAGGAGAGTTCCATAAATCAGCGAGCATATGCACGCAGCGGTTTTCAATTTCGGCGGTTTGCGGATATTCGTCTTTATCAATCATGTTTTTATCGATAGAGAGATCCATCAAACCGCGAATTTCGTCATCTACCCATGTTTGGCAAAATGTGGCTAAGTTTTGTCGGGAATTACCATCTAGCATTAGCTCATCACGTACTGCGCTAAATACATTCCTCGGGTCGCTTTCTTTGATTGGGAATTTCGTTTTTGGTAAGGATTGGGATAAATCAAATGAAGCATAGATATCATCTAATTCACTATATTTTGAAGATACTGATTTATTATTCATACAACGAATCTCCTCAATAATTGAGATGTTATTACTAGGAATGATCAATAATCTTATATTTTCATATAAGCATAAAAATAAGTCAGAATAAAGTCCTTTAAAAGGAAGTCTTATTTTAATAGTGATTAATTTGATTATTTGTTTTTATGGTAAATATGATTTAAATCTGAAGTTAATAAGTTATAACAATTATATAACATTGTTACTCTGGTTTTTCACTAAGTAGTTCAATGTAAAAAAATGAGTTATATCAATGGGCTGTGAGTTATCACTGGCTGCGTAAGCTATTGAAAAACAATATTTCTATTGTTATGAATATAATAGTGAATAAGAATGAAATAGCGTTTTATGTGATTTTTTAATCATATTAATCACCACATCAATAAAAGACTGTTTGTTTTGGGTTGATCTGGTTTCAGTTTTTTAATTAAATATTCACTTTTTTTATTATATTTGGATATGCTTAAGGAATTATTTCTGCAATATATTTAATATCTAGTCTAATAATGACTAGTTTAATTTTGTATTAATTATAGGGAATAGCGATAAATAGAATAAAGGGAAGGCGAATATGACTGGGTTAATTCACGATAAATGAATTAACCCAATAAGTGATATGGAATAAAGTGGTTATTGCGGCCTAACACCCAATGTATGGCAAATGGCGTAAGTCAGTTCAGAGCGGTTTAAGGTGTAAAAATGGAAATCTTTTACGCCTTCACGACTTAAAATTTTCACCATGTCCATGGCAATTGACGCACCAACAAGATTGCGGCTTTCAGGGTCATCATCCAAGCCTTCGTACATTCTATTCATCCAACTTGGGATACGCACATTGGTGATTTTGGCAAAACGTTCTAGCTGGCGGAAGTTAGAGACAGGCAAAATTCCCGGTACGATTTCCACATCAATACCCGTTGCTACACAGCGGTCACGAAAACGTAGGTAGCTTTCAACATCGAAGAAAAATTGGGTAATGGCGCGGTTGGCTCCGGCTTCAATCTTTTTCTTCAAATTGATTAAGTCTGCCTGAGCACTTTTGGCTTCAGGGTGTACTTCGGGGTAAGCGGCGACGGAAATGTCAAAGTCAGCTTCAGTTTTCAGTAACTCAACCAAGTGCTCTGCATACATATCGGGCTTATTGCTGTTATCAGGAAAGTCCCCTCGTAATGCCACAATATGGCGAATACCGTTGTTCCAATAATCTCGAGCGATGGCTTTTAGCTCATCAGGGCTGGCATCGATACACGTTAAGTGCGGCGCGGCCACTAATCCTGTTTTATCTTTGATATCTTTGATGATGCTATGGGTTCTATCTCGCTCACCGGAGTTAGCGCCGTAGGTGACAGAGACAAAATTCGGTTTTAAGACCTTGAGCCTATCGATAGACTTCCACAATGTTTGTTCCATTTCTGCTGAGCGAGGTGGGAAAAATTCAAATGAAACATTAATCTGCCCATCTAATTCAGCTAAATTTTGGTTCAACGCTTCGCGCTGATTTGCGTGAAAAAAACTCATACCCTGTGACCTCGCCTCAAGAAACTCATTATTTAATGATTATTTTCGTTATTCGATTATATGTATCTCTTTGTACTTCTATACGTTTAGACGTCTAAATAGAGATTACGCGATATTGAGTGAGAGTCAACTCCTAAATCAAATTTTAAATTGATGTTTTTTCAGGCGTAATAAGAGAAAAATTCATGATGGGGAAATGCGGAGCCGAGTGACTCCGCATGCAGTACAACATTATTCAGTAAAACACTATTCAGTAAAACAGAAGTGCTCGACCATTTGGCTGATTAGCTGGCGTGTTGGTTCAATAAAGCTCATGTCGATGAACTCATCAGGCTGGTGGGCTTGTTCAATAGAACCTGGCCCCAGTACCAGTGTTGGACAAAGTTCTTGGATAAATGGCGCCTCCGTACAGTAGTTTACGGTCTCCGCTTTTTTACCTAATAGCTGTTCAATGACAGCCACCATTTTATGATCTGTTGGGCATTCATAGCCGGGGATCGGTGGGTGCATCTCTTCAATCGCCAAGCGACCCGGCCATTTTGCACGAACGGGTTCGAGAGTTTCATTGAGCAATTCGTCCAGATCTTGCAACGTTAAACCTGGTAGTGGGCGAATATCCATATGCAATTCACAGCAACCACAAATTCGGTTCGCTGCATCACCACCATGAATATGACCGAAGTTCATGGTTGGATAAGGGATCACAAACGCGGGGTTGTTATAGCGCTTTTTCAATGTATTTCTTAAGGTCATTAAGTGAGAGATAGATTCATGCATTAATTCAATGGCATTAACGCCTCTATCTGGATCACTGGAATGTCCAGATTGACCTGTAATGCGAATGGCATTGGAAAGATGCCCTTTATGTGCGCGAATAGGCTGTAATGAAGTCGGTTCACCAATGATGGCGAAATCAGGGCGTAATTCGGTGCTGGCGGCAAAAAAGCGAGCGCCAGCCATCGAGGTTTCTTCATCTGCCGTGGCGAGAATATGCAAAGGACGTTTTAAGGTGCTGAGGTCAACATCACGTAATGCATCAATAATAAAGGCAAAAAAGCCTTTCATATCTGCGGTGCCTAGCCCATATAGCTTGCCATTATGCTCGGTGAGCTTGAACGGATCTTTACTCCAGCGACCGTCATCAAATGGGACGGTGTCCGTATGACCACATAGCATCAATCCTCCGTTGCCCTCACCAACCGAGGCTAACAGGTTATATTTATCTCGGGTATCAGGGACCGGTTGAATATTCACAGTAAAGCCTAAGGTTTCTAACCATCCACCTAATAGCTCCACTAGCGCTCGGTTACTCTGATCGAGTTGTGAATCGGTCGCACTAATCGACGGAGTGGCGATTAATTGACGATAAATCTCAATAAATGCAGGTAATTTAATATTCACTGTTGACAGCCTTTATCCATAATAGTATCAATATTCATGCACTTTATTTGAATAAAAATACACATTAAACTGTTTGGGTCACGAGCACAAGGTAGAAAACACATGTTGAACACACTCATTGTCGGGGCTAGTGGTTATACTGGAGCTGAATTAGCCGCTTATTTACAACGTCATCCCGATATTCATCTTTCTGGGCTGATGGTTTCCGCACAAAGTGTGGATGCGGGTAAATGCTTTTCTGATTTACATCCCCAGTATAAAGGCATTATCGACCTTCCGGTTCAGCCGCTTACCGATGTGGCTGAGGCAGCAAAAGGGGTCGATGTTGTTTTCCTCGCGACCGCTCATGAAGTGAGTCATGACATTGCGCCCCAGTTTCTTGAAGCAGGTTGCGTAGTGTTTGACCTTTCGGGTGCTTATCGTGTTCAAGATGCGGCGTTTTATCCGCAATACTACGGCTTCGAACATACAAATACCCAATGGTTAATGCAAGCAGTTTACGGTTTGGCGGAATGGCAAGCCGATAAAATTCGTCAAGCTCAACTGATTGCGGTGCCTGGGTGTTATCCAACAGTTTCTCAACTTTCATTAAAGCCGCTGATTGAAGCAGATTTACTCGATGAAAACATGTGGCCAGTGATTAATGCGACCAGTGGAGTTTCAGGGGCAGGGCGTAAAGCTTCCATGACGAACAGCTTTTGCGAAGTGAGCTTACAGCCTTACGGTATTTTCACCCACCGTCATCAACCTGAAATCGCGACGCATCTAGGTAGAGACGTGATTTTCACGCCACATTTAGGCAATTTTGCACGGGGCATACTGGCGACCATCACTTGCAAAGTGAAAGCCGGCGTTACAGCGGAGCAAATTAGCCAAACATTTAAAGATGCGTATCACAATAAACCGTTAGTCCGTTTATATGACAAAGGAGTTCCTGCACTGAAATCGGTGGTTGGCACGCCATTTTGTGATATCGGCTTTGTATTGAAAGGTGAGCACCTGATTTTAGTGGGTACAGAAGATAACCTATTAAAAGGTGCCGCAGCGCAAGCCGTTCAGTGCATGAATATTCGGTTTGGTTTCAATGAAACGCAGTCATTACTTTAATGCTCTTATGGCAATTTATTAAGGATAAATCCCCATGCAACCTTTAGTTATTAAATTGGGTGGTGTGTTACTCGATAGCGAAGAAGCCCTAGAAAGATTATTTACGGCGATCCAAACCTACCGTCAGGCTCATCAACGTGAGCTGGTAATTGTTCACGGTGGCGGGTGTTTAGTCGATGAATTAATGCAAAAACTGCAATTACCCGTCGTGAAAAAGCAAGGACTGCGCGTTACGCCAGCAGATCAAATTGACATTATTACGGGTGCACTAGCTGGCACTGCGAATAAAACTTTGTTGGCATGGGCGATTAAACATCAATTGCAAGCGGTGGGTTTATCCCTTGGGGATGGACACAGCGCCGTGGTTACGCAAATTAATGATGAACTCGGTCATGTGGGTAGCGCGAAAGCGGGTGATGCAAACTTACTGAAACTATTACTGTCTGCGGGATATTTGCCAATCATTAGCTCTATCGGGATCACCGAAGAGGGGCAATTGATGAACGTCAATGCAGACCAAGCCGCTACGGCGATTGCCCAAGCACTGAACGCAGATTTAGTCCTGCTTTCTGATGTGAGCGGTATTTTGGATGGAAAAGGTCAAAAGATTGATGAAATGACGACAGCCAAAGCCCAGAAACTGATTGACCAAGGCATCATCACAGATGGAATGATAGTCAAAGTGAATGCGGCGTTAGAAGCCGCTTCCACATTGCAACGTCCAGTGGATATTGCGAGCTGGCGTCATGCGGAACAATTGCCATCATTATTTAATGGCACTGCGATTGGCACACGAATTCTTGCTTCTTGAGTGATGAGCTGAGCAAGCAAACAGACAAACCATACATTTATTTTAAACACATTTATTTTAAAAGAATTGGGATAGGTAATTTATGAAAAAGGGTATTAAGAAGATTGTATTAGCGTACTCCGGTGGGTTAGACACGTCGGCTATCATTCCATGGTTAAAAGAGAACTACGATGACTGTGAAGTCGTGGCATTCGTTGCTGATGTGGGTCAAGACAGAGAAGACTTAGTCGGTGTTGAGAAAAAAGCCTTACAATCAGGTGCTTCTGAATGCTATGTGGTTGACCTGCGTGAAGAGTTCATTAAGGAATATATCTACCCAGTACTGAAAACGGGTGCATTGTATGAAGGTAGCTATTTACTGGGTACGTCGATGGCGCGTCCAATTATCGCTAAAGCGCAAGTGGAAATCGCACTGAAAGTTGGCGCTGATGCCCTTGCGCACGGTGCAACCGGTAAAGGTAATGACCAAGTGCGTTTCGAAAGCACTTACACCGCATTAGCACCACAACTGAAAGTGGTTGCGCCATGGCGTGAGTGGGATTTACGTTCCCGTGAAGCCCTGCTGGATTACCTGAAAGAACGTAATATTCCAACCACAGCTAGCTTAGAAAAAATCTACAGCCGTGATGAAAACGCATGGCATATCTCTACCGAAGGCGGCGTATTGGAAAGCACATGGAATGCAGCTAACCAAGATTGCTGGGTATGGACCGTTGACCCGAAAGATGCACCGGATGAAGCTGAGTTGGTCACTGTTGGCGTGAAACACGGCGAAGTGGTCTCTGTAAACGGTAACGCCTTGTCTCCATTAGGCTGTTTAGAAACATTAAATACGCTGGGTGCAAAACATGGTGTCGGCCGTATCGATATCGTGGAAAACCGTTTAGTGGGTATGAAATCTCGTGGTTGCTATGAAACCCCAGGGGGCACCATCATGATGGCAGCGCTGCGTGGTGTTGAGCAATTAGTGTTAGACCGCGATAGCTATAAATGGCGTGAACAGTTAGGTCTGGAAATGTCTTATGTGGTGTATGACGGTCGCTGGTTTGCGCCACTGCGTCATTCTCTGCAAGCGGCGGCAGAATCCCTGGCTCAGGATGTGACCGGTGAAGTGGTTCTGAAACTGTATAAAGGGCAAGTGACGGCTATTCAGAAGAAAGCGGATAAGAGCCTGTACTCTGAAGAGTTTGCAACATTTGGTGAAGATGACGTTTACGATCACAGCCATGCTGGTGGGTTTATCCGCCTCTATTCTCTCTCTTCACGTATTCGTGCACTGAAAGAACAGAATAAAGCAAAATAGTTTTATCGGCAGGACCCCGACAGCCTAACTTGGTTGTCGGGTAGACACTAATTTTATCAATCAAGTAGGGACTCGTTATGGCACTTTGGGGTGGACGTTTTAGTCAGCAGGCAGATCAACGGTTTAAACAGTTCAATGATTCACTGCGTTTTGATTATCGCTTAGCTGAGCAGGATATTCTTGGCTCTGTGGCATGGTCAAAAGCATTGGTCACGGTGGGCGTGCTGTCTGATAGCGAGCAAAAATCTCTCGAGCAAGCACTCAATGCGCTATTGGCAGAAGTGCAAGCCGACCCTGAGATTATCTTGCAAAGCGACGCCGAAGATATCCATAGCTGGGTAGAAGGTAAACTGATTGATAAAGTCGGTGATTTAGGGAAGAAACTGCACACAGGTCGTAGCCGTAATGACCAAGTCGCGACGGACTTAAAACTGTGGTGTAAAGACCAAGTGGCGCTGTTATTAGACGCTGTGACTGAGTTACAAAAAGCATTGATCATCACCGCTGAAAATAACCAAGATGCCGTGATGCCGGGCTATACCCACTTACAACGTGCCCAGCCTGTGACATTCGCTCATTGGTGTTTAGCGTATAGTGAAATGCTGTCCCGTGATGAAAGCCGTTTGCAAGATACTTTAAAGCGTTTGGATGTCAGCCCATTAGGGTGTGGGGCGTTGGCGGGTACAGCCTATGATATTGACCGTGAGCAATTGGCATCATGGTTAGGTTTTTCATCCGCAACGCGTAACAGTTTAGATACCGTGTCTGATAGAGACCATGTATTAGAGCTGTTATCCGACGCAAGCATCGGTATGGTGCACTTATCTCGCTTTGCTGAAGATCTGATTTTCTTCAACAGTGGCGAAGCAGGGTTTGTGGAGCTATCTGATAAAGTCACTTCAGGCTCGTCACTGATGCCGCAAAAGAAAAATCCTGATGCATTGGAGTTAATTCGTGGTAAATGTGGTCGTGTTCAAGGGGCATTGACCGGCATGATGATGACCCTGAAAGGGTTGCCGCTTGCTTACAACAAAGATATGCAAGAAGACAAAGAAGGGTTATTCGATGCCCTCGATACGTGGTTAGATTGTATGCATATGGCGGTACTCGTTCTGGATGGTATCCAAATTCGTCGTCCTCGTTGTGAAGATGCAGCAAAGCAAGGCTATGCAAATGCGACCGAGTTGGCGGATTATTTAGTCGCGAAAGGCGTTCCGTTCCGTGAAGCTCACCATATTGTGGGTGAAGCCGTTGTGGCAGCGATAGCGCAAGGTAAAGCATTAGAAGAGATGGCATTAAGTGATTTGCAAAAATTCAGTGCAACTATCCAACTGGATGTGTATGAGATTTTATCTCTACAGTCTTGTCTTGATAAGCGACTAGCAAAAGGTGGGGTATCTCAAAAGCAGGTGGCAAAAGCCATTGCGGATGCGAAAACACGCTTGAAGATGTAAATAAAGATATGTAGAAAAAAATGGGGGGTAGCATGGCTACCCCAATTTCCATAACGTTTAATCTTAACTATATTTAATTGTTAACATTCCCATCTGCTTGTCTTCATTCAGCCAATCATAAGAATAGACACTTCGACCGCCATTCAGAACCTTCCAACCTGAAGTTTTTACTAATTTATTAAGGTCAATGCTATTAGCAACCATATCGTCATTGTCGTTTAGACAATTTAAAGTGACATTATTATTATTTACTTCATTCAAGCAAGACGCATAGACAATTGAGCCTGTAAATTGGATGGTACCGTTGTGCTCGCTGCTTTCTGCATAGGCATTAATGGTGCTAAAAGCAGGGACCAGTAGTAATGCTATGGCTGCGCGAGAGAAGGTTTTTTTAGCGGTTGATGTCAAATTTTTCATAATAGTATCCCCTAACTGATTTGTGTTTAATCAATTTGTTTAAGTGTATTAATTTAATAAATTCGGTATTGCGTAAGATATATATTGGCTACTTTTCTTTTTTCAATTACCTCGTGCTACTTGATGGAACATATAATAATTCAAATAACTCTTTTAAGGTGTAAATATTGAAAATCAAATGTATGGAAATTTTAAAATTAAATTAAACAATATGGGACAAGTTAAATATAGTATAAGTAAAAATGCATACCAATAAAAAACCACTTAAGAACCAATTTATTTATTTTTATGATATAAAAATCCTTTTTATCAGATATTGCCAAACTAAAGTTTTGATTAGTGGGCTTTGAATGCCCTCATTTATTGGGTGATTGATAATATATATTAAAATTTATGCTGATCACTTTAATATATTCTTTTATATGTATTTACAAACTTTAATTAAATATGAAAGAGAATATAACAAAATGTTTCATTACTATGGTATGAATACTTAGTAAAGGGATACCCTTAGTCTTGCTATTACCTTATTTTCGGGTATTAAGTCCAATTAACTTGTTTTTGAGCGATTTGTTATTATCATTTTCTTAGAAGACTTTTGATAATCATTCTATATAGAAATATAAGAGATATTATCTAGCTGGCTAAGTATCAATATTCCGTACCTTCATGATAAGCAATATGTGTTTTACATTTGATATCATCTGTATTGAACATTCTTTAGTTGTAAAGTGAATTAATGTCTTTTGTAGCGGAATCCAGTGCTTATCACGTTTTTCTTCTTACCTTAATTAACTTATCTAAACGTTTAAAAGGTGTCTGGCTACGAGTTAAGCTGCTAATTTTTAGGTTGGCGTTTATTTGTTTTGCGTTTGATTGCAGTAATTATTTGCCTAAATGATTCGAAATTCAATGTCCGAAGTATTAGTAAATATTACTGAAAAAACAATGTATTAGTAACATTTATTATCATATCTAAAAGCAATAATGTAATTTACCTTGATTGACGTTAATCTCGGTTTAATCTATTGGAACTGAGTGCTATTTTCTGTATCTATTCCATCTTTGTACTCATTTTATGTTGCTGTTAAATTTAGGTTAATTAATCATTAAATTTAACATGATAAAATTTGTTGATTTAATGTGAACAGTATTACTCGTAATAAGAGTAATGATATTTGATACTTCTGCTTGATACTAATTTTTTCAATTAAATTATATAAATATATTTACTTTCTTACTTTTACAATTTGTTTCATCTTTATATAAGATGAATCCTAAAAAAATAAGAGGGCACTTTTTTAATTTTATTGATAGATGAAATATTATCTATTCTTTATAATGATTGGTATTATCTATATAGTCAGGCATAACGAGAGGAAAAAGGCGGATGAATATTCGTGATCTGGAGTACCTAGTTGCACTTGCTGAGCACAAGCACTTTAGACGTGCCGCGGATTCTTGCCATGTAAGTCAGCCTACGCTGAGCGGTCAAATCCGTAAACTTGAAGAAGAGCTCGGCGTGATGCTATTAGAAAGAACCAGCCGAAAAGTGCTTTTTACTCAACAAGGTTTATTGCTCGTTGAGCAGGCAAGAACGATCCTAAGAGAAATAAAAGTTCTGCAAGAAATGGCAGCTTTACAAGGTGAAAGTATGTCAGGGCCTTTACATATAGGACTGATCCCAACAATTGCACCTTATTTGCTTCCGCACATTATTCCTGAATTACATGGTGCGCACCCTAAATTAGAAATTTACTTACACGAAGCACAGACTCAGCAATTATTGGCTCAGCTAGATAGCGGTAAGTTGGATTGCGCCATTCTGGCAGAAGTCAAAGAAACCGAACCATTTATTGTGGTGCCATTATTTGAAGAGCCAATGAAACTCGCGATTTATGAAAATCACCCATGGCATGACCGTGACACGGTTGAAATGGGAGAATTAGCGGGTGAGAAATTATTGATGTTGGAAGATGGTCACTGTTTACGTGATCAAGCGATGGGATTCTGTTTCCAAGCAGGAGCAAAAGAAGATACTCATTTCAGAGCGACGAGCTTAGAAACGTTGAGAAATATGGTGGCTGCGGGTAGCGGAATTACATTGCTGCCAGATTTGGCTGTACCTCATGAGGCTTGCCGTGATGGAGTTTGTTACTTGAACTGTATTGAGCCTGAGCCCAAACGCCGCATTGTATTAGTTTATCGTCCGGGTTCTCCATTGCGTGGACGCTATGAGCAGCTTGCTGAGACAATTTACAGCTCGATGGATAAGTACTACAGAAATAAAAAGTAAGGTTTCAGATTAAATGCAGTAAAAATTGAGCTGCTAGTAATAAAGAAGCGTAATAAAGAAGCGTAGTAAATAAGCTATAAAAACAAAAAAGTGATTGTGGGAATGAACCTACAATCACTTATTCTAGAGCCAATCATTCAGCGTAAAGCGTAGAGATGCACTAAAACAGTCGATTTAAACCATTTAATGCTGCAACTCGGAACGCTTCTGCCATGGTTGGATAGTTAAATGTGGTATTAATAAAGTATTCGATGGTATTCCCTTCACCTTTTTGTTCCATAATCGCTTGGCCGATATGAATAATTTCAGCCGCTCTCTCACCGAAACAGTGAATACCTAAAATTTGAAGTGTCTCTCTATGGAAGAGGATCTTCAAACTACCTACATTCATGCCCGCGATCTGCGCTCGTGCTAAATGTTTAAACTGAGCACGACCAACTTCATAAGGGACTTTCATTGCAGTCAATTCTTGTTCTGTTTTACCCACAGAACTAATTTCTGGAATGGTATAAATGCCCGTCGGAATATTTTCAACTAAATGGGCATTACCTAAGCCAGAGGTAATAGCGCGAGCCGCAATTCGCCCTTGGTCATAAGCAGCTGAAGCTAGGCTTGGATAGCCAATCACATCACCAACAGCATAGATATGTTCATTACTGGTGCGATAAGCATGGTCAACTTTGACTAAGCCACGACCATCCGCTTCGATTCCCACATTCGCCAGACCAATATTATCTGTATTACCAGTACGGCCGTTTGCGAACAGTAAGCAATCTGCTTTCACTTTCTTGCCTGATTTAAGATGAACAATAACGCCATCATCTAAACCTTCAATCTTTTCATACTCTTCGTTGTGACGAATAACCACGCCACTGTTCCAGAAATGATAAGACAACGCATCAGACATCTCTTGATCAAGGAATGCCAATAAGTGATCGCGGGTATTGATCAAATCGACTTTGACCCCTAATCCACGAAATATGGAAGCGTACTCACAACCAATTACGCCCGCACCATAAATAATCACATGGCGAGGTTCGTGGGAAAGGTTGAGAATGGTATCGCTGTTATAAATTCGGGAGTGGGTAAAATCAACATCAGGTGGGCAATAAGGTCGTGAGCCAGTCGCAATGATAATTTTATCTGCGCTAAGAACATCACAACTTCCATCTGCATAGCGCACGCTAACATGCTGATCATCAACAAAAGTTGCTTCACCTGAAAACATTTGGCAACCATTGCGTTCATAAAACCCTTCACGCATGCGAGTTTGCTGACTTATAACAGTTTCTGCATGAGTAAGAATTTCAGAAAAAGAGGAGCGTAAACTGCGGGAGTTATCGCTATATAGAGGGTTTTGATTAAATTCGATAATTCGGCTAACAGCATGACGAAGGGCTTTAGAGGGAATCGTACCCCAGTGGGTACAGCCGCCGCCGACACTGTTATAACGTTCTATAACAGCAACGTTTTTTCCTTGTTTAACCAGCCCCATAGCGGCACCTTCACCACCAGGACCGGAACCAATGACAATTGCATCAAAATGGGTATGTTGTTGCATGAGGTAAGCCTGTTTTAATTCTAAGGACGTTGTGATAGTAACATTCGTTTGCCATCTTGTCTCAATTCGAAATCCTAAAGACAAATTAAATATAGAAAGTAGATAAAAATAAAGAGGCGCAAAGTATATAGAAAGTTTATAGAAAAAAAGTCGATAAAAGACACAACCTAGCAAAATGAAGCTGGGAGAAATTCTGAAAATGGCAAAATTGATGGGAGAGTCATCTTTTCATTAAACTAGATTAATAATTTTCAGGTATGCTTAACGGATGGGCGTACTCAAAAGTGATATTTTGATCTATTCGCGGCGTTTTAATTGTAGAAAACTAGGAAAATCGTGAGCAACACTATTGGCGTTAGAGCAAAACAAAAAGAAAAAACTCGTCGTTCGCTCGTGGAAGCGGCATTTAGCCAATTAAGTGCAGAACGTAGTTTTACTAGTCTTAGCTTACGGGAGGTCGCTCGTGAAGCGGGCATCGCTCCAACTTCGTTTTACCGTCACTTCAAAGATGTTGATGAGCTTGGGTTAACCATGGTTGATGAAAGTGGTTTGATGCTACGCCAACTCATGAGACAAGCGCGTCAGCGTATCGCAAAAGGCGGGAGTGTGATCCGCACATCAGTCTCCACTTTTATGGAGTTTATTGGTAATAACCCTAACGCGTTTAGGTTATTATTACGTGAGCGCTCAGGAACTTCTGCTGAGTTTCGTGCTGCGGTCGCACGAGAAATCCAACATTTTATTGCAGAATTAGCGGATTATCTTGAATTAGAAAATCGTACACCGCGTTATTTCACTGAGATGCAAGCCGAAGCCATGGTCACTATCGTGTTTAGTGCGG
Organism: Providencia alcalifaciens; assembly: GCF_020271745.1. Taxonomy (NCBI): domain Bacteria; kingdom Pseudomonadati; phylum Pseudomonadota; class Gammaproteobacteria; order Enterobacterales; family Morganellaceae; genus Providencia; species Providencia alcalifaciens. Next base: position 1,186,265 of record NZ_CP084296.1, on the reverse strand, counting down.
GTGCTGAAGCGCTTGATATTGATGAAGAAAAACGTCGACGCCTCGAAGAGCGGTTAGTGTTACAGCTACGAATGATAGCCAAAGGTGCTTATTACTGGTACCGCCGCGAGCAAGAAAAACAAAATGATACAGACCCTGACTTAACCAAAGAATAAAGGAGAGACAATGACGGAACACAAGAATTATGAGAGAAGCACATTACTGCTGTCTTTAGTAATTGGCTTATCGACTCATGGATCGTTCTCTACCCTGTTTAATTCCCTTGTGGAATTTTCTATCTTCCCAATCGTCACATTAATTTTGGCTGTTTACTGTTTACACCAGCGTTATTTAAATCAAGCCATGCCAATGGGATTACCCAAATTTGTCGCCGGCTGCTTTTTCTTAGGTATGTTTGGCTACGCTGCAATTTTACGCGTCCAACATCCTGACGTCGGTTCTAACTTTATCCCAGCTACGGTGATTGTTATTATTGCGTTGTGGATGTACAGCAGTTGGAAATCGCATAAAAAAGAGCTGCACGAGCAAGCTCTAGAAAGCGAAACTGAACATTAATATTCGTTGAATATTAAAGAGATATAAAAACGCCGCTCTATAATAAAATAGTGCGGCGTTTTTTTATGGATAATTTACAGATAATAATTAGCGTCGAGTGAGTAACACACCACTTTCCATATGATGGGTGTATGGGAATTGGTCAAATAAAGCCAGTTTTTCGACTTTATGGGTCTTGGTGAGTTCCACTAAATTATCGCACAGCGTTTCAGGGTTACAGGAGATATACAGAATATGGTCATATTCTTGTACCAGCTGAACAGTTTTGTCATCTAAGCCGCTGCGTGGTGGGTCGACAAAAATAGTATTGCACTGATAATCCGTTAAATTAATCCCTTCTAAGCGATTAAATTCACGAACGCCATTCATGGCTTGGGTAAAGTCTTCTGCAGACATTCGGATAATCTGCACATTATTTATTTTGTTAGCTTCTATATTGTATTGCGCCGCATGCACTGAAGGCTTAGCAATTTCAGTTGCTAAAACACGATTGAAGTTTTGAGCCAGCGCCAGTGAAAAATTGCCATTACCACAATACAGCTCTAATAAATCGCCAGTTGAATGCTGAGTCGCATCAATCGCCCACTCTAACATTTTAATATTCACCTGTGCGTTTGGCTGTGTGAAGCTATTCTCCACCTGGCGATAAATCATGTTTTTCCCTTTTACAGGTAAAACTTCATCAACATAATCGTGGTCGAGCATAATTTTAGTTTTAGAGGCGCGGCCAATAATTTGAACATCAAAGCCTTTTGCCGTTAAATCGGCTTTTAATTGTTTTGCTTGTTCCGTCCATTCATCACCTAATTTCTTATGATAAAGCAGAGAAACGATCAGCTTATTGCTCAGCGTTGATAAGTAATCTATCTGGAATAATTTATGGCGCAGTAATTCAGTACGTTTTAATAAAGGCAGAAGTTCAGCCATCATATCGTTAATTAGTTGACTAGCAACTGGAAATGACTCAATTCGAATGCGTTCTTTGGTCTCTTTATCAAACATAATGTGAAATAGGTCGTCCCCTTCGTGCCAAATTCTAAATTCTGCACGCATCCGATAATGGGAAGTTGGAGATGAATAAATTTCAGGTTCAGGCGCAGCATAAGGGGCCATCAAACTCTTCAGACGGTCAACTTTCTCTGCAAGTTGCAGTTCGTAATCTTCGGTGTGCAAGGTGTTTTGCATCATATGGCCCCATAAAGCAGTCAAAATTCACATCAGGGGCGAAATTGTAGGGCAAGCAGCGAAGATGTCCAGTTTTCATTATCGATTCATGGACACTGACAACTATTCAACTTAGGATAATAGTTCGTGGTTTTAGGGAATTTGGTGAGAGTCCAGAACTGACGCGCAACGGTAATTAAGGTATCCCCGTCATTCTTCAAGCTACATGGGTGTTGGCATCGCTCAGCTACCCTAGTCACATACTTCAGTATGCTCCTAGGAATATCTTTGCTTGCCGCCTACATGCAGCTTGAATTATTTAGGGGATATAACAGGTCGAATTTTCATTTTATATATCGCTTCATATATAGAAACCCAACTTGTCACTTTATAAGTCCGATACCTGCCACGCTTCCAATCGCTTTGTTGAATATTTGCGCGAATCTGTATTCAACCTCGCGGAATGTTAATTTAATTGATTTTCCGAGTGTAAACATAATGAATAATAACAAGTCGCTACCACTATCGGTGGCAGCTCTGGCAGTGTTGTGCGGTATTTCCTCTTTGGCAAGTGCAAACTCAAACTCGTCTGATGAAATGGTAGTGTCTGCTAACCGTTTCGAGCAACCTATCTCTTCTATATTAGTGCCAGTCACTGTCGTAACCCGTGAAGATATTGACCATTGGCAGTCAAATACCGTGATTGATGTATTAAGACGCCTGCCGGGTGTGGATATTTCACAGAGTGGTGGGAGAGGCCAATTAAGTACGCTTTTTGTCAGAGGTACAAACTCAGGACATGTTCTTGTACTTGTTGATGGAATTAGATTGAATCAGGCGGGGGTAAGTGGTTCATCCGATATGAGCCAAATTCCATTATCTATGGTTCAACGTATTGAGTACATTCGAGGTGCACGTTCAGCGGTTTATGGCTCTGATGCTATTGGTGGCGTCATCAATATTATCACGGGTAGATCTAAGCCCGGAACGACATTAGATGCAACCCTTGGTAGCTATGGATATCAAAACTATACAGGCTCCACTCAACAGCAGATTGGGGAAAAAACAAAAGTAACCGCATCAGCTTCATATAACTACACATGGGGATTCGATGTTGAGGCTCGAGGAAACACTGGCGGTACACCTCAACCTGATCGTGATGGGTTTATGAATAAAACATTATGGTTGGGGCTTGAACATCAATTTAGCGATGAGTTCAGTGGGTTTGCCAGAGCTTATGGCTATGATAACAGAACAAAATATGATGCAGAACCAAGTTGGGATTATGCTGGTGTAATCGCAGATACACGCGAATTATCAAGTAGAAATTATGATGTAGGCGTTAAATTTACGAAAGGTATTTATTCTTCCCAACTAATTTCCAGTTATAGCCATTTAAAAGATTATGATTTTGACCCAAGAAAAGGGCGCTATGATAAATCCTCATTACTAAAGGACTCAGAACAATATAACTTACAATGGGGAAATACCTTTAAGTTAGATAACGGTGGAATCAGTGCGGGTATTGATTGGAATCGACAATCGATTCAACCGAATCATAATTTTATCGCTAAAAAACGTAGTGTTGATGATACTGGGTTGTACATAACAGGACAAAATCAATTTAACCAAGTCACTGTTGAAGGCGCTGTTCGCAGTGATTATCACTCTAAATATGGCTGGCACTCTACATGGCAAACAGGTGCGGGATGGGAGTTCATTGAAGGTTATAGACTGATTGGTTCATACGCAACTGCATATAAAGCACCAACATTAGATCAACTGTACGGTCGTTGGGGGCCAAATGAAAATTTAAACCCAGAAGAAAGTTCACAGTGGGAGGGTGGGATTGAAGGTCTTAGTGGACCTCTCGATTGGAGTTTGACTGCCTATAGGAATGATATAGATAATATGATCGATTTTAGTCCTAAAGGGCAATATAGCAATATAAAGAAAGCAAGAATCAAAGGTGTTGAGTGGGTGGGGGACATGGATACATGGATTTTCCATCATCAGCTTACCTTACAATATATTGACCCTAGGAATAAAGAGACCAATCAGATCCTGAATCGCCGTGCCAAACAGCAAGTTAAGTATCAGTTAGATTGGAATATGGCTACTGTAGATATGGGGCTAACTTATCAATATATAGGGCAGCGTTACGATATCAATGAAAGTTATCAACGCACAAAAGTTGGCGGCGTTAGCCTTTGGGATATCACGGCTGCATATCCAATCACTTCACATCTCACAATTCGTGGTAAAATAGCTAATATGTTCGATAAAGACTATGAGACCGCGTATGGTTATCGCACCGCTGGAAGAGAATATTTCCTCACAGGAAGCTACAACTTCTAATAACGACCTATCTGTTCGCCCGACCATTCTGGTATTTGACTCCGGAGTGGGCGGGTTATCTGTCTATCGTGAAGTTAAAAAACTGATCCCGAATGCACACTATATATATGCATTCGATAATGAAGCCTTCCCTTATGGGGAAAAAAGCGAAGAGTTCATTATTGATAGGGTTTATCAAATCGTTAATGCTATTGCGAAAAAACACCCACTCACCATTGCCGTCATTGCGTGTAACACTGCAAGTACGGTGAGCTTGCCTAATTTAAGAACGAACTTTACTTTCCCTATTGTCGGCGTCGTTCCGGCGATTAAGCCCGCAACCAAACTGACGCGTAATGGTGTTGTTGGTTTGCTGGCAACTCGGGGGACGGTAAATCGTGAATACACAAAAGAGCTGATTGAACGCTTTGCAACAGACTGTAAAGTGATCTCTTTAGGTTCCGCGGAACTCGTACAACTAGCAGAAAGAAAGTTACATGGTGAAATACTGCCGCTGGATGAGGTGGCTCAAGCCGTAAAACCGTGGATCAAAATGAAAGAAGCGCCAGATACAGTGATTCTTGGCTGCACCCATTTCCCTCTTATAGTAGAAGAGTTAGAAAAAGTGCTACCGAGCGGAACTCGATTTATTGATTCTGGCGCCGCGATTGCCAGAAGAACCGTTTGGCTCATCAATAATCAGGCTGAAGTTACAGATTCAAATGAAGAAGACTTTGCTTACTGCTTATTAATGAATGAGAGTTTACAAGAATTAAGGCCTGTTCTTGAGGCTGAAGGCTTCAAATCGCTGAAAAAACTGGCAATTTAAGCCAAATTAGCTGAAAAGCTGAGCGAACGGAAAAAAACATCAAAAAAAGGGTTGCCAGATTTTTCTGACTCCCTATAATGCGCATCCACTGACCGGGAACAAGCCAACGCAAAGCGCGATGGACACTGAAACGGCAGCGAGAGAATCTGAAAAGATTAAGTAAAAAAATACTTGACTCTCACTGAGGAAAGCGTAATATACGCCACCTCGCGACAACGACCTAAGTTGATAAAAACTGAGTCGAATTTCCAAAAGAAATGTCGCACCGCTCTTTAACAATTTATCAGACAATCTGTGTGGGCACTCACAGGACACTATCAAAAAAATATTTGATTTTAAGTCTTGAAGAGTGACTAACACGTTAATTCATATATATGAACTAATAGGTAATTTGGTTTCTTCGGAAATCAAACGACAGTAAACATTCTTTGAGCATCAAGCTTTTTAATTGAAGAGTTTGATCATGGCTCAGATTGAACGCTGGCGGCAGGCCTAACACATGCAAGTCGAGCGGTAACAGGAGAAGCTTGCTTCTCGCTGACGAGCGGCGGACGGGTGAGTAATGTATGGGGATCTGCCCGATAGAGGGGGATAACTACTGGAAACGGTAGCTAATACCGCATAATCTCTTAGGAGCAAAGCAGGGGAACTTCGGTCCTTGCGCTATCGGATGAACCCATATGGGATTAGCTAGTTGGTGAGGTAATGGCTCACCAAGGCGACGATCCCTAGCTGGTCTGAGAGGATGATCAGCCACACTGGGACTGAGACACGGCCCAGACTCCTACGGGAGGCAGCAGTGGGGAATATTGCACAATGGGCGCAAGCCTGATGCAGCCATGCCGCGTGTATGAAGAAGGCCTTAGGGTTGTAAAGTACTTTCAGTTGGGAGGAAGGCGTTGATGCTAATATCATCAACGATTGACGTTACCAACAGAAGAAGCACCGGCTAACTCCGTGCCAGCAGCCGCGGTAATACGGAGGGTGCAAGCGTTAATCGGAATTACTGGGCGTAAAGCGCACGCAGGCGGTTGATTAAGTTAGATGTGAAATCCCCGGGCTTAACCTGGGAATGGCATCTAAGACTGGTCAGCTAGAGTCTTGTAGAGGGGGGTAGAATTCCATGTGTAGCGGTGAAATGCGTAGAGATGTGGAGGAATACCGGTGGCGAAGGCGGCCCCCTGGACAAAGACTGACGCTCAGGTGCGAAAGCGTGGGGAGCAAACAGGATTAGATACCCTGGTAGTCCACGCTGTAAACGATGTCGATTTGGAGGTTGTTCCCTTGAGGAGTGGCTTCCGGAGCTAACGCGTTAAATCGACCGCCTGGGGAGTACGGCCGCAAGGTTAAAACTCAAATGAATTGACGGGGGCCCGCACAAGCGGTGGAGCATGTGGTTTAATTCGATGCAACGCGAAGAACCTTACCTACTCTTGACATCCAGAGAATTTAGCAGAGATGCTTTAGTGCCTTCGGGAACTCTGAGACAGGTGCTGCATGGCTGTCGTCAGCTCGTGTTGTGAAATGTTGGGTTAAGTCCCGCAACGAGCGCAACCCTTATCCTTTGTTGCCAGCACGTGATGGTGGGAACTCAAAGGAGACTGCCGGTGATAAACCGGAGGAAGGTGGGGATGACGTCAAGTCATCATGGCCCTTACGAGTAGGGCTACACACGTGCTACAATGGCGTATACAAAGAGAAGCGACCTCGCGAGAGCAAGCGGAACTCATAAAGTACGTCGTAGTCCGGATTGGAGTCTGCAACTCGACTCCATGAAGTCGGAATCGCTAGTAATCGTAGATCAGAATGCTACGGTGAATACGTTCCCGGGCCTTGTACACACCGCCCGTCACACCATGGGAGTGGGTTGCAAAAGAAGTAGGTAGCTTAACCTTCGGGAGGGCGCTTACCACTTTGTGATTCATGACTGGGGTGAAGTCGTAACAAGGTAACCGTAGGGGAACCTGCGGTTGGATCACCTCCTTACCATTGAAGTGTACTTGTGAAGTGCTCACACAGATTGTCTGATAGAAAGTAGAGCAAAAAGCGCGTCTGCGAAGCTGACTGTAGTGTCCCCTTCGTCTAGAGGCCTAGGACACCGCCCTTTCACGGCGGTAACAGGGGTTCGAATCCCCTAGGGGACGCCAATTGCGCGGAGAATGAGTGAAAGACGTTCCCCACAAATAATGATTAAGCCAATTACGTTGTAGTTGGTTTAACAATTATGCTCTTTAACAATCTGGAACAAGCTGAAAATTGAAAACAACGCACATTGTTTATCGCTTAAACAATGTGAGAGTCTCTCAAAAATCTCAACTTGAAAGTGTTCAATTGGCCGTCGGGTCAGTTGATAAAAGACACCTTCGGGTTGTGAGGTTAAGCGACTAAGCGTACACGGTGGATGCCTAGGCAATCAGAGGCGATGAAGGACGTGCTAATCTGCGATAAGCGTCGGTAAGGTGATATGAACCGTTACAACCGACGATTTCCGAATGGGGAAACCCAGTGCAATTCGTTGCACTATCGTTTGATGAATACATAGTCAAACGAGGCGAACCGAGGGAACTGAAACATCTCAGTACCTCGAGGAAAAGAAATCAACCGAGATTCCCCTAGTAGCGGCGAGCGAACGGGGAGCAGCCCAGAGTCTTAATCAGCATTAGCATCAGGAGAACGGTCTGGAAAGGCCGGCAGTAAAGGGTGATAGCCCCGTATCCGAAGGTGTTAGTGTTGTGAACTCGACGAGTAGGGCGGGACACGTGTTATCCTGTCTGAATATGGGGGGACCATCCTCCAAGGCTAAATACTCCTGATTGACCGATAGTGAACCAGTACCGTGAGGGAAAGGCGAAAAGAACCCCGGCGAGGGGAGTGAAATAGAACCTGAAACCGTGTACGTACAAGCAGTGGGAGCCCCACCACCAAAGCATTTTCTGGTGTTGAGGATAACTTTGAAGTGGCATTCAACACGCGTTGACGGAGCGCTTTTTGCGACGTCCAACACACAAAACAAGCAGTGAATGTGCTTTGGGGTGGGGTGACTGCGTACCTTTTGTATAATGGGTCAGCGACTTATATTCTGTAGCAAGGTTAACCGTATAGGGGAGCCGTAGGGAAACCGAGTCTTAACTGGGCGAATAAGTTGCAGGGTATAGACCCGAAACCCGGTGATCTAGCCATGGGCAGGTTGAAGGTTGGGTAACACTAACTGGAGGACCGAACCGACTAATGTTGAAAAATTAGCGGATGACTTGTGGCTGGGGGTGAAAGGCCAATCAAACCGGGAGATAGCTGGTTCTCCCCGAAAGCTATTTAGGTAGCGCCTCGTGAACTCATCTTCGGGGGTAGAGCACTGTTTCGACTAGGGGGTCATCCCGACTTACCAACTCGATGCAAACTACGAATACCGAAGAATGTTATCACGGGAGACACACGGCGGGTGCTAACGTTCGTCGTGAAGAGGGAAACAACCCAGACCGCCAGCTAAGGTCCCAAAGTCATAGTTAAGTGGGAAACGAAGTGGGAAGGCTCAGACAGCCAGGATGTTGGCTTAGAAGCAGCCATCATTTAAAGAAAGCGTAATAGCTCACTGGTCGAGTCGGCCTGCGCGGAAGATGTAACGGGGCTAAACTATGCACCGAAGCTGCGGCAGCGATATGTAAATATTGTTGGGTAGGGGAGCGTTCTGTAAGCCTGTGAAGGTGTGCTGTGAGGCATGCTGGAGGTATCAGAAGTGCGAATGCTGACATAAGTAACGATAATGCGGGTGAAAAACCCGCACGCCGGAAGACCAAGGGTTCCTGTCCAACGTTAATCGGGGCAGGGTGAGTCGACCCCTAAGGCGAGGCAGAAATGCGTAGTCGATGGGAAACGGGTTAATATTCCCGTACTGGTGATAATTGCGATGGGGGGACGGAGAAGGTTAGGCTGGCCGGGCGACGGTTGTCCCGGTTTAAGGATGTAGGCAGGTGAATTAGGCAAATCCGGTTCACTATATGCTGAGGTCTGATGACGAGTCACTACGGTGGCGAAGTAGCTTATACCCCGCTTCCAGGAAAAGCCTCTAAGCTCTAGATTATCATTAATCGTACCCCAAACCGACACAGGTGGTCAGGTAGAGAATACTCAGGCGCTTGAGAGAACTCGGGTGAAGGAACTAGGCAAAATGGTGCCGTAACTTCGGGAGAAGGCACGCTGGCATTAGGTGAAGTGGTTTACCCATGGAGCTGAAGCCAGTCGCAGATACCAGCTGGCTGCAACTGTTTATTAAAAACACAGCACTGTGCAAACACGAAAGTGGACGTATACGGTGTGACGCCTGCCCGGTGCTGGAAGGTTAATTGATGGGGTTATCCGTAAGGAGAAGCTCTTGATCGAAGCCCCAGTAAACGGCGGCCGTAACTATAACGGTCCTAAGGTAGCGAAATTCCTTGTCGGGTAAGTTCCGACCTGCACGAATGGCGTAATGATGGCCAGGCTGTCTCCACCCGAGACTCAGTGAAATTGAACTCGCTGTGAAGATGCAGTGTACCCGCGGCAAGACGGAAAGACCCCGTGAACCTTTACTATAGCTTGACACTGAACATTGAGCCTTGATGTGTAGGATAGGTGGGAGGCTTTGAAGCGTGGACGCCAGTCTGCGTGGAGCCAACCTTGAAATACCACCCTTTAATGTTTGATGTTCTAACGTTGCCCCATTATCTGGGGTGCGGACAGTGTCTGGTGGGTAGTTTGACTGGGGCGGTCTCCTCCCAAAGAGTAACGGAGGAGCACGAAGGTTGGCTAAGCATGGTCGGACATCATGCGGTTAGTGCAAAGGCATAAGCCAGCTTGACTGCGAGAGTGACGGCTCGAGCAGGTACGAAAGTAGGTCTTAGTGATCCGGTGGTTCTGTATGGAAGGGCCATCGCTCAACGGATAAAAGGTACTCCGGGGATAACAGGCTGATACCGCCCAAGAGTTCATATCGACGGCGGTGTTTGGCACCTCGATGTCGGCTCATCACATCCTGGGGCTGAAGTAGGTCCCAAGGGTACGGCTGTTCGCCGTTTAAAGTGGTACGCGAGCTGGGTTTAGAACGTCGTGAGACAGTTCGGTCCCTATCTGCCGTGGGCGTTGGAAGATTGAAAGGGGCTGCTCCTAGTACGAGAGGACCGGAGTGGACGCACCACTGGTGTTCGGGTTGTCATGCCAATGGCATTGCCCGGTAGCTAAGTGCGGAAGAGATAACCGCTGAAAGCATCTAAGCGGGAAACTTGCCTTGAGATGAGTCTTCCCTGACCCTTTAAGGGTCCTAAAGGAACGTTTAAGACTAAGACGTTGATAGGTTGGGTGTGTAAGCGTAGCGATACGTTGAGCTAACCAATACTAATGAACCGTGAGGCTTAACCTGACAACACCGAAGGTGTTTTAGAGAGATTGAGTTGATTCAATAAAGTGGAAGCCACAAGGTAGACACACAGCTTGTTCAGGATTGATATTCTGGTTTAAGAAAAGACTTAAACGGGAATAAACAGAATTTGTCTGGCGGCAATAGCGCGGTGGTCCCACCTGACCCCATGCCGAACTCAGTAGTGAAACGCCGTAGCGCCGATGGTAGTGTGGGGTCTCCCCATGTGAGAGTAGGACACTGCCAGACATTAAATTTTAAGGTTGTGTCAGTACTGACTGACAGTACCATATTGCTGATATGGCTCAGTTGGTAGAGCACACCCTTGGTAAGGGTGAGGTCCCCAGTTCGAATCTGGGTATCAGCACCATGAATACTAAAATAATTTAAAAGAATTTACCTAGCGGCAATAGCGCGGTGGTCCCACCTGACCCCATGCCGAACTCAGTAGTGAAACGCCGTAGCGCCGATGGTAGTGTGGGGTCTCCCCATGTGAGAGTAGGGAACTGCTAGGTTTTAAATATAAGAAGCCACCCAATGGGTGGCTTCTTGCTATCTATCGATTTGTATTTTTCAATGCTCTTCTCAATTTCTTACTTATCATATTATTTCTGCCTACATGCTATCCACTGCTAGGTCTGGCTGATAGACTTATAAAATCTTAGATCTTATTTGAAAATGAAGGATGCAATGAACCTGACCGCCGAACTCAAATCACTTAATAGCTTCGGTATTGATGCTAAAGCTATTAAGGTGGACATTGTACAAAGTGTTGATGTGCTGTATCAACAGTGGACAACAGCAAAAAATGACAATCTTCCAGTGCTGCTATTAGGCGGGGGAAGTAATGTGTTATTTATTGAAGACTTTGACGGTGTGGTCATTGTAAACAGAATTAAAGGTATCGAAATTACTGAGTCTGCAGATGCTTGGCATGTACACGCATGTGCAGGAGAAAACTGGCATCAATTACTTGAAACATTGCTTCATAAAGAAATATATGGCGCAGAGAATTTAGCGCTGATCCCTGGGTGCGTAGGCTCTGCACCGATACAAAATATCGGAGCTTATGGGGTAGAGCTAAAAGACGTTTGTGAGTATGTGGATATCCTCTGCTTAGATACAGGTAGAATCACTCGGATCCCTGCAGAAGAATGCGGTTTTGGATATCGAGATAGTATCTTTAAACATGAATATCAGAACTCACATGCGATTATCAGCGTTGGATTGATTTTCGCTAAGGAATGGTCGCCAAAGCTCGCATATGGTGATTTAGTGAAGCTCGACCCTCATACTGTAACGCCTTCAGATGTGTTTGAGACTGTATGTGCGACTCGCAGAAGTAAATTACCCGATCCCGCAGTTACAGGTAATGCTGGTAGTTTCTTTAAAAATCCAGTCGTTTCTGCTGAGTTTGCGGAGAGAATTAAAGCTAGTTACCCTAATTGTCCCCAATACGCTCAGGCAGATGGAAACGTGAAATTAGCTGCAGGTTGGTTGATTGACCAATGCGGCTTAAAAGGCTACGAACTAGGCGGTGCTGCAGTTCATACACAGCAAGCTTTAGTATTGATCAATAAAGAAAATGCGACAGGAAAAGATATTGTGGAGTTAGCTAAGCATGTCAGCCACACTGTTGCACAGCATTTCGATATATTTTTGGAGCCTGAAGTTCGTTTTATAGGACGAAATGGTGAAGTCAATGCGGTGGACTGCATACAATGAAAGAGATGAGTATTCCATTACAGGTTATCGATATTTTGGCGGATGGGCAGATTCATTCAGGGGAACAACTGGGTGAGCACTTAGGAATGACAAGAGCTGCAATTAACAAACATATTAAAACATTGCGCTCATGGGGTCTTGATATTCAAACGGTGACTAGCAAAGGGTATCAGCTTCCTTCGCAAATTAACCTATTGAGTAAAGAACGTATTGAGCAATATGTTATAGATTCTAATGTCATAATTGAGCCGGTTATCGATTCAACTAATCAATATATGTTGGATCGAATTCCTTATCTGCAATCTGGGGATACTTGCTTAGCTGAATACCAAAGTGCGGGAAGAGGGCGTCGTGGACGCCAATGGATTTCACCATTCGGATGTAATCTTTACCTTTCAACATATTGGAAGTTAGAACAAGGTCCTGCCGCTGCGATTGGTTTGAGCTTAGTTGTTGGTATTGTGATTGCTGAAACTTTAAATAAATTATGTGGAAATAAAGTCAAAGTTAAATGGCCTAATGACCTCTACATGAACGATAAGAAGCTTGCTGGAATTCTGGTTGAACTAACTGGTAAAACTGGTGACGCAGCGCATATTATTATTGGTGTTGGTATTAATATTGGTATGAGTAAAAATATCATTAAGAAAGAGGAAACAATTAACCAAGCTTGGTCTGCATTAATTGATGAAATTGAAAATATCGAGAGAAATGAATTAGCTGGTACTATTATTAATTCCTTAAAAGAATCATTACGTATCTTTGAGAAACAAGGATTGAAACCCTTTTTGTCTCGATGGATTGAATTAGATAACTTTTTAAATCGTAATGTTAAATTATTGATTGGTAATGATATTATTGTTGGTGTTGAAAGGGGGATAAATGAGCAGGGTGCTCTGTTATTACAAAAAGAAAATGGAGAAATTATCCCTTATATTGGTGGTGAAATATCATTAAGATCGAATGAGAATTAATTAAATTGGCCGGATAACACCGGCCTTATCAATTATTTTCTTAAGCGTACATTCCTAATAGAATGATTTTCACCTTTGGTCATAATTAAACTTGCCCGTTCTTTAGTTGGCAAAATATTCTCTTCAAGATTTAAACCATTAATCTCATCCCAAATAGAACTCGCGACATTGATAGCTTCTTCTTCACTGAGCTTAGAATAATTATGGAAATATGAATCGGGATCAGAAAACGCACCTTGTCTAAATTTCAAAAAGCGTCCGATATACCATTGCTTCAGCAATTGAGGATCGGCATCAACATAAATGGAAAAATCAACAAAATCAGAAACAAAGACATGGTGAGGATCTTGAGGGTAGTCCATATCACTTTGAAGAACGTTTAACCCTTCTAATATTAAAATATCAGGTTGGTCGATGACTTGTGTCTGATCAGGGACAATATCGTAGGTTAAATGCGAATAAACAGGGGCAGCAACATTGCGCGCTCCTGACTTGATTTGAGATACAAAGTTCACCAACTTTCGCATATCGTAAGACTGAGGAAAGCCTTTTTTCTTCATTATATCTTTGTCGCGTAAGACTTGGTTTGGATATAAGAAGCCATCGGTAGTAATCAAATCAACTTTTCTATGTTCTGGCCAACGGGTCAATAGCGCTTGTAGCAAACGAGCCGTAGTACTCTTCCCTACAGCAACACTGCCAGCAATACCAATGATATATGGCACTTTTGCACCATTCGTTCCTAAAAACTGCTCTAACACCGCCTGGCGGCGCAAATTGGAACTTATATAGAAGTTCAGTAGACGAGATAGAGGAAGATAAATTTCGATGACATCATCCATAGAGAGCTCTTCATTAATACCTTTAAGTTCAAGAAGCTCACTTGATGATAATGTCAGAGGTACAGAATCACGTAAAGTGGCCCAATGCTCTCTATCGAACTCTAAATATGGTGTCGTCATAAAATTTTCTTTTTGTTTCATAAACCAACATCTGCCTATTGTGTGCAGGTTGGACAGGCTGCAAAAGCATCTGTATCCATAAAATTTGGTAGCATCATAGCGAGTGAAGAGAGGTAGGCGTAGGTTTTTTTGTGTTTTATGTGAATTTTTTTTGACGTATGCAAAAAAAAACAGGATTTTTGCTGAAAAACTAAACGATCAAAATAGTGGAAAAACGGTGTAGTGAATAAAAAAAGTTATAATTTACGAAACTAAACTCGATAACGGTGCTTTACTCCTCAGATTATAATCGATTATAGTTAATGGCTGCTGTTGATGTTTTAATCTTAAAATAGATAAAAAATCAACAAAATTGCAAAAATTGAATAAAATATGAGCGAATGAACAAAAAATTAAATTTTTTTGTTGCAACCTGCGCTCACTCTTCCTAGAATGCGCAGCACTTGATGCCGGCATAGCTCAGTTGGTAGAGCAACTGACTTGTAATCAGTAGGTCCCGAGTTCGACTCTTGGTGCCGGCACCATTAAAAATTTGGATAGGTGGGATACCCAAGCGGCCAAAGGGAGCAGACTGTAAATCTGCCGTCACAGACTTCGAAGGTTCGAATCCTTCTCCCACCACCATCTCCTATAAGCTTCTATAAGCTTTGCGGAAAACAGTTTAACAGCTGATAACTCAGGTAGCCGAGTTCATTGCGGGCATCGTATAATGGCTATTACCTCAGCCTTCCAAGCTGATGATGCGGGTTCGATTCCCGCTGCCCGCTCCAAGATGTGCTGATATAGCTCAGTTGGTAGAGCACACCCTTGGTAAGGGTGAGGTCGGCAGTTCGAATCTGCCTATCAGCACCACTTCCCCGATGTTCTCAATTATCTCCTGTTTTGTCTCCTGTAAAGAAAGAATACAAGCGAATTTAATCCTTGCTTGGTTGATGTGGTTTAACCACCGATTCCGTGTCTTAGAGGGACAATCTAATGTCTAAAGAAAAATTTGAACGTTCAAAACCGCACGTTAACGTTGGTACAATCGGCCACGTTGACCATGGTAAAACTACCCTGACAGCAGCAATCACTACTGTTCTGGCTAAAACTTACGGCGGTAACGCTCGTGCATTCGACCAAATCGATAACGCACCAGAAGAAAAAGCGCGTGGTATCACCATTTCTACTTCTCACGTAGAATACGATACTCCAACTCGCCACTACGCACACGTAGACTGCCCAGGACACGCCGACTATGTTAAAAACATGATCACTGGTGCTGCGCAGATGGACGGTGCAATTCTGGTTGTTGCTGCGACTGATGGCCCAATGCCACAAACTCGTGAGCACATCCTGTTAGGTCGCCAAGTAGGTGTTCCTTACATCATCGTTTTCCTGAACAAATGTGACATGGTAGACGACGAAGAACTGTTAGAATTAGTTGAAATGGAAGTTCGTGAACTTCTGTCTCAGTACGATTTCCCAGGCGACGACACTCCAGTTGTTCGTGGTTCAGCACTGAAAGCGCTGGAAGGCAACCCAGAGTGGGAAGCAAAAATTGTTGAATTAGCAGGCTACCTGGATTCTTACATCCCAGAACCAGAGCGTGCAATTGACAAGCCATTCCTGCTGCCAATCGAAGACGTATTCTCAATCTCTGGTCGTGGTACAGTAGTAACAGGCCGTGTTGAGCGTGGTATCATCAAAGTTGGTGAAGAAGTTGAAATCGTTGGTATCCAAGCAACGGCTAAAACGACTTGTACTGGCGTTGAAATGTTCCGTAAACTGCTGGACGAAGGTCGTGCGGGTGAGAACGTTGGTGTTCTGCTGCGTGGTACTAAGCGTGAAGAAATTCAACGTGGTCAAGTACTGGCTAAACCAGGTTCAATCAAGCCACACACTCAATTCGAATCAGAAGTTTATATTCTGAGCAAAGATGAAGGTGGTCGTCATACTCCATTCTTCAAAGGTTACCGTCCACAGTTCTACTTCCGTACAACTGACGTAACCGGTACTATCGAACTGCCAGAAGGCGTAGAGATGGTAATGCCAGGCGACAACATCAACATGATCGTGACTCTGATTCACCCAATCGCGATGGATGATGGTTTACGTTTCGCAATCCGTGAAGGTGGTCGTACTGTAGGTGCGGGTGTTGTTGCAAGAATCATTGCATAATACCGCTCTTTCTGAATAAGAAAGAACCACTTTAGTAAAAAGGGACGTCTTAGGACGTCCTTTTTGTTTTTATATAGCTCATTAATTTATTCCCTTTTCAAGCATTGCGTTAATGATAATTGAAATGCCAATCATTTTCATTTAAACTTGCTGTATGTAATTTATGCAGGTAAATGATCATGTATGTATGCCTTTGTGAAGCAATCACTGATAAACAGATCAGAAACGCGGCGCGAAAATATCACGTCACCTCGTTGAAAGGGCTACGTCAAATTTTGCCAGTAGGGCGCGAATGTGGAAAATGTATCCGACAAACGCGCGAGATTTTGCAGGAAGAACTTCAGCACTTCGAAGAACAGTGTATTGAACACGTCGCATAACCCTTTCACATACTCATCTATTGTTCAGTTAAAATTCGCCACACAGATAACTGTGTAAATATCATTCATATCATCAAGTTCAGTACTACACTTATAGGACTGGAAGCGATGGAGGGTAAAAATGAAAGGCGATAAAAAAATGATAGCCCACTTAAATAAATTGCTGGGCAATGAACTTGTTGCAATTAATCAATATTTTCTACATGCCCGGATGTTTAAAAATTGGGGGCTGACTAAACTCAATGAGATGGAGTATCACGAATCGATTGATGAAATGAAACATGCGGATAAGTACATTGAACGCATTTTATTTCTCGAAGGTATTCCGAATCTACAAGATCTAGGCAAGCTAAATATTGGTGAAGATGTTGAAGAGATGCTTGCTTCAGATTTGAAATTAGAACTTGATGGTGCCAAAAATTTAAAAGAAGCTATTAGTTATGCGGATTCAATTCATGACTATGTTAGTCGAGACTTAATGATAGAGATTCTTGCAGATGAAGAAAATCACATAGACTGGATTGAAACTCAACTGGAATTGATCAAGCGTCTAGGCATGCAAAACTATCTTCAAGCACAAGTTATGGAAGAATAGCTTTTTATTATTGATGAAAACGTAATTAGGCCCAGTGATGGGCCTTTTTTATATCTGCTGAATTAGCTTATCAGAAAATTCGCACATATTTTCCCCGATTGCTTGCGTTTCGCGATAAATTACGTATAATGCGCGGGCTTACTGATGAGTAAGCCCTAAATTTTAGGACTGAAATCTCAGTATTGAGTCAACGATTTGTTGCTCATTTAGACAATACTCCCGATATGGGGGTTACATCAAGAACGATTACACTCCCCTATCAATCGAAATGGGTGCGAGGAGTAATCATTTACGTTTATAAAATAGTTGGAGCTCTGGTCTCATGCAGAACCAAAGAATCCGTATCCGCCTGAAAGCTTTTGATCATCGTTTAATCGATCAATCAACTGCGGAAATCGTAGAGACTGCTAAGCGCACTGGTGCGCAAGTACGTGGTCCTATCCCGCTGCCGACACGTAAAGAGCGTTTTACCGTTCTGATCTCTCCGCACGTTAACAAAGACGCGCGTGATCAGTACGAAATTCGCACTCACAAACGTCTGGTTGACATCGTTGAGCCAACCGAGAAGACCGTTGATGCTCTGATGCGTCTGGATCTGGCTGCCGGCGTTGACGTGCAGATCAGCCTGGGTTAATCAGGTCGTCGAACGATTGAGAGGTTGAAACAATGATTGGTTTAGTCGGTAAGAAAGTGGGAATGACTCGTATCTTCACTGAAGATGGCGTTTCTATCCCTGTAACTGTTATCGAAATTGAAAATAACCGCGTTACTCAGGTTAAAACTGCAGAAACTGACGGTTACAATGCAATTCAGGTTACTACTGGTAGCAAAAAAGCTAACCGTGTAACTAAGCCTGAAGCAGGTCATTTCGCTAAAGCTGGCGTTGAAGCTGGCCGCATTCTGCGTGAATTCCGTACTGAAGAAGGTACTGAGTTTAACGTAGGTCAAAGCATTAGCGTTGAAATTTTCGCTGACGTTAAAAAAGTCGACGTTACTGGTACATCTAAAGGTAAAGGTTTTGCCGGCACAGTTAAGCGCTGGAATTTCCGTACTCAAGATGCTACTCACGGTAACTCCTTGTCTCACCGTGTTCCGGGTTCTATCGGTCAGAACCAGACTCCGGGCAAAGTGTTCAAAGGCAAGAAAATGGCAGGCCAACTGGGTAATGAACGTGTAACTGTTCAAAGCTTAGATGTAGTACGTGTTGACGCTGAGCGCAACCTGCTGCTGGTCAAAGGTGCTGTTCCAGGAGCAACTGGTAGCAACCTGATCGTAAAACCGGCTGTCAAGGCTTAACGTCGAGGAGATAGGAATGGAATTGGTAATGAAAGACGCGCAAAGCGCGCTGACTGTTTCCGAAACTACCTTCGGGCGTGATTTCAATGAAGCGCTTGTTCACCAAGTAGTTGTTGCGTATGCAGCTGGTGCTCGTCAAGGTACTCGTGCTCAGAAAACTCGTGCTGAAGTTTCTGGTTCTGGTAAAAAACCATGGCGTCAAAAAGGCACAGGCCGTGCACGTTCTGGTTCAATCAAGAGCCCAATCTGGCGCTCTGGTGGTGTTAGCTTCGCAGCTAAACCACAGGACCACAGTCAAAAAGTTAATAAGAAGATGTACCGCGGTGCTCTGAAAAGCATCCTGTCTGAATTGGTACGTCAAGATCGTCTGATCGTTGTCGAGCAGTTCTCTGTAGAAGCACCTAAAACTAAGCTGCTGGCACAGAAACTGAAAGATATGGCTCTGCAAGATGTTCTGATCATCACTGCTGAATTAGATGAAAATCTGTTCTTAGCAGCACGTAACCTGTACAAGGTTGACGTTCGTGATGCAGCAGGTATCGACCCAGTTAGCCTGATTGCTTTCGACAAAGTGGTTATGACTGCTGATGCTGTGAAGCAAGTTGAGGAGATGCTGGCATGATCCGTGAAGAACGTCTGCTACAAGTACTGCGCGCGCCGCACGTATCTGAAAAAGCTTCTACAGCGATGGAAAAAAGCAACACCATCGTTCTCAAAGTTGCAAAAGACGCAACTAAAGCAGAAATCAAAGCTGCTGTACAGAAACTGTTTGAAGTTGAAGTTGAAGGTGTTAACACTTTGCTGGTTAAAGGCAAAACTAAACGCCACGGTCAGCGTTCTGGTCGTCGTAGTGACTGGAAAAAAGCTTACGTTACGCTGAAAGAAGGCCAGAATCTGGACTTCGTTAGCGGCGCAGAGTAAGTCGGAGGAGTAAAGAACAATGGCAGTTGTTAAATGTAAACCTACGTCTCCGGGCCGTCGCCACGTTGTTAAAGTGGTTAACCCTGAGCTGCATAAGGGTAAGCCTTATGCTCCGCTGTTAGAAAAAAACAGCAAATCCGGTGGTCGTAACAACAATGGCCGTATCACTACCCGTCATATCGGTGGTGGCCATAAGCAGCATTATCGTTTAGTTGACTTCAAACGCAACAAAGACGGTATCCCTGCAGTTGTTGAGCGTTTGGAATATGATCCAAACCGTTCTGCGAACATTGCACTGGTACTATATAAAGACGGTGAACGTCGTTATATTCTTGCACCAAAAGGCCTGAAAGCTGGTGACCAGATTCAATCTGGCGTTGATTCAGCTATCAAAGCTGGTAACGCACTGCCAATGCGCAACATCCCTGTTGGTTCTACAGTTCATAACATTGAACTGAAACCAGGTAAAGGTGGTCAGTTAGCGCGTTCAGCAGGTACTTACGCTCAAATCGTTGCTCGTGATGGTGCTTATGTCACCTTACGTCTGCGTTCTGGTGAAATGCGTAAAGTTTTAGCTGATTGCCGTGCAACCTTAGGTGAAGTTGGTAACGCTGAGCATATGTTACGTGTTCTCGGTAAAGCTGGTGCTAGCCGCTGGCGTGGTATTCGTCCTACCGTTCGCGGTACTGCGATGAACCCAGTTGACCATCCACATGGTGGTGGTGAAGGCCGTAACTTTGGTAAACACCCAGTAACACCATGGGGCGTTCAGACCAAAGGTAAGAAAACTCGTAGTAACAAGCGTACTGATCAATTCATCGTACGTCATCGTTCTAAAAAATAATTAGAGGATAAGCCATGCCACGTTCTCTCAAGAAAGGTCCTTTTATTGACCTGCACTTGCTGAAGAAGGTAGAGAAAGCGGTGGAAAGCGGAGACAAGAAGCCTCTCAAGACTTGGTCCCGTCGTTCAACGATCTTTCCTAATATGATCGGATTGACCATCGCTGTCCATAATGGTCGTCAGCATGTTCCAGTATTCGTAACCGACGAAATGGTTGGTCACAAACTGGGTGAATTCGCACCGACTCGCACTTATCGCGGCCACGCGGCAGATAAGAAAGCTAAGAAACGTTAAGGATAGGAGGAAGAGATGGAAACTTTAGCTATGCATCGCCACGCTCGTTCTT
Organism: Providencia alcalifaciens; assembly: GCF_020271745.1. Lineage (NCBI taxonomy): Bacteria > Pseudomonadati > Pseudomonadota > Gammaproteobacteria > Enterobacterales > Morganellaceae > Providencia > Providencia alcalifaciens. Next base: position 1,165,789 of record NZ_CP084296.1, on the reverse strand, counting down.
CTGCCCAGAAGGTTCGCTTAGTAGCCGACCTGATTCGCGGTAAGAAAGTGTCGCAAGCTCTGGAAATTCTGACCTACACCAACAAGAAAGCTGCTGGTTTAGTGAAGAAGGTACTGGAATCTGCTATTGCTAACGCAGAGCAAAACGATGGCGCTGACATTGATGACCTGAAAGTTGCGAAAATTTTCGTAGACGAAGGTCCAACTATGAAACGCATCATGCCGCGTGCGAAAGGCCGTGCAGATCGTATTCTTAAGCGCACCAGCCACATTACTGTGGTTGTGTCCGATCGCTGAGACTCTGGAGACTAGCAATGGGTCAGAAAGTACATCCTAATGGTATTCGCCTGGGTATTGTCAAACCTTGGAACTCTACTTGGTATGCGAATACTAATGAATTCGCTGACAACCTAGACAGCGACTTTAAAGTACGCCAGTACTTGAATAAAGAATTGGCAAAAGCGTCAATTTCACGCATCGTAATCGAGCGTCCTGCTAAAAGCATCCGTGTGACTATTCACACTGCTCGCCCAGGTATCGTTATCGGTAAGAAAGGTGAAGACGTTGAAAAACTGCGTAAAACAGTAGCGGATATCGCTGGTGTTCCTGCGCAAATCAATATCGCCGAAGTTCGTAAACCAGAACTGGACGCTAAATTAGTTGCTGACAGCATCTCTTCACAGCTGGAACGTCGTGTTATGTTCCGTCGTGCTATGAAGCGTGCAGTACAGAACGCAATGCGTCTGGGCGCTAAAGGTATCAAAGTTGAAGTCAGTGGCCGTTTAGGCGGTGCTGAAATCGCTCGTACCGAGTGGTATCGTGAAGGCCGTGTGCCACTGCACACATTACGTGCTGACATCGATTACAACACTTCAGAAGCGCACACCACTTATGGTGTTCTCGGCGTTAAGGTATGGATCTTCAAAGGTGAGATTCTGGGTGGTATGGCTGCAGTTGAACAAGCTGAGAAACCAGCTGCTCAACCTAAAAAGCAGCAGCGTAAAGGCCGCAAGTAAGGAGCGTCGCTATGTTACAACCAAAGCGTACAAAATTCCGTAAGGTGCACAAAGGCCGCAACCGTGGTCTGGCGCAAGGTACGGATGTTAGCTTCGGCACTTTCGGTCTTAAAGCTGTTGGCCGTGGTCGTCTGACTGCACGTCAGATCGAAGCGGCACGTCGTGCTATGACCCGTGCTGTTAAGCGTCAAGGTAAAATCTGGATTCGTGTATTCCCAGACAAGCCAATCACTGAAAAGCCACTCGAAGTTCGTATGGGTAAAGGTAAAGGTAACGTAGAATATTGGGTTGCCTTAATTCAGCCTGGTAAAGTCCTGTATGAAATGGACGGTGTGCCTGAAGAGCTGGCTCGTGAAGCATTCTCTCTGGCAGCAGCGAAACTGCCTATCAAAACCACCTTTGTAACTAAGACGGTGATGTAATGAAAGCACAAGAGCTGCGCGAAAAAAGCGTAGAAGAGCTGAACGCTGAACTTTTAAACCTGTTACGTGAGCAATTTAACTTACGTATGCAGGCTGCGAGTGGTCAGCTGCAACAGTCTCATCTAATGAAACAAGTGCGTCGTGATATCGCACGCGTGAAGACTTTACTGACTGAGAAGGCAGGTGCGTAATGAACGATAAAATCCGTACTCTGCAAGGTCGTGTAGTTAGTGACAAAATGGAGAAATCTATTGTTGTTGCTATCGAGCGTATGGTGAAACACCCTCTGTATGGTAAATTCATCCGTCGTACGACTAAATTGCACGTACATGACGAGAACAATGAATGTGGAATTGGTGACGTGGTAGAAATCCGCGAAACTCGTCCACTGTCTAAGACTAAGTCTTGGGCCTTAGTTCGCGTTGTAGAAAAAGCTGTTCTGTAATAGAATAGATTTTTCGTGATGAATAAACGGCTCTTTTTGATTGAGCCGTTTATTTTTTCCTGTCCAACACGAAGATGTGGTGTTATAATGCCGCGCCCTCGTAGTATGGGTATATTTGAACGGCCTCTTCATAATGAGGTGGCTCAGTAGTAGTTGACATTTAGCGGAGCACTAAAATGATCCAAGAACAGACTATGCTGAACGTGGCCGACAACTCCGGTGCACGTCGCGTAATGTGTATCAAGGTTCTAGGTGGCTCGCACCGTCGCTATGCACATGTAGGCGACATCATTAAAATTACTGTTAAGGAAGCAATTCCTCGCGGTAAAGTTAAAAAGGGTGATGTCCTGAAAGCGGTAGTGGTGCGCACCAAGAAGGGTGTACGTCGCCCTGACGGTTCTGTCATTCGCTTCGATGGTAATGCTTGTGTGTTATTAAACAATAACAGTGAGCAAGTAATCGGTACGCGTATTTTTGGGCCGGTAACTCGTGAACTTCGTAATGAGAAGTTTATGAAAATTATCTCTCTGGCACCTGAAGTACTCTAAGGAGCGAACTATGGCAGCGAAAATCCGTCGTGATGACGAAGTTATCGTGCTAACTGGGAAAGACAAAGGTAAGCGCGGTAAAGTAAAGCAGGTTATTTCTTCTAGTAAAGTTATCGTTGAAGGTATCAATCTGGTTAAAAAACATCAGAAGCCAGTTCCGGCTCTGAACCAACCAGGTGGCATCGTTGAAAAAGAAGCGGCTATTCAAGTTTCTAACGTTGCAATCTTTAACGCGGCAACTGGCAAGGCTGACCGTGTAGGCTTTAGATTCGAAGACGGCAAAAAAGTCCGTTTCTTCAAATCTAACAGTGAAACTATCAAGTAATTTTTGGAGTATACGATGGCGAAACTGCATGATTACTATAAAGACGAAGTAGTTAATAAACTCATGACTGAGTTTAACTACACTTCTGTCATGCAAGTCCCTCGGGTCGAGAAGATCACCCTGAATATGGGTGTTGGTGAAGCGATCGCTGATAAAAAACTGCTGGATAACGCAGCAGCTGACTTAACAGCAATCTCTGGTCAAAAACCATTGATCACCAAAGCACGCAAATCTGTTGCAGGCTTCAAAATCCGTCAGGGCTATCCAATCGGCTGTAAAGTAACTCTGCGTGGCGAACGCATGTGGGAGTTCCTTGAGCGTCTGATTTCTATTGCTGTACCACGTATTCGTGACTTCCGTGGCTTGTCCGCTAAGTCTTTCGATGGTCGCGGTAACTACAGCATGGGTGTACGTGAACAAATCATCTTCCCTGAAATCGATTACGATAAAGTGGATCGTGTACGTGGTTTAGATATTACTATCACCACTACTGCGAAATCTGATGATGAAGGTCGCGCACTGTTAGCAGCGTTCAACTTCCCGTTCCGCAAGTAAGGCAGGTTACTCATGGCTAAGAAATCTATGAAAGCGCGTGATGTTAAGCGTGCTAAATTAGCTGAGAAATTCTTCGCAAAACGCGTAGAACTGAAAGCTATCATCTCTGATGTTAAAGCATCTGATGAAGATCGCTGGGACGCTGTTCTCAAGCTGCAAACACTGCCACGTGATTCAAGTCCTTCTCGTCAGCGTAACCGCTGCCGTCAAACTGGGCGTCCGCATGGTTTCCTGCGGAAATTTGGTCTGAGCCGTATTAAAGTCCGTGAAGCCGCTATGCGCGGTGAAATCCCGGGCCTTAAAAAGGCTAGTTGGTAATTGTCACCATATTGAATCACGGGAGTAAAGACAGATGAGCATGCAAGATCCCATCGCGGATATGCTGACCCGTATCCGTAACGGTCAGGCCGCGAATAAAGTTGCGGTCACCATGCCTTCCTCCAAGCTGAAAGTGGCGATTGCCAAAGTGCTGAAGGAAGAAGGTTATATTGAAGATTTTAAAATTGAAGGCGACATCAAGCCAGAATTGGAACTGACTTTACGTTATTTCCAAGGTAAGGCTGTCGTAGAAAGCATCCAGCGTGTAAGCCGCCCAAGTCTGCGCATCTATAAGAAAAAAGATGAGCTGCCACAAGTTATGGCTGGCTTAGGTATCGCTGTTGTTTCTACCTCTAAAGGTGTCATGACTGATCGTGCAGCTCGCCAAGCTGGTCTTGGTGGCGAGATTCTCTGCTACGTAGCTTAATTCGGGAGGAAAGAATGTCTCGTGTGGCAAAAGCACCCGTCGTCATTCCTGCCGGCGTAGAGGTAAAACTCAACGGTCAGGTTATTTCGATCAAGGGTAAAAACGGCGAGCTTACTCGTACTATCCATAATGCAGTTGAAGTTAAACATGAAGATGGCCACTTAACTTTCGCTCCGCGCGAAGGTTTTGCTGATGCATGGGCACAAGCGGGTACTTCTCGCTCACTGCTGAATGCAATGGTTATCGGTGTTACCGAAGGCTTCACCAAAAAACTTCAACTGGTCGGTGTTGGTTACCGTGCAGCAATCAAAGGCAACGCTGTAAGCTTGTCTTTAGGTTTCTCGCATCCGGTTGAACACGCACTGCCAGCAGGCATTACTGCTGAATGTCCAACACAAACTGAAATCGTACTGAAAGGTGCGGATAAGCAAGTGATTGGTCAAGTAGCAGCAGAACTGCGTGCTTACCGTCGTCCTGAACCTTATAAAGGTAAAGGTGTTCGTTACGCCGATGAAATCGTGCGTACTAAAGAGGCTAAGAAGAAGTAAGGTAACACTATGGATAAGAAAGCAGCTCGTATCCGTCGTGCGACCCGCGCACGCCGCAAGATCCAAGAGTTGGGTGCGACTCGCCTGGTGGTACATCGTACTCCACGCCATATTTATGCGCAGGTTATTGCACCTAACGGTTCTGAAACATTGGTTGCCGCTTCTACTACAGAAAAAGCTATCAATGAGCAAGTGAAATTCACTGGAAACAAAGATGCAGCAGCAGCAGTTGGTAAATTAATTGCTGAGCGTGCACTGGAAAAAGGCATCACTGTTGTTGCTTTTGACCGTTCTGGTTTCCAATATCATGGTAGAGTCCAGGCACTGGCAGATGCTGCCCGTGAAGCTGGCCTTCAGTTCTAAGGTAGAGGTGTAAGATGTCTCACATCGAAAAACAAGCTGGCGAACTGCAGGAAAAGCTGATCGCGGTAAACCGCGTAGCTAAAACCGTTAAAGGTGGCCGTATTTTCAGTTTTACCGCACTGACTGTAGTTGGTGATGGTAACGGTCGCGTTGGTTTTGGTTACGGCAAAGCGCGCGAAGTTCCGGCAGCAATCCAGAAAGCGATGGAAAAAGCCCGTCGCAGTATGAAAACCGTTGCTCTAAACAACGGCACATTATTCCACCCAGTGAAAGGTACACACACCGGTTCTCGCGTGTTTATGCAACCTGCTCACGAAGGTACCGGTATTATTGCCGGTGGTGCAATGCGTGCTGTTTTAGAGGTAGCTGGAGTTCGCAACGTACTGGCTAAAACCTATGGTTCCACTAACCCAATCAACGTGGTTCGTGCAACACTGGATGCTTTAGACAGCATGAAGTCTCCAGAAATGGTCGCAGCTAAGCGTGGAAAATCCGTCGAAGAAATTCTGGGGTAATCAGCCATGGCTAAGACTATTAAAATTACACAAGTTCGCAGTTCAATCGGTCGTCTGCCGAAACACAAGGCAACACTGGTCGGTTTAGGTCTGCGTCGCATTGGTCATACAGTAGAGCGCGAGGATACTCCTGCTGTTCGTGGTATGATCAACTTGGTTTCCTACATGGTTAAAGTTGAGGAGTAAGAGATGCGTTTAAATACTCTGTCTCCGGCTGAAGGTGCCAAGCACGCGCCTAAACGCGTAGGTCGTGGTATCGGTTCTGGTCTGGGTAAAACCGGCGGCCGTGGTCACAAAGGTCAGAAATCTCGTTCTGGCGGTGGCGTACGTCGTGGTTTCGAAGGTGGCCAGATGCCTTTATACCGTCGTTTACCGAAATTCGGTTTTACTTCACGTAAAGCAATGATCACTGCGGAAATCCGTCTGTCTGATTTTGCTTCTGTTGAAGGCGATGTTATTGATCTGAACGCACTGAAAGCCGCGAACGTTATTGACATCCAGATTGAATACGCAAAAGTTATTCTGTCTGGCGAAGTGAATCGTGCAGTTACTGTACGTGGCCTTCGTGTTACTAAAGGTGCTCGCGCTGCAATCGAAGCTGCCGGCGGTAAAATTGAGGAATAAGTGACAGATGGCTAAACAACCAGGATTAGATTTCCAAAGTGCCAAAGGTGGAGCTGGCGAACTAAAACGCAGACTTTTGTTTGTTATTGGGGCGCTAATTGTTTTCCGAATTGGTTCTTTTATTCCAATCCCTGGTATTGATGCCACTGTGCTTGCCAAATTGCTCGAACAGCAACAAGGCACCATCATTGAAATGTTTAACATGTTCTCTGGTGGTGCTCTTAGCCGTGCTTCTATCTTTGCTCTGGGTATCATGCCGTATATTTCGGCATCGATTATTGTCCAGTTATTATCTGTGGTTAATCCACGATTAGCAGAGATCAAGAAGGAAGGAGAAGCAGGTCGTCGGAAGATAAGCCAATATACTCGCTGGGGTACTCTGGTATTAGCAATATTCCAATCTATTGGTATTGCAATGGGTCTACCGAATATGCCAGGGATGCAGGGATTAGTTCTTGATCCAGGCCTCCCATTCTACTTCACGGCAGTTGTTAGCTTAGTCACAGGAACCATGTTCCTTATGTGGTTAGGTGAGCAGATAACTGAAAGAGGTATCGGTAACGGTATTTCAATTATTATCTTCGCTGGTATTGTTGCGGGTCTCCCGCCGGCTATTGGCCATACCATCGAGCAAGCTCGGCAAGGCGATCTGCACTTCCTCCTGTTGCTGTTGGTTGCAGTATTAGTATTCGCGGTAACTTTCTTTGTAGTGTTTATGGAACGTGGTCAACGTCGTATCGTCGTGAACTACGCTAAACGCCAACAAGGACGCCGTGTCTACGCTGCACAAAGTACACATTTACCGTTAAAAGTGAATATGGCGGGTGTAATTCCTGCAATTTTTGCTTCCAGTATCATACTATTCCCGGGTACAATAGCGTCTTGGTTTGGTGATGGAACTGGCTGGGACTGGCTGACTACAGTATCTATGTACTTACAGCCTGGACAACCGTTATATGTGTTGCTTTATGCCTCTGCGATCATCTTCTTCTGTTTCTTCTATACTGCGTTGGTTTTCAACCCAAGAGAAACGGCAGATAACCTGAAGAAGTCCGGTGCATTTGTACCAGGAATTCGTCCGGGAGAGCAAACGGCCAAGTACATCGATAAGGTAATGACACGATTAACATTAATCGGTGCTCTTTATATTACCTTTATCTGCCTAATCCCGGAGTTCATGCGTGACGCAATGAAAGTACCTTTTTACTTTGGTGGTACTTCCCTCTTAATCGTGGTTGTCGTTATCATGGACTTTATGGCTCAAGTGCAAACTCTGATGATGTCAAGTCAGTATGAGTCTGCATTGAAGAAAGCAAATCTAAAAGGTAAATAATCACGCGAGTGGTTATGGTTTGCTTAGAAGTTACGGAGAGTAAAAATGAAAGTTCGTGCTTCCGTCAAGAAATTATGCCGTAACTGCAAAATTATCCGTCGCAATGGTAGCGTTCGAGTGATTTGCAGTGTTGAGCCAAGACATAAACAACGTCAAGGCTAAGAAAAAGCATTTTTTTCTTGCAAAGTTGGGTTGAGCTGGCTAAATTAGCCAGCCAATCTTTTTTATCTAAGATACATTATTGTTTGAGTATCCTGAAAACGGGCTTTTCAGCACAGTAATGTATATTTTAACTTAGGAGTGCATAGTGGCCCGTATAGCAGGCATTAACATTCCTGATCATAAACATACCGTAATCGCTTTAACATCGATTTTCGGCATCGGCAAAACTCGTTCACAGGCTATCTGTGAAGCAACTGGTATTGCTGAAAATGTTAAGATCAGTGAGCTGTCTGAAGAACAAATCGACAAGCTGCGTGACGAAGTTGCTAAATACGTTGTAGAAGGTGACTTACGCCGTGAAATTACCCTGAGCATCAAGCGTCTAATGGACCTTGGATGTTACCGTGGTTTACGTCATCGTCGTGGTCTTCCTGTGCGCGGACAGCGTACTAAGACTAACGCTCGTACCCGCAAGGGTCCGCGTAAGCCGATCAAGAAATAAGTCGGGGTATTGAATAATGGCAAAGGCACCAGTTCGTGCACGTAAGCGTGTAAGAAAACAAGTCTCAGACGGTGTGGCTCATATCCATGCTTCTTTCAACAACACAATCGTTACCATTACTGACCGTCAGGGTAACGCATTAGGTTGGGCAACTGCCGGTGGTTCCGGTTTCCGTGGTTCTCGCAAATCCACTCCGTTCGCAGCTCAAGTTGCGGCAGAGCGTTGCGCAGAAGCTGTGAAAGAATACGGAATCAAAAACCTGGAAGTTATGGTTAAGGGACCGGGTCCGGGTCGCGAATCAACAATTCGTGCTCTGAACGCCGCTGGTTTCCGCATCACTAATATTACTGATGTGACTCCTATCCCTCATAACGGTTGTCGCCCACCGAAAAAACGTCGCGTTTAATACGTTTCGTTTTTTTTAGGACTGTTGGAGAAAGAAAATGGCTAGATATTTGGGTCCTAAGCTCAAGCTGAGCCGTCGCGAAGGAACAGACCTCTTCCTGAAGTCTGGTGTTCGCGCGATTGACACCAAGTGTAAATTAGAACAGGCACCTGGCCAGCACGGTGCGCGTAAACCGCGTCTGTCTGACTATGGTGTTCAGTTACGTGAAAAACAAAAAGTTCGTCGTATTTACGGTGTTCTGGAACGTCAATTCCGTAACTATTATAAAGAAGCAACTCGCCTGAAAGGCAACACAGGTGAAAACCTGCTGACTCTGCTGGAAGGTCGTTTAGATAACGTCGTTTACCGTATGGGCTTTGGCGCAACTCGCGCAGAAGCACGTCAAATGGTTAGCCACAAAGCTATCATGGTAAATGGTCGTGTAGTTAATATCGCTTCTTATCAGGTTTCCCCGAATGACGTTATCAGCGTTCGTGAGAAAGCTAAAAAACAGTCTCGTATTAAGGCTGCTTTAGAGCTGGCTGAACAGCGTGAGAAGCCAACTTGGCTGGAAGTTGATGCTGCTAAAATGGAAGGTGTGTTCAAACGTATTCCTGAACGTACTGACTTGTCTGCGGACATTAACGAACACCTGATCGTCGAGCTTTACTCCAAGTAAAGCTTAGCACCAAAGAGAGGACACAATGCAGGGTTCTGTGACAGAGTTTCTAAAACCGCGCCTGGTAGATATCGAGCAAGTGAGTTCGACGCACGCTAAGGTGACCCTTGAGCCTTTAGAGCGCGGCTTTGGCCACACTCTAGGCAACGCACTGCGCCGTATTCTGCTTTCGTCTATGCCGGGTTGTGCGGTGACAGAGGTTGAGATTGATGGTGTACTGCATGAGTACAGCACCAAAGAAGGTGTACAGGAAGATATCCTGGAGATTCTCCTCAACCTGAAAGGGCTGGCGGTAAAAGTTCAGGGGAAAGATGAAGTTATTTTAACCTTGAATAAATCTGGCATTGGCCCTGTGACTGCAGCCGACATCATCCATGATGGTGATGTCGAAATCGTCAAGCCACAGCATGTGATCTGCCACCTCACTGACGAAAGCGCATCTGTAAATATGCGTATTAAAGTTCAGCGTGGTCGTGGTTATGTGCCGGCTTCTGCCCGAGTTCATTCGGAAGAAGATGAGCGCCCAATCGGTCGTCTGTTAGTCGATGCTTGCTATAGCCCTGTAGAGCGTATTGCCTACAATGTTGAAGCAGCTCGTGTTGAGCAGCGTACTGACTTGGATAAGTTAGTAATCGAAATGGAAACTAATGGTACAATCGATCCTGAAGAGGCGATTCGCCGTGCAGCTACCATCCTGGCTGAACAACTTGAAGCTTTTGTTGACCTACGTGATGTACGTCAACCAGAAGTTAAAGAAGAGAAACCAGAATTCGATCCTATCTTACTGCGCCCAGTTGACGATCTGGAATTGACTGTCCGCTCTGCTAACTGCCTCAAAGCAGAAGCTATCCACTACATCGGTGATCTGGTACAGCGTACAGAAGTTGAGTTGCTCAAAACTCCGAACCTTGGTAAGAAATCTCTTACTGAAATTAAGGACGTCTTGGCATCTCGTGGTCTTTCTCTGGGCATGCGCTTAGAAAATTGGCCACCAGCAAGTATTGCTGATGATTAGGATCACAGGTTAAGGTTTTACTGAGAAGGATAAGGTCATGCGCCATCGTAAGAGTGGTCGTCAATTGAACCGCAACAGCAGCCACCGCCAAGCTATGTTCCGTAACATGGCAGGTTCTTTAGTTCGTCATGAAATCATCAAGACGACTCTGCCTAAAGCGAAAGAACTGCGTCGCGTCGTTGAGCCGCTGATTACTCTTGCCAAGACCGACAGCGTAGCTAATCGTCGTCTGGCATTCGCACGTACTCGTGATAACGAGATCGTTGCAAAACTATTTAATGAACTGGGACCTCGTTTCGCAGCTCGCGCAGGTGGTTACACTCGTATTCTTAAGTGTGGCTTCCGCGCAGGCGACAACGCTCCGATGGCTTACATCGAGCTTGTTGACCGTGCTGTTGAGTCTCAAGAAGCAGCTGCAGAGTAATCTGTAATTGCTTTCAAGAAAACCGGGTGTATTGCCCGGTTTTTTTGTACCTGCTATTCTAGCCCTCCAAATTAATTCTTTTCCATCCTTGAATTTTTGTTTTCTATCCATACTTATAGGCATAAGCAAATGAGCATGTATAAGATTGGTCAAATAGCTAAGTTGGCAGATGTAACACCAGATACGATCCGTTTTTATGAAAAACAGGGTTTGATGGGGCACAAAACGAGAACTGAAGGTGGCTACCGGTTGTTTACGGAGCAAGATTTACAGCGTCTACGTTTTATCCGTTATGCTAAGCAGTTAGGGTTTACACTTGAGGCGATTACTGAATTATTATCGATCCGTGTTGATCCCGAACACCACACGTGTCAGGAATCAAAAAACATTGTTGATATCAGACTGATTGAAGTGGAAAGGAAGATCCAAGAACTGATCATTATGAGAGATTCATTGAAAACCTTGAGCTCAGCATGTTGTGGTGATGAGCATGCATCAACATACTGTTCTATCATGGAAATTTTAGAAAAAGGTGCATCAAAAATTTATTAATTTAAAACTGATTATAAAGGTAGATTATGAATAAGTATCAGCATAAACGTGGTGAAATTAAAGATAATGCCATTGAGGCTCTGTTGCATGACCCGCTATTTCGCCAGAGAGTTGAGAAGAATAAGAAAGGAAAAGGAAGCTATACAAGAAAGGGAAAAACAAGCAAGGTAGGCAACTGGGAGGCCAGTGGTAATCGGTTAATAAACTTATTACCACTGGCCTTTTAGTTATTTTTTATTCTGTTCTTTCAGTAAGTCACGAATTTCAGATAGTAAAACTTCTTCTGTAGATGGTGCAGCAGGCTCTGCTGGTGCAGCTTCTTCTTTTTCACGACGTACTTTATTCATTACCTTAATCGCCATAAAAATAGCAAATGCGACAATAACAAAATCAAAAACAGTCTGGATAAACATCCCATAATTCATCACTACGGCAGGTACACTCCCTTCCGCTTCTCGAAGTACAAGGCTGAATTGTTTAAAATCTACGCCACCAATGATTAATCCTAGTGGGGGCATGATCACATCGGCGACTAACGAAGAAACGATTTTACCAAATGCGGCACCAATAATAATACCGACTGCCATATCCACAACATTGCCCTTCATGGCAAATTCGCGGAACTCTTTTAGAAAACTCATGTACAACCCCTTCCCTTTATTAACTAAATGACTAAACGTGTGGAATCACGTATCAAAATTATAGTATCTAGAATTATTAACCTGCAAATTTTTACTATTTATTTTAGATAATTATAAAAAGAACGGACTTGGCTGGAACAGTTTTTCCACATCCGGAACATATTTTTTATCGGTAATAAACATAATGACATGGTCACCTTGCTCGATAATATGGTAATCGCTAGCAATGATGACTTCTTCCTCTCTTACGATAGCACCTATAATTGTGCCTGGAGGAAGTTTAATTTCTGATATTTTTTTACCAACCACTTTTGATGTGTTCTCATCACCGTGGGCGATCGCTTCAATAGCCTCTGCGACTCCTCGGCGTAATGATGAGACACTAACAATATCCGCTTTTCTGACATGACCAAGTAAAGCAGAAATGGTAGCTTGTTGTGGAGATACTGCAATATCAATAACACCACCTTGAACTAATTCAACATAGGCAGACCGTTGAATTAATACCATGGCTTTCTTGGCCCCCATTTTTTTCGCAAGCATAGCGGACATGATGTTTGCTTCATCATCATTGGTAAGCGCAATAAACACATCCATTTGTTCAATATGTTCTTCCGTAAGTAACTCTTGATCTGAGGCATCACCATAAAAAACAATCGTATCATGGAGCAGTTCAGCTAATTCAGTTGCTCTTTCCTGATTACGTTCAATGAGTTTAACACTATAGTCTTTTTCCAATCGCTTAGCTAAACCAGCACCTACGTTACCACCACCAACAATCATTAAACGTTTGTACGGCTTTTCTAATCGTTGGAGCTCACTCATTACAGCTCTAATATGTTGAGTAGAGGCAACGAAGAAAACTTCATCACCCGCTTCAATAATGGTGGAACCTTGAGGACGAATCGGTCTATCTTGACGGAATATTGCGACAACTCGAGTATCAATGTGTGGCATGTGCTCACGTAAGCTAGATAATGCATTACCTACCAGAGAACCCCCATAGTAGGCTTTCACAGCAACAATGCTCACTTTACCTTCGGCAAAATTAACAACCTGTAAAGCCCCCGGATATTGGATAAGTTTATAGATATATTCAATAACCAGCTGTTCTGGTGATATCAGATAATCAATAGGGATTTGCTCTGCCAAAAAAAGCTTGTCAGCTTCGCGGATATATTCGGTTGCACGAATACGCGCTATTTTATTCGGCGTATTAAATAGGCTATAAGCAATTTGGCAAGCAACCATGTTGGTTTCATCCGAGTTAGTTACTGCAACTAACATATCTGCATCTTCAGCTCCAGCATCTCTAAGAACTCGGGGATGGGATCCATGCCCATTAACTACGCGTAGATCAAACTGATCCTGTAGCTGACGCAAACGATCGGCATTGGTATCAACAACGGTAATATCGTTATTTTCATCCACTAAGTTTTCAGCGAGTGTTCCACCGACTTGCCCTGCGCCTAGAATAATGATCTTCATAGCATCTTCCTATCTCAGAGTCTTTGTTAAATATTACTGTACTTGCTTGAGTAAGCGGGCGTAAAAGAAACCATCACCCCCAGTTGCGCTTGGTAATATTTGTAGGCCTAATTCTGTACCATCATTCATACTTGCATCAGTATGTTTAGAAAGAAAATGTTGAATCTGCTGGCTATTTTCTTCAGGCATGATGGAGCATGTGGCATACACTAATGTGCCGCCAGGTTTTAAGTATGGCCATACAGCCTCTAATATTTGAGCCTGTAACTGAGATAACTCTAGAATATCTGAATCGCGTCTTAGCCATTTAATATCAGGATGGCGTCTAATAACTCCCGTTGCAGAGCATGGAGCATCAAGCAAAATACGATCAAATTGTTGATCCTTAGCCCACTCTTCAGGTTTCGTGCCATCCCCTTGAATAACAATAGCTTGTTGCTTTAATCTTTGCAGGTTTTCTTTCACACGTTTGAGTCGTGACTCATCAATGTCTACAGCGAGAACATGGGCTTTAGGGGCAAGTTCTAAGATATGTGTTGTTTTTCCGCCTGGTGCTGCACATAAGTCGAGAATATTTTCGCCATTAACTGGAGAGAGTAATTCAGCACAGCCTTGTGCGGAAACGTCTTGTACTGTTGACCAGCCATCTTCAAAACCAGGTAAGCAAGTAACTGGCATCGCTTCTTCTAGGCGAATTGCACTTGGATGGGATGGGTGCAAGTGTGCTGTAATTTCCGCTTGTTCGAGTAACTCTAAATATTGCGCGGCAGTATGATGCTGAGAATTAACTCTTAACCACATCGGGGGACGTTGGTTATTGGCATCAACGATATTTTTCCAGCTATCAGGATAGGCGGTTTGAATGCGTTTTAATAACCAACTAGGATGTAAATATTGGCTATTATTATTTGTATTGCGCTCTTCTAACTGAACTTGCTGACGCTGAAAAGATCGTAGTACTCCATTTATTAGGCCTTTCAGCTGGGGGCGCTTTAATGCAACAGCACCATCCACGGTTTCTGCTAAAGCTGCATGTGCAGGGATGCGAGTATAAAGTAATTGATAGATCCCAACCATGATGAGGTAATGCAAAGTTCTTTGCTTGCCTGTTAGCGGTTTCTCCATAAGCTGGCTAATAAACCATTCGAGCTTTGGTAGATAGCGTAAAACACCGAAGCAAATCTCTTGCAGTAGTGCTTTATCTTTATCATTAATATTACGTTGTAGATCAGGTAAAACGGTACTTAATGATTGTCCGTTATCTAAAACCTGACTAATGGCGGTCGCAGCGATACTACGCAAATTATATTTGTTTTTCATAATTGAAAGAGAGTCTATGAGTTATTTAAGTAGCATTACCAGATTCTGTATTTTCAGGTAATACTACCAATATATTAGTCTAACAATTGCTCAGGTATGAACCATTCGCGGCGGGAGTTAAGGATATCTTGCGCACTCATCGCTTTTTTACCAGGTGGTTGTAGCTGAGTAATATTTAATATCCCGTTGCCAGTTGCAACACTGATGCCTTTTTTATCGGCACTGATGATAGTACCTGGGCGCTTATTATGTGCTTGAGCGATGACTTCCGCTTGCCATACTTTGATTAATTGCTCTTGAACCATGAAATAACTCATTGGCCAAGGGTTAAAGGCACGAATACAGCGTTCAATGTGTTCAGCAGGTAGTTGCCAATCAATTCGAGCTTCATCTTTAGATAATTTTTCAGCGTAATTGGCAAGTGAATCATCTTGTTTTTCTGGAGAACAATGACCCGAAGAGAGTAAATCTACTGTATGAATAAGTGCTTTAGGTCCTGTAATCGCCAGCTTTTCATATAAAGTTGCACTTGTATCTTCAGCAGTAATCGGGCAAGTGGCTTTATATAACATATCTCCGGTATCAAGGCCTGCATCCATCTGCATGATAGTGACACCAGTTTCATGGTCACCTGCCCAAATGGACCGTTGGATTGGAGCGGCACCTCTCCAGCGTGGTAACAATGAACCATGGACATTCAAACAACCTAAACGGGGAATATCCAAAACTGCTTGTGGCAGGATCAAACCATAAGCAACGACAATCATCAGATCAGCATTTTGATCTTTGATCCACTGTTGATTGTCTGGATCACGTAAAGTCACTGGTTGGAAAACCGGTATTCCATGTTCTTCCGCAAGGATCTTCACAGGACTCGGTGTTAGCTTTTTGCCTCTACCTGCGGGTTTATCGTGACGAGTTAATACACCAACAACGTTATGATTGGTTTCTAACAATGCAGCCAAATGTTTAGCAGCGAAATCAGGCGTACCTGCAAAAATAATTCTTAATGGTTCTGACACGATCCTTTCCCATTTATAGTAATAAAGACTAACTTATTATCAAATCAACGATTTTTAGCTTCTTTAGCTCTCAGTCTATCAAGTTTTTCTACTTTCTGGCGGATACGTTGGCGCTTCAACGGTGATAAGTAATCAACGAATAGTTTTCCAACTAAATGGTCCATTTCATGTTGAATACAGATAGCCAGTAGACCATCAGCTTCAAGTTCAAATGATGTACCGTTATAATCAAGAGCACGAACTTTCACTTTCTCCGCCCTTGGGACAAATCCTAGCTGTTCAGGGATTGATAGGCAGCCTTCTTCTATACCTGTTTCACCTTCTTTATTAAGAAGCTCAGGATTGATAAGTACAAGGCGCTCATTACGTGATTCAGAAACGTCAATAACAATGATGCGCTGGTGGATATCCACTTGCGTTGCTGCGAGCCCAATGCCTTCTTCGTCATACATCGTATCGAACATATCATCAATAATACGCTGGATAGATGCATCAACTTTTTCAACTGGTTTTGCAATAGTGCGAAGGCGCTCGTCTGGATAATGTAACACGTTTAAGACTGACATAAATTTTTCGAGTAGTTTCCAAAATTTGAAAGGTAATTACTGCCTATTCTAGACATTTATCAGTCATATTGACAGTATTGGTTATGATTTGTTCGTTTCCAAGCGTGCTAACTTATCTGTCAGGAAGACAAAATGAATGAACAGGAAATATGGCTAAGACTTTCGCAAGTTAGCCGAGTTGGGATAAAAACAGCGATAAAAATAATATCGCTATTAAAACAAGTGGGTAAAGTAAATCATACAGTCTTAAAAGCCTGTGGGTTGAATGAAATGCAGCGATTACAATTCCTAAATGTCTCTTTAAAGCGCATTGAGTCAACTTTGAAATGGTTAGAAGTCAAAGAAAATCAATTGATTACATTTTTAGATGTGCAATATCCTTTTTTATTAAAGCAGATATATAACCCACCTTTATTACTTTTTGTATCGGGACGAAGTGAATTATTATCTGAAAAGCAAATTGCTATTATAGGAAGCCGGCAAGTTACTGAATATGGTAAAAAGTGGACTGAAGCATTTGTTAGAAAATTTATTGATTATAATTTGGTGATAACTAGCGGTTTAGCATTAGGTATTGATGGCATTAGCCATAGAACGTCTATAGAAAGCCATGGGAAAACTGTCGCAGTATTAGGAAGTGGGCTTTCCCATATTTACCCGAAACAACACTTTGATTTAGCTGACCGAATTAGGTCAGAAGGGGTATTAGTTTCAGAGTATTTGCCTGATACTCCCCCATTAGCAAAACAGTTTCCTCGAAGAAACCGTATCATTAGTGGGCTAAGCAAAGCGGTATTGGTTATTGAAGCGAGTATGAAAAGTGGATCGCTGATTACAGCCCGATATGCAATTGAACAAAATCGAGATTTATTTACACTGCCTGCACCATTAGGTAACTCAGCATTTAGCGGTAATCATTGGTTGATACAGCAAGGAGCATACCTGCTGGTAGAACCCGAGGACATATTATTACATCTAGAATGTTCACCAAATTGGATACAATCGGAATTAGAGATTGAAACCTCGGTAGAACCAGAGTTAAATCTGACAGAAAGTCGGATTTTAGGTATGGTAGGATATCAATCGACCCCTGCAGATATCATTGCTACTGAATTACAGTTACCTATCACTCAAGTGGTTTCAGTCTTAACTGAATTGGAGATCAATGGCGTGATTATATCAGTGGCTGGTGGGTATATCAGAGTAAACTAGTCGTTGAAGAAAAGAGTGGATTAAACAAAAACATGTCGAAGCAATTGCCTTTTGATACAGATAAAAATGAATTTTGTCCTGAATGTAGCTCTTTGCTGGTTATTCGTAACGGAGCTCACGGGCCTTTTTTAGCATGCTCTGGTTACCCTCAATGTCATTATATTAAGCCATTAAGAGCAGTTGCTGAAACTCACGTTGTCAAAGTATTGGAAGGTCAAAGCTGTCCTAAATGCGGGTATGATTTGGTATTAAAACAAGGGCGTTTTGGGATGTTTATTGGCTGTAGCCATTATCCTGAATGTGAACATACAGAGCTCATCGATAAACCGGATGAAACTAAGGTTCCTTGCCCTCAATGCCAAACAGGCAATTTACTACAAAGAAAATCCCGTTTTGGCAAAACTTTTTATGCTTGCGATAACTATCCTAACTGTCAGTTTATTCTGAATAATAAGCCTGTAGTGGGAAAATGTCAGTCTTGTGAATACCCATTACTTATGGAAAAAAAGGTTGGACAGGGAGTAAGATTGTTCTGTGCCAGCAAACGCTGCGGTCAGTTACAAGAAGAACTATGAGTTAAAACTATGCAAAATCAATCTACACCTGCAATTAAAAATATAATCGAAGCACTAAAACAACAACAAGTTATCGCATATCCAACAGAGGCCGTTTTTGGCTTAGGCTGTGACCCTGATAGTGAAGCTGCAGTAAATAAATTACTTGAATTGAAACAGCGACCTTGGGAAAAAGGGTTAATTTTGATTGCTGATAATTATGAACAGCTAAAAAGTTATGTCGATGACAGCAAACTTAATGAGCAACAGCGCCAAGCGATGTTTGCAACATGGCCAGGGCCTGTTACTTGGGTGATCCCTGCGAAAAACACGACTCCAAAATGGCTAACGGGTCAGTTTGATACTTTAGCTGTTCGTGTCACAAACCATGAATTAGTGAAAGCCCTTTGTAGCGAATATGGCAAGCCAATCGTGTCAACGAGTGCAAATTTGAGTGGGTTAGAACCATGTCGAACCACAGAAGAAGTGATTGCGCAGTTTAAAGAGACAATCCCTGTTCTTGATGGTGTAGTTGGTGGAAGATTAAATCCATCAGAAATTCGGGATGCCATGACTGGGCAATTATATCGTAAAGGATAATGATTAATGGGAATGTTTGCAGTTTTTGGTAATCCGATTCAACACAGTAAATCACCTTCAATACATCAAATGTTTGCCAAGCAGACAGGCATTGATCTTGAATACCAGAAAATACTTGCTCCTGTAGAAGATTTCGAAGCTTACTTATCAGATTTCTTCGAAAAAGGCGGGCAGGGTGCAAACATTACATTACCGTTTAAAGAAAGGGCTTTTCAATTTGTCTCAGAGTTGACAGAAAGAGCTCAAACCTGTGGTGCTGTAAATACAATTAGAAAGCTCGATAATCACCGCTTGTTGGGTGACAATACTGATGGTGAAGGATTGTTGCTTGATCTACAGCGTCTTGGGTTTGTCTCGCCTTCAAGCAAAATATTGGTTATTGGAGCTGGTGGCGCAACTCGTGGCGCTTTATTGCCTCTACTTGAGTATGGCTGCGATATTACGTTGACTAACCGAACCTTTATAAAAGCAGAATCGTTAGCTCGCCAATTTTCGACTATTGGGAAAATACAGAGTAGACCAATGGATCAGCTCATTTCAGCAGAGTTTGATCTGATTATTAATGGTACTTCTTCAGGAGTGACCGGTGAGATTCCTAAAATCAGTCCTGAACTATTTTCTCAACAGGTCGCATGTTATGACATGTTTTACCAACGAGGCTTAACACCTTTTTTGTCATTTGCTAAGCAATATCAAGTGAATAAGCTAGCTGATGGCTTAGGTATGCTGGTTGGGCAAGCGGCATTTGCCTTTAAACTTTGGCATGGGGTGATACCAGAGATTGAGCCAGTATTAAAAGAGTTAAAAAAGGAACTTGAATAATGAATCAGGCGATTCAATTTCCAGATAGGGAAGAGTGGGACTCAGCCATTAATAAGGTACGTTTCCCTGTTTTAGTCAATGGACTACTTTCAGAGTGTATTGTTTCACAAACTCTACTTATTAAACGATATGGTCAGAATGAAACTCCACTGGCGCTTTTTCAACATTATCGTTGGGATATAGAAGAAGAATTCGAGACCTTGATTGAACAAGGACTCGATAATGAAAATGGCTTCTATGAATTGCTGGACGATAAATAATTATTTTTCCACTCAACATAATTATTAGCTGAATAACGTAAATGACTAAGTTCAGCTTCGGTGAGTTTTCGAATTGCTTTGGCTGGACTTCCCATATATAAGTAACCAGACTCTAACCTTTTTCCCTGAGTGATGAGGCTGTTAGCACCGATCACAACATCATCTTCAATAATAGCCCCATCGATCACGATAGATCCCATACCGACAAGAACCCGATTACCTATCGTGCATCCGTGTAGCATGACTTTATGTCCAATAGTGACATCTTCCCCAATGATTAACGGATTTCCATCAGGATTGCTGGTGGACCTATGGGTGACATGTAGCACGGAGCCATCCTGAATATTTGTTCGTGCACCTATAGATATATAATTCACATCACCACGTAGCACGGATAGTGGCCAGATACTTACATCTTCGGCTAAGCGAACATCTCCAATGACGACAGAGGATGGATCAATAAAAACAGTAGCAGCGACAGAAGGGAAGGTTTCTAAATAAGGTCTTAAAGATGTATTCATATTCGTAGCCATAAAACGTAGATGGATATAAAGGTAACTATAAGGAAGCTCTCAATTAAGAATCAAATAATTAAGAGGGGCAGCATGGGTAGAATTATACGACAAAACAGCTGTTTTTATAACCATAATGATAGTAAAAAAAGCATAATGATGAAATTATCCGCAAACGATATTTTTTTTTAAAAAAAAGGTTGTGTAATTTTTCGAGCTCCCTATAATGCGCATCCGTTGTCACGACAAACCGGCTCGAAGAAAACCTCGAAGCCCCGTGATAACAGAGGTGAAGAAAGAAAATAGTTGAAAATAATCGCTTGACTTTCTAAATAAAAAACGTAGTATACGACACCTCGCGACAACGACCTAAAGTTGATAATCGTAAAGATTAAGTCGCACCGCTCTTTAACAATTTATCAGACAATCTGTGTGGGCACTCACAGGACACTATCAAAAAAATATTTGATTTTAAGTCTTGAAGAGTGACTAACACGTTAATTCATATATATGAACTAATAGGTAATTTGGTTTCTTCGGAAATCAAACGACAGTAAACATTCTTTGAGCATCAAGCTTTTTAATTGAAGAGTTTGATCATGGCTCAGATTGAACGCTGGCGGCAGGCCTAACACATGCAAGTCGAGCGGTAACAGGGGAAGCTTGCTTCTCGCTGACGAGCGGCGGACGGGTGAGTAATGTATGGGGATCTGCCCGATAGAGGGGGATAACTACTGGAAACGGTAGCTAATACCGCATAATCTCTTAGGAGCAAAGCAGGGGAACTTCGGTCCTTGCGCTATCGGATGAACCCATATGGGATTAGCTAGTTGGTGAGGTAATGGCTCACCAAGGCGACGATCCCTAGCTGGTCTGAGAGGATGATCAGCCACACTGGGACTGAGACACGGCCCAGACTCCTACGGGAGGCAGCAGTGGGGAATATTGCACAATGGGCGCAAGCCTGATGCAGCCATGCCGCGTGTATGAAGAAGGCCTTAGGGTTGTAAAGTACTTTCAGTTGGGAGGAAGGCGTTGATGCTAATATCATCAACGATTGACGTTACCAACAGAAGAAGCACCGGCTAACTCCGTGCCAGCAGCCGCGGTAATACGGAGGGTGCAAGCGTTAATCGGAATTACTGGGCGTAAAGCGCACGCAGGCGGTTGATTAAGTTAGATGTGAAATCCCCGGGCTTAACCTGGGAATGGCATCTAAGACTGGTCAGCTAGAGTCTTGTAGAGGGGGGTAGAATTCCATGTGTAGCGGTGAAATGCGTAGAGATGTGGAGGAATACCGGTGGCGAAGGCGGCCCCCTGGACAAAGACTGACGCTCAGGTGCGAAAGCGTGGGGAGCAAACAGGATTAGATACCCTGGTAGTCCACGCTGTAAACGATGTCGATTTGGAGGTTGTTCCCTTGAGGAGTGGCTTCCGGAGCTAACGCGTTAAATCGACCGCCTGGGGAGTACGGCCGCAAGGTTAAAACTCAAATGAATTGACGGGGGCCCGCACAAGCGGTGGAGCATGTGGTTTAATTCGATGCAACGCGAAGAACCTTACCTACTCTTGACATCCAGAGAATTTAGCAGAGATGCTTTAGTGCCTTCGGGAACTCTGAGACAGGTGCTGCATGGCTGTCGTCAGCTCGTGTTGTGAAATGTTGGGTTAAGTCCCGCAACGAGCGCAACCCTTATCCTTTGTTGCCAGCACGTGATGGTGGGAACTCAAAGGAGACTGCCGGTGATAAACCGGAGGAAGGTGGGGATGACGTCAAGTCATCATGGCCCTTACGAGTAGGGCTACACACGTGCTACAATGGCGTATACAAAGAGAAGCGACCTCGCGAGAGCAAGCGGAACTCATAAAGTACGTCGTAGTCCGGATTGGAGTCTGCAACTCGACTCCATGAAGTCGGAATCGCTAGTAATCGTAGATCAGAATGCTACGGTGAATACGTTCCCGGGCCTTGTACACACCGCCCGTCACACCATGGGAGTGGGTTGCAAAAGAAGTAGGTAGCTTAACCTTCGGGAGGGCGCTTACCACTTTGTGATTCATGACTGGGGTGAAGTCGTAACAAGGTAACCGTAGGGGAACCTGCGGTTGGATCACCTCCTTACCATTGAAGTGTACTTGTGAAGTGCTCACACAGATTGTCTGATAGAAAGTAGAGCAAAAAGCGCGTCTGCGAAGCTGACTGTAGTGTCCCCTTCGTCTAGAGGCCTAGGACACCGCCCTTTCACGGCGGTAACAGGGGTTCGAATCCCCTAGGGGACGCCAATTGCGCGGAGAATGAGTGAAAGACGTTCCCCACAAATAATGATTAAGCCAATTACGTTGTAGTTGGTTTAACAATTATGCTCTTTAACAATCTGGAACAAGCTGAAAATTGAAAACAACGCACATTGTTTATCGCTTAAACAATGTGAGAGTCTCTCAAAAATCTCAACTTGAAAGTGTTCAATTGGCCGTCGGGTCAGTTGATAAAAGACACCTTCGGGTTGTGAGGTTAAGCGACTAAGCGTACACGGTGGATGCCTAGGCAATCAGAGGCGATGAAGGACGTGCTAATCTGCGATAAGCGTCGGTAAGGTGATATGAACCGTTACAACCGACGATTTCCGAATGGGGAAACCCAGTGCAATTCGTTGCACTATCGTTTGATGAATACATAGTCAAACGAGGCGAACCGAGGGAACTGAAACATCTCAGTACCTCGAGGAAAAGAAATCAACCGAGATTCCCCTAGTAGCGGCGAGCGAACGGGGAGCAGCCCAGAGTCTTAATCAGCATTAGCATCAGGAGAACGGTCTGGAAAGGCCGGCAGTAAAGGGTGATAGCCCCGTATCCGAAGGTGTTAGTGTTGTGAACTCGACGAGTAGGGCGGGACACGTGTTATCCTGTCTGAATATGGGGGGACCATCCTCCAAGGCTAAATACTCCTGATTGACCGATAGTGAACCAGTACCGTGAGGGAAAGGCGAAAAGAACCCCGGCGAGGGGAGTGAAATAGAACCTGAAACCGTGTACGTACAAGCAGTGGGAGCACCCTTGTGGTGTGACTGCGTACCTTTTGTATAATGGGTCAGCGACTTATATTCTGTAGCAAGGTTAACCGTATAGGGGAGCCGTAGGGAAACCGAGTCTTAACTGGGCGAATAAGTTGCAGGGTATAGACCCGAAACCCGGTGATCTAGCCATGGGCAGGTTGAAGGTTGGGTAACACTAACTGGAGGACCGAACCGACTAATGTTGAAAAATTAGCGGATGACTTGTGGCTGGGGGTGAAAGGCCAATCAAACCGGGAGATAGCTGGTTCTCCCCGAAAGCTATTTAGGTAGCGCCTCGTGAACTCATCTTCGGGGGTAGAGCACTGTTTCGACTAGGGGGTCATCCCGACTTACCAACTCGATGCAAACTACGAATACCGAAGAATGTTATCACGGGAGACACACGGCGGGTGCTAACGTTCGTCGTGAAGAGGGAAACAACCCAGACCGCCAGCTAAGGTCCCAAAGTCATAGTTAAGTGGGAAACGAAGTGGGAAGGCTCAGACAGCCAGGATGTTGGCTTAGAAGCAGCCATCATTTAAAGAAAGCGTAATAGCTCACTGGTCGAGTCGGCCTGCGCGGAAGATGTAACGGGGCTAAACTATGCACCGAAGCTGCGGCAGCGATATGTAAATATTGTTGGGTAGGGGAGCGTTCTGTAAGCCTGTGAAGGTGTGCTGTGAGGCATGCTGGAGGTATCAGAAGTGCGAATGCTGACATAAGTAACGATAATGCGGGTGAAAAACCCGCACGCCGGAAGACCAAGGGTTCCTGTCCAACGTTAATCGGGGCAGGGTGAGTCGACCCCTAAGGCGAGGCAGAAATGCGTAGTCGATGGGAAACGGGTTAATATTCCCGTACTGGTGATAATTGCGATGGGGGGACGGAGAAGGTTAGGCTGGCCGGGCGACGGTTGTCCCGGTTTAAGGATGTAGGCAGGTGAATTAGGCAAATCCGGTTCACTATATGCTGAGGTCTGATGACGAGTCACTACGGTGGCGAAGTAGCTTATACCCCGCTTCCAGGAAAAGCCTCTAAGCTCTAGATTATCATTAATCGTACCCCAAACCGACACAGGTGGTCAGGTAGAGAATACTCAGGCGCTTGAGAGAACTCGGGTGAAGGAACTAGGCAAAATGGTGCCGTAACTTCGGGAGAAGGCACGCTGGCATTAGGTGAAGTGGTTTACCCATGGAGCTGAAGCCAGTCGCAGATACCAGCTGGCTGCAACTGTTTATTAAAAACACAGCACTGTGCAAACACGAAAGTGGACGTATACGGTGTGACGCCTGCCCGGTGCTGGAAGGTTAATTGATGGGGTTATCCGTAAGGAGAAGCTCTTGATCGAAGCCCCAGTAAACGGCGGCCGTAACTATAACGGTCCTAAGGTAGCGAAATTCCTTGTCGGGTAAGTTCCGACCTGCACGAATGGCGTAATGATGGCCAGGCTGTCTCCACCCGAGACTCAGTGAAATTGAACTCGCTGTGAAGATGCAGTGTACCCGCGGCAAGACGGAAAGACCCCGTGAACCTTTACTATAGCTTGACACTGAACATTGAGCCTTGATGTGTAGGATAGGTGGGAGGCTTTGAAGCGTGGACGCCAGTCTGCGTGGAGCCAACCTTGAAATACCACCCTTTAATGTTTGATGTTCTAACGTTGCCCCATTATCTGGGGTGCGGACAGTGTCTGGTGGGTAGTTTGACTGGGGCGGTCTCCTCCCAAAGAGTAACGGAGGAGCACGAAGGTTGGCTAAGCATGGTCGGACATCATGCGGTTAGTGCAAAGGCATAAGCCAGCTTGACTGCGAGAGTGACGGCTCGAGCAGGTACGAAAGTAGGTCTTAGTGATCCGGTGGTTCTGTATGGAAGGGCCATCGCTCAACGGATAAAAGGTACTCCGGGGATAACAGGCTGATACCGCCCAAGAGTTCATATCGACGGCGGTGTTTGGCACCTCGATGTCGGCTCATCACATCCTGGGGCTGAAGTAGGTCCCAAGGGTACGGCTGTTCGCCGTTTAAAGTGGTACGCGAGCTGGGTTTAGAACGTCGTGAGACAGTTCGGTCCCTATCTGCCGTGGGCGTTGGAAGATTGAAAGGGGCTGCTCCTAGTACGAGAGGACCGGAGTGGACGCACCACTGGTGTTCGGGTTGTCATGCCAATGGCATTGCCCGGTAGCTAAGTGCGGAAGAGATAACCGCTGAAAGCATCTAAGCGGGAAACTTGCCTTGAGATGAGTCTTCCCTGACCCTTTAAGGGTCCTAAAGGAACGTTTAAGACTAAGACGTTGATAGGTTGGGTGTGTAAGCGTAGCGATACGTTGAGCTAACCAATACTAATGAACCGTGAGGCTTAACCTGACAACACCGAAGGTGTTTTAGAGAGATTGAGTTGATTCAATAAAGTGGAAGCCACAAGGTAGACACACAGCTTGTTCAGGATTGATATTCTGGTTTAAGAAAAGACTTAAACGGGAATAAACAGAATTTGTCTGGCGGCAATAGCGCGGTGGTCCCACCTGACCCCATGCCGAACTCAGTAGTGAAACGCCGTAGCGCCGATGGTAGTGTGGGGTCTCCCCATGTGAGAGTAGGGAACTGCCAGACATTAAATTAAAACTTATTGCAAAGCGATAAGTTGCCGAAAGGCAAAAAGAATAAGTGGAGCGGTAGTTCAGTTGGTTAGAATACCTGCCTGTCACGCAGGGGGTCGCGGGTTCGAGTCCCGTCCGTTCCGCCACTTAATTTAGGGGCGTAGTTCAATTGGTAGAGCACCGGTCTCCAAAACCGGGTGTTGGGAGTTCGAGTCTCTCCGCCCCTGCCAGTTACCAATTAAGTAATAATAAAAGAAGTATCTATTGATAACCCGATTATATTAATCGGGTTTTTCTTTTTGTATCCCTCTATTTTTTCCTAACTGTGAAATTTCCTAGCATTTATCCTATCTACCTATCTACCTATCTACCTATCTACCTATCTACCTATCTACCTATCTACCTATCTACCTATCTACCTATCTACCTATCTACCTTTAAATATTCCATCTAAGTGATAATTTTTTACAATAAAAAAGGGCGATAGTTCGCCCTTTTTTTTGAATTCTCTAATGTTTATTGTGTATTTGGTATTGGTGTTTTAATAAGTTGATTAATTAGGACTTGCTGATCATTTTTTTTCAGCCAAATTGCATATAAAGGCTTAGTAATAACGTTATTTGAGAGTGTTTTTAACGTTGGATAATGTTGGATCCAATGTGTTGGTAAAAATGCCGCTGAAAGCGATACAGGCAACAATTGACGCGTAATTTCTGCGGATGTCGTAATCATTACAGGGGAATCATCTTGAAGTAGCGTTGGTTCATTCTTGGGATGAAAATCAGCCCCCCATTCTAGCTTGATAAAATTATACTGAGTAAGAGCTATATTCTTTTGAGATGCCATTAATTGAAGTTGAATAGAACCAATGATGGTACTTTCAAATTCATCCATTTTTGGTGGTTCGATCGCTATCAGTAAGTCTAATTCTCTAGAATGTAACTGCTTTACGAGTGATTGACGTGTGGATACGCGGGCTTCTAATCGTAGCTCATCATGTTGGTTATATAGAACTTCCAACCAACTTGTGAGATAACTTTCCCATAATGATGAAGTTGCTCCGATAGACAGTTCTGTATGCTGGGATGCGTGTGAGATCTCTTTTTTGGCTTGAAGCCATGTATTCATTAGAGATTCAGCATAGGGAACTAAACGCTCTCCTGCAGCAGTTAAACGAATATTATTACGGTGTCGTGTGAATAGGCTTGTACCTAATTGTGTTTCTAACTGTCTGATACGAAAGCTAACGGCAGACTGGGTTAAGTAGAGAGATTCTGCGGCTCTGCCGAAGTGCCTGGTTCTACTGACTTCTAAAAAAGTTCTTAATAACTCGCTGTCCACACGTATCTCCAATAATTTTTGTCGTGATGATTCAAATGTTTTGTTTTACAGATTGTCAATGCTGTCTAATACTCCGCGCCATATAGAGTTGACCGTAATCAGTTAGGAGTGTGTCAGATGGCAGATAGCTTCATCACGACTAATCGTTTTTTTGATAATAAACATTACCCACGTGGCTTTTCTCGTCATGGTGATTTCACCATCAAAGAAGCTCAGTTGCTAGAACGTCATGGCCAAGCTTTCAATGAGCTTGATACAGGAAAACGCGCAGCGCAAACAGAAGAAGAAAAGTTATTCGTCGCTGTTTGCCGTGGAGAGCGCGAACCTACAACCCTTGAAGAAAAGGTATGGGTGAAATATTCTAGCAGAATTAATCGTCCGAAGCGCTTCCATACACTATCAGGTGGCAAGCCACAGATAGATCCATCGGAAGACTATACCGATACGGATGATTAATTTCATTAGTATTAAAATAGTATAAGCATTAAAACAAATAGGGACTTAGGTCCCTTTTGTTGTTTATGTCTAATCATTAATTTTTGTCTTAATTCCCTCAGCTTACTTGTTTTTGCAAATGAAGCAATAACTTATCCATTGCCCGATACCCCAGCGCTTCTAGTAAATGCTCCCGTTGTATATTCGGAGAATAGCTAAGATCTGCAATTGTTCGAGAAACTCTAAGAATTCTGTGCCAAGCACGGATAGATAGCCCTAGCTTATTAAGTGCATTCTCTAAGAATAGTGCATCTTCAGCAGTCAACTGGCAGATTTTTGTTGTTTCACTTGCTGTTAGTTGACTATTAATTTTACCAGCTCGATTAATTTGTTGGTTTCTTGCTTCAATAATTCGTAAGCGAATTTGCTTGCTCGTTTCGCCTTGGTGTGTTTGCTGGCTTAAAGTACCTAGAGGGAGTAGTGGGATCTCAATAGAAAGATCGAATCTGTCTAAGAATGGCCCTGAAACGCGTGATAAGTATCGTAGTACTTTTGCTGGAGAGGATCTATTCATTTCTCCTTGGTAATGCCCTGTAGGGCTAGGGTTAAGGGCTGCGATTAATTGGAAGTTAGCAGGGAAACATACCTTAGCTTTTGCTCTTGAAATGATAATTTGGTGAGATTCCAGCGGTTCTCGTAAAGAGTCTAATACAGAGCGTGTGAATTCAGGTAACTCATCTAGAAACAATATACCGTTATGGGCGAGGGATATCTCTCCTGGCTTAGGTAATGAACCACCGCCAATCAAAGCGGTCATTGATGTATTGTGGTGAGGGCATCTAAATGGTCGTGTAGGCCACTTATCTAGGATTTCCATGGTTTGGCTAAGGCTATGTAATGCTGTGACTTCCAGTGCTTCTTGAGGCGTTAAGGGCGGTAGTAAAGTTATCAACCGGTGGGCTAACATAGTTTTGCCTGTACCGGGAGGACCTAGCAGTAATAAATTGTGCCCACCTGCTGCGCTAATTTCTAATGCTCGCTTTCCTTGCTCTTGTCCTATGATGTCACAAATATCGTTTTCATGGTCAGAAGGATAAGTATGCTGAACAACTTGTTGATTACTCGATAGTGTGCTTTTTTGATGCAAGTAATGACAAAGTTCCAATAAGGATGTTGCAAAACTGACGCTGCTATCAGCTAATAAACTGAGTTGATATTGATTATCTTTCGATAGAATTAATTGCCTGTTTTGACTTATTGCTGCTTGAGCGGCAGGGATCCCGCCGTTGACATAACGTATATCGCCAGAGAGCGCTAATTCACCAAGAAACTCATGGCGTTCTAATAACTGATCAGGAATTTGTCCGGATGCTGCAAGTATTGCAATCGCAATCGCTAAATCATAACGACCACTTTCTTTAGGTAAATCTGCCGGCGCTAAGTTTACCGTCATCTTTTTTACGGGATATTCAAAGCCGCTATTAACCATAGCACTCCGTACTCTATCTCGCGCTTCTTTAACTGCAGTTTCTGGTAACCCAACTAAGGTTAACCCCGGTAGTCCATTACTAATATGTGCTTCAACAGTCACAAGCGGAGCGTCTAATCCAATAGATGCTCGAGTGTAAACAATAGCTAACGTCATAAATCACCTCTTTGATTGACCAGCATAATATTCTGTTGTGATTCAGACGTATTTTTCTATTGTAATTTTGATATTTGCGAAGCAACTCGATAATTAAATTGTTTAATTGCATGGGTGTTTTATTTTTTCTCGATGCGCTTTGAAGCCTTTAATTTGGCTAGTTACATTCATTTTATTTTTTGAATAACAATAGTTTCAACAGCAAATTGGTTAAGTGAGGTTAATTTTTTGGGTAAGCTTGATGGCATGTATTTCGCTAAATCAGAGGTAGATAATTGAGCTAAATCATAGATAAATATTGTTGCTAATCGCTAGGCTTTTGCTTTATTAATAGTTGTTTAGTCTGAATATTTTGTAATTCATTGAATTTAAATGAGATAAAAAACTTAATCATTAAAAAAATAAATAAGAGTTGTCAAAGTAATTTTAAAATGATAACTCTTTAATAAGGATAACGATTAAAGTTGAAAAGATTAAACACATGAACAAATTCATCCAAGTGATTAGCCTAATTATTAGCGTGGTGGTGATTATTATCCCACCGTGCGGGGCTGCACTTGGACGACGATGGCTGAAATAATAGCTAAATCTTACGAGAACCCCGCACCGAAAGGCGCGGGGTTTTTTTTGATATGAAATTTATGCAAACCAACAAAG
Source organism: Providencia alcalifaciens (assembly GCF_020271745.1). Classification (NCBI taxonomy): domain Bacteria; kingdom Pseudomonadati; phylum Pseudomonadota; class Gammaproteobacteria; order Enterobacterales; family Morganellaceae; genus Providencia; species Providencia alcalifaciens. The sequence goes on along the minus strand of NZ_CP084296.1, from coordinate 1,135,908 downwards.
ATAATAAAAACATAATAAATACAAGTAAATAAAAAGGTAGATAGGTGATAAACATGAACGGAGCACAGTGGTTAGTTCAAGCATTAAGGACACAAGGCGTTGATACTGTTTTTGGGTATCCAGGTGGCGCTATCATGCCTGTTTATGACGCTTTGTATGATGGTGGAGTGGAGCATTTGCTGTGTCGCCATGAGCAAGGCGCAGTTATCGCCGCCATCGGTTATGCTCGCTCGACAGGTAAAACAGGTGTTTGCATTGCAACTTCTGGTCCTGGAGCAACAAACGTGATTACGGGCCTGGCTGACGCACTACTCGATTCTGTCCCTGTTGTTGCGATTACAGGGCAGGTAGCATCAGAGTTTATTGGTACCGATGCCTTTCAGGAAATTGATGTTTTAGGGTTATCTTTGGCCTGTACGAAACATAGTTTTTTGGTGGAATCCATCGAGGATTTACCTCGTATTCTCGCTGAAGCTTTCGCAATCGCAAATAGTGGGCGTCCCGGACCAGTACTGATTGATATTCCGAAAGATATTCAGCTGCAACACGCAGATTTATCACCCTATCTCATGCCTGTAGAGCAACAAGATACGACTTCTGAGGATGCAATTCAGCAAGCAAGAACACTGTTGGAGCAGTCAGAAAAACCGATGTTGTACATTGGTGGTGGAGTCGGGATGTCAGGGGCGGTAACTGAATTGAGAGCTTTTATAGAACAGACAAAGATCCCGTCAGTTGTCACCTTGAAAGGTTTAGGAGCCGTACATCCAGCAGATCAAAACTATCTAGGCATGTTGGGAATGCACGGTACGAAAGCTGCCAATATTTCAGTGCAACGTTGTGATTTACTCATCGCGGTTGGTGCACGTTTTGACGATAGGGTAACAGGTAAATTAAACACTTTTGCTCCGAATGCGAAAGTGATTCATATCGATATCGATCAGGTTGAATTGGATAAATTACGCCAAACCCATGTCGCCCTATTGGGTGATGCAAAAGCGTTATTGCCTCAATTGATGGTGACAAAAAATATCACGAGTTGGCAGGAAGAAGTTCAACAGCTCAAGCAGGAGTTTGGTTGGCGTTATGACCACCCAGGTGAACCAATCTACGCCCCATTATTGCTGAAACAACTGTCAGACAAAATGAAACCTAATACCGTTGTTACAACAGATGTTGGTCAGCACCAAATGTGGTCTGCTCAACATATTGTTGTTGATGGGCCTGAGAATTTTTTAACATCAAGCGGGTTAGGAACGATGGGTTTTGGGATCCCCGCAGCGGTGGGAGCTCAAGTCGCTCGCCCTGAAGATACTGTTGTTTGTGTATCTGGCGATGGCTCTTTCATGATGAATGTACAAGAGCTGGGAACCATCAAACGTAAGCAATTACCCGTTAAGATTTTATTGTTAGATAACCAACGATTAGGAATGGTTCGTCAATGGCAAGAGCTGTTTTTTGAGCAACGCTACAGTGAAACCATTTTGACTGACAACCCAGACTTTGTTGCATTAGCGAACGCTTTTGGCATTCAAGGTCGCCGTATTACATGTAAATCAGAAGTGAACGCAGCACTCGATGAGCTACTGACAAGTGAGGGCGCATTTTTATTACAGGTATCAATTAATGAATTAGAAAATGTCTGGCCATTGGTTCCACCAGGGGCTAGTAACGAAAAAATGATGGAGAAACCGTTATGATGCAGCATCAACTCTCGATATTAGCCCGTTTCCGCCCCGAGGTTTTAGAGCGTATTTTGCGAGTAACTCGCCATCGTGGATTTCGGATTAGTTCTATGAATGTGGATCAATTATCAGATAGTGATAATGTAAGTATCGAACTGACTGTCAGCAGCCAGAGACCGTTGGCACAGTTATGTGCACAATTAACAAAGTTGGCTGACATCACTGAAGTTGAAATAAAACAACAAGAATCACGACTATTACGCACACAAAGTGCAATGTAAGGAATAGATAAAATGACTAAGAAAGCTGACTTTATTTGGTTTAACGGTGAAATGACGCCATGGGCAGATGCTAAAGTTCATGTGATGTCTCATGCCCTGCATTACGGTACTTCCGTATTTGAAGGTGTCCGTTGCTATGATTCACACAAAGGGCCTGTTGTTTTCCGTCATCGTGAACACATGCAGCGTTTACATGATTCTGCGAAAATTTACCGTATGCCAGTCAGCTACAGCGTCGATGAGTTAATGGAAGCTTGTCGTGCAACTCTGCGTAAAAATAACTTAGTCAGCGCCTATATTCGTCCATTAGTTTTCATTGGTGATGTGGGCATGGGCGTGAACCCACCCGATGGCTACAGTACGGATGTCATTTTAGCCGCATTCCCTTGGGGAGCATATTTAGGGGAAGAGGCATTAGACCAAGGAATTGATGCAATGGTTTCTTCATGGAATCGTGTTGCACCAAATACTATTCCTACTGGTGCAAAAGCAGGTGGTAACTACCTGTCTTCATTACTGGTTGGTAGTGAAGCGCGTCGTCATGGTTACCAAGAAGGTATCGCGCTGGATGTTCATGGTTATCTTTCTGAAGGCGCAGGTGAGAATATCTTTGAAGTGAAAGATGGCATTCTGTACACCCCACCGTTTACTTCATCAGCGTTACCGGGGATCACCCGCGACGCCATTTTGACATTGGCGAAAGATATGGGGATCGAAGTACGTGAACAAACGCTGTCTCGTGAATCTCTGTATTTAGCCGATGAAGTCTTTATGACCGGAACAGCGGCTGAAATCACTCCAGTTCGCAGTGTCGATGGTATCCAAGTTGGTATCGGTCGTTGTGGTCCTGTGACGAAGAAAATTCAGCAAGCATTCTTTGGTTTGTTCAACGGTACAACAGAAGACAAATGGGGCTGGTTAGATCCAGTAAACCCTCAATAATTAAATACTATAAATTACAGGCGGTCGTTCCCCGCCTGCTTTAAAACTCGGGAGTTAAGATATGCCTAAGTACCGTTCAGCAACAACCACTCATGGCCGTAATATGGCAGGTGCGCGAGCATTATGGCGCGCGACAGGTATGACCGATGATGATTTTGGAAAGCCAATTATTGCTGTTGTAAACTCATTTACTCAGTTTGTTCCGGGTCATGTGCACTTACGTGATTTAGGCAAGCTCGTCGCAGAACAAATCGAACAAGCAGGCGGCGTCGCGAAAGAGTTTAACACTATTGCAGTGGATGATGGGATTGCAATGGGGCATGGCGGTATGCTGTATTCCTTACCTTCCCGTGAGCTGATAGCAGACTCGGTAGAATATATGGTGAATGCGCACTGCGCAGATGCCATGGTATGTATCTCCAACTGTGACAAAATTACCCCAGGTATGTTAATGGCGTCCTTGCGCCTGAATATCCCAGTTATCTTTGTTTCCGGCGGACCAATGGAAGCAGGAAAAACCAAGCTTTCAGATCAAATCATCAAACTTGACCTTGTGGATGCGATGATCCAAGGCGCAAATCCAAATGTCAGTGATGAAGATAGTGAAAAAATTGAACGTTCAGCATGTCCAACATGTGGGTCATGCTCAGGGATGTTCACTGCGAATTCAATGAACTGTTTAACCGAGGCATTAGGTCTTTCTCAGCCAGGAAATGGTTCATTACTTGCGACTCACGCTGACCGTAAAACGTTATTTATCAATGCAGGTAAGCGAATTGTTGAGCTGACTAAACGTTATTATGAGCAGAATGATGAGAGCGCATTACCGCGTAATATCGCGACGAAAGCTGCATTTGAAAATGCGATGACATTAGATATCGCGATGGGTGGCTCCACAAATACCGTTCTGCATTTACTGGCAGCTGCGCAAGAAGCGGAAGTGGATTTCACCATGGATGATATCGACCGCTTATCTCGCCAAGTCCCTCATTTATGTAAAGTTGCACCGAGCACCCAAAAATATCATATGGAAGATGTACACCGTGCTGGTGGTGTGATTGGTATTCTTGGGGAGTTGAGCCGTGCAGGTTTATTGCAGGAAGATGTGAAGAATATTTTAGGACTTTCATTACCAGAAACGTTGGCTCAGTACGATGTTATGTTGACGAATGATGAGTCTGTAAGGTCTATGTTCTCAGCGGGACCTGCGGGTATTCGTACCACTCAAGCGTTTTCTCAAAATTGCCGTTGGCCATCGCTAGATACTGACCGTGAAAATGGTTGTATCCGCAATCTTGAGCATGCTTATAGCTTGGACGGTGGTTTGGCGGTACTTGCTGGAAACATCGCCGAAGATGGTTGTATCGTGAAAACGGCAGGGGTTGATGAAGGTAGCTTAACTTTCCGTGGGCCTGCAAAAGTGTTTGAAAGCCAAGATGATGCGGTAGAGGCAATTCTAGGCGGTAAGGTTGTTGCGGGCGATGTTGTTGTTATTCGCTATGAGGGCCCTAAAGGTGGGCCGGGCATGCAAGAAATGCTGTACCCAACGTCCTATCTGAAATCGATGGGATTAGGCAAAGATTGTGCACTTATCACCGATGGGCGTTTTTCCGGTGGAAGTTCAGGTTTATCAATCGGGCATATCTCTCCTGAAGCGGCAAGTGGCGGATTACTGGCGCTGGTACAAGATGGGGATATTATCGATATCAATATTCCCAAACGTACCATGTCCCTAGATGTTAACGACAGTGAGTTAGCAAAACGTCGTGAAGCGGAGTTAGCGCGTGGAGATAAAGCCTATACTCCGCGTAATCGTCAGCGTGAGGTTTCTTTCGCTTTACGTGCTTATGCTTCTTTGGCGACAAGTGCGGATAAAGGTGCTGTACGCGATAAGTCTAAATTAGGAGGCTAATTGTGGCAGCCGCAAAACCATTACCTGCGGCACCGACAGGTGCCGATTATCTCAAGGCGGCGCTTAGTGCGCCAGTTTATGAAGCGGCACAAGTCACGCCGCTTCAAGAAATGAGCAAGCTCTCTTCACGTCTGGGTAATACGATTTTAGTCAAACGTGAAGATAGGCAGCCAGTTCACAGTTTTAAATTACGTGGTGCTTACGCCATGATTGCGGGTTTGACCGAAGAGCAAAAAGCCAAAGGTGTTGTTACAGCATCAGCGGGAAATCATGCGCAGGGTGTTGCGTTATCGGCTAATCGAGTAGGTATTAAATCCAAGATTGTTATGCCAGTGGCAACCGCAGATATCAAAGTAGATGCTGTTCGTAGCTTTGGTGGAGAGGCCATTTTATACGGCGCAAATTTTGATGAAGCCAAAGCTCACGCAATTGAGATGGCAAAACGCGAAGGATATACCTTTGTACCGCCGTTTGATCATCCGTCTGTGATAGCAGGTCAAGCGACTATTGCACTAGAACTCCTTCAGCAGGATGCACACCTTGACCGTATTTTTGTGCCTGTTGGGGGCGGCGGATTGATTGCAGGCGTCGCTGTATTAATCAAACAGTTGATGCCTGAAATTAAGATTATTGGTGTAGAAGCTGAAGATGCCGCCTGTCTAAAAGCGGCATTAGAGGCTGGTCATCCTGTTGATCTCCCTCGTGTTGGTTTATTTGCGGAAGGTGTTGCTGTTAAACGCATTGGCGATGAAACCTTTCGACTATGTCAGCAGTATGTCGATGATGTGATCACCGTGGATAGCGATGCAATTTGTGCGGCACTGAAGGATATTTTTGAGGATGTGAGAGCGATTGCAGAACCGTCGGGGGCATTAGCGCTGGCGGGGCTGAAAAAATATGTTCAGCAACATAATATTAAAGGTGAAAGGCTGGCACATATCCTGTCAGGCGCAAACATGAACTTCCATGGTTTGCGTTATGTATCAGAGCGTTGTGAATTAGGTGAACAACGGGAAGCGCTGCTTGCGGTGACTATTCCTGAACAGAAAGGCAGTTTTTTACGATTCTGCCAGCTGCTTGGTAACCGTTCAGTCACCGAATTTAATTATCGTTATACGGATGCAGACCCAGAACGTGCCTGCATTTTTGTGGGAGTCCGCTTAAATGGCGGCGAGCAAGAGCGTCATGGCATTATTCAAGAGCTACAAAATAATGGCTATGAGGTGGCTGATTTATCGGATGATGAAATGGCAAAGCTGCATGTGCGCTATATGATTGGTGGGCGCCCATCGAAGCCATTGGATGAAAAACTGTATAGCTTTGAATTTCCTGAATCTCCGGGGGCGTTATTGAAGTTCCTAGAAACACTTGGAACTCACTGGAATATCACGCTATTTCATTATCGTAGCCACGGAACGGATTATGGGCGTGTGCTGGCGGCCTTTGAGCTTTCTGGTCCAGAAGTACGCTTTGACCGCCACCTTGATGCGCTAGGATATGAGTATCATGATGAAACAGGGAATCCATCCTTCCGTTTCTTCTTAGCACCTCAAGATAGCAGAAAAACATTAGATTGAGTGTTCTGGGAGCAACTCCCAAAATGCTTTAATTAATGGTTCACTCAGGCGTTTGCTGAGAAGGCAAACGCCAAGTTCAAACGGTTCTACCATCGAAATATTATCGAGTTGAGATACACGGCTACGAACAGGCTCGGGGCTATTATCGACGACAACACTCGGTATCAATGCGATACCGCAGCCCAATGCCACCATAGACACAATGGCTTCATGACCCGAAACAGTCGCGTAAATTACGGGGTTATGGATGTGATGTCGCTTAAACCATAACTCAATACGTTTACGAGAAGGCCCATGTTCAGGAAGAATGAAAGGCACTGTAGACCAATCAGGCTCTTCTTCAGTTACCATACTTCGTACTGAGCAAGGCAGTGATGGGGCAATCAGTACTAAGGGAATTTCCCCAATTTTAGCGAATCGTACGTTATCTGGTAATTTTTCAGGTTTACCTGCGATGCCTAAATCTGCCTCTTTGGTTTCGACTTTCTCAACGGCATCTGCGGCATCGCCCGTGGTGAGTTTTATTTCAACCAGTGGGTGCAATGCACGAAATTTATCAAGCACTTGAGGTAAATGGCTATAAGCGGCGGTAACTGAACAAAATAGGCGCAATTCACCGCTTAATGATGGACTTTGCTGGTTGAGAGCATGTTTTAGCTGCTGATATTGCAACAGTGTTTGCTGAGCAAATTGCTTGAGATGCTCACCTGCTTGGGTCAGTTTCACCGAGCGGTTATCACGAATGAACAGAGGATGACCCAATTGATCTTCTAAACGCTGAATTTGTCTTGATAGTGTGGATGGGCTGACATGCATAGCTTTTGATGTGCGACCAAAGTGGCAGCTTTCTGCTAAGTGCAAAAACAGTTGTAGATCACGAATATCCATCTTGCCCTCTAATGATGACTTGATTAGCGTTGCAAATATTGCAACATTATATTGTTAATATATCAATTTAAGCAATGTTAATCATCGCATATAGTAAATCTATAACTGCTCAATAATGAGCAACAGGTAACGAAGTTGCCTGATAATGCGAACACAACAGAACACTGACCGAATAATGGAGTAAGACCATGGCGAATTATTTTAATACATTGAATTTACGTGAGCAGTTAGCACAATTAGGTAAGTGTCGTTTCATGAAACGCGAAGAATTTGCAGATGAAGCTGGCTATCTGAAAGGTAAAAAAATCGTCATTGTCGGTTGTGGTGCTCAAGGTCTAAACCAAGGTTTGAACATGCGCGATTCTGGCTTAGATATCGCTTATGCGCTGCGCCCAGAAGCAATCAACGAGAAACGCGCATCTTGGCGTAAAGCAACAGAAAACGGTTTCAAAGTTGGGACTTATGAAGAGCTGATCCCTGAAGCAGATTTAGTTGTTAACTTAACGCCAGACAAACAACACTCTACCGTTGTTCGTGCGGTTCAGCCAATGATGAAACAAGGCGCTGCGTTGGGTTATTCCCACGGTTTTAACATCGTTGAAGTTGGCGAAGAAATTCGTAAAGACATCACTGTTGTGATGGTTGCACCAAAATGCCCAGGTACCGAAGTTCGTGAAGAATATAAGCGTGGTTTCGGTGTTCCAACACTGATTGCTGTTCACCCTGAGAATGACCCGAAAGGTGAGGGGATGGCAATTGCAAAAGCATGGGCAGCTGCGACTGGCGGCCATCGTGCAGGCGTTCTGGAGTCCTCGTTCGTTGCTGAAGTTAAGTCTGACTTAATGGGTGAGCAAACTATTCTGTGTGGTATGTTGCAGGCTGGTGCGTTACTGAGCTATGACAAAATGGTTGCTGATGGTGTAGAGCCGGGCTATGCAGGGAAATTAATTCAGTTTGGTTGGGAAACAATCACTGAAGCACTGAAGCAGGGCGGTATCACTTTGATGATGGATCGCTTGTCTAACCCAGCTAAAATCCGTGCTTATGCATTATCAGAACAGCTGAAAACCATTTTAGCACCACTGTTCCAAAAGCATATGGATGACATTATTTCTGGTGAGTTTTCATCAACAATGATGGCTGACTGGGCGAATAATGATAAAAACTTGCTGACATGGCGTGAAGAGACTGGCAAATCGTCTTTTGAAAACTACCCAGAATTTACTGGTAAAATTACAGAGCAAGAGTATTTCGACCACGGCGTTCTGTTAGTTGCGATGGTTAAAGCAGGTGTTGAGTTAGCGTTCGATACCATGTTAGAAGCCGGTATCTTAGAAGAGTCAGCATACTATGAATCACTGCATGAGCTGCCATTGATTGCTAACACAATTGCACGTAAGCGTTTATATGAAATGAACGTCGTTATCTCGGATACTGCGGAGTACGGTAACTATCTGTTCTCATTCGCAGCAGTTCCAATGCTGAAAGAGTTTATGACCAAGTTACAAGCGGGTGATTTAGCGAAACCAGTTGCAGATAACGGGACAGATAACGCGCAATTACGTGATATCAACGAAGCTATCCGTAATCATCCTATCGAGAAGATCGGTAAGACGTTACGGGGTTATATGACGGATATGAAGAAGATTTCTAGCGCACAATAATTTTTCGTCACTCTTCGCGTGATAGGCGTGTTGGCTGCACTCGGTTACCCAAGTCACATACTAATGTATGCTCTTTGGGATAACCTCCTTTGCCGCCTTCCTCTAACGCGAATAGTTTAGAAAAATATTTTGATGTAATAATAGAATAAAGCAAAACCACATCGCTCTGATGAATGATGTGGTTTTTTTGTTTTTTATAAATAGGCAGGATCGTTGCTCAAGAGTTGGTTGGGTTTCTGCTACAATCTGTAGCGAATTCCTTTTTGAATAACTAAGTGATACAGAAAAACCATGCGATTAAATCCTAGCCAGCAACAGGCAGTTGAATATGTGGATGGCCCATGCCTTGTTTTGGCAGGGGCAGGCTCGGGTAAAACACGGGTTATTACCAATAAAATTGCACATCTGATCCGCCATTGTGGCTATCAGCCTCGGCAAATTGCGGCGGTGACATTTACCAATAAAGCTGCGCGTGAAATGAAAGAGCGTGTGGGGCAAACATTAGGTAAAAAAGAAGCTAGAGGGTTAATCATTTCCACATTCCATACTTTGGGTTTGGAAATTATCAAACGCGAATATAAAGCGCTAGGGATCAAAGCCAATTTCTCCTTGTTTGATGACCAAGACCAAATGGCATTGCTGAAAGAACTCACATTTGATCTGCTTGAGGAAGATAAAGATCTTCTTCAACAACTGATCTCTGCGATCTCAAATTGGAAAAACGATCTTATTTCTCCGCAGCAAGTGGTTGGGCAAGCGAGAACTGAAAAAGAGCACCATTTTGCTGAGTGCTATCGTCGCTATGAGCTGCATTTAAAAAGCTGTAATGTCTTGGATTTTGATGACTTAATCAGTAAACCAACATTGCTGCTTTATCATAATGAAGAAGTTCGTGAGCGCTGGCAGCAAAAAATTCGTTATTTGCTGGTGGATGAATACCAAGATACGAACACCAGTCAGTATCAGTTAGTGAAATTACTCGTAGGCAGCCGTGCCCGCTTTACTGTCGTTGGTGATGATGACCAGTCTATTTACTCTTGGCGTGGAGCGAAGCCACAAAATTTAGTGTTACTCAGCCAAGATTTTCCAAAACTGAATGTGATAAAACTGGAGCAAAATTACCGCTCATCAGGTCGTATTTTGAAAGCGGCCAATATTTTGATCGCCAATAACCCTCATGTCTTCGAGAAAAAACTATTTTCTGAATTGGGTTTCGGGGCACCATTAAAGGTGCTGACAGCCAATAATGAAGACCATGAAGCGGAACGCGTGATCGGTGAATTAATTGCTCATCACTTTATTAATAAAACCCAATATAAAGATTATGCGATCTTGTATCGCGGAAATCATCAGTCGCGTATTTTTGAAAAAATGTTAATGCAAAACCGCATTCCTTACCGAATTTCAGGTGGAACATCATTTTTCTCGCGTCCTGAAATTAAAGATCTTTTAGCTTATTTAAGGGTGTTAACTAACCCTGAAGATGACAGCGCTTTTTTGCGCATTGTAAATACGCCGCGTCGAGAAATTGGTCCTAAAACTATCCAAAAATTGGGAGAATGGGCGAATCAACGAGGAAAAAGCTTATATCACGCTAGCTTTGATTTAGGCCTGGAACAGACTTTAACAGGGAAAGGTTTGGAGGCATTGCAGCGTTTCACCCATTGGATGGAAAGGATAGTCCGGATTTCGGAGCGTGAACCGTTGATAGCGGTACGGGACCTTTTACGGGAAATGGATTACGAAAGCTGGTTATACGAAACCTCTACCAGTACCAAAGCCGCTGAAATGCGAATGAAAAACGTCAATCAATTGTTTACATGGATGAGTGAAATGATTGAAGGGGATGAGCTTAATGACCCAATGACGCTCAATCAGGTTGTCACTCGTTTTACGTTGCGCGATATGATGGAACGAGGGGAAGATGATGAAGATTCAGATCAGGTTCAGTTGATGACATTACATGCATCTAAAGGTCTTGAATTTCCTTATGTTTTCTTGGTTGGAATGGAAGAGGGGTTATTGCCTCATCAAAGCAGTATCGATGAAAATAATATTGATGAAGAGCGCCGACTGGCTTACGTGGGTATTACGCGAGCGCAGCGCGAGCTATTCTTTACTCATAGCCGCGAGCGTCGCCAATACGGTGAATTGATCCGCCCTGAACTGAGCCGCTTTTTGATGGAATTACCACAAGATGATTTGGTGTGGGAACAGCAACGAAAAGTGGTTACCGCCGAAGAACGAATGCAAAAAGGGCAGTCCGCTTTAGCGGATATCAAGGCGCGTTTAGGGTTAAATAAGAAAACTGATCAGTAGCGAAATAGTTTAAGAGAGAGTTCCCACTATGAGGTGGGAACCTATCATGACCAATTTAGAACGATATCAATTGGAGCTATTACGCTCTTCTAAGGCCAATTGCCAATTCACATATCCTTGCCACTGAACTTCTTGCTGTAAATTTTCCGCTCGTAAAGGGTGTTCCTCAAGCCAGCGGTATGGCAGTGCGATGGTTAAATTTTGTCCATCCGCATTGAGGCGTAATGCTGGTAATGTATCGTCACGTCTACGGCTGGCAAAAATAATGGCTAAACGTAGTAAACGGCATAGGCTATAAGTTTGCTGAACTGGCAGTGCATTTTGCTGACTCAGTGAAGCGAGGTCAATTTGACCTTGCTGGTTCTTGAGAAGCACGGCAAGAAAACGTTTTTGTGCCGGGGTGAAACCTGGTAGGTCAAGGTGGGTGATTAGATAGCTTGCATGCTCTGGACCTTTACGAAAATCGACGCTTAATCCAATTTCATGTAATGCACAGGCGCTAGAGAGTAAATCTCGGCAGCGACTATCTAATTCCCACTCTTTAGCCACTTGCAGATAAAAATGTTCAGCAAGTTGGCGAACTCGGTTTGCTTGTTCAATATCTACCAAGAAACGACGCTGAATATTGCGTAGGGTGCGGGCGCGAATATCTTGCTCGATAGGCAGTTCAAGCATGCCGTAAACTAAGCCTTCGCGGAGTGCCCCACCTGCTAGCGTCATGCTATCAATATTCAGTGCTTTGAAAATAGCAATCAGAATAGATAAACCGCTTGGAAAGACGAGAGCTCGTTCAAATGTGAGCCCTTCGATTTCGAGTTCTTCCAGTTTATGGCATTGGATAGCTTTGTGTTTCAGCTGCTGTAGCTTCCCGAGGGTGATGAGCTCATCCATCCCCTGAGCAATCATGATTTCTTGGATGGCTTGTACAGTACCGGATGCACCAACACAAATTTTCCAACCATGGGTTTTTAGGGCATCAGCGATAGGTGCAATGACGTGTTGAGCGGCAGCTTCGGCTTGAATAAAATTCTCTTCTGTTAGCGTCCTATCACTAAAGTAGCGTTCAAGCCAAGTGACACAGCCCATTTCAAGGCTATAGAGCAATTGTGCTTTGGCACCTGTACCAGTGACCAGTTCAGTGCTGCCTCCGCCAATATCAACCACTAAACGTTGCTCTGGACCGCCGGTTGTGTGGGCGACGCCTTGATAAATCAAGCGAGCTTCTTCTTCTCCTTGGATCACTTTCACGGGATTCCCGAGGATCTGGCTGGCCTTCTCAATAAAAACATCGGCATTTTTGGCAAGGCGCAATGTTGCGGTTGCCACAACTCGAATTTGCGAGTTAGGAATATCTTGCAGATGTTCTGAGAAGAGACGCAGGCACTGCCAGCCTCGCTCCATGGCTTGCTCAGATAAAATATTATCTTTATCTAAACCCGCAGCCAGGCGAACTTTCCGTTTAACCCGAGAAATAATCTGAATGCTACCTGCGGTTTCGCGAACAACCAGCATATGAAAGCTGTTGGAACCCAAATCGATAGCGGCATACAGAGAAGAAGATTTCAGCATAGGGTATTTACTCAGCCTGCACGTTTAGGGTTATTACGTGGACCATTATGGCGACGCGGCGCATTCGAATTGCGGCGTGGACCACTTGGACGCGGACGATGACGGCGTTTTGGTGCCGGCAGGTCGTTCAGTAGTGCATCACTGTTATATTTACTGACAGGGATAGAGTGCTGAATATATTCTTCGATTGCAGGTAAGTTTAAGGCGTATTCTTCACACGCTAAGCTGATAGAATTTCCACTTTCACCTGCACGACCTGTACGTCCGATACGGTGTACATAGTCTTCGCAATCGTCAGGTAAATCATAGTTAAATACATGAGTTACTGATGGAATATGTAATCCACGAGCGGCAACATCAGTCGCAACCAAGATATCAATTTGACCTTGAGTGAACTGTTCTAAAATGCGCAGACGTTTTTTCTGTGCGACATCACCAGTCAATAACCCTACTCGGTGACCATCGGCAGCAAGGTGAGCCCAGATATCATCACAACGATGTTTCGTATTGGCGAAAATAATGCAGCGTTCAGGCCACTCTTCTTCGAGTAGCGTTTGCAGCAGGCGCATTTTTTCTTCGTTGGATGGATAAAATAGCTCTTCTTTAATACGGTGACCCGTTTTTTGTAGTGGTTCAACTTCCACATATTCCGGGCTGTTCATTTGTTCAAATGCTAATTCTCTGACGCGGTAAGACAGTGTGGCGGAGAACAGTAAATTGAGTCGGTCTGCAGCGCCAGGCATACGGCGGAATAGCCAACGAATATCTTTAATAAAACCGAGGTCATACATACGGTCAGCTTCATCCAAAACAACAACTTGGATAGCCGCTAAATCAACGTGACCTTGTTTCGCATAATCAATAAGGCGGCCAGTTGTTCCAATAAGGATATCAACGCCGTTTTGTAATACGCGTAATTGCTCGTCATAGCCATCACCACCATAGGCTAGACCCATTTTCAAACCAGTGTACTCAGCCAGCTCTTTAGCATCTGAGTAAATCTGTACGGCTAATTCGCGAGTAGGAGCCATGATCAGCGCACGTGGCTGATTGGTTTTTTTCCCCTCAATTGCCGGGTGAGTTAAGAGAAAATGAAATGTAGACGTTAGGAATGCTAACGTTTTACCTGTACCTGTTTGTGCTTGCCCCGCAACATCTTTGCCTTCGACAGTATAAGGCAGGGTAGACGCCTGAATAGGCGTACAAAAGTTGAAGCCTTTTTTATTAAGTGCTTCAATGACTTTTGGGTGCAATGCGAAGTCGGAAAACTTCTTTTCTGTCAAGTGTGCTTTACTCATAGTATGTTAGAATATCAGTTATCGGTTAGTTTACGAAAGCGTATCTTTTGAAATAAAGCATACTGCTGCCAATTAATGTTACACTATGTCTGTAAAAATGATCCTTTGGAGTACAACATGAGCGACAAAATTAAACATATTACTGATGCAAGTTTTGAGTCAGACGTTCTAAATGCAAGTTCACCTGTTTTAGTCGACTTCTGGGCTGCATGGTGTGGACCTTGTAAAATGATCGCACCAATCCTTGATGAAGTTGCTGAAGAATATACAGGCAAAGTGACTATCGCAAAACTGAATATTGATGATAATCCAGCGACTGCCCCAAAATTTGGTATTCGCGGCATCCCTACACTGTTATTATTCAAAAACGGTAGTGTAGCTGCAACTAAAGTTGGTGCTTTATCTAAAACTCAACTGAAAGAATTTCTAGACGAAAATCTGTAAGTTATAGCTTTATATAAGCCAAAACGTTTAGCGGCACATTTATTTTATATAGAGAGTCGCTAGACGTCCCCATTTAAGCATGATAAGTTATCCGCATTCCTCATAAAGTACCCATAAGAATTACCTTGTTTTCCTTTGCTCTTTTCTTAAACATCTAGCTTGCAGTTCTGTTCAATGCCAATTTTAGTTACTGACTATTAATCTAAAGTTGATAAATCATAGTTGTATCACTGTGGCTTAAGTCTTGAGTAAAATAAATGGGCTGTATTAGGGATAAGATGTTGTCCTAAAATGTATAAAAAACTATTGCTAATATTGATTACGTTTCTAATAATATGCGGCATGTCATTTTGATGATTATAACGCTTTAGTTAGTCACAACACCTTCACAGCAATATTAGTTGTAGCTAGCACAAATTTTAATGCATTGTTGTTGGTTATGAGTCCATATCTATCAACAGGGCACTATAAAGTTAAACTGGCGCTTCTCATAGGTTCTCTATATTAAATAGGTTCACTATAAAAGTTGCCTCCAATTTACGTTCATAGTTCGAGAAATACCCCGAGTTAAAGAACCCACCATTATGAATCTTACCGAATTAAAAAATACGCCAGTATCAGAATTGATTACGTTAGGCGAAAACATGGGGCTAGAGAACTTAGCCCGTATGAGAAAGCAGGATATTATTTTCTCAATTTTGAAGCAACATGCTAAAAGTGGAGAAGATATTTTCGGCGATGGCGTACTGGAAATATTGCAGGATGGATTTGGTTTCCTCCGTTCAGCAGACAGTTCTTACCTCGCAGGACCTGATGATATCTATGTTTCCCCTAGCCAAATTCGCCGCTTCAACCTACGCACAGGCGACACCATTTCAGGAAAAATTCGTCCCCCGAAAGAAGGTGAACGCTATTTTGCACTCCTAAAAGTTAACGAAGTTAACTTTGACAAACCTGAAAACGCCCGCAGCAAAATCCTTTTCGAAAACTTAACTCCATTACATGCTAATAATCGTCTGCGCATGGAACGTGGTAACGGTTCTACTGAAGATTTAACTGCGCGAGTATTGGATTTGGCCGCACCTATTGGTCGTGGACAGCGTGGTCTGATCGTTGCACCACCGAAAGCGGGTAAAACCATGTTACTGCAAAATATTGCGGCTAACATTGCCCATAACTACCCTGACTGCGTATTGATGGTTCTGCTGATCGATGAGCGTCCAGAAGAAGTTACTGAGATGCAGCGTTTAGTTAAAGGGGAAGTTATCGCTTCAACGTTTGATGAGCCAGCTGCGCGTCACGTTCAAGTTGCTGAAATGGTTATCGAGAAAGCGAAACGTCTGGTTGAGCATAAAAAAGACGTTATCATTTTACTGGATTCTATTACTCGTCTTGCTCGTGCATACAACACCGTCGTGCCTTCTTCAGGTAAAGTATTGACTGGTGGTGTGGACGCAAACGCATTACATCGTCCAAAACGTTTCTTCGGTGCTGCTCGTAACGTCGAAGAAGGTGGTAGCTTGACTATCATCGCGACCGCGTTGGTTGATACCGGTTCGAAAATGGATGAAGTGATTTACGAAGAATTTAAAGGAACAGGTAACATGGAATTACACCTGTCCCGTAAAATTGCTGAAAAACGTGTTTTCCCTGCGATTGATTACAACCGCTCTGGCACACGTAAAGAAGAGCTGCTCACCTCTCAAGATGAACTGCAAAAAATGTGGATCCTGCGTAAGATTATTCACCCAATGGGCGAAATCGATGCAATGGAATTCCTCATCAGCAAATTAGCAATGACTAAGACTAACGAAGAGTTCTTTGATTTTATGAAAAGAGCATAGTCTCGTTAGGATTATGAGTATAGAAATAGGCGCTCTAATTAGAGCGCCTATTTTTTTATTAATGAACTGTGAGTATTCGCAGAATAATAGTTTTTATTATTTATCAATATGAGCATGAATTACTTTCTTGATGAGTAAAATGAAATAATCAACGGATGCTAGCTTATTCCTTATAAGATGGTATTTTCTACATTAATTTTTATACTTAAGATTTATTCAATGACAGATATTTACTCATTTATATGAAAATCGATGGTCATGGTCGATTAATATGTTGGAGATTGTTTTTATGGCATGCATCTTGCAAAGTTAAGGGATAAAATCTTTAAGTCGAGTTTTGTAACGCAAAACTATATGTGTCGTATTGGTATTTTCGGCATGTTTTGTGCATATCAAAACGAAGGAAACCCGTTTTACAGTACCATTTTTGTTCGAATACTATGTGGTGGCAGTAAGTTATCACCGCAACCAAAAGTTTTAGTGTTTAAAAGTTGGATAGGAATATAAGAGAGTAGAACAGTGGATAGCACACACTTTGTAAGTAATCTCTTCTATGTCTTTTTGTTTACCTTAGCTTTTATTTTTTTCGCACGTGTTGTGGCGAAAAAAATTGGCTTGGTTGATAAACCGAATTTCAGGAAGAAACACGTAGGATTGGTTCCTCTCGTTGGAGGGATCTCTGTTTTCTTTGGCGTTTGCTTCGCGTTTATGATCACAGAAGAATATATTCCCCATAAGTGGCTATATCTTGCTTGTGCGGGGCTCTTAGTGTTCGTTGGTGCTCTGGATGATAGGTTTGATATCAGTGTGAAGTTACGCGCTGGCGTCCAAGCTATTGTCGCTGTTGTCATGATGACAGCGGGTGGATTATCGTTAGAGTCTCTAGGCCATGCATTTGGTCCTTGGGAGCTGGTACTTGGACCATTTGGTTATATCGTCACCTTATTTGCCGTTTGGGCTGCGATCAATGCCTTCAACATGGTCGATGGTATTGATGGTCTGTTAGGCGGTTTGTCCTCGGTTTCCTTTGGAGCCCTTGGTTTCTTACTGTATCAAAATGGTAACTATGCGTTAGCGTTTTGGTGTTTTGCGTTTATAGCAGCTATTCTTCCTTATATCCTCATGAATATGGGCGTTTTGGGACGTCGCTTTAAAGTGTTCATGGGTGATGCGGGAAGTACGTTGATTGGCTTTACTATTATTTGGATCCTTGTTGCTTCAACACAAGAAGATGTCCATCCAATAAACCCTGTGACTGCATTATGGATTATTGCTATTCCGCTTATGGATATGGTGGCAATTATGTACCGTCGTATTCGTAAAGGTATGAGTCCATTTTCACCGGATCGTCAGCATATTCATCACTTGATTATGCGCTCAGGTTTTACCCCGAAAGGGGCATTTGTAATCATCACATTGGCTGCGGCAATTCTTGCGTGTATTGGTATTATTGGCGAGTACCTGTCATTCGTGCCTGAATGGGTAATGTTGGCATTATTTTTGCTTGTATTTATGATGTATGGTTACTGCATCAAGCGAGCATGGAAAGTCGCCCGTTTTATCAAACGAATTAGACGTCGTGCGCGTAAGAGTGCGGTCCGGTAACGACAAACGAACTATAGAGGTTCTGTGCAGTGAATAACTCAGAAACGCAACCTAATCAACATCAAACCTCGCTTGAAGCGGAGTTAGATATTCGTGATTTATGCCGTTCATTATGGCAGGGTAAAATTTGGATCGTCGCATGTGCAGTGATTTTTGCTGCGATTGCACTGGGAGCTTCCTATTTTATGCAGCCGAAGTGGAGCACTACGGCTATCACGGATTTACCGACTGTGAACAATCTGGGAAGTTACTATTCTCAGCAACAGTTTCTGCGCAACCTTGATTCTCGTATTAATGTAGTGGGACAAGAAGGGCAATTACCGACGATTGCCAAAGAAGCTTATGAAGAATTTACCAAACAACTCGGTTCTTACGATACTCGTCGCCAATTTTGGTTAGGTACTGAATATTATAAGCAACGTTTGGAAAATGATCCGAAAGCGGACGCGGCATTGTTGGATGAGCTGATCAACAATATCGAATATACGCCAGCAGATGCGCTCAAAAATCCTACAGATAGCGTGAAGTTAGTGGCTGAAACAGCAGCAGATAGTAATCAACTCTTACGAGAATATATTGAATTTGCTAATCAGCGCGCAACCACAAATTTGAATGATGAATTGAAAGGGACGTGGGCAACCAAAACCCAATCAATGAAAGCGTTAGTTAAACGTGAAGCGATGGTAGCAACGGCAGCGTATGATCGTCGCCTAAATAGCCTTGAACAAGCTCTTAAAGTGGCGGAAAAACAAGGTATTTCGCGTAATCAAACTACTGCGCCAGTGAATGAAATTCCTGACTCAAAAATGTTTATGTTAGGCGTTCCATTACTTCAAGCTCAAATTGAGACGTTAAAAGCAACGGGTCCAGATTTTGATACAGATTATGATCAGAATGTGGCGATGTTATCGACACTGAATGTTGAGCCTGTTCTTCAAGATAATTTCCATGCGTACCGTTATCTGCGAACGCCTGAAGATCCAATCAAACGCGATAGTCCGCGCAGAGCATTTATTGCTGTTCTGTGGGGTGCAATTGGTATGTTAGTAGGTGCCGGAGTGGTACTGTCTCGCCGTCGCCCATCGTAATGTCATATTCGCCACCGGCGGCAAGGTCGGTGGCGAAATAGCATCATTAAAACTAAAGAAAGCAGTAAACTGCGAAGAAAATATAAGAGAGTCACTGTGAAAGTATTGACTGTATTCGGCACACGGCCTGAAGCCATTAAAATGGCTCCATTGGTTCATGCTCTTGCTGATGATGCAGACTTTGAAGCGAAAGTGTGTGTCACCGCTCAGCACCGTGAAATGCTAGATCAAGTACTGAACTTATTTGAGATCACGCCCGATTATGATCTCAACATTATGAAACCAGGTCAGGATTTAACCGATATTACTTGCCGTATTTTGGAAGGATTAAAGGCAGTATTTGCGGATTTCCAACCGGATGTTGTCCTTGTGCATGGCGATACCGCGACGACAATGGCAACCAGTCTTGCGGCATTCTATCATCGCATCCCAGTTGGGCATGTTGAAGCCGGGCTGCGTACAGGAAATCTCTACTCACCATGGCCAGAAGAAGGTAACCGTAAAATTGCGGGACACCTTGCTCAGTACCATTTTGCGCCGACAGAAAACTCGCGCCAAAACTTACTCAACGAATCCATTCCCGATAGCCATATTTTTGTGACGGGTAATACCGTCATTGATGCGCTGTTGTGGGTCAAAGAGAAGGTAATGGGTAACCAAAATATGATGGCTGAATTAGCCGCAAATTACCCATTTATCGATCCAAATAAAAAAATGTTGCTTGTGACTGGCCACCGCCGTGAAAGTTTTGGTGGCGGTTTCGAGCGCATTTGTCATGCATTAGCGGATATCGCTCAAGCGCACCCTGATGTTCAAGTGGTTTACCCTGTTCACTTAAACCCGAATGTGAGCGAGCCTGTAAAACGTATTCTGCATGATATTGATAATATTATCTTAATTAGTCCTCAAGAATATCTGCCATTCGTCTATTTGATGAACCACGCGTATCTGATTTTAACAGATTCCGGCGGTATTCAAGAAGAGGCACCATCTTTAGGCAAGCCTGTTTTAGTTATGAGAGATACCACCGAACGCCCTGAAGCTGTTGATGCAGGGACAGTCCGTTTAGTGGGTACAGATACACAAACCATTGTAAATGAAGTTAATCGGTTACTGACAGATGAAGCGGAATATCACGAAATGAGCCGCGCACATAACCCGTATGGTGATGGTCATGCTTGTCAGCGTATTCTTGCAGCATTAAAAAGCAATCAGGTGAAATTATGAGTTTTGAAACTATTTCTGTTATCGGCCTCGGTTATATCGGTTTACCAACAGCGGCAGCCTTCGCATCTCGTAAGAAGCAGGTTGTCGGCGTAGATGTCAACCAGCATGCTGTTGACACTATCAATCAAGGTAAAATCCATATTGTGGAACCTGAGCTGGACGTTGTGGTGAAAAAAGCGGTTGAAGAAGGTCACTTAAAAGCCTTCACCAAGCCACAACCTGCAGACGCATTCCTGATTGCTGTTCCGACACCATTCAAAGGTGAACACGAGCCTGATTTGGTGTACGTGAAAGCAGCGGCTGAATCTATCGCACCAGTCCTGAAAAAAGGCGACTTAGTCATTCTGGAGTCCACGTCTCCAGTGGGCACGACTGAGCAAATGGCGCAGTGGTTAGCAGCAGCTCGCCCTGATTTAACCTTCCCTCACCAAGCTGGTGAAGAAGCCGATATCGACGTGGCATACTGCCCTGAGCGTGTATTACCAGGCCAAGTGATGGTTGAACTGATCAAAAACGACCGTGTTGTAGGCGGGATGACACCGAAATCTTCACTGCGTGCTAGCGAGCTGTACAACATCTTCTTAGAAGGTGAGTGTGTAATCACTAACTCAAGAACGGCTGAAATGTGTAAATTAACGGAAAACAGCTTCCGTGACGTTAACATCGCATTTGCCAACGAGTTATCGCTGATTTGTGCAGACCAAGATATCAATGTTTGGGAACTGATTAGCCTTGCAAACCGTCACCCTCGCGTGAACATTCTGCAACCGGGTCCAGGCGTTGGTGGTCACTGCATCGCAGTAGACCCATGGTTTATTGTGGCACAAAGTCCAAAACAATCTCGTTTAATCCACACTGCGCGTTTAGTTAACGATGGCAAGCCAATCTGGGTTGTTGATCAAGTGAAAGCCGCAGTGGCTGACTGCTTAGTGGAAACTGGCAAAAAAGCGAATGAAATCAAGATTGCATGCTTCGGTTTATCTTTTAAACCAAACATCGATGACTTGCGTGAAAGCCCAGCTATGCACATCACCAAGATGGTTGCGAACTGGAACCCAGGTAAAACATTTGCGGTTGAACCACATATTCACGAATTACCAACTGCACTGAAAGGTATTGCGGAGCTGGTTTCTATTGAAACTGCGGTGAGCGAAGCGGATGTGATCCTGATGTTAGTCGACCATAACCTGTTTAAAGGTATCCAAGGTTCTGCTATCCCACAAAAATGGGTTGTGGATACAAAAGGAGTATGGCGTTGAAACGTATTTTAATTACAGGTGGAGCCGGCTTTATCGGCTCTGCTGTTGTTCGTCATGTGATTGAAAACACAAAAGACCACGCGATTGTGGTTGACTGTTTAACCTATGCGGGTAATTTGGAATCATTAGCGGAAGTCGCCAATAGCGAGCGTTATGCTTTTGAGCAAGTGAACATTTGTGACCGTGCTGCGTTGGATAAAGTGTTTGCTGAACACAAACCTGATGTCGTGATGCATTTAGCGGCAGAAAGCCACGTTGACCGCTCAATTGATGGTCCTGCGGCATTTATCGAAACTAATATAGTGGGTACTTACACTCTGTTAGAAGCAGCGCGTCATTACTGGTCTGGGCTTGAAGATAGTAAAAAAGCGGATTTCCGTTTCCACCACATTTCAACCGATGAAGTGTATGGCGACTTAGAAGGTCCAGATGGTTTCTTCACGGAAACCACACCGTACGCACCAAGCAGCCCATATTCAGCCTCAAAAGCATCTAGCGACCATTTAGTGCGTGCGTGGCAGAGAACTTATGGTTTACCGACCATGATCACCAACTGCTCAAATAACTATGGTCCATATCACTTCCCTGAGAAGCTGATCCCATTGATTATTTTGAATGCGATTTCCGGTAAGCCGCTACCAGTATATGGCAAAGGTGAGCAAATTCGTGATTGGCTGTTTGTGGAAGACCATGCGCGAGCGCTACATTTAGTAGCAACTCAAGCACAGCCGGGTTCAACCTACAATATTGGTGGTCATAACGAGCGTCGTAATATTCAAGTGGTTGAAACAATTTGTGAATTACTTGAAGAACTGCACCCGCAGAAACCTCAAGGGGTTGCTTATTACCGCGACTTAATCACGTATGTGAAAGATCGCCCAGGTCACGATATGCGCTATGCCATTGACGCCGATAAAATTGAGCGTGAATTAGGCTGGGCACCAGAAGAGACGTTTGAATCCGGGATCCGTAAAACGGTGCTGTGGTATTTAAACAATGAAACTTGGTGGCGCCGTGTGCAAGATGGTTCCTATGCCGGTGAACGTCTGGGCTTAGGCAGCTAGGAGGCAATATGAAAGGTATTATTCTGGCTGGTGGCTCGGGAACGCGTTTGCACCCGATCACTCGCGGCATCTCAAAACAGTTACTGCCTATTTATGACAAGCCAATGATCTACTATCCGCTGTCAGTGTTAATGCTGGCAGGGATCCGTGAAATTCTGGTGATTTCGACGCCGGATGATTTGCCAATGTTCCAGCGTTTACTGGGCGATGGTCATGAATTTGGGATCGAATTGAGCTACGCGGAACAGCCTTCTCCAGATGGATTGGCTCAAGCGTTTATCATTGGTGAAGAGTTCATTAATGGGGACTCTTGCTGCTTAGTGCTCGGAGACAATATTTTCTTCGGTCACTCATTCAGCCCTAAATTAATGTCAGTCGCGGCACGTCAAAAGGGCGCGACGGTATTTGGCTACCAAGTGATGGACCCTGAGCGTTTTGGTGTAGTGGAATTTGATGACAACTTCAAAGCGTTGTCTATCGAAGAGAAACCAAAACAGCCAAAATCAAACTGGGCAGTGACGGGTTTATATTTCTATGATAACCAAGTGGTTGATTTTGCTAAACAAGTAAAACCTTCTGAACGTGGTGAATTAGAAATTACCTCCATCAACCAAATGTATTTAGAACGCGGTGAGTTAAGTGTTGAGCTACTCGGTCGTGGATTCGCTTGGTTAGACACAGGCACTCATGACAGCTTAATTGAAGCCGGCACGTTCGTTCAGACTGTTGAGAAACGCCAAGGCTTTAAAGTAGCTTGTTTAGAAGAGATTGCATGGCGTAATGGCTGGTTGTCTGACGACCAAGTTAAAGAAGCCGCAGCTCGCCTGAATAAAACGGGCTATGGCAAATACTTAGAGGACTTACTTCGTGTCCGTCCGCGCCAATATTGATCCCCTAGATTGGGAATCTGATTTTTTCAAACGTTCAACGGCAAAACTGGATTTTGCCGCGACTGATGCACAAATTATTCTTTCTTATCAATTGGATAAATTTGATATTGTGCAAGCGAAAGTTGCGGCATCCGAGACCGCTAAAATCGATGAACTTGCCAGTATGGGATTCAGCTTTGTTGAAGGCGAAATTGATTTTTCATTAACGATTGGCACAGAAAATGCTTATCTAAACACAGCGTTATCAGAGACGGATAATGTGGTTGTTGCACAAACCGGGGATATTGTTTCTCTGCGCGATACCGCTGCCGCTGTGTTTGGTAACAGTCGTTTTAGAGCCCCTTGGTACCATGAAGGGGATAGCGGTCGGTTTTATGCATTATGGATAGAAAAAGCGGTTCTCGGCACTTTTGACCATACCTGTTTACTCCTTAGAAATAATACAGGTGATATTTTAGGTTTCGTTAGCCTACGCAGCCTTGATGCAGATACAGCGCGAATTGGGCTATTAGCGGCAACGCCAAGTGCAACAGGACGCGGTATCGGTCGGAAATTAATGTCAGCAGCGTATCAGTGGTGTGTGCAACACCAAAAAAGACAGTTAAATGTTGCCACGCAAATGAGCAATGTTGCGGCATTAAATCTTTATTCACGTAGCGGTGCGGCTATCGCCAGCACCGCATATTGGTTATACAGGGGACAACATGATTCCATTTAATAAACCACCCGTTGTAGGTACTGAAGTTGAGTATATGAAGCAGGCCATGGCAAGTGGCAAACTGTGTGGGGATGGTGGTTTCACTAAGCGTTGTGAAGAGTGGATGGAGAAACGCTTTAACTGTCCGAAAGTCCAGTTAACGCCGTCTTGCACCGCTTCATTAGAAATGGCAGCGATCCTGATTGATATTAAGCCGGGCGATGAAGTCATCATGCCAAGCTTTACTTTCGTATCGACCTCTAATGCATTCGTGTTACGCGGCGCTAAAATTGTGTTCGTGGATATTCGTCCAGATACGATGAATATCGATGAAACCAAAATTGAAGCGGCAATCACTGATCGTACACGTGCAATTGTTCCTGTTCACTACGCGGGTGTGGCTTGCGAAATGGACACCATCATGGCGATTGCAAAGAAACACAATTTATTTGTGATTGAAGACGCGGCGCAAGGCGTTATGTCTACCTATAAAGGTAAAGCACTGGGTACCATCGGTCATATTGGTTGCTATAGCTTCCATGAAACCAAAAACTACTCTTCAGGTGGTGAAGGTGGTGCGACCTTAATCAATGATAAAGCGCTGATTAATCGTGCAGAAGTGATCCGCGAAAAAGGCACAAACCGCAGCCAATTCTTCCGTGGTCAAGTGGACAAATACACCTGGCGCGACATCGGTTCAAGCTACCTGTTGTCTGACTTACAAGCGGCCTATTTATGGGCTCAGTTAGAAGAAGCAGACAAAATCAACGAACGTCGCTTACTGCTGTGGGAGCGCTATAATCAAGCGTTACAACCGCTGGTAGCTGCCGGTCGTTTAGTGTTAGCAACTGTGCCAGAAGATTTGAAACATAATGCCCATATGTTCTATATCAAACTCAAAGATGTGGAAGAGCGCACAGCGTTCAATGACTATATGAAATCCCATGGTATTTTGACGGTATTCCACTATGTACCGCTGCACACCAGCCCAGCTGGAATGGAATTTGGTTATTTCCACGGTGAAGACAAATACACTTCGGTTGAAAGTGACCGTTTAGTGCGTCTGCCAATGTTCTACAACATGACAGACGACGAGCAACAAGTGGTTATTGAGCGAATTAAAGCGTTCTTTGCCTAATGTCACTCGCTAAAGCATCGGTTTGGACTGCTGGGTCTACCCTGATTAAAATCGGGGTGGGCCTGTTAATCGTTAAATTATTTGCAGTCTCATTTGGCCCGAGTGGTGTGGGTCTTGCTGGGAACTTCCGCCAATTAATTACGGTGCTAGGCGTATTGTCTGGCGCTGGGATCTTCAATGGCGTCACAAAATATGTGGCAGAACACCATCAAGATCCGCAAAAATTACGGGCTGTGCTGGGAACGTCTTCAACGATAATTCTTGGATTTTCAACGTTACTGGCGATTATTTTCTTGTTATGCAGTGCCCCGATCAGTGCTGCACTATTTGATAGTGAGCAATACAGTGGCGTGATCCGCATGGTTGCCTTGATTCAAATGGGTATCGCGTATGCGAACTATTTTTTGGCAATTTTGAAAGGTTACCGAGACGCTGCTGGGAATGCAACAGCGATCATTTTTGGTAGCATAATCGGCGTGGTCGCCTATTATTTATGCTATCTGATGGGCGGTTATGATGGCGCACTTGCAGGGCTAGCATTGGTACCCGCGTTGGTAGTACTGCCTGCGGCAGGAATGGTTATTCGACGTAAACAATTTGCGTTGTCATCACTCAAACCTGCATGGGATAAAGCCATTGCCACCAATCTTGGTAAGTTCACCATCATGGCAATGCTAACGGCAATCACACTGCCTGTTGCCTATATCATGATGCGAAATTTACTGGCACAGACCTATAGCTGGGATGAAGTTGGGTTATGGACTGGCGTCACCACGATTTCGGATGCCTATTTACAATTCATCACAGCAACATTTTCGGTCTATTTACTGCCCACGCTGTCCCGTTTACAGCATAAAAATGAAATTTCTGCCGAAATTGTTAAGGCGTTGAAGTTTGTATTACCTGCTGTTGCCGCCGTCAGCTTTACGGTTTGGCTACTGCGTGATTTTGCGATTTGGCTGCTGTTCTCAAAAGAGTTTACAGGGATGAGAGACCTGTTTGCTTGGCAGCTGGTCGGCGATGTGTTGAAAGTGGGTGCTTACGTCTTTGGTTATCTGGTCATCGCGAAAGCAGCGCTGCGTTTTTATGTTCTTACAGAAGTGAGCCAATTTGTTCTGTTAACGGGCTTTGCCCATTGGTTTATACCTGAGCATGGAGCCGTGGGGGCGACCCAAGCCTATATGGCGACCTATATCGTATATTTTACTCTCTGTTGTTGCGTATTTTTGATCTACCGTAGGCGAGCATGACAACCTTAATACATGTACTGGGATCTGATCTCCCGCATCATAATCAGACGGTTTTAACGTTTTTTAATAACGTTATTTGCCAAGAGATGGCACCGTCACAAAAGCCGCATTTTATGGTGGTAAGCCAGGATGCGCAGCTTGCTGCTGCCTATCCAATGCTTGAAATTGAAGTTTTTGACAGCAAGCAATCTATTGCAGACAGCGTCATTCGTCGCGCGAAAGCGGAGCGTCGTACACGCTTTTTCTTCCATGGGCAATTTAATGCGCCAATTTGGTTAGCGCTGCTTTTTGGCAAGATAAAATCCCATCAATTCTGGTGGCATATTTGGGGTGCTGATCTCTATGAAGAATCCAGCTCGCTGAAATTTAAGCTGTTTTATATTCTACGCCGTCTGGCTCAAAAGAAAGTGGGGCATGTTTGTGCAACGCGGGGAGATTTGTGCCATTTTCAACAGTCGAATCCTAATGTGCCATCGTCGGTACTTTATTTCCCGACGCGTATGGATCCGGCATTGACACTAAATGAACGTCAGCCTCGTGAGGGCGAGCAATTAACTATCCTGCTCGGTAACTCAGGTGACCGTTCTAATCGTCATGTGGAAGCGCTGAGCGCGATTAAACAGCAATTTGGTGACAAGGTGAAGGTGATAGTCCCGATGGGCTACCCAGCGAATAACCAAAACTATATTGCCGAAGTTGAGCAAGCAGCACAGAGCGAATTCCCTGAGGGACAGGTGGAGGTTCTCAAAGAACGAGTGGCATTCAATGACTACCTGAATTTGCTGAAAACCTGCGACCTCGGCTACTTTATTTTTAATCGTCAACAAGGGATTGGAACGGTTTGTTTGCTTATTCAGTTCTCTATTCCTTTTGTCATTAGCCGCCAAAATACCTTCTGGCAAGATTTAACAGCGCAGAATGTCCCGGTCTTTTTCTATGGTGATGAGCTGACTCTGCCATTAGTGGATGAAGCACAACGCCAAATGAATTCGCTTAATAAACAGCATATTGAATTCTTTGCGCCTAACTTTACTGATGGCTGGAAACAGATCCTCAGCATTGCGGAGGCTAAAGCATGACATTGCTTGAATTGGGTGGCTTAGCGCTTATCTACCTAATCTCTATTATTTTTATCGGCACGCTGATGTATAAAGAGTTTTTACGTGTGCGCTTTAATTTTAATATTTTCTTTACTTTATTGTATTTACTGACATTTTACTTCGGATTCCCGCTGACTTGTGCATTGGTTTTCCAGTTTGATGTGGCAATTGTCCCCGCAGATTACTTGATGTATGCCATGCTGGCGTCAACCAGTTTCTACGCTATTTACTATGTGACGTACAAAACGCGCTTAACTAAGCGCGTGGATACCCAGCGTCGCACCGTATTTAGCATGAATAAAGTGGAAACCAATTTGACCTGCTTACTGTTGATCTCTGTCGCCGTGGTCACTGTAGGGATTTTCTTCATGGACAATGGTTTCTTATTGTTTAAGTTAAAATCCTATAGCCAGATATTTTCCAGTCAGGTGTCGGGCGTGGCTCTGAAGCGCTTTTTCTACTTCTTTATTCCTGCGATGCTGATTGTCTATTTCTTGAAACCTACGCAAAAACGCTGGATTTTCTTCTTGATCAGTACGGTCTCATTCGGTTTCTTAACCTATGTGATTGTGGGCGGAACTCGTGCCAATATTATCTTGGCATTTGCTCTATTCCTGTTTATTGGGATAGTTAGAGGTTGGATCACGCTTTGGATGCTGGCTGCGGCGGGTGTGGCAAGTATTGTCGGGATGTTCTGGTTAGCCCTCAAACGTTATGGGCTTGATGTGAGCGGTGCTGAAGCGTTTTATACCTTCTTGTATCTAACCCGTGATACGTTCTCGCCATGGGAAAACTTAGGGTTATTGCTCAGCTATTATGATCAAATGGAATTCCAAGGTTTAGCACCGATTATCCGTGATTTCTATGTGTTTATTCCTTCATGGGTATGGCCTGAGCGCCCTGATACGGTATTAAACTCGGCTAACTATTTTACGTGGGAAGTGCTGAATAACCATTCTGGATTAGCCATTTCACCAACGTTAATTGGTTCGCTGGTGGTCATGGGCGGAGTGCTGTTTATCCCGCTAGGTGCCATCGTGGTGGGTATGATCATTAAATGGTTTGACTGGATTTATGGTTTAAGCCTAAAAGAATCCAACCGTTACAAGGCTGCGATTATGCAGGCATTTTGTTTCGGCGCCATCTTCAACATGATTGTATTAGCCCGTGAAGGAGTCGATTCCTTCGTTTCGCGCGTAGTCTTTTTCTGTTTAGTCTTCGGGCTATGTTTAGTGTTAGCTAAATTACTGTACTGGTTATTTGAAAGTGCCGGTCTTATTCGTACCAAAGCCGCTTTATATTTAAAAAGCGGTCAACGGGAAAGCCGTTAAAAGGAGCATCATGGAACAGTCGTCAATTCCTCAATATAGCATCAGAGGTCATAATATTTGGGGCTTTAAAAACATGGCCCACTTTTTAGACTATTTGTTTGCCGACGGTAAGACCAAAACAGGCACATTAGTGGCTATCAACGCAGAAAAAGTGATGATTGCAGAGCAAGATACCGCACTGAATACCTTATTAGGGCAGGCAGAATATCTTTATGCAGATGGGATCAGCATTGTGCGTGCTATTCGCCGTAAATACCCGAAAGCCGAGGTTTCTCGTGTGGCAGGTGCCGATTTATGGGAAGGTTTAATGGAGCGTGCAGGAAAAGAAGGCACGCCAGTATTTTTAGTGGGTGGCAAGCCAGAAATTCTTGAGCAGACCAAAGCGAAGTTACGCGCACAATGGAATGTCAACATTGTGGATTCCCAAGATGGCTACTTTACGGCAGAAGACCGCAGTGCGCTGTTTGAGCGTATTCATGCGAGCGGTGCCAAGATTGTGACGGTGGCGATGGGCTCTCCTAAGCAAGAAATCTTTATGCGTGATTGCCGTGTCGTGCATCCTGATGCGCTGTATATGGGCGTCGGTGGGACTTATGACGTGTTCACCGGACACGTTAAGCGTGCGCCTAAAGTTTGGCAAAACTTAGGGTTAGAATGGCTGTATCGCTTACTTTCTCAACCAACACGAATTAAACGGCAGTTTAAATTGCTGAAGTTTTTAGGCTACTACTACGGTGGTAAGCTTTAAGCTCTTTTCTGACTGAATAGACCCGCGCAATGCGGGTTTATTTATTTTTGGCGCCCTCATTTTCACTTCAAATATATCTGCAATTGTTCAAAAATAGATGCAACCTAAGAGATCTCACGGTATCTTGGGGGATTGTATTTTTTATCTTATTTTCGACAACCAGCCGCGATGACTAAAAAGTTATGGCTATTAGAGCTGCGAATATCGAATGGTTATTATCGACAGGGGAAATTATGGATAAGCCACAGCAAGGTCTTCAGCGAGGGCTAGAAGCCCGTCATATTGAGCTGATTGCTTTGGGCGGAACAATTGGAGTTGGGCTATTTATGGGCTCAGCGAGTACGTTGAAGTGGGCGGGGCCATCCGTATTGCTGGCGTATATTATCGCAGGGCTATTTGTCTTCTTCATCATGCGTTCAATGGGCGAAATGCTCTTTCTGGAGCCAGTAACAGGTTCATTTGCTTCATTTGGTTATAAATATCTAAGTCCTTTTTGGGGATGTTTAACCGCGTGGGGTTATTGGTTTATGTGGGTCGCGGTTGGGATTTCAGAGATAACCGCAATAGGGGAGTATGCCAAATATTGGTTCCCTGATGTGCCCCAGTGGATATTTGCGATGGTTGCTGTTGTGTTGGTGGCACTGGCAAATCTGGCCGCAGTGAGGTTATACGGCGAGCTGGAATTTTGGTTTGCGATGATCAAAGTGACCACGATCGTCGTGATGATTTTGATTGGTTTGGGGCTAATTTTCTTTGGTCTTGGCAATAATTTCGAGCCGATTGGATTGGCTAACTTAACCGAACATGGCGGATTCTTCGCTGGCGGCTGGAAAGGTTTCTTATTTGCATTGTGTATCGTGGTGGCGTCTTATCAAGGTGTTGAGCTCGTTGGGATCACTGCAGGAGAAGCTAAAAACCCACAAGTGACACTGAAAAAAGCCATCAATAATATTCTGTGGCGCATTCTGATTTTCTATGTCGGCGCTATTTTTATTGTGGTGACGCTGTTCCCGTGGACGGAAGTAGGACAACAAGGCAGCCCGTTTGTGATGACGTTCGCTAAAGTGGGAATTGTCTCGGCAGCCGCGGTTATTAACTTTGTGGTGCTCACCGCAGCATTGTCTGGCTGCAATAGCGGCATGTACAGCGGTGGGCGAATGCTGTACGCACTGGCTCAGAATAAACAGTTACCTAGTTCACTGTTAAAGTTAACGAAAAATGGCGTTCCAGCGCGTTGTGTCGGTTTTACTATCTTATGTTTAGTCGCAGGGTCGAGCTTGAATTACATCATTCCAAACCCAGAGCAGGTGTTTGTGTATGTATATAGTGCGAGCGTCTTGCCAGGCATGGTGCCGTGGCTCGTGATCTTGACCAGTCAGCTACGCTTTCGCAAGCAGAACCAGCAGCAGATGGCAGGGCATACGTTTAAATCGATTCTGTTTCCATGGGTGAACTACGCCACACTGTTGTTTTTAGCCTGTGTGCTGGTGGGAATGGCGATTAATCCAGAAACGCGTTTGTCACTGATTGTGGGGGCTATCTTTTTATTGACGGTTTCAGTGCTTTATTTTGTGATCCGCAGCTTTAGTCGACACGATAAGAGCACATCGTAAAAATATTTTGTGAGTAAAATTTCATCTAATAAACGAGAAAGAGGGAAAAAATGCTCTCTTTCTCGACGAAATGGATAAAAGGCAAGCAATCGATAATTTTATTGAAAAAAGGACTAGACAGCGGGGGGATAAATCCGTACTATCCTCTCCCGCAACGGCGTTAAGCGCCCGTAGCTCAGCTGGATAGAGCGCTGCCCTCCGGAGGCAGAGGTCTCAGGTTCGAATCCTGTCGGGCGCACCATCAAAAGGTGACAAGCTACGGTGGCAAAACAAAGTTGTATGTAGTAGTATGACAACACTTTGAAATAAGTGAAGTTATGGTGGCTATAGCTCAGTTGGTAGAGCCCTGGATTGTGATTCCAGTTGTCGTGGGTTCGAGTCCCATTAGCCACCCCATTTTTTTTGTGACATTGCGAGGGTGGCGGAATTGGTAGACGCGCTAGCTTCAGGTGTTAGTGTCCTATGGACGTGGGGGTTCAAGTCCCCCCTTTCGCACCACGAAAAAAATGATGTCGAGTTACTGCCTTAAGCAGTTAAATTTCGGCGAGTAGCGCAGCTTGGTAGCGCAACTGGTTTGGGACCAGTGGGTCGGAGGTTCGAATCCTCTCTCGCCGACCAATTTAAAGAACCCCGCTCAATCGAGCGGGGTTTTTGCATTTTGAAACCTTAACTATTTCTAACCTGATTGTTCCCCTTCGGTATCCTTATCTTCTTATCTTCTTATCTTCTTATCTTCTTATCTTTATTCTTGAATCTGTTTTTTTATTATCTTTATTTTAGAGATCTCTGGTATCGCTTTTAACAAGAATGGTTCTTATCTGCGTGTTCTTGTAACGTTATGTTTTTAATGAATAAAAATATTTGTCGCAGATCCGATACAAACCCCTATTTCCATGTCGTCAAAAAGAGACACTTTACTGGTTGATTTATATGAATAAATCAATAGGTCTTCTAAGCTGTCTCTAAATTGAGACA
This sequence comes from Providencia alcalifaciens, assembly GCF_020271745.1. NCBI lineage: Bacteria > Pseudomonadati > Pseudomonadota > Gammaproteobacteria > Enterobacterales > Morganellaceae > Providencia > Providencia alcalifaciens. The sequence goes on along the minus strand of NZ_CP084296.1, from coordinate 1,103,500 downwards.
AAATAGCTGAATCGAACAGAATGAGATTTGGTAAGAATGCGGTGTTAAAAAATAACAATAAGTAAGAAATAAAAATAGTGTTTAAAAGTAGGGGAGTTACGGGGTAAGAAAAGAAAAAATTGGAATGATATAAAAGTTGGCACGCATTCTGCATTATCTATTATGTAGATGCTCATCCCACTTATTATGACAGCCTAGCTTCATAAACCCAGGGATGACGCAAAGCCGATTATCGGTGCCTATTGTCCAATTTAGATGATCAAGAGCTAATCCTCTTACCATCAACGAACGGGCGAAACGTTGAGTGAGGCACCATCCGTCTGTAGACCTGATTGTTATTTACACCTGCTTCGGCAGGTGTTTTTTTTTGTATCAATCTTGGGTTGCCATTTTCTTTCCTAACCTGATGAGCATTAGGAAAGAAGCATTATCTTTTAGCTTACTCTTTTTTCTCTTTGCTTAACCACTTGCTGATCCAGCGAGTGACGTAGGTATAGGCAATAATAATAAAGGTAATAATGAAGATATCTTTGTTCAGATCAGCGGTATTGAAGCCAATGATCGAAATAAAAATAAACGGGGATAAAATCAGAAGTAGCAGGTCAAAAAAGATCTGTAAACGATTTTGGCTCGCTATAATCCAATACCAGAGAGTTTTCACTACATTCATATCTTTATCCTGAATTCATTCAAAACGAAAATGTATAGGATTATTTATACACTATGTGACCCTTTTATAACATAGCAATATGCGGTTTGCCTCGATTCGCTAAAAGTGACTCTCACAGAAACTATCTTTTTGAGATAAATAGCAAAGATCCAAACCGTTAACATAAAAAACGCCTCGGGCTAGGAGGCGTTTTAGGTCAAAGCTCAACGAATGAGTTAAAAATTTATGCCTTTGCTCGCTCTTGCTTGAGGGAGTGAGTGAGCGCCTCTTGGCGAATTTTTGCGGCTTCATTCGGTTTGTGTAGCTTGTCATAAGCATCGGCTAACCAAGCAGCATCATAAGCATCAAAACGCTGTGCCAATGCAGCTTTAAAGTAGCTTTCTGCTTTTTCCCATTGGGCATGTTGAAGCGCCAGGACCCCCAATGTACTATTGAGTAATGGTGTCGCACCAGACTGCTTAACGAGGTTTAACAGTATTTTTTCAATCGCTTCAGGTTGCTCGCTTTGTAATTTCGGGATTAGCAACAGTAAACGTTCATCATATTGCTGTTTCAATCCTTCGATGATCATTTTTTCTGCGCTGCGCGTATCACCACATTCAATTAAATGTTCGGCTAAGAAAGCTTGCAAAGGCACTTCATGGCGAACTTTACGCGGCTGGGCTTTCCACCAGTTTTTCAAACCATCGCTACCACCTTCAGCCATACATTGGTTCATGAGCCCTTTGTACGCTTTGAGTTTTAACGCTTCAAGCTCATCTTCATTGTGTAACTGGACTTTTGCCATAATCGGCAGCAGCTCAATGAGTGCTTGGTATGCCCCGGTACCTAAGTAAGCCTGTTCAGCTAAGCGTAAAATTTCTGGGTGACGTGGTGCTTGGTCAAGCAGCTTATCGATGCCATTACGGGCAGCATGAATTTCACCTTCCGCTAATTGGATGCGAACACGGCTAATATCCACGGGAAGTTGATCTTTACCTGCGGCTTCAGCAGCTCTGTCTAAATATTGATGGGTACGATAACTATCCCCACGTTGCTGGGCGGCTTCTGCTGCCATCAAGTAGTTAATGACGGGTTGCTGAGAGAAATCAGCGTGCTTACTCATTAATTTCTCAACTTGCTCCAAGTCCCCTTCGGCTAATTTGAGTAAGGCTTTTTGAGTTTGAGTGTGCGCTTTATGGTATTTGTGACCGCTGAGCCAGCCTTTTGTCCGTGAAGTGGTGCTCATAAAGCGGCGGTAGCACCATCCAAGGAATAACAGAACAAATTGCAGCAGGATAAAGCACAGCACAAGGCTGGTGACGCTGGTCGTAATATCGTAACTATCGGTACGAATAAATACATAGCCTTGGTGCCCTGCTAATAGAGGACCCAAGATAATGCCAGCAATCAGAACGATAAAGAGAACAAAGACTTTAATCATGATCACCCCTTATGCTCAGGGGCGTTTGCCGCGTCCGTTACAGGAGCTTCGGCGGCAACGTCCGGTTTGTTAGTTTGCGTATCTGCAGGAGCCGTTGCCTCTTCGGCGGCTTTATCGGCTTCTTTTACTGCTTCAAGCGCGGCATCCTCTGTAACACCAGTTGGTTCTGGAATTTGAGATAACAAATTGCGGACTCGCGTTTGCATTACTTTTTCCAGTTTTGCTTGGCTTTCTAAAGTTTCAGGCATATCGGCATCAATCGGTTGATTAATTAAATCATCGAGTTCCGTTAAAAAGGCTTTGGTGGCTGGTGCGTCCACATCAAAGTAAGCTCGCACCCATGTAGACGCTTGCTCAAGGGATTGTTTATACGTCTCTTCTTGATAACGCGGTACAGCTTGGGCTGCAATAAGCAATTGTGAGCGAATATTTTCACGCAGATAAATATCTTGGTTTGGGGCTAGCAATGGCGCTTCAGAACCATCACGCGCGCGCACGGTGATAAAATCGCTGGTGAAACTTTTCCAGCTGCGCGTGAGGTTATCTTTCCAGTCTGCAATATCGTCACTGACATTGGTGCCAGTATCTTCCGGAGCGTCGCCATTATTTAAATCGGCTAGGCGTAAGTTATCGACATCATTACTGAGCTGATTCAAACGTAAAATAATACCGTCATAGTCAATTTGGTTGATGGCAGCTAAGCGGTTTATATCATTGGCGATAGCTTTACGAATATCCAGTAAACTTGGGTCGTTCATTTCCGCTAAACTGGTGTCTGCGCTTTTTAGTAGAACGGCTGCGGTGACAGGGTCATGGTCATTCCATAATTTGCGACCCGCCATTTTCACCATAAAGTCAGCTTGGGCAATCAGCCAGTTTTTTACGTCTGAGCTGGAAAGTGCGGTGACATGAGCTTGTAATTCTTGCATGCGACGGTTGAGTTGATCTTCATAATCACGCGCATGGTTTTTCAGCTCCGTGTTGGTCGCGATGAGCGCATCCACACGTTGCCTATCAGCATTTTGTTGTTCAACTAATTCACTGACTTGCTGTTTCAGTTGGTTATTATCATGAACTAGCTGCGCATTGCTTTGCTGAGTAAAGTAGTACATTCCGCCGCCCATGACGACGATAATGGCGATAGCAATCGCACTGACTGCAAGACCAGGGCGTTTCTGTTTGGATGAAGGCGTCAGCTGACGAGTTTCTTTTTTCTCTGTCGCAGCTTCATCATTAACAGTATCGGTAATTTTGTCTTGTTCCGTCATAAATTAGCATCCCATATCGGTTGAAATTAATGCTTCAAGTAAAGCGTGATTATCTGCGCTAGTTGCCACACAGACTCGGCGCCACCCACTTTGGCGGGCTTTTTTTGCAATTCGTTCGCTGACAACCAGTAGCCGGCGGGAATACCACCATTGTTGCATATCTTCAGCAATCAAATCGTTAAATAGGGTCAACATTTCACCGCTTGTAATCACAATGTCGGTGATATCTGTATTAAACCAAGTTTGGTTAAACTTAGGTTTATCATAGCGTACAGGTTGTCTTGCGTAGCATTCGCAGTAATCAACCTCTGCCCCTCGGGCGCGTAATGTTGAGGCCAGGAGTTCACGGCCGCCATTACCTCGCAGGAGTAAGGCGCGTTTTCCCACTAAATTTTGCAGGTCAGGATGGGTGAGTAACACCTCGCTGGTTTCTCCTGCTTCAGCCCAACGGATAGTTTGTCCAGTTAACTGCTGAAAATAGTGACCTGTAGATTGTCCTATACCATAGTAGGATAACTTATCTGACCAGTCTCGTCCTGCTTGTTCCAGAGTTAAATTTGCATACCAGACAGCATTTTTGGATAAAAGAAAGACAAGGTCGTTTTCCGATAATCCATCTAGGCAAGAAGGCAAAATATTGAGCTGCGCACCCGCTTCAATCGTAATTAAGGGGGCCGGGTAAGCCTGCGCCCCAGTCGCATTAATGGCTGTTATCAACGCCGAGCCTGATGGCTCTGGGCGAGTAACAAGGACTCTCATGCAGGCGCGTTTCCTTTATAGACTTCCGCGAGAATTTCACGGGCACCATTATCAAGTAACTCTTCCGCGAGAGAAATACCGGCTTGGATTGCGTCCGCAGGCGAGATTAAGCGTTCTCCACGAATGACTTGGCTACCATCTGGGGCGCCGACGAGTGCGCGTAACCAGATTTTATCCCCTTGCCAAATAGCATAGCTCCCAATAGGGACTTGGCAACCGCCTTCAAGACGCATGTTCATGGCGCGTTCAGCCAGAACACACACGGAGGTTTCATCGTGATTCAATGCTGCGAGTAAGTCACGGGTACGTTGATCATCTAAGCGGCACTCGATACCTACGGCGCCTTGTCCAACGGCAGGTAAAGACTGCTCTGGTTCCAATGCGGTTTTGATACGCTCATCGAGTTCTAAGCGTTTTAGGCCTGCTACCGCAAGGATAATGGCATCGTATTCGCCATTGTCGAGCTTGGACAAACGGGTGCCGACATTGCCGCGTAGGTCACGGATAACTAAATCTGGGCGTAATTCTCGTAATTGGCACTGGCGGCGTAAGCTGGATGTACCGACGATACTGCCAGCAGGGAGTTCATCAATATTGGCATAATGGTTAGAAACGAACGCATCTCGTGGGTCTTCGCGCTCACAAATGGTAACTAAGCCTAACCCTTCAGGGAACTCTACAGGCACGTCTTTCATTGAGTGAACGGCAATATCCGCGCGACCTTCGAGTAAAGCTAGCTCTAATTCTTTGACGAATAAACCTTTTCCACCGACTTTCGCTAATGGGGTATCTAAAATAATATCCCCTTTGGTGACCATTGGGACTAACTCTACCTGTAAGCCGGGATGGCGTTGTTCTAATTCTGCTTTTACGAAATAAGCTTGCCATAGCGCTAGAGGGCTTTTACGCGTTGCGATACGCACGATATTTGTTGAAGTCATTTCACTGTTTTCTCAGGCGAATATCGCCACAGATTAACCATATAATTGGCGTTAGTTTTAACATGTTAGCGGTAATTTTTCCAGTTGGTCGCAGAATGAGCAATATAAGAAGAAAGAACGGATGAGATGCATCAAGTGAAGTTCGCTTTTTTACATCTTTTTTGTGAGTCTCTTAGAAAAAAACGACCTAAAAAAGGATCTACATAACAAATTTATTTAGCTATTCGTGCTCTTTTAGGATTGCAGTGAGCATTATTTTGCAGGATTTTTGTTGAAGCGTGTAAGCGTAGACCCTGCCAGCACTAGGCTGAATTTAGATTAGGGCGGCTTTTTTGTTATACAAACCATGATGGTGATATTACTCCATTGAAAAACAAGGGATATTTCCGCAATGCAAAAATAAAAAGTCTTTTTATACAATATGTTGAAAAATAATTTGTACTAAAAATAGACGGGAAAAATTATGTGATCTACTTTACCCTTTTGCTCCAAGGTGTTAAATTGATCACGTTTCCGACAATCCCTTTGAAAAGTAATTTAAGTTTTTCTCTATCTGTTGGGTGCTGGGAAAATTCCCCAGGTTTGTCATTACATTCTTTCAGTCAGGCGTAACCTTTGTACCTCTATATTGAAACTTTAAAGCAAAGACTTGATGCGATAAACCAATTACGGTTGGAACGCGCGACGGCTTCTATGAGCGAAACCTTTTCGAAGGTTTACAGCTTGTTGCCGGTCTTGTTTCATTATCATCATCCAATGATGCCGGGTTATATTGAAGGCAACGTCCCTCATGGCGTCTGTTTCTTCTCGCCAGATGCAGAACAGCTCAAATGGTTACAACCTTTCGAACGCTTCTTATCCACTAACAACCAAGCTAATGGTGAATTGCCAATTACAGGCATTTACTCAATGGGTAGCACCTCCTCTGTGGGACAAAGCCACTGCTCTGATATTGATGTGTGGGTTTGTCATCCTTCTTGGTTAGATAACGAAGAAAAACGATCTTTACAGAAAAAATGTACGCTAATTGAACAGTGGGCAGCCTCGCTGGGCATTGATGTTACTGTATTTTTAATTGATGAAAATCGTTTTCGCCATAATGCAAGCGGGCATCTTGGCGGTGAAGATTGTGGTTCCACACAACATATTCTACTGCTGGATGAATTTTATCGTACAGCGGTACGTATGGCGGGGAAACGCCTGTTATGGACAATGGTGCCTGTTGAAGAAGAGCAACACTATGACGAATATGTCATGGGGTTATACGCTCAAGGGGTACTGACACCGAACGAATGGCTGGATTTAGGTGGCCTCGGTGAATTGTCAGCCGCGGAATACTTTGGCGCCAGTTTGTGGCAGCTATATAAAAGCGTTGATTCCCCGTATAAGGCGGTGTTGAAAAGTATTTTGCTGGAGTCCTACTCTTGGGACTATCCGCACGGTAAATTGTTAGCATTGGAGTTCAAACGCCATTTACATGCGGGTGAAATCGTCAGTTATGGATTGGATTCATACTGTTTGATGTTGGAGCGTGTAACCCGTTATCTGACTGAAATTAATGATTCCACCCGTTTGGATTTAATTCGTCGCTGCTTCTATTTAAAGGTCTGTGAAAAGCTTTCTGAAGATGAAGATGACCAATGTTCCGGTTGGCGTCGTGATGTGCTGTCCCAGTTAGTGGCGTCGTGGGGATGGAACGCTGAGCGTCTGGCATTGTTAGATACGCGTAGCCAGTGGAAAATTGAGCGTGTGCGTGAAGCGCATAATGAGTTGCTCGATACGATGATGCAAAGTTACCGTAACTTAATTCGATTTGCCCGTCGTAATAATTTAAGTGTTAGTGCTAGCCCACAAGATATTGGGGTATTAACCCGTAAGTTATATGCTGCGTTTGAAGCTCTACCCGGTAAAGTGACCTTAGTCAATCCACAAATTTCACCGGATCTGAGTGAAGAGCACCTGACATTTATTTATGTGCCAGAAGGGCGCGCAAATCGTAGTGGCTGGTATCTGTATAACCAAGCGCCGCAAATCGACACGATTATCGGTCATCAACCGTTAGAATATAACCGCTATCTGAATAAACTGGTGGCATGGGCCTATTTTAATGGGCTACTGACTGAAAATACGCAAGTCCATATGCATCATGGTAAATCCCAATGTGATGAACGTAAGTTATTGGAATTAATGCATGATGTATCGAGCCATTTCCCAATAAGATTACCTGCTCCAACCCCTAAAGCACTGTATAGCCCGTGTGAAATTCGCCACTTAGCGATTATCGTTAACTTAGAAAAAGACCCGACACAGGTCTATTCTGAGCAGGTGGTGCATGTGGACTTCAGAAAATTGGATATTTTCAGTTTTGGTGAATCTCAGCAGTGTTTGATAAGCAGCATCGACCTTTTGTATCGCAATTCATGGAATGAAGTTCGTACCCTGCATTTCAGCGGCGAGCAGTGCATGTTAGAAGCGTTGAAAACCATCCTCGGTAAAATGCACCAAGATGCCGCGCCGCCTGAAGCGGTTGAAGTATTCTGCTATAGCGAACATTTACGTGGGCTTATTCGTACTCGCGTGCAGCAGTTAGTGTCTGAATGTATTGAATTGCGCTTATCCAGTAATCGTCATGAACCTGGTCGCTTTAAGGCATTGCGCATTGCAGGGCAAACATGGGGCCTGTTCTTTGAGCGTTTAAACGTCTCTGTACAAAAACTCGAAAATGCCGTTGAGTTTTACGGTGCAATCTCCCATAACAAGCTGCATGGTTGGCCGGTAAAATTACAAGCGAAAGGAGATAATCATCTTCCTGCGGTTGTGGATGGCTATGCCAGCGAAGGGATTGTGCAGTTTTTCTTTGAGAATACGCCCGATAATACAGGGTTTAATATCTACGTATTGGATGAAGCTAATCGTGTGGAAATTTATTCTCATTGTGAAGGTTCCAAAGAAGAGCTGGTGCGCGATGTCAGCAAATTCTACTCTTCCTCCCATGACCGCTTTACCTACGGTGCAAACTTTATCAATTTCAATTTGCCGCAGTTTTATCAAATTGTGGAAGATGAGGGTAAAAAGCAAGTTATTGTCTTCTCTGATGCCTCTTGGTCATTTACTGAAGATGAAGAGGATGATGAATATCCCTCGGCACCACAATTAAGCCAGCCTGAACAGCTAGACCACTCTAAACAGCACGCTCAATACTATTAATTTTATTATGTTGATTTTATTATGATAAAAACAGGCAGAGTAAGTTATAGACACTGCCTGTGATTTTTGATGTGCGTATTTAGAACGAGAATGGGAAGTGGCTTTGGAAGGTAATCGCATTACCCAGCATGGATAAAAACTCTTGACCTGAGCGGTCACAAATCCATTTTCCACCTTTATAATCATAGTGATAGCCACCTTGTTTGGTTGCTAACCAGATTTGGTGGAAGGCTTCTTGTTTATTGATGATGATTTTGCTGCCATCTTCAAAGCTTAAGGTCATGACGCCGCCATTAATTTCACTATCAATATCCGCATCGCCATCGTAATTATCTAAATGCTCTTCAATCGAGCTGAGCAATTGCTCCGCTAACTGATGAAATTCGCTATCGTTCATGATGTATTTCCTGTTTATACTTTTATTTAGGCGAAATTATAGGGTTGAATGTGTTCAGGGGTCAAACGGCGCTCATCTGACTTGTGAGATGCCATTTGAATTATTTAACGTATATAATATTAATATGTTTGATAAACAGGCGTGATTTGAAAAGCGACACCTGTTACTGTGTGAAATATCAGATTGCAAAATTTAGTCTTACAGGCGAAACATCATAATGAAAAAAAGTTTATTTGGACTTAGCGCACTTCTTGTTTTATTCACCCTTTCTGGCTGTGGCTTAAAAGGGCCGTTATATTTTCCGCCTGAAGATAATGCAGCCGCACCTGCTAAATCTGATGTGCAACCTAAAGCGCCAAGCAGCTCGAACCAAGAGCCTGCTGCGACCAAACAGTAAGCCTCTGCTATGGAACGTGAATTGCAGTTCTCAAAAATGCATGGCTTAGGCAATGACTTTATGGTGGTGGATGGCGTCACACAGAACGTTTATTTTTCACCTGAACTGATTTGCCGTTTAGCGAATAGGCATACAGGCGTCGGTTTTGATCAGCTTTTACTGGTCGAAGCCCCTTATGATCCTGACCTCGATTTCCATTACCGTATTTTTAACGCAGATGGCAGTGAAGTTGCACAATGTGGCAACGGAGCGCGCTGTTTTGCACGTTTTGTCCGCTTAAAAGGACTGACAAACAAACAGAAAATTAAAGTGAGCACCCAATCTGGGCGTATGACTCTCACGATTAATGAAAATGATGATGTTTGTGTGAATATGGGCGAGCCAGATTTTGAACCGCAAAACGTTCCGTTCCGTGCGGTCAAAGCGGAAAAGACCTATATTATTCGAGCACAAGAACGTACAGTGTTTGCGGGGGTTGTCTCCATGGGTAACCCACACTGCGTCGTGCAAGTGGATAGCGTACAGACTGCTGAAGTGGAGGTTTTAGGCCCTGCTTTAGAAAGCCACGAACGCTTCCCTGAACGTGCCAATATTGGTTTTATGGAAATTGTCAGTGCGGACTATATTCGCTTACGTGTTTATGAACGTGGTGCGGGGGAGACTCAAGCGTGTGGTAGTGGCGCATGCGCCGCAGTTGCCGTTGGCGTAGGGCAGGGCTTATTAGCTAACCGTGTTCGTGTCGATTTGCCGGGCGGTTCCCTCGATATTAGTTGGGAAGGTCCCGGATCACCGCTGTATATGACAGGTCCTGCGACCCATGTTTATGATGGAGTGATCCAAATTTAATCTTGATTGAGTGGAAAGAGGGGAATAATGGATAAGCCTGAACAAGTGCCGGAGATTGCTCAGTTAATTGATGAGCAAGATGTGGTGCAATATTTAAAACAGAATCCTTATTTCTTTATTCGTAATGTGTCTCTTGCTGAACATATCAAGGTTCCTCATGCCGTTCAGGGGGCTATCTCGCTTCCTGAATTGGTGATGAGCCGTCAACGTCAAAAAATCAAAAATCTCGAGCTGGACATCCGCTTTATGGTGGAACAAGCCCACGAAAATGGGCAACTGTTCGATGAGCTTCTTTATCTCGTCATTGAAATGTCTTGCGCAAATAATTTGCGGGAGATGCTATTTGCGTTGAATCGCTGGGCTAAAAAACTCGGGCTATCGGGAGCTTCTGTGCGCCTGTTTAGTGATAGTTGGCGATTATCTGCACCATTGGATGCCTACGAATTGGTGCTCCCACGCCGCGTTTTTGAACCCGTACGTATTCAGCGTTTTGGGGATAACCTCAATTATCTTGGGCGGCTAAATGGCCCTGAGCTCCAGCTTTTACTTCCTAATGCACAAAATGTGGGTTCAGTAGCGATTTCGCTGTTTGGGCATCATGGGGAATCTGGCATGGTGATATTTACCAGCCGTGACCGTGAACACTATCAACAGGGTATGGGCACGGTGATGTTGGAAAAAGTGGCTCAAATCCTACCGAGGTTATTATGTCAATGGATAGAACGCCTGTAGACATTCAGCCAGAAGGGCTGATGATTCAAGTGGAAGCCTTCTTGCGTTACCTCCGTGTTGAACGCAGGTTAAGTCCGGTCACGATAACGAATTATCGTCGCCAATTGGGTGCGGTTTGCCAAATTTTAGATGAATTGAAAGTGAGCCAATGGCAGCAATTGGATATGACAGTGGGGCGCAATATTGCAGCTAAAAGTCGTCGAACAGGCTTGCAAGCAGCGAGTATGGCATTAAGGCTTTCAGCGCTACGTAGTTTTTGTGATTGGATGGTGCAGCAAGGCGAGCTCCCTGCAAACCCAGTTAAAACCATTCATGCCCCTAAGGCAAAAAAACGTCTGCCGAAAAATATGGATGTGGACGAAGTTTCGCAACTGCTGAATATGGACAGTGGTGACCCGCTCGTGGTGCGAGATAGAACCATGCTGGAAGTAATGTATGGCGCGGGATTACGTCTCTCTGAACTGGTTGGTTTGGATGTGAAGCACCTTGACCTCAATTTAGGTGAGGTTTGGGTAATGGGGAAAGGCAGCAAAGAACGCAAAATTCCCTTAGGAAAAACGGCAGTGAGCTGGCTAAAACGCTGGCTTGAAATGCGTGAATTGTATGATCCTGTCGATGGCGCGGTATTTATTTCCACAAAAAGTGGCAAGCGTATCTCGAATCGCAATGTACAAAAGCGGTTTGAACAATGGGGTATTAAACAAGCGGTGAATAGCCATATCAATCCCCATAAATTACGTCACTCTTTTGCAACTCATATTCTCGAATCAAGTGGTAATTTACGTGGGGTACAAGAGTTATTAGGTCATGCCAATCTCTCGACCACCCAAATCTATACCCATCTTGATTTCCAACATCTCGCTAATGTTTATGATGTGGCACATCCGCGAGCGAAGAGGGAGAAATCTTAATGCACTTTTACCGTCCGTTATCACCCATCAAAGCGATGACGTTTGATTTGGATGATACGTTGTACGACAACCATCCCGTGATTGATAAAACGGAGGAAGAAGTTTTACGGTTTATTCGTGAATATGATCCACGTTTTCATCATTTTACGAATGATGACATTTATGCATTTCGCTATCTTGTGGAAGAACAAGATCCAGATATTCGCCATGATATTACCCGTTGGCGTTGGTTATCGTCGAAAATGATGCTGTGCCACTATGGCTATAGTAAAGAGGCTGCACTCAAAGGTGCGGATGATATTATGGCGCACTTTACCTACTGGCGTAATCAAATTCATGTTCCGCAATCAACTCACGAAATATTGGCAAAATTAGCGGAAAAATTACCGCTGGTGGCGATTACAAATGGTAACGCAGAGCCGCAAGCATGTGGGCTGGGGCAATACTTTCAATTTGTATTAAAAGCTGGGCCTGATGGGCGTTCTAAGCCATGCTGCGATATGTATCACCTTGCTTCAACGCGCTTGAATATCGAGCCGAGCGCTATTTTACATGTTGGGGATAATTTACTGACAGATGTAGAAGGGGCGATTAATAGCGGCATGCAAGCCTGCTGGTTCAACGTGGATCATACGACGTTAATGGATGAGAAAGCGGGGCGTATATTGCCTCATGTGGAAATTTGTCGGTTGGATTCTCTCTTGTCATTGGTATAATCCTTTTTCTGTATAAAAACACAGTGGTGATAGCCACTGTTAAACCATTTCCAAATCAATTAGGTTTTGAAATGATTCTTTGTTAGTCACCCCTCAGTGGTGTAACCCACTGTTTTGCTTTGATGGTAACTATGGACGTCTCATATCTGCTCGAAGGTCTTAATGACAAACAGCGCGAAGCGGTTGCCGCCCCGCGTACTAATTTACTGGTGCTCGCAGGGGCGGGTAGCGGTAAAACACGCGTGTTGGTGCATCGCATTGCGTGGCTGATGTCGGTGGAGAATGCCTCCCCATTTTCGATTATGGCCGTGACGTTTACCAACAAAGCCGCCGCAGAAATGCGCCACCGTATCAATCAGTTAGTGGGTACTAGCGAAGGCGGTATGTGGATCGGCACTTTCCACGGTCTCGCGCACCGTTTACTTCGCCAGCATTACTTGGATGCGAATCTGCCGCAAGACTTCCAAATTCTCGATAGCGATGATCAATACCGTTTGATTCGTCGTCTGCTTAAAGCCATGAATCTTGATGAGAAGCAGTGGCCGCCTCGTCAGGGAATGTGGTACATCAACGGCAAAAAAGATGAAGGGCTACGTCCCCAGCATGTTGAAAGCTATGGTAATCCAGTCGAAGCGACATGGCTGAAAGTGTATCAAGCCTATCAAGAAGCCTGTGACCGTGCGGGGCTGGTGGATTTTGCCGAATTACTGCTACGCGCTCATGAATTATGGCTGAATAAACCCCATGTTTTACAGCATTATCGTGAGCGTTTTACCAATATTTTGGTGGATGAGTTCCAAGATACCAACAGCATTCAATATGCATGGATCCGCGTGTTAGCAGGTGAAACTGGCAAAGTGATGATTGTGGGTGATGATGATCAGTCAATCTATGGCTGGCGTGGCGCTCAAGTTGAAAATATTCAGCGTTTCTTGAAAGACTTCCCCGGTGCACAAACTATCCGTCTTGAGCAAAACTACCGCTCTACCAACAATATTTTGAAAGCGGCAAATACCCTGATCGCCAATAATAGCGACCGTTTAGGGAAAAATTTATGGACGGAAGGCGGTGACGGCGAGCCGATTTCCCTTTATTGCGCTTTCAATGAGCTTGATGAAGCTCGCTATGTGGTTGGGCGGATTAAACAGTGGCATGAAAATGGTGGTGCGCTGCAAGATTGCGCCATTCTTTATCGTAGTAACGCCCAATCTCGTGTGATGGAAGAAGCGTTGATTCAAGGCGCGATGGCATACCGTATTTATGGAGGTCAGCGCTTCTTTGAACGCCAAGAGATCAAAGACGCTTTATCCTATCTCCGATTAATTGCTAACCGTAACGACGATGCCTCTTTTGAGCGTGTGGTAAACACACCAACACGAGGCATTGGTGAGCGAACGTTGGATACGGTTCGCCAAACTGCACGGGATCAGCAACTGACATTATGGGAGAGTTGTGAGTACTTACTTCGCGAGCAAGTCCTGGGAGGACGCGCGGCAAGCTCCATCGAGCGTTTCCTCGAGTTAATCGATGCGCTAGCCAAAGAAACTCAAGAGATGCCGCTGCATGTGCAGGCTGACCGCGTGATCAATGATTCTGGTTTGCGTGCCATGTATGAACAAGAAAAAGGCGAAAAAGCCCAAGCGCGAATTGAAAACTTGGAAGAGTTAGTCAACGCAACCCGCGATTTTAGCTATCAAGATGAAGACCAAGATTTAATGCCATTGCAGGCATTTTTATCCCATGCGGCGTTGGAATCGGGTGAAAGCCAAGCGGATGCCAGCCAAGATGCAGTGCAATTGATGACGCTGCACTCAGCAAAAGGACTGGAATTCCCTGTCGTGTTTATGGTGGGCGTGGAAGAAGGCATGTTCCCAAGCCAAATGTCGATGGATGAAAGTGGTCGTCTTGAAGAGGAGCGTCGTCTTGCTTATGTGGGAGTTACCCGCGCGATGGAAAAACTCACTATCACTTACGCGGAAAGTCGACGTTTATATGGTAAAGAAGTTTATCATCGACCTTCACGTTTTATTGGCGAGCTGCCGACGGAGTGCGTGGAAGAGGTTCGCTTAAGAGCCACAATTTCTCGTCCTGTTAGCCATCAACGTTTAGGTACGCCAATTAGCCAAAATGATTCTGGCTATGCATTAGGGCAGCGTGTGATGCACCCTAAATTCGGGGAAGGCACCATTATTAACCTCGAAGGTAGCGGCGAACATTGCCGCCTACAAATTGCCTTCCAAGGGCAAGGGATTAAGTGGCTGGTGGCATCTTATGCTCGGTTAGAAATGCTATAGACCTAATTTAAATATAGCACCGCAAAGAATCGCGGTGCTAACCCAAAATCAATCCAAAAAATATTATATAATATAGAATAATTTATCTTTATTTTTATATCTTAAACATATATTTAAAATATTTGTTTTTTATTTTTACCTACTATAATCTCTATTTTCATTTTGATTAAATTAATTAATGGAGATTTATCATATGGAAAATGAAAGATTTACTGGTTTAAATGAAAAGTTAGATTTGATTAAATTAAAGATGGAAAGCGTTAATCACTTATTAGAGGAAGCAAATAGTCACGCATACAAATCAATAGAAAATATGAATTCTACGAGTGATAAATTGTCTATCTCTCGCCGACGTGATGCTAGCTCAATGAAGAAAACCATGAATAAGGTTGAGAGTGAAATAAATAACCGCTCAGTTGAGCAAATGGAGAAAGTAAGCCTAATTTCGAATATGTTATTAAAGCAAGAATCTATGCTGACTGATTTGAAAGAAGACAATGGCTCTTATAATCAAGTTGAAATTGATTTTTATATTAAAGAAGTCAATCAAGATTTAAAGAATAGTGAAGTTTGGAATAAACCAGAATATTCTTTCAAGAAAATAGACTTCACTAATCATGGCGGATTAAGGGGCATGATTTTCACACCTATTGCTGATTTTAATAGAAAAAGCGATGAGTTAGCCAAAGCGATCTATGAAGTTGAAGTGTTGATGCATGAAATTAATCAAGAACGTCTGAATATTGAACTAGATAGATTGAAGGCAATGAAAGATCCAGTAATATTAGATATTCAGCCTGAGTTTGACCCCGGCTTTGAGCCTCAACCATTTGATATTCTTGTTGAATATCAGTCAGGTTTTGAATCCACCTCTGAGGGTTACGTCATGATAGAAAGCTCAATAGATTCTATGGAAGTACCGTCATTTATATGTGATTGTGGTGGTTTAGGGCGAACGGCTTTTTGTATGTAACGTGTCCTAATTAGGATATTTATAGATGATATTTAAGAGGTATTTATGCAATTTGAATGCCTCTTATTTTAGAATATCTCTAGGTCTATGATATAAAAAATAATTATGTTGTTTGATAATAAGGAATGTGTCGTTTTAGTCCTTAGTATTGATTGAGTTGTTGAATCATCAGGATTCACGTTTTTTATTTTAATTTTTTCCGCTAATAAAGTATAAAATCTTACCTAATAACCATTCATAGATTCATCATGTCTATCAATAAACTTATTGATTCACTTTCCACACAGGGTTGGTATGTGTGGGACGATTTTCTGAACCTATCAGAAATTCAGGCTATTAAAAGTTGTATCCCCGATACGCTGCAAGACGCACGTATTGGCTATCAAAATACGTTACAAGACAACAAAACTATCCGCGGTGACCAAACGGTGTGGCTCGAACCTGAAATGGGTGCGTCAGTCGTACACTACCTAGATAAAATGGAAACCTTGCGTCAGGAACTTAATTGCCAGTTATTTCTTGGATTACGCGATTTTGAAACCCATTTTTGTCGTTATCCCAATGGGGGATTCTATAAAAAACATGTGGATAACTTCCGTGGGCAAGGACGCCGCCGAGTAACCACTGTGCTGTATATGAATGAATCATGGCAGCAGGGAGATGGTGGTGAAATTGTTATGTACGACATGCAAGATAATGAGTTGTTTACCTTAGAGCCGCTAGCAGGGCGCATGGTAGTTTTCATGTCTGAAGATTTTCCCCATGAAGTCCTGCCTACCCAACAAAAGCGTGAAAGTATTGCCGGTTGGTTCCTAACTGAAAAGATACTGTAGCCCTTTCTCATCTAAGCCGCCTCTGTAAAGGGGCGGGCTGTAAACTAATCACGCTAATAATAAAAATAAAAGTTGTATATAAACTATGAGTTTGTTTTTTAAATTAATCCATTTATTTAAATTTAAATAAAATATAAATTATATAATTAATTTGAACGCACTATTATTAGACCTCTTTATTCAGCAAGAAGGCAATTCACTCTCAACGTCACTTCATAATAAACAGGAAATAGATGAACCTTCTTGCAGTGAATTGATTGAATGAATGAAAGCGCGGTGAATATTTACGGTAACTTTTTTTTCAAAAGGGAAAAGAAAAAAGGTGTAAAATCAATCTTTATTTTAAAGTAATTAATAAATGAGTAATTAATTATTATTACGACTAATAATAATGAAAAATGAAATTTTATATTTAATTCTAGATTTTAATATTATAAAAATATTTCATTAAGATAAGCGCAAACAGGTATATTTTCGCTATTTTAACTTTGCTACTCTTTTGCTGGGTGCTTGATCTTACTCAGTTCAAGCATTTATTTTTGGTCTGGGAAAGAAAAAGCCCCGTTAGTGATATTCACCAACGAGGCTACACTCCCAACCCAACAATCGGGAGTGTGCCTCTTAATAAAAGAGAGGTCAAGGAGAAATGACGAAGTACGCAATGATAGCTGTAGTTTCTATTTGCGTAACAATATTGGGTTGCTCATTTTTAATAAAGGATAGATTAAGCTATTTGCATATTGATAATGACAATACAGTCGTTCAGGTGAGATTGGATTACGAAATCAATTAATCACTGAGTGGGGAAGTTAATTTTAATTAATTCAATTTAATAACAGTTAATTCCCCACTCTTTCTTCTTTCTTATTACCGGTTGGGATATCAAGCACCCAAACTAAAGAGCCCCAATATCATTGGGGCTCTTTTTACTATTTTAACTCATTAAAAAACTACGACGCGATATGAACGGTTTTTCCGCCCACAATGGTGCGGAGCACTTTTACATTTTCAATATCATCTGCTGGGATGGTAAATACATTGCGATCCAGCACGATCATATCTGCGAATTTACCTGCCTCAAGTGATCCTAAAACATCTTCACGATGTTGCGCATAAGCAGAGTCAATCGTTGCCGAACGCAAAACTTCGATCACGGTCATATCGCGGTCGTTATCCAGTCGTGGGGCTGGCTGACCATTAATATCACGACCACGGCGGGTTGCGGCGACTTTTAAATCATACCATTCGTCAAAATCATCGATTGGCCAGTCACTACCAAAGGCAACCACTGCACCTGCATCAATAAACTTAGCGATTGGCTCTAGCTGTTGGAAGCGGGTTTCGCCCAGCATATTTTTTTCGAAAGCAGCCAGTTCAGGGGTTGGTGCTGCCCACTGGAATGATAAACACGCAATGGTTTTCAGGCGCGCAAAACGGGCATAATCTTTGGCATCAACCAGTTCATTGTGGGCAAGGCCTGGGCGGATATCTTTCTCTGGGTGAGCTGCACGCATTTTTTCAATGGCATCCAGCACGATAGAGACGGCACCTTCACCGACGGTATGCAAGTGAGGGTCGTAACCCGCAGCGGCGATTTTTTCGAGCAGCTCATCCAGAATTTCAGCCGTGAAATAGAGGTCGCCGTAGTTATCGGTTTCAACCCAATTAGGGGCTGTATCGGTGCCTTTATTCACGCGGTATGGCTGTAATAATGATGCGGTCATGGTTGGGTATTGCAGCACGCCATCCACAAACATTTTGATATTACGTAGACCGATACCTGGCGTTGGTGTCCACTCCGCTTGGTGCCATTTCTTGGCGAATGCCACGGCTTTATCCACAGCAGCAGCAACAGCAGCCACATTTGGGGTATCATCTGGTGTGATTTCGCGTGCAGCTTGGAAGCGTAAAGTGAGTTCGCCACGTTGCTGAAGCTGGTGAAACGCATCTAATTGCTGCTCGGAAACGCGTGCATCCATCACCATGGTGACACCTTGCTGATTCAATACTTTTTGAACTAACTCAGCGACTTCAACTGCTTGTTCATCACGGATAGACGGAATGCTATCTGCGGCACGCATAGCGGGCGCATCTTCTAAAATTCCGTTGAGTTCACCATTTTCATATTTACCAATTTTGCCATCAGGTGGCTCAGGGGTTTCTTTGGTGATCCCGAATAATTCGAGGGCGCGGCTATTGGCTAAGAGGGTATGGCAGTCATTAGAAAACAGGACGACTGGGCGCTTAGTATTGAGCTTGTCCATATCTTCACGGTACATATCAATACCTGCTGGCAACATGCCTTGGCGTAACCATGCAGTAACTTTTAGCCAGTCATTTTCGCCCGTGCGAGGATCCTTATCGAGGTGATCTTGCACGCGTTGTAAAATTTGGTCGATAGTCAGGGATTCGTAATTAAGATGGCAGCCGAACAGCTGAATGCCACCCCAAAATGGGTGCATATGCCCATCAATGATCCCGGGCATCATCATTTTACCTTCAAGGTCGATGCTCTCGGTTTCTGGGCCAACATATTGATGTAATTCATCTGAAGTCCCTGTTGCAAGAATATAACCTTCTTTCAAGGCGATAGCGTCGACAACACTATCTTGACTGTCTGCGGTATAGATATAACCGTTGAAATAAATAACATCAGCAATTTTATTATTCATCGTAAACCGTCTGTATCAGGGGCTCCTACGGAGCCAGAACCAAAAAACAATGGGGAAGATAAGCTTCCCCATAATCAACGAAAGGTACTGGAGGATTAATTGATAATCATCTCAGTCTCGGCATCAGAGATAGCAGGTGGACGACGAGTAAAACCATGAGTGAGAAGTGTGAGATAACCAGCCCCTGCCGCTAACCAGCATAAGCCGACTGTAAAGGCTTCTGCATCTAAGCTTGTCCATAACCATAATGTTAAAACAACCCCAATAGATGGCATGATAAGGCAAGTGAGCAACTTGGTATTATCCAAGGAGGCTTTACGGTCAATGTAGAAATGTTTGATGACTGATAAGTTCACAAAGGTAAAGGCTATCAGCGCACCAAAGCTAATCATTGAAGCGACCATGCTGAGTGATAACACTAGAGACAGCAACGAAGCCACCGCCACAAAGATAATGGAGTATACCGGTGTGTTCAGGCGTGGGTGTAAATAGGCAAAGATAGAGCGCGGTAGCACACCTTCACGACCCATCGCATAGAAAATACGCACGATACTGGCTTGCGATGTCATTGCAGAAGCAAATACGCCGATAACATAAGCGGTAATAAAGCTCGATGCCATCAAGGAGGCGCCGATCCACTTCATTTTATCGCCCACTTGCTGCATCACCGCGATACTCGCGACATCCGTATTAGGGATAAAATCTTGCCACACTGGGTACATTAAATGTGCCCCATAAGAGATGGCAATAAATAAGGCTCCCGCGATAAATACGGTATATAAAATTGCTTTAGGCAAAGAACGACGGGCGTCTTTTGTCTCTTCAGCCATGGTTGAAATGGCATCAAAACCAAGGAATGCTAAGCACAGTACTGCAGCGCCTGCAAAGAGCCCTGATGTTTGTGACGCCATCACTGTGAATGGTGCCATAAGCGCTTCGACATCGAGTACCATTGCATTTTGCAAACAGATGTACAAGAAGATGGCGATGAAGACAAATTGCATCAGAATAATCAGCATATTCATCCAAGATACCAATTTGATACCCAAAATATTCATGATGCTGACAACCGCGATGGTTGAGCAAATTATCACTGGCATTGGTATGTTCGGGAATGCCTCGTGGACAAAGATCCCAATCGCAATGTAGTTAATAATCGGTAGAAAGAGATAATCCAGCAGTTGTGCCCAACCAACAAGAAATCCAAGAGTGCCACCAAAGGTTTTTTGCACATATGAATAGGCAGACCCAGAAAGCGGGAGTGCGCTGGTCATGCGGCAATAGCTCATGGCGGTAAAGAAGACAGCGGCGAGCGTAATTAAATAAGCGATAGGCAGATGGCCCTCACTTAACACAGTCACTTGTCCATAGGTGGTAAATATTCCGAGAGGCACCATATAGGCCAGCCCGAAAAATACTAACGCAGGGGTGGTCAGTACACGTTTCATTTGAACGGTATTCTGTTGCATTTTGAAGCCCTTCCCAAAAGCCCTTAACAACGTTAACTCTTTCTGAATACACAGGCCGAGTGAACCTAAAAATGCAGCCATATAACTTGAGCTATAGCACTACATATCTTGTTTGTTTTTACATACGTAAATTATTTAATTAGGTATGTGGATAGACGCCGTGTATTCAATTTCAGAAAACCTCGCACCAGGATAGAATATAAATCACTGTCATCGTGCGCACTTTAATGAAACGTCAGTAATGAATCGGACCATTACCATCCGCTGGGGTGAATACAAGCGGCGTACAATATAATTATCAAGCTCCTATTAAGCAATCATTTATTTCAACAAATAAATATACTGTTTTATTTCAATGGGTTGATGCTTGAATTGTGTGTTAATAAGGTGGAATTTAATGTAAGTTAAATATGAATCAAATTTTCGATAAAATCAAGGGGTGAAAATTTTTATAATTCATTGAAATCAAACAAGAAAATTTTTAGTTTTAAAATTAACTAAAATAAGATAAAAGTACCCAAAAGGTAAATTAGCATTAATAAAAATAAGCTGATTATATTAAATAATTTAACCTTTCGGGTTCCATTAAATGAAACGCACATTAAATGGATAATATAATAAGCGGGTTAATACTAATTTAAGTCAGATATTATGGGCAGAAATGCCCATAACATGGAAAATTAAATTCTATTTTCTTCTGAGTTTCTGTTGTGTATATAAAGCATCTAAAGTAAATAAAACTAATGCAATCCAGATAAAACCAAATGTAATTAACAATTCGTGGGTCATCACCTCACCATACACAAATACGGCAAGTAAGAACATAATGCTTGGGCCTAAATACTGGAAGAACCCTAACGTTGATAGTCTTAAATGGTTAGCGGCTTCAGTAAACAGTAACAATGGCACTGTGGTAATAATCCCTGCGGCAATCAGAAGAATGTTTAAATGCCAACTGTTCATTGCCATGTCACTTGTCGGGCTATCTGCAAAGAATAGTAGGAAGATCACGCCGACAGGTAGCAGCCATAAGGTTTCAAATGTCATACCGGTTTGTGCATCAACACCCAATTTTTTACGTAATAAACCGTAGGTGGCAAACGTTACGGCAAGGCTTAATCCAATGACTGGCACGGAGCCAAATTGCCAGAGTTGAATTAATACGCCGGTGAGCGCTAATCCGACCGCAACCCATTGCATTCGGCGGAAGCGCTCATGTAAAAATAACATACCAAACAATACGTTAACTAGAGGGTTGATAAAATACCCTAAGCTGGCTTGCAGCATATGACCATTATTTACCGCCCAGATATAAATCAACCAGTTAGATGCAATTGTCACAGCTGTCACACCTAAAATTAAGATCTTTTTAGGCTGTTTTAAGACTTGGCGGAAATAATTCCAATGGCGCGTAATGGTCAGTAATAACAGCATAAAGAAGAATGACCAAATAATACGGTGAGTTAAAATTTCTTCAGCAGGCACTTCTTTGATGGATTTAAAATAAATGGGAGCGACACCCCAAATAAAATAAGCGCCTAAGGCACATAGTACGCCTTTGGTAGTATTTTGTTGGCTCATGAATAGCTCTGAAATTGATATAAAGTCAAACTGAGAGATCGAAGCCAAGAATGTGAGAGGCTCGATTTGTGATGCCATTAATGTGACATTGCTCAGGTTTTTTTACAAGCTATTAGTTAATGATGTTATTAATTATTTACCAGACTGTTTCATTCGGTCATATTTTTTAATTCGATAATATTGTTTAATTCGAGCAGGTTTTTCATCCAATCAAATAAGTCGCAGTAGCAGTAGCAATATGCTGATTTTTCTCATTATGTAGTTCACAGCGGGTAACGGCGATTTTATTACCATCGCGTAGTAAGCTGGCGCTAGCGATAAAAACCTCTCCACGACCGGGCCGCAAATAGTCAACGCGTAAATCAATTGTGCCCATTTTGGACATCTTTTCGGCAATGTCTTGGTGAACGAGAGGCTCAATGCGTTGAAGGATCCGGTTGATACACACCATGCCTCCCGCCACATCTAATAAGGATGCAATAACACCACCATGGAGAATATTTTGGGTGAAATTACCAATAAGCTCAGGACGATTTTTCACGGATAGCTGGACTAAGTCATCCGTCATTTGCAGTAGTTCAATTCCAAGCAATTGATTAAAAGGCATTCTATAGATAAATGCATCGCTCATAAACTTGCTGGCTTCTTCGAAGGTATAGATGCGGTCATTCATTTTAGGCTCCTTGTTCATGATGTTAATGATAAGTTAGCATTATGTATGTGCTAATATCTAGAAAACAAATGAATAATCTTTCAGCGGTTAATCATTTTTCGGTGTAAAATGAGACAAATTTTTTCACCGCAGTTGAAATAGGAATGGCAAATGCGCGCTTTACAAATGTTGTTGAGTTCTGTGCTCTGTTTCTGGTCTGTTTCACTTTTTGCATCTGACAATACCAACGAACCGGCGCAGCAGGATACTGAAAATCATACACCCGTTCGCGGAAGTATTATTGCGGGGTTACTGCAAAATTATGATAACCCATTCGTTTTGTATCCTTATGAACCCAATTACATCATTTATACCTATACGTCTTCGATAAATAAGAAGGCCATCGAGAGTTATGATTGGGGTAATGATGCACTGAAAGATGAAGTGAAATTCCAATTGAGTTTGGCGTTCCCTATTTGGCGTGGTATTGCGGGGGAAAACTCGGTTCTTGCGGCATCTTATACTCAGCGTTCTTGGTGGCAACTTAGTAATAAGAAAGAATCTTCGCCATTTCGTGAAACCAACTATGAACCACAGATTTTCGTGGGTTGGGCGCTAGATAATCAATTTGCAGGCTGGACGTTACGCGAATTCGAAACGGGCTTTAACCATGAATCAAATGGTCGCTCCGATCCAACATCACGCAGTTGGAACCGTATTTATGCTCGAGCCATGGCGCAGAATGATAACTGGCAAGTTGAGCTAAAACCGTGGTATCGCATTCCTGAAAGCGAAAGTAGTGATGACAACCCAGACATTAATAAATATCTCGGCTATTACCGCGTAAAAGTAGGGTATGCACTTGGGGATAGCGTGATTTCAGCGGCTGGTCACTATAACTGGAATTCCGGCTATGGCAATGCGGAGCTGGGCTGGAGCTACCCAATGACGAAGCATGTGCGTTTGTATACCCAGTTGTTTAGCGGTTATGGTGAGTCGATGATAGACTATGACTATCGCCAAACACGTTTTGGTATCGGAGTGATGCTTAACGATATCATGTGATCTGGGCAGACATCCCAGTCATTTCAGGGTAATATCTTGCCAATAGCTGCTCTTTTCGGGCAGCTATTTGTTTCAACCTCTAGAGGAAATTCGTGTCTACCGCTTGCGTTATCAATCAACTTTCACTGGCTGAAAATGTGCTCAATAGCACGTTTGGTTACCAATCTTTTCGTCCGGGACAAGATGCTGTCATTGGTGGGATTCTTGATGGTCGTGATTGCTTAGTCTTAATGCCAACGGGGGGCGGAAAATCGCTCTGCTACCAAGTGCCTGCGTTGGTCAAACAAGGCATTACGCTGGTGGTATCACCTTTAATCTCCTTAATGAAGGATCAAGTCGATCAACTCAAATTACACGGCGTTGAAGCGGCTTGTTTGAATTCCTCACAAACTCCCCTAGAGCAGCGCCAAATTATGGAATTATGCGCTCAAGGGAAAATCAAACTTCTGTATGTGGCGCCAGAGCGCTTATTGACCGACTACTTTATTCAGCAAATTGGTGGCTGGGATATTGCCTTACTGGCGGTAGATGAAGCGCACTGTATTTCCCAATGGGGCCACGATTTTCGTCCTGAATATCGTTCATTAGGTCAATTACGTCATTCTTTGCCAAATGTGCCTGTGATGGCGCTGACTGCCACGGCAGATGAAACCACGCGTGCTGATATTATTCGCTTACTCGAGCTTAATGAGCCATTAGTTCATGTGAGTAGCTTTGACCGACCGAATATTCGCTATACTTTAGTCGAGAAGTATAAGCCGTTAGATCAATTATGGTTTTTTATTAAGGCTCAGAAAGGTAAATCAGGGATTGTTTACTGTAATAGCCGTAGCAAAGTTGAAGAAACTGCGGAAAGATTGCAAAAACGTGGCTTGAGTGTGGCTGCCTATCATGCCGGTTTGGAGAGCACCCAGCGTGACTGGGTGCAAGATGCTTTTCAGAAAGATAATCTGCAAATTGTGGTTGCGACTGTGGCATTTGGAATGGGAATTAACAAGTCCAATGTCCGTTTTGTGGCACACTTTGATATCCCTCGCAACATTGAAGCGTATTACCAAGAAACAGGACGAGCTGGGCGTGATGGTGTCGAAGCCGAAGCTATTCTATTTTACGACCCTGCTGATATGGCGTGGCTTCGTCGATGCTTAGAAGAAAAGCCAGCAGGAATGCAGCAGGATATTGAACGACATAAACTCAATGCGATTGCTGCCTTTGCGGAAGCGCAAACCTGTCGCCGCCTTGTTTTACTTAACTATTTTGGTGAAAATCGCCAAAAACCTTGCGGTAACTGTGATATCTGCCTTGATCCGCCAAAACGTTATGATGGGCTGGTGGACGCGCAAAAAGCACTCTCCTGCATTTATCGCGTTGGGCAGCGGTTCGGTATTGGTTATATTGTTGAGGTGCTACGAGGCGCTAACAATCAGCGGATCCGCGAGTTAGGGCACGATAAACTGCCGGTTTATGGTATTGGTAAAGAGCACACTAATGAACATTGGGTGAGCGTTTTACGTCAATTAATTCATTTAGGCATGATCACGCAAAATATTGCGCATTTCTCGGCATTACAATTGACGGAAGCAGCCAGACCCATACTGCGTGGTGAAATGCCATTACAGTTAGCCGTTCCACGAGTTTTAGTCACCAAAAGCCGGAATCAACAAAACAAAATTTATCATGGCAATTATGATAAGAAGCTATTTGCCAAATTACGTAAATTACGTAAATCCATTGCGGATGAAGAAAATATCCCGCCTTTCGTGGTTTTCAATGATGCAACGTTGATTGAAATGGCTGAGCATTGCCCGACCAAACCCGTTGAATTATTACTGATTAATGGGGTTGGTGAGAAAAAATTAGAGCGTTTTGGTGAGGCGTTTATGACACTCATCCAAGACCATCTAGAAGGTTATGAATGAGGAAAACCCATGTCGCCAGATAGTCTAAAAGCCAGTTGGTTAAATCGAGAAACTGAGTTTTCGGCCTTTACCAACGGTCCGCTTTTAGATTTTTGGCAGTTACGTGAAGAAGCTGAGTTTTTAGGTGTTGATGACGTCCCTATTAGTTATGTGCGTTTTATTCATGCAAAGCACCATAAAGCCGTGGTTATCTCACCGGGTCGCAGTGAAAGTTACGTTAAATACCCTGAAGTCGCCTACGATTTTTATCATTTAGGATTCGATGTTTTTATTATTGATCATCGTGGGCAAGGGCGATCTGGCCGTATGCTGGCGGATCCCCAAAAAGGGCACGTTGAAAAATTCACAGATTACATTGATGATTTTGAAAAATTCATTGATTTAGAAGTGAGAGATCGTCACTATCCTAAATGCTATGCGCTGGCTCATTCGATGGGGGGCGCGATCCTCGCTGGGTATTTACTCCGAGATAGCGTGACATTTGACGCTGCCGCATTGTGCGCTCCCATGATTGGCGTGAATTTACCGATGCCTCACTGGCTCGCGAGCTTTATTGTTGAGCGCGCAGAACTGCGCCGCAGTGTACGGAATGATTATGCGGTTTCTACGGGGAAATGGCAGCCATTACCTTATTTAATCAATGTGTTAACCCATAGCCAAGAGCGTTATCGGCGCTATTTGCGCTACTATGCGGATTACCCAGAGTTACGTCTCGGTGGGCCAACTTACCACTGGTTACGAGAAAGTTTTGCGATTGGCAAAGAGCTGGTTGCGAAAGCGGGAGAGATTGAAACTCCTCTGATGCTACTTGAAGCGAGCGAAGAGAAGGTAGTCAGTAATCGAGAGCTACAAGCTTTTTGTCAAAGTCGGCAAAAAGCGCAAACAGGACGAGAAGAAAAATTACCTCTCATTATCGAAGGGGCTCACCACGAAATCCTGTTTGAAATAGATGCGTTGAGAGCCATGGCACTCAATGCAATTTGTGATTTTTTTGAGCAGCATTAGCCATAATTAGGGATCTTGTATGAAATATCCGGTTGTTGCTTCCGATTTGGACGGAACACTTTTATCTCCCAATCATGATTTAACCCTGTATACCAAAGACACGCTCAAACAGCTTGTGGCGACTGAAGAAGTGCGGTTTGTGTTCGCGACGGGACGCCATCATATTGATGTTGCACAGATCCGTGATGGTCTGGGTATTGATGCTTATATGATCACCTCTAATGGGGCGCGTATTCATAATACCAATGGCGATCTCGTTTTTGAGAACAACGTTGACTCGCAGATAGCGAAAGAACTGTGCTTAATGGAGTTTGATCACCCTGAAATCCTCACCAATTACTACCATGGTGATGATTGGTTTATTAACCGTGAAAGCCCAGAGCAAAAAGAGTTTTTCAAAGAGTCCGTGTTTAATTACCAACTGTTTGACCACCGCGATTTTCCCACTTCGGAAGTCTGCAAAGTGTACTACACCAGTGAAAATCATGACTTACTGGTAGATCTGCAACAGCGTATTCAACGCCGTTGGCAGGATAAGGTTCATGTCACTTTTTCCTTACACAGTTGCCTTGAAGTGATGGCAGGCTCCGTTTCTAAAGGGGAAGCACTGAAACAAGTCACGGCATTGCATGGTTATGGAACCCATGATTGCATCGCGTTTGGTGATGGCATGAATGACAAAGAGATGCTGAGGTTAGCGGGTAAAGGTTGCATTATGCAGAATGCTCATCAGCTGCTGAAAGATGCTTTACCTCAAATGGAAGTGATCGGGTCTAACCAAGATGATGCGGTTGCGCGTTATTTGAGAAGTAAATATTTAGACAACAAATAATCATTTTTTCTATGTGTATGAACAGAAAGCCAGATAGAATAAAAAACTATCTGGCTTTTTATTTGCCTTTTGTCATGAATGATAACGAAAAGTGCTATTTAGCTAAATTAAGGTGTTTATCCTATTTTGTCTTATGACGAGTAAATTTAAACTACTACGAATAAAAAGCGAGTTTAGGCTGTATGATCTGCCAGATCAGCCGATAATGATGGGTATTACTGTGTCGCCAGTTGCCATACTGCACTGTTGAGGGTTACTTAGGATGAAAAAAATTGCGTTAGCGCTGTTGTTAGGATCTGTTTGTTATAGTTCATTATTACTGGCTACACCGGCAAAAACAACGACAGCCAGTGAACAGAAGACGATAGAGCAAATTACGCAGTTAGCTGAAAAAGGTGATCCCGCTTCTCAATTTTTGTTAGGTGAGCGTTATTTTAAAGGTCAGGGTGTTTCTCAAGACTCCGAAATGGCTGCGGAATGGTTTATCAAAGCAGGGGATCAAGGTAATTCAGACGCCCAATTCCGCCTTGGCACTATGTATGTCAATGGTTTTGGTGTTCGCCGAGATTATGATAAAGCGATGCTGTGGTACGAAGAAGCCGCTAAAAATGGTGATACTCGCGCAGAAGCCAACATGGCCACCATGTATTCACAGGGCTTAGGGGTCAAACAAGATCTGGAAAAAGCCGCATACTGGTTTAGAAAGGCAGCGCAAGGCGGTAATGTGATTGCGCAATTCAAAATTGGGCAAATGTACTCGATTGGCAGTGGCGTCGCATTAGATAATGAAAAAGCCGTGTTTTGGTTCAGAAAAGCCGCAAAACAGCGTGATGCAAATTCACAAGACCGTTTAGGGGTGATGTACTCTGAAGGGAAAGGGGTGAAAAAGAACCTACAGCAAGCGTATGCATGGCTGTCTACTGCGGTTTATAGTGGTAATAAAGAGAGCCAACGTTTACAGAAAAAAATCGCAGAACAGTTGAATGCAGAAGAGCTGAAACAAGCGCAAAAACTGGCTGATAACTATATTAAAACCTACGGTAATAGCGAAAAAAGCTAATTTTTTCAATATTAATTTAACGGGATATCAGTAGGTATCCCGTTAATCCAATCACAGACAGAATCAAATATCCCCAGCAAAAGCGGTAAAATCGATTATATCCCCATCCTCGGCGTACACTCAGTTGTAGAGGTTTTGTCGATAATTGACGAACTTGTAAGCGATAAATCACTAAATACAGCAGGCTGAATCCTTGCCACAGATAGAGCGTATTAAAGGCAAAATCCTTTCCAACAATCAACAAAATCACTAACGGGATCAGAAAAAACAGAATGGAGCCTACACGCTCATACTGTGCAATTTTCAATTTGATGGATTCGTCTTGGATTTCTACTGCGTGGGTCATTATTCTGCCTTTTCTATGATGAAAAACGAGGGCGCAAGCGTGCCCTCGATAAACTTATAGCTCACCAGTACCACGAGGTGGATTGCGACCAGAAAGGTTATTTGTGGCGCTTTGCAGCGAATTACTGCGTACATCAACACGGGCTTGGAACGGTGGGAATGGCAATGTAATTCCTTGTTCTGCGAAGGCTTCTAAAATATGTTGATGGATTTCGTGGCGAGCTGGTAAACGGTGCCCCATTTCGCCGGCATACACCCGCAGCTCGAAAATTTGGATCCCTTGCTGTAAGTCCACGAGATAAACTTCAGGATTAGGGTTATCCAAGATCATGGAGGAGCGTTTTGCCGCACTCAAAATAATCTCTGTCACTTTTTCGCTATCGGCATCCGCAGGAGCAGGGATGGTCATCACGATACGGGTAATGGTGTCGGTCAACGACCAGTTAATAAACTGTTCAGTAATAAATGCCTTGTTCGGCACAATAATTTCTTTTCTGTCCCAGTCCGTTAACGTAGTGGCGCGGGTATTAATCTTAGTGATGCTACCGGTTAAGTTGCGGATAGTGACGGTATCACCGATACGGATCGGTTTTTCAAACAGGATCATTAAACCAGAGATAATATTGGCGAAAATTTCTTGTAAACCAAATCCCAGCCCGACCCCCATTGCAGCGACAAGCCACTGCAGTTTTGACCAGTCGATCCCCAGCATTGAGAAACCGACAATGGTTCCGATGATAGTGATGCCGTACTTGGTCAAGGTACTGATGGCATAACCGGTACCCGGTGTTAAATCGAGATGCTGAAGGACTGCCAGTTCCAATAGTGCAGGCAGGTTTCTGACGAGCTGTGCGGTAACGATAATCACCAAAATAGCGATGAAAATCGACCCCATAGTGATGGCTTGAACAGTTTCGACACCATTAATGGATGAGGTCACATCCCACAGGCGAATATTTTCAAGGAACGAAAATGCGGTATGCAATTCAGACCACAACCAGATTAACGATACCAGCGCTATCATGGTCAGAATGGAGCGTACCAATCCAACAGATTGAGAACTGATGGTATCAAGATCAAGAACCTGCTCTTCGATATCAATATTCCCTTCACCACTGGCATTGGGTAATTGAGAGTCTTCTTCCCCTTTAGCTCGCTGGGCTAAGATCTCCGCACGGCGCTGTTTTGCTCGTTCGAAGGCGAGTTTTCGGCGCTGCATCGACATCCAGCGCTGGATAGTGTGATAAATAATTAAAATCACAAACCAAATCGCAACTGAGGTTTCGAGCCGTGCCAACAGTGCTTGAGACGTTGAGAAATAACCTAATACAGAGAAAAACGCGGCAATCACCGGTGCAATGAAAATGAGCCACCATAATGCGGTGTTAACTAAGTTTTCACCGGAGCCGTGTCTGTCCAAATACAATGGGATTTTAGAACGGCGTAGGTTATTGGTAATTAGGCTTAATGCAACGCACAGCACTAAGAAACAGAGGCGGCCTAAGGTCGCGGAGAACTCTCTTTCGCTGTAATGTTCAAAAGTGATGATTGCCATCACTAACGGCACAATCACGAAAATGGCTAATCGGTAGTGGCGCATTGCGCGTTTTACCGCGTCTTTATCCCAACCTAAGTGGGCAATGAACAGTCCAGTTGGTCGTGAGAATGTTTCGCTGATCATAAACAGCCAGAGCAGCGGGGTAGTTGCGCTAACACCATAGCCAATGGCCGCTGCCATTGGATATTGCCATGCACTTTGTAAGCCATAACCAATGGCAGACCACATCATAGGAAGGGGAAGCGCGACAATAATCGACCAGAAAATAGTACGAACGGTTAAATAAAAACGATCTTGTGTGACTTTACCAATGCGCAGGCTTGAGCGGTCTAAGAAATCTTGGTAATGGCGGCGTGTGCTGACACTGAAAATCACTAAGATGATGGAACCCAGCAGGTATAAGAACGAGTCTTGGCTAGTGGCCATCACTTGCAGCGCGCCCGTTAGCTGGGAGAGAGTATCTAGTGAAAGTAATTGGGTCATGTCAGTGACCACAAGTACCGGATAATTAATGCTAATAGGCGGGACATCAGCGACCCAGAACAGATAGCGGTTTGAGGCGTCTTTCACCTCTTTTAGCGCATCCGTTAATTGCCCCGTTGCAACATTGAGCTTGGTCAGCTCTAGCATTTCACCGTCAAAGCCCGAAATGAGCGAGGTTAATAGCTCTTTGCGGGTCTTCATCAATGACTGATAAACCTGAGATTGGGCGGGATTTAAATCATTAGCGCTTTCTTGCACTGATACATCGAGCTTGGATAAGCGCTCAAGCATATCTTCATAATTTAAGCGCTGAACACGTAAATCCGCCATTTCACGGTCAAGTTGTTGGCTTTTAGGGATTTCTGGCAGGCGAGAAAGCTGAGTTCGAAGCGCTTCCCCTAAGGAACTTGAACTGCTGATCCACTGGGCTTGTTCGCGGATAGTGGATAGCGCTTGCCGTGCATTTCGAATGCTGGTGGAGATTTCGGCTTGGTTGGTGGTGATCTCGCTCATGCGTTGAGCTTGCTCGGTCAACTCTTGGGACATTTTGCGGTTGATATCAAGCTGCTCTTTTAAGAACGGGGTTAATTCACCCTGTTCCGCTAACATTTCGGTATGCTCTAACGCCAATATTGCTTTTTGTTGGCGTTGGGTATTTTGAAAATCACGGAGTTGTTGAAGTTCAAGCTCTAGGCGCTGATAACGCTTTTTCTCGAGCTCCAGTGTCATTCGAGAAATTTCTTGGCGGTTATTGGCTGATAACTGCGCCATTTCTAGCTCATTCACAATGGATTTGCGAGCGCTTACTTCGGCTTGAGCTAAGGTATATTGGGCTTCAGCTAACGGGGACGTTGGCGTATTGAGTGATTGGAGTCGTGTTGAGGCATCCGTTAATTGACGTCGTGCTTCAGACAGCTGCTGTGGCAAGAGATTCAGGGATTCGCTGATTTCACGCCCTTTATCTTGCTCTTGCTGCATCAAGCGGCCTTGATCAAGTAGCTGGCTGCTGAGTTGGGTAATACGCTGCTCGAGTTCACTTAAACTAATGCTTGTTGGAATAGCAGGGGGTGTATCGGTTTCATTGAGCAAGTTTTGGCGAATTGTTTTGATAATTTTAGGAAAATTATCAATAGCATCTTGGTAAGACTTTGCCTTATTGTCTGAATCACGAGCTTCATTAATCCAGCTTAATGCCCCTTGCAATGCTTGAGCAATTTCAGCATCTTTGGGGTTTTTACTTGGATCAAGCTGTTTGAGCTCCTGTGTAATCTGTGCTTCATCTTGTGCGGAGGCTGGCGCCGCTTGGGATGAAAAAACGATTAACAGGCTAAGTAAAAAACTGATAATCAAACGCACAGTGAGGAGCTCCTTCAGCGATAGAATAACTTAATTATAGTTTAAATGATTAGCTAACAGTTTCAGTGCGTTGCTGCTCATCAATTGATTCTGCTAATAGCTCACCCATGCGGGTTGCATAGCCGGGGATCAATGAGGCATTAAAGCGAATTTTGTTAGGTTCAAACAGGTTAATGACCGTGGAACCGAGTTTGAATAGACCCATTTCCTCCCCTTTTTGTAGGAAGATAGCGCCTTCTTCCCCTTGTGCGGGATAAGTCCAACGTTTAATCACGCCTTCACGCTGTGGGTTAACACAACCGCTCCAAACTGTATCAATGCTGCCTACAATGGTTGCACCCACTAAAATCTGCACCATTGTGCCAAACGGGGTATCAAACACGCAGATTAAACGTTCATTACGTGCGAATAAATTTGGCACATTTGCCGCGGTTAATGGGTTAACGGAGAACAAATCGCCAGGGACGTAAATCATCTCTGTTAATAAGCCGTCACATGGCATATGTACACGGTGGTAGTCGCTTGGGGATAAGTAGGTTGTGATAAAATCACCACCACGGAATTTATCCGCTAACTGATATTGCCCAGCAAGTAGGGCTTCAACCGTATAGTTATGACCTTTTGCCTGAAAAATTAGGTCATTATCGATAGGGCCTAACTGGCTAACGGCACCATCTGCGGGCTGTGCTAGGTGATGTTCAGCTTCAACAATTGGGCGCGCGCCATCTTTCAGCGTACGGATGAAGAAGTCGTTAAAGGTTGAATATGCAGTCAGCTCACTTTTTTGAGCTTCATTCATATTCACTTTATAGGCTTTAGCAAACAGCTTTATTGCCCATTGGGTTACAAACCCGACATTTCGACTAGCAAACCATCCTGCAAGTTGAGTAAGCCCTTGTTTAGGAAGCATAAATTGCAGGCGAATTTTGATTTTATCTAGCACGTTAACCTCTGAATTTTAAAGGTAAGTTAGTGAAAGGGCGCTATTGTAACTGAAACTGATCCGCTTTCGAATTATTTCACAAAGCGGATGAAATAAACCATGAAACGTGAGCGTTCACTAACTTATTTTAGACTGATTTTGGGGATTATTTTTCTTTGGCAGTAAAGTTACCACGCAGTTTAACTTGTTCCATACTTTCTAAAATACGGTGATAGTTTTCAAAGCGTGATTCAGCAATTTTTCCATCTTCCATTGCGTCTCTCAGTAAACAACCAGGGTCATCTAAGTGTTTACAATCACGGAATTTACAGCCGCCAAGGTAATCTTTAAATTCGACAAATCCTTTGGTCACTTGTTCCTTTGTCAGATGCCAGAGACCGAATTCACGCACGCCCGGTGAATCGATGACATCACCACCCTGTGGGAAGTGGTACAGCCTGGATGCGGTCGTGGTGTGTTGACCTAAGCCCGAGGTATCAGAGACATCATTAACTAAGATCGCGGCTTCATTTTGAGGTAACAGCGTATTCAACAAACTGGATTTACCAACACCAGACTGACCAACAAAGACCGATACTTTATCGGATAGTGTGTTAGTGAGCGCTTCCATTCCTTCACCGGTATGGCTGGAAACTTCGAGCACTTGGTAGCCAATGTCGCTATAAATTGTCATTAAATCACTGACCCACTCGCGATTTTCTTCATCTAGCAAGTCAACTTTGTTTAAGACAATAATCGGCTGGATCCCTGTGGTTTCGCAGGCGACTAAGTAGCGGTCGATAATGTTGAGCGATAATTCAGGTAAAATCGCAGAAACCACGACGATTTGGTCGATATTTGCGGCGATAGGTTTTAACCCATCATAATAATCAGGGCGCGTTAAGACGGAGTGGCGCTCATGAACGGCTTCGACAATACCATTCACTTTGATATCACTCTGTGTGTTTAGTGCAGGGCGCCAGACAACTTTGTCCCCAGTCACTAAAGATGAGATAGTTCGACGTAGGTTACAACGTTGTATTGTGCCGTCTGCGGCTTCAATATCCGCATGTTGACCAAAGCGACTAATCACTAAGCCCTCTTGAGCCTCACCTAATTGGCTATCATCAATCTCAATGGTTTTCTGCTTTTTGAGTCTTTTTTGATGATTTTCTTGCACGCGGCGCTGTTGGCCTTTCGACAGTTTCTGCTTAGCCACCTGACCTCTCTCACTTAAATAATTTGGCGTCTATATTATAACCGATAGGGATATTATTGAAAAACTACATACCTATAACGGATAGCACGAAGGGTGTTATCATACCTTAACTCCACCGTATTCAGTTAGGGCATATCATGCAAAAGAATGAGAATAATTTAATTTGGATCGATTTAGAAATGACCGGCCTCGATCCTATTCGTGATCGTATTATTGAAATCGCGACCATTGTGACTGACAGTAACCTGAATATCTTGGCTGAAGGCCCTGTTATCGCGGTACATCAAACCGAAGAGCAGTTAGCATTGATGGATGAGTGGAATGTAAACACCCATACTAATAGCGGCTTAGTAGAGCGCATTCGTAAAAGTTCCATTAATGAGCGTGAAGCAGAGCTGGCGACCATTGAGTTTTTAGAAAAATGGGTACCAAAAGGGGCATCGCCTATCTGTGGGAACAGCGTAGGGCAAGACCGCCGTTTCTTATTTAATTATATGCCAGAGTTAGAAAGCTATTTTCACTACCGTT
This sequence comes from Providencia alcalifaciens, assembly GCF_020271745.1. Taxonomy (NCBI): domain Bacteria; kingdom Pseudomonadati; phylum Pseudomonadota; class Gammaproteobacteria; order Enterobacterales; family Morganellaceae; genus Providencia; species Providencia alcalifaciens. The sequence goes on along the minus strand of NZ_CP084296.1, from coordinate 1,068,467 downwards.
ATCTTGATGTGAGTACATTAAAAGAGTTAGCTCGCCGCTGGAAACCTGAGATCCTCGCCGGATTCTCAAAGAAAAATACCCACCAAGCGCTGGATGATATCCGTGAATCAATTGCTGAGCTGGTATATTACCGAGAAATGTTTATTAAATAGCCTTGCTATCAGGGTGAGTTGGTTTTTCTCAAAAAATCAACTTCTCTCTCGGTATTTATTGTAATGCGATTTGCATTACATTTGTCATTACGACAATCTTTGTTAAATTACTTTGAAAGTTGGAGAAAGTGATGTCAACAATTCAGATTAGAGTCGATGAACAATTAAAAAAAGAAGCCTATCAAGCCTTAGAAAATTTAAATTTATCGCCATCAGATGCGCTTAGATTGTTTTTACGATACGTCGCAGAGAATAAGAAGCTTCCCTTTGCGGAGGTTTCTGTTGTTGTGAGTGACAATGATGATGATGAAGATATTCTGGCTGTCGTTCGTGAGCGTTTGAAAAAACCAGCAAAACGAATCAGAGTGAATTTGGATGATTTATAATATTGATTTCGATGAACGAGCGTTAAAGGAATGGCAGAAGCTTGGTAGTGATATTCGAGAACAATTCAAAAAGAAACTGAAAAAATTACAAAGTAGTCCCTATAAAATAGTCCCTATGTGGAATCAAGCCGCTTACAAGGGGATTTATCTGGGTGCTATAAAATCAAATTACGGGCATCAGGTTACCGTTTAGTGTATCAAGTTATTGATTCTGAAATTGTTATTCTAGTTATCTCAGTAGGTAAGCGAGAAGCGGGCAAAGCTTACACAGCGGCAAATTCAAGAGTTGCGAAAGAGATAAAGCCATAGTCGTTATAAATATGGCTGCGCAAATTAACAAGCTTAACACCTTGAAATGCTTATTTAACAAACGGCGACGACAAAATCATCACTATGATTGTTTTATCATCAAACGAACAAAAAAATAAAAAATTTGAGTTCAAACGCTTGCTAGTATCTTAATTTCTCGTATAATGCGCTCCCCGTACCGATGAAGTTTTTATGATTTTATTGGCACGATTAAGGCACCAAGAATTGGTTATGCGGGAATAGCTCAGTTGGTAGAGCACGACCTTGCCAAGGTCGGGGTCGCGAGTTCGAGTCTCGTTTCCCGCTCCAAACTTTCTTGATGTTTTAGCTACAGCACTATTTTCGGAATGCGGGAATAGCTCAGTTGGTAGAGCACGACCTTGCCAAGGTCGGGGTCGCGAGTTCGAGTCTCGTTTCCCGCTCCAAACTTTCTTAGTGTTTTAGCAAATGCAGTACCCACCAAATGCGGGAATAGCTCAGTTGGTAGAGCACGACCTTGCCAAGGTCGGGGTCGCGAGTTCGAGTCTCGTTTCCCGCTCCAAATTTTCTCTCTCAATCTTCTCAATTATTCTTTTTATATTCCCCTCTAATAGACATTCTATCAAATACTGGTTTTGTGCTTATGCATTAATATTTATTAGCATTTTAATGTTCATACTTTATACAAAAGTAACTTTTATCTCTCTTGTTCACGATCCTTTTATTATTTATGATCTTTTTAGGATCCAAGTGAGTTTTTTGCTTGCATTCATAGGCGGAGAGCCATAGAATAGCCACCCCTTAGCAATAGGGCATCCTATAAGAACTTCAGCCAAAATGGCAAACGTTCGAGTAAAAGGTAAAAAATCCTATTTTTACCTTTTCAGTTAAAATTTATTCTTAACCTGACTTTTTGATAACTTTACTTTAATTAGTTAGCTAAAATTCGGCGTTTTTTATTATTTCTTTTCATGAGAAAGTTATCCACAACCTGAGTGGGATTAGATTCAATTTATCCTAAGCAGAAATACTTTGCTGCACAGAGTTATCCACAGGTTAGTTATTGGTTAATTTTTTATTATCACAAAATGAATATTATTGATTTTAATTTTAATTGATTGAAATTAAAGTGAAAAACTATTTATTCAAAATGTGCTTAGCACAACTTGCAAATCCTTTACCTATTGTCGGCTAAGCATTTTTTTATTTTATTCACATCGGTTTGACAATTGATAGATCAGGATATAAGGCTGGTTTTTTTTTAGGCGTCCCGAGGTAAACCTTTAGTAATTGCCCGAACAAGACGTTTTTGTTGCGAAGTTTGAATTGTGACTTGGTTTTCTTCTCGGCGCTTGAGTTGTTGGCTAATCGACCATTGGAAGTGCTCGTCTAGCATAGAGTTGATCCCAAGACGGTTCTGTAATGCGAGGACAATATTATCTTGATAGGGTGCATTACCTAAAGCGACGCTGATATTACGTAGCCATTTTATATAGCCGATACGGCGGATTGCCGATCCTTCCGTAATACGAAGAAATTTTGCTTCGTCCCATGAAAAAAGATCTAATAGCTCTGGCGTATGCAATGCGGCTCTAGGGCTGAAGTCTTCCTCATCAGTTAACTGAGAAAAGCGATTCCACGGGCAGATAAGTTGGCAGTCATCACAGCCATAAATCCGGTTACCCATTAAAGGGCGAAACTCTTCGGGGATCGCGCTATCGAGCTCAATGGTTAGATAGGAAATACAGCGCCTTGCATCAACAGTGTAAGGCTCTACAATTGCACCCGTTGGGCAAGTTGTCATACAGGCAACGCAGCGCCCGCATTGCTCTTCAACAGGTTGATCTATGGGGAGAGGGAGATTGACTAGCAATTCGCCAAGGAAAAACCATGATCCTGAATGTTGGTTGAGTACCAATGAATGTTTGCCCGTCCAACCTAAACCTGCTTTGACAGCAAGAGGGCGTTCAAGAATAGGGGCTGAGTCAACAAAGGGGCGAAAATTCAGGTCATCGGAGCATTCAAACTGACTGCAATACTCGAGGATCCGATCACTAAGCACTTTTAAGCGTTTTTTTAATAGCTTATGATAATCGCGGCCAAGGGCGTAGCGGCTGACATAACCTAGCTCTGGATTGTTTAGCGTGCTGGCAAAAGCTGCTTTTGCGGGTAAGTAGTTCATTCGAACACTAATGACGCGCAATGTGCCGGGATGTAATTCATGGGGTCTCGCCCGCATCATACCGTGGCGCTTCATCCACTCCATTTCTCCATGATATTGTTTATCCAGCCATGCCTGGAGCTTGGGTTCTTCAAGGGTAAGATCCGTATCGCAAATACCGACTTGTTGAAAGCCAGCATCAATGCCCCATTGTTTAATATTTTGGGCAAGAAGGTCGAGATCGAGGCGTGTGGACATGGGAAATATCTAGGTAAAAGTGGATTCGCAGGCACTCTAACACGATCATTGGATTTGTCAAAATCCACGGATCGCGTTGACTCGATCTTGCTCGGAAATTTCCGATCTCGATGTTCCAACCATGTTAAATAACACAAATAGATCTGCTTGAGTTAAAATAGGCGTTAATATCAATATTGAATAAATTTTATCATTATAATTGGCTTCACTAACTATGAAAGAACGTACAGTACAACTTGCTAATGAAGAGCAAACAGTCGCGCTTGGGCGCACGATCGCTATGGCCTGTAAGCAAGGTGCGGTCATTAACCTGTATGGTGATTTGGGCGCAGGGAAAACCACATTTAGTCGTGGATTTTTACAAGCATTGGGTCATCAAGGTCATGTAAAAAGCCCAACCTATACACTCGTTGAGCCTTATGAATTAGAGGATAGACACGTTTTTCACTTTGATCTGTATCGCTTAGCCGATCCTGAAGAACTTGAGTTTATGGGGATCCGCGACTATTTTTCAGACAACTCAGTCTGTTTAGTGGAATGGCCACAGAAGGGTGAAGGCTTCTTACCTGAAGCGGATCTGGAGATCCATTTAACCTATCAAGATGAAGGGCGTCAGGCTCGGGTTGTCGCTTTTTCGGCAACGGGAGAGTCATTATTGGAAGCGTTAACGGTATTCTAAGGAACATATAGCTCATGATGAATGCATCGATGAACAGAATAGCTACCAAGGGTATTTTTTCTCTTTTCTTATTATTATTGATGATGTTTGTTCTGGCTCTGATGACATCAACAGCCAAAGCTGCTTCTCTCTCTAATATTCAAGTTAGTAATAGCCCTTCACAGGCGCAAGTGACATTAACATTTGTTGATGGAAAGCCTGATTATTCCTACTTCCCGCTGCACTCTCCTGAACGCTTAGTGATTGATGTTCGGCAACGTGGTGAAATTATTGGTCTGCCGCTTAAACTTCCTAAAGGGGATTTAGTGAAGCAAGTACGTGCAAGCCAAGCACCAGATAGCCAGCACAAACGTATTGTCCTTGAACTTTCTCAAGTAGCGAAGACTAAAGCGAGTGTTCAGCAGGTTTCAGGTCAATACCAAGTTGTTTTTACTGTATCAACAGGTAAAGGACAGACACCAAATTCATATAATAATACCGTGATGCCAGCCCTGCCGACGGCAACGCCATCTGCACGTAATTCGCAGCCCGTTCAGCCGTCGCAAGAAAAACCCTTAAAAATGAATACACCAGCGGCGCCTTCATCGACCACGTCAACCACACCATCAACCCCAGCAACACCAACCAAAACCTTGCCAAAAGGTACTAAGCAGGTAGTGATTGCGATTGATGCGGGCCATGGTGGAAAAGACCCAGGGGCGATTGGTAAAAACGGTTATAAAGAAAAAGACGTGACACTGAGTGTGGCGCGTAAACTATATCAAAAACTGGATGCGGATCCGATGTTTAAGCCTGTAATGACAAGGGATGGAGACTATTTTATTTCCGTCAGTGGTCGTTCAGACGTGGCTCGTAAGAAAGGCGCCAACATGCTGGTTTCTATTCACGCTGACTCAGCACCAAACAGTAGCGCTCGCGGAGCATCCGTTTGGGTGCTATCTAACCGCCGAGCAAACAGTGAATTAGGTAGCTGGTTGGAGCAGCGTGAAAAACAATCTGAGCTTCTTGGTGGGGCGGGTGACGCGCTCAGTGGTGCAGATCCGTATTTAAGCCAAGCGGTATTGGATTTACAGTTTGGACACTCACAACGCGTGGGTTACGATGTTGCAGTTCATGTCATTCAGCAGCTTAGAAAAATTGGTAATATTCATAAGAAATCACCAGAACACGCTAGCCTTGGAGTACTGCGTTCTCCCGATATTCCATCCATCTTAGTGGAAACCGGGTTTATCAGTAATACATCCGAAGAGCAGCTACTGAAGTCCAATGATTATCAAGAAAAAGTGGCTGATGGTATTCACCGAGGGTTACGTCAGTACTTTTTAGCGAATCCGCTGCAAGCAGCGCCAAAATAAGTGAATTAGGTTATGGCAATCCAGATCCTTTCTCCTCAATTAGCGAACCAAATAGCGGCGGGTGAGGTAGTCGAAAGACCCGCCTCCGTGGTTAAAGAGTTAGTCGAAAATAGCCTTGATTCAGGGGCAACTCGCATCGATATCGAGATTGAGCGAGGGGGAGAAAAGCTGATCCGTATTCGGGATAATGGCTGTGGCATCAACAAAGATGAGTTGATCCTCGCTTTAGCGCGCCATGCCACCAGTAAAATTGCGACATTAGATGATCTCGAAGCTATTATGAGCATGGGATTCCGTGGAGAAGCCCTTGCCAGTATTAGCTCTGTTTCTCGCCTAACATTAACTTCCAAACCCGCAGAGCAGACTGAGGCATGGCAATCTTATGCAGAAGGCCGTGACATGCAGGTGACGGTAAAACCCGCAGCCCATCCAAATGGCACAACGGTGGAAGTGCTCGATCTTTTTTACAATACGCCTGCTCGTCGTAAATTTATGCGCACAGAGAAAACTGAGTTTGGGCATATTGATGAAATCGTACGCCGAATTGCACTTTCGCGCCCTGATGTGACGATTAATTTGTCACACAATGGCAAATTGGTTAAGCAGTATCGTGCAGCGCAAGATGCCAATCAGCAAGAGCGCCGTTTAGGCTCAATCTGCGGAACGGGTTTTATGCAAGGCGCGTTAGCGCTTTCATGGGAACACAGTGATTTAGGGATCAAAGGCTGGGTGGTTGCACCATCAACGACGTCGAGTGGAGTCAGTGATATTCAGTATTGCTACGTGAATGGTCGTATGATGCGCGACAAGCTGATCAACCATGCTATTCGCCAAGCTTATGAAGGTCATTTGGATGAGAATCAACAACCCGCTTATGTGTTGTATTTGACCATCGATCCAAAGCAAGTGGATGTGAACGTCCATCCCGCTAAACATGAAGTGCGTTTTCACCAAGCCAGATTAGTGCATGATTTTATCTATCAAGCGGTACGCGCTGTATTGCTTAATGCGCTGACGGAAAATGAGCTTCCGGGAATAGACTCTGTATCCAACGAAGTTGAAAACCGGGCATCAGCAGGGGATAACTACTTTGCTTCTCCTGCTTCTCCTGCTTCACTGGAAACAGGAAAATCACAAGGATCTCCGCGGAATCATGCTCAAGAGCCTTCACTTTCTTATGGTGAGCCTCGAAATGAATCAGTAACAGGCAAAAATCGCTCTTTTGCTTCAGGCAATGCAGGCAAATCCAGTCCAATACCAAACTATAGCCGCTCAGAATCAAACTACAGTCGCTCAGAATCAAACTACAGTCGCTCAGAGCCAAGCTATGAACGTAAAGCCGGGGAGCTGTATCAACGTTTGATGTCAATTCCCGTTGCTCCTGAAGATAAAAAATCGTTATTCCCAGAAAGAAAGCCGTTGAGTGTCAGCCCTGTAGATAGCCAATCTGTCGCGAAAAGTGCGGATAACTACCAATTCGGTAAAGTATTGACAATTTACGCAAAAAACTTTGCATTAATTGAGTCTTCATTAGGGATAATCCTGTTATCCTTGAATGAAGCGAATTACTTACTCAAGCTGGCTCAATTAACGCCAGAAAATGGTGGATTAAAACCTCAACCGTTGTTAATTCCCTTAAAATTGTCACTAAAAAGTGACGAAATAGAGGTTTTGCAACGTTATAAGGAACAATTGACACTATTTGGTATCGATGCTTCGATATTTCATGGAAAAGTAACAATTCATACGGTATCGTTACCGCTAAGAACGCAAAATTTATCGCAGCTTTTTTCTGATTTAATCGTATTTTTGTCGACAAAAGAAAGTGTCACGAATGAAAACATCGTACAATGGCTTGCAAATGCGATTTTACAGACAAAAACCGAAGAAAGTTGGAGTTTGGCGCAGGCAGTTCAATTACTGGCTGATGTTGAGCGGATTTGTCCGCAGTGGGTTACAAATCCACCGCCAACATTATTACAATTAATTAATTTACAACCTGTGGTAGCTACACTAACAAATGAGTGATTTAGTAACTCAACAAAAACCAAATGCCATCTTCTTAATGGGGCCAACGGCCTCGGGTAAAACGGCATTAGCCATTGAATTACGCAAGCATTTGCCTGTGGAGATTATTAGTGTCGATTCGGCATTGATTTATCGAGGAATGGATATTGGTACCGCGAAGCCTAATAAAGAAGAGCTTAGCCAAGCCCCTCACCGCTTGATTGATATTCTCGATCCCTCTCAGCCTTATTCTGCGGCGGACTTTCGTCGCGACGCATTAAATGTAATGGATGAAATTACGTCTCAAGGTAAAATTCCATTATTAGTTGGCGGCACCATGCTCTATTTTAAAGCCTTACTAGAAGGCTTATCACCGCTGCCATCGGCTTCTCCAGAAGTTCGTGAGGTAATAGAGAACATAGCACAAGAACAAGGTTGGGCTGAGGTACATCGTCGTTTAGCTGAGGTAGATCCCGTCTCTGCGGCACGTATTCATCCTAATGATCCACAAAGATTATCCCGAGCTTTAGAGGTATATCTCATTTCGGGACAAACTTTGACTGAAATGACTCAAACAGCAGGCACGGAATTGCCTTATAATGTGTTTCAGTTTGCTATTGAGCCACAAGATCGTAAAATTTTACATGAGCGTATCGAACAACGTTTTCGCTTAATGCTAGAAGCAGGGTTTGAAGACGAAGTGAAAGCGCTATACCAACGAGGCGATCTCCATGTTGATTTACCTTCCATTCGTTGCGTAGGTTATCGGCAGATGTGGTCTTATCTCGATGGTGAAATAGATTATGATGAAATGGTTTATCGAGGGATTTGTGCGACGCGCCAATTGGCTAAACGGCAGATCACTTGGTTGAGAAGCTGGGACAATGTTCATCGGTTAGATAGTGAACAACCTCAGCAAGCGCTTGACACCGTTATACAGGTTATTAGTGCATAGGGCTATTCTTTGTGTACAATTAAAGCGTTAAGCGTAATTTTTGAGTAGTAATTTTTAGGAATCGTAAGATTCTCATTTAAAAAACAACAAAATAAGGAAAACATAGAATGGCTAAGGGGCAATCTTTGCAAGATCCGTTCCTGAACGCATTACGTCGTGAAAGGGTTCCGGTCTCTATTTATTTAGTTAATGGTATTAAATTGCAAGGTCAAATCGAATCTTTTGACCAATTTGTTATTTTGCTGAAAAACACAGTAAGCCAGATGGTTTATAAACACGCTATCTCTACTGTTGTTCCAGCACGCCCTGTTTCTCATCATAGCGGTACTGGTACTGCTGGCGCTAGCAATAGTAACTACCACGGTGGTGCTTCTGCTGGTCAAGATGGCGAATCAGCTGAGTAAGATTGTACGCTAAAACAAGGAAAGCATGGGTAGGGAGACTATACCTGTGTCTTTCCTTTGCAATTATTGTTTAACCTAAGAGGTTACACTTTGTTTGATAGGTATGAAGGCGGTGAACTAGCTGTACTGGTTCATGTCTTTTTTGATCAAGAAAAAGATATTGATAATTTAGCAGAATTTGAGTCCTTAGTGACGTCTGCTGGCGTTAAACCTGTACAAATAGTGACTGGCAGCCGTAAGGCTCCTCACCCAAAATTTTTCGTTGGGGAAGGGAAAGCTGAAGAAATCGCTGAAGCCGTCGAAGCTAGTGGTGCGGATGTGGTGCTATTTAACCACACACTTAGCCCTGCACAAGAGCGTAATCTCGAACGGGTTTGCCAATGTAAGGTCGTTGATCGTACAGGGGTAATCTTAGATATATTTGCACAACGTGCGCGTACGCATGAAGGTAAACTTCAAGTTGAATTAGCTCAATTACGGCATTTATCCACTCGCTTAGTGAGGGGATGGACGCACCTTGAGCGACAAAAAGGCGGGATTGGTTTACGTGGTCCTGGTGAAACTCAGCTTGAAACTGACCGTCGATTACTTAGAGATAAAATCAAACAGATTTTATCTCGTCTAGGACGAGTCGAAAAACAGCGTGAGCAAGGTCGTCAATCAAGAAGTAAAGCAGATATTCCAACTGTTTCCTTGGTGGGCTACACCAACGCCGGAAAATCCAGTTTATTTAATCGGATGACGTCGGCAGATGTTTACGCGGCAGACCAACTGTTTGCTACGTTAGATCCTACTTTGCGTCGTATCGATGTTGATGATGTAGGAACTGTCGTATTAGCGGACACTGTGGGTTTTATTCGCCACCTTCCACATGATCTGGTTGCTGCATTTAAAGCAACTCTGCAAGAAACGCGTGAAGCCACTTTACTGCTCCATGTGATTGATGCAGTTGATGTCCGACTGGATGAAAATATCCAAGCAGTTGACAGTGTGCTGGAAGAAATCGAAGCAAATGAGATCCCCACACTTTTAGTAATGAACAAAGTTGATATGCTCGACGATTTTGTCCCGCGTATTGACAGAGATGAGGATAACAAGCCTGTTCGTGTCTGGGTTTCAGCGCAAACAGGTGAAGGTATCCCTTTGTTGCTTCAAGCATTAACGGAATGCCTTTCAGGTGAGATCGCACATTTTGAATTGCGTTTACCGCCGAATGAAGGTCGCTTACGGAGTCGTTTTTATCAACTTCAATCCATCGAACGTGAATGGCAAGAAGAAGACGGCACTATTGGACTTGAGGTGCGTATGCCAATGGTGGATTGGCGACGTTTATGCAAGCAAGAGCAACAATTACCTAACTATGTTGTTTGAAAATGACGTTAAAACAGTTAGTTGACTGAATTAACCGCAACGTAGTTAGGCAATGGAATTGATATTAAGAGCCCAATATCCTCGACTTGATTCAAGACATCCTCGGGTGAAATGAATGATGAGAAATATCGCTCTTAGCCCTAAAAATCAATCATAAAGAATGGAGCTAAAACATGGCGTGGAATCAGCCCGGTAATGACGGACAAGACCGCGATCCGTGGGGAAGCGGCAATAAAGGCAGCAACTCTGGCGGGAACAAAGGTGGTCGGAAACCTGGGGCTTATGATCTCGACGATCTCTTTCGTAAAATAGGCAGCAAGCTTGGCGGCGGCGGTAATAAAGGCGGCGGTGAAGGCAATAACAAACAGCCATCACAGCTGAGTGGTCGTTTAGGTATGTTAGCAATTGCTGCGGTTGTCGTAGTATGGGCAGGCTCAGGCTTCTATACCATTAAAGAAAGTGACCGTGGCGTAGTATTACGTTTTGGTGAATATAGTGGTGTTGTCGGACCTGGTCTGAACTGGAAACCAACGTTTATCGATCAAGTCGTTCCTGTGAACGTTGAAACCGTTCGCGAGCAAGCGACTAACGGTATGATGCTGACATCAGATGAAAACGTGATCCGCGTTGAAATGAACGTTCAGTACCGTGTTACCGATCCTGCTCAATACCTGTTTAGTGTGACTAATCCTGATAACAGCCTGCGTCAAGCGCTGGATAGTGCGGTACGTGGTGTTATTGGTCAATCTGCCATGGAGCAAGTATTGACTACGAATCGAGCCTTTATCCGTGATGTTACGCAGAAAGAGCTAGAAGCAACGATTGCACCATACAAGATGGGTATTACCCTGCTGGACGTCAACTTCCAAGCGGCTCGTCCGCCTGAAGATGTTAAAGCGGCGTTTGATGATGTAATTTCCGCAAGGGAAGAAGAACAAAAAACAATTCGTGAAGCGCATGCTTACCGAAATGAAGTTCTTCCTCTCGCGAAAGGTAACGCACAACGTATGATCGAAGAAGCTGAAGCTTACAAGGCGAGCGTCGTCTTTAAAGCAGAGGGTGAGGTCGCAAGCTTTGCGAAAATGTTACCTGAATATCGCGCTGCACCAGAAATTACCCGCGAACGTTTGTACATCGAAACGATGGAACGCGTATTAGCCAATACACGTAAAGTGATTGCTAATGATAAGAGCAACAGCATGTTAGTACTGCCGTTGGATCAAATCATGCGTGGTGGGACGGGCAATACGACTGCGGCACCAAAAGTGAATCAGTCAGCAAGAATGACGAACTCAACGAACAATTCATCTTCTACGAGTTCAGCACCTGCGCAGCCAAACAATCCTGTGCGTGGTGATGCAGTTAGAGTAGGGAGACAATAATCATGCGTAAGTCATTTATTTTTGTAGTGATTGCTGTTTTAGCGGTAGCCTACGCATCAATCTTTATTGTTCCTCAAACTGAGCGCGGTATTGTATTACGCTTTGGTAAGGTTTTACGTGATTCTGAGAATAAACCTATCGTTTATGAACCGGGTCTGCATTTCAAAGTTCCATTTATTGAAACTGTGAAGATGCTAGATGCACGTATTCAAACGTTAGAAATTCAAGCTGACCGTTACCTGACTAGCGAAAACAAAGACTTAATGGTGGATTCATACCTGAAATGGCGTGTCACTGACTTCAGCCGTTACTATGTAGCGACTGGCGGCGGTAATCCATTCCAAGCAGAAACCCTGTTAAAGCGTAAGTTCAGTGACCGTTTACGTTCTGAGTTTGGTCGTTTAAGCGTTAAAGACATCATCACTGACTCTCGTGGTCGTTTAACTGTTGATGTTCGTGATGCACTGAACAAAGGTACCGCAACCGACGAAGCAACCAAAGACGCTGATGCTGCAATTGCAGATGCAGCGGCTCGTGTTGAAAAAGAAACTAACCTTAAGCCTCTGGTTGTGAACGCAAACAGTATGGCGGCGTTAGGTATCGAAGTGGTTGACGTGCGTATCAAACGTATTGAATTACCAAATGAAGTTTCTGAAGCCATCTATGCACGTATGCGTGCAGAGCGTGAAGCGGTAGCGCGTCAGCACCGTTCACAAGGTCAAGAAGAAGCAACTAAAATTCGTGCGGTAGCGGATAAGACAGTAACAGAAACACTGGCAGAATCAGAGCGTACGGCACTGACCCTGCGAGGTGAAGGTGATGCAATGGCAACGAAACTGTTTGCCGATGCATTCAACCAAGACCCAGAGTTTTATGCCTTTATTCGTAGCCTACGTGCTTATGAGCAGAGCTTCAAGACCGGTGATGATGTGATGGTGCTTAGCCCAGACACTGATTTCTTCCGCTTTATGAAGGCGCCAACTAAGCTGCGTTCAACGGATTAAATGATAAACAGCTTAAGTTACGTGCAACGAGCTTAAATTACTGTTAATCTAATAAAGAAAAGCCCGCTTCGGTGGGCTTTTTTTCGCCTGTCGTTTTAAGTGATGGATTTTTCAGGGAAAATTTGAGCTGCTCAGGTTGGGAAAATTCACTTTGAGTCTACGACAGAAATAAAACTACCATTTTACTTGCTTTCTAGAAAAAAATTTTTGTAATGCCAAAATATCACTGGAACAGTTCATTTTTGATGGTAGAATTCATTTTTAAGCAACCGAGTGTATTTCGAAATGGGTAAGAACGTTGTCGTACTGGGCACCCAATGGGGTGACGAAGGGAAGGGCAAGATCGTTGACTTGCTGACAGAACGAGCTAAATATGTAGTTCGTTATCAGGGCGGCCATAATGCTGGCCATACTCTTGTTGTAAACGGTGAAAAAACCGTTCTCCACTTAATTCCATCCGGTATTCTTCGTGAAAATGTCATCAGCATCATTGCTAATGGTGTTGTTCTTGCACCTGATGCTTTAATGAAAGAGATGAAAGAACTGGAAGATCGCGGTGTTCCTGTTCGTGAGCGTTTACGTATCTCTGAAGCATGCCCACTGATCCTGCCTTACCACATCGCATTAGACAATGCTCGTGAAAAAGCGCGTGGAGCAAAAGCTATCGGTACAACTGGTCGTGGTATCGGTCCTGCATACGAAGATAAAGTTGCACGTCGTGGTCTGCGTGTTGGTGACTTATTCGATAAAGCAACTTTCGCTGAAAAATTAAAAGAAATCATCGAATACCATAACTTCCAACTGGTTAATTATTACAAAGAGCCTGCGGTTGATTACCAAGAAACATTAGATTACATCATGTCTGTTGCAGATCTGCTGACTAGCATGGTAATTGATGTTTCTGATTTGCTCTATAAAGCACATCAGAAGAATGAATTAGTGATGTTTGAAGGTGCACAAGGTACTCTACTGGATATCGACCACGGTACTTATCCGTATGTAACTTCTTCAAACACAACGGCGGGTGGTGTTGCGACAGGTTCTGGCTTAGGCCCACGTTATGTGAACTATGTACTGGGGATCATCAAGGCTTATTCAACGCGTGTTGGTGCAGGTCCATTCCCAACTGAGCTGTTCGATGAAACGGGTGAATTCCTGCGTGAGAAAGGTCAAGAATTCGGTGCAACCACTGGTCGTAAGCGTCGTACTGGTTGGTTAGACATCGTTGCGATTAACCGCGCAGTACAAATTAACTCTCTGTCAGGTTTTTGCTTAACTAAGCTGGATGTTTTAGATGGCTTAAAAGAAGTAAAAATCTGTGTAGGTTATCGTCGTAAAGATGGCGCAGTGTTAGAAACTACACCTTTGGCGGCTGATGAGTGGGAAGGCTTAGAGCCAGTGTATGAAGTCATGCCTGGTTGGAGCGAAACGACTTTTGGTGTTAAAGAAAGAGCGTTACTGCCACAAGCTGCTTTAGATTACATCCAACGCATTGAAGAGCTGACGGGCATTCCTGTTGATATTATTTCAACTGGCCCAGACCGTTCAGAAACGATGATCCTGCGTGATCCGTTTGACGTTGAGTAATAAAATGAACAGCGCTCACTGAGCGCTGTTTTTTTATCTCTCCCATTTTCCTTCCGATGAATTCCTTTTTGATAAAACGCTAAAATTTTCAGATAATATCCATCAAGTTGAACATTCTGTGCCATTGTAAGCATCTTTACAGGCAAGGATGGGCTAGACTAAAACTAAGGCGATATACTGTAGAAAATCGTTCAAAATGTACTTTAGATGGTAGCCAGAAAACAAATATAACGAAAATGGCAGATAAGTATTTCATGACATATTTGTAGCGCCAAAAATTTTGAGGTGATTGTGCAGCTGACAAGTTTTACTGACTATGGGTTACGAGCCCTAATCTACTTAGCCGCCCTAGAAAAAGGGCAGATGACGAGCATTACACAAGTTACTGAGGTGTATGGTGTTTCTCGTAATCACATGGTTAAAATTATTAATCAGCTAAGTCACCTTGGCTATGTTAAAGCCACTCGAGGTAAAAATGGTGGGATCGCACTGGGGCAACCAGCCGAGTCAATTCGGATTGGTGATGTCGTTCGCGCATTAGAACCACTCACTCTAGTCAATTGTAGTGGCGAATTTTGCCATATTACGCCGGCCTGCCGCCTAAAAGGTGTCCTGCAAAAGGCGATACAACAATTTTTACAAGAACTAGACCAATATACGCTAGCGGACATGGTCAAAGATAATAGTCCACTGTATCAATTACTGCTCGATTAATGTCTCAGTAATTTATCACTCTGATGACAATGGAGGTAACAATGTCAAACGATCCTTTTCAGGAAAGAGAAGCAGAAAAATACGAATCCCCAATTCCGAGTAGAGAGTTTATTTTAGATCTCTTATCTAAGCGCACAGCCCCTGCAAACCGTGAAGAAATTGCACAGCTACTCAACCTCTCTACGGAAGATGAATTGGAAGCATTACGTCGTCGCTTACGTGCGATGGAACGTGATGGTCAGTTAGTTTTCACTCGCCGCAAATGTTATGCATTACCAGAACGTATTGACCTATTAAAAGGTAAAGTTATTGGTCACCGTGATGGCTATGGTTTCTTGCGTGTCGAAGGTAAAAAAGAAGATTATTACTTGTCTCAAGATGAGATGAAGCGCGCTTTACATGGTGATGTGATTTTGGCTCAACCTTATGGTCAAGACCGTAAAGGGCGTACTGAAGTGCGTGTTGTCCGTGTATTAGAGCCGCGCAATAACCAAATTGTAGGGCGCTATTTTATTGAAGCGGGAATGGGGTTTGTGGTTCCTGATGATAGCCGTTTAAGTTTCGATATTTTAATTCCGAAAGACAAACAGTGTGGCGCCCGTATGGGTAACGTGGTGGTGGTGGAATTAGAAACTCGCCCACAACGCCGCTCTCAAGCTGTTGGAAATATTGTCGAAGTACTCGGTGAAACCATGGGTACGGGCATGGCGGTTGAAATCGCATTACGTACTCATGAAATTCCGCACTCTTGGCCGCCACAAGTGACAAAGCAAGTGGCTGATTACAGTGAAACAGTCCCTGAAGCTGCGAAGAAAGGGCGTGTGGATCTGCGCGATCTTCCACTTGTCACCATCGATGGCGAAGATGCTCGTGACTTCGATGACGCCGTTTACTGTGCACCGAAAAAAGGCGGTGGCTGGCGTTTATGGGTGGCGATTGCTGATGTGAGCTATTATGTCCGCCCACAAACTGCACTGGATACGGAAGCCCATAGCCGTGGTAACTCGGTCTACTTCCCATCCCAAGTTGTACCAATGCTACCGGAAGTACTGTCTAATGGATTATGTTCACTCAACCCAGGCGTAGATCGTTTGTGTATGGTGTGTGAAATGACAGTTTCGGCATCCGGGAAACTCTCTTCATATAAATTCTATGAAGCGGTGATGAGCTCCCATGCACGTTTAACTTACACCAAAGTATGGAAAATGTTGCAAGGCGATGAAGAACTACGCGAGCATTACAAAGCGTTAGTGCCTCATATCGAGCATTTACATCAGTTATACAAAGCATTGGATGCAGCACGTATTGAGCGTGGCGCTATTTCGTTTGAATCTGAAGAAGCCAAATTTATCTTCAATGCGGAACGTCGCATTGAGCGTATTGAGCCTGTAGAGCGTAATGATGCACACAAATTAATTGAAGAGTGCATGATTTTAGCTAATATTGCGGCAGCGCGATTTGTTGAGAAAAACGAAGAGCCTGCCCTATACCGTGTACATGACCGTCCGAAAGAAGAGAGCGTTATGAACTTACGCTCAGTATTCAGTGAGTTAGGTTTAACTCTGCCGGGTGGCATGAAACCAGAGCCAAAAGATTACGCCCAAGTGATGAACGAAGTGGCTGAACGTCCAGACCATGAGCTGTTACAGACCATGATTTTACGTTCAATGAAGCAAGCGATTTATGATCCAGAAAACCGCGGTCACTTTGGTTTAGGTCTGAAATCGTATGCGCACTTTACCTCGCCAATTCGTCGTTATCCTGACTTAACCTTGCACCGTGGTATTAAATACTTACTGGCAAAAGAGCATGGTCATGGAGATAAGCGCTGGACGGAAACGGGCGGATGGCACTCCGATATGGACAGCATGCTGCAATTGGGTGAGCACTGCTCACTGACCGAACGCCGTGCAGATGAAGCTACCCGTGACGTCGCCGATTGGTTAAAATGTGACTTCATGCAAGACCAAGTAGGGCAAGTGTTTACTGGGCTTATCACTAGCGTGACGGGTTTCGGTTTCTTTGTTCGCTTAAATGACCTATTTATTGATGGATTAGTGCATATTTCGACCCTTGATAACGACTATTATCGTTATGATGCGGTTGGACAGCGCTTAATCGGTGAATCATCCGGTACAACTTATCGCCTTGGCGATGAAGTGGAAATCCGTGTAGAAGCGGTACACATGGATGAGCGCACCATTGATTTTGCTTTAATTTCAACCACACGAAAAGCGAAAAACCCGGGTAAAACCACACGGGATAAGATGAAGAAAGAAGTTAAAAATGCGACACGTTCAGCCCGTCGAAAAGGCGACGTAAGCAAAGAGAAAAACTTCGAACCTGATTCTGCATTTCGTCGTTCAGAGAAAAAAGGCAAAAAAGACAGCAAAGACGCGAAACCTGAAGGTAAAGGAAACGGTAAAGCGAAAAGCAAAAAGCCGTCCGATAAAACCAAAAAAATCAGCGCCAAGTTAAAAGCCAAACGCGTGGCGAAAAAATCCCAAAAACAAGAGGGATAAGCGCGTGTCATGATGCAAGGTGGCGGGCAATCGCCACCTTTTGATTTTCCACCTATTTAATGTTCTCAACCTAAAAGATATTTATGAGCGAAATTATTTACGGCATTCACGCAGTGAAAGCCCTGCTTGAGCGTTCTCCACAACGTATTAAAGAAGTCTATATTTTAAAAGGTCGTGAAGACCGCCGCCTGATGCCTATCGTTCATGAAATCGAAGCGTTGGGCATTGTGGTGCAAGTGGCAAATCGCCAATGGATGGACGCACAAACTGAAGGTGCGGTACACCAAGGGATTATCGCCAATGTATTAGCGGGCAAGCAGTATCAAGAAGGTGATCTTCCGGATTTACTGGAAAGCACCGAATCGCCATTCTTACTGATCCTCGACGGCGTGACTGATCCACATAACTTAGGCGCGTGTTTACGTAGCGCAGACGCAGCTGGTGTTCATGCAGTGATTGTTCCGAAAGACAAATCTGCACAATTGAACGCAACCGCGAAGAAAGTGGCCTGTGGCGCGGCGGAAAACGTTCCGCTGATCCGTGTGACTAACTTGGCAAGAACCTTGCGTTTATTGCAAGAGTACAATGTATGGATTGTTGGCACCGCCGGCGAAGCTGACCATAACTTGTATCAAAGTAAGCTGACTGGCGCTATCGCATTAGTGATGGGCGCGGAAGGCGAAGGTATGCGTCGTTTGACTCGCGAACATTGCGACGAATTGATTAGCATCCCAATGGCAGGGTCAGTTTCATCGCTGAACGTCTCTGTGGCAACGGGCGTGTGCCTGTTTGAAGCAGTACGCCAACGCATTGCCAAATAAATCATAAAATAATTTTTGCTTAATTTGTCCCCATCTCTTGAGTTTTTTATCTGGGATGGGTATAGTTACGCGTCAATTTTTTAGCCGCACTCAACAAGTTCCTTGCCTCCGCGGGCCGCGGTTAACCCAGACAGGAGGCTAATAATCCGTAAGGAGCAACTACTAATGCGTCATTACGAAATCGTTTTTATGGTCCATCCTGACCAAAGCGAACAGGTTCCGGGCATGATCGAGCGTTACAGTGCTGTTATCACTAACGCACAAGGTCAGATTCACCGTCTGGAAGACTGGGGCCGTCGTCAACTGGCTTACCCAATCAACAAACTGCACAAAGCTCACTATGTTCTGCTGAACGTAGAAGCTCCACAGGAAGCGATTGATGAGCTGGAAACTAACTTCCGCTTCAACGATGCCGTTATCCGCAGCATGGTTATGCGCTTAAAACACGCAGTAACAGAAGCTTCTCCAATGGTCAAAGCCAAAGACGAACGTCGCGGCCGTGACATGTCTGATGATTATCAAGACGAAGAAGCAGAAGAAACTGGGGATTCTGAAGAGTAATTGCTCAGGTGATCACTAATCGTCTAGTGTTGACAGGCACAGTCTGTAAAGCATTGATTCGAAAAGTGAGTCCGTCCGGCATTCCACATTGCCAGTTTGTTTTAGAACATCGTTCTGGACAACAGGAAGCTGGAATGTCACGGCAAGCATGGTGCAGAATGCCCGTCATTGCCAGCGGACAAGCCTTACAAACCCATACTCACAGTATAACGGTCGGCAGTCTGATTACTGTTACAGGTTTCATTAGTACCCATCAGGGACGTAATGGAATCAGTAAATTAGTCTTACATGCCGAGCAGATTGATTTGATAGATTCTGGAGACTAGCCATATGGCACGTTATTTCCGTCGTCGCAAGTTCTGCCGTTTCACAGCGGAAGGCGTTCAAGAGATCGACTATAAAGATATCGCAACGCTGAAAAACTATATCACTGAAAGTGGTAAAATTGTACCAAGCCGTATCACCGGTACTCGTGCAAAATATCAACGCCAGCTCGCTCGTGCTATCAAGCGCGCTCGCTACCTGTCTCTGTTACCATACACTGATCGTCATCAGTAATTGGTACAGTCCATTAACGACTAATAGAGGATAAGGTAATGCAAGTTATTCTGCTTGATAAAGTAGCTAACCTAGGTAGCCTGGGTGACCAAGTTAACGTTAAATCGGGCTACGCTCGTAACTTCTTAGTACCACAGGGCAAAGCTGTTCCTGCGACTAAGAAAAACGTTGAATTCTTCGAAGCTCGCCGCGCTGAACTGGAAGCTAAATTAGCTGACGTTCTGGCAGCAGCACAGGCTCGTGCAGCAGCTGTTACTGCGCTGGGTTCTGTTACTCTGGCTTCTAAAGCTGGTGACGAAGGTAAACTGTTCGGTTCAATCGGTACTCGTGACATCGCTGACGCAATCACTGCGGCTGGCGTTAAAGTTGCGAAAAGCGAAGTTCGCCTGCCAAACGGCGTTCTGCGTACTACTGGTGACCACGAAGTTCACTTCCAGTTACACAGCGATGTTTTCGCAGAGCTGAACGTTATCATCGTTGCTGAGTAATCAATAATGATGATAGTTGCCACTGTTAACGCGGTGGCACAATAAAAAAACACCGGGGATCCGGTGTTTTTTTATTTCTAACGTTTGTAAAACTTACTGATTGACTGAGCATTGGTAATCCAGCAATTCTCCCGCACTACCTAAATTAAACTGCCAAACATCCATCCGATTCGCTAATAACACCATCGAACCATCTTTAAGCTCCGTCACCGCCAGTCCATAGTTCCCCATGCTGTCATTATGTGCTTGAACATATTCATTTAATTGCTTGAAAGGGCTTTGTTGGTTATCTAATTTTTTTGCCCAATACTCATGGCCTTCTAACTGCACAGGAAAAACATGCCATTCAGATTTAATTGCATTCGCATGTTGGTTAACTAGCTCAATAACCTGTGGTTTTAGGCAAGCAATATGGATATGGAGTTGATCTTGGGAACGCCCATATTGCGAATTAATCGCTAAGGCGAGTTTATCATCGCTGATAGCGGGTTGACCTACGGGGGTGACACTCTCACGCTCATTCCAAGCAAGCGTAAAATAATCGGGACTATTATCTTCGAGTAATAAAGGGGATTCGATGCCGCTGACTTTATCGGTTGGCAGCACCAAATTATGTACCGGACCTTTTTTATCTTTAAACAGTACATAGCGATTGTCTAAATCCACTTTCAAGCAGGATGGATTACGTTGGTCGGGATCATTGATAGTAATGCACTGCTGGCTAATGATATTCCACAGCCCATCAGCATGGTACTTAATCCATGAAATATAGCCAATAACACTGAGCAGTAAGAATAAAATTACTACGACAATAATTTTAATGAGCTTCTTTTTGCAGGTACTGTTGTTTTTCAGCATAGATTTTCCTGTTCTTTTCCCTGTTTAACCATTAAGTGTAATAAAGAACAGTAATTATACGTAGTTTATAGTGAGAGACGTCATAAAATAACGTCTCTATTGAATTTTTGTTCTGAAAATAAAGGAAAAGTCGGGGTATTGTATGAAATGCCAGACATTAACAGACAAATTAAGGCGTTCGGTAGTAGCTACCATCGCTTAAGCGCGTAAAGTTATATGTTTGACCATTGTTCGCAGTGACTTCCAGCTGTTGAACTTCACCTTTCCCATTGGCTTTTAAACGGATTTTTTGTCCTTGTTGCAAGTTGCTAAGCGGTTTTTCTGCGCCTTCAACTTTTGCCATGATGAACGCATCATTTGCTTGCAAGTTATTATCACGAAATAGCTGCGCCAATGTTTTTCCTTTCTGAACGCGATGATCCTGCCATTCATTAGCAGGCGGGCGAGTGGTTGGTGGTGGAGATAGCTGCTGTGTCGGTTGAGACGTTTCAGGCGGCTCTTGGATAACCTCAGGCTCACTTGGCAATGATGGCGATGTATCTGGGATATTGGTAGTCGGTTGTTCTGGCTGCGATAACACCGTATCAGGGATTGGATTAGGCTGTGGAGTTGGAGGGATCACGATTGGCTGACTTGGCATGCTGTCAGTGCTATTTGGTCCAGAACTGTTTTGCGCAGTATTGGGCTTATCACCAGCAGGCCAAAATAAGGCAGCAATAATGATCAGCGCTAGAATAGCAATTCCATAGCGATGAAAAGCGGATAGTCTCAACATGACCCCTCCTATATTTGAGGAATAATTAATCACAGACGTTTTAACGCATACTAGCACTATTTACGCGTAAATTAACAAGTTGAAGGCTAATTTAGGAGAACACTGAATAATTTAGACAGTTTTATTCTTCCGTCATCGGGTTTAGGTTTACCCATAGGAAAGGGGCTGCTATCCTTGGTTTTTCTCAAAAAATGAAATGGGTATTTTCATGGCAAACCAAAACTTTGATTCAGTAGAAGCTCAAGCGAGCTATGGCATTGGTCTACAAATTGGGCAGCAATTATTAGAATCAGGACTAGAAGGTTTAGTTCCAGACGCAATTTTAGCGGGTCTGACTGATTCTTTAGAAGGCAACATGCCATCAGTTCCAGTTGAAGCTCTGCATAAAGCACTGCGTGAAATGCACGAGCGTGCAGATGCAGTTCGTCAAGAGCGTCAAAAGGAACTGGCTGTAGAAGGTCAAAAATTCTTAGATGAGAACCAGAAGAAAGACGGCGTATCGACTACTGAGTCTGGTTTGCAATTCTCTGTCATTAACCAAGGTGAAGGCGCAATCCCAGCACGTTCTGACCGCGTTCGCGTTCATTACACAGGGCGTTTAATTGACGGTACTGTGTTTGACAGCTCTGTACAGCGCGGCCAACCAGCAGAATTCCCAGTAAGCGGTGTGATCCCAGGTTGGATTGAAGCGCTGACATTAATGCCAGTGGGTTCTAAATGGGAATTATACATTCCTCATGAATTAGCTTACGGTGAGCGTGGCGCAGGTGCATCTATCCCTCCGTTTAGCACTCTAATTTTCGAAGTTGAGTTACTGGAAATTTTATAATTTTCTGACTGACTTACAGAAAAGAATAATAGCCTCATTAGCTTGCCATTTTGGTATAGCTAATGAGGCTTTTTTATTAGCGTAAATATTCTGCTCTTGTTACTCTTAAAGGCTTAGTGTCATTAGGGGAAATAAAATGCACCAACAACTCTGTACACTTGCCCGAGAGGCGGGTGATGCCATCATGAAAATTTACAATGGGCATGCGCCATTGCAGGTTGAACATAAGCAAGATGATTCCCCTGTCACGGCTGCGGATATTGCTGCCCATCAAATCATCAAAGAGGGGCTTTCACGTTTAACGCCTGATATCCCTCAACTTTCAGAAGAAGATCCACCAGAATGGGCTGTACGCCGTGACTGGCAACGTTACTGGCTTATTGACCCATTGGATGGAACTAAAGAATTTATTAATCGTAATGGTGATTTTACCGTAAATATTGCATTAATTGAAAATGGCACCCCAGTCATGGGCGTGGTTTTTGCACCCGCAAAAGGATTGATGTATTACGCCGAAGGCTCTCAAGCGTGGAAAGAAGAGCATGGGCAAGTTCAGCGTATTCGCGCCAAAGCTGCGACGCCACCCGTGGTGGTGATCAGCCGTTCTCATCAAGACCCCCAATTGATGGCGTATCTCGCGAAGCTTCCGGAGCATCGCACCGCAGAGATAGGTTCATCGCTAAAATTCTGTTTAGTGGCTGAAGGCAGCGCGCAATTATATCCACGTTTTGGACCTACCAATATCTGGGATACAGCCGCAGGGCATGCAGTGGCATTAGGTGCAGGGGCGAGTGTGGTGGATTGGCAGGGAAATACACTAGATTATTCACCGAGAGAGTCTTTTTTAAACCCCGGTTTTGAATGTCGCTGAGACAGCGAAAATAGCAAGATAATAAAAAGTCGGGTAGTTAATGATTAACTTACCCGACTTGAACAATGTGACTTGATGTTTAGTTATCTAATTGCAGCACTTTAGCCGTTGCAGTACGAATATCTAAACACGCTTTTGCATCCTGTTTTAAATCAATTCCATAAGTTGGAATGATGGTCTTCAGGCGAGCTTCCCAGCCATCTGCCGAGAGTTGATCTGCAAAGCAGGTTTTCAGGACGTTGAGAGCGATAAACGCAGCGGTAGATGCTCCAGGTGATGCGCCCATTAATACGGTGAACGATTTATCTGCACTCGTAATCAGTTCAGTACCGAACTCCAATACGCCTTTTTTCACCGGGTCAGGTTTGATTATCTGAACACGTTGACCTGCGACCACTTCTTTCCAGTCTTCACGTTGCGCATCGGGATAGAATTTTTGCAGCATAGAGAATTGATGTGCAGACGTTTGCAGCACTTGTCCCACGAGATATTCAGCCAGCGACCAGTCATCTTTTGCGATGGCTAGCATCGGTTCAATATTGTTCAATCGGATGGAATCAAACAGATCCAAATAAGACCCATGTTTTAGGAACTTACTTGAGAAACCCGCATAAGGTCCAAACAGTAAAGAACGTTTTCCGCCGATAATACGGGTATCTAAGTGAGGTACAGACATCGGTGGCGAGCCTTTATCAGCTTTTCCGTAAACTTTGGCATGGTGGCGAGCCGCTACTTTTTCATCGTCACAACGTAGCCAAATTCCACTCACAGGGAATCCACCGTAGCCTTTCCCTTCGGGAATACCAGATTTTTGCAGTAACTCAATGGCGCGGCCACCGGCTCCCACAAATACAAATTTTGCAGACGTGATGGTTTTTTCGTGAGTCAAAAGGTTCTTCACTTCCACATTCCAGCGCCCGTCAGGCGTCTGTGTCACATCAATCACTTCATGTTTATAGTGGATGGAGAAACCGTTTTGTTCGCTAAGTTGTGCCATCAATAAGTGGGTTAAGGCGCCGTAATCCACATCAGCGCCGGTGACGACACGGGTAACCGCAATTTTTTCGTCAGAAGAGCGGCCTTCAACCACTAATGGTGCCCACTCATCAATCTGTTTTAGGTCATCGCTGTATTCCATATTATGGTAACAGTGATGGGCAGACATTTGACGGAAACGTTGTTGTAAAAACTTGATGTTGTCTGCACCAGAGACAAAGCTCATGTGCGGGCAAGGGTGGATAAAGTCCCGTGGATTTTTAATTTTTCCTTTGGTGACTAAGTAGGACCATAGCTGACGAGACAGGTCAAATTCAGTATTTACTTCAAGGGCTTTGCTGATATCTACCGTGCCATCAGGGTTTGGTGGGGTATAGTTCATTTCACAGTTTGCTGCGTGACCAGTTCCTGCGTTATTCCATGGGTGGGAACTCTCTTGGGCGCAATCATTTAATCTTTCGAACACCGCAATAGTGAGATTTGGCTCCAGCTCTTTAAGAAATGTGCCGAGCGTGGCGCTCATGATCCCCGCACCGATCAGTGCGATATCAACATTTTCTGCAATGGGTTTTGTCATGGAAATCCCTATTTTTTATTCGGAGTGAAACACAAGTTTGTGCCGTCTTGATACACCACATAAGCGCGTCTCCAAGGCTCATCACCAATCAAACGCCATTTGTGACCTGTTCCTGTGTTGTCTTGAGCAAGCAAAATATCACCTGGCTTGATAATAAATGTGGAGCCATCTTTGGTTTCGAACTCTAACGTACCAGTGAGGGTGATAACATAGCGAGGAACGGGGTCTTTGTGCCAATCCCAAGAGCCACCTGAAACGGTTTCGCGAAAAGTGAGTTCACTGACAGCAATGACAGGGCTTTGGTCATCTCCACGAGCAACACCATTCAGTTCAATGGTGCCTTCTTCAAACAGAGAGTTGCCGTCTTCACCTGTCCACATACGAATACAACGGATCATCTTATTTAGCTCCTTAACTCAAGAATAATATTGCTTAATAACTAAGATAATATTCAATGTTTCGATTTTTACCTTAACGAAAAAATAGTGAAGTTCAGAAAATAGGATGTCTTTAAATCTAAAGTTTTTTAATGACAAGGTCAAAGTTAATATTTTTAAATTAAAGTATTTTATTGAAAAATAAACTTTTTAAGTTTACCTATGATTGTTTTTAGATAGGTTTATTTGATGTTTTTTTAATTTAAATCAATATGATAAAAGATAATTCTTTTTTGATTGAATAAACTCTATTTTATTCTTTTTATTATCGAGTTTAGATGCTCGATAATGGATTATGTAATAAATTGTAATTTATAAAAAATAGGAGAATAAAGTATGAAAATAAGAAAGAGAATAGAAAAATAAAGAGCAAAGAAATCGTTTAATGATGACTATATAAAATGGTTCAAGAGTGAAAGGGCAAAAATGCTATTTTCACCCTTTAAAGATTAACTATTTTTTGGATTTAGAATTCCACTTAAGGCGAGATGTTGAATAAGCATAATGGTTTTGCCATCCATGATCTCCCCATTTTTGATAGCGGCAAACGCATCAGGGAATGACCATTCCATAACCTCAATATCTTCACCTTCATCAGCGATCCCTCCACCGTCACTTTGGCGGTCTTTATCACTGTATTGTGCAATATAAAAATGCAGCTTTTCAGTGACGGAGCCGGGGCTCATAAAGGCTTCAAATACCTTTTCGATATTATTGATTTTATAGCCAGTCTCTTCTTCGGCTTCAGCAATAATTCTTGCTTCAGGGGAAGAACCTTCAAGTAGTCCAGCCGCAGCCTCAATCAGCAACTGTTTATATCCAGAAACGTACATTGGCATACGGAATTGACGGATCAAGATAATGCTATTTTTGGATGTGTTATACAGCAAAATGACAGCGCCATCGCCCCGGTCATACACTTCGCGCTCTTGTTTTTGCCAAGTGCCATCGTGCCTCTGTAATTCATAGGTATATTTTTTGAGAATGTACCAGTTATTTGACAGTAATTTTTCGCTGATATTCCTAACTTGAGGTTGTTTCATAAATAAGTACGAGAAGAGGCAAGGTAAGCATAATCTAGCACTATAAACCTTAGAGGGGAAATAGGGGGCAGGGAGCAGACTGAAATAGCAAAAGGCCAGCAATGGTTAATCTGCTGGCCTTTGGTCGGCATTAATTATTTGATGATTTGCAGTTGTTTAACGTCGATCTCTTTAGAATTCCAGTCTTTATCAACTTCACCGCGAATTTCGATTTTATCTTTTGGCGTGACGTTCACACCATTAAAGCGTTTTTGGCTAATTTCAACGGTGATGGTGCCTGTGCCATCGGTGAATTCGTAGTGCTTTTTGTCCAGTTGTTTAACCAGATTACCGCGTAAAACAACCCAGCTGTTGTCAGATAATTCAAGGGCTTTCGCAACGGTTGTTTCACTTGCATTTGGGCCGTTAAAACCACCCTCTTGGGTTTTCATGGTTTCAGTGTTAGTGGTGTTTGTGATTTCACCTGGACCTGAAAAACCACCAGTAGCAGCAAAAACAGGGGCGGTAGCAAGGGCAGCGATTAAGGTGATTAAAGGTAATTTTTTCATTTTTGTTTCTCCACAAGTAACCAGAAATTTGGTCTATGGGATGTATTTAACCAAGTAAATCTTAACAGGATCTTAAGAACTCAAATTAATTAAATATATTTTTAATTTGGACAATCACCACTGGTCATCATGAATTTAATAAGATAAATATAACAATATTCGATGCGGAGGTTGAGTATGCGTATTTTATTAATAGAAGATGACCGATTAATTGGCGATGGCTTAAAAGTAGGGTTAACACAATTGGGATTTAGCCTTGATTGGTTTATGGATGGCAAACAAGGTCAACAGGCTTTGTTTGATGCCCCTTATGATGCCGTCGTGCTGGATTTATCACTTCCGCATATTGATGGTATGGATATTTTGAAGTTCTGGCGTAAGCAAGGACGTGATGAGCCTGTTTTAATTTTGACAGCGCGAGATGCCCTTGAGCAACGGGTGAATGGGTTACAGCAAGGGGCTGATGATTATCTGTGTAAGCCGTTTGCGCTTGCGGAGGTTGCGGCACGTTTGCAAGCATTGATCCGTCGGCGCAGTGGGCAGCTATCACCCACGTTGGTACATGGTGATGTGGAAATGGACCCTTTAGCGATGACGGTCACTTACCAAGGAAATCCTGTGCAGTTGAAGGGCAAAGAGCTGGCGCTATTGTCATTATTTTTGCACAACCCGAAAAAAGTGCTGTCCCGTAGCGCGATAGAAGAAAAGCTGTATAACTGGGATGAAGAGGTCTCCAGTAACTCGGTTGAAGTTCATATTCACCATTTACGCCGTAAATTAGGCAGTAAATTTATTCAAACGGTTCATGGTGTTGGCTATCGACTGGGTGATGAAGCATGAAAACATTCAGCTTAAGGCTCAAACTGACTTTGATGTTATTGCTCCTCGCGGTAATGACGTGGGGAATAGCGAGTTCATTGGCATGGTATCAAACCTATAAAACTATTAATGAGTTGTTTGATACTCAACAAATGGTATTTGCAAAGCGCTTATCGGTATTACCGACGGATATCGATTTGCCTCAATCATCATTGAGTAAAACCAAAAAATTATTGCGGAAAAATCGTGGAAGCCAAGACGATGATGCATTGGCGTTTGCAATTTTTACACCGAGTGGCGAAATGGTGCTCAATGATGGGGATAACGGACGTAAAATCGAGTTTCGATTTACTCGTGAAGGATTCAGCGAGGGAACACTTAAAGGTAGTGATGATGAATGGCGCTTTGTTTGGCTAAAATCCATTGATAATCAATATATTATTGCAGTAGGGCAAGAGTGGGAATACCGCCAAAGTATGGCTAACAGTATTATGTTTTCCCAGCTCATACCGTGGTTGGTCGCGCTGCCGATAATGTTAATCGTATTTTTATGGTTGCTCACTCGAGCATTAAAACCTCTACGGGATGTGGCTAAACAACTACGGCAGAGAAAGCCGGATGAGCTGAGCCCAGTGATGGTGACCACGCTCCCTAGTGAAGCGAAGCCGATTCTTGATTCTCTTAATGGGTTATTCGACAAAATAAACCACATGTTTGTTCGTGAACGGCAATTTACCTCTGATGCTGCTCATGAACTGCGTAGTCCTCTTGCCGCACTAAAAGTCCAAACCGAAGTGGTGCAGATTGCTGGAGGTGACGAGGCGATTCGCCAACATGCAGTGGCTAATCTTTCAGAGGGAATTGACCGTGCAACTCGGCTGGTGGATCAGCTATTAACATTATCCCGCTTGGAGTCTTCTAATCAATTAGATGATGTGAGCGAAGTAAGCTGGCAGGAATTAATTGAGCAAGCCGTTAAAGAGAGCGAGCTGGAAGCCCGGCAAAATCAGGTGACGTTGAAAATATCGATTGTTGAAACTCCGCCGCCTTTTAAGGGGCAAAAACTTTTATTGTCCGTATTATTAAGAAATCTTCTTCACAACGCTATTCGCTATGGTAAGGACGCTGGTAAGGTTGAAGTTAATTTGTATCGACATTATCTGGAAGTGAAAGATGATGGTGCTGGCGTTTCTCCTGAGGTACTGGCGCGTTTAGGGGAGCGCTTTTATCGGCCGCCAGGGCAAGAAAAAACAGGCAGTGGTTTAGGGTTATCAATTGTTAAACGCGTGGCTCAGTTACATCATCTCCATGTGACGTTTAATAATGTCACGGAAGGGGGCTTTTGTGTCACCGTTCGTTGGAGTGCATAACTTAGTCTGTTTTATGCACAATGTTGAATGAAGTTCTTGCAGAGTAATTCGCTAAATTTACATCGTATTATGATGTATTTTTGCGTGTGTGTTCAGCAGGATCTTATCATGGTAAAACAAATTTCTGTGCGTCAACCGCCGTCGACGCACAAGAAAACATCATATGCCTATGTTTATGATAACGAGAGCCGGAGTGGCTCTTTTCTTATCTGTTTAATGTTGGCCTTGTTCTCTCTAGTCTTGTTAATTACGGCGTTTCTAATTCGGCGACAATCACGCTAATGGCTTTATTAATCTCTTGAGGCGTTAGTGCACCATCTTTATAAAATAAGACATTACCTTGCTTGTTGAGAATGATAATGGCAGAACTCTCTGGCGCAAGGCCCCATGCATTCTTCACAACACCATCGCTATCAATAATAAATTGAGAGTAAGGAAACTCTTTCTTGCTGTCTTCCACGCTGTTTTTTACAAATACACCAGTACCAAAAATTGAATCATCCGTATTGATAATGCTGGTGGTTTGGTATTTGTTATGAGGGAATTTAGCTTGTTTAATCGCTTCGATAAGCGGAGCATTAAGTTCTTTGGCCGAAGAACGCCCTGCAATGTGTTGAATTGTGCGAACTTTACCGGCAAGTTGCTGGCTCTTCCACGGTTGGTAATTGAATTTCCCTGCATTATCTAACTGTAATTCGCCTTTGTCTGTGACGGTAACGGCGGGTACGGGTTGATTTAATTGAAGGTTAATCGCAAATACCGTCGAAGATAAACCCAGTAAACAGGTTAATAAAAGTAGTTTTTTTATCATAAGGGTACCTTTAGAAATCATTGTCATTGTTGTGTATAGGGTGAGGATTTCTGGCGCTGCTAGTTATAGCATAGCTCATCGGATGAGTAGCAGGATGAAAATTAACAAATTGGTAAAATTCAGCATAAAGATGAGGTTTGGATGTGATTTAACAGTACATTGACAATGTCATGTTATGTCAGCATTTTGAATAAAATTGCAATTTCCGAACCAAAACAAAATTTTCTAGTCTATGATTATTGAACGATATGCAGTGAGGTATCGTCAGAACAACATGGAGATTCGTTCTAATGAAAATTTTTAAGCATTATAACCCATCGAAAATTGCTCTATACGTGAAAACATTATTCAGAGGTAGGCTCTACATTAAGGATTTTGGGGCTTTCGAATTCAATAATGGGAAGATTTTACCACCAAAAGTGACTGATAAAATTCATTACAATGTGATGAATGAGGTGAACAAGCAAGTGGTGTTATTACGCGCTGAGTTGGGGTAAATAGGTCGTTAGCCAGTTAAGTTTTCGGCTAATAACTTTAAGCCCTTAGAATAACAACGCCACATTAATGTGGCGTGTTCATATTGGCTATCAGTGGTTATTTTGATTTTCACTATCCGTCGTGCCCGGCTGAACCACAACCGCAGATGGTGTATTGGTGATACGCGTGACCAGCAGTTGATCAATCTTGTAGTTATCAATATCGACCACTTCGAATTTGTAGCCCGCATATTTCACATAATCAGTGCGTTTCGGCATTTTTCTCAAGCGATACATCATAAAGCCAGCGATGGTTTCATAGTTGCTGAAATCTGGGAATTCGTCGATATCAAGGATACGTTGAACATCCTCAATTGGCGTTCCCCCATCAACCAGCCATGAATTCTCATCACGGGTAATAATTTGCTCTTCTTGCCCCGGACCAATCAAGTCACCCATTAAGGTGATCATCACATCATTGATGGTAATAACTCCCATCACTAAGGCATATTCGTTCAAGATAACGGCAAAATCGACGCCACTATTTTTAAAGGCTTCTAAGGTATCAGACAGAGATAAGGTATCCGGAAGCATTAACGTGCTCTGGATATGTACACCGTCACGCAAACTCAGACTTTGACCATTCAATACGCGGTTAAGTAGCTCTTTGGAATCCACATAACCAATGACATGGTCGATATCTCCTGCACAAACTAAAAATTTTGAATGAGGTTGAGTGGAGATTTTGTGTTTGATGCTCTCTTCAGATTCGTCTTTATCAAAGAAAATGATATTTTCTCGTGGTGTCATCGCCGAAGGCACGGTACGTGATTCAAGCTCAAACACGTTTTCGATAAGCTCATGTTCTTGCTTACGGAGTACTCCAGCGACAGCGCCCGCTTCAACAACAGCAAAGATATCATCAGAAGTGATGTCTTCATTACGTGCAGTGGGTAATTTGAAGAGTTTAAAAATTAAGTTCGCTAAACCATTAAAGAACCACACGAGTGGGCTTAAAACGACTAAGCAGAAACGCATTGGGTTAACGATGCGTATAGCGATAGCTTCAGGTTTTACCATCCCAATACGTTTTGGCGTTAAGTCAGCCACGAGAATAAATAAGCTAGTTACGATGGTAAATGACGCAATGAAAGCGGCTTGCTGTGCCCATGTAGGGGATAAAAATTTAATAAATAGCTCTTGCAGTGCAGGAGAGAATGCAGATTCACCCACAATACCGGCTAAAATCGCGACTGCATTTAAGCCAATTTGTACGACAGTGAAGAACATGCCCGGCATTTCTTGTAATTTGAGAACGCGAGCGGCGTTAATGTTGCCTTCGTCAGCCATTAACTTCAATTTAATACGGCGAGAAGCTGCCAATGAAATTTCGGACAGCGAAAAAAATGCGCTGATTGCACATAATAAAAGAACGATAAGTAAACTGTTTAGCATAAATTATCCAACCCTCTAGGTAGTGAATTGTCACTTCTTGAAATCCTAAAGGCAATGTAATGGTATTCCATTTCAATATTAATTAGCGCCTTAGCGCGGTGGGTATCGCGCTAAGTATAGCACTAGCCTATTTTATCTGGCTATATATTCGTCATTATAAAATCATTCAAGATGGAAGGCAGACCCCAATGCCACCAAGTCCACAATAACCATTGGGATTTTTATACAAATATTGCTGGTGATAATCCTCCGCAAAATAGAAGGTTTCGAGTGGTTGAATCTCGGTGGTGATCGGGCGGTTATCCTGCTTTTGAACCATCGCCTGTTGGTAAGCTTCGCGGGTTTGCATCGCTAGTTGATACTGTTCATCTGACACGGTGTAAATAGCGGAGCGATATTGGGTTCCAATATCATTACCTTGGCGCATACCTTGGGCTGGGTCGTGATTTTCCCAAAATAGCGTTAACAGCTGACTATATGAAATGATTTCTGGGTCAAATACCACTCGAACGATTTCAGTATGTCCGGTTAATCCGGAACACACTTCTTCATAGGTTGGGTTAGGTGTGAGCCCTCCACTGTAACCTGCGGATGTCGTATAAATTCCCGTTTGTTGCCAAAATAATCGTTCTACACCCCAGAAGCAACCCATTGCAAAATAAGCAATTTCCATATTCTTGGGAATAATCTCAATCGAATGATGGGTCACCGCATGATAAGGTGACAACGCCATTGATGTGTAACGACCCGGAAGTGCTTGAAATTCATTATCGGACTGAAATTGATTAAAAGTCATAACGATTCCTAAATACAATCAGTATAGAAATAAAGTAAAAATTGGGATAAAAACTTGTGTCAGTGGTCTATTTTACTCAGAATAAGTCGTTGTTGAATAATAAGCCAAATTGTCTATCACCTTAGGAGCAGGCGTGTCGAAATATCTTACCCTTTGTGTAGTATGCCTAACAACGGCGGTACCAGCGGTATTTGCTGCGAACCTACGCCTTAATATTGAAGGGCTTGAAGGGCAACTCAACCAGAATGTCCGTATTCAGCTTTCTAATATTTCACAAGATGAAGTCGTTGCAAATGGACGTTTTCGCGCGCGAGTAGAAAAAGCGATTCGTGAAGGGTTAAAACCACTGGGATATTATGAGCCTACGGTAGAATTTAGCTATGAAGAGAAAACCCCGCCTGCACGTTCAATTTTGACGGCAAAGGTCTCTCCGGGGGAGCCTATTCTTCTACAAGGTGTCAATGTGGTGTTAGAAGGGGAAGCAAAAACAGATCCTGATTACGCCAAGATGCTGAAAAAAAGTACGCCAAAATATGGCATCATCCAAAATGATGGTGACTATGAAGACTTCAAAGGTAAATTTAGCAGCCTAGCTATCCGTAAAGGGTATTTCGATGCGGTGATGGAAAAAAGCCAGCTAGGCATTTCTGTTGATCATCATGCTGCCTATTGGGATTTTGATTTTAACAGTGGTGAGCGCTACCGCTTTGGTAAATTAACCTTTGAAGGCTCACAAATTCGCAAGGATTACCTCGAAAACCTTTCTCCTTTTAAAGAAGGGGAATATTACACGTCAGAGCAGCTTGCAGAATATAACCAACGTTTGGCATCAACAGGGTGGTTCAGCTCCGCGCTAGTCACGCCGAACATTCAAAAAGCCCGTGAAGAGCATACGGACCTATTACCGATGGAAGGGGTAATGATCCCAAGAGCGCAAAACTTCCTTGAATTGGGTGGTGGTTACGCGACCGATGTGGGGCCTCGCGTAAAAACAACATGGAACAAGCCATGGGTCAACTCACGGGGACAAAGTTTAACATCCAGTATTAGCCTCTCTCAGCCGGAACAGCTGATTGATGCCAGCTATAAAATTCCACTCAAAGCGAACCCTCTAGAGCAATATTATGCGGTTCAAGGGGGGTTTAAACGCACGGATCTGAACGATACTCAATCGAATACCACCACACTGAACGTATCTCGTAATTGGGATTATTCAAGCGGTTGGCAGTATGGTGTGAATATGCGCTGGATGTTGAGTAACTTTACCCAAGCGGATGTGACCAACACAACGATGTTGCTGTATCCGGGGGCAAACGTCAGTCGAATTCGCCAGAGAGGCGGAGTGATGCCAACGTGGGGAGATAGCCAGCGCTATTCTATCGATTACTCTAATAAAATATGGGGCTCGGATATCGATTTTCTTGTATTACAAGCTAAGAATGTGTGGATCCGTACTCCATGGGAAGGGCATCGGTTTGTTGTACGTGGAAACCTTGGTTGGATTGAAACCAATAACTTTGACAAAGTTCCGCCAGACTTACGTTTCTTCGCAGGGGGAGACGGTAGCGTCCGTGGTTACGGCTATCAAAAAATCTCTCCAGAGGATAGTAGCGGCAAGCTCACCGGGGCATCCAAGCTAGCGGTTGGTTCCGTCGAATATCAATATAATTTCACGGGTAACTGGTGGGGGGCCACTTTTATTGATAGTGGTGAAGCGGTAGACGATTTCAAAAATAGTGATTTTAAAACCGGTGCAGGTGTGGGGATCCGCTGGGTTTCTCCGGTTGGACCGATTAAATTTGATTTAGCCAAGCCTATTGGTGACCCAGATAATAACAAAATTCAGTTTTACATCGGATTGGGGACAGAACTATGAAATGGATGAAATGGCTAAAGTGGATTGCAATCACCATTTTATTATTGTTAGTTCTGGTTGTTAGTGCGCTGTATTGGGTGTTGGGTACTCAATCCGGTCTGCATTTTGCGTTGAATTCTGCCACACGTTTTGTGCCTGAGCTGACCATTGATTCCATTGATGGTGACATTAACGATTTAACGCTCTCTGGCGTGAAGTATCAAATGCCAGGTGTAGATGTGGATGCGAAGAAAATCCACCTTGCATTACGTTTAAAATGCCTGACCAGCCGTGAAGTATGTATTGATGATTTATCAACAGAAAGTGTGATGGTGAATGTGGATACTAGCCAATTCCCTCCGTCTGAAGAGACGCCACCTTCTGAACCACTGACAGAACTTAATGCCCCACTAACCATTCGTTTAGCCCAATTAGCGTTGGTTGATACCCATGTTAATGTCGATGGCACTGTGATCGACCTTGACAAGTTCGCCACGGGGATTACATGGCAAAAAAGAGCCATTGAGATCACTCCAACTGATGTTATTAACCTTGCCATAAGCTTACCGCCTAGCGAGCCGACTGAGGCGCCAAAACCGGTTGAATCCGTCGTGCCTGAAGGTGAGCAGCCTTCTCTTGGCGAGCAGCTTAAAACGTTATTTTCTAAGCCGCTATTAGCGGAGCTACCTGAAATTATTCTACCGGTTGACCTGCGTATTGAGGGGATCCATGCCTCTAATTTTCAATTAAAAGGCGACACGGAAATTACGATTAATAGCCTGAATTTGAAGTTAGAAAATGATGGGCAGAATGTTTTATTGAAACAGCTGAAAGTCGATGCACCACAAGGGAATGTTGCAGTCTCTGGAGCGATTTCATTGCAAGAAAAATGGCCTGTGGCACTGTCCATTATTGGTGAAAGCCGCCTTGAAGATTTCAATGAGCAAAAGGTTGATTTAACGCTCAAAGGTGGGCTGATGGATGAGCTGATGCTGGCATTGAATCTGAATGGTCCAATTACAGCAACATTAGAAGCTCAGACTGATTTAGCGCAGGCAGATTTCCCGATTGAGTTGACTTTAGAAAGCAAAAAATTAACTTGGCCGCTGGTGGGAGAAAGCCAATATAAGCTTGATGACACTCGCTTGCGTTTGAATGGCCGTCCTTCTAGCTATGACCTTTCATTACGTTCAGATATCACGGGGCAAGACCTACCACCATCTAAGTTATTATTAGATGCAAAAGGGAATGAGGAAAAAATTGATTTAACCCGTTTACGCTTATCCGCATTGCAAGGTAATGCAGACTTATCAGGGGTGGCAGATTGGAGTAAAGCCATTAGCTGGAATATGGTGCTGACGTTATCGGGTATTAATACGGCGAAGCAATATCCCGAATGGCCAGCGAAAGTTGCAGGAAAAATTACCACGCGAGGCAGCCTATATGGTGGAAGTTGGCAGTTAGAGATCCCTGAAATTACCTTAGATGGTAATGTTAAACAGCACATCTTAAAAGCACGTGGGCAAGCCAAAGGGAATGCCGCAGGGCAATGGGATATCCCAGATTTTAACCTTTTGCTGGGTAAAAACAGTGTGAATGTGAAGGGCTCTTTAGCGGATAAATGGAACCTTGATGCCAAAATTAATGCCCCAGCATTGAATGGGTTAGTGCCTGGATTAGGCGGCGTGGTCATCGGAGATTTAAAACTTCGTGGTGATTTACAAGCCCCACAAGCGCTGGCGGATTTAACGGCACGTGGCGTGAGATGGCAAGATTTGACTGTTGATACCACAACCATTAAAGGTAACGTGGCAACGGGTGATCAAATTAAAGGTGATTTATCAGTGGTGGTGCGTGGATTGCGCCAAGCGGATTTAGCCATTAGTAACCTAACGTTAGATGCCAAAGGGACTGAAAAACAGCATACGTTAAAACTGAATGTGACAGGCAACCCGGTTTCTGGGCAGCTTGCGCTGGCAGGGGGCTTTGATCGCCAAACACAAGTGTGGAAAGGTAATTTAAGCAATACCTTATTTGATACTGAGGTTGGGGAATGGCGCCTAAATCAAGCCATGTCCTTAAATTACAATAACACCACGCAAGAAGTCGTCATTGGTAGCCATTGCTGGGTAAACCCGAATGCGCGCTTGTGTGTACCTAAACCAGTTAAAGCGGGTAAAAGTGGTAGCGCTGATATTGTATTAGAACGTTTTGACCTTGCGATGATCAAGCCATTTATGCCAAGTGATACTAGAGTGAATGGGGTGTTCACAGGGCGTGCAAATGTCATCTGGAAAGCGGATGGTAGTATGCCGCAAGTGAAAGTTGACTTGAACGGTGATGGGGTCAAAGTCGTGCAGTTTGTTGATGGTGCGCGCTTACCTATCGCGTTTGATACGCTGACATTAAATGCGGGTATGAAGAATGGTCGCGCGGATCTGAATTGGTTGTTGAAGATTGCAGACAATGGTCAATTTAAAGGTAATGTGCAAATTTCTGACCTCGAAAGAAAGCGCTTACTCTCCGGCAATATTGAAATTAACGCCATTACATTAGGTTTAATTAAACCGCTACTTGGCGAAAAAGACATTGCGAATGGAAACCTGAATGCAAATCTACGTGTCGGTGGTTCGGCGTATAACCCGCTAATGAACGGTAATGTCACGTTATCTGGGTTAGAAGTGAAGTCTGGGTTGATCCCGTTTGATATTCAAAATAGCCAATTAGCGATTAACTTTAATGGTACCAGTTCAGTCATGACTGGGCAGATCAAAACGCCAGAGGGTTACCTAAATATTGATGGTGATGCGGACTGGCGCAACATTGAAGCATGGCGAGCGAAAGTGCTGGCGAGAGGGAATAACTTACGAGTTTCTCTCCCGCCAATGATTAAAATTGATGTGCAGCCTGATTTGATTCTGGAAGCGTCACCGAAATTGCTGACTTTAAATGGCAGCGTCAATATTCCATGGGCGCGTATTACGGTGCAAGAATTACCTGAGTCCGCAGTGAGTGCGTCTTCGGATGTGGTCATGCTGGATGATCAGCTAAAACCGATCAATCCGAAACAGCCGTCGATTCCAATTCAAACCAATTTGAATATTAATATTGGAAACGATGTACGTCTGGATGCATTCGGATTAAAAGCACGGCTCACTGGTTTATTGAAAGTCGTTCAGGATAAACAAGGGTTAAGCTTAAATGGTCAGGTGGATATTCCATCAGGACGTTTCCGCGCTTATGGACAAGATTTGATTGTGCGTAAAGGGCTGATTCAATTCTCGGGGCCTGCTGATCAGCCGTTCTTAAATTTAGAAGCAATTCGTAATCCTGAAAACACGGCTAACGATGTGATTGCCGGAGTGAAGGTAACAGGACTTGCTGATAAACCAAAAGTTGAGATATTCTCTGAGCCCGCAAAAACACAGCAAGAGGCACTTTCCTATCTATTAAGAGGGGAAGGGCTTGATAGCGGAGATGCGAATGGGTCACAAATGACCTCGATGTTGATCGGGTTGGGAGTTGCTCAAAGTGGTCAATTGGTAGGAAAAATTGGTGAAACATTTGGAGTGTCAGATTTAGCCGTCGATACCCAAGGCGTGGGTGACAGTTCGCAAGTGGTTGTTAGTGGGAAAATTACGAACGACTTGCAAGTTAAGTATGGAGTTGGCATATTTGATTCTCTAGCGACGCTCACATTACGCTATAGAGTCATGCCGAAACTGTATTTAGAAGCAATTTCTGGCGTTAACCAGGCTTTAGACCTGCTTTACCAATTCGAGTTTTAATATATGCGTATCATTGTTTATGGCAGTTTAAGGCGCAAGCAAGGGAATCATCACTGGATGACTTATGCTCAGCTGCTAGGTGAGCATAAGCTAGAAGGCTATGAGCTGTATGACCTTGGATATTATCCAGCGGTTATCAGAGGGAATGGCACGATTGAATGCGAAGTGTATCGTATCAATCCGTCTATTCTGACTGAGTTAGACGAACTGAAGAAAAATTCACAAGATTATGAGCGTGAGTTAATTCCAACACCTTACGGTAATGCGTGGATTTATCTCTATAAACACTCAGTTGAAGGCTTGCCTCACATCAAAAGTGGTGATTGGCTAAAGCGCCATGAAGAAGAGTAATCAGTAGCTTATCTGTAATTAGTCATCAAGAAAAACGCCGAGCATTGAAGATTCAGTGGTCGGCGTTTTTTATAGATATTAAGCGTGGCTCATTTCTTTGAGCATTTTCACAAACTCATCAATATGATGGCGTTCTGTGGTTGGGTTCATAAAGACCGCTTTTTCACCTGGAATGTAAACAAAACGGTTATGTTCCGCATAAGTTGAGCAGGCGATAGAATCTACCCAATTGGTGAACAGGCCGGCTTTACCGCGTGTTAAGAACAGATTGCGGTGCCATTTGCTATTTCTAATCATGGTTTCATAAGCGGCTTTATCGCTAGCGCAACTTAATTCATAGTTAAAAATGTCCTGTGGGTCGGCATTCAATTTAGGGGAATAAAGGCGAAAGCCAACACTAGGCCCCTGATTTTGAGGCACCATAATTGCCGCATTTTCCATTTTAATCAATTGGTTGCGCATGTAATTAGCATTTTGTAGGCAGTGAGCAATGATGGTTTGGTATCCTTCAATGCCAAGATAATGTAGCCCTGCATAGGCGCCAAAGATCCCAACCCCACTACGGCTACACTCAATGGTGGATTGCAAGTGAGTTTGCCCTTCTAAATCGTGCTCAAAATACGTGAAGTTTTCAGGTGAGTTTTCAAGGGCTTTGAAATCATTGCCATCACGCACCATCACTAAGCTCGAGGTGTAAGGAACATAGCCCCATTTGTGGAAGTCGATAGTGATTGAATCGGCATATTTAAGTTGTTTGAATTTTTCGACGGTGTGGCGTAATCCAAACAGTGTGGCTTCATTGATAGCGAGCGGATTGGTATTAAAATCATAATTAATAAAGAAAATAATTGGCCAACCGACCGCTGCATCCACGTGAATATGCGGTTTTTCTGTTATTTCGAACTCTTCACACAGGCGGTTTCGCAATTCATAAACCTGTTTTATTTCATCAACACCAAAGGTATCTGTGGTACCTGCGGTTAATAAGATCACGGGGATTTTGCAGTGGACGGTATAACAGGCGCGGATCTGCTGCTCTAAGTCATGTAAGTCGATGGTGTTATCCGAGGCGACTTTGATACGAATGGTTTTGTTTTGAATATCCACACCCAGTAATGACAGGTTAGTCATGTTGGAATAGTGGCCACCTTGGGAGTTGATGATCCGGTAGTCTTGATCCACGGACATACCCAGCTGGCGAGAATCTTTTAATGTTTTGCGAATACCAAATAGGTAACCATATAAATTACACATGGTACCACCTTGGGTGAATAATCCAGATGCTTGGTTTTCATCATAACCAATTAAGTTAGCAACTTGTTTAATTACCGTTTTTTCCATGGAATCGGCGACGCCGGAATATTCGCAATAAACCATGTTGGGGTTACCTAAAAGACCTAACATAGAGCCGTACAGTGCAGGGTCTGAAGGCATCGCAATCACGTTTTCGACGGACAACGGGTTTTCCCAGTTTTTACACAATGCGGAAGCAAAAGTTAGCAGGGTATCTTGTTGATTTCCAGGTAAATTAATCTGTTGCTGGACATGGGATTGCTGCGCCAGTTGATTGAACCACTGAGCGCCATTTGGATATTGATTGATTAGCTGACTGTCTGCGAGTGTGGTTTTTCGAAATTGGGTGATAGCTTGGATTTTTGGATCATTAAAAATAGGCCATTTATTCGGATCGCGGCTAAAAAAGTTCGCCACAATATTGTGGTACTGCTGTTCAAATTCGGGTGTGAGTAGGTTCGCACTTTGGCGAGCAAGAAGCTCTGATTGATTCACGCTAGACTCCCATTTACATTTATACAATTAATGATTTATGTAAATACTCTACACCTGAATCTATATTATTTTAAATAATAGCAAATTGATTAATTTAGTCGGATAATTAATTTAACAACATGATAATAAAAGAATTAAATTCATGATTTTTCTTTTTCGCTAAGAAAATATATTACTATATTGATATATTAGTCACAGTTTTATAATCTAAAAATTATTCATTTTTATTTAATATTATTTTGTATTTTTTATTAAAATCAGCCAATAAATCTATTAA
Organism: Providencia alcalifaciens; assembly: GCF_020271745.1. Taxonomy (NCBI): domain Bacteria; kingdom Pseudomonadati; phylum Pseudomonadota; class Gammaproteobacteria; order Enterobacterales; family Morganellaceae; genus Providencia; species Providencia alcalifaciens. The sequence continues at coordinate 1,028,094 of NZ_CP084296.1, read as the reverse complement.
ATATCAAATTCTAAGGCATTTAATTCTGGTTGGAGTTTTTGGTTGTATTATTGACGATATATATCACTGAATATTATAAAATTGTGAAAAAACATTAATATTGATAGGGGAAGATACAGGCAAAAAAAAGCACTGGTCGAAACCAGCGCTTTTCTATCCACTGAAGGGATTAATTATTTTTTTGCAGCGCGTTCGAAAGAAGCGATGATTTCAGCTTTCGCTGCTTCTGCATTCTCCCAACCGTCAACTTTTACCCACTTACCTTTTTCTAAATCTTTGTAATGCTCAAAGAAGTGAGTGATTTGTGCACGCAGTAGTTCAGGAATGTCGTTCACATCTTTGATGTGATCGTATTCTTTGCTCAGTTTAGTGTGCGGTACTGCAACTAATTTTGCATCTTCACCAGATTCATCAGTCATTTTCAGTACGCCAACTGGACGGCAACGGATGACTGAACCTGGTTGTAATGGGTATGGAGTTGGAACTAAAACGTCAACTGGGTCACCATCTAAAGACAGGGTGTTGTTGATGTAACCGTAGTTGCACGGATAGAACATCGCAGTAGACATGAAACGGTCTACAAACAGTGCGCCAGATTCTTTATCAACTTCATATTTGATTGGATCAGCGTTAGCTGGAATTTCGATGATTACGTAGATATCTTCAGGCAGTTCTTTACCTGCCGGTACATTGTTCAGGCCCATTAAAATGTATCCTTATGAGTGCTTAAAATAACGTGGGGGACATTATAGCCGCAAAGAGAGGTAAAACTCACTAGTTGGAGAGAAATTCAGTCAAAAAAGGCGAGAGAGTCTCGCCTTCAGGTCAAACGGAATGTGTGATTATTCTGCGTCTGGGTACTCACGCATAAAGGATTCCGCTTTCTCAACCATGGCTTTCGTTCCTACAAAAAACGGTACGCGCTGATGCAGCTTGGTTGGGATGATGTCTAACACACGGTTAGTACCATCACTGGCTTTACCGCCCGCTTGTTCTGCTAAGAATGAAATTGGGTTGCATTCGTACAGAAGGCGCAGTTTACCTGTTGGGTGGCTAGCGGTGCTTGGGTAAATGTAAATACCACCTTTGAGTAAGTTACGGTGGAAGTCCGCCACTAAAGAGCCGATATAACGCGTGGTATATGGGCGGTGGGTTGCTTCATCCTGCTCTTGGCAATATTTGATGTATTTCTTAACGCCCATAGGGAACTTAATGTAGTTACCTTCGTTAATGGAATACATTTTACCTTCTGCTGGGAACATGACTTTTTCATGAGACAGACAGAATACACCTAATGATGGATCGTAGGTGAAGGCATGAACGCCGAAACCAGTGGTGTATACCAGCATGGTTGATGAACCGTAAACCACATAGCCCGCAGCAACTTGGCGGTTACCTGGTTGTAAGAAGTCAGCTTCTGTAACCGGTTGACCAATTGGGGTAATACGGTGGTAGATAGAGAAGATTGTTCCAACGGAAACGTTTACATCGATGTTCGAAGAACCATCCAGAGGGTCCATTAAAACGACATATTTCGCGTTTTCTGCACGGTCACCTTCGAAAATGACGATTTCATCTTCTTCTTCTGAGGCGATACCGGCGACTTCTCCGCGCGCTTTCAAAGCCGCTTTCAGTTTTTCGTTTGCATACAGGTCAAGCTTCATCTGAACTTCACCTTGAACATTCGAAACACCGCTTGTGCCGAGAATGTCAACGAGTCCAGCTTTGTTAATATCACGATGGATAATTTTAGCGCCCAGTTTGATTGCTGACAGTAATGCGGTCAGTTCACCTGTTGCATGAGGAAAATCTTGTTGCTTTTCGACGATGAATTCGCCTAATGTTTTCATGACGAAGGTCCTGAATAAAATTGACAGAAATTTGCGGGTCTTTATTGTACCCTCGGGCGGAGAGTTTATCTAAATAAAGAAAAGATTAATAGGCTAATACATTTATAAACCTGTGATTGATGAGTAGAATAGTGACAAACCTCATGCTATTGGATGGAAAAGAATGCACATACATATTTTAGGCATATGCGGAACCTTTATGGGCAGCTTAGCCATTTTGGCTCGTTCGTTAGGGCATAAAGTGACTGGATCTGACGCAAACGTCTACCCACCGATGAGTACATTGCTTGAAAAACAAGGCATTGAACTAATTCAAGGATTCGACCCTGCGCAGTTAGAGCCAACCCCTGATATGGTGGTGATTGGGAATGCGATGACCCGTGGAAATCCATGTGTTGAAGCCGTATTAGAACGTGGTTTACCTTATACTTCTGGGCCACAATGGCTCCATGATCATGTTCTTCCTGAACGCTGGGTATTAGCGGTTGCAGGGACTCACGGTAAAACAACAACCGCGGGTATGCTGGCGTGGATCCTGCAAGACTGTGGTTATGAACCTGGCTTTCTGATTGGCGGTGTTCCAGGGAACTTTGATGTTTCGTCCCAGATTGGTAAAAGCCCTTTCTTTGTTATTGAAGCGGATGAGTATGATTGCGCATTCTTTGATAAGCGATCTAAATTCGTGCATTACAGCCCGAAAACGCTGATTTTGAATAACCTCGAATTCGATCATGCGGATATTTTTGAAAATCTCGAAGCGATTCAAAAACAATTCCATCACTTGGTTCGCATTGTGCCAAGTAGCGGTAAAATCTTTATGCCAAGTAACGACAATAACCTCAAGCAAGTGATGAATATGGGGTGTTGGAGTGAGCAAGAGTTGGTGGGTGAAAACGGTGAATGGCATGCCGTAAAACTTAATCATGATGGCAGCCAGTTTGAGGTGTATTACCAACAAGAAAAAGTGGGTGAAGTGAACTGGTCTCAAGTGGGTAATCACAATATCCAAAATGGATTGATGGCGATTGCCGCTGCGCACCATGTTGGCGTACCTGCGAAAGAAGCTTGTTTAGCATTGGATAAATTTATTAATGCCCGTCGCCGTCTTGAGCTACGTGGTGTTGAAAATGAGGTCAGTGTTTATGATGACTTCGCTCATCATCCAACGGCAATTTTAGCGACGTTAGAAGCGTTACGTAGCAAAGTTGGCGGTACTTCCCGTATTATTGCTGTACTGGAACCGCGCTCAAATACCATGAAAATGGGGATCAGTAAAAATGATATCGCACCCGCTTTAGGTCGTGCGGATGAAGTCTTTTTATTCCAACCTAGCAATATTCCGTGGATGGTCACAGAAATTGCAGAGCATTGTGTACAGCCTGCGCGTTGGCACGCCGATATTGATACTCTCGCCAATATGGTGGTGGAGACGGCTCAGCCCGGTGACCATATTTTGGTGATGAGTAATGGCGGTTTTGGCGGTATTCATGAAAAACTGCTGGCAGGGCTAAAACATAAAGCCGAAGCTAAATCTGACGAGTAGTATATAAGCGCAATCATGAATCAAAGCCCTAACTTCAGTTAGGGCTTTGATCATTGACAAACCCATTAGGTTTGGAAATGGCTCTGTTAGGTTGTAAAATTAACAAGGAAAATCAATTCATTGATTTTCGCCGGATAACACAAAGAGGGAAAAACCACGCTTTTATCCCTCTTTGTCATCAACCTAAGCCCTAACTTCAGTTAGGGCTTTTTCGTTATAGCTGCTGAGGAAGTTCGACGTTTGTGCATTCTGATAACCCGGAGCAGCTTAATACAGTGCCTTGCATCTCTTTTTTAACGCTTCCAAGATAACAATCTACCGAGTCTGTCAATAAGTGAAACAGGCAGCCGACGGCGATGGCTTTGAATTTCCATGAAGGGAAGAAGAACAAGACGACATAAGCGATAGCAGCCCAAATGGTGTGCATAGGGTGGAAGCCTACGCCGCAACGATCAGGATCGAAAATAGGATCGGCGAGAAGGTGATCGAGGTCGATAACCATAGTGGAAACCATTAAGAGCCCAGCAAGCTTCCAGTTCTTTCGCCAAAATAAATAGCCGAATAAAAAGGGCACTAGAAAATGGAAACCGTAGTGAACGATGTTCCGTAAAATCTCAAATAACACGGGCTTATCTCGATATGCATCAGTGGAAGACGCGTCACTATAGTGCTAAAAATACAAAGAGGGAACTGGGTTCCCTCTTTTTCGATATCTAAAATTTTTCGAAAGGACTAAAGTTCTTGTTCGAAAAGCACCAAAATGGCTTCGTAAAGTTCACGAGTGGTAAAATCGTTGGTTGGCGTTGAGAAAATAGTATCATCGCCAGCGATGCTGCCTAAGATACCTTCAGCTTTGCCTAAGGAGTCTAACAGGCGAGCAATTAACTGTGCTGCACCTGGACTGGTACGGATCACAACAACAGAGTGGTTGTAGTCAACATCCAGAACCAAGTTCTTCAGTGGGCTGGTGGCAGTAGGGACTCCAGGCTCGGTTGGTAAGCAATATACCATTTCCATTTTTGCGTTGCGGGTACGTACAGCACCAAACTTCGTCAACATTCTGGAAATTTTAGATTGATTAATGTTTTCGAAGCCTTGTTCTTGAAGAGCGATCACAATTTCGGCTTGTGAACTAAATTTTTCTTCTTTAAGGAGTGCCTTAAAGGCTTTTACCAAGTCTTCTTGTTTCGACATAGTGCGCATAATTAACCCATCTTTTGGTATTAAACTGAGTTGTATTATGTTGAAAAGTGCATTTTTATGCAAGAAAATTGATTTTTTGAGTGTTTAATGAGCGATTTGAGATAAGGCTTTTCTGGTAATAAGAAGGGGATTGTCTTAAATTGTTAGTTCGAAATTTAACTTAAAAATGAATTGATTTAACAACAAGTTATTGTGAAAAAATTGTTAAATAATCAAGTGGCGCTGAATAAATCGCCAAATAAAATTGGGTTTAATGTTAAATGCAATAGCAATAAAAACTATTTGTTAAAAAAGTGTCCGTTATCTCATTAACAGATAAGGAATTTGTTTAGAATAAAGCTATTGTGTTGGTGATTTATCTCGCGTTAACACTTCTCTCTAACTGTTAAAGAATTGTTTTTTATAAGTAATGTGTTTAGTGCGTAGTCAGATGAATTCATATATTTTAAAGTACAATTAAGGAGTTTTAGAATGAAAGTTGCAGTCCTAGGTGCAGCAGGTGGTATCGGTCAGGCTCTCGCCCTTCTTCTCAAAAACCAGCTCCCAGCAGGTTCAGAACTCTCCCTCTACGACATCGCGCCAGTAACTCCAGGTGTTGCCGCTGACTTGAGCCACATCCCTACCGACGTTAAAGTGGTTGGTTTTGCGGGTGAAGATGCAACCCCAGCACTGAAAGGTGCGGATGTAGTATTAATTTCTGCGGGTGTCGCACGTAAGCCAGGTATGGATCGTTCTGACCTGTTCAATGTGAACGCAGGTATTGTACGTAACCTTGTTCAACAAATCGCGGTTACCTGCCCGAAAGCACTGATTGGTATTATCACTAACCCAGTGAATACCACCGTTGCTATCGCGGCCGAAGTTCTGAAGAAAGCTGGTGTGTATGATAAAAACCGTCTGTTCGGTGTAACGACACTGGATATCATCCGTTCAAATACTTTCGTTGCTGAATTAAAAGGTAAGAAAACTCACGAAGTTGAAGTGCCAGTTATCGGTGGTCACTCAGGTGTGACAATTCTGCCATTACTGTCTCAAATTCCTGGTGTTAGCTTCACTGATGAAGAAATCGCAGCATTGACTAAGCGTATTCAAAACGCAGGTACTGAAGTGGTTGAAGCTAAAGCGGGTGGCGGATCTGCAACACTGTCTATGGGTCAAGCAGCAGCACGTCTGGGCTTATCTTTGATCCGTGGTCTGCAAGGCGAAAGCAATGTGGTTGAGTGTGTATACACTGAAGGTGAAGGCGAACACGCTCGCTTCTTCGCTCAACCTGTTGTATTAGGCAAAAACGGTATCGAAAAACATTTACCAATTGGTAAATTAAGTGCATTCGAAGAAAAAGCGCTGAAAGAGATGTTAAGCGTACTGAAAGCAGATATCGAATTAGGTGAAAAATTCATTAATGGCTAATGCCAATTAAGATTTAGCGCTTAAATAAGGGCGGAATTGCGTTCATGCGATTCCGCCCTTTATTTTTATACTCGGTAAGTTTTCACCCACCAAAATAAGGGAAAGCCCCTTAAAGGCACAATGAATTAACCTTGCTGTTTTTAAAGAAAATGATAATGCGTTTTATCTTTCAGTTCTGATCAAAAATAGCGACTGATTTTAGATATTTTCTTCTTCTGATTCCCTATTTTCTAATTCGCCTTTCTCCTTGATTTTTTTTGATTTTTCTCGAACTTTTCTTTCTAATAAATCACCCGTCATTGGATCATAATAGCGACTAGGCCAGATTTCTGATGGATGAATACCTAAAAAATTTGCGATGATCCATTCACCTTTAGGCCAAGGTCTCGATAGTGCATTCGCGAGCGTTGATGAGCTCAGCCCTGCTTCGCGAGAAATCGCCGCTAGGGTTGTTCCACGTTTGCGTAAAGCTGCAATGATATCTGCTGGGTGCCAGTTTGATTTCCGTAACATCATTTTTTAATCCTTTTTTCACTCAGAATCATGTAGAGTTAGTAGTACATCTAACAGAGTATTGTGATACATTCAGTGCAATCGTTCTGTTATTGGAAATAAAATAACAGAATTTCCCAATAATAATTTCTGATTTTTTCTAAAAATTCATTTTTATGAAACTATCGTTACTTTTATGAAAATAACAGAAAGGCTCAGATGATTATTGTGAATTTAGTTAACACTTTGAAAATAAAAATAACTCATTTTAGTTAGCTCTCTGTTTTTTATATTTTCTTATATTTATTCTATTTATCGCGAAGATTTATATTTCTTAATAATGTATTGAATTATATGAAAAGAATGAATTTCTTAATCAGCATTATAAATCCATCAGTATAAAATAGTTGATGCAAAGTTATTGATATAACTAGCAGATATACAAAAGAAACTATCGATATCAATATAATTTATTAACTATTATATTTGAATATTTAAAATGGATATTGAAACGATTAAGAAAATAAAGAAAGTTTATAGTTGATCGAAGTCGTCATCATAATGACAAGGAGCGTCGATAATGAGCAAGGAATGGTTAACAGCAAAAGAGCTCGTAGGGCGCCAAGGGCTTCCAACAAGTACCCAAGGTATTAATGCCATGGCGAGGCGAGAAAAGTGGTTGAATCGAAAACGAAGAGGTATTCAAGGAAAAGCATTGGAATACCATATTAGCTCGGTTCCCATTGATCTCGAAGAGTTCACTGTTATGTATGAAACTTCGAGAGGCTATCAAATTAAGCGTGATGAACATGCACATATTTGGCAAGAGGCTTATAACCAGCTTTCCCATGATGAACGCGTGAAGATCTTATCGTTTATTATGCGCAAAGGTGCTTTAGCTTTAATTCATCTTATTAATCAAAATAGCCATACATAAATTACATACAGTATTGAATCGAATAAATTTTTAGAAAAATAACTTTGGTATAGCGACAAAAGCAGGTTGCAAAATATAAGCTAAGCGTAAAAGTGATATTATGAAAAAATTGTGGTTCACTGCGAAAGAATTAGCAGGATTAGAAGGTCTTCCGTCTTCACCTCAGGGAATTAACTTGATGGCAAGAAGGGAAGGTTGGAAAAGTCGTCGTAAAAGAGGTGTTCAAGGGAAGGCCGTTGAATACTATATGGAAAGCTTGCCGAGTGAGATCCAAAGTCAGCTGTCACTCCATGAGCCATCGGCAACGTATCAAGTGCAACGTATTGATGCGCTGCAAATTTGGTCTGAGGCTTATTATCAATTGACGGAAGATGAGCGCAAAATGTTTGTGAAATATATTCTGCGTCACGGGTTATCATCGCTATTGGCAAAAATCGAGCCTGAACCAGAAGATGAATAACCATGAAAAAAGGGTGAAATTGTTTTCACCCTTTTTAATATTGGTTTCGAACTCTAATCGTGATTATGAATGGCGCTGAATAGCGACATGCGCTAAACCAATTAATGCTTCTTTATATACAGAGTCTTCGATGGCATTTAAAGCATCAATGGCTTTTTGTGCTTCTTCTTGCGCGCGCTGGTAAGTGTATTCTAATGAACCGCAGCGCTTCATTGTGCCAAGGACGGTATCTAACAGATGACGACCATTTCCTTGCTCAATTGCTTGCCTAATTAGTGCTGACTCTTCTGTATTACCATGTTGCATTGCGTGTAATAGCGGTAGCGTTGGTTTCCCTTCATCAAGATCATCGCCAGTGTTTTTGCCTAACTGGGTATTATCCGCATCATAATCCAGAAGATCGTCAACTAACTGGAATGCCGTCCCAATATAGCGGCCATAATCTTGCAGCGCTTTCTCTTGCTCTGGTGTGGCATTGGCTAAGATAGCGGAAGCGTGGGAAGCCGCTTCAAATAGACGCGCGGTTTTACTGTAGATCACTTGCATGTAGCTCTCTTCAGTAATGTCAGGATCGTTGCAGTTCATTAATTGTAAAACTTCACCTTCCGCGATCACGTTAGTGGCTTCAGACATCAGTTTTAAAACTCGCATCGAATCAAGATCCGTCATCATTTGGAAGGATCGAGTATAAATAAAGTCACCCACTAATACGCTTGCCGCATTACCAAATACAGCATTAGCTGTCTGTTTTCCACGACGCATATCAGATTCATCGACAACATCATCGTGCAATAAAGTGGCGGTATGGATGAATTCGATTAATGCAGCAACTTGAATATGTTTGTGTTCAGAATAGCCAAGGGATCGTCCTGCGAGGATCGCGATCATTGGACGGATCCTTTTTCCGCCTCCGCTAACGATGTAATAACCTAATTGATTGATTAGTGCTACGTCTGAGTTTAATTGGCCGAGGATCGCTTTATTTACTGCTGACATATCCTCGGCTGTCAGTTCAACGATAGATTCTAAATTCATTGTAATATATTCATATTATTAGTTTTTGGGGAATTCCCTAAGTCAAAAATGGGAAAACCGATATCACAGTAATAGCGTAAGCATAACACTATTAATTATAAGATTATCGGGTGAAATGCAAAAAATGTTTAAATAAGTAACAATTCAAGGTATTCCCGAGAAATCAGCCGAAAAAAGATAGAGCCGATAAAAAAGTCGTATTTTTTGTAATCTAACTGCATTATAGGCTTGTGTTCTGCTGCTTTTTTGCGTAGAATTCGCGCCCTATTGTGAATATTTTATAGCGTACTCTAGGAATTGAAATATTTAGCGAGTACGCGGAAAGCGGAGTTAATATGTACGCGGTTTTCCAAAGTGGTGGTAAACAACACCGAGTTAGCGAAGGTCAAACTGTCCGCCTAGAAAAGCTGGACATCGCAACAGGTGAAACTGTTGAATTTGATCACGTTCTGATGGTTGCTAATGGCGATGAGATCCAAATCGGTGCTCCTATCGTTGAAGGCGTTAAAGTGAAAGCGGAAGTGGTTGCACACGGTCGTGGCGATAAAGTTAAAATCGTTAAGTTCCGTCGTCGTAAACATAGCCGTAAGCAGCAAGGTCACCGTCAGTGGTTCACTGATGTTAAGATCACTGTCATCGCTTAAGATTTAGGAGAGCAGATTAATGGCACACAAAAAGGCTGGTGGTTCGACTCGTAACGGTCGTGACTCAGAAGCAAAACGTTTAGGTGTTAAACGTTTTGGTGGTGAAGCTGTATTAGCAGGTAGCATCATCGTTCGTCAACGTGGTACTAAGTTCCACGCAGGTAACAACGTTGGTTGTGGCCGTGACCACACTCTGTTCGCATTAGCGGACGGTAAAGTTAAATTTGAAGTTAAAGGTCCTAACAATCGTAAATTTATCAGCATCGAAGCTGAATAAGTTTTCTGACTTTTAATTTTTGAATTAAAGCCCTGCAAAAACCTTTTGCGGGGCTTTTTATATTCAGAATATGCCATCTCTGGGTAATACCGCCATCAGGCACTATAATGGCCAGCAGACGGAGAAAGAATTATGAAATTTGTAGATGAAGCCAAAATTTTGGTCGTGGCAGGAGATGGTGGCAATGGTTGTGTCAGCTTCCGCCGTGAAAAATATATCCCGAAAGGTGGACCTGACGGTGGTGACGGTGGTGATGGTGGTGATGTCTATTTACAGGCAGACGAAAACCTCAACACACTGATTGACTACCGTTTTGAAAAATCATTTCGTGCAGAACGTGGTCAAAATGGCCAAAGCCGTGAGTGTACAGGTAAGCGTGGTGCAGACATCACGGTTAAAGTCCCTGTAGGAACGCGTGTACGCGATCTTGGCACCAATGAAGTACTCTGTGACATGACTCGTCACGATCAACGTCATATGGTCGCTAAAGGCGGTTTCCATGGACTTGGTAATACTCGCTTTAAATCTTCCGTTAACCGTGCACCGCGTCAGCGTACTATGGGAACGAAAGGTGAAACTCGCGAAATCTTATTAGAGCTGATGTTACTTGCTGACGTCGGGATGCTGGGTATGCCGAATGCGGGTAAATCCACCTTTATTCGTTCAGTATCAGCAGCGAAACCAAAAGTCGCAGATTACCCATTCACCACCTTGGTTCCAAGCCTTGGTGTGGTACGTATGGATAACGAACAGAGCTTTGTGGTCGCGGATATTCCTGGGTTGATCGAAGGTGCTGCGGAAGGTGCAGGCCTTGGGATCCAATTCCTGAAGCACTTAGAGCGTTGTCGTGTATTACTGCATCTTATCGACATTTGCCCAATTGATGAATCTGATCCGGTGGAAAACGCCAAGATCATTGTGGGTGAGTTAGAAAAATACAGTGAAAAGCTGGCACAAAAACCACGTTGGTTAGTCTTCAATAAAGTGGATATCTTAGGCGAAGAAGAGTCTGCTAAACGTGCAGCTGAAATTGCTAAAGGCATGGGCTGGGAAGATAAGTATTATATGATCTCTGCGGTAAACCACGAAGGTGTGAAAGCACTGTGCTGGGATATCATGGAGTTTATGAATACTCAGCCGCGTGATATGGCTGTTGAAGATGAAAACAGCCAACCAGAAAAAGTTGAATTTATGTGGGATGATTACCACAAAGAGCAGTTATCTGGTGCAGATGATCTTGATGACGATTGGGATGATGACTGGGACGAAGATGACGACGAAGGCGTTGAATTCATCTACCAAAAATAATTATCTTTGAGTCACATAAAAAGGCACAACTTGCGAAGGTTGTGCCTTTTTTATTATGAAGATCTTAACAGGATCTTCAGGGGGATCAGTTCTTTTGGTAAAGATCGCGATAGAGGCGGCTTTCAAAGCGTACTAAAGGTACACGGCGGCTATTATATTGGCTCTGTGGAACCGCGTAAGCAGAAATAAACTGGACGAATGCCACTTTTTCCCCACTTGCGGTAGTAATAAAGCCTGCAAGATTATAAACCCCTTGTAATGCCCCCGTTTTCGCTGACACCTTGCCATTGACTCCAGCCTCATCTAAACCACCACGGTAACGTAGTGTTCCATCGTGCCCAGCAAGTGGTAGCATCGAAATGTAATCGAGCTGCTGATCATTTTTAGCGATGAATTGTAAAACTTGCATCATGGTCGCTGGAGTAATCAAGTTATGGCGAGATAAGCCAGAACCATCCACCATTACTGTGTTTCCTAAATCAATACCCGCTTTCTGCTTGAGGACTTGCCTGACTGCGTCAGAGCCTGCGCGCCAGGTACCTGGAACGCCGTAATAATCACGACCAATCGTTCTAAATACCGTATCCGCTATCATGTTATCAGACTTTTTTAGCATGATTTTTAATAGATCATGCAGTGGCTTGGATTCAGTTTTAACGAGTATTTGGGATTGCGGCGTCTGTTGAGTGCGTTTTTTAACTGAGCCGGACAATTCAATGCCCGCTACCTGTAATTCATTTTTGACGATAGCACCGGAATAGCTCGCTCCATTTTGCACGGCAAATGCGAGCGGTAATGGCTCACTACGCTGGGTTAAGCAGCCTGTTAATGTATAGCGATTCAATTCACCAGGAACCACATCTAACTCGCAGTAGCGAGATTCTGGAGAACCTTTAGCGAGAGTTTTGACCTCACTAAACATATTTACAGGATAGAAGCTGGCTGTTTTGATATACGCCATTTCCCCTGCTTTATCGGATGGATAAAGGGAAACTGAGAAGCAGTTTCTATCAATGATAGCGGCGGCAGGTGGCGCACTAAAGCACTGAGTCATATCATTCCATACCCAGCCCGGTGCTTTATCATGGCTGGAAAAAGCAGAAATATCGACAATGAGATCGCCATCGATTTTATGAATGCCAATCTGCTTTAATGCATTGACCATATTGCGGATTTGCTGACGTGTTAACGTAGGGTCACCACTAAAACGGATCACCAAATCACCGGATAACGTGTTGTTATTGAGCTTTCCGTTGGTCTCGAAGTTAGTGACGAAACGGTAGTCAGGGCCTAGCTGTAGTAATGCAGCGAGTGCGGTTACTACTTTCTGCGTACTGGCAGGCAGAGCCATTTGTTGAGCGTTATAATCAATAAGAGGGGTATTACTTCCTACTTTCTGCGCAACCAGAGCAAGGTTAGTGCCGTCAGGGAGATACTGCTTATAATCATCGATAGGGATAGCAGATGCTTGCAAAGTAATGAATGCAAGTCCTAAAGTGAAGATTAATTTTCTGGTTGATGTTAGTAGCGACATATATTTCACGCATTAGGGTAGACATACTGCACATACTAAAGTGTAATGCCCAATAAAGTAAACGATGATCAGCTATTAACTCTCAGTTAAAATAGCGAACAGTATGATAAGATAAGTCACAAGTTGGTCTGATTGAGTTATTGACACCTTAAGTTTTGAACACCCCCTACATACCATGGTGTTCGGTGTACTGTTGTTACAAAATCAGGAAGATACTTATTTTGAGATAGGATTGAATTAGAGGTATTTATCAAATGAAACAGATTCCAATGACGGTATTTGGTGCTAACAAGCTAAGAGAAGAGCTCGAGTATCTGAAATCTGTCCGTCGTCCTGAAATTATTGCTTCTATTGCAGAAGCTCGTGAACATGGCGATTTAAAAGAAAACGCTGAATATCATGCTGCACGTGAGCAACAAGGCTTTTGTGAAGGTCGTATTCAAGAAATTGAATCTAAACTTTCTCACTCTCAAGTGATTGACGTGACCAAAATGGCAAATAATGGCCGAGTGATTTTTGGTGCGACGGTTTCCGTATTGAATTTGGATACCGATGAAGAGTTAACCTACCGCATTGTAGGTGATGATGAAGCTGATATTAAAGTGAACTTAATTTCAGTGAATTCACCAATTGCGCGTGGATTAGTGGGTAAAGAAGTTGATGATGTTGTAATGATTAAGACGCCGGGCGGAGATGTTGAGTTCGAAATTCTTAAAGTTGAGTATATCTGATTCCTATTTCCCTGAATTGGTTATATTATTTTACTGATTAAGAGAGAAAGGCCGCAGGCGGCCTTTTTCGTCATATAAAACATGCTTTCAATGGCATTTTTATATAAATAAGCAGTGATTATTTAGGTAAACTAATTTTGCGCTCAGCTGATGGACGGTAGAGAACAAGAATTTTACCGATAACTTGAACATTTGTTGCACCGGTTTCGCGAACAATCGCTTCAGCGATCAAATTTTTAGTTTCACGATCTTCGCCAGCGATTTTGACTTTGATAAGCTCATGATGTGTTAATGAGACTTCGATTTCAGCTAAAACACCCTCAGTTAAACCATTGTTACCAATCATAACAACGGGATTTAAGTGATGAGCGAGACTTTTTAGGTGTTGAATTTGTTTTTTGTTAAGATTCATCGATTTTTTGCTTGGTTAGTATTGAAAATGGCATATTCTACCGCCATCTGATCACTATCACCATCTATTAATCTTATATGATGGTAAAGAAGCAGCTAATGATTACCCGAAAGTAATCCAGTGGCAAGTAGGCAGCACGTTAACACTCTCCCGATAAACAGCAGTATTTATGTGACTTGGGTAGGAAAAATGAAGCTAACTCCCTGTAACTTGAAGAATGTCGGGAAATGTATTTCTATTAGTATAGTTGGAAAGTGCAATGGCCAATAAAAAACGTTCGGCAAGCTCCAGTCGTTGGTTGCAAGAACATTTTAGTGATAAATATGTTCAGCAAGCACAAAAAAAAGGGCTCCGCTCGCGTGCATGGTTTAAACTGGATGAAATCCAGCAAAGTGATAAGATTTTTAAACCAGGTATGACCGTTGTTGATTTAGGGGCTGCTCCTGGTGGGTGGTCGCAATATGTTGTCGGCCAAATCGGTCACAATGGTCGTATTATTGCTTGTGACCTATTACCAATGGACCCAATCGTCGGCGTTGATTTCCTTCAAGGAGATTTTCGTGATGAAGCTGTACTAGCTGCTTTGTTAGAGCGAGTTGGCGATAAAAAAGTACAAGTGGTTATGTCTGACATGGCCCCAAATATGAGCGGAACACCAGCAGTTGATATTCCCCGCTCTATGTATCTGGTTGAACTAGCATTGGATATGTGCCGTGCGGTATTGGCTCCCGGGGGAAGTTTTATCGTTAAAGTGTTTCAGGGAGAAGGCTTTGACGAATACCTTAGGGATATCCGCTCCCTGTTTACGAAGGTGAAAGTTCGTAAACCCGAATCTTCGCGGGCACGATCGCGTGAAGTATACATTGTAGCGACAGGACTAAAACTATAGTACCCTGAGCGTTATTTGTTAACACAGTTGTAAGGTGAGGTTAATCCCTTGAGTGACATGGCGAAAAACCTAATTCTCTGGTTAGTCATCGCAGTTGTTCTGATGTCCTTGTTCCAGAGTTTTGGCCCAAGCGATTCGAATAGTCGCAGAGTTGATTATTCAACGTTTATCAATGAGTTAGCCCAGGATCAGGTACGTGAAGTTCGTATCACAGGTCGTGAATTGAACGTCAGAAAAGCGGATAATAGCCGCTACACAACTTATCTGCCTATGCAGGATGAGAAGTTGTTAGACACCTTGTTAAACAAGAATGTTACTGTCGTCGGTGAACCACCAGAAGAACCTAGCTTACTGACATCTATTTTCATTTCCTGGTTCCCAATGCTGCTGTTGATTGGTGTCTGGATCTTCTTTATGCGCCAAATGCAAGGTGGTGGCGGTAAAGGGGCGATGTCATTCGGTAAAAGCAAAGCCCGTATGCTGACAGAAGACCAGATCAAAACAACATTTGCTGATGTTGCGGGTTGTGATGAAGCGAAAGAGGAAGTGGGGGAGATCGTAGACTTCCTACGTGAACCAGCTCGTTTCCAAAAGCTTGGTGGTAAAATTCCTAAAGGCGTCCTGATGGTGGGACCGCCGGGTACAGGTAAAACATTGCTAGCAAAAGCTATCGCTGGTGAAGCCAAAGTTCCGTTCTTTACCATTTCCGGTTCTGATTTCGTGGAAATGTTTGTGGGTGTGGGTGCTTCACGTGTTCGTGATATGTTCGAACAAGCAAAAAAAGCGGCGCCTTGTATTATCTTTATCGATGAAATCGATGCTGTTGGTCGTCAACGTGGTGCAGGTTTAGGCGGTGGTCACGATGAACGTGAGCAGACACTGAACCAAATGCTGGTTGAGATGGATGGCTTCGAAGGTAACGAAGGTATTATCGTGATCGCGGCGACGAACCGTGCTGACGTTCTAGACCCTGCATTACTGCGTCCGGGCCGTTTTGACCGTCAAGTCGTGGTGGGTTTACCGGATGTTCGTGGTCGTGAGCAAATCTTAAAAGTTCATATGCGTCGTGTGCCTATCGACCCTGCGGTTGATACGACTATTTTGGCTCGTGCAACACCTGGTTTCTCCGGTGCGGAATTGGCTAACTTAGTGAACGAAGCTGCACTGTTTGCAGCGCGTGAAAATAAACGCGTTGTAACGATGGCAGAATTCGAAAGAGCGCGTGATAAAGTGTGGCTGGGTGCAGAGCATCGCTCACTGATGATGACTGAAGAGCAGAAAGAATCTACTGCTTATCATGAAGCTGGACACGCAATTGTTGGTTACTTAATGCCTGAACATGATCCAGTGCATAAAGTAACAATCATTCCTCGCGGTCGCGCGCTGGGTGTGACTTTCTACTTACCAGAGGGCGACCAAATCAGTGCTAGCCGTCAGAAGTTAGAAGGTAATATCGCAAGTACATACGGCGGTCGTATTGCGGAAGAACTGATCTATGGTTATGACAAAATCTCAACCGGCGCATCAGGTGATATCCAGCAAGCAACTAGCACAGCGAGAAAAATGGTGACTCAGTGGGGCTTCTCTGACAAGTTAGGTCCGGTGTTATATTCTGAAGAAGAAGGTCCTGCATTCTTAGGCCGTTCAGGGCATAGCTCGACTTACTCAGATGAAACTGCACGCATCATTGATGAAGAAATTAAAGCAATTATCGACCGTGGTTATGAGGTTGCACATAAGACCTTAACTGACAATATGGATATTCTGCATGCGATGAAAGATGCATTATTGAAATATGAAACTATCGATATGCCAATGATTGACGACCTGATGAACCGCCGTCCAGTACGTGCGCCAGCAGGCTGGGATGAGGATAAAAAAGTGAACAATGTGACAGGTTCATTTGGTGCAGCGACTAGCGCATCAAAACCTGAAGCAAAGCCAGCTGAAACTCAACCAGAAGAGCCAACTGAAAAATCTGATGAAAATAATTCATCCGATAATAACGATAGCAAGCCACAGTAAGCCATCGTGACAAGTTGAATAATTAAAAACCCCAGGTCTCTGGGGTTTTTTACGTTAAGGAAAAATAATCATGCATATTAAAGCCCGAGGTCGCCTCCTTGACTTATCCACTTCTCAAGTGATGGGGATTTTGAATGTTACTCCTGATTCATTCTCAGATGGTGGCACTCATAATCGTTATCATGATGCTCTAGATCATGTCGCCAAAATGGTGCAAGAAGGCGCAACAATTATTGATATCGGTGGCGAGTCAACCCGACCGGGTGCGGCTGAGGTTTCTATCAGTGAAGAACTCGACCGTGTTGTGCCTGTTGTGGAAGCAATTGCAAAACGTTTTGATGTTTGGATTTCTGTAGACACGTCAAAAGCCCAAGTAATGGATGAGGCCGCTAAAGCTGGGATGCATATCATCAATGATATCCGCTCGTTACATGAAGACGGTTCCCTTGCTGTGGCTGCAAAACTAGGATTGCCCGTCTGCATTATGCATATGCAAGGCCAACCAAGAACCATGCAAGATGCACCCGATTATGTGGATGTAGTAAAAGAAGTTAAAGAGTATCTCTCCAGTGAGATTGAGCGCTGCGTGAAGGCGGGAATTGATAAACAGCAAATAATCCTCGATCCAGGCTTTGGTTTTGGTAAGAATCTGTCGCATAATTACCAGTTACTAGCGCATTTAGATCAATTTCATGATTTCGGACTACCGCTCTTGGCAGGATTATCGCGAAAATCTATGATTGGACAATTATTAAATGTTCCACCTCAAGAACGTCTAGCGGGTAGCTTAGCGTGCGCCACGATTGCGGCAATGCAAGGGGCTCAAATTATCCGAGTTCATGATGTGAAAGAGACAGTACAAGCAATGCAAGTCGTTCAGATGACTCTGTCAGAAAAGGAAAAATTAGCGTATGAGTAACCGTAAATATTTTGGTACTGATGGTATCCGTGGCAAAGTGGGCGATAGCCCAATTACACCTGATTTTGTTTTAAAATTAGGTTGGGCTGCGGGTAAAGTACTGGCTCGTCACGGCTCACGTAAAATTATCATTGGTAAAGATACGCGTATTTCTGGCTACATGCTGGAATCTTCATTAGAAGCTGGCTTAGCTGCTGCAGGGTTATCTGCTTCCTTCACGGGTCCAATGCCAACGCCAGCAGTGGCTTATTTAACTCGTACTTTCCGTGCAGAAGCTGGGATCGTAATTTCAGCTTCCCATAACCCTTACTATGATAATGGGATTAAATTCTTCTCCATCGACGGGACTAAACTGCCTGACGAAGTTGAAGAAGCGATTGAAGCGGAAATGGAAAAGCCAATTACGTGCGTTGAATCTGCAGAGCTGGGTCGTGCGAACCGCATCGTCGATGCTGCAGGACGCTACATTGAATTCTGTAAAGGAACATTCCCGAACGAGCAAAGCTTGAACAGCCTCAAAGTTGTTTTAGACTGTGCAAACGGAGCAACTTACCACATTGCACCTAGCGTCTTTAGCGAATTAGGCGCTCAAATCATCACAATGGGTTGCGATCCTAACGGGATCAACATCAACGAGGAGTGTGGTGCAACCGATGTTCGTAAGCTACAAGAGCGTGTTTTAGCTGAAAAAGCGGATGTAGGATTAGCATTTGATGGTGACGGCGACCGTATCATCATGGTTGATCATCAAGGCAATAAAGTCGATGGCGATCAAATTCTGTATATCATTGCGCGTGAAGCACTGCGTCAAGGCCAATTGAAAGGCGGCGTTGTGGGCACCTTAATGAGTAATATGGGGTTAGAAATTGCGCTGAAACAGCTAGGTATTCCATTTGAACGTGCAAAAGTGGGCGATCGTTATGTGCTAGAAAAACTGCAAGAAAAAGGCTGGCGCATGGGGGCTGAAAACTCAGGTCATGTGATTTTATTAGATAAAACCACAACAGGTGACGGTATTGTTGCTGGCCTGCAAGTACTGAGTGCCATGGTGCGTAACCATATGAGTCTGCACGATTTATGCAGCGGTATGAAGCTTCTACCTCAAATTCTGGTCAACGTACGCTTTAAAGGTAAACACGATCCTCTACAAAGTGATGCTGTCATTGCGGCAAATGAGCAAGTGGAAAAAGAGTTGGCTGGCAAAGGTCGCGTATTGCTGAGAAAATCAGGTACTGAACCGTTGATTCGTGTGATGGTTGAAGGTGAAAACGAAGAAACTGTCACCGAAATGGCGAACCGTATTGCTGATGCAGTTAAAGCGGCAGGTTAATGACGTACATTTTCCCTTTAGCGGATGAAAATCAGCCGAAGGGAGGCGAATAACCGAGTTGAGCATTATTTCGATAGTTTGCTGTTTTTTTCTTCAAATAGTTAAATGAAATCAAAATAGACTTGCTTGTCGGCTCAGCTTTGGTTAGTATTCGCACCTGCTCAATTCTGTAATAATGTTTTGAGTAGGTGTGCAGTATAAGGGTCATAGCATAGGCTATGCACCGTAACTGAATAGGTAACTCAAATGTATATAGCTCTTTTAGTTGTTTTCTTGCTCGCGGCTATCGGCCTAATTGGTCTGGTCATGTTACAGCAAGGTAAAGGTGCTGACATGGGTGCATCATTCGGTGCGGGCGCTTCTGCAACACTGTTTGGTTCATCGGGCTCAGGTAACTTCATGACCCGTATGACTGGAATCTTGGCTGCTGTGTTTTTCATCATCAGTTTAATTCTTGGCAACATGACTGCCAATAAATATGGAACTGGTGCAGGTAGTAAGTGGGAAAACATTAGCGAACCGGCAAAAGTCGAGCAACCAACAGACGTTCCGGCAGCACCAGCAACACCAACGAGCGATATTCCTCGTTAAGTGTTAGAGATTCCGA
The DNA here is from genome assembly GCF_020271745.1 of Providencia alcalifaciens. Taxonomy (NCBI): domain Bacteria; kingdom Pseudomonadati; phylum Pseudomonadota; class Gammaproteobacteria; order Enterobacterales; family Morganellaceae; genus Providencia; species Providencia alcalifaciens. The sequence goes on along the minus strand of NZ_CP084296.1, from coordinate 1,008,488 downwards.
ATGACGACATTAATGTCTTCATTAGCAGTAAAGTAGTAAGAAGTTAAAAATTTGAGGTTATTGATTGTGAAATTAGTAACCTCGCCTCAGTGCCGAGGTGGTGAAATTGGTATACACGCTACCTTGAGGTGGTAGTGCCTACAAAACGGGCGTACGGGTTCAAGTCCCGTCCTCGGCACCATTATTTTAGACGACTTGTGAACTCACAATAGTCAGTGTAAAATAGTCACGTTTCGAACGCGGGATGGAGCAGCATGGTAGCTCGTCGGGCTCATAACCCGAAGGTCGTTGGTTCAAATCCAGCTCCCGCAACCATTTCTCTTAGTCATACATATCTTGTCGCAACAATATCAGATATCGTTATCGTAATTTCTCATCGATTTATCTAGATTTTCAAGGTATACTAAGAGCACGGTAAACCCATGTACTATGGGTCCAGTTACAAAAGCCCCGAATTTCGGGGTTTTTTGTTATTTGACAATCGAATTAACTGGGCTTTATGCCCTTTTTTTATGTCTGGGGGTGGGCTTGTCCACATTAGAGCAAAAATTAACAGAGATGGTTTCTGCACCAGTGGAAGCACTAGGCTTTGAATTTGTAGGCTTAGAATTTGTTCGCGGGCGCACGTCGACACTGCGTATTTTCATTGATAGTGAAGAAGGCATCACTGTTGATGACTGTGCTGATGTCAGCCATCAAGTAAGTGCAGTATTGGATGTCGAAGATCCAATTTCTGTGATTTATAACCTTGAAATATCGTCACCGGGTATGGAACGTCCACTGTTCACCATCGCTCATTATGAGCGTTTCATGGGTGAAGAAGTGGCTCTGTCACTGCGTATCGCGATGCAGAACCGTCGTAGATGGCAAGGTATTATCAAAGCCGTTGATGGTGAAATGATTACGGTTACTGTAGATGGTAAGGATGAGGTGTTCGCCCTCGGCAACATCCAGAAAGCTAACTTGGTACCACACTTTTAATTAAGTTCAATGAGGCAACTAGGATGAACAAAGAAATTCTGGCTGTTGTTGAAGCGGTTTCTAACGAAAAATCCCTCCCTCGTGAAAAAATCTTCGAGGCTCTGGAAACTGCGCTGGCGACAGCAACTAAAAAGAAATATGAGCAAGAGATTGATGTTCGCGTAGAAATCGACCGTAAATCCGGTGATTTTGATACTTTCCGTCGTTGGGTGATTGTTGACGAAGTCACCATGCCAACCCGTGAAATTACACTGGAAGCTGCACAATTCGAAGATCCTGAATTGCAGTTAGGCGAATACGTCGAAGACCAAATCGAATCTGTTGTATTTGACCGTATTACCACGCAAACCGCGAAGCAAGTTATCGTACAAAAAGTACGTGAAGCTGAGCGTGCGATGGTGGTTGACCAATTCCGTGAGCAACAAGGTGAAATCATCACTGCTCAGGTTAAAAAAGTTAACCGTGAAAACATTACCTTAGATTTAGGTAATAACGCAGAAGCTGTGATCCTGCGCGAAGATATGCTACCACGCGAAAACTTCCGTCCAGGTGACCGTATTCGCGGCGTACTGTATGATGTTCGTCCTGAAGCGCGCGGCGCACAGCTTTTTGTTACTCGTTCTCGTCCAGAGATGCTGGTTGAATTATTCCGCATCGAAGTACCAGAAATTGGCGAAGAGATCATCGAGATCAAAGCAGCAGCTCGCGATCCAGGTTCTCGTGCAAAAATCGCAGTAAAAACTAACGACAAACGTATCGACCCAGTTGGTGCTTGTGTTGGTATGCGCGGTGCTCGTGTTCAAGCTGTCTCTAGTGAGTTAGGCGGCGAGAGAATCGACATTGTGTTATGGGATGATAACCCAGCGCAATTCGTTATTAATGCTATGGCTCCGGCTGATGTGGCATCTATCGTGGTTGATGAAGACAACTGTACGATGGATGTTGCCGTTGAAAGCAGCAACTTAGCACAAGCAATTGGACGTAATGGACAAAACGTTCGCTTAGCGGCTCAGTTACTGAAAATCCATCGTGGTGATGACAAGTGGGAACTGAATGTCATGACTGCGGAAGAGCTGAATGCAAAACATCAGGCAGAAGCACACGCTTCTATTGAAACATTCACTAAGCATCTAGATATTGATGAAGAGTTTGCTACAACACTTGTTGAAGAAGGCTTCTCTACATTAGAAGAACTGGCTTACGTGCCTATTAAAGAACTTCTGGAAATTGACGGTCTTGATGAAGAAACCGTTGAAGTTCTACGTGAAAGAGCAAAAGCTGCCCTCACCACAATTGAACTAGCTCAAAAAGAGAGCTTGGGTGATAATCAGCCAGCAGAAGATTTGTTGAATCTTGATGGTATGGATCGTACTCTGGCCTATAATTTGGCTACTCACGGTATCTGTACACTGGAAGATCTTGCTGAGCAGGGCATCGACGACCTGATTGATATCGAAGGTCTGAATAATGAGAAAGCAGGCGAACTCATTATGGCAGCACGTAATATTTGCTGGTTCGGAAACGATGCGTAAACACTGTAGCAGGAAGGAACGGCATGACAGAAACTGTAAAATCACTGGCAACGGAAATTCAAACCACAGTTGATCGCCTGGTACAGCAATTTGCTGAAGCAGGGATCACGAAAGGTGCGAATGACTCTGTTAGCCAGACTGAGAAAGAAACTTTACTGAACCACTTAAACCGTGAACAAGGCGGAGCAGCGGGGCAGCCAAGTAAGTTAACATTGCAGCGTAAAACTCGTAGTACGCTGAGTGTTCCAGTCACCGGTGGCAAAAGCAAATCGGTAAATGTTGAAGTCCGCAAAAAACGCACTTATGTGAACCGCGACGCTGAAGAAGCGCAAGCGGAAGAGCAGGCGCAGCGTGAAGCGGAAGAGCAAGCACAGCGCGAAGCTGAGGAACTGGCAAAACGTGAAGCAGAAGCGAAACGCGCAGCAGAAGACGCTGCAAAACGTGACGCGGAAGCTAACGCAAAACGTGAAGCCGAAGAGAAAGCAAAACGTGAAGCAGCTGATAAAGCTACGCGCGAAGTAGCGGAAAGAGAAAAAGTGAAACAAAGCGAAAATCAAAAACCAAGCAAAGCGGCAACTGAAAGTAACGCTGACAAACAGCGCCTTGAAGCCGAAGCTGCTGAACTGAAACGCAAAGCGGAAGAAGAAACTCAACGTAAAGTTGAAGCTGATGCGCGCCGTGTTGCTGAAGAAGCCCGTAAAATGGCTGAAGAAAAAGGCGAAGACTGGAACTCAGATAGTAAATCTGAAGATGACAGCGACTATCACACAACAACATCGACCCACGCACGTGCGGCGGAAGATGAAAGTGATGAGAAAGAAGAAGGTCGTCGTTCTCGTAACCGTTCTGCTAAAGCACCTCGCCAAAAGAAAGGCAACAAACTTTCTGAAAAAGCGGATCGCGAAGAAGAACGTGCTGCAGGTCGCTCAGGCCGAACTAAAGGTAAGCAACGTAAAGGCAGCTCTTTACAACAAAGCTTCACCAAACCAGTTGCAGCGGTAAACCGTGACGTTGTTATCGGCGAAACTATCACTGTTGGCGAATTAGCTAACAAGATGGCGGTTAAAGGCTCCCAAGTCATCAAAACGATGATGAAAATGGGCGCAATGGCAACCATCAACCAAGTGATTGACCAAGAAACTGCACAATTAGTTGCAGAAGAAATGGGCCACAAAGTTATTCTGCGTCGTGAGAATGAGTTAGAAGAATCGGTAATGAACGACCGTGACACTGGCTCAGCAGTTAAAGAAGCTCGCGCGCCAGTTGTTACCATCATGGGTCACGTTGACCACGGTAAAACCTCTTTACTGGACTACATTCGTTCAACGAAAGTAGCATCAGGCGAAGCAGGTGGTATTACTCAGCACATCGGTGCATACCACGTTCAAACTGACAAAGGTATGATCACCTTCTTAGACACCCCAGGTCACGCCGCGTTTACATCAATGCGTGCTCGTGGTGCTCAGGCAACGGATATCGTTGTTCTGGTTGTTGCTGCGGATGATGGTGTTATGCCACAAACAATCGAAGCTATCCAGCATGCGAAAGCTGCCGGCGTGCCAATTGTTGTTGCGGTTAACAAAATGGATAAACCAGAAGCTGACCCAGATCGCGTCAGAAATGAGCTGTCTCAGTATGGCGTTATTTCTGAAGAATGGGGCGGTGACACTCAGTTTATCGGTGTATCTGCGAAAGTGGGTACCGGTATCGATGAACTGTTAGATGCTATCTTGCTGCAAGCGGAAGTTTTAGAACTGAAAGCGGTATATGCAGGCATGGCAAGCGGTGTGGTTGTTGAATCTTACCTAGACAAAGGTCGTGGCCCAGTGGCAACTATCTTAGTTCAAGAAGGTACATTGAACAAAGGCGACATCGTACTGTGTGGATTTGAATATGGCCGTATTCGTGCAATGCGCAACGAATTAGGTAAAGAAGTTCTGTCTGCCGGCCCTTCAATGCCAGTTGAGATCCTGGGTCTGTCCAGTGTTCCTTCAGCGGGTGATGAAGCGACAGTTGTTCGTGATGAGAAAAAAGCGCGTGAAGTTGCCCTGTATCGTCAAGGTAAATTCCGTGATGTGAAATTAGCTCGCCAACAGAAATCTAAACTGGAAAACATGTTTGCTAACATGGAAGAAGGTAAAGTTTCTGAACTGAATATCGTACTGAAAACTGACGTTCAAGGTACCTGTGAAGCTATCACTGACTCTCTGATGAAACTGTCAACTGATGAAGTTAAAATCAAAATCATCGGTTCTGGCGTGGGTGGTATCACTGAAACTGATGCAACTCTGGCTGCAGCTTCTAATGCGATCATTCTTGGCTTTAACGTCCGTGCCGATGCATCTGCTCGTCGCGTAGTTGAAAGCGAAAGCGTTGATTTACGCTACTACTCCGTCATCTATAGCCTGATTGATGAAATCAAACAAGCGATGAGCGGTATGCTGGCACCTGAATACAAACAGCAAATCATGGGTCTTGCAGAAGTCCGTGACGTGTTCAAATCACCGAAATTCGGTGCAGTTGCTGGTTGTATGGTTACTGAAGGTACCATCAAGCGTAATAACCCAATCCGCGTTCTGCGTGATAACGTGGTTATCTACGAAGGTGAGCTGGAATCACTGCGTCGCTTTAAAGATGACGTTAGCGAAGTTCGTAACGGTATGGAATGTGGTATCGGTGTTAAGAACTACAACGATGTCCGTGTCGGCGATATGATCGAAGTCTTTGAAGTTATCGAAGTTAAACGTTCAATCGACGGTTAATTTTGTGAGTACCCACGAAGTATCGTGGTGACAAAATAGTATTAATGAGGGGGCTATTGCCCCCTTTATTGTCAGGAGATTAACGATGGCAAAAGAATTCAGTCGTTCTCAGCGCGTAGCCCAAGAAATGCAAAAAGAAATTGCGATTATCTTGCAGCGCGAAATCAAAGATCCCCGTATTGGCATGGCAACCGTTTCTGGCGTAGAGCTGTCACGGGATCTGGCATACGGTAAAGTCTTCGTCACTTTCTTCAACTTTGCGAATGAAAAAAGTGAAGAAGAGATGGTTGCAGACGGCATTAAAGCATTAAATGAAGCGTCAGGTTTCATTCGTTCATTACTGGGGAAAGCAATGCGTTTACGCATTATTCCTGAGTTAACGTTTGAATATGACAACTCATTAGTTGATGGTATGCGTATGTCTAACTTAGTATCGAACGTGATTCGTAATGACGAAGAGCGTCGTGCAGGTACAGATAGTAAAGAGGAAAAATAATGGGGCGTCGTCGTAGCGGGCGCAATATTGACGGCGTTGTGCTGTTAGATAAGCCCACCGATATTTCCTCAAACGATGCGCTGCAAAAAGTGCGGCGCTTTTTCAACGCAAATAAAGCCGGGCATACAGGGGCACTGGATCCATTAGCGACTGGTATGTTGCCTGTTTGTCTTGGTGAAGCGACGAAATTTTCACAGTTTTTACTCGACTCAGATAAGCGTTATCGAGTGATTGCACGCCTTGGACAACGAACGGACACTTCCGATTCTCATGGCGAAATCATCAGCGAACGTGATATCACTTTTACGGCACAGCAACTTGAAGAAGCCCTCGAACATTTTCGTGGTGATACCCTACAAGTGCCTTCCATGTATTCAGCGCTGAAACACCAAGGGCGCCCATTGTATGAATACGCACGTAAAGGTATTACGGTAGAGCGTGAAGCCCGCCCAATTACAGTGTATGAACTTCAGTTTATTCGTTGGGATAACAACGAATTAGAACTGGAAATTCACTGTTCTAAAGGCACCTATATCCGAACTATCATTGATGATTTGGGTGAAATGTTAGGATGTGGCGCACACGTAACTTATCTGCGTCGTGTACAAGTGGCAAATTATCCTTACGATCGCATGGTCACGTTGGAACAATTAGCTGCTTTACGGGCAAAAGTAGACGCGGGAGAAGGTTCTTTTGAATCGTTGCTCGATTCGCTATTATTGCCAATGGATACCGCAGTGGTTCATTTTCCTGCAGTGAATATTACTGAGGAAACAGCCGCGTATTTTAAACAGGGTCAACCTGTACGTGGTGATGTAAAAGACCGAGTGGAAGGCGATATGATCCGTGTCACTTGTGGTTCAGAGCAGCGGTTTATCGGTATTGCTTTGATTAGTGAAGATGGACGTATTGCACCGAAGCGTTTGGTCGTTGAAAATGAACCGTCCGCATAATGGCGCTTATTGCTTTGCTGCCTTAAGCAGCGTAGAATGGCGGCGCTAAATCTTGAGATGCTAAATTAGAGATTGGCTCTCATCACTTAAATTTATATTATTTTGGAGTTTATTATGTCTCTAAGTACTGAAGCGAAAGCGAAGATCGTTGCTGAATTCGGCCGCGGTGAAAATGACACGGGTTCAAGCGAAGTTCAAATCGCTCTGCTGACAGCTCAAATCAATCACCTGCAAGGTCACTTCTCCGAGCACAAGAAAGATCACCACAGCCGTCGTGGTCTGCTGCGTATGGTTGCTCAGCGTCGTCGTTTACAAGCTTACCTGAAAGGTAAAGATATCGCACGTTACACAGCGCTGATCGAGCGTCTGGGTCTGCGTCGTTAATCTTGTCAGTTTCAGAGGAAAGGGGCCAAATGGCCCCTTTTCTTCTAAAAGTTAATTGAAAGTAAAAGTTAATTGAAAGTTGAAGTAATACTCGAATTATACTTAACTAAAATGTTAAGCTATTATCGATAATTGACTGTTTTAATTAAAACCACTTAAAACTACATCCGAATTCGCGCGGCTAATGAGAGAATTGATGATTGGAATATCAATCCTCTCATTAGTCGCGAGGCTGTAGTCAGAAAATAAACCATGCTACTTGAGAATCTCTCGTAGCCTTACAAAAAGGGTAATATTTTGTTAAATCCTATTGTTCGTAAGTTCCAGTATGGCCAGCATACAGTAACATTAGAAACAGGCATGATCGCACGCCAAGCAACGGCGGCGGTGATGGTAAACATGGATGACACTGCAGTATTCGTGACTGCTGTGGCACAGAAAAAAGTGAAAGAAGGGCAAGATTTCTTCCCTTTAACGGTTAACTACCAAGAGCGTACTTACGCTGCAGGTCGTATCCCAGGTAGTTTCTTCCGTCGTGAAGGCCGTCCTGGTGAAGGCGAAACCTTAGTTGCACGTCTGATTGACCGTCCATTACGTCCTCTGTTCCCAGAAGGCTTCCTGAACGAAATCCAAATCATTGCTACCGTTGTTTCTGTTAACCCACAAGTTAACCCAGATATCGTTGCGATGATCGGTGCATCTGCTGCACTGGCACTATCTGGTGTTCCATTCAATGGTCCTATCGGTGCTGCACGTGTTGGTTTTATCAATGACCAATATGTTCTGAACCCAACTGCTGATGAATTAAAATCAAGCCGTCTGGATTTAGTAGTTGCAGGTACTGACAGCGCAGTATTAATGGTTGAGTCAGAAGCTGAACTGTTAAGCGAAGAGCAAATGCTGGGTGCAGTTGTGTTCGGTCACGATCAACAACAAGTTGTTATCCAGAACATCAATGAATTAGTCAAAGAAGCGGGCAAAGAGAAATGGGATTGGCAGCCAGAGCCAGTTAACCAAGCTCTGAACGATCGCGTTGCTGCACTGGCTGAAAGCCGTATGGGCGATGCTTACCGTATCACTGAAAAACAAGAGCGTTATGCTCAAGTTGACCTGATCAAAGACGAAGTGATTGCAACTCTGGTTGCTGAAGATGAAAACGTCGATGTTTCTGAAGTGTCAGACATTCTTGCTCACTTAGAAAAACAAGTTGTTCGTAGCCGCGTTATCCGTGGTGAGCCACGTATCGATGGTCGTGAGAAAGACATGGTTCGTGCGCTGGACGTTCGTACTGGTGTTCTGCCACGTACTCACGGTTCTGCACTGTTCACCCGTGGTGAAACTCAAGCGCTGGTTACTGCAACATTAGGTACAGAGCGTGATGCACAGGTTATCGACCAATTAATGGGCGAATACACTGACCGCTTCTTATTCCACTACAACTTCCCTCCATACTCTGTTGGTGAGACTGGTATGGTTGGTTCACCTAAACGTCGTGAAATTGGTCACGGTCGCTTAGCGAAACGTGGTGTGCTGGCAGTAATGCCTTCACAAGCAGAATTCCCGTACACAGTACGTGTTGTTTCTGAAATCACAGAATCTAACGGTTCTTCTTCAATGGCATCTGTATGTGGTGCGTCTCTGGCTCTGATGGATGCTGGTGTGCCAATTAAAGCTGCTGTTGCGGGTATCGCGATGGGTCTGGTGAAAGAAGGTGACGATTTCGTTGTCCTGTCTGACATCTTAGGTGACGAAGACCACTTAGGTGATATGGACTTTAAAGTAGCGGGTAGCCGTGACGGTATCAGCGCACTGCAAATGGATATTAAAATCGAAGGTATCACTCGTGAAATCATGCAAGTAGCTCTGAACCAAGCTAAAGGTGCGCGTCTGCACATCCTTGGCACAATGGAACAAGCTATCAATGGTCCACGTGAAGAGATCTCCGAGTTCGCTCCGCGTATTTACACCATCCGTATCAACCCAGACAAAATCAAAGATGTCATCGGTAAAGGTGGTTCTGTTATCCGCGCATTAACGGAAGAAACAGGCACAACTATCGAAATCGAAGATGACGGCACTGTGAAGATCGCAGCAACTGATGGCCTGAAAGCGAAAGAAGCAATTCGTCGCATCGAAGATATCACGGCAGAAGTTGAAGTGGGTCGTATCTACCCTGGTAAAGTAACTCGTATCGTTGACTTCGGTGCATTCGTTGCTATCGGTGGCGGTAAAGAAGGTCTGGTTCACATTTCTCAAATCGCTGACAAGCGTGTAGAGAAAGTGACTGACTACCTGCAAATGGGTCAAGAAGTTCCTGTTAAGGTGTTAGAAATCGACCGTCAAGGCCGTATTCGCCTGAGCATGAAAGAAGCTGTTGCTGGCGAAGAAGCTCCAGCACAGCAGGAATCAGCAGAATAAGCTGACCGAAAGTGTAGCGCCTGATAAACTTAGGCGCTATCAGCCTAAATTTGCTGACTAGTGGTAATGTAAGGGCGTAGTATGCAGAACTGTATTAACTTTCGTTTTCTCGATAGCCGCATCTTAGTTCGTGTGCTATCTGCGTTTATCTTTTTTATTATTATTGGATGTAGTAATAAAGATTGGCGTAAAAACGAGGTTTTTGCGGTTCCATTGCAGCCTTCATTACAACAAGAAGTCATTTTGGCTCGTATGGAACAAATCCTTGCGAGCCGATCTTTGACCGATGATGAGTACGCGCAGCTTTTATATGAGCGCGGAGTACTGTATGATAGTCTCGGTTTAAGGGCGCTGGCACGTAATGATTTTTCAACTGCGTTGTCAATCCGTCCGGATATTCCTGAAATCTTTAACTTTTTAGGAATATATTTTACGCAGGCTGGCAACTATGATGCCGCCTATGAAGCGTTTGATTCTGTTTTAGAGCTTGATCCAACTTACAATTTCGCGCGAATGAATCGTGGCATCGCATTATATTACGGTGGACGATACAAATTAGCGCAGGATGATCTGCTGGCGTATTATCAGATAGATCCAAATGATCCTTTTCGTACTCTGTGGCTTTTTCTCGTAGAAAAAGACATGGATCCGCGTATGGCACAAGACAATCTTGCTGCCCGCTACAACCAAGCGGAGAAAGGGCAATGGGGCTGGAATATCGTAGAATTCTATCTTGGCAATATCAATGAAACGACATTGATGGAGCGTTTGAAAGAGACATCTACGGATAACACTTCGCTCGCTGAGCATCTCAGTGAAACTAACTTCTATTTAGGTAAGCATTACCTAAGTCTGGGGGATAAGGGTAGCGCAGCTGCGTTATTCAAACTGACGGTAGCTAACAACGCACACAGCTTTGTTGAGCACCGCTACGCATTGTTGGAATTGGCGCTGTTAGGCCAAGAACAAGACGACCTATTAGAATCGGGCCAGCAATAGCTGACGAACATTTCTCTGTTTATTTTTAAGCCATCATCCACCCGGGTGAGGGTTTATTTGTTCGTTTAATAACACAATTTGAGCCAGTTCACATTTTAAATGATAATGACCGAAATGATTTTCGCTCCGTTATGTAAACTGGCCGCCACTAAGTATGAGGCACCTTTACATGACGACTGAGACCGATATGTCTTTTGCTGATCTAGGTTTATCAGCATCTATTTTGAACGCACTAAGCGACCTGGGATACGAAAAACCATCTCCAATCCAGCAGCAATGTATTCCATTGTTATTGGATGGCAATGATGTATTAGGTATGGCACAAACGGGTAGTGGTAAAACTGCTGCATTTGGTTTGCCATTACTGCATAACATCGATCCAGATTTAAAAGCGCCACAAATTTTAGTACTGGCACCGACACGTGAGTTAGCGGTGCAAGTTGCTGAAGCATTGAGCGATTTCTCTAAACACATGAACCGTGTCAACGTGGTTGCCTTATATGGCGGTCAACGTTATGACGTTCAACTTCGTGCACTACGCCAAGGGCCACAAGTGGTTGTTGGTACTCCAGGTCGTCTGTTAGACCACCTGAAACGCGGTACTTTAGATCTTTCTAAATTGAAAGGCTTAGTATTAGACGAAGCGGATGAAATGCTGCGTATGGGCTTCATCGATGATGTTGAAAACATCATGAGCCAGATTCCGGCAGAGCACCAAACTGCGCTGTTCTCGGCAACAATGCCAGAACCAATCCGTCGTATTACTCGTCGCTTTATGAAAGATCCTAAAGAGATCCGTATTCAGTCGAGCATTACTACGCGTCCAGATATCGCTCAAAGCTACTGGACTGTTTACGGCATGCGTAAAAATGAAGCGCTGGTGCGTTTCTTAGAAGCTGAAGATTTCGATGCGGCGATTATTTTCGTTCGTACCAAAAATGCAACCTTAGAAGTTGCAGAAGCCCTTGAGCGTAATGGCTACAACAGTGCAGCACTGAACGGTGACATGAACCAAGCACTGCGTGAGCAAACATTAGAGCGCTTAAAAGATGGTCGTTTAGATATCCTGATCGCAACTGACGTTGCAGCACGTGGTCTGGATGTTGAGCGTATCAGCTTAGTGGTTAACTACGACATCCCAATGGATGCAGAATCTTACGTTCACCGTATCGGTCGTACTGGTCGTGCGGGTCGTGCGGGTCGCGCATTACTGTTCGTTGAGAACCGTGAGCGTCGTTTACTGCGCAACGTTGAACGTACAATGAAACTGACTATTCCTGAAGTGGAATTGCCAGATGCTGACGTATTAAGCCAGCGTCGTCAGGCGAAATTTGCTGAACAAATCCAACAGCAATTAGAAAGCAGCGACTTAGATCAGTACCGTTCACTGTTAGCGAAAATGTCTCCATCTGAAGATGTAGATATGGAAACCTTAGCAGCGGCATTACTGAAAATGGCTCAAGGTGAACGCGCTCTGATCCTGCCACCAGATGCACCGCGTCGTCCACGTCGTGAATTCAACGACCGTGATGATCGCCGTGGCGACCGTCGTGATCGTAACGACCGCAACAGCAACGGCAACGGTTTTGACCGTGCAGAGCGCGGCGATCGTGGTGCTCGTCGTGAGCGTCGTGATGTTGGCGATATGGAAATGTACCGTATTGAAGTGGGTCGTGATGACGGTGTTGAAGTTCGTCATATCGTTGGTGCGATTGCGAACGAAGCAGACATCAGCAGCCGCTACATTGGTAACATCAAACTGTTTGGTACTCACTCAACTATCGAGTTACCAAAAGGTATGCCAAGCGAAGTGTTAACTCACTTAAGCCGTGCGCGTGTACTGAACAAACCAATGCAAATGCAACTGATCGGTGATGCTCAACCATTTGAGCGTCGTGGCGGTGGCGAGCGTCGTGGTGGTCCACGTCGTGAAGGCGGCAGTGAAGGTGGTTTCGGTGCGGGTCGTCGTAATGACCGTGGTGGCGATCGTGATGGTCGTCGTAGCGGTGGTGATCGCGAAGGATTCAGCGGCAACCGTCGTGGTGGAAATCGCGATGGCGGCAACCGTGACCGTGGTAATTCTGCACCACGCCAAGATGGCAACAATGCAGCGCCACGTCGTCGTAGCAGCAGCCACAACGCATAATAGCGCTATCCAGCCACGTTAATGTGGCTGAGATAAATACAAAAAACCCGCATTAAAATGCGGGTTTTTTTATGCAGTTAATAAGGCTTTCGCTTCTCGCTGAGGCATAGGCAGTGATGCTCGGCTCACCACCACTTTTTTCACGCGCTGATTAAATGCCCCATAAACAATTTCGGTAAATAGGCGCTCTTCCACCATATTCACGCCTCCTTCAATAATTTCGAGGGCTTGAATCAAAATACGGTGTTTCGATGCAAAAGGGCGACGGACTTTTAGACCCATATCACAGACCAACTGATACAGTACAAACTCGGCTTTAAAAAAATCCCCGACAACCATTCTCTGGGTTGAAAATTCACCCGTAGCACTGTATTCCTCGTGAGTTTCAAGGTTTTTCAATGTCATTGAATTAGTCCGAATTTGCAGGTAAAAATCAGCCATAACCTTTTCTCCTGAATCACTCGTTAAATTAGCCCTAGCGCTTCTTTCAACGGTTTTAAATAGCGGCGGCTAACGGGAATATGCTCACCTGAGCAGAGCACCAATTCGGCTTGTCCATTATCCCCAAATAAAATCTCGCTGAGCTGGGTCATATTCACTAAATATTGACGATGGCAACGCACTAATGACGTGCGCATTTCTAATGTCCGTAAGGTTAATTCGGTAAAGCCTTCTTGTCCCTGAGTACTCATCACATACACGCCGCTCATGCGTGAAGTGACATATTGCACATCATCTAATTTCATCAAATAAATGCGGCTGTGTCCGGTACAAGGAATAAACTTGAGCGGTTCGTTGTTATCGAGAAGTTCGAGATCCTGTTTCTGTTTATTTTGGCGTAAACGGACTAAAGTCTTTGCCAATCTTTCAGGTTCTAGGGGTTTAAGTAGATAGTCGAAAGCATGTTCTTCGAAAGCTTGGATAGCAAATTCATTAAATGCCGTCAGAAAAACAATGTGTGGACGCTCTTCAGGATCGAGCATTCGTACCATTTCTAATCCCGTTACTCGGGGCATTTGAATATCTAAAAACACCACATCAGGCTTTTTTTTGTGGATCAAACCGATGGCTTCAATGGCATTGGCACACTCGCCAATAATCTCGATATCGTCATGCTCCTCAAGTAAGCAGCGCACGTTTTCACGTGCTAGGGGTTCATCATCAACGATCAATACATTCATAGCGTTATTATCATTTATTATGTGCAATGTGATTAAGTGGACACGTAGGGTAAGCGAATTTTCACGCGGGTGAATTTTTCAGGTTCATACTCCACGCCGATTCCATACTTCTCACCGTATTTCAGGCGCAAGCGTTTATCGACTAAGCCCATCCCTAAGCCGTCAGAGTGCCCACTTGGCTGGTATAAACCGGCATTATCTTCGATTTCAATATAGACATGTTCACAGCGAATATAGCTACGTATTGTAATGTATCCGGTATTTAATAACTGTGAAGTGCCGTGTTTTATTGCATTTTCGACAATCGGTTGCAGTGTGAACGCGGGTAATTCCACCTGTTTAACTTCATCGGGGATATCTAAGTGGATCTGCAAATTCTCTTGGAATCGCGCCTTTTCAATTTGCAGGTATGAATTGATATGCTCGATTTCTTCCCCTAATGTCGCATTTTGTTCTGGACGTTTTAAATTATTACGAAAGAAGGTAGAGATATACTGCACGAGCTGTCCTGCTTGCTGGCTATCTTTACGTATCACTGCCTGCAATGTATTGAGCACATTAAAGAGAAAATGCGGGTTCACTTGCGCGTGAAGCAGTTTGACTTCTGATTGCAGTAAAGATTGTTTATTACGCTCATATTGCCCCGCCAAAATTTGGGCGGAGAACAAGCTGGCAATTCCTTCACCTAGGGTACGGTTGATGGAGCTAAACAGGCTATTTTTGGCTTGGTATAATTTGATGGTTCCAATGACCCGTTGATTTTCCCCCCGCAGCGGGATCACGAGGGTTGAGCCAAGTTTACATGTAGGGCTTAATGAGCATTTATACGGAGTTTCGTTACCATCGGCATACACTACCTCATTATTATCGATGGCTTGCCGTGACTGAATTGATGAAATAGGCGTCCCAGGAATGTGGTGATCGGAGCCTAGCCCGATAAAGGCGAGAATTTTTTCTCTATCCGTAATGGCCACCGCACCAATATCTAACTCTTGGTAAATAATTTTTGCCACTTTCATGCTGTTATCCGCATTGAAGCCTTTACGCAAAATACCTTCAGTACATAGAGCGATTTTCAAGGCTTGAGCGGAGAATGCCGTGGTGTATTTCTCGACGATGGCGCGTCTATCCAGCAAGATGCGAATAAACATGGCAGCCCCGATGGTATTGGCAATGATCATCGGCGCGGCAATATTTTTCACTAATTCATAGGCTTCATCGAATGGGCGGGCGATGAGTAAAATAATCAGCATCTGGATGATTTCAGCGAAAAAGGTGACGCAGCTGGCGGTAACAGGGTTAAAAATTTTATTAATTTCCCCACGTTTCATATAGTAACGATGTACCAGCCCACCAATTAAGCCTTCGACAATGGTAGATATCATACAAGCGAAAGCGCTCATTCCACCCAAAGAGTACCGGTGGAGTCCACCTGTAAACCCAACAGCAAAACCCACCGCAGGGCCGCCTAACAATCCGCCAAGTACAGCACCAATAGCACGAGTGTTAGCTATGGAATCATTGATATGTAAACCAAAATAAGTACCGATGATGCAAAATACTGAGAAAATAAGGTAGCACATCACTTTATGAGGTAAGCGAATGGTAACCTTAAGAAGTGGAGTGACCAGTGGAGTGCGGCTAAGTGCCCAAGCGATAACAAGGTAGACGCACATTTGTTGTAGTAGTAATAAAATCAGATCAAATTCGTACATGCTCGTCATATTTCACATTATGGGGGTGTTGACTACGCTCAGCTACTTGGGTCACATACTTTTGTATGCTCCCCAAGATATCTTCTCTTGTCGCCTACCCATAATGTGAACTATTTAGAGCATGGCTCATTATATTTCACATTATGGGGGTGTTGACTACGCCCAGCTACTTGGGTCACATACTTTTGTATGCTCCCCAAGATATCTTCTCTTGTCGCCTACCCATAATGTGAACTATTTAGAGCATGGCTCATTATATTTCACATTCTATATTTCACATTATGGGGATGTTGACTGCACTCAGTGGGTTTAGCCATATTCTTTGGGGAGATATTGTATCTTATTGGGCTGGTTAAGTAATCGTCATTTAATAATTAGCAAAACATCATTATTTGACATAAGCGCCAAAGCCCCTCAGACTAAAAAAGACCGCTAAAGCGTGATTTTGCGCACAAATTTCTTAACGTTGGTGTTCTGTTTATTGTCATAATAAAAAAGTAGTTTCCTCCGTTATTATTCAAGGCCCACATACATAATGAAAAAAAGAACCATCATACTGATCTTGCTTATGCTGATCTTAATTGCTGCTGCGGCGCTTTTTCATTCCCACAATCAATTTTTATTATTGCAAGGGGAAGTGGACGCACCGGAAGTCATCGTGACTTCAAAAGCCAAAGGCAGAGTCATTGAACGCCATGTAGAACGCGGGGATGATGTGAAAAAAGGGCAGTTACTGATCACTTTAGAAAGCCCGGAGTTACAAGCCCAATACGCAGCATTAAAAGCGGCTAAGGACCAAGCTCAAGCCCAACTCGACCAATCCTTAAATGGAACTCGTGAAGAGACATTGCGTGACCTGCAAGCTGCGGTAGCTCAAGCAAATTCTCAATACCAAAATGCCTCTCATGAGTTTACCCGTTTAAATAATCTTTCAGGTAAAGGGTATGTCTCCGCGAATGAGCTAGATACTGCGCGTAAAGCGAAAGATGTTGCGTTCCAGCAACTCCAAAGTGCTAAGGCGCGTTTGGAAGAAGGTCAAAACGGCGATCGCATCGAACAGCGTCAACAATATGAAGCTGCAGTGAACCAAGCAGAGCAAAAACTTGCTGAACTCCAAGTTCAACTGGATGACTTGCAAGTGAAAGCCCCTGTGGATGGTGAAGTTGGCCCAATCCCTGCAGAAATCGGTGAACTGCTCAATGCAGGTAGCCCATTAATCTCATTGATCAGCCTTCCTCAAGCCTATTTTGTTTATAACCTACGTGAAGACATTTTAGTGGGGGTGAAAAAAGGGGACAAAATTGAGCTGACGGTGCCTGCCTTAGGGGATAAAACCGTGGAAGCCGAAGTTCGCTATATTGCACCGAAAGGGGATTATGCGACTAAACGAGCTACCCGTGCGACAGGGGATTTCGATCTAAAAACCTTTGAAGTTCGCTTGTATCCACAACAGCCGATTGAAGGATTACGACCGGGGATGAGCGTCTTGTGGCACTGGGATAAATAACAGGGGACGCCATGAAACTCAAATTCGCTTGGCATGGTTTTGAACATGCCTTTAGCCGCGAAACCCAAATGGCGATCCGCAGCCCAGTCTTTCACTGGCTGAGTTGGTTATTCCCTTTGATGCTGTTTACGTTAGTCAGCGCTAACTTCTCAGAGGGAACGCTGATGGATGTGCCAGTTTCGGTGGTAGATAACAACAACAGCCCGATTTCAAGACAAATTATCCGCGATCTTGATGCGGGTCCCCATGCGGAAGTGAAAGCGATTGATGGCAACTTAGTGACATCCATCAAGCAACTGGGAAGCGCCAAAGATTATGCCTTGCTCTATATCCCCAACAATTTTGAAGAGGATATATTGCGAGGGCGCCAGCCTGAATTACGCATGTACTACAATGCGCTATTTTACGCATCCGGTAGTTATGCTATTCAAGATTTTAGCGGCTTAGTTGCAGAACTTAACGCCAAATACCGCCAAGAAATGGCGAAATCGATGGGGCAATCTCTACCAGCATTAGCGCAAGTCACGCTCTCTTACGATAGCCTCTTTAACCCAAGTGGTAGCTATATTTATTACCAACAATTTGCGGCGACCATTCACATGCTGCAACTGTTTGTGGTCACGGCCACTATCTACACCATGTCTCGCGGCACTATTCTCCAAAGTGTGAAGCCATTCTCAATGGCACTGCTAGGTAAAATGGCGCCTTATACATTATTTTTCACGACGTTACTGATTGTGGAACTGGCGGCGCTGGTCACTATCTTCGACGCAAAAGTGGTAGGGAACCCTCTGTATATGATGCTGGTGGGCTTCTTTTATGTGATAGCGGCGCAAAGTATCGGGCTACTACTCTTTAGCTTCACGTCCAGCGCGATAATGGCTTACAGCTTAATCGGGATGCTGGTGAGTATTGCCTTGGCATTTTCTGGCATGGCAGTACCGGAACTCTCGATGATTTTGCCTGCACGAATTATTTCGAACGTGGAGCCGCTCACTCACACCTTAAATGCCATGTTTGATATTTTCTTACGGGAAATCTCATTTGGGCGGGTTGTACAAGTATGTTTATTCTTGCTGATTTATCC
Source organism: Providencia alcalifaciens (assembly GCF_020271745.1). Lineage (NCBI taxonomy): Bacteria > Pseudomonadati > Pseudomonadota > Gammaproteobacteria > Enterobacterales > Morganellaceae > Providencia > Providencia alcalifaciens. The sequence goes on along the minus strand of NZ_CP084296.1, from coordinate 990,327 downwards.
GTTACTGACGGCATTTTTGATCCGTAAACGCTTAGTGAAACGGCTAGAAACCCAAGGAAGTATCGTATGATAACGGTCTATTTTGCGACGTTTAAAAAGGTACTGCTGGGTATGCTAGAGAAACCCATGTGGCTGCTATTGCTAGTTTCTCTTTGTATTATGAGTTTGGTATACGCGCGTCCCGTATTGTGGGATCTGCCTGTGGCGGTTATCGATATGGATCACTCAGGTGCAAGTCGTGAATTGATCCGTGATTTAGACGCCACGCCCAAAGTTCAGCTACACAGTTACGATAATTTAGCTCAAGCGCGGCAGGATATGATTGCGAGGCAGCTATTTGCTATCGTGATCATCCCAACGGATTTTGAAAAGCATCTGCTTAGTGGCAAAAATATCACGGTACCGGTTTATGGGGATGCCACAAACCGCTTAGCCAGCGGGCAGATCCAGCAAGAGTTATCGAAAGCGTACCAAACGTTATTGAGTGCTTATAACACCCAGCTACTGGAAAAAGCAGGCTTTAGCCCTGAACAAGCGAAAGTGATTATTGCCCCTGTTCGCAGTGAAACCGAGCCGCTGTATAACCCCGGCATTAGCTTTGCAGCGATTATCTTCCCAGGTTTGTTGGTTATGTTATTGCAGCACTCCTTATTAATTGCGTGCGTACGGGTCAGTATTGCCATTCGTTCCACACCGAAAGGTAAACCCCCATTAGCAGTTTACCTGGGGGCGCTGTCGGCGTTGGTGCCTATTTGGTTATTTCTTTCGACCGTGTTTTTTGCCTTATGGCCATGGGTTTTGGGTTATCGACAAGAAGCGCCTCTGTACCAGATTTGGATGCTGACCTTCCCATTCTTACTTGCGGTTATTGGGTTAGGGAAGCTGGTCACGGAATGTTTGCGTAGTGTGGAAATGATCTACCTGACATTGGCGTTTATCACCACGCCGGTGTTCTATATGTCCGGTACGATTTGGCCACTACAAGCCATGCCAGACTGGGTACGAATGATAGCCTCTGCGTTGCCATCCACATGGGCGACTAATGCGATGGCGGGGATCAACCAAATGGGGCTGCCATTTCGAGATATCTTAATGGATATTGTGATGATGCTGGTGCTTGGGGTGATTTATTCGTTTATCGGTGTATTTATTGGCATGTTACGAGATGGCGAGTTACGCCAGATTAGTCATGCAGTGCATCGCTGGCGCAAGCATTTTCATAAATAGCCATAAATAATGTCCAGAGAGGTTGGTTTCCAACCTCTCATTTCAAAAAATTACGCCACAATATTTTATTCCACTACATTTTACTCTACAACGCTGAGACTTAAGTTGCACTCTTTGGGCGTTGAAACAGAAAATGTGCGTCCGTTAGCATTGGTTTTACCCGAATAAGCTTCCCCATTACAGTCATTGATAATGATGTAATTGACTGATGAAAGTGGTAAATCATTTTCATCGGTTAATAGGAAATTCAAATTATAATCGTGACCACCCACTTGGGAACTAATGTTACCATTGCTTTTGGCGGCAAGCCCCGCAATCACAAACTCACCTGTTTTGCCATCTTGGTTCAGTTTTCCAACCACATTATCTTCAGTGCCTGCCACTATATGGGCATTTTCAGGTACGGAAAGAATTTTTTTCCCTTTAAAGACCACGCGATAGTACCCAGAATCGGAGTAACCCACTTCTTGGTTTTTTTCGAGATCAGCTTTGGTGTACTCAAGGGATGTTGAGCATCCCGCTAAAAAAAGTGTCATGACGAGCAGGGTACGTTTTATCACGGGTATTTCCTTATTAGTCTGTGAGTTTGGTTGCTTATCTAATCTACCGTAGGACAACCAAATTCAAAGGAGATAACTCCGTATCTGTTTGGGGGATATTCTGGGTATAGGCCGGTTATTGATGAAGAATTGCGCAGGTTTTTGTTGGTGATTGACCATGGAATGAAAAGGCTCGCTAGAGAGCCTCTCATAAATAGCAAAAGCCCATCACGCCTCTAGGGTCAATACCGCTTAAAAAGTTAACTATATATCTCTCGTATTAATGGCAGTAACCCCAACCCAGCGAGCTGAATTTCGATTTCATTGGCTTTTTTAATATCCTCTTTATTTTCACCATCAAAAACATGGTCGGTACTGATAATTAATGTTCCGTGATTTTTGTCATTATCAATATGGATAAGCTGAGCTGCCATAGGAATCTGTTCTAGCATTATTTTTTTATTTAAATAAAGCATCCAGCCAACGGGAAGTCTGTCTGGGAAAACATTTTTATCATTATACCAATAGCCATTAACATCAATTTGAATACAAATTATTTTATAATTTCTAATGTAATAGCTTAATGCTTCAATTATAGTTATCTTGTTTAATATATTTAAATTGCGTAGTTTAAACTCTAGGCTATATTTTAGTCCTGAACTAGTATACTTTATATCTAATGCTTTATTTTCATTAGCCCATATTGATTCCATCCAATCAAAGAAAGGAATATCTTTTAATAAATTTGTCGGAGTATACTGGCTAAAGGCTTTTTTCTGTAATGCTTCTTCTAGAGTATCGCCAGTTAAATACCATGAGATTTCTTTTTCATTAGTAATACGCTCACATGTTAATATCATTTTTTCAAAAATATTAATCAACAAAGGGATTGATATTTCTTCACGTAATTCGATATCTACTTTAATTGATAAATCCATTAGTAATCCTAGAGTAAGTAATTTTAACCATGATTTTAATAAATAGATGTAGGAATAGAGTTTAGCGTCTAGAGCACGATAATTGAGTTGATTGCTACGTTATCGTACCCTAGATGCCTCGTAACAACCTAACTATATATTTCCCGAATCAACGGTAATAAGCCCAGCCCAGTGAGCTGGATTTCGATTTCATTGGCTTTTTTAATATCCTCTTTATTTTCACCATCAAAAACATGGTCGGTACTGATAATTAATGTTCCGTGATTTTTGTCATTATCAATATGAATAAGTTGAGCCGCCATGGGAATCTGTTCTGGCGTTATTTTTTTATTTAAATAAAGCATCCAGCCAACGGGAAGTCTATCTGGGAAAACATTTCTGCTTTTATATTCATAGTCATTTATATCTACTCGAATGCAGAATATGTCAAATTTATTAAGGTATGAATATAAAATATCCTTTATCTTATCTATAGCTATACTTTGAATTTCACGTAAATCAAAATCCAGATTGTATTTTAAACTTGAAATTTTTCCCTTTATAACAAGGGCTTTATTTTCACCACTCCATATGCCTTCAATAATATCAATATATTGTCGTTCTTCAAAAAATAAAGTTGGATAATTATCTTTAAATGCCGGTTGATTCAAAGCCTCCTCAAGGCTGTCACCACAAAAATACCAAACTAGCTCTTTGTTATTAGTGATGAGATCAGTAAATGCAATCATCTCGCTGAGTATACTCATTAGCGTTTGTAATGATAATTGGTCATTTAATTCAATATCTATCTTTATTGAAATATCCATAATTTTCCTAAGGTGAGTAATGTGTACGTACTTGCGATAATATTTTTAGTAGTTCCTTACTAAATTCATACATGTTTCTTTGAGAAAAATGCCAGTCTATATATGACTTTTGCTTAAAAGCAAATTTACATAGCCAATTTTGATCATTTGCTTGCTTAAAAATGCCGCCTCCATCTTTTGCAAATGGTTTTAGTTTTCCTTTACTATCAAAAAGAAAGTCATAATTATCTTTATTTTCAATAAAGTTGCATTCATCCGGCTTCCAGCCATCAAATTCCACTAACGGGTTTAGGGTTCTGGTTGGCACGGGAATTGTGCACTTCCATTCATCAATGTATCGCATTTGCCCTGCGGGGGTATCAACAGTTCTGATTTGAGTATTACAAATTCTAGCCTGATATGCATAAGCATTGGGCGTGCGTGTATTGGTAATATCATTTTGATGAGGAACAATATAAGGGATAGCCGGGCAGTCCTGACAGCCTTTACTGGCTTCAATGGCAGCAACACCAACAGATGCCCCGGCTGTAGCACCTACCGCTGCACCTTGATTATTACCTCGTTTCTTTTCTTCATCATCAAATTCGCCACCGATCGCAATACTTTCATATTCCTGAATTTTATTACCGTAACTTGTGTTATCTCCTCATTCTTCATCAATACTGAATGAGGAGGGAAGGTAATTATCCGAAACTGCTAACTTGGATAATTAAAATTTACTTAGCTATATATCTCACGAATCAACGGTAATAAGCCCAGCCCAGTGAGCTGGATTTCGATTTCATTGGCTTTTTTAATATCCTCTTTATTTTCACCATCAAAAACATGGTCGGTACTGATAATTAATGTTCCGTGATTTTTTTCATTATCAATATGGATAAGCTGAGCTGCCATGGGAACCTGTTGTTGCGTTATTTTTTTATTTAAATAAAGCATCCAGCCAACGGGAAGTCTGTCTGGAAAAACATTTCTTTTATTATATCTATATTTATTAGTATCAATTCTTATACAGACTATTTTATAGGTTAAAAAATATTTTTTTAGTGATTCAATTAGTTTAGGTTGACTAGGCGGGTTGATATCACGTAGTTTAAATTCCAGATTATATATTAATCCTGAACTTGTATATTTTATATCTAATGCCTTGTTTTCATTAGCCCATATTGATTCCATCCAATCAAAATAAGGCATGTTTTTTAATAAATCAGTCGGCGTGTATAGGTTAAATGCTTTCTTTTGTAATGCTTCTTCAAGAGTGTCAGCAGTTAAGTACCATGAGCTTTCCTTTTCATTAGTAATACTCTCACATGTTAATATCATTTTTTCAAAAATATTAATCAACAAAGGGATTGATATTTCTTCACGTAATTCGATATCTACTTTAATTGATAAATCCATAACTACCTCAAAACTATGGTGAATAATGTGTTCTAACTTGTGAAAATTGCTCTAATAATTCTTCGCAAAGATCATACATTTTCTTATGTGAAAAATGCCAATCAATAAATGACCTCTTTTTAAATTGACTGTAACACAACCAGTTTTGTTCTCCGGCTTGCTTAAGTATTTTACTATGCTCATTCATGAACCAATTAGGCTCACCTTTACTATTAAAGAAAAACTCATAATTATCTTTGGTTTCAATAAAGTTACATTCATCAGGCTTCCAGCCATCAAATTCCACTAACGGGTTTAGGGTTCTGGTTGGCACGGGAATTGTGCACTTCCATTCATCAATGTATCGCATTTGCCCTGCGGGGGTATCGACAGTTCTGATTTGTGTATTACAAATTCTTGCCTGATACGCATAAGCATTGGGCGTGCGTGTATTGGTAATATCATTTTGATGAGGAACAATATAAGGGATAGCCGGGCAGTCCTGACAGCCTTTACTGGCTTCAATGGCAGCAACACCAACAGATGCCCCGGCTGTAGCACCTACCGCTGCACCTTGATTATTACCTCGTTTCTTTTCTTCATCATCAAATTCGCCACCGATCGCAATGCTTTCATATTCCCGAATTTTATCTTCATAACTAGTATTTCCCCACTCATCATCTCCACTACCTGATGACGAGGGAAAGCCGATTTTTGAGGCTTCATGGGTCACTGCGGCGAGTCCACCCAGTGTCATTAATCCCGCCCCTGCAATAATTAAAGGAACTGGCATATTAAGTTCTCCATTCAATCAATTTCATGGCGATCCGTAAAAAATCTTGGTATTGCTGCTCTGGATTTCGACCGTTTTCCTCAAGCATATCTCTAATTTCAGGCTTCAAATAAAAGTAAGGGGAGCACGCTTCATAGAACAAAAAAGAACGAATTAAAGGCTCTTTGGTAAACCCTAGGGATAACAAATACCGAAAAGCAGATTGCAGACGACTATTTAATGTTTCAACCACTTGTAATTTATCAGGGTGATGTTGATAAAAGTCAGCAATAACTTGGGCGACATAATCACTTTGTTCGATGTTTTGAATTTTGGTTAATTGTTCTTCGCTAAACTGCATTTAATCGCCCTCCTTGTAATGCATAAAATTGCCCTTCAAAGCGGTAATACCATGCAATAAGAGGCATCGTTATCTCATTAAATTGTTCAAGAGTGAGAATTTGGGGCATATTGTGCGTCACGCGGGGATCATAAAACCGAAATAAGGCCGTTTTGTTATCAGGTAAACTCACATTAAGAAGGTTAGAGAAGTGAGACGCTAACTTATCCAGCGATACGTCACTGACTAGCCAAGATAATGCAGGAGATTTAGACTCTAATTGCATTAAATCTGCCAGCAAGTCATGCCGATGAGTCACATCAATTAACCACGGTCCAGCCCATGCTATTTCTGTATCTGAAGGTTGCTTAAACAGTGGGCTTGCTGTTCCATAATTATTTTGAAGCGCTTCATCAAAGTGGCGTTCATACTGTAGTCCGCAAATCAGACAATAATGATTGGCATCAGGGTAACGCTCAAAATAGTTAAAAATAGGATGCTGATTATTCATTGATCATTATCCTTCTCTCACTACTAACATTTGCCCAGATTCGGCCGCTTTCATTAAGCAACTAATACAGATTTTTTGGGTAACAATGGAAGGGAGAATTGATGGTGATACCGGGGGGATAGTGCTGCTTTTATCGCTATATTCATCACTATAACAGTCTTGAATTGAATTGATAAAACGAGCTCGACAGGGGCATGAACTGATGCTTTCAAGTGTTCCCGCTACCTTCCTCCCTTCATCCCAAACACTTTGGCAGCCGCCAATAATATAAAATCGTCCAGAATGCTTGCCGCAACTGACCATATCGCCTTCACGAGCACCGGCAACACCATACCATTGCATGGTATTGTCTCCCGTTAATATTTGGCCTCCGCAGGTTGTTTTATCACCCACCCGCAAAAAATATCCTATTGCCATAATCAGTCCTCATCCATAATGGAGGACTGATTATTTTATACTTAACTTAAATTTTCAATGGTGAACTTAAATTTAACTTAAAGAATAAGACTAATCACAGCTCATCAAGTCAAAATAGAAAAAAACCATCACGCCTCTAGGGTCAATCCGGCAATATTACGCCAATAGCCATTACAGCTTTGGTCGGGAATGAGGAGTGGGGACTGCCCGTGTTGGTTGGCTTTAAACTGCCTAATCACATCAAGGGATTCAAGGCTTTCAGGGGAAACCCGCACAATATCCACCAAATCCTGCATGGACGAAATATCGTTGCCTAAGTTATAGCAATAGCCGCTCAGGGTTTGGATGCCATTAAGCGTGAAAACTTGCTGCTGCTCTTGGGAAAGTACTTTGCGCCCTTGCGGGTAATTAATGCAGCAGGTTTCGCACTCATCTTTTTGCCGGTTTTCCGAGCGCGCCGTAAAGCAGCGAGCGGAGTATGCCAAAGGCAGATGACCGTAGCTGAAAACCTCCACTTCAAATTTATCGCGAATACCTAGCTCTTCACATTGATTGAGCAAATTCACCAGCCAGTCACGGGAAAGTTCAACGGGCATACACCAGCGCATCATGCCTTGGCGTAGCAAAATATTCAGTGAGGGGGCGTTATAACAGTTAAGCCCATGACCTGCCACAAAAGGTAATTTGCGTTCTGCCAGCATGTTGACGACACCAAAATCGTGCGCTTCAATTAAAAACTCGCCATTATCGACTAATTTACCGATTTCTTTCAGCTCAGAGGGCGCTTGTAGCAGGGCTAGAGTGCTGAGAATAATCTGTTTACCACTTCCCGCTAGCTGTTTAGCAAGGTCAATCCAGTCATTGGGTTTCATATCGCGGCGTTTGCTACACACCGTTTCCCCGAGATAAATAATATCCGCGTCGCTGTCTGCCGCTTGCTGATAAAAATCCTGTAAGGTTGATGTTGGCCAGTAGTACAGTACTGAACCTAATGCATATTTCATTATGTTACCCATTAATCCATGCTGATAAATGATGTGCGCCAGTTATTGCCACTTACGGTGATACGCCCCAAGGGTGGTTTGGCTGCCTTCAGAAAGGTCACCGAGGGCTTTGAGCCACCTAGGATCCGTCACAAAGCCGTCAGGATTGGATTTATAGCGATTGATGGCCTGACGCCAAATCTTGGTCACTTGGGTGACATAGGCAGGGCTGCGCTGACGACCTTCAATTTTTACCGAAGCGATATTGGCACTCATAAGCTCTGGGAGTAACTCAATGGTATTGAGGCTGGTGGGCTCTTCAAGAACATGATATTTCTGCTCATCCACCACATAGCGCCCTTTACACAACGTTGGATAACCCGCGTTTTCATTTTTTTGGTAGCTGTCGATCAGCACATCATTCAGTCGTGATTCCATGCCATTTTCAGTCTGTTGCCAGCGAACAAAACGTGCAGGAGAGCAAGCGCCGACGGTATTCGGTGATTCTCCCGTTAAGTAGGAAGAAAGATAACAGCGACCTTCAGCCATAATGCACAGGCTACCAAAAGCAAATACTTCCAGCGGTACAGGACTGGTTTTGGCGAGTTGTTTAACTTGGTGAATTGATAACACGCGAGGGAGCACCACGCGATGAACCTGAAAGTTACGCTCATAGAAACGAATGGCTTCCGTGTTGGTCGCGGAAGCTTGCACAGAAACATGGCGTTCAATATGCGGGTATTTATTGGCGGCGTACTCTAACATTGCAATATCGGCGAGGATCAGGGCATCGGCCCCTAGATCAGCGGCTAAATCAACAGAGTTTTGCCAGCGTTGATAACCATCAGGGTGAGCGAAGGTGTTTATCGCAATATGCAATTTACGTTTACGCTGGTGGATATAACGCTCTGCTTCATGCAGATTTTTTTCCGTAAAATTCAAACCTGCAAAATGGCGCGCGTTAGTATCATTTTTTAGGCCGATGTACACCGCATCGGCACCATTATCAACAGCCGCTTTTAAGGCAGGTAAATTCCCCGCAGGGCAGAGTAATTCCATTCGCTTTTTCTCTGTATAAAAATTTAGCAATTGATCATTCTAGACAAGGGATCTGACAGAGGTTTTGATTTAGCGCAGAGAAGCTTGGAATGTTGTAGGCGAGATAGTTATTTCGTGACTATTATAAAAGTGTAGAGATTATTGGAAATAAATATTGGCGAGATGGATAAAGATTGATATAGGATCGGTATCATCACGTTATTTTTTGGCAAAATATGTCCTTATATCGGATAAATAACGATATATCTCTGATTATCTTTACATCTACACATCAATGTTATCTATAATCGTTGTCATTATAGGTATTAAAATTGTCCAAGCAGCTGCTTTAACCAGTAGTCATGCGTGATGGACAGATAATTGATACGGGAGTTAGTACTGTGTTTGGTAAAATTCGTTCTCAACTGATCACTCAAGGCCCTTCATTTTTGAAGTTTCCATTGAAAGTGACCCCATTTGTCGTACAGCGTCAAATACTCGAACAACTATTAAGTTGGCAGTTTCGTGAATCTGTTAAAGAAGGCGAACTCGATTTTCTGGAAGGGAAATGGCTGAAAGTTGAGATCCGAGATTTAGAGCTTGTTTGGTTTATCAGCTTACAAGACGGTCAGCTGGTGGTACAAAAGCAGGCTGAACCGGATGTCAGTGTCAGCGGCAATGCCAATGATTTGGTCTTGATTGCAGCTCGTAAAGAAGATCCCGATACGCTCTTTTTCCAACGCCGTTTGGTGATTGAAGGGGATACTGAATTAGGTTTGTATGTTAAAAACCTGATGGATGCCTTCGAAATTGAAAATATGCCAATGCCGTTACGCTTTGGTCTATTACAGCTCGCTGATGTGATTAAAACGGTACAAGACAGTGAGGACGCAGAGCATAAAACGCCTGTGTTAACCTCATGCTGATACGTGTAGAAATCCCGGTTGATGCCATGGGTATCGACACGCTATTACGTGAAACTTTCCCTACCGAAGGTGAAGCAGATCTTGTTCAGCACCTGCGTGAAGATGGGTTATTGACTCTCGGTGTAGTAGCGACCAACGATGACGGCGAAGTCATTGGCTATGTCGGTTTTACCCCGGTTGATGTGAATGGTGAAGATGTTCAATGGGTAGGACTCGCCCCATTAGCTGTTAAAAAAGCCTATCAAGGCCAAGGTATCGCGGAAAAATTGGTTTATGAAGGGTTAGATAGCTTAAATGAATTTGGTTATGGGGCTGTCGTCGTTCTCGGTGATGAGGGTTACTACGGGCGTTTTGGTTTCGAACCCGCTTCCAACCACGAATTACATTGCCAATGGCCAAGTCTACAAAAACATTTTCTTGTCTATGGACTCGAAAATGGCGCAATTGACCAGCATAAAGGCGAGGTCACTTATTCGTCGCATTTTGATAATGTGTAAGCCGCTAAATAATGCTGTAAATCATCAGGCTGGTCAGTGACCAGCCTTTCTTTTGCCTGCTTACTTAATTTCTTAACTCGATACTCTAATTGAGATGCTTCAGACCGATCCCCCGCAGTACAATGAAAAACGAGAGTCAAGGGCGCTTTGCCTTTTAGTGCCTTGGCGCCTGTTCCCGTTTCATGCTGTTTAAAACGCCGCTGAACATCGGTGGTGATCCCACAATATAACGCGTTATTTTTCTGCCGAATTAAGTAAAGAGACCAATTTTGCTGTGTCATTTTGTTTTTCTTGGTGTTGAATTTAACATTCTGTGCTGATTTATAAGGGGAATTTAGTTGGCTTACAGCGAATTTTCTCGTGAATATTAAAGTTTATAACATACTAAATTATAAATAAAAAATGATATAAAACTGTCACAAATTCGCAACCTCAATATAGGTTATTGTTCAATTAATTTGAATGAATATAGCAAAATTAGCTAATTTTCATCTCAAGATAAAGCGCATAGTATGATCCATATCACAGGGATACACGAAAAAAACCCTGTTAATATCAAACATACAATGAGGAAGTTTACCATGAAAAAATCAACATTATTTGCTGCTGCTTTAGCTTTAGGTGCTGTATCATTTGGTTCAATGGCGGCTGAAGAAGTTAGACAAGCTAGCGAGCCAGCAGTCGGTTATGTGTCTGTAAGTGGTGCTGCAAGTGTAAATGACCTGACTGCACAATTAGCCAAAAAAGCTGATGAAGCTGGCGCAAAATCTTTCCGTGTGATTTCTGCAAGCGGTGAGAATGAGATGAGTGGTACTGCAGCGATTTATAAGTAGTAAATCTAGCGTATAGTAGTGCGAACTAAGTACAGATAACGTTCAGAACAGCTTAAGCACGCCCAGCCATATTTATGGGCGTGTTCTGAACGGTCTAACATGGACATTCGCAATGACACCCGAAAACACCTTACAACACATCCAGCGCTATATTGCTCGCCAACACGTTTTTTCTCTGTTTACCTCTCACCAAGATGATATTTGGGCTGCCAGTTGCTACTACGCCTTTGACCGCCAAAATATGCGTTTAATTTTCATGACATCCCCCGATTCTCAGCATGGTCAATTAATGCAGGAAAATCCTCGTGTGGCAGGGACTATCTCCGCACAAACTAAGCAAGTGGGTAAAATTCAAGGTATTCAATTTGTGGGAGAAATTCGCCAATTTGACGGTGAAGAGGCGGATGTGCAGAAAGCATTTTATTGCCATAGATTTCCTGTCGCTCTAGAGGCGAAGCTGCCGATTTGGCAGCTTCAATTACAAACGGTGAAAATGGTGGATAACACGCTGGGGTTTGGTACCAAATTACATTGGTTGCGTGAAGTTTAGGCCGCGTGAAGCTTAACGTAGTCGATGAATAACTTGGTTACTGCTACCGCGCCATAGCAGCGCGGGGTCATACCGTTCTTGTTCGAACTTTCCATCAATTAACGTATTGATCAAACTCACCACTTTTTGCTGTTCTAGTGTCAACTCATCCAATTTATAGCCCGTCCACATCCAGATATCCTTATCTGGACAGACGGCTTTCACTCGCTTCACTAACGCTAAAATGGCAGGCAAGTTGGCAGGATGCAAAGGATCCCCCCCTGAGAGGGAAAGCCCTTGGCGGCGAATACGCGTATCCTGCAAATCTTGGATGATTTGGTCTTCCATCTCTTGGGTAAAAGGAATACCGGAATCCACGCGCCATGTGCTTTGGTTATAGCAGCCTCGGCACTGATGAACGCAGCCCGAGACAAATAATGTGCAGCGGGTACCGGGTCCATTAACCACATCCACAGGATAATATTGGTGATAATTCATGGTATTTATCCGCTGTTAACCGAGCTGTCCATTACCCAAGTGCTTGATACGGCGCTTCACTTCCTCTTGCTTACCTGCATTAAACGGTCGGGCATCAGGGCTGCCTAAATAGCCACAGACACGGCGGATCACGGAAACGCGGTTAGTATCGTGGTTGCCGCAAGCTGGGCAGGTAAAGCCTTTGCTGGTACAGGAAAATTCACCCGAAAAACCGCAGTCATAGCATTCGTCGATTGGCGTGTTGGTGCCATAGTAAGGAACATGCTGATAGCTGTAATCCCAGACATCTTCGAGGGCTTTGAGGTTGTGCTGTAAGTTCGGGTATTCGCCGTAACAGATAAAACCGCCATTGGCGAGTGCCGGATACGGCTGTTCAAAATCGATTTTATCGTAAGGATTAACCTGTTTTTCTACATCTAAGTGGAAGCTATTGGTGTAGTAGCCTTTGTCGGTTACACCATCAATAACGCCAAATTCAGCGGTATCTAAGCGGCAGAAACGGTCACATAAATTTTCGCTTGGCGTGCTGTATAAGCTGAAACCATAACCGGTTTGAGCTTTCCATTCATCAGTGGCTTGGCGTAGACGATTGACGATGGCGACCGCTTTTTCGCGCAATTTCTCGCTATCATACACATGAGTCTGTGTGCCAAATAGGGCATTGATGGTTTCGTGTAATCCAATATAACCCAATGAAATTGAAGCACGCCCATGTTTGAAAATTTCCGCTACGCTGTCATTGGCTTTTAAGCGAACGCCGCAGGCACCTTCCATGTATAAGATAGGGGCAACACGGGCTTTGACATTTTCTAAGCGCGCAATGCGGGTCATTAATGCTTTTTTGGCGATGGCTAAACGCTCATCGAGAAGCGCCCAAAATGCCTCTTCACTACCTTGAGCTTCCAGCGCGATGCGCGGTAAATTCAGGCTGATCACGCCGAGGTTATTACGCCCATCGTGAATTTGTTTGCCATTTTCTTCATAGATACCCAAGAAACTGCGGCAGCCCATCGGTGTTTTAAAGGATCCAGTGACATCAACCACGCGATCGTAATTGAGGATGTCTGGATACATACGTTTGCTGGCGCATTCTAAGGCTAATTGTTTGATATCATAGTTAGGATCGCCGTATTTATGGTTCAGACCATCTTTGATAGCAAACACGAGTTTTGGGAAAACGGCGGTTTTGCGGTTTTTGCCCAGTCCCGCAATACGGTTTTTGAGAATGGATTGTTGGATAAGTCGTGCTTCTTGGGATGTGCCTAATCCAAAACCAAAGGTGACGAAGGGGGTTTGCCCATTCGCGGTATGCAGTGTATTGACTTCATACTCTAAGGATTGAAACGCATCGTAACACTCTTTTTCAGTGCGACTTTGGGCGTAAGCTTCGGCATCAGCAATTCCCCACTCTTTGGCTACTTTTAAGTGTTTTTCATGGCTGATAGCCACGTAAGGCGCCAAAATTTCATCAATGCGGTTAATGGTGGTGCCGCCATAAATATGGCTAGCTACTTGGGCAATAATTTGTGCAGTAACGGCAGTGGCAGTCGAAATGGATTTTGGTGGCTCAATTTCTGCATTTCCCATCTTAAAGCCGTTGGTTAACATGCCATCAAGGTCGATAAGCATACAGTTAAACATCGGGAAGAAAGGGGCATAATCGAGATCATGATAGTGAATTTCACCCTTTTCATGAGCAAGTACAACATCACGCGGCAAAATATGCTGTTTAGCATAATGCTTAGCGACGATCCCGGCTAATAAATCACGCTGGGTTGGGATAACCTTACTGTCTTTGTTCGCATTTTCATTGAGTAAGGATAAGTTGCTTTGCTCAATTAGGCCGCGGATCTCGTGAGTAAGTTGGCTGCGTTTTTCGCGTTCGCTGTCTCTATCATGACGATATTCAATATAGGCTCGAGCCAGATCCTTGTAAGGCCCGGACATGAGTTGATTTTCAACAGCATCTTGGATCTCAGCGATATCCACTTTTTCACGATTGCACAACTGCTCAGAGACAACCGTGGCAACTTGCAGGCAATAATCATTATCTTTGACGTCCACTGCGGCAGCAGCACGTCGCACCGCTTCTTGAATGCGTGGGAGATCAAAATTGACCTGACAACCATCTCGTTTTATAACCACCGTTTTCACTATCATACTCCTTATTAAATCCCTCACAGGACTGGCGATAGCGTCCATGATCTTTTATCAGTATGGGGCATCCCTGTGAAAGAAATGTGAATTTTTACTACATATAGTGTCTAGTTAATTAATTAAAGCACAATATGTAGGATTTTGCCTTTTTTTAGCTGACGATAAATTGATTTAAAACAAGGAAAAAAATAATTCGTATGAATTTCAAATGGGCAGAAGATAAATAAAAAAATAGGCGGATAAAATGAAAGGAAAGAAAAAAACTACCCTTTTATGCTGATAAATAGCTTAAGAGGGTAGCCATTAAGGGGGGATAAAAATCGAGGATTATTTACGCACTGCGATAGCTTCGATTTCGATTTTCACATCTTTTGGCAGACGCGCAACTTCAACGCAAGAACGCGCAGGGAATGGCGCATTATGTTGTTTGAAAAATTCTTCATAAGTGGCGTTAACGGTACCGAAATCATTTAAATCTTTCACAAAAACGGTCGTTTTTACGATATTGGCAACGCCCAGGCCTGCTTTTTCTAAAATCGCTTTTACGTTCGCCAGTGATTGACGAGTTTGTGCTGCGATATCTTCTGGGACATTACCAGTTTTTGGATCAACAGGAATTTGACCTGAAGTTATAACCATACTGCCTAAATCGACGCCTTGAACGTAAGGACCAATAGCGGCTGGTGCATTTTCGGTGCTGATTTCGTATGACATAATTTCTCCGTTTATCACGTAAAAAAGGGTTTGGACGCTATTATAGACATGGAACGGCATCCACACAAAGACGCAGTCTACGCCTAAATACCTTACTGATTATTGATCACGGCGTCTCTATCGAACTCTTTTTCACAGAATTTGCAGGTTAATGCCACATGTTTCGCGCGTTTTTTAATGCGGAAACTGCTGGAAACCGGCTCATTATGGCTAATGCAATTGCTGTTTGGACACACCAATACGCTGTCGATTTGCTCTGGTAATTTCAGGTCTAATTTCTCCACCACTTGATAATCTTCAATACGATTAACGGTGGCTTCCGGCGCATACATCGCTAATTGGTTGGCTTGTTCCGGGGTTAAAAAAGTATTTTCGATTTTGATAATGTCTTTTTTGCCCATATTGCTGGAGGGTAAATTCAGCCCGATAGTGATGCGCTCATCGGTTTTGGTAAGCTTAAACAGCTTCAGTAATTTGAACCCAATTTGAGCAGGGATATGGTCGATGACAGTGCCGCAACGGATGGCTTCAACTTGTAATTTATGGTCGTGTGTCATGGTCTTCTCCTCAGATTGCCAGTTCTTTATTTAATACCAGAGACAGTAGCGCTTGGCGCGCGTAGATCCCATTCCCTGCTTGCTGGAAGTAGTAAGCGTAAGGGGTGCTATCTACATCCACGGTAATTTCATCGATACGCGGAAGCGGGTGCAGCACTTTTAAATTATCTTTGGCACTGTGCAGGTCTTGGGCGCGCAGAATAAATTGCGCTTTGACGTTGGCATATTCTGATGGGTCTAAACGCTCTTTTTGAACGCGAGTCATATACAGAATATCCACTTCAGGGATCACTTCATCGACATTGTTATGCAGGCTGTAAGTCGCGCCTTTTTCATCCAGAATATTCAGGATATGAGCTGGCATCGACAACACTTCAGGGGAAATAAAGTAGAAGTGATTACCTTCAAACTTCGATAGCGCTTGAGTCAGTGAATGCACTGTTCTGCCATATTTCAGGTCACCGACCATGGCGATTTTTAGGTTATCTAAGCGACCTTGGGTTTCTTGGATAGTAAACAAGTCTAACAGGGTTTGGGTAGGATGTTGGTTAGAGCCATCCCCTGCGTTGATAATCGGGACGGAACCTGAGAATTGGCTGGCTAAACGCGCGGCACCTTCTTGTGGGTGGCGCATCACAATCGCATCAACATACTGGCTGATAACGGAAATGGTGTCTGCAAGAGTCTCGCCTTTCTTACCTAATGAGGTGTTGGCGCTATCGGAGAAGCCGACGACAGATGCCCCTAAACGATGAATGGCAGTTTCGAATGACAGACGGGTACGCGTTGATGCTTCGAAGAAACAGCTAGCGATAACTTTATGCTTCAGAAACTCAGGTTGAGGCTGCTGTTTTAATGAAGCAGCCACTTTAAGGACTAATTCAAGGTCGGTTTTATCTAAATCGTTAATTGAGATTATGTCGCGGTGATATAACGGATTCGGCATCGTGGTTCTCCTGTATCAGCAAGACTTGCTATCTAGTAGGCCAAAAAAAAGCCCCTCAATGAGGGGCTTCTTAGAAAATACAACGGGGAAAAACAGGCTGTCCAGACCGCGTGATGGCAGTGCGGTGTCGATGTTCTCTTTCAAAAATAGAGCAGCAGCGTTCATGGTTTCTCCCGGCAAATTGTGGCGCATTATACGCGTGTGGCGCAATGACGCAAGCGTTTGCGAATGGAAAAATGAAATTTTTTGTTTTTAGCATATGTTGACATATGTATGAGTGAGAATATACTCAACATATGTTTATTCTTTCGGCATTTAAGGAGGAATTATGGTAACTAAAATTGTTGCTGTATTTAAAAATGGTAATAATCGCGCAGTTCGTTTACCTAAAGATATTGATTTTGAAGGTGTAAATGAATTAGAGATTAGTCGTGAAGGGAATCGTATTATTCTTCGTCCAGTCAAACCTAATTGGCTATCACTAAGAGATGAAGATAAAGCAGACAAAGATTTCTTACTTGAACGTGAAGACGTGATTGAAGATGGAAGGATAGTTTTGTGACAAAACTCTACATGCTTGATACCAATATTTGCTCTTTCATTATGAGAGAGCAACCCATGTATCTACTACAGAAATTGCAAGATTGTGTTATGCATCGACATTCTATTGTTATTTCTGCGATTACTTACTCAGAAATGCGCTTTGGTGCAATAGGTAAGAAAGCCTCGCCTAAGCATAATTTTTTAGTCGACGCATTTTGTGAGCGTCTTGATGGGATTCTCGCTTGGGATAAAGATGCGATTGATGCAACAACTGCAATTAAGAAAGCATTAACCGAAGCAGGAACGCCTATTGGAAATAATGACACTGCAATAGCCGGTCATGCATTAGCAACTAACTCTATATTGGTAACTAACAATACCCGAGAGTTTTCTCGAGTTTTGGGATTGAAACTAGAAGATTGGTTGCAGCCATAGTTATTAAATTAGTGTTTAATTTATTGGATATAGCCATT
Organism: Providencia alcalifaciens; assembly: GCF_020271745.1. Lineage (NCBI taxonomy): Bacteria > Pseudomonadati > Pseudomonadota > Gammaproteobacteria > Enterobacterales > Morganellaceae > Providencia > Providencia alcalifaciens. Next base: position 972,706 of record NZ_CP084296.1, on the reverse strand, counting down.
ACGTTTATAAAGCCCATTTAGGGCTTGCTTTTATATTATCTTTTCGCTACTTACCTTTGCCCCAATCTCTTTGCCACTCTCTCCAACTTCATCATCAACAACAGTGTGATAGCGACGAGGACAATAGTCAGTGCGGAGCCGTCGGCAATATTTCCGCGGTCGGTAAGGCTGAAAATTGACACTGGCAACGTAGCCCAACCTGGGGGATACAGCATCATGGTGGCACCCAACTCGCCGAGGGACAAAGACAGGCTCAGGGCCACAGCGGAAATCATCCACGGCATCAACAGCGGCAGAGTGACATGGCACAGGCGATACCACGGAGAAGCCCCTAAACTGAATGCCACATTCTCAATGTCTGCGGAAATGCGAGTTAATCCTGTAGAGACATTGCTGAAGGTGAACGCTGAAATCAGAACAAAATGGGCGGAAAAAACTATCCAGAAGGTGCCGTTCATCTGCAAATAGCCTTGGCTAAATGCCACTAAGATCCCCAATCCAATTGAAACCGATGGAATAGCACTCGGTAAATAGAACGCGATACCCAGATATTTTTGTACTCTGGCACTATGGCGACGTAAGGCTAGGGCTGCCCACAGACCACAAAACAGCGCAAACAAACTGGCGCAAAAGCCAATAATCAGGCTGGATAGAATGGCTTCCCATGCAGGTCCTTGAAACGCATTCACAAAATGCTCGAAGGTAAAGCCGGAGGGTAAAATACCGTTCCATTGTCGGCTAAAGCTGGACATTAAAATCATCGCTAATGGCAGCAAAAACAAGCAAGAAAACAGCGTGATGGCGATGGCGGTTGAAATGGCTCGCCCAGTTTTAGACCAAATTAACATGGTTATTTTTTCACTCCGAAACGGGTTGTTGCCATGCGATACAGGCTAAATAGCCCCACAGACAGCAGAATATTAATTAGCGCTATCATGCATGCGACGCTGTAATCAGATTCTAGAATCGCTTTGCTGTAAACCATCATCGGCAAGGTATTCACTCCTTTCGCCCCGATAAACAGCACGATACCGAATTCGTTGGTGGTCAGCAGCAAGCATAAACTGCCGCCTGCAAGTAATGCAGGAAGCGCCGCCGGAAAAATCACTTGGCTGATAACGCGGGCAGGGTGCGCCCCTAAAATGCTGGCGGCTTCTAACTGGCTTTTATCGATTTGGCGCAGTGCCGCCATAAGAGGGCGCATCACCAGCGGAGTAAAGACGGTGATCTCTGCCAAAATCACGCCATTAATCGAGTATAAAAAATCCACGGGAGGCATTTCAAAATCAAACAGCGCCATTAAGGTGCCATTGAGTAACCCCGCCGAACCATAAATAAAGGTAAATGCGAGAGTGATCAGAAACGTCGGCAGTGCGATAAAGGTATCAATGACTTGGGTAATAAAACGGCTTCCGGGAAAAGGAATAAACACCAAAATCAGGGAGAGAACCGAGCCAAGTACCAAGCAACCTAACGTGGCAAAAAAAGCAATTTGTAGTGTATTGAATAGCCCGCTAATAAACCGGCGAGATTCAATCACTTGCCAGAACGTTTCTAAGCTTACGCCACCTGTGGGGCTTTGAATGGCTTGCTCGCCAATCAGTATCAGCGGGTAGAAAAATAACGTCGCTAAAACGAGTAGCGGTGGCACTATCCAATAAAATGGTTTTAGGTTTATGGATGATGGCTTAGATAGGTTGATAGCCGACATATTATTCCTCAATCAACACAGTATCAGAGGAAGAAAACCACAGCGTGAGTTTATCCCCCGTTTGCGGTAACGGGGATAAATGGGTAACAGCGACCGTCACCTTTTCCCCTGCCACATCACACAATAAATGGGTAATATCCCCCTGCCAGCGGATAGACTGTAAGGTGGCGTGTAACTGGTTTGAGGTATCTGCTCGTGGGGTGAGGCTAATATGCTGCGGACGAATACAGATTAATTTGTGGCTCTGAGCTTGCATCCCTTGGGTTTGCGCTTCAATGAGCGTGCCGCCACAGCTCACACTGACTTGGGCGGGGACGGAGGAAAAGCCCAAGGCGGTTGCCGACAGAATATTGGCACGCCCTAAAAACTCGGCGGCAAAGCGGTTAGGCGGGCGATGGTACAGGGCATTTTTCTCCCCGTGTGCTACCAAATAGCCATCCTTCATGATGCCAATTTTATCCCCCAGAGCGAGGGCTTCAGTTTGGTCATGGGTGACGTACAAAATGGTCAGCTCAGGTAACTCGCGGTGCAGCCTTGCAATCTCTTCCACCATATTATGGCGAATTTGGGCATCGAGGGCAGATAACGGCTCATCGAGCAAAAGTACTCGTGGGCGAACGGCTATAGCACGGGCGATGGCAACGCGCTGCTGCTGTCCACCGGATAACTGGTGCGGGTAACGGGTGGCATAGTCGCTCATTCCTACGATATTTAATGCCTCTGCCACGCGCTCTTTGATCAGCGCTTTAGGCTGTTTTTGGGCGCGTAAGCCAAAGGCAACATTATCTTCCACTTTCATATGGGGGAAGAGGGCGTAGTTTTGTACGACCATGCCCAGCCCCCGCTGATACGGGGGAAGGTGGGTGATATCCGTATCACCCATTAAAATGCGCCCGCTGTCCGGTTGTGCAAAGCCCGCAATTGACCGTAACACGGTGGTTTTACCGGAGCCTGAAGGGCCAATCAACACCAGTATTTCACCGGGCTCAATGGTCAGGGATAACGGCTTGAGTACCACATTGTTATGGTAAGAAACCCGCAGAGATTCCAGCACAATACCTGAATGGTCAGTGCGCTGGCTTGGTGTTTCTATCTTTCTTTTCATCAACATAACTCACTTACTCGCTTTCAGTCACTTTGTGCCAACGGGTAATATCGTTCGAAAGAGATACTTCAACATCGTCCCAATTCGGTTGCCATGTTTTGATGCCTTTGAGGGTTTCAGTGGCTTTATGGAATTGCGGATCGTTTGTTGTCAGGTCCGAACGTACCGGCATTCCCCATGACAGTTCGTTAACGTGGCTTTGGGCTTGTTTGTCTAACAGAAAGTTAATCAGCTTTTTGCCATTTTCAGTTTCAGGGCCGTTATTCACTAAACCCACCACATAAGGCAGAACCAGCGCACTGCGTTCGCCTTTTTCATCGGCTGGCCAAAAGATTTTTACGTTCGGATTACGTTCCATTTGGGAAAGGTTCATCTGCAAATCGCCGTTGGCGACGTACAGCTCACCTTTGTTCACTAACGCGGTTAATTTCCCTGTAGAGGCGGATGGGCCGACGTTGTTAGCTTGTAATTTACCGAGGTAATCAAAACCAGCTTCTTTGCCACCAAAGCTATGAAACACTTGCAGCATGACGGCGGTACCATCTCCCGCTTGTCCCGGTGTGGAGTATTGCAGTTTATTTTTAAAACGGGCGTCGAGGAGTTCATTCCACGTTGCTGGAGGAGTTTTTAGCAGTTTGTCGTTATAGATAAAAGTCAGGTAGTTATTCACGATGGGAGTGTAGTACTCCGTTGAGTTAGGAATACTTACCGCGGCATCTGGCGTGAATTTTGCCAGCAATTCGGTTTTGGCCGCACGTTGGATAAACGGGGGAACGGTGACGAGCACATCCGCTTGCGGGTTAGTGCGCTCTTTGGCTAAACGCTCAACGATGGCACCGGAGCCACTTTCGACGTACTGCACTTTAATCCCGGTTTGCTGTGTAAAGGCATCAAACTGAGCTTGATACCAGCTGTTGTTGCCATCATGAAGACCATCTGCGGAGTAAACTGTGACGACAGGGGCTGCCCAAACTGAGGTAGAGCCTAGGGCGGTGAGGAGTAGCACAGCAAGAGGGGTAGGCTTCATTTTACGTTTCATCTCCAGATCTCCAGTTAGTCGTTAAAGTTATCTGGTATATACCAGTATTTTTACGCTAACGGGTTTATGTGACAGAAAAATGAAATCGACCAAGAAACCAAAAATTTATTTTTTAGGGTGATGATTAGAGGGTATCGACCTCAATGCGCAGGCTATCATGACGCCAATATTCCACGTCATAATCCAGAATTCGCCCGTGCTGATCGTAGTTTAAACGTTGTAATAGCAGGGCTGGGCGACCGACTGCAACCCCTAATTCGCTGGCTGCTTGTGGTGGCATAGCGGTGGGATAAAACGATAAGTGCATACTGGTATAAATCAACCCATAGTGCTGCTCATACACTTCGGTGAGGCTGCCATTTAAATCATGGCTTAATAGCTCAGGTACACGCGCGGGAAGACAGTGGTTTTCGCTGTAGCAAACGGCGCGGTCGTCTGCATAACGCAGGCGAGTGAGTAGGTAAATTTGTTCGAAAGGCTGCAATTGCAGTGGCGTCATGGCTTCGACGGGCACGGTGACGACTTTCCCTTCTAACAGCTTGGTTTTAGGCTGGCGACTTTGTTCTAAACACAGCTTATGGAAGTTGGTATTTTGCGTTGGGTCGAGCCATAAACGCTCGGGCGTCACAAACCAGCCACGGCGCTCAGAACGGTAAATTGCACCGCTAGATTCTAGCTGTGCCAAGCTTTCTCGAATAGTGACGCGCGTGGTATTGAAGATGGCACACAGTTCGCGCTCAGAGGGCAGTTTATCGCCACTTTTCAGCGCGCCGCTCTGAATTCTTGCTTGTAATTGAGCTTTGATGAGGAGGTACTGTGGCTGTTCATCCATCGATAATGTATCCGTTTTTCGTCGCAAAATTTTTTATCCATTATACACGCCAATATGAATTTTTTGTTGCAGGGCGTCTTTTCCTTTGACCTTCTTGTTCCTCTACCGTCATTATAATGTCAATCTGGTATAGACCAATGGTGAGTTCAAATGACAATGAATCAATATCTGCTGTTAACGCCGGGGCCTTTGACCACGTCGCAAACCGTGAAAGAGGCGATGCTGTTTGATAGCTGTACATGGGACGATGATTACAATTTAGGTGTGGTGCAACGTATTCGCCAACAGCTGGTGGAACTGGCGACAACCCAAGCGGGGTATACCAGCGTGTTACTCCAAGGGAGTGGGAGCTACGCCGTAGAAGCGGTGCTGGGTTCGGTACTCGCACCTCAAGATAAAATTTTGGTTGTCAGCAATGGCGCTTATGGTGCACGAATGGCAGAGATGGCGCAGTTAATGGGGATTTCTCACCATGTTTATGATTGCGGAGAAGTGGCTAAGCCCGATGTGGCAGTGATTGAGCAGCTTCTCCAGCAAGATAGCCAAATCAGCCATATTGCGATGGTACACTGTGAAACCACTACTGGTATTTTGAACCCGATAGAGCAAGTGGCGGTATTAGCCAAGCGCTATCAAAAACGCTATATCGTGGATGCGATGAGCAGTTTCGGGGGGATCCCAATGGATGTGGGGGCGCTGAATATTGATTTTCTGATCAGCTCGGCCAACAAATGTATCCAAGGAGTTCCGGGGTTTGGGTTTGTGATAGCTCGTACCAGTGAATTGGAAAAATGTGCAGGGCGATCCCGTTCCTTATCCCTTGACCTGTATGCACAATGGCGCTGCATGGAGCAATTTCATGGGAAATGGCGCTTTACTTCCCCAACACACACGGTGCTGGCTTTTGCTCAAGCACTGAAAGAGTTAGCCCAAGAAGGTGGCGTGAGCGCCCGCTTCCAGCGTTATCAGCAAAATCAGCGCAAACTGGTGGAAGGTATGCGCAAGTTAGGGTTTCGCACATTATTAGACGATAGCCAACAATCGCCGATTATCACGGCATTTTATTCACCAGATGCTGAAAATTATCAGTTTAACCAATTTTATCAGCAACTCAAAGCCCAAGGGTTTGTGATCTATCCGGGGAAAGTATCAAAGAGTGATTGTTTCCGTATTGGCAATATTGGGGAAGTGTATCCGCACAATATTGATGCGCTATTGGTGGCAATTAAGAAAGGGATGTATTGGAAAAACAAGGTATTAGCAAAATAACGTATTGTAAAAATAAGGATTAATCATGAACCGTATTGAAGCTGTTATTTTGGATTGGGCAGGAACGACGGTGGATTTTGGCTCTTTTGCACCGACCCAGATTTTTATCGAAGCGTTTAAAGTCGCGTTTGATATGGATATTACACTGGCACAAGCCCGTATCCCGATGGGGTTAGGAAAATGGCAACATATTGAAGCATTAGGAAAATTACCAGAGATAGATGCCATGTGGCAGGCAAAGTTTGGATGCTCAATGACCAGCGAAGATATCGATGCTATCTACCAAACGTTTATGCCGTTACAGATTGCCAAGGTTGTCGACTTTGCTGCACCCATTGATGGGGTTGTTAGCACGATTGCAACGCTGCGTGAGCAGGGGATAAAAATAGGCTCTTGTTCAGGTTACCCAAGGGCGGTGATGGAAAAATTGGTTCCGGCAGCCGCGAAATTGGGGTATCAGCCCGATTACTGGATTGCCAGTGATAATCTAGCGGCTGGCGGGCGTCCGGGTCCATGGATGGCGTTGCAAAATGTGATTGAATTAGCAGTCAATTCTGTTTCCCATTGTGTGAAGGTGGATGATGCAGTACCGGGAATTGAAGAGGGGCGTAATGCGGGAATGTGGAGTATTGGTTTAGCCATTTCGGGTAATGAATTCGGTAAAACATGGGCTGAATATCAAGGCATGAGCCAAGAAGACATTTCCCCATTACGCCAGCAGGCTGCGGACAAACTGTATGCAGCGGGCGCGCATTATGTGATTGATACCTTGGCGGATCTTGCTTCCGTGATTGATGAAATTAATGCAAGGCTGGCTAAAGGCGAAAAGCCATAAGCTTCAGTTTAGTTTGACCAAGTAGGCGCGCCTACTTGGTCGGTAGATTTAGAATATATTTATCGGTAATTCAGGGGCAATTGTCGCCACCATCACCGCTTTAATGGTGTGCAGACGGTTTTCTGCTTGGTCAAATACAATGCTGTAAGGGGATTCAAACACCTCTTCCGTCACTTCCAGTCCACCATAAAGATTAAACTCTTTGGCGAGCTGAGCGCCTAATGTGGTGTCTTCATTATGGAACGCGGGCAGGCAGTGTAAGAATTTCACATCTGGGTTACCTGTCAGTTTGATCACGTCCATATTCACTTGGTACGGTTTCATTAAGGCGATGCGCTGCGCCCACACTTCTTTCGGTTCCCCCATCGAAACCCAGACATCGGTATACAGAAAATCCGCGTCTTTAACGCCTTCCGCCACGTTTTCAGTCAGAATAATTTTGCCGCCCGTAGTTTTGGCGATTTTCTGGCATTCTTCAACCAATTCTGCCTCTGGCCAACAGCTTTTTGGTGCCACTAAACGCAGCTCCATACCTGTTAATGCGGCTGCTTCTAACATGGAATTTCCCATGTTGTTACGCGCATCCCCGAGGTAGGCGAATTTGATGTCAGAAAGTGGCGTGTTGGGTTTATGTTCTTGAATGGTGAGCAAATCGGCTAATAACTGTGTGGGATGGAATTCGTTAGTTAATCCATTCCAGACAGGCACTCCCGCATGCTGGGCTAATGTTTCGACGGTGCTTTGCGCGTAACCCCGATATTGCACACCATCGTACATCCGACCCAGCACTCTGGCGGTATCTTTCATGGTCTCTTTGTGCCCAATTTGGCTGCCTGATGGTCCGAGATAGGTGACTCTCGCCCCTTGATCGAAAGCGCCCACTTCAAATGCGCAGCGTGTCCGTGTGGAATCTTTTTCGAAGATCAGCGCAAAATTCTTACCTGCTAATAAAGGTGGCTCAGTGCCAGATTTTTTGGCTGATTTTAGCCAAGCGGAGAGTTTTAATAATGCATGAATATCGTTAGAGGTAAAATCTAATAATCTTAAAAAATGCTTTCCATGTAGGGGATTCATAAATTACAGCCTTTTATAATTGAATTAATATTCAATTTATATTCATAAAAATTCAAAATCAACCCCTCAAGCAAAAGAAATTATTTCATTAGGTATGGTTTCACCTTCGACCCTATGGGAGAATGAGCCCGAGACTAATACCACGGAACAAGGGGTGTGGAGATGGTAGATAAAGCTGAATTTGATGCGCAGTACGAAGAAACTCGCTTGATTATTGAAGAGTTACTGGAAGATGGAAGTGATCCTGATGCGCTGTACGCGATTGAGCATCACTTCTCTGCGGACAATTTTGAATTGTTAGAAAAAGCGGCTGTTGAAGCATTCAAACTGGGTTATGAAGTGACTGATGCGGAAGAACTGGAAATTGAAACCGGTGAAACCCTGATGTGTTGCGATGTGATCAGCGAAAGTGCCTTAAATGCAGAACTGATCGATGCGCAAGTTGAACAGCTAATGAAATTAGCAGAAAAAATCGGTGTGAACTACGACGGTTGGGGCACCTATTTTGAAGATCCAAACGCAGAATATGATGATGAAGACGGTGACGACGAAGGGGATGATGAGTCCGAAAAACGCGTTCACTAATTGATCCTTCAAATTTCAATAAGCAGTCATATCGCGGTATTGAAAAATAAAAAAAGCACTGAATGAGAATATCGTCAGTGCTTTTTTATTTTTATGTCAGCTTGCTAACTCTTTCATCACATAATCAATGAGTATTACAGTGCTTTTAGCATGCGAATTTCGCAGTCACTATGGCCTGTATTGCCTAATGGCTCGTCGATAAAATCAAATCCCAGTTTTTCATACAATTTAATGGCGGCTTGTAGCTCTTTGGTGGTTTCTAAGTAACAGCGCGTATAGCCTTGTTGTTTGGCAAATTCCAGAGACATTAGAACTATCTGCTTAGCTAAACCTTTTCCACGTAGTACGGAAGAGAGATACATTTTTTGTAATTCAGCGGTGTGCTCATCGCCCCCGGCGACTTGCGAAATGCCGCCACCGCCAACCACTTTACCGTCCATTTCCACCACCCAGTACGCGCTGCGTGGTTTGCTATACACTTCATACAGCGTATCTAAAATAGGATCCGCGACCGCGAAACCTTTATCTGCAGTTAGCCCGTGTTCAGCAGAAACTTCACGAATGACGGCGGCGATCCCTGGGTTATCTTGAGGTTGAATTAAACGAACTTGAACGGCTGAAGTTGTGTTTGTTGTCATGAGGATATCTCTTTTTATTTATATTAGTTATGTTGGTTATGATCTAAATTACGCCATTTGTTGATGCAATAATTATGATGTTGAGCATGTGATAACGCTTTTCAACGGCTAAATACAAAAAAGCCCTAACTCATCGGTGACGAGTCAGGGCTAGAGATTTAAAGCTTAATGATTACAAAGAGGCGATAGTCACTTTTTGCGCTTCAATCTTCGCTTTCGCTTCGATATTTTCCGCTAAACGCGCACGCTCTTTCTCAACCACAGCAGCAGGAGCACGGCTCACAAAGCCTTCGTTTGCTAGCTTGCTTTCGATGGTATCAATTTCTTTCACCACTTTTTCCAGCTCTTTATCTAAACGAGCCAGCTCAGCGTCTTTATCGACCAGACCTGCCATTGGGATCAGCACTTCAGCGCCTGCCACTAGTTTAGTCACAGAAACTGGGGCTTCTTCACCTTCAGCTAGCACGCGAATGCTTGCTAAACGTGCCATTGAACGAAGGAAGTTTTCGTTCTCAGCCACACGGCGAGCGACATCCGCAGAGGTGCTACGCAGCATCACATCCAATGGTTTACCTGGAGCAATGTTCATTTCTGCACGAATATTACGTACAGCAACAATGGTTTCTTTGATCCACTCTAAATCGCTCAGTGCCAGCTCATCCACTTTCGCCGCATCGAACTCAGGGAACGCTTGCAGCATGATGGTGTCAGCGTCAATACCTTTCACCACTTTCACGCGCTGCCAGATGGTTTCGGTGATAAATGGAATGATAGGGTGAGCCAGACGCAGTAAGCCTTCTAGCACTTCAATCAGGGTGAAACGTGCCGCACGGACTTGGGCTTCATTACCTTTATGAACCGCAGGTTTAGACAGCTCTAAGTACCAGTCACAGAATTCATTCCATGTGAAATCATACAGAATACCCGCAGCGATATCGTAACGGTGAGTATCTAATGCTTCACGGTACGCTTTCACGGTTTGGTTGAACTGCGCCATAATCCAGCGATCAGCTAATGAGAAGCTCATTTCGCCGCCATTTTGTCCGCAATCTTGACCTTCGGTGTTCATCAGAACGAAGCGGCTTGCATTCCATAATTTATTACAGAAGTTACGGTAACCGGACAGACGTTTCATATCCCAGTTGATATCGCGACCTGTAGACGCCAGTGCCGCTAAAGTAAAGCGCAGGGCATCAGTACCGTGCGCTTCGATACCGTCTGGATACTCTTTACGAGTACGCTTAGCAATTTTTTCAGCCAGTTGTGGCTGCATCATGTTGCCGGTACGTTTTTCCAGTAATGCTTCCAATGAAATACCGTCAATCATATCCAGTGGGTCGATAACGTTCCCTTTGGATTTAGACATTTTCTGACCTTCTTCATCGCGGATCAGACCTGTCATATACACGGTTTTAAATGGAACTTGTGGTTCGCCATTTTCATCTTTGATGAAATGCATGGTCATCATGATCATACGGGCAATCCAGAAGAAAATAATATCGAAGCCGCTGACTAATACATCCGTTGGATGGAAAGTTTTCAGCGCATCGGTATTTTCTGGCCAGCCTAAGGTTGAGAATGTCCACAGACCGGAAGAGAACCATGTATCTAATACGTCGTCATCTTGACGCAGTGCCACATCGGCACCTAAGTTGTTTTCGCGGCGAACTTCGTCTTCATCACGACCCACGTAAACATTGCCTTTGTCGTCATACCAAGCAGGAATACGGTGACCCCACCATAATTGACGAGAAATACACCAGTCTTGGATATCACGCATCCAAGAGAAATACATGTTTTCGTATTGGCGCGGAACGAATTGGATACGACCATCTTCAACGGCTTTGATAGCGTCTTTCGCTAAAGGCGCAGTACGCACGTACCATTGGTCAGTTAGCATTGGCTCGATAACCACGCCGCCACGGTCGCCGTAAGGTACGGTTAAATCGTGAGGTTTGACTTCGACCAGTAAACCTAATTGTTCAAATTCAGCGACGATAGCTTTACGCGCTGCAAAACGCTCCATGCCACGGTAGGCTTCTGGAATTTCGCTGCTGTAATCGGTGCATGGGTTGCCGTTAGTGTCGAACACTTCCGCTTCATGACGAACGTTACCATCCAAGTCCATCATGTTGATCATGGTCAGTTGGTGACGTTTACCGACTTCGTAGTCGTTGAAGTCATGAGCTGGGGTGATTTTCACGCAGCCCGTACCTTTTTCCATATCGGCGTGTTCGTCGCCTACGATTGGAATGCGGCGATTAATGATTGGCAGAATAATTTCTTTGCCAATTAAATCTTTATAACGTGGATCTTCAGGGTTAACAGCCACACCGGTATCACCCAGCATGGTTTCTGGACGTGTGGTTGCAACCACTAAATAGTCTTTTCCTTCAGCGGTTTTTGCGCCGTCAGCCAGCGGATAACGCAGGTGCCACATAGAACCTTTAACTTCGCGGTTTTCAACTTCCAAATCAGAAATTGCGGTGTGCAGTTTCGGATCCCAGTTAACCAGACGCTTACCGCGATAGATTAAATTTTCTTTGTACATACGAACGAAAGCTTCTTTAACGGCTTTAGATAAGCCTTCGTCCATGGTGAAGCGTTCGCGATCCCAGTCAACAGAGTCGCCTAAACGACGCATTTGTTGAGAAATAGTGCCGCCAGATTCTGCTTTCCATTCCCAGATTTTGTCGATGAACGCATCGCGACCGTAGTCATGGCGATTTTTACCTTCTTCGGCCGCAATTTTACGCTCAACCACCATTTGAGTTGCAATACCCGCGTGGTCAGTACCCGTCTGCCATAGGGTATTTTTCCCTTGCATACGCTGGTAACGGATCATGGTATCCATAATGGTTTGTTGGAAGGCGTGACCCATATGCAGGCTACCCGTGACGTTCGGCGGTGGGATCACGACGCAGAAACTGTCTTTTGAGGTATCACCGTTCGGACGGAAGTAACCGCTTTTTTCCCAGTGGCTATACAGGGACTGTTCGATTTCTGCTGGATTATAAGTTTTGTCGAGGGATGGCTCGATCATTGCGTTGTCTGGTTTCTTTTCCATTTTTATCTTTGTGTTCAGTAAGTTGGCGGCGTCGCCATGGTCAAGTTGAAGCCGACGCTCCGGTAAATTTTATACCGGTCACGCGCCAACTGTTTTAAAGTTTCATCGATAGGCACGAAGTCTATCACTTCATGGAAAGCCGTTGCAAAATCTGCGAATTGGCTCTGTAAATTAATCAAAATATCGCGAGGTGTATTACCACGCTTATTTGGCCAGCAAATTTCGATCGGCGAACCATAACGAGGGCCTTCCCCCGCCAAATTGTGGGGTACAAACTGGTGAGGATCCCGTTGCCAAAGCGCCTCATCCATTTTTTCAGCTTGCAGCTGATCCTCGCAGGCAATCAGAATACGTTTTCCGTTACGCCACGCTTGTGCAGCAAGTTCACAAGCGAGCCATTCGTGGGCTTCATATTCCGCTTGTGGGGAGGGCTGTTGGAGTTGGTAAAATGTACCTTTTTTCATATACCCGTCATACTTCAATTTGTAGGGGTGTTGGCTACGCTCTCTCGCGTCGGTCACATGCTTATGTATGTTCCCAAGGTCGCAGCAAGATTAAATCTGTGTTGAATTATATACTTTTTTATAGCTGCCTCAAAATGGCTTAATGGAGGTGTTTTCTGAGGCGTATAACTTGCTGATACCTATTGAAAAAACAATATCCCGAATCGCAGAGCCTGCTCATCGGGATATTATAATTACAACTTAATCAATGGCGATGTTTAATCGTAATCGAAATTACTCGTCACCATTTAAGCCAGCGCGGTTCAGTAAGAACTGAGCTAACATAGAAACCGGACGACCAGTTGCTCCTTTAGCTTTGCCTGAACGCCATGCAGTACCAGCGATATCCAAGTGTGCCCAGTTATATTTACCCGTAAAGCGTGCTAAGAAGCAGCCAGCGGTAATAGCACCAGCCGGACGACCACCTGTGTTGGCTAAATCCGCAAAGTTAGAGCTGATTTGCTCATAGTATTCGTCAGCTAATGGTAAACGCCAAGCACGGTCACCCGCTTGCTCAGAGGCATTTAACAGCTCGTGCGCCAGTGGGTTATGATTAGACATCAATCCAGTGTAGTGGCTACCTAAGGCAATCACACATGCTCCGGTTAATGTAGCGACATCAATAACCAGCTCTGGCTCGAAACGCTCAACATAAGTCAGGGTATCACACAGGACTAAACGACCTTCCGCATCAGTATTCAGCACTTCAACAGTTTGGCCAGACATGGTGGTTAGGACGTCACCCGGACGATATGCGTGTCCACCCGGCATGTTTTCACAGCCAGCCAGTACACCGACGACGTTAATTGGCAGTTGCAGCTCAGTGATAAAGCGCATGACGCCGTAAACGGTCGCGGCACCGCACATGTCATATTTCATTTCATCCATGCCATCAGCTGGCTTAATGGAAATACCGCCTGAGTCGAAGGTTAAACCTTTGCCGACCAGTACAATTGGCTTGCACTCTGGATCTGGGTTGCCTTTGTACTCCATGATGGACATCAGAGATTCATTTTGAGAACCTTGACCCACGGCTAAGTACGCGTTCATGCCCAGCTCTTTCATTTGCTCTTCACCGATCACGCGAGTGGTCAGCTTGCTGTCAGAAATGTCTGCCAGTTGGCGAGCTTGTGACGCTAAATAGCCGGCGTTACAGATATTTGGTGGCATGTTCCCCAAGTCTTTAGCCGCTTTAACGCCAGAGGCGATAGCTAAACCATGGGCGATAGCACGTTCACCGCTGGTCAGTTCACGGCGCGTTGGTACATTGAAGACCAGTTTACGCAGTGGACGGCGGTGTTCAGTTTTATTGCTTTTCAGCTGGTCGAAGACATACAGGGATTCTTTTGCTGTTTCAACTGCTTGGCGAACTTTCCAGTAGTTATTGCGACCTTTTACATGTAACTCAGTCAAGAAACAAACGGCTTCCATTGAGCCAGTTTCATTCAGAGTACTGATGGTTTTCTGAATGATTTGTTTGAATTGACGCTCATCGAGTTCACGTTCTTTACCGCAACCGATCAGTAAAATACGCTCAGATAGAACGTTAGGCACATGATGCAGCAGCAAGGATTGACCTACTTTACCTTCAAGCTCACCGCGGCGCAGCAGGGCGCTGATATATCCGTCACTAATTTTGTCCAGCTGTTCAGCGATAGGGGACAGACGGCGTGGTTCAAAGACTCCGACAACAATGCAAGCGCTACGTTGTTTTTCCGGGCTACCACTTTTTACACTAAACTCCATGCGTTCTCCTGAATCTTAAAGACAAAGGTCGATGCTCCAGTTAAAATTAGCCTTTCGCATGATCTGGCTTATAGAGAATGAACTCTTTGTGTTAAATTGAGCAAATACCTAGTTTCGCTTATATTAAGCATATTCCGATATAGCACTTAGTATAGATAATGCTTTTATATCATTCTAGCCAAACAATAAACCAGAGTATATTTTAGTAAATGGCTGTCATAGAACGAACTTAGCCATTTTCATCCCAAAAGACAAGTTTTCACAGGCGTAATAAGCGTGATCATTATTCGATATTTGGTTCGGGAAACCCTGAAAAGTCAGCTGGCGATACTTTTTGTCTTGCTGCTTATCTTTTTTAGTCAAAAGTCCATCGACATCTTAGGTGCCGCTGTTCAAGGGAATATTCCTTCGAATTTAGTTCTTCCGTTATTAGGATTGGGTGTGCCGGAGATGGCGCAACTTATCTTACCTTTAAGCCTATTTCTTGGGCTATTGATGACTTACAGCAAATTGTACACAGAAAGCGAAATTACTGTGATGCATGCCTGCGGTCTGGGCAAAAGTGTGCTTGTGAAAGCGGCGCTGGTGCTTGCCGCATTAACCGCCTTAGTCGCCGTTGCCAATATTACTTGGATGTTGCCTTGGTCATCTCAGTATCAAGAGCAGGTTTTGGCCGATGCGAAAGCCAACCCCGGTTTAGCGGCGATGGTGGAAGGGCAATTTAAAACCACCAAAGATAACAACTTTGTGTTGTACATCGGTGAAGTCAAAGGCAATGATTTTAAAAATGTTTTCTTAGCTCAGTTGCGTACTGCCAATGAGCAGCGCCCTTCCGTTGTGGTTGCGGATAGCGGTTATATGAAAGAAGACGAATATGGTCGCCAGATGGTGGTGTTAGACCAAGGTACTCGCTATGAAGGCACCGCAATGCTGCGAGATTTCCGCATTACTGACTTCGTGAATTACCAAGCCGTTGTTGACCATAAAGCCACTGATGTCAGTACTGATAAAGTGGAACAAAAAACCATGATGCAGCTGTGGAATGAAAGTAATCCTGAGGTCAATGCTGAATTCCACTGGCGTTTAACCATTGTATTCTCTGTGGTCGTGATGGCTCTTATGGTGGTTCCTTTGAGTGAAGTGAACCCGCGTCAAGGGCGCGTACTCAGTATGATCCCTGCTATGTTGCTGTACCTGATTTTCTTCTTATTACAAAGTACGTTACGTAATAGCGCAGATAAGGGGGATGTCGACCCTAAATATGCAATGTGGGCGGTTAACTTCGGTTACTTGCTATTAGCAGTGATACTGAATTTATGGGATACCGTACCAATGCGCAAAGTGCGTGCTAAGTTGACCAGAGGGGTTGCCTGATGTTTGGTGTTTTAGATAGGTATATCGGTCGAACCATCCTCAATTCGATTTTGATGACGCTGTTTTTGTTGGTTTCCCTTTCAGGGATCATCAAATTTGTTGAGCAGCTTCGCAAAGTGGGTGACGGTGATTACACGGCGATGAGCGCAGGGGTTTTCACCTTATTAACTGTTCCCAAAGATATCGATATTTTCTTCCCAATGGCGGCATTATTGGGTGCATTGTTGGGATTAGGCGCATTAGCTTCCCGCAGTGAACTGGTGGTGATGCAAGCGTCGGGTTTTACCCGTTTGCAAATCGCCATGTCCGTGATGAAAACAGCGATCCCATTGGTTATCGTTACGATGATCATGGGGGAGTGGGTTGCGCCAGCGGGTGAACAGTGGGCACGTAACTACCGTGCAGAGAAAATTGTTGGTACCTCTTTGGTGGTGACGGATTCAGGTATGTGGGCGAAAGATGCCCATGACTTTATCTATATCCAGCGTATTAAAGATGCGAGCACCATCCAAGATGTTTCTATTTATCGCTTCGATGACCATCGCAAATTACAGTCTGTGATGTTTGCCGCACGCGGAACCTATGATGCTGATAAAAAGCTGTGGGTCTTATCCCAGGTTCAAGAATCTATCTTAGGTAGCCAGCAAAAAATCACGGGTTCACAGCGTTTAACTTATGATTGGAAAACCAATTTAACCCCAGAGAAGTTAGGTATTGTTTCTCTGAATGCGGATTCGCTTTCAATTCGTGGTTTGTATCAGTACATCACCTATTTGAAAGAGAGCGGGCAAGTTGCTTCGGTTTATCAGCTGAGTATGTGGCAAAAAATCTTAGCGCCACTTTCTGCGGCAGTTATGATGTTGATGGCAGTTTCCTTTATCTTCGGACCCCTTCGTACGGTACCAATGGGCGTGCGGGTAATTTCAGGGATTGTGGGCGGCTTCTTGTTCTACATCTTAAACCAAGGCTTTGGTAACTGGAGTTTGGTCTATTCCATTCCGCCAGTGCTGGCGGCAGCGCTGCCGAGTGTCTTGTTCTTAGGTGTGAGTATTTTCTTGTTAGTTAAACGAAAATAGTCCATTCCCTTTAAATTGAAAAAAGGCTGTAGAATCGAATGATTTTACAGCCTTTTTTATTGTGGGTGGCAACTATCCATGTCACGAACACACTCATTTTTTGCTAAAGATAAAATTACCGAAATTACTCAATATCGATTGAATTTTTCCTTGTGGCTTAAATAATACATGCTGGATCCTTTTTTGTTCTGTCTGAGATGTATATTCACCGATAATGCCAATCACGTTTTTTCCACTTTTGTTGGCAATCTGTTGTGCATAAGAGAAAGCACCGCCATTTGCACTGTATGATTTTTCAATCCTGTAAGCATTTTGCCAGGTCGCTTGGATGAATGATTGCGTTGCTTCGTTCATGGTATCTGCGAATAGTTTTTTATACTCGGCGGTTGCTTCAATGTTTGGATCATCCGCTTTTTCATTAACCAGTCTTGAAAGATCGATTTCGACATAGTCTGGTTTTTTAGGTTGAGGAAAGGCTTTTTGATGATTAAATACATTTCTAAGTTGTTTTACTAATTCAGAAACCGTGTTCGTTCCTGATTTTACGGCGCTGGGGCGTAATATGTTATGAGCGGAAAGCGGGATAATTTTCATCTTAGTTCCTTTACCAATAATGAGTAATAAGGCTAAGAGTAGCGAAAGGTCACACTAAAATATTGCATAAAAAGCAGCCGTCTATCAGAAAGAGCGATGAATATAAAAATGGAACTAAAAAACAATTTTAGTGATTACACTGAAGCCGAATTCCTTAAATTCTTACAAGCGATTTATTATGTTCAAACCGAGAATGAGAATGAGCATAAATTATGGGTTAGACATTTTGTTAAAATATCGGAGCACCCACAGGGTAATGGATTAATCTACAACCCAAATAGTGGGGATGATGACTCACCAGAAGGTATTTTAAAATCAGTCAAAGAATGGCGAGCTAAAAATGGAAAGCCAGGATTCAAAAATAGTTAAGTATTATCGTGTATAGAATTATTTAGCGTAAAAAAAGCATCAATGACTTGAAGGTTAATCATTGATGCTTTTATGAAAAAAAACGCAGAGTTATTTATTGGGCGATCTAAGCAGAAAGGGTGATATACAGCGTCACCAAGCGCACAAATCCGCGTTTTAGGGTAGGGGTATAACTCGCCAGTGCATTAATCGCGTCGGCGGTACCCTTTCAATTTTGTCCATACGCGTGGTTAGACGATAACGAAGTAACCATATCATTCACACCTGCGGTCAACTTACTGAACTTACTACCATCTTTACGGGTCATCACCACGAATACCGCAATATTTTGCTGTGGGATCATCGCCATATAGGTATTAAATCCGCCGCCGCCGCCGGTTTTCTGGTAGATCCCCGGAATACCGTTTTTAGGCTTCATATAAACCCAGCCAAGACCCAGTCCATCAGCATAACCTGCCACGTCCATCCCTTTGGCATCTAACAGCTTTTCACGCGGGAAGAAAATGCCTTGCTCGCGGGCTGCGGTCGCTTTACGCAGGTTATTATCCGTGGATAAAAATTGTTGCATCCACTTTTGCATATCTGCCGGTGTAGAATACACACCGCCGCTTCCTGCTGCTGCAAGGGTGTTATGGCAAGGGCTTGGCTTAGTGCCTTCCATTAATCGGGCGCATTGACCTTTGCTTGGGGTATAGGTGGTATCCGTCATTTTCGCCGGAGATGTCACGTATTTGCTGAACAATTGCGGGTATGACTGCCCCGTAGCTTTGACCATCGCATCGGCGAGTAAATCATAGGCTAGGTTGGAATAAGCCGCTTCAGTGCCCGGTGTAAAATCGAGTTTACCGGTTTTCAACCATGTCCAACGGTTCTCTTGGGTTGGCCAGATAAAGACAGGGCGACCCCATTTTCCACCCGGTTGTTCGCGAGGTAAGCCGCTGGTATGGCTCGCTAAATGATACAGCCGGATCGGTTGCCCGCTGTTGTTATTCGGAACAGTAACGCCGTTGTAGCTGTATTGCTGTAGCGGGTCGGTGATCGCTAATTTTTTATCTTGCTCCAGCTTAATTAAGATTTCGCTGGTCATTAATTTGCTAATAGAAGCGATGCGGATCAGGGAGTTAGGACCCGGTTTTTGTCCATTACCCGGCGCGGTTTCACCATAATAGCGAGCGAGAGTTTGGTTGTTATCAATGACGATAATGGCCATACCTCGGGCATTGCTTTCGTTATAAATTCGATTCGCATACATATCGACGATTTTGGTGACACGTTCGTAGGTTCTTCTATCGCCTTCGAATATTTGCCACTCGGAGTTACCTGCAAGCATGCCACTTGGTGAGTTTTGCGAGGTTTTTTCTGTGGTGGAGGAACAGGCCATCAATGCCGCAGAGAGTGCGGATACCGACAAAATTTTAAGAAACGTTTTCTTCATGTTTGAAGCCAGCTGATATGATTGTTTATAAAAGGCTTCTCAGCCAATATTTATTTTTTCTTTGAGAAAATTTTCATGACGACACCAATTAAGATGCCAATAACCAGACCAGTGGCTATCCATCCAACAAAGCCCATAAAATACGCCTTTATAATTTTACATAAGAGTGCGGATAAACTAACAAAAATTACGCTTTGTCGCCAGTCACCTAGGGGTTAAGACAATGAAAATAGTCTTAGGAAAATTAGCATAGATATTCAAATGTTGTTGAACATAACAGGGGATATTGGGCTTTTTATGGAAAGATTTTTTTAGGTGCTTTTTTTTTAATCGAACAATCTGATTCTTCAAGATAAATGTTGCCAGTCGGCATAAGGCAAGTATAATGACAGCGTTTTCCAAGAAACACATCACTTCGTGCCGGAGTGGCGGAATTGGTAGACGCAGTTGATTCAAAATCAACCGCCTTCGGGTGTGCCGGTTCGAGTCCGGCCTTCGGCACCAAAAATTAGACGCTTAGAGCGTCTTTTTTTATGTCTGGAATTCGTGAGTTGTTGGTTTTTCTTCATTGTTTTTGACTTGCGAAAAACTAAGTAATTATTAATGATGATAGATGTACGGACATTTTGACAGTCGTTAAGGTCGTGCCACCAATATCCTACTCAACATCACAATTTTTATGGACGAAGAATAATACTAAACACATTTTTATCCGATGTTAAGTTGTCTTCTGGAGTGGGTGAAAATTGTGTTTTTTCAATGAGTTCCATACCTCGAATGCAAAGCTTTTTATCATTGTTACTATTTTTCTCATTAGGGACAGCTGAAATTAATTTTCCATCGTCGTCGAGAGTGATCTTAATTTCGCACTCTTTTCCCTTATAAAGGTCTACATCATAAAACCGACCCTGAATGGATTTTTTTAAATTTGAAGCATAGATATCCATTGGATGCTTATTAGCTGGGGCTGCGTTTAAATAAGCAGGAAAAATAATGACAAAATAAAGAATGTGATTTTTTAAATTAATGATCATTTAATCGCTCTATATTTAATAAAAACAATTTACTTCAATATCTTACGAAGTAAAAAATCAGCTGCATATGCAACTATAGGAATTAAAAATACACCATGTATTACATAAGATGTCATGAACATGTGACCAAACACTCCAATGGTTGAACCATGACTTGAGTACTGACTTGGATTAGCAATATAAATATTACTGTACCAAGCAATTACAGAAAGTATGTACGGCAGAACGATGTAAAATAAAAAACGATAACCATTATTCATTTTATTTTTAATGTAAAAAAAGAATAAGGAGGCTATAGATAAAAGGTAAATAGCAAAAATGAGACTCAGTAATTTTTGATGTTGAAATATAGGTACCGTATTCATTGCTTTCGGATACAGTTTGAAAAAAAACGCATGAACCATTTCAAGGTAATAGAATAAAATACCTAAAGATAATGAAATATAAGATATTTTAGTAGGCATCTTATATCACTGAAGCTCATGTTTTTTTTCTAATTTACGAAATAAGAAACTAAAAGTGTAAGCTGTTAGTGGTATTAACCACACACCATAGATTATGTAGGATACTATAAAAATAGCTTCAAACTCACCGTAACTACTGAGTTTTCTATAAAATTTAACACTGGGAATGTAATTTGTATAGAGCCATGTCATGACAGATAGTAAATATGGCAGCAGTAAAAATGTAATATGTTTATTGATTGTTTTATGGAAGAACAAAAGAATGGACATGAAAATTGCTAAGCCAATAAATACAAATGTTAACATTTCTAAGTTCTGATGAATTAAGACAAAACTATCAACCTGTCGAAAAAACGTAAAAAAAACTTGTTTAACCATTGTCAGGTAGAAAACAAGAATGCCTAAACAAAGCGCTATATAGTTATTGAATCGATTATATTTAATAAGCACCATTTAGTTTCCACCAAGCATTACCAGGAAAATAAAGATCCATGAGTTCTGATTTTAGTGTCCATGGCGTTTTGATACCATTAGCTTCAGGTAGTTGCTCAAAAATTCCTCCGCTCCTTTTTAATGCAGCAGATACTCGCTCAGCGCAATAGAGTGGGCTGCCTCCCCCCATATCATCAATGATATCCCGTAATCGGTTGGCCTGTTCTCTTGGAACTGTAAATTGAATCACTGATACTTTTGGTCCATCGTATAAATGATAGGCAAGATAGTCATCCCACTCCCACATAGGGTAGGGAAATTGGTCAGATGAACCTCGATGAGTGGGAGCTCCATCTTCACATCCTCGAAGATAACAGCCAGTATAACCACCACCTGGATCATATAATAATGCATTTTCCCCATCATCAATAACTAAGCCAGCATGGCCTAAGCCATCCCTAGCTATCATCACATAGATATTAATTGGATCTTTTATAAATGCTTCGTTGATAGGTGAATTTGAGGTGATCACTGGTACATTATGAGTATTATTAAAAGCATTATGAGCAGTTGGTGACAGTTTAGGAGTCGCTATTAGCTGCTTTTGTTCAGTTTCAACGAAAGATCTTGCTTTGGCTGGTTCATCTTCTTTACTGTAGCAATCTGTGATGGAGTTTATCAGTCTTGTTTTGCATGGGCAGGAGCTAAAGCTATCCAGTGTTCCTGCCATCATTCTACCATTACCCCATACATTGCTAACGCCACCCAGTATGTTGTATGTCCCAGAATGCTTTCCACAGGTAACTAGATCGCCCTGACGTGCAGCGGATCTTCCATGAAATATAAAGGTATTGTCACCGGTTAAAATTTGTCCGCCACACGTTGTTTTATCGCCAACTCGCAAAAAATAGCCTATAGCCATGTTTATCACCATTCCTTTGGTTGACTTAAGTGAAATTTGATTATTGATTATCAATAGGCAATTAACAAGCTATTTTTTATTATTCGTAATAAATACACTCAAAATGTTGTTAGGATTTTTTCTACCGCAGGAATATCGGCGGATGCCCAATCTACTTTTATTAATTCTTCTTTAGAAAGCCAAAGAGAATTAATATGCTCTGTGAGTTCTACTGTTCTATTTGGTAATTCAATGACAAAACAATGCATTGTGATATCAAAGTCCGGATAGCTATGTTCGATAGTTAACAAAAACTTTGGATCGGTAACTGTAATTTTTAATTCTTCGCTTAGTTCTCGGATAATAGCAGCGACAAGTGTTTCGCCTGCTTCTACTTTGCCTCCAGGAAATTCCCATTTATGACTAATATAATCTAATTTTGAGAAGCCCCTTTGCACTGCTAGGAACTTGTTTTCATTTTTCAGCACAGCAGCGACGACTTCAATATGTTTCCTAATCATTGGTTATTCGCTTTTAATAATTCTTTACTTCGGTTTTTTAGAGTTTCAATATCTTCTTCATTATTAACTATATGCATTTTCTTGTGGCAGTTAGGGCATAAGGCTACGGTATTTTCACATGTATCATCACCACCTTTGGAAAGCCAAATGATATGATGTGTTTCCAGATAAGGTTCGCCTTTGGTATTTTTAAACGGTGCAGGTTGAAGACAAAGCTGACATTGTCCTTTTGCTAACCTTTTAGCCAACTCAGCGACCCAAATATTTCTCTCATAATTTGTCGATTGTTGCTGATAACAAGTAGCTACTTTTTCACTTCCATCTGCTAATTTCTGAAGTTCCTCGATAGATAATTTTTTTGCTTTACGAGTTCTAATATTATCTATGTTGTCTCGATCTTTTTGCTGAATTTGCCGTTCGCCTGAAATTAGTGTCAACGGGAAGATATACACTTTTCTAAGTTTTCCTTGTTCATCAGGTTGTGTTTCTTGATACGGAGCGTCGTCAAGAATAACTTCACCCATATAGGTGTACTCTTGGTCTTTAAATACTTCGAATAGATGAACAGTAACCCCGTTAGTTTTTGACTCTGCCAAAGTTTTATTTTGTTGAAAGTTTAGGCTTTGATCGCCTTTAGTACCCATGCCGGTATAGTGAAGTACATTGCCGGACCATCGGTCATCGTAAATGGATTTGATGTGGTTTGAGATAATAATTAAGGTATTCGTTTTGTGTGCACGACGCATACCGCCTTGGGGGCTACATCCAAATATTTCACAGAGTTCAGCGTTGTTAAGTTTTGTGCCTATTTTTAGATCATTATATTTATACACAATATTTTTTTACTCCATTCTTAGCATATTCAGCATCAAAAAATTTTGAATAATTACTCGCTCAATTAACTTTCATACTTTACAGGTGATAATTGATCATTGGAATAATGCGCATGCTTAATTTTGCAGAATATCTTAATGCCTTGGAGTATATGTATGCATGGTTTTGATGTCTGATAATAGTTATATCAATTCCCGAGATTTACGTTTTATTTTTTATTTAATTTTTATGAAAAATCGTGATTCATTCTTTTTGGCTGGATATATGAAAATTCTTTTACCTCTACATGCAAACAAACAGTTAAGCCCATCTTCTCCAGCATAAGATAAAGGTAAGCGAGCTCGCACTCGTTCGGTGAATGGCATTGATGGGGATATTAAATTGAATAAGGCACTGTGGGTGATGACTGAAAAGATGTGTGAGCATTTTTCTTGAATATAATGCATTTAGTCGCATAAATAAGCGTGAGTTTGATTTAAGTATTGTAAGTTTAGCTTAAGTGTAAAATAATCTATCCTCAGTTATGGATGAGGGTAGATTATAGCAATAGGATACTTTTTACGGGTTGGAGATAGAACCACTTGTGGAGGACAAATACTCACGGGAGACAATACCATGCAATGGTATGGTGTTGCGGGTGCTCGTGAAGGCGATATGGTTAGTTGTGGCAAACACTCAGGGCGCTTTTATATTATTGGTGGATGCAATAGTGTTTGGGATGAAGGACGAAAAGTGGCGGGTACGCTTGAAAGTATGAGCTAATGTCCCTGCCATGCACGATTTATTAACTCCATTCATGATTGCTATAGTGATGAAAGAGGGTCAGCCCACCCAGAAATAGTTTCAACTACCCCCCCAGCCATAACCAATAAAATCTGTATCAGTTGTTTAATGAAAGCCGCTGAATCAGGTCAAATGTTAGTAGTAAGAGAAGGGTGATATTAATGCATAATTCTCATCATCCTATTTTTAACTATTTTGGACGTTACCCTGATGCAAAGCATTATTGTTTGATATGTGGTTTACAATATGAACGTTACTTTGATAAAGAACTTCAGAGTCGTTATGGAACCGTAAGTCCACTCTTTAAACAACGTCCAGATTCAGAAGTCGCATGGGCGGGTCCGTGGCTAATTGACGTGACCAACCGAAGTGATTTCCTGACCGATTTAATCCAATTAGAAACTGAATCGCCGGCACTATCATGGCTAGTCAGTGACTCATCAATTGAGAAGTTGTCGACTCACTTCTCTGAACGGCTTAATGTGAGTTTGCCTGATGGTAAAACCACTTTATTTCGCTTTTATGATCCTCGTGTAACCCACAATATGCCTCAAGTTCTAACAACCGAACAATTTCATGAAATAACCACGCCGCTCATTGCATGGTATTACCGTTTTGAAGGACGATTTTATGCATTACAAGGAGGCGGGTTAAATGCAGTTTAGCGAAGAACAATTAAAGAAAATTCAAAATATTGAACAGAGTGATTATGTGACTCAAGTGAGTGCTGATTTTTATAAACACCATTTAGATAAACTACAGAATCTCGGAACATTAAATAGGCGCTTAGAATCCGCATTTCAATATGTTCTCTTCCTAGGTTTCACTCAAGAACCGTTAATTCGGTCATTTTTATTTTACGAGGCTTGCTGCCCCGACTTTCATTTAAAGCCAGAAATTAGAAATATGCTTGAGGAAAAAAATCGCGTGCCAGAGCAGCAGTATCAAGATTTTTTACGGATAGCCATGAAATTAATTGAATGGAGAACTTAGCATGCCATTTCCTTTAGTGATTCTTGCTGCTGCTGGACTGGCAACATTAGGTGGACTAGCCGCAGTGACTCAAGAAGCCTCAAAAATTGGTTTTCCCTCTTCGTCAGGTAGTAGCGATGATGAGTGGGGAAATGAAAGCATTGCGATTGGTGGAACTGATATCGAGGATGAAAATGGTCGTCGAGGACGTGGACAAAGTTCCGCTACGGGCGCTGTTGCAGGTTCATCGATTGGAGTCGCTGCAATTGAAGCAAGTAAAGGGTGTAAAAAGTGCACAGCAATTGGATTAGTTGGGCCACATAAACAGCCAACTAACGGGTGGTCTCTCGAATCAATAATTTATCAGCAGCGAATTTGTTCAACTACAATTGGTGTTGATGGTACATATGGCTATATTAATGAATATGAATGCATGGAAGTTCATTTTGATGGGTGGAGAGAAACTCAGTGTCTGTTTTTAGAAGCAAAAGGTAAATATGACAGTTTTTTTAATTCAGATGGTGAACCTTATTTTAATGGTTTTCAAGGTATAGCAGGTGTGATGTCTCAGGCAGCCAGACACCAATTTGTCATGGACTCATTGCAAAATATTCCATTTTGTCACTGGCATTTCATGCAGCCCAAAAGCGCTGGTTACTTTGCTAGGGAGTTCGCTGGTTTCTCCAACCTTAAAGTATTTCATACGCCGTAAGGAGCGATAATGACTATCTCATTGATTATAGAAATTTATTTGAGTAAAAAAAATTACACAGCACAGGATGCGGTTGATAACACCTTATACTTTTCAGAGTATATAAAAGAAATAACACATTCTGAAGACTGGTTTTTACCTGGATACAGTAAAGAAGAGGCATTAAAGCATAAAATAATTGATGGAGGATTAATTGTTCAAGAAGCGGCCGATTCAGTTATAAAAAAATTAGATAAAACTCCTCCAATATTTGTAACCTTAATTTGGGATGGAGATAATGCTGGTATAAGGACGCAAAATTATATATGCAGAAGTACGGATAATTTTCGAATTACCTTTTCTTTGAAGGTTGAAAATGAAATGGGTTTGACAACAAAAATAAAGAATGTTTTGCAAAACATATTAAACAATAAAGATAATATTGCTGTTATGTTTGTTCAAACAAATCAATATCAATTGAATGAAAGAAATGTTTTCCCAGACAGGCTGCCCGTTGGTTGGATGCTTTATCTTAATAAAAAAATAACTCAGCAGCAAATACCTATGGCTGCTCAACTTATCGATATTGAAAATGCAAAAAATAACGGTACTTTGATTATCAGTACCGACAATGTATTTGATGGTTCAAATAAAGATGACATTAGAAAAGCCAATGAAATCGAAATTCAGCTAACCGCATTGGGGTTACTTCCACTTTATAATGAAATTTATAATTAAAATTGAATTGATGGCAGTATTAACGTTAATGGGATGTGGCAACCCCACACCCAAAGTAACACCCAATAATCTACCGTCTGCTATAGCGGGTAAGGAATATAACACAGTCATTAATATTTCAGGTGGTTATATAAGTGAGAAAAGTATTTCTTTTGATATCATTCCCAGCAATTCTGGACTGTCATGGAGCCCAATGATTTCATACCGAAATTTTCAGGGTAAAGTTCAAAAAGATATAGATTTCCATACAATTACTGTATCAGGAACTCCGTTAAAGAAGGGAATTATCCAAATCAAGATATCGGGTTTTACTTATGGAACTATGTATGCGGGTAAAGAGTTCCATAAAACCTATGAAATAGATGTTGACTAATATAATAAAATTAACAGTAATCTATCTATGATTAATAGAATGACCTTATAGTTGATCCTTGGCTTGCGTGTTTTAAGTATGGATTTTAGAATGAAAAATATATTTCTCTGCTTCTTTTTTATATTAGCAGGCTGTGGTAATCCAACTCCTAAAATCTTACCGGATTATCTACACTATGCTGCGGTGGGTAAACCATATTTGCAAGTTATCAATATTTCTGGCGGTGCCCTTGATGGAAAGAGTACCTCAGTCATAATTCAGCCTGAGGATTCAGGGCTACATTGGTCACCAACAATCGGTTATTCATACTGGGAAGGTAAGCAATCCACTAAAGAGGATTATCATACGATTGTTATTCAAGGTACACCGCTTAATAAAGGTTTGATTTCTATATCAATAGGCGGTTTTACATATGGAACAATGTATCCAGGCAAAAATTTTAGTAAGGTTTATGAGATAACCGTTAAATAGAGGTTAGCAGTTTCTATGTAAAAATATTTGGTTAAATCACTCATGCTAGTAATTGCTAGCGTTATCATCGGGTAACACATTTTTAAAACCCCAAACTACTGAGCATACATTTAAGTATACAAAATATTATCTGTAAATTTATACCAATTAAAAACAATGTTTTGCCTATTTATTGCGAGTCCGGCCTTCGCAAAATAAATCAGACGCTAAAAGCGTCTAATTTATATTTCAGTTTTCTATTTTCTCAACTATATAAAATCCAGTTAACGTTAAATATCCTATAGTACTGTAGGTATTTTCACATGCAAATATTACTATTCTCCATCATGGTTTTCCTTGCTAATTAAGTCATAAATAGCCTTTGCTTGACTTATACTTTTTAGTTGAAAAAATAAATAATCAAAAATGTTATTGCATTATTTTACAGATTGTCTGGTTTTAGGTTTAGGAATCGCCTCGGCAATAGAAACATAACAGCCAGTATCAATAATGCGATTAAGCTTTAAATCGGCATTATCAAGTAATATTTCTAATTCCTCTTTACTGCGGGTCTGCCCGCCATCAAAACTGGCTAAGAGTAATAGGTCAATTAAATTACCACCATGCCAGTGGTTACCTGTTGGGATAATAGGTTCTAAAATAAGTAGCTTAGAATTGTCATGCATTGCATTACGGCAGGTTTGTAATATTTTTTGTGCCTGAGCGGTAGGCCAATCCATAGTGATGTATTTCAATAAATAGAAATCTGCTGTTGGGCATGATTCGAAAAAGCTACCCGCTTGGGTTTTCCATCTTTCAGGATCCCCTAAATCATCAAGTCTATGTTTTTTTAAGATCTCAGGTTGATCGAATAATATGCCATGTAAAGTCTTGTTACTTTGTAGAACGGTTAACAATAGCCCGCCCATTCCACCCGCAATATCGACAACGGTTGAATTATCTGTAAAATCATACTGTTGTGTTAAAAAATAGTTTTCAACTGTGGACATTGAAGACATGCCTGTATGAAAACTGTAATTGTCTTTATAATTTTTGTTGTCTGCCCAGTATTCATAAAACGACTCCCCAAACATATCGTTAAAAGGGGTATCACTGCGTAAGCTATGAATCAGATCACCTAATGGTGCCCAAAATGTTTTATCCGTTAACATTAGCACTGCATCATGTAATGAATGGAATTGATCGGTACGGAGAAATTCAGCGGCAGGGGTTAACTCAAATTTACCATCACTGGTTTGTGCAAAGATATCTTTAGCTGCGAGCATACGCATAACTCTGAAAAGTTGCTTAGGATTCACATTTGTTTCTTTTGCTAGTTCATCAATTGTTTTCGCACCCTTTTTTAGTTTATCAGCAATACCTAGAAGGGCTGCAACGCGTAGTGATGCTTGGAATGTGGATCCCATTGCTTGTTCTAATAAATAGGCGGCGGCATTTCCATTTTTAGATATATAAGTATCATTATTTAACATATAATTATTCCTATTAATAACTAAGTATTTAAAAACAAAATTAAAAAATAACTTAATAAAACTTTTTCATTAAATATAGATTTAAATATAGTGTAATGACCATTCTGAAAATTATGCGGATGAAATTAAATTTATTTGTAATTCCTCCTTTGTTAATAAATGCATGGTTTATTTGTGTTTATTGAATTTAATGTTTATTTTATATTAGTCTTGCGGTGTAAATGGTTTTATCTAACTATAGTTAATGAATTTGAAATTAGATTGATAACTATTGAAATAAAAACCTAATGAGATAATTGCATTTACTTATTAATTGTTGTGGTTTAAAGTTTTAATTATTAATTTTGATTATTCTTTATATAAAGTCAAGGAGATAAACCTTCGTATTTTAAAAATTATATTGCTGTTTTATCTGGTTTAAATTAAATCATTATTTTTAATGCAGAAGAAAATGATTGAATCGTTAATTTTGATCAACTCAGTTGAAACTGCACCCCGAAAGAGACGATAGGTGAAAATTAAGGTGAGTAATATTTTATAAGTGAAGGTTGTAGTACTTAGTCTCTTGATTGAAAGAAAACGGATTGAAATATCACCGATTTATACTTTTTATCTCTAAAATTGATGCCAAACAAGTTAATAAGCTTCAACCATATTCATTAAGCGCTATCATAGGAAAATCTGTAAGGTATTAAAATATCGCACTAAAACGACCCTCCCAAGCTCGTTATTGATTCTTCTGACTTCTTTAGAATAATTATTGAGAAATATCTATGCAGTTTATTACGTTACCACAGGGGTTAGTTCATGATTAGTGGCTTATTTGTTGGTCTGCTTTTTGGTGCGCTACTCCAATCAGGACAATTTTGTTTTGTTTCCGGCTTCAGGAATATTGTTTATCAGAAAAACACGCGTTTTCTTACGGCGTTACTGATAGCTATCTCTATTCAGGCGATTGGATTTTTTGCTCTACAATCAATGGGATTGATAACTATTCCAGAAGGCACGTTGCCTGTGACTGCCACAATTATCGGTGGCTTTTTATTTGGTGTCGGGATGGTATTAGCAGGCTGCTGCGGTAGCGGGGCTTGGTTCCGCTCTGGTGAAGGGCTAACAGGCACATGGCTCGCATTATTTGCGTTTATTGTCACGATGGCCTCCGCTTGGAAAGGGAGCTTAAAACATTGGATTGACCCATTATTAGCCCACCCAGCACAGATTGATACCATCGATAAAACATTGAACATATCTCCTTAGTATCTGGTTGCGGTATTAATTATCGTCACGATTGGCTTACTGATTTATCAGCATGATGAAGAATATACTCTAATACCCGATTGGGAGTGGAACGCAGCGCTCATAAAATAAAGCGACTTGCACCACATCGATACAAGCCGCTTTTTTATATGCTACAAATACCAGATTAAAAATACGAGACCAAACTAATACATATACTTAATACCAAACACTGCTTGAGTATCACTGTAACCGGAATCGCCGAGCTGCTGAGAAACGTTCCCCCACAGGTTCAAGTTCGAGTTAATCTGGCCTTCAATACCGATTTTCACTTCCCCAATATTACGGGTGCCGGCAACATTAAACTGCTCGCCATTCATCTTCACGCCATATTGTTTACTGTTATAAATCCAGTTGGTTTCGACAAAAGGCTCAAAGTTGCGGCCTTTACCTTCATCAATCGCATTGTGGCCATGTAGGTAAGCCCGTAATCCCAGACGCGTACGGATATTGTTCTCTCCGCTGCTACTGACGAGGGTGCCATTGGCTTCGGTATGATCATTCGCTTTCACGCCTTGCCACGTCACCTGTGCTTTAGGTTGCAGATAGAAAGTGTTGACCATCTCATTGGTGGTGTATTCCCCCATCTTGAAGGTATAACCGGATTCTACAGAAGCCGTTATGCCTCGGGATTTATATTTCTCGCTGGCAAGTTGATGGCCATTAACTTCATGATCAAACCAGTTATACAGAGCCCAAGTATCGACATATAACCCAGATTTATCGGCTTCATTCGCATACCAAGTACCGTAAAGCCCTACGCTGTAACCGCTTGTATTACCTTTGGAATCATAGCCATTTCGGTGATTTTTGGTTTTGCTGTTCTGGTGAGCATATCCCGCCATTACACCTACATGGTAACGATTAAGCCCATCGGTCGACCAATCGGCAACATCACCACCTAGCTGAACAACGTAACGATTATCCCGTGTATTTAGCGATCCTTGCGCCACTTGGGAACGGTTAAAGCCACCCACATTACGTAACCACATCGAGGTCACTTTGGTTTCGCCCGTTAACGCATCGGTGTATTGAGTTTCCCCCAAGCGGTCATGCAGTCGCAGATCAAACAGGGTATTGGCCGCTTGCATATTACTGATGTAAGTCCCCACTTCTGGCCGAGGTGGCGGTTTAACAGGGTCGACAGGTTTAACGGGGTCAACGGGGTCAACAGGGTCAACAGGGTCAACAGGGTCAACAGGGTCAACGGGGTCAACAGGGTCAACAGGGTCAACAGGGTCAACAGGGTCAACAGGGTCAACAGGGTCAACAGGGTCAACAGGGTCAACAGGGTCAACTGGGTCAACAGGGTCAACGGGGTCAACAGGGTCAACGGGGTCAACGGGGTCAACGGGGTCAACAGGGTCAACAGGGTCAACAGGGTCAACAGGGTCAACAGGGTCAACAGGGTCAACAGGGTCAACAGGGTCAACAGGGTCAACAGGGTCAACAGGGTCAACAGGGTCAACAGGGTCAACAGGGTCAACAGGGTCAACAGGGTCAACAGGGTCAACAGGGTCAACGGGGTCAACAGGGTCAACGGGGTCAACAGGGTCGACAGGGTCAACGGGGTCAACAGGGTCAACAGGGTCAACAGGGTCCACTGGGTCTACCGGCGGCTCCACATACAAACTGGTCAAATACCAGTTTTTATAATTCGTACCTGGAATATAACCACCGCGCAGCAGCGTGTAGTCATAAGCGCCCGCAACAATACGTCCGCTTTGCTTAAACTCCCCAAGGGAGCGACCTGCTACGGTAATAAGCTCAATGCCTGTTTCCGTTTGTGCACCTTTCCCATGGATATTATTCACATAAACTGTGGTATTGCCGGTACTATCGCCATTAATGATTAATTTATCTGTTTTTGAATCATCTCCACCCAGTTCAGTATTGAAATAGAGAGAACCATTATCAGCCTTATAACCATTAAGAATATTCAAATGCGTTTGTGTTTGGTTGTCCCTTGAAAGCTTAACGACTCCACGGTTATCCAGTGATGAAATTGTTTGGCCAAATCCATTGAGGTCAAACTGGCTGAAGTTTTTAACATCGACACGGCTCCCAAATGCGTTTTGATTACCCGCTTTTAACGCGCCACCATTGATAACCATAACGCCGCTATGCTCGCTGTTATTCCCTGCAAACGTGATGGTATTGGTATTGTTTTTTACCACATTGATGGTATTAATCAGATTCGGGGAGAAATCATTATCATTTTGATAATTGAACACTAATCCCGCCTGCATAGGAAGTTTATCGCCATCAAACTGGTAGTGATTTTTGCCTGTGAAGCCTTCGATACTCTCGGTATTTAATTCACCCGCTAGACCACCATCACCATGATAAATAACAGCATTAAAGTAATTACTGTCTTTGTTTAAATTGATTTTGTGGGTGGTGACGTTCCCGCCAGCCAGCAGGTTCAGAGTACTTTTTCCTAAAATACTTGGGAGAAGCTTTGTTTTGCCGAGGGTTATCTCTTCGGCAGAGACCATGCCACCGTCTGCAATGGTGATTTCATGGCTGACGTTATCCCCTAAAATGAGGTGATTCTGAGCGGTGATTTTTGATTGCTCGCCAGTCACGATTACGGTTGGATGCGGCGAGTTGATGGCGTAAGGGTCAACCGTTGCGGAATCTCCTGTACCCAAAGTGATATTTTTAGCGTTTATTTCAGCGCCATCTTCGACAGTTAATAAGCTTCGTAAATTTCCTCCAGTGGTAAAATTTT
Source organism: Providencia alcalifaciens (assembly GCF_020271745.1). NCBI lineage: Bacteria > Pseudomonadati > Pseudomonadota > Gammaproteobacteria > Enterobacterales > Morganellaceae > Providencia > Providencia alcalifaciens. Next base: position 939,738 of record NZ_CP084296.1, on the reverse strand, counting down.
CAGACACATCAATTGATGAATCTTGGCCTGAGATTAATAAGGAGACAGGGGAATTATCACTCCAGACTTTATGTAAGCCAGCATGGAAGTTTTTAGCTTTAATTTTACCGCCAGACAAAATATTCAGTTCACTGGGGGTATCTGGATCGGCATTTCCAAAGTTTTTGGCAAAGTAAACGTCTTCTTTAACGTTTAACAATCCATTATTTTTGATATTTAAAACCGTTTTTAGGGATGCTTCGTCATAGTTTATGCCCATATCATGCATGACGACATTTTCAGCTTCAATAACACCGTCATTATCAATATTGATTGTGACAATGCCGATCGGGAATCGATTACTGTTAAATGACGAGGCGGTTAAATCTTGATTAACCTTTAAGATGGAGCCTTTGCCATCGACATTTAAGGTATATTGTCCTTCCTCGTCCAAATTGGCACCCCAATAATTACCCATAGTAAAGTTATCGGTATAAACTTGAGCGCCATTAATAATATCAATACCTGATTGCGAGGGGGTTTTTGTGTATCTGTTATGAATGCTGATGACACCAATATTCAAGGTGCTTTTGTTATTCCAGATAGAATCGCTTCCTGAAACCGTCACATTTCCAGATTCCCCGAAAAAATCAGTGATCACTGTGTTATTAGTTTCTAACGTCCCAGATTTAATAAGAACTTTCCCATTTCTTATATATAAATTATCAAGATCTAAAATTTCATTTTTATCATCTAACTCTTTGACTTCACCATTTGTAATGGTGGCAGCATGACCGGTTGAAGCTATTATAAGTAACAGAAGATAATTTACGGGGTAATAGCGTTTTTTATTTTTCATGTGAAACCATCCTTGACGTTTAATTTTTATAAATTAAATCAAGTTATTAGTAATGTAATGATGCCCAGCGAGCTGTTAGGCTACTGATGCAGTTACGGAAATGTTTAAATTATTTTTAAGCTCTTATTGTTAAATTAATGAGCATTGATTTTATTGGTGAATTTTTTTTAGCCTTTAATAAAGTTATCTAAATTCGACTAATTAAGTGGAAAAGTTAATGGTAATTTTATCGTTTGGATCTGTGTGTCTAATTTATAATTCCAATAACTATAATAGGTATAAGTAATACCTCTTTTGTATTAGAGCTATAATTTCAAGAACTATAATCAAGCTAGTTATTTTTTTCCAAGTGTTTTATTCAAAGATTAGCACTCATGATCCTTTTGTCTAAATTAATAAAATAAATGGTTTTTAATTTTAAAAGTGGAATTAAAACGATTTTTTAATCCTAATGTTAAGAGTGAGAATGGTTCTTTATTATTGATTTTTATTAAGATAATTCTTAATTTGGATTTGTTTTACATGCGTGATTTTTTAATTAAGTAATTTGTTTTCATCCATTCTGGTATTACCAGTTTTATTTTTTAACAATAATGAAAATATATTCTTTCTTTTTTTAATGAGGTTTTTTTATAGGTTTAAATCTTAATAAAAAGATATGAAAAATAATTTCTTGATTATGATTTTTATATGAAAAATAAATTCCTTTATGATTTATAAAATATTTTTATCGCTCCCAAATACTTTTCGCCATTGCATAGGGCTAACCCCAAACTTATCCTTAAATACTTGCCTAAATGTCACGGAGGATTGAAAACCGGCTAATTCAGCCACGCGTTCAATAGAGAAGGCTGAGCTTTCCAGAAGTTCTTGACTGCGATTCAAGCGTGCAACGGTTAACCATTCACCGATGCTAATTCCTGTCGCTTTTTGAAAATGACGAGTGAGGGTGCGGCGGCTCATGGACATCTTACTGGCGAGCTCATCAATAGAGTGGGGGAGTTGTAGATGGTTTAACAGATAATCGAGCAATTGATTAATGCGTAGGTCACTGGTATTACGGGGAATAATCTGTTCAATATACTGTGTTTGACCGCCATCTCGATGGGGCGGAGTCACCATTCTGCGCGCCATTTCGTTCGCTATATTGGCACCAAAACGTTGTCGGACAATATGCAAACAACAGTCTAGTGCTGCCGCAGTTCCTGCAGACGTTACTATACCGTTATCCTCAGTATATAGAACATTGACATCTAATTTGACCTTTGGAAATAGCTGCTGAAATTGCTGTTCAAATTTCCAATGGGTGGCGGCTTTATGATCATCGAGTACACCTGCATAGGCGAGCACAAAGGCACCTAGGCATAAACCTACCAATAAGGCGCCATTTTGTTTTGCCTCATTAATTGCAGTAAGTAAGGACTCACTCGGGCGCTCATGGATCTTCTCCCAAAATGGGATTACCACAATATCTGCGGTTTTTAGGGCGTCGAAGCTGTACTCTGCATTGACCGCCGTTCCCTCTTTAGACCAGATTAATCCCGTTGTTTCAGCACATATTTTTCGCGAAAATAGAGGGATGTCCGTGATCATATTGCCAAAGAAAATCAAAGGAACCGACAAATGGAAGGTGCTGAACCCTTCAGTGACCACAATCGCAACGGTGGTTGTCTTCATTGATTGTTCCTTATATGGCAGTAAGTTATGGAAAACAGCGGTAATAGCGATTCTAAATAGAGACAGTTTCACCGTCTTTCGGGGCAAAAACCGCATCAGCCAAACCGTTTACAGCGGCATAATCGAGCAACTGTTGTCGAGTGACTAAGCAATGATTAATGGCTTCCATATGTGTACCAATAATCTTTGCATTTGGTCTTATCTGCCGTACTTTCAGCATATCTTCTTGCCCAAAAATAATCGAGCCATATCCCAATATATGCGCCCATCCTGTATTCATGATCACCACTTCTGGCGTATGAGCTGCTAAGTTATGCTCGATAGCGGAAAACCAAATGGAATCCCCCATTAAATACAGCACTTGTTCCGAAGGATGTTTAAATATCACGCCGGAAGCATCTCCCAACCGTTCACTTAAAATAGGGTTTTCATAAGCTAGGTCAGAACCATGTTGGCATTGGGTTTTAATTAAATGGATCCCCGCAAATTCAGTGGATTCAGATAAAATGCAGAGATTAGTAAACCCTTGGGAAGACAATAGCTGTTTATCGTGCTCATTCTGAACAAAGATGAGTTTATCTTTAGGAATAGCTTTTATAGCAGCATCATCCCAATGATCTAAATGAGTGTGCGTAACAATAATCGCATCGACATCCAATAAACTGCTGATATCGCAGGGTAGGTCAACCATAGGGATACGAATATGCGCGTTGGCAGTGCCTTCAAAACCGGGATAGCATCCTTTTTCCCCTAACATGGGGTCAATAAGAAACCTTTTGCCCGCATAGTCGATGATTTGTGTGGCATTGCGAATTTGCGTAATTTTCATAAAAACCGCCTTACTAAGTGAGTTGATAAGCTCGTGGCTCAATAAGGTGATTATGATGTTTTTGGGCAAAATCACCGCAATCATTAGGACAATCAGCGATGAGATTGGGTCAGGTTATTTGAAATATGTATATAATGATGAACTTAGCTATGAAAGTTGGTTATATCATTCAATTTTGAAAAGAAACTGGATTTTTTAATGCAGTTTTATTCGGTCTTAATTAATAGCCAAAAGTGGAAAAGCTTCAGTTTGATAATGGCGGCTTGTTATATAAGTTCTTGGTGCTTAATATCATTTTTTCTTTAATATCAAGAACTCTCTCATCTAAAAGAATATCCCCCTTTAACGTGATGAGATGGGCATTCGTATGCTTGCTAAATTTAGCATAATCCCCAATGACGATATGAGGAATTTGATATGCTTCAATGACGTTATAGTGCGTATCAAATATGGCAGCAATGAGGTAATCAAATTCAGTTGCATTATAATTTCGTAAAGCACTTAATTGTTTAGAAGGGCTATCTGGCGTGATTCGTCGAGCTTTAATTTGAACTTTTTGGTCATCAACATCTATTGCATCAACACCAGGATAGGAATTCTTTAATAATTTCATTCCAAATGCTTGTGAAACTAACCATTCAGCATAGTCACCTACTGGATTATTTTGGGTGCGTAAAATATTTCTTGTGCATAATTCAAGCAAAATGTCTGCATGTATTGAAAGTAATTCAGTATTATCCAGCGTGGGCAGAATTTTTTTTATTAACTCATTATTGTTCATTTTAATTTTCCATTTTACTGTTATTTATTAATTCTACACAAAGTAAGAATATATAATATTCAGATTATTAATGGGGGGAATATATGATTTTAAGTAAAGATGACTATCCCAAAGGACCTCGGATAAGGGCTGTGTGGGACAGTTGTTTTGTGCTATACAATCAATTAGGACGAGCTCCAGCTAGGCGAGAGTTGATTGCGGCAATGAATAAGCCTGCACAACGTGTAATGAGCACCAACAGCCTTTCACGCTATTGGAAAAATTGGATGAAACATCACAACTTGAAAAATGATTATTATGATAACTATATTCCTCCGGAATATTCAAATGGGCACCGAGACCAAATGATATACGTTGTCAGCTTATTAGGGGCCCCAACGGAAATTGAAATACGAAATTGGTTAGATGATAGTAATCAACCAATGGTACATAATGAGATTGGGCAATTATTACAGCAGCTAACTGTCAATCATCAGCACCGAGCTAGACATTGTGGTAGGCGGAAATTGACGCGCAGTGACAGTGGACACCCAAACGATGCTTTATTTCAAATAGAGAAAACATTTCAACTTTACCAACCTGAAATCCATGGCATCTGGGATTTGGAAGATAAAAAGCCAGTCTTGGTGGAACTTAAAAGTAATATAAGTTCATTACTCGAAAAAATGAGAGATGAGCTTGATACCTCAGATGTGAGTATAAATGATCAAGGCGATTGCCGCTCGCGAGCATTACAACATGTTGTAGTTCGTGAAGGCCAGCAAGCGTTTAGATTGAAACTATTAACGGCATATTCGAGTAAATGTGCTGTCACTGGTAGCAAAATTATCGAGTTACTTGAGGCCGCACATATACGTCCTTATCAAGGCCGTTGGCATTGTCATGCAAGTCATGGCCTATTATTAAAAGCAGATATTCATACGTTATTTGATAAGGGTTTACTTTGGATTAATGATGATTATACAGTGCAATTAGCTGATTCTCTTTTGGACAGTGAATATGCGGAATATCATGGAAAATCTCTTTTACTTCCAAAAAATAAATCTGATATGCCTTCCGTTGCAGATCTAACGTTACATAGAGATTTCTTCGGAAGAACAAGCCCCCGTATTTAAGCCGTGATTGTCACATAAAAGGGAGACTTGAATATTTTTCAAAGACCCTTTTTGGGAACTTTTAAGCTTTAGGCATTGCTTTAAATTCTATTTTTTCTTTTATTACTCCCCCCTTCGTCATTACTGTCGAACCCCCTGCCTGTAAAACCACAACCAACTGATTAATAACAATATTATTTCTGGCACAAAAAATGCTTAGGTATCTGCAACAAACTTAAGATCCGACTGATTTTATTGGAGGGGAAAGCGAATGAATCGCTTTGTAATTGCAGACCCACAACTGTGTATCGGATGTAACACTTGCATGGCGGCGTGCTCAGAAACGCATAAAGCCCAAGGATTACAAACATATCCGAGACTGAAAGTGGTCAAAGTTGGCGAGCTAACCGCACCGATGCTTTGTCGTCAATGTGACGATGCACCGTGTGCGCGAGTGTGCCCGGTCAATGCCATCACTCACGAAAATGACATGATTGTGCTGAATGAAAGCCTATGCATTGGTTGCAAACTGTGTGGTTTGGTTTGCCCATTTGGGGCAATCACACCATCAGGTAGCAAACCGGTAGATGCACCTGATTTCTTTGAACAATATGTTCCAAAAGAGATGCTATTAGATGTACCAGATAGCCTCCCAACTATGAACCCTTTCCTTGCGTGGAACGCGGGAATTCGCAATGTCGCCGTGAAGTGTGACCTGTGTGATTTCAGTGACGAAGGGCCAGCTTGCGTCAAAGTTTGCCCAACCGATGCCCTCCATCTGGTGGAAGAACACCAACTCGAAAACGAAAGTGCCAAACGCCGCAGTGCATCTGTCGATGCTATGCCGCCAGAGTTCGACATTTTTGTTGCTGATCGGGAGAACCCATAATGACACCTCTTCAGTTACTTTTATGGTCGGTGATTTTCTACGCGGTGGGGGGCTTTGTTTCGTTGCTCTTTAAACGCCAAGAAAAGCTCGCCATTTATGTCGCGGGAATTGCTGCCATGATCGGCGGCGTGCTGGGCTTATGCAGCTCAATTCCTGTTTTAATGAGTGGGGAAGTACTTACTTACCTATCGCAAGGTCCATTCCCGTTCGCCAATTTTGTTGTTAGGTTCGATAGCCTCGCCGCCTTTATGGTGATGGTGATTTCGCTGCTAGTGACCGTCAGTGCCTTATATTCCTTAAACTATGTTCAGGAATATTGCGGTCGTGGCGCGTGGAGCATGGGATTCTTCCTGAACTTGTTTATCGCCTCAATGGTTGCCTTAGTGGTGATGGATAACGCTTTCTACTTCATCATCCTATTTGAAATGATGTCACTGGCTTCTTGGTTCTTAGTCATTGCCGACCAAGATGACAAATCCATTCGTGCGGGTCTGCTGTACTTCTTTATTGCCCACGCGGGTTCGATTTTAATTATGATCGCCTTCTTCTTAATGTGGCGTGAAAGTGGCAGCTTAGATTTCGACTCCTTCCGCCAGCTTTCGCTTTCACCAGCGATGGCATCTATCGTTTTCTTATTGGGATTTTTTGGCTTTGGTGCCAAAGCAGGGATGCTCCCACTTCACAGCTGGTTACCGCAAGCTCACCCCGCAGCACCGTCTCATGCGTCAGCATTAATGTCCGGCGTCATGGTAAAAATCGGTATCTTCGGGATCATCAAAGTGGGTATCGATTTACTCGGTGCCACTCAAGGCTGGTGGGGCATTGTGGTACTGGCATTCGGTGCAGTTTCCTCGGTTCTTGGGGTTATGTACGCACTGGCTGAGCACGATATCAAACGCTTACTGGCTTGGCACACCGTCGAAAATATCGGGATTATCTTGATGGGTGTCGGTGTGGCAATGGTCGGCATGGCAAACAATATGCCTGTGTTGGCGACCATCGGTTTGCTCGGTGCGATTTACCACTTACTTAACCACGCGGTATTCAAAGGATTACTATTCCTTGGCGCGGGCGCCGTGATCTACCGTGTACATACCCGCGATATGGAAAAAATGGGCGGCTTGGCGAAATTAATGCCACTCACCGCCACCGCGTTTTTAATTGGCTGTATGGCGATTTCCGCACTGCCACCACTCAACGGATTTGTTAGTGAGTGGTACACCTACCAATCCCTGTTCTCCATGAGCCACGAAGGCACTTTTATTATGCGCATCAGCGGCCCAATTGCCATTGTGATGTTAGCCATCACCGGGGCATTGGCGGCAATGTGTTTTGTGAAAGTGTACGGCGTCAGTTTTTGCGGTGGCGCTCGTAGTGAGCAAGCCACTCATGCCCGTGAAGTGCCATGGACAATGACCGCGGCGATGCTAATTTTAGCGGCTATCTGCGTAATTTTAGGGGTCGGCGCGACCTATATCGCTCCGGTCTTAGCCAACGTGGCAATGTCCCTGACACACGCCACCGATATCACCGTGGCACAAGGGGCGATGCTGGTACCAAACAGCGCGTCTCAAGCGATGATCTCCCCAGCCATGACCTTGATTCTGCTGCTAGCGCTGCCAATCATTCCGTTAATTATCTACATGGTATTTAAAGGTAAACAGCTCGAAGCGCGCCGTAAAGGGGACGCATGGGCGTGTGGTTATGCGTGGGAAAAAGAGATGTCGGTGTCAGCAGGTGGCTTTACTCAACCGCTACGTTCTATGTTTGCCCCACTGTACCGCTTGCGTACTCAGCTCGACCCTTCTGCACGTTTAGCACAAACCTTAGAAGTGACGAAAGAGGGAGCAGGGAAGGTGGAACCGTTCTGGGATGAGAAAATTATCTACCCATTGGTTCGTGTGATTAACCGAATAGCAAAACGCATGCAATGCCTGCAAGGCGGGGACTTCAGGCTCTACTGCCTGTATGTGGTCGCGGCCTTGATCGTGCTGCTTGTTGTGATTGCGGCGTAAGGAGAGCAACCATGTCGATTCAAGAAACACCTACATTGATGACAGGGATCTTCGCCGTCGTTCAAGCCGTCGTTTTACTGCTGCTGACGCCGCTGTTCACTGGGATCTCCCGTCAAATTCGCGCCAAAATGCACTCCCGCCAAGGCCCTGGTATTTGGCAGGATTATCGTGATATTACCAAGCTGCTGACGCGTCAATCCGTCGCACCGCGTGATTCTGGCATTATCTTTCGCATCATGCCGTATGTGCTGTTGGGCAGCATGTTGCTGCTAGCAATGGCGTTGCCAGTGGTCACTAACACATCACTGTTTAGTGGCGCTGCCGACATTATCATCGTGCTGTATATCTTCGCGTTATTCCGCTTTTTCTTTTCACTTTCAGGTCTCGATACCGGCAGCCCATTTGCGGGTATCGGTGCGAGCCGTGAACTGACACTTGGCGTACTGGTGGAGCCAACCTTATTCCTCGGTTTGTTGGTTGTGGCTCTGATTGCTGGCTCCACCAACATTGGCACCATCAGCGCCACCATGAGTGAAGGCTGGGTATCTCCAACGGCCACGTTATTAGCGTTACTGGCTTGCGGCTTCGCGACTTTCATTGAGATGGGCAAAATCCCATTCGATGTGGCAGAAGCGGAGCAAGAGCTGCAAGAAGGCCCATTAACTGAATACTCCGGTTCAGGATTTGCAATGGTGAAATTGGGAATTGGCCTGAAACAAGTGGTCGTTGCGGTTCTGTTCCTATCGATTTTCTTCCCATTTGGTAATGCCAGTGTCTTTACCGTTGGCAGTGTGCTGCTCGCGATGGGATTACTGCTAGTGAAATTATTGGTGATTTTCGTGCTGGCGTCGCTGGTCGAAAACAGTCTGGCTCGTGGTCGTTTCTTATTAACGCACCATGTGACTTGGTTAGGATTCGGTGTTGCGGCACTCGGATTCGTCTTCTACCTCACCGGTCTATAAGGAGCGACGAAGCATGTTAGAAAATATTGCACTAGCAACCTTGATAATCCCGTTCATCGGGGCGTTGCTGGTCAGTGTGCTACCCACCCGTCTAGCACCGTGGCTAAGTACCTTAGTGGCGTTGCTGGCTTCTTTGGGAACAGCGGCACTGGGCTGGCTCTATTTAGACGGTGGTAAGGTCGCCACTACACTGGAGTTAATTCAGACTGGTGATGTAGCGCTGTTTGGTTTTACGGTGGATGGCGTGAGCACACTGATTGCGTTTGCGGTGGTGTTCCTCGGCTTCTTGATTTGCCTCTACTCAACGGGGTATCTCACTGAAGGAAACCGTGAGCACGCTCATGGGCCCACTCGTCGCTATTACGCTTTCTTACTGATCTTTATCGGTGCGATGGCCGGGGTTGTGCTCTCTTCCACTATTTTAGGTCAATTAGTCTTCTTCGAAATTACTGGTGGGTGTTCTTGGGCGTTAATTGGTTACTACCAAACTGAAAAATCCCAGCGTTCAGCGATGAAAGCCTTGCTGATCACCCATGTTGGCTCACTTGGCTTATACATGGCGGCGGCAACCTTATTTATTAGTACTGGCACCTTTGCGCTGAGCGCCATTGACCGTTTGAGTGAATCTCAAAGCCTGATTGTGTTCGGCGGTATTTTGTTTGCGGCATGGGGTAAATCAGCGCAGTTACCACTGCAAGCCTGGCTACCCGATGCAATGGAAGCTCCAACCCCAGTCAGTGCTTACTTACACGCAGCGTCTATGGTGAAAGTGGGTGTGTATATCTTTGCCCGTGGCTTGATGTCTTCAACCCATGTACCAGAAATCATTGGTTGGGTGGGTGTTGTGATGGCAGTTATCACACTGGTGTATGGTTTTATGATGTACCTGCCGCAGAAAGACATGAAACGTCTGCTCGCATGGTCAACCATCACGCAGTTGGCGTATATCTTCCTCGCTTTATCCCTATCCGTTTTCGGCTCCAAAGAAGCCTTCGATGGCGGTATCGCGTATATCTTCAACCACGCTTTTGCGAAAAGCCTGTTCTTCTTAGTCGCGGGTGCGCTGAGTTATAGCTGCGGTACGCGTATGTTGCCGCGTTTGCGCGGTTTGGCAAAACGCTACCCATTATTGGGAGTGGGTTTCTGTGTGGCGGCACTAGCTATCGCCGGTGTTCCACCACTTAATGGCTTCTTCAGTAAATTCCCTATCTTTGCAGCGGGCTTCGCGCTGTCTGAACAGTTCTGGGTATTAACGCCAATTATGGTGTTGGTACTGATTGAGTCTGTCGCGAGCTTTGCATGGTTACTGTACTGGTTCGGCAAAGTGGTTCCGGGTGAACCTAGCGAAGAAGTGGCAAACGGCAGCGCAGTTCCTTGGGCAATGCAGTGGGTTATCGGCTTACTGATCGTAATGTCCTTCTGTTCTAGTGTTATTGCCGTCATCTGGCTCGGTTAAGGGAGAGAAAGTATGACTGGTTCAATGATTGTAAATAATTTAGCAGGGCTGATGATGATCACGTCGCTGCTGGTGATCGGCGCGAAAAAGCCGGTGGTCTCTTGTTGGCTTTATGCGTTGCAGTCACTGGTGTTAGTGGCGATTTTCGGCACGCTTTCCTACACCCTCAACGCCCCTGAATTGGCAATGTGGGCAGGTACCGCGTTTGCTACCAAAGTGGTTTTGGTTCCGCTGATTATGGGCTACGCCTTCCGAAAATTGTCTGATCCAACCGCCAACGGCGGGATGATTAGCCCAGCTTGGTTGATGTTAGCGGCAGCGGTAATTGTGGTGCTGTGCTGGTTTGTGGTCGAGCCAATTAAATTGCCACTGGCAGCGGATTTAAAACCCGCTTTAGCGGTTTCTCTTGGGCACTTTATGCTGGGGCTGCTGTGTATCGTGACTCAACGCAATATTCTCAAGCAAGCCTTTGGTTACTGCCTAATGGAAAACGGCTCCCACCTAACCCTCGCGTTACTGGCGTATAAAGCCCCTGAGCTGGTGGAAATTGGTATCGCCACAGACGCCATTTTTGCGGTGATCATTATGGCGGTATTGGCTCGTAAAATTTATCGCACGCTCAACACACTGAACGTGGATCAACTGACCGCGCTGAAGGGGTGATGAGATGAGTCAAACAATGTTATTAACCTTATTGATGGCAACCCCGCTGGTGATTTCACTGCTGGCATTTGCTTGTCGCTTACTGGGCAATGGAGCAAAAATCCCTGTCACGGCGATCCATGCGATTGGGATCACGGTATTATTGGTTTTATCGCTCTGGATGGTTGGCACGATAGATAAAGTCGGTGACTTGCTGATGGCAGGTCACTGGATCCATCTTGATAGCCTCGCAGGGTTATTCCTCGCTATCTTGGGGATCGTCGGCTTCCTGACGGGCTTGTACTCCATCGGTTATATGAACCATGAAGTGCATGAAGGGGAAATCAGTGTGGAAACCCTATGTAACTATTACGGTTTCTTCCATTTATTCCTGTTCACGATGCTGTTGGTGATCACCAGTAATAACCTGATTTTAATGTGGGCGGCGGTAGAAGCCACCACGTTAAGCTCCGCATTCTTAGTGGGTATTTACGGTCAACGTTCTTCACTGGAAGCGGCGTGGAAATACATCATTATCTGTAGCGTGGGTGTAGCGTTCGGCTTGTTTGGTACCATTTTAGTGTATGCCAATGCAGTGAACGTCATGCCAGATCCTGAAATGGCTATCTTCTGGACGGAAGTCCTGAAATACACCGACCTTCTCGATCCAACTTTGATGCATCTAGCCTTTGTCTTTGTGTTAATCGGTTTTGGTACCAAAACGGGTCTGTTCCCAATGCACGCCTGGTTACCGGATGCGCACAGTGAAGCACCAAGCCCAACGTCGGCGCTATTGTCTGCGGTGCTGCTGAACTGTGCACTGCTGATTATCATTCGTTACTACATCATCGTGACCTCATCGATTGGCGGTGAATTTACTCAAACCTTACTGCTGGTATTCGGATTAATGTCCGTGGCGGTAGCGGCGTTCTTTATCTTGGTACAAAAAGATATGAAACGTTTGCTGGCGTACTCCAGTGTGGAAAACATGGGGCTGATCGCGGTGGCATTAGGTATCGGCGGGCCTTTAGGGGTACTGGCAGCGCTGCTGCATACCTTAAACCACAGTTTGGGTAAAACCTTGCTGTTCTGCGGTTCCGGTAACGTTCTACTGAAATATGGCACTCGCGATATTACGGTAGTGAAAGGGCTACTGCGTACCATGCCATTTACCGCAGTCGTGTTTGCGGGTGGCGCATTAGCGCTGGGCGGTATGCCGCCATTCAACGTCTTTTTAAGTGAATTTATGATTGTGGTGGCGGGGCTAATCGCTAACCATTTCTGGTTAACCTTGCTGGTGCTGATCCTGATTACGGTGGTGCTGGGTGGGCTGATCCGCATGATCTCCAAAACCTTATTTGGCGAACAACCAGAGTGCGTAGCGCGTGGTGAGCTGGGCATTTTAACCACATTACCGATGGCAATTTTGATTGTACTGATGCTAGTGATGGGGACTTATATTCCTCAGCCTGTCAGCCGCTTACTGGAAAATGCCGCGACGATCGTGCTCAAAGACAGCGCGACAGCCGACCACCAAATTACCACCTTAAATTACCAATGGCCGTGGGGTGCAAGTACCTCCGAACCTTCATCGCAGGAGAAATAACGTGAGCTATCAGAATTATACAGATACCCTTCAGGGCGTTCGCAAAGGCGCTGGCTATCTGGCAAAAGTGCGCGAGAAATTTCCTCATGCCATGCTGGAAGAGGAGTGGCAAACGTCCAACCAAGTCACGATCACGGTTAAAACCGAGATGCTGCCAGAAGTGGTGGAGTTTCTCTATTACGGCTGCGGCGGTTGGTTGCCAGTGCTGTGGGGAAACGATGAGCGTCCTCTAAATGGGCAGTTTGCGGTGTATTATGCGCTGTCGATGGAAGAAGGGGAAAAATGTTGGGTGACGGTGAAAGCCTATGTCAGCCCAATTACTCAAGAGTTTCCATCCGTGACGTCACGGGTGCCTGCGGCAGTATGGGGTGAGCGTGAAATCCGTGATATGTACGGTTTACGTCCTGTGGGCTTACCGGATGAGCGCCGTTTAGTACTGCCGGATGACTGGCCTGAAGACCTGTATCCGCTGCGCAAAGACACCATGGATTACCGTCAGCGTCCTGCGCCAACCACCGACACAGAAACCTACGAGTTTATCAACGACAGCAAAACCCAAAGCCGTATCGTGCCAATTGGTCCGCTGCATATCACGTCCGATGAACCAGGGCACTTCCGCCTGTTTGTGGATGGCGAGCGCATTGTGGATGCGGATTACCGTATGTTCTATGTTCACCGTGGTATGGAAAAACTAGCTGAAACTCGCATGGGTTACAACGAAGTCACTTTCCTATCTGACCGTGTCTGCGGTATTTGCGGGTTTACCCACAGCGTGGCGTACACCACCTCCGTGGAAAATGCGCTCGGTATTTATGTGCCTCAGCGTGCTCATACTATTCGTAGTGTTTTACTGGAAGTGGAACGCTTACATAGCCACTTACTGAATATCGGTTTAGCGAGCCATTTCACCGGTTTTGATACTGGTTTTATGCAATTTTTCCGTGTCCGTGAAAAATCCATGACCATGGCAGAATTACTGACAGGCGCCCGTAAAACTTACGGTACCAACTTAATTGGTGGGGTTCGTCGTGACTTCTTAAAAGAGCAGCGAGTCAAAACTATTCAGCTAGTTAAAGAGATGCGCCAAGATGTGACTCAGCTGGTGGATATGCTGCTGAGCACACCAAATATGGAGCAGCGTACCGTCGGTGTCGGTCGCCTCGATCCACAAGTTGCTCGTGATTACAGCCCGGTAGGACCGATGATCCGCGCCAGCGGCTTCAAGCGCGATGTCCGTTTCGACCATCCATTTGCTGATTATGGCAATTTACCTAAAACCTTATTCACGTTAGATGGTTGCGATGTCTATTCCCGTGTGATGGTGCGTATCAAAGAGACGTTGGATTCGCTATCGATGATTGAATATGCCCTCGACAATATGCCTGAAGGCCCAATTTTGACAGAGGGCTTTACCTATCAGCCCCATAAATTTGCACTGGGCTATACCGAAGCGCCGCGAGGTGAAGATGTTCACTGGAGCATGCTCGGGGATAACCAAAAACTGTATCGCTGGCGCTGCCGTGCCGCCACTTACGCCAATTGGCCAGTGCTGCGTTATATGCTGCAAGGCAACACCGTTTCCGATGCGCCATTGATTATCGGTAGCCTCGACCCTTGCTACTCCTGTACTGACCGCGTGACGCTGGTGGATGTGAAGAAACGCAAAGCGAAAACCGTCGCGTACAAAGAGCTCGAACAGCACAGTATCGAGCGCAAACATTCGATTATGAAATAACGGAGGGACACCATGTTTAAACTTTTCAAAACCCTTCGTAATGCGGGTACTGCAACGGTGAAATACCCGTTCAAACCGCTGGAAGTGGCTCACGGATTTAGAGGTAAACCTGAATATGACCCGCAGCAATGTATCGCGTGTGGCGCTTGTATTTCCGCTTGCCCTGCCAATGCGTTAACCATGGAAACCGACTTAGAAAGTGGTGAACGCCGCTGGCAGCTGTTTTTAGGTCGCTGTATTTATTGTGCACGCTGTGAAGAGGTTTGTCCGACTCGCGCCATTCACTTAACGGAAGAGTTTGAAACCGCAGTAATGAACAAAGCGGATTTGTACATGAAAGGGACGTTCCGCCTGCAGCATTGTCGTCAGTGTGGCGAGGCATTCGCCCCGAAAAAATCCGTGGAGTATGCCATGGCACTGATGGTGGCATCGGGCATTGAGGAAGACGGCATTGAAGCTCTACGCCCAATGTATGAAACCTGCCCATCCTGTAAGCAAAAAAATAATCTATTGAATAATGATCGTCAGAACTTCCGTTTGCATATTCAGGGAGATAAATCATGATTTTGCCAAATATCCCCGTTAACCATCACGTTAGCCAGCCTATCGTTCTCGATGAGCAGGTTGCGAAACTGAAAAGCACGCTGCTGAAAGATATTAAGCGTTCGGCGTATGTGTATCGCGTGGACTGTGGCGGTTGCAACGGATGTGAAATTGAAATTTTCTCGGCAATCACCCCGGTTTTCGATGCGGAACGTTTCGGGATCAAAGTGGTAGCATCTCCGCGCCATGCGGATATTTTACTGTTCACAGGGGCGGTCACCCGTGCGATGCGTATGCCTGCACTGCGGGCGTATGAATCTGCGCCGGATCCAAAAATCTGTATCTCTTACGGAGCTTGTGGTTGCGGCGGCGGGATCTTCCACGATCTGTACTGTGTTTGGGGTGGTAGCGAACACATTGTGCCAATCGATGTGTGGATCCCCGGCTGCCCACCGACCCCAGCTGCCACTATTTACGGTTTCGCAGTGGCATTAGGATTATTGAAACAAAAACTCGTTGGGCAAGATCACCGTGAAGCCGACGGGGAGAAAGTGGAGCTATTGCTGCCATCTATTCCGTTAGCAACCCGCGTGATGATCGAACGTGAAGCGCGCCGCCAAGCGGGTTATTATCAAGGTCGAGAAATCAGTGACCGCTTCCTGACCCTGCTAGATGGAGCGACCCCAAACCAAGTGAAAGCCACGATGCAAACATGGATGGATGAGGAGCAAGACCCACGCCTGCGTGAGATTGTGAATCGCCTCGTGACCGTGTTGCAACAAGGGGGAATCAATGAGTGAGTCAGCAACTGAAACGGGCAAAGTGATTTTCTGGTCACTGCGCCAGAAGTTTGTCGACAGTGACGATGACGTGCCTGAAGACGCTCAGCAAGTGATGTATTACTCGCTGGCGATTGGTCACCACGTTGGGATGATTGATTGCCTTAAAACCGAATTAGAGTGTCCGTTAGATGGTTTTCAATCTTGGGTGAATGCGCTTCCTGAAGGGGAGGCGCGCCGCAAATTGCAGGGTTTGATTACCTTCGGTGAAATCAATATCGATTCCACCCACACCAATATGCTGGCGTTAGCATTAGATCATTTTGCCAAAGACAGTGATTCCCCTTACCAAGCTTGGAGCGCCACACTGATTCGATTACTCGGCGAAATTGAGCGCGAGCCGGCAATTTATTTAATCGTGAAAAGGCAGCCGATGAGCGATGTTGCGAGACAAACTCAACCGTCTTTTTCGATGGAAATCGAATCTTCAGCAGAAAGCTCATGCCCTTCAACAAACCTATCGCCTTCAGAGAATCAGTCTCCAGTGCAGAATCTGATGTTGGCGGTGGGCAATAGCATGATGGGAGATGACGGCGCTGGCCCGATGCTATTCGACCTGATGCAACAAACCCCGATTGAGGGCTGGGTGGCAATTAACGGTGGAAGCAGCCCTGAAAGTGTTTCCCACCAAGTGCGAGCCTTAAAACCCCAGCGTTTATTAATTGTGGATGCTGCGGATATTGGTTTAGCGCCGGGAGAAATTCGGGTTATCGACCCTGATGATATCGCCGAAATGTTTATTATGAGTACCCACAACTTGCCGCTGAACTTTCTTATCGATCAGTTAAAAGAGGATGTCGGAGAAATTATTTTCTTAGGCATTCAGCCCGATTTAGTGGGTTTTTATATGCCGATGAATGACAAAGTGGTTGCCGCCGTCGAACAAGTTTATCAAGCCTTACCAACGTGGGATGGGTTAGGGGGATTTCGGTTATTTGAGGGTGAATAACGGCAGACTGGAAGCCTTTATTTAAAGGACAAAATTTTAAGGGAATAAATAGACCGCGCTACAGGGATGTAGTGCGGTAGAAATGATATTTAAGAGGTGTACCATACTTGCGGTTTTATGGTTAAGAATAAATATTTTAATTAAAAATCATTTAACTAGTATTAAGCTAGCAATTAAAGATGAAACTACACCAAGAGATATAGTTAATGAAATGGAAAATATAAGGCTAAAAATATTGTTAGACTTCTCATCATGATAATCGTTTATAATTCTTTTATCTCCTTGATTCAGCGATAAATAAGAAATAGGTATATATCTATCAATAGATGACTCTAATAATCCACCGAAGAAACTAGCTATTTTTGACATAAGCATAAATGAAGAGAAAAATAAAATGCCATATTGTAATACATCTAAATATGATGATTTTTCATTAAGTACTTCAGGTATGTTTTTTATGAAGAAATAAGTAAGTAGTATTCCATTAGCAAAAGATATAATACTAGGAAATAAGTGAGAAATACCTTGAAAATATTGTAAAAATTTTAACTTATTTTTGGTTTTTTTACAACCATCAACCCATTCTTGCATTGCCTCAATGAAACTTCTTGCAATTACATAGTCTACATATTCGACAGATATATCTGCAGTAGGACCATACATGAATCTAATAAGGTTAGATCTTATAAAGGGTGGCGCATCTTCTTTCATTTGTTGTATTAGTGCAATTCTAGAATTTAATCTAATAGTTAATTTGTACTGCTGAGGATTAATACTGCCATTTGGGAGTATTGAGAAATTGTATTCCATTAATACAGTTAGTGTTGGGCTAGTTATTCCATTATTATAAATTTTAAATCTATCAAAGGAAGTAAATTGTTCTTTTCTTTCTTTTGAATGAATAACTGTTATTGACTCACTTTGCGCAATAATATTATGTACATCACAAATTTGAGAAATTTTATGATGAATTTGATTGAGTTCATTCATATCAATGTGTAAATCAGCAGATGATCTGAAAGATGTTTTTTCATTTTTTCCAGTAATATGATGATATGCCTCTTGATACATTTTTATCTTGAGGTCTAATTCTCTTGATGATGGAATGGGGATGATTTTTCCATTATTCTCAGGGTCATCTTTTTCAACTAGACTCATTTTTTATCCTTTGTTTTCATAGTGGTTCACTCTTTAAGATAGATGGGAATATTATCAGGATATATTAAGTGTTTAATGTTAAATATTAAGAGTTTGTAGAGTTTAATATCTGAAAGTGCTTTTTTTTAGATAGAATGCCTAATTTGAATAGTTGGGTAGAGTGTGAAGTTTGATATTAAATAGTTATCTATTGTTCACTTCCCCTAAAATAAGGCAGTTATAATTAGACTTTCTGCCTTAAAATTTGCAGAGGTCATGATGAAAAAAGCCCGTTTTACTGAAACTCAAATCGTTAATATTTTAAACTCTCTGATTTTGGCATGAAAGTGGAAGATATTTATCGCCAAAATGGGATCAGCAACGCCACCTATTATAATTGGAAATCAAAGTATGGCGGCATGGAACCTAATAATGTTAAACGATTAAAAAGAGCTTGAAGATAAAAACGCGAAACTGAATAAGCTCTTTGCGGAAGTCAGCCTTGAAAATCACTCTATGTTGTTGTGTCTCAATTAAAGGGGAGTGAACAATACCAAGAAGTAAAAAATGCTTCTAATGCGGATTTTTATCATCTATCTGAATCATTGGAAAATTTTTATCGAACTTATGGAGTTTTATTGTTGGAAAAACAAAAATGATAATAGAAGAATTATATCCTTGCCCTTGTTGTTACAATAAAACAATAACTGGCTTAGGTAATTATGAAATTTGTCCTATCTGTGGGTGGGAGGATGATTCTGTTCAATCTGAAGATCCTGAGTTTTCAGGTGGGGCAAATTTCAGTAATTTAAATGATGCAAAGAAAAAGTATCATGCGGAAAATAAATAGCTAACACCATAATCTTTAAAAGATCCCTGCCCCACACAGGAATCTCCTGAACCGCTTTACTCTCCCTCAGCCAGCCGGATAACCAACTGTCTGGCTTGGCGAATGAGGGAGACGTGGCTTCCTACTGTAAACCCTAACTCACTCAACCACTTACCGCTGAATAT
The DNA here is from genome assembly GCF_020271745.1 of Providencia alcalifaciens. Lineage (NCBI taxonomy): Bacteria > Pseudomonadati > Pseudomonadota > Gammaproteobacteria > Enterobacterales > Morganellaceae > Providencia > Providencia alcalifaciens. Next base: position 920,732 of record NZ_CP084296.1, on the reverse strand, counting down.
CAGTTGTGGGTTGGGGTTGGGGTTACCGCGGTTGGGACGTAACCTACTGTATATTTTCTGGTTTTAATTCCGCTTTTATCGCCTTCTAAATTCAAAACGCACGTCGGGATAGCTTTGATGTTAACGTTAAAGAGCACACTGAACTCGACGGTGCGGTGATTGTCTCGACCGCAGAAAAAGACAAAAATCGCTTAGAAACGGGCACGCTGGGCTGGAAAAATATCGACAATAAAGCTGATATGCTGAGGTAATAGATATCACGCATTCCCTCGCAAAAAATACCCCACATCTTCTTCGACTTCTTCCATTGCCATTAACGCTTCTAAGGTATCCCTTGCTTCTTTCTCATCAAGGATACTCATGGCAAAGCCGACGTGAACGAGTACCCATTTGCCGATCATACTCTCGGTATCCCCTTCGCATACAAGGGCAATATTCACTTCCCGTTGGACACCGCAAACATCCACTTGGGCGCTATCCATAGGGGTTTGACCAACGGCAACCACTTGACCGGGAATACCTAAACACATAACTGGCTCCTAAATGGGTTATTCAATTTCAATCTGCTTCACTTGCATGGTGCTAGTGCTGTCGACAATTAAGTTTTGGCTGCCGCAGTGGGGGCAACCTGCACCAAATTGGGTTATTTGTACCTGATGCTGACAATCTCGGCATTGCGCTTGCGCAGGGGAAATTACAATATGTAATTCGGCACCTTGGGCGAGGGTATTGCGGCAGATAATATCAAAACAAAAATGCACGGCGGATTCTTCCACGCAAGAGACGGCGCTGAGTTCTAACCACACGCCAGTCACCCGCCGAGCATGATTACGTTTAGCGTGCTGTTCAATAATCTCAAATGCGCTTTGGCATAAGGCAACTTCATGCATGGGCTATCCCTTAAGACAAAATATCTGCTGGGTTTTCAAAGGCTGCACGACGGCGGCGTTCTTTGATAATTTCATCCATTTTATTTCTGTCGACGATCATTAAGGCTTCTGTTGGACAGACTTCCACACAAGCAGGCCCACCTTCACGGGTATGGCATAAGTCGCATTTATGCGCTTCAGCACGATACTGTGGAATCGTATTGAGTGCCGTGGTGTGCTGCGCAACTGGGCGGCTGATCACTTCCATGGTGCCGTAAGGGCAAGCGATAACACAGGTTTTACAACCAATACATTTAGATTGATCCACATACATAAAATCATCTTTACGGCTGATGGCGCCATTAGGGCACACATTGGCACACGGGGCGTCCTCACATTGGCGACAAACCACCGCGGTACTGACGGTATAGCCTTTTAGTACATGAATACGCGGAAAAAATTCATCCTTTACAACGGTGGCAATCCCTGTTTCTTGTTCTTGGTGGGAGACCACACAAGCCACTTCACAGGTGTGACAGCCAATGCACTTCTTTGGGTCTGCAATGATGAAACGGTTCATCATATTCTCCTGAATGATCGTAAACGGGCATGGGATCCGGTCTATTCCGGTTGCCTCGTTTTATGCTGACAATACTCAGAGATAAGCATGGATCGTGCCAAATTCGTTAAATAAATTAATTTAATAAAATCATTAAGTTAGTTATTATCGGACAATGACAAAAAATAGAAGTTTCATATTCGACACGTTTTTCGACATTATTGTCGAGGGGCATGAAATCGGTATTAAGCGGATATTGGGTTAAATCAACTAATATCTAAAATAGGTGAATGGATCAAACTTAAATCAGACTCTGATATTATTTTTTCAAATAATGACTACAATATTAGTATTAAATCAAAAATAGTAATCGTATTAATCACACTATTAAACTTTTTTATTTTTATGATTGATAAATAAGTCGTTTATAAATGAAAATTTAAAACTCTAACTAATTCTCATTATTGTTAGTCAGCAAAATAAATAGATGACTTGGCAATGCAGTGGGTTAGGACGAGATTGGAGATTTTGTGAGCATATCCGAAACCACCGAACAAATTCGTCATGAACGTGACCAGTTTAGGATCCTTGTGGACATCACTAACTCAGTGCTTTCTCATCTTGAAATGGATGGGTTAGTGGCTGAGGTTTCGAGGGAAATCTACCGATTTTTTGGGATTAGCCAAATCAGCGTTGCCCTTTGTGATAATGTTAGTTCAGCGGTTTATCTTTGTTATTCAAGCCATTATCAACGCTCAAAACCTGTTAAAAAAAGCCAGTATCATCTTAATGAGCTGCATGCGGATCTCGCTCAAGTCTTGGAGAGCAACAAGCCGCTGCGCTTAGCGCTCGATAGGCAAACTCAAGACCCTCTGTATCAAAATCTGTGTGCAGAAGGGATGACGGAAACTTTGCTGTTACCGTTGGCATTTAATCATAAGCCATTAGGTGTTTTAGTGTTATCTCATGAAGATGACCGTATTTTCACCGAAGATAGCTGCAATTTATTGAAGCAAGTAGCGGCGCGTTTTGCGATTGCCGTGGATAATGCCGCAGCGTATGGTGAAATTACTCGTCTCAAAGATAGCCTGAAAAATGAAAATTTATGGCTCAATGAACAGATCCAAAACACCAATAGCTTCAGTGAAATTGTCTTTCAAAGTCAGGCGATGCGTGAAGTGTTGGAGCAAGTGGATTTAGTGGCTCGCAGTGATAGCACCGTGCTTATTTTGGGTGAAACGGGCACGGGTAAAGAGTTAATTGCCAGAGCCGTTCATCAACTTAGCAATCGCCACCAACGCTCACTGATTAAAATGAACTGTGCGGCAATTCCGACAGGTTTATTAGAAAGCGACTTGTTTGGACATGATAAAGGCGCATTTACAGGCGCAACGAGTACCCATATTGGTCGCTTTGAAATGGCAGATAAAAGCACACTATTTTTAGATGAAATTGGTGATATGCCACTGGATCTACAGCCAAAATTATTGCGTGTTTTACAAGAGCGCGAGATCGAGCGCATTGGCGGAAATAAAGTTATCCCTGTGGATGTGCGACTTGTAGCGGCGACTAATCGCAACTTAAAGGCGATGACGGAAGACCGAGAGTTCCGTGAAGATCTGTATTATCGCTTGAATGTGTTCCCGATTGTGATCCCGCCATTACGTGATCGACCTGAAGATATTCCGCTGCTCGCGACCTATTTCACCAAGAAAATGGCGCAGCGTATGAACCGTAAGATTGATTGCATTCCTCGCGATGCACTCGCGCAGCTATCTTTGTACCCATGGCCGGGCAATGTGCGGGAGCTGGAAAATGTGATTGAACGAGCCGTTATTTTAACCCGTGGGAATACGCTGAATATTCAATTGCATGAGCTAAATATCCCAAAACCATCTCGCATTAAAGAAGCCCTGAATAAGCCCAGTTCATTAGAACGAAAAATGCAGACGGATGCGCCAGAGAGCGACGATGAAGAACGGAACCGAATTATTGAAGCGCTAAAAGCCACCAATGGGGTGGTTGCAGGAGCGAGAGGGGCGGCAGCCCGCTTAGGGTTGAAGCGCACGACGTTGCTTTCAAGGATGCAGAGACTCGGGGTTAGTGTTCAAGACCTATTCCAGTAATCTCGTCATACTTCGCGCTGTGGCGTTGTTGGCTAGCCTCGCTAACCCGAGTCACATACTTAATCTCGTCATACTTCGCGCTGTGGCGTTGTTGGCTAGCCTCGCTAACCCGAGTCACATACTTAATCTCGTCATACTTCACGCCGTGGCGTTGTTGGCTGTCCTCGCTAACCCTAGTCACATACTTATGTATGCTCCTAGGGCTTAGCTGCGTCTGCCGCCTAGCCACAACGCGAATTATTTAGAGATTGGTAGAAGCTAGTAAAGGAAAAGGGAAAGGAAAAAGGGAAAATTACTAAGTGAAAATAAAGGGTGTTGATTATTTTGTTGGAAGGTTATTTTTTTATTAAATAGTTTTTAATGGCGATTAATATTTTATTTTAATCGCTTGTTGAAGGGCGATGTTTATTATCGTTATATGATTTTTAATATATGTCGTTTTTAATGTATTTAGCGTTTAATATAATTTGCACTGTAGGTTTGTTTTATATACGTATTCCTACAGTGCAAAGCGTCAAAATAAACTATAAACCTTCGGCTGCCTCACGTAAGCGACGTTTGATCCCCGTATACTCCTGAACCACATAATGCTCGGCTTTATGTTGATCCGCGATTGGCTCAACACGCACCGCACAGTATTTGTATTCCGGTGTTTTGGTTATCGGGCTTAAGTTCTCGGCGACCAGCTCATTACAAGCACCAATCCACCACTGATACGTCATATATACAGCGCCTTTATTTGGGCGGTCGCTGATATTTGCGCGAGTGATGACCTTACCTTGTCGTGAACAGACCCAAACCAGTTCCTGATCTTTAATGCCTAACGCTTTCGCATCGGCCGTATTGATCTGAACAAAACCCGGTTCGTCAGCGAGAGACGCTAGGGCTTTACAGTTACCGGTCATCGAGCGGCAAGAGTAGTGGCCAACTTCACGCACGGTGGCAAGAACCATTGGGTACTCATCACTGACTTGGTCGATTGGTGGGCGCCATTCGCAAGTAAAGAATTGACCGCGACCATTTGGTGTATCGAAATTACCACCTTCATACAGGTACTCGGTGCCTTCACTTTCTAACGTACGGCATGGCCATTGAATGTATGCCAAGCCCGCCATTTTCTCGTAAGTCGCACCAAAATAAATCGGGCAAAGCTCACGTAGCTCATCCCAAATTTCTTTGGTGTTATTGTAGTGCATTGGGTAGCCCATTGCGGTTGACATTAAACTGATGATTTCCCAGTCAGTTTTTACATCACCCACAGGTTCAACCGCTTTATAGAAGCGTTGGAAACCACGGTCAGCCGCCGTATAGACACCTTCATGTTCCCCCCAAGAGGTAGCTGGGAAAATCACGTCTGCAATTGACGCGGTTTTGGTCATAAAGATATCTTGCACGATTAACAGCTCAAGTTTGTCGAATGTGCGGCGAATCGTTGCTAAATCCGGCTCAGTTTGTAGTGGATCTTCACCCATTACATAGTGCGCTTTCAGAATGCCTTCATCGATAAAGTGGGGGACTTCACTCAGCGGAATACCATTTTCATCCGGCATTGCGTCAATGCCCCAGAATTTGGCAAATTTATCGAGAGCCGCTTTATCCGAAACATACTGATAGCCCGGTAGCGTATTCGGTAACGCCCCCATATCGCAGGCACCTTGTACGTTATTTTGACCACGTACAGGACCCACACCCACATGCGGCTTACCTAGGTTGCCAGTGAGTAATGCCAAGCTGGTGAGAGACTGAACGGTTTCCACCCCTTGGTAGAACTGAGTGACACCCATGCCCCATAAAATGGTGGCATTTTCAGCTTTCGCGTACATCCGTGCGGTTCTGCGGATATCCTCGGCTTTGATACCGGTGATCTCTTCAACGGATTCAGGTGTATATGGTGCCACTAATGCACGATATTCGTCGAACTTGTCGGTATGCGCCTCAATAAAGGCTTGATCATACAGATTCTCCTCGATGATAACGTGAGCGAACGCATTCAATAACGCGATGTTTGAACCGTTTTTCAGTGGTAAGTGAATATCTGCAATACGCGCGGTTTCAATATAACGCGGGTCGCAGACAATAATTTGTGCCCCTTTTTCTTTCGCTTTTAAAATACGGCGAGCGACAATAGGGTGTGAGTCCGCGGCGTTATAACCGAAGACAAAAATACATTTGGTATCCTCAATTTCAACAATTGAGTTGCTCATTGCGCCATTACCGACCGAACGCTGCAGACCTGCAACCGAAGGGCCGTGTCAGACACGTGCGCAGCAGTCGATATTATTACTACCGACCGCTGCACGAACAAATTTTTGCATCACGAAGTTGGCTTCATTGCCCGGACCGCGGGAAGAACCTGTCGTCATGATGGCTTTTGGACCATATTTTTCTTTGATGGCTAATAAACGGGAGCTCGCAAATTCAATGGCTTCCTCCCAAGAAACAACCTCTAATTTGCCACCACGCTGACGGCGGATCATCGGGTTTTTTAAACGCGGTGTTAAAATTTTAGTGTCATGAATGAAGTCCCAGCCATAGTAACCTTTCAGGCAAAGCTCCCCTTCATTTGTGTGACCATTTGCGCCTTCTGCGCCAATGATCTTCCCGTTTTCCACCTTCAGGTTGATTTTACAGCCTGAGGCGCAATACGGGCAGACGGTGATGACTTTTTCCATCAACATTGCTCCTCTATTTTTGTGTAGCGGTTTCCCGCTCTTTCAAGAGAGCTAATGCAGGGTTTGTGCCAGTTTTTTTAGCGAAGATGGAATTTATAATTAACTGAATAAAAAGAAAATATTTTCAAGTGAAAAGTGAACAACAACTAAATTGAGATGACATCGTCAAAAGTGTCGAGGGTTTCTCGGACAATGACGCATAGTTCTTGCATCATTTATTTCATAATCTTGTCACAAAGTGGTTGTTTATTCGTCATTATTATGACTTAAATTTGACAATAACGCGCATGTGAGAGGACTTCATTATGTTTAGTGTTGATGCTTTACTGGAAAGTGCTTTTCCGCAGCAAACACTGCCCGCTTGGAAACGGAAATTATTAAAGCGTTTACTGCATGAAAAAGATTTTCAGCAGCTTGCTGAGGATTATCCACACTTAAAAGGGCTCGATCTTGTCGAACAATTTATGAATGACTTGAATGTCCGTTGCGAATTAGGTGACGGGGATTTAGAGAATATCCCAAGCCAAGGTCCAGTATTATTTGTTGCAAATCATCCAATTGGCTCCCTTGATGGGCTCGCAATTTTACGTGCAGTTGCAACGATTCGACCGGATGTAAAAATTGTCGCGAATCAAATGCTCAGTTACCTTGAGCCACTTCAAAGCTTATTTATTCCTGTTGATAATGTTGGCAATCGCACCAACCGCCAGCAAGTCGTGGGTATGCAATCTCATCTTGATAACCAAGGGGCATTGGTTGTTTTTCCTGCGGGGGAAGTCTCTCGATGGGGGACGAAAGGCGTTCGTGATTGTCATTGGCGCACGGGGTTTTTACGTTTAGCCGCCAAATCTCGTGCACCGATTGTTCCCGTGCATGTTCAAGCCCGTAACAGCTTGCTGTTCTACACAACATCTTTGGTGTATAAGCCGCTATCTGCTTTGATGCTGGTGAACGAGATGTTCAAGCAGCGCAATAATCGGATCAAATTACGCATCGGTGGACGCATCCCGTTTTCCCAATGGTATGACGGGCGAACGAATGATAATGAGCTGGCGGAGCGGTTTCGTCGCCATGTGTATCTGCTAGGGAAAGGAAAAGCAGGGCTGTTTACCTGTGAAGCGCCAATCGCGTTACCCGAAGACCGCATTGAACTGAAAAAGGCCTTAGCGGCTTGCGAGCAACTAGGCGTGACTCCTGATGGTAAAATTATTTACCTCTATCAGCGCCAGCAAGAAGAGCGAACGCCGATTTTACGCGAGCTGGGACGATTGCGGGAAATCGCATTCCGCGCAGTGGGGGAAGGCTCCGGTCGACGCCGTGATCTCGATAGTTTCGATGACGATTATTACCATCTTATTTTATGGGATGAAGAGGATTTAGAAGTGGTGGGCGCATACCGATTTGTGCCGACGGAGCAGCAGCTAGAGAAAAAAGGGTTAGAGGGGATCTACAGCAATAGCCTGTTCCACTATAACCAAGACATGATGCCTATTTTGGCTCAAGGGATTGAGTTAGGGCGTAGTTTTATTCAGCCCGCCTATTGGGGTAAACGCGGCTTAGATTATCTTTGGTTAGGCATTGGCGCGTATTTAGCGAAGTATCCTCAATATCGTTATCTATTTGGTCCCGTGTCTATCTCTGGAAGCCTGCCCGTTGCTGCACGTGATTTGCTGATTGCATTTTATCGCCTCTATTTTTCCTCTGAGCTGGCAATGGCGCAATCCCGTAAGCCTTACCCTGCATCACTGCCACAGGTTTTAGCCCAGTTTGATGGTAATAATTACCAAGAAGATTTGGTGAAGCTAAAAAGCTTACTGAGCAATATTGGCTGCTCTATTCCGACGTTGTATAAACAATATACAGAACTGTGTGAGCCGGGAGGTGTACAGTTTATTGATTTCGGTACGGACCCTGCCTTTAATGACTGCATTGATGGTTTGGTGCTGGTGGATATGAATCGTTTAAAACCACAACGTTATCAACGGTATATTGCGGTACATTTGGAAAAGAATACAGCAGAAGAAAAATTGACTGGCAAGGGCACTCATATTGTCGAGCAAATGGGCGAGATACTGAAACCTAAATCCTGAAAATTAAGAACGCAATACAGTGCATTAACGATGTAATCAAAACCCATGGCCTTAACCAGTAGGATAACCGTAACTTACCGATAATCTAGGAATTATTTCATATACAGCTCATTTTAGTTTCAGCAAAATATTATTGATGACATCGATAATAAATTTAAGGATTTTTCATGCAAAGTATGAAGCCAGAAACCATCGCTCTTTATAATGAACTTATGCCAGCCATCACTGAGTTAGCGACGTTACTGAACCCTAACTCTAAAGAAAATACAGCGACTGATATTGCTTCTTTTGAAGAGGAATTGAAAGAGTTGATCGATGAGGATGAAGAAGGTTTTATTGATAGTGTCGAGAATGAAGACCTTGGATTCATTATTGCGGATTTGGTCGTGAGATCGAACATGGGAAATAGTTTTTGGATAGACTGGAAAGATAGTGAATCTGCGGTTGTTTTTTTGGTAGAGGCGCTAGATATTGCGGATCTTGATATTCGATTAGATTTCGGAGTTGGCGACCCTAAAAATGATTTAAGGCCTGACCAAATTTTTGTGCGCGCGAATCAGCAATTACAAACGCTTGGCTATTATCTATTAGGCTTAAATTCCGGTAATGATGCTTACCATGAAATTTTAATACCTTCAGAAATTTTCGAACCGTTTATATCGATTATGGAACAATTCGATGTGATGGTTGATTTGAATGACGAAGAAGTGGATTACAGTGAGTATGAGTAACGTTATTTGATGTCGGCTTGTTTTATATAAAAGAATGTAATTGTCAGTCTTAAAATCGCCATAATAATAGCGATTTTAAGAGCCTCTCAGGCCTAAACTCCCCATATTTTCTCGACATACTCTTTGATGGTTCTATCGGAAGAGAAATAGCCCATATTAGCAATATTATTGAGTGTTTTTTGCACCCATAGCGTGGGGTTTTGGTATAGCTTATCGACGGCATCTTGGGCTTGAACGTAAGAGTGGTAATCGGCAAGCAATTGATAATGATCGCCAAAATTAATCAGAGAATCATAAAGCGGGTAATAGCGGTTAGGGTCATCAGGGCTGAAAATGCCCGAAACGAGGGAATTGAGGACATTGTGCAGATCTTCATGTTCTTGGCAAATCTTTCTTGGGTCATAGCCTTGTGCACGAATCACATCAACTTGCTCGGCGGTATGTCCAAAGATAAAGATATTTTCTTCGCCAACATGTTCACGAATTTCAATATTGGCGCCGTCTAATGTGCCGATAGTCAATGCGCCATTGAGGGCAAATTTCATATTACCTGTTCCAGAAGCTTCTGTTCCTGCAAGAGAAATTTGTTCGGATAAGTCGGTGGCGGGAATAATTAACTCCGCTAAGCTCACACTGTAATTTGGGATAAAAACCACTTTTAAGCGGTTTTTGATTCGGGCGTCATGGTTAATCACATTAGCGACGTCATTGATGAGCCGGATGATCATTTTAGCGTTAACGTAGGATGAGGCGGCTTTCCCTGAAAAAATCACCACGCGCGAAACCCAATTCTTTTCGGGGTGTTGCAAGATACGCAGGTAGCGCCCAATAACTTGCAAGATATTGAGTAATTGGCGTTTATATTCATGAATACGTTTGATTTGTACATCGAACATGGCATGAGGATCGACAATGATATTGACGTTCTTAGCGATATAATCGGCGAGAGCAACTTTGTTTTCTAACTTGCAGGTTTTTAACCGCTCAATAAATAAAGGAAAATCTATGCGTTGCTGTAGGCGTGAAAGTTCGGTGAGATCTTCCCGCCAACTCTCACCGATGGTTTCATCAATCAAGCTTGCAAGGGGTTTATTACACAATGCCAGCCAGCGGCGTGGGGTAATCCCATTGGTGATATTGCTAAAACGCTCTGGAAATACTTTGGCAAAATCAGCAAAAATTTCTTGAGTCATAAGCTCAGAATGCAGCTTTGACACGCCATTGACTTGGTAGCAGCCCACGACGGCAAGCCATGCCATGCGAACATAGCGCCCATGGGATTCATCAATCAGAGATAATCGAGTTAACAGTTCCGGATTATTGGGGTAGCGCTGTTTGATTTTAGTGAGAAAGTGGTCGTTTATTTCAAAGATAATTTGCAGGTGGCGAGGGAGTAATCGCCCGAGAAGGTCCACAGACCAACGTTCTAATGCTTCACTCATCAGAGTGTGATTGGTGTAGGAAAAGATCCTTTCACTCATTTGCCATGCGGCCTCCCACTCATATTCGTGTTCATCTATCAGCAAGCGCATCAGTTCAGGAATCGCTAAAACGGGGTGGGTATCATTTAGATGGATTGCCACTTTATCCGCAAGGTTAGTTAACGTGCCGTGGACTCGGTAATGGACATCGAGGATATTCTGCAAGGTCGCTGATACAAGAAAATACTCTTGTCCAAGACGCAAAATTTTTCCCGATTCCGTAGAGTCATTGGGATAGAGCACGCGGGACACATTTTCAGAAAAATTTTTATCTTCAACCGCCGCAGAATAGTCTCCTTGATTGAATTTGTTGATGTTCATTTCATTGGTTGCATGGGCTGACCATAGCCTCAGTGTATTTGTGGCATCACAACCATAGCCCATCACAATTTGGTCATAGGCACGTGCGAGCACTTCTTCGGTTTCTATCCAACGTACCACTTTGCCTTCTTGTTGAAGACGGCCTGCAAAACGGACTTTGTAGCTGAGGTTATAGCGCGGAAATTCCCATGCATTACCATATTGTAACCAACGGTCTGTTGACTCAACTTGTTGTCCATCAATAATATTTTGCTGAAACATGCCATATTCATAGCGGATACCGAACCCCACCGAGGGCACTTTCAAGGTTGCAAGGGAATCTAAAAAACACGCAGCAAGACGCCCTAAACCGCCATTACCTAAACCGGGATCATCCTCTTCCTCTAAAATAGCATTCAGTTCAAAGCCCATTTTTTTCAAGGCCGCAGACACATCCTCGTACATACCTAAATTTAATAAAGTATTGGAGAGGGTGCGTCCAATCAGGAATTCCATGGATAAGTAAGCGACAGCGCGATCCGATTGAGATAGAGAACGGCGGATGGCGCGTAACCAGCGATCAACGGTTAAGTCACGAATGGCGTAGGAGATGGCATTCAGCCAATCATGTTGTGTAGCAATGATTGGGTCTTTGCCAATCATAAATTTCAATTTGGTTTGAATGGAGTCGATCAGTGTGTTGATCCGCTGTTCACGATTTTGGATGGTCAATGGATTATTCATGGTCAGCGCCTTTCGTCGTTGGGTCATTAAGAGTTGGGTCATGAAGCTTTGATTCAATTAAGTTCTGGTAAAGCGCAAGGTATTTTTGGGCGGAAGCTTGCCAGCTAAAATCCATCTTCATACCTTGGCGGCGTACGCGTTTCCAGCGAGTCGGTTCATTCCAAAGAGCAAAAACGCGACGTACTGCATCATTGAGTTCAGTGGCTTTTCCATGATTGGAGCGATAACCGTGATAATCATGAAATACAAAACCGGTTGCCGTGCGATCTGCCAAATTTTCGAGGGAGCAATCGGTAACGGTATCGGCTAGCCCCCCCGTGTGGCGAACCAGTGGGAGAGCGCCATATTTCAAACCATAAAGTTGGGTCAAACCACAAGGTTCGTAGCGGCTTGGCACCACAATCACGTCAGCGGCCGCGATCAATTTATGGGCATGAGGTTCGTCATAACCAATCAGGACAGAAACCTGTTTAGGGTATTGGTGGGCGAGTTGCTCAAAGGCGTGTTGCAGGTCGGTGTCGCCACTGCCTAAAACGGAAAGTTGCCCGCCTTGGTGCAGCAAATTGGGGATCACTTCCAGCAAGAGGTCTAGTCCCTTTTGTGTACTGAGGCGACTGACGACGCCAAACAGTGGCGCTTTATCGGTGACATTAAGTTTGTTTTCTCTCTGGAAGGTCATTTTGCTGATGGCTTTACCTAGCATATTTTGCCGACCGTAATTATGTGGGATCAACGGGTCAAGTTGCGGATCCCACACTTGGTAATCCACACCGTTTAAGATCCCCAAAATATCCGCTTGAGATTGGCGCTGTTTCAGTAAACTGGCGAACCCATAACCGTATTCGGGAATGGTGACTTCTTTGGCATAAGTGGGGCTAACAAAGGTGATTTTATTGGCGTAGAACAGCCCCGCTTTGAGGTAGGAAATTTGCCCATAAAATTCTAAGCCTTCAAGGGAGTAAAACCCGTTAGGTAGCTGTAACTCAGGAAAATGGGTTGCCGAAAATAGCCCTTGGTAAGCCAGATTATGGACGGTAAATACGCAAGGAACAGGGGTGTTTTTGGCAGCGAGATAGGCGGCGCATAGTCCTGCATGCCAGTCGTGGGCGTGAACAATGTCGGGTCGCCAATCCGTATCAAAACCACAGGCAAGTTCGCAGCTTATCCAGCCTAATAAGGCAAAGCGCAGATAGTTGTCCCTGTATTCTTGTTGATTATTGTCATGATAGGGGCTGCCTGTACGCTGATAAAGATGCGGGGCGTCAATTAAATAGAGACCGACACCATCATAATGACCAAAACGCAAAGTGATGGGGCCTGCAAATGTATTGATATGGCTGCCAACCAACGTGTGGGGAACCGCATCCAGTAGCGCGGGAAAACCGGGTAACACGATGCGGACATCAGCTCCTTCAGCGATTTGAGCTTGGGGCAATGCACCGAGCACATCCGCTAAACCGCCTGTTTTGAGTAGAGGAAATAGCTCTGAGCCTGCATGAAGTATGCGCATCTGAACCTCCTTTAAGCCGCAAGATTATCGAGCATTTTTTGAGTGACAAGGACGACGCCACCTTCAGAGCGATAGAAATGTTGGGCATCCCATTGTGGGTCTTCACCAATAACCAGTTTGTTGGGTAACACACAGCCGCTATCGATAATGCAGCGTTGTAAGCGGCAGGCATATCCAATAGAGACATCGGGGAGGATCACGCAGGCATCGAGCTGGCTGTGAGCATTCACGCGGACATTTTGGAAAATCACGGAATTAGCAATTTTGGCGTCTTCGACGATGGAGCCTGCATTAATTAATGTGTTGGTAATTTGGGGGGATTGCAGTGATTCACCTTGAATAAATCGAGCTGGCGCCAATGGGGAGTGGCTCGTCCGAATTGACCAATGGGGGTCATACATATCCAGTGCGGGCTTGGCTGAAACTAAATCAATATTGGCGTTCCAGTAGGCATCAATGGTCCCCACATCTCGCCAGTAAGGGGATGAGCCTACATTAAAGTCGGAATAGACGCAGGAGCGGCTAAATGGGTGCGCCCAAGCCTTGCCTTGTTGTACTGCTTTTGGGATTAAGTTTTTACCAAAATCATGTTGTGTATTCTGCTGTTGCTGCTCTTCAGCGAGTAATTGATAGAGGTATTGGGCATCAAAAACGTACACGCCCATACTGGCTAATGCGACATAAGGCTTTCCCGGCATTGGTGGAGGAAATTGAGGTTTTTCAATAAAATTAATGATTTGTTCATCATCATTAATGTCCATAATGCCAAATTCAGACGCTTGGCTACAGGGTACTTCAATGCAGGCCACCGTGCATTGGCTCCCTTTCTCAACATGGTCGAGCAACATGCGAGAATAATCCATTTTGTAGATATGATCCCCGGCTAACACAATGATGTATTTGGCTTGATATTGGCTAATAACATCGAGATTTTGAAAGATAGCATCGGCGGTACCTTGATACCAATCTTCGATATCCTGTTTCTGTTGAGCAGGGAATATTTCAATAAATTCATTGGTTTTCCCGTTTAGAAATGACCAACTGTGCTGAATATGTTGGATTAAGTGATGGGAATAGTATTGGGTGAGTATACCAACCCGGTAAATGCCTGAATTAATACAGTTAGATAAGCTGAAATCGATAATTCGAAACTTCCCGCCAAAGTGGAGTGAAGGTTTTGGCTGCTTCTGAGTCAGGGCTTTGAGACGAGATCCTTTACCACCTGCCAAAACAAGCGCAACCGTATTGCTCGGAAGTTCCTTGGCTAATAGCTGCCTCGAAATAGAATTTTGGTCGATGTAAAAAGGCATTTTCTCTAACATATCAATTCCTTAATGAACACTTTATGAAAAATCGTGGCGCCGCATTACCACGAAGGTTTTTGGGGGAATAGCGCGAAATAAGTGGCAATAAAAAGGCGGGACAGGGTGCCAATTCCCTTCGGGAAGCGTGAACGAATGGGCTTGCTCAGTGAAATTAATCAGTAATAGCCATTGGCCGGAAAGTAACACTTGCATGGGGCATGATTGCTGCCACTGCTCAAAGGTTATGGGGAAGCCTTGGTTATTTAGCCATTCAACCGTTTTATTCGGGGGCAGTGAATGCCACCATTGCCCCGAAACCAGTGCAGGGATCTGCTGGCGTAAAGCGATAAGTTGTGCTGTAAATTCCATGAGCGCACTATCCGCTTCCTGCCAGTTAAGCCAGCTTATTGGGTTATCTTGGCAATAAGCATTATTATTTCCTTGTTGGCTATGCCCTAGCTCATCCCCTGCGCGCAGCATCGGCGTGCCTAATGACAAGAACAGCAAACTTAATAAATGGCGCTGACTCTGTTGGCGTTCCGATATTATCTTTTCAGTGGCGTTTAATCCTTCAAAGCCATGATTATTGCTGCTGTTGTCGTCGCTACCATCTTGGTTATTTTCACCGTTGGCGTGGTTATGTTTGTGATTAAAACTGACTAAATCTCGCAACGTAAAACCATCGTGTGCGGTGATGTGGTTAATTGAAACAAAACTAGGGCGATGATTCTGTGAAAAGCGGGTTTGTGAACAATGGTTTTGTGAAAAACAGTCCCGTGAGCCAGCTAGGCGGTTTGCCAAGGTACCGATAGGCATATCACAATATAAAACAGCACGGCGGCAATCATTGCGAAATTGGTCATTCCATTCGGCAAAAGGCGGTGGAAATTGCCCTAATTGGTAACCGTTGTTGGCGAGATCCCAAGGTTCAGCAATCAACTTAAGCTGCCCAAGAATGGGGTCTTGGGTGATAGCCTTAAGCAGTGGAGCCTGAGAATTAAACGCCGGCGTTCTTCCCAATATTGTGGCTAAATCAAAGCGAAAGCCATCAACATGGCATTCAATCGCCCAAAAATGCAGGCAATCAAGCACCCATTGGCTTACTGCCGAGTGAGACAATTTCAGCGTATTACCGCAGCCCGTCCAATCCACATATTCGCTATTGTCGTTTAACCAGTAATAGGTGGGGTTATCTAACCCCCTAAACGATAAGCAAGGCCCTGAACGGTCTAATTCGGCCGTGTGGTTAAACACAATATCGAGGATAACTTCAATGCCAGCACGATGTAGGGCTTTGACCATATCGCGAAACTCACTCAACGGCGTAGAACCTGCTTGCCCAGACCAATATTGAGGCTCAATCGCAAACGGTGCCAGCGTGTTATAGCCCCAGTAATTAGTGAGATTTTTAGCCTGTAATCGCGGCTCGTCCAGATGAAATTGCACAGGGAGCAACTCAAGCGCCGTTACGCCAAGTCGCGTTAAATGCTGGATTATGCAAGGGTGTGTGATAGCGGCATAACTCCCCCGTAAAGCGGGTGGAATTTCAGGGTGTTGCTTGGTAAGCCCCCGAACATGAGCTTCATAAATCACGGTTTTTGACCATGGAGTATGAAGAGGGGTGTCTCCTTGCCAGTCATAAGGTTCATGGCTGACGACGGAGTAAGGTTGCTGTTTACCACTGAGTTCGCGGCTGTAAGGGTCAATCAGTAAGTCAGTTTCATCAAAATATAATCCTGCCTGGGGTTCCCATTTCCCTCTGACACGATAACCATAATGCAGACCTGCTTTTGCACCCATTAAATAACCATGCCAAATGTGGTTATCTCCTCGATAGAGCGGGTAACGAATTTCATCACCGAGTGAGTCCAGCACGCATAAGTCAATGTGTTCAGCCCGCTCGCTGTAAATAGCAAAATTGACGCCGTGTTCATCTATGTGGCTACCAAGGGGGTGTGCATGACCTCGCTGAAAATTAAAGAGTATCATTCGGTAGCTCCTGTTTCAGATACTTCCGTTTCAAATACAGGGTGGCTAAAGGGGGAAGCGTAATATTTAGGGAGTGATTTTTACCGTGAGCCGCTATTGGCTGGGTGGATATTGCCCCCTGATTTCCCATATTACCGCCCCGATAATAGTGAGAATCGGTATTGATAATTTCTTGGTAGCAGCCCGATTGGTGAACGCCAATGCGGTAATTTTCACGAAGAACTGGAGTGAAGTTGGCGACCACTACAATTTCATGGTTGTGGGTATCTCGGCGTACAAAGGCGAATACTGAATTTTGGTGGTCATCAACCACCAACCATTCAAAACCTTGTGGGGAATAGTCAAGTTGGTACAGCGGGGGATGCTGCTGATAGCAGTGATTTAAATCACGTACAAGGCGCTGTACACCTGTATGCCAGCCATCATATTCAGGGTTCAGCAAATGCCAATCTAGCCCTGTGTCGTGATCCCATTCTCGCCCTTGGGCGAATTCTCCTCCCATAAACAACAATTTTTTACCCGGATGTCCCCACATAAACCCATAATAAGCCCGTAAATTGGCGAATTTTTGCCATGTGTCGCCGGACATTTTGCCGAGGAGTGATCCTTTGCCATGCACCACTTCATCATGGGAAAGGGGTAAAACGAAGTGTTCGCTGTGGGCGTAAAACATACCAAAGGTCATTTGCTGGTGATGATATTGGCGGTAAATCGGGTCAAGAGACATATAGTGCAGAGTGTCGTGCATCCAGCCTAAATCCCATTTGAAATCAAAACCTAAACCGTGATTTTCAATAGAGCTTGTGATATTTGGAAAGGCGGTTGACTCTTCGGCTATCATTAATGCATGGGGGCAGTTCTGTTGAATAATTTGGTTGGTATAACGTAGAAAATCGAGGGCTTCGAGGTTCTCTTTGCCGCCCCATTTGTTGGGGACCCATTCCCCGTCTTCGCGGCTATAATCGCGGTAGATCATTGAACTAACTGCATCGACTCTTAATCCATCGACACCAAAACGTTCTAGCCAATAGAGGGCATTGCCTGCCAAAAAGTTGGCCACTTCATAGCGGCTGTAGTTGTAAATCAAGGTGTGCCAGTTTTGATGGACGCCTTCGCGCGGATCTGCATATTCATACAGTGCGGTACCATCAAATTGAATTAACCCATATTCATCATTGGGAAAATGGGCAGGTACCCAATCAAGGATCACTTTGAGGTGATGCTGGTGGGCGGTTTGAATCAAATAGAGAAAATCCTCAACGCCACCAAAACGATAGGTTGGGGAATAGAGTCCGATAGGTTGGTAGCCCCAAGATCCATCAAACGGATGTTCGCTAATAGGGAGCAACTCGATATGGGTAAACCCCATGTCTGCCACATAAGGAATAAGCTGCTCAGCCAGTTGTCGGTAGCTGAGCCAGCCATTATTATGTGGATGGCGACGCCAAGAGCCTAAGTGCACTTCGTAAATCGAGACTGGCGCGGAAAGTGGCGAGCTGGCGCTGGCGAAGTGCGGCGGAGTTTGTTTACCTGGCAAGGTTGTTATCACTGATTCTACATGAGGAAACAGCACGCTTTTGAGTGCGTAAGGGTCTGCTTTGACCCGCATATAGCCCTGGCTATCTTGTAATTCATATTTATACGCTTGCCCGAGTTTGGCTTCAGGAATGAACCGTTCCCAAATCCCCACTTCATGGCGCAATGTCATTGGGTGAATGCGCCCATCCCACTGATTAAATTCACCGACGACAGAAACCTGTTGGGCATTGGGTGCCCATAAAGAAAAAATCACCCCATCAACACCGTCGAAGTTGACGGGGTGGGCACCAAGACATTCATAGGGACGTAGATGGGTGCCTTCTGCCAGTAGCCAACCATCTATATCTCGAATGAGAGTGCCAAAGCCATCAGTGTGCTTTTTAATTGTTTGGGTTTCTGCGGGGGATATTTCCGCAGAGCGACGCCCAGAAGTTATTTGAGAAATAACTTCGCGATTTTTATTTGGCAAATAAATAACCTCAAGAAAAGTGAAATGAGCAATTTAAACTTTACTTAAATTATTTGATTTGTATTTGATAGGCTTCACATATTTAGCTTTAAATTTAATTAAATTCGTTATTTAACAATGAGTTAATTTGTTTTTGAATAGTATTATTAAGTTATCAATTAATAATACTCAACGTAATTAAATGCATAATTGAATCACTATCACTCGATTATGATCGATATCGAAATATCGGGTGATTATTTATCTTTAATTACACTTATTCGGAGTGGTTAATTGAGTTATTCACTTTTCTCTACTTCAAAAATTATTGATTGATAAGGTTGTAGGGTAATTGGCTGATTATCGTCATGGGTATTTGCAATATTACTTAAATATACTCGGCGATAATTTTGGTGAATAGCCTGCGGCTTATCGCTGAAATTACAGTAAATATCGATGGCGCGTGAACCTAATGTTCGTCGATAAGCAATAACGGGTTCAGGGGCGTTAATGTCTGAAAATTCACCTTCGACCAAAATATCGCTAATCGGCGAATGGCGGCGTAGGGTAATTAATTGCTGGTAAAACGCGAAAAGTGAATCGGGTTGCTGCTGTTGGGTGGCGGCATTAACCTCTCGGTAGTTAGGATTAACTTTCAACCATGGAATTCCTGTTGTAAATCCGCCATGACGTTGGTTATTCCATTGAAATGGTGTGCGCGCATTGTCGCGGCTACGCTGAGTAAAATAGTTCATCATGGTGGTGTGAGAATATCCGTGAGTTTTACCCCATTGGTAAAGTTTAAAAAGATGCAAGTCATGGTGTTCGTCTAATGTCAGTGGGCAGTTCGTCATGCCAATTTCTTGCCCTTGATAAATAAATGGTGTGCCTCGCTGAGTCAGTAAGAACATCGCCAACATTTTTTCGGCGATAGGGGATATGGCGCCTTTCGGTAAGAATTTGTTCAGTGAGCGCGGTTGATCATGATTTTCTAAATAAGGTGCACCCCAACCCACTTTCTGGGTCGTGAGTTGGCTTTTTAGGAAAACAGGTTTTAAACGTTCGCCTGTGATTGGAGCAAGGGAGAACGGAGGCTGCTTGGCAATATCGAGATCCGCAATACTGAAGTCAAACACCATAGAAAATGCCCCATCTTCCCCGATATAGTCAGCAAGATCCTGCGGAGAAACATCGATTTCAGCCACCGTCATTGAGTTTGCAGGGTGGAAGGTTTGGCTGGCGAGCTCTTTTAAAAATTCATGTATGCCCGGTTGGTTAACCACCCAAGGAACTAAAGACGCGGAACCATCTTCCCGATCGGGAGGGAATTGATAAGGTGAGAGGGCTTCAGGGGATTTTTTAATATTGCCGATGGCATCAATGCGGAACCCTGCAATTCCTTTGGCTATCCAACGGTTGATCATTTGGATAATTTCTTGGCGTAATTGTGGGTTTTCCCAATTAAGATCCGGTTGCTCGGGCCCGAAAGAGTTGAAGTACCAGCGAGTGCTATCTGGAACCTGAGTCCACACTGGGCAATCAAAGTAGGTGCGTAAATTGTTCGGTGGAGTGGGTTTATCCCATTCAATAAATTGGTAATAGCCTGCATAAGGGCTGTTGGGATCGGCAAGGGCAGCTTCGAACCAAGGGTGCTGGTTTGAGCTGTGATTAAGCACTAAGTCCAGTAGGATTTTAATGCCACGCTGCGAAGCTTGGCTGATTAAAATATCAAGGTCATCATTGCTACCAAAAACCGGATCGACGCTGTCATAGTTGGCAATGTCATAGCCATTATCCTTCATCGGTGATTCAAAAATTGGGCACAGCCAAATCACGTTTATGCCTAAAGATTGAATATAGTCTAGCTTGGCGGTGATACCTGCGATATCGCCAATACCGTCGCCATTATGGTCATAGAAGCTTTTAGGGTAGATTTGGTATACCACTGCGGATTTCCACCATGCTTGAGCCATTTTGTTTCTCCCTAATCAAAGTAAGATGTCAGTAAATTACTTTAAATATAGGCAATGTGTGTTTTTGTGCGATGCATCATTATTTTGCGAAATGCAAATGCAAACTAATATCATTAGCGCTATGTTTCATGTAAGATATCCGCCATCTTCGGGTCATGAATTATGACTAACGATAATCACATTGAAAGGTGGAGAAATTTAGATGTTCGCAAAATCATTAGTTTCAGGGTTTGCCCTATTATCCGTTGTTGCGTTAGCGGGTTGTGATGACGCTAAGCAAACACAAACTGCAGCGCCAACGACCGAGCAGCCAGCAACAGAGAAAGCAGCTGAAAAACAAACGATTGTCGTTGAACATGCTCAAGGCAAAACTGAAATTCCTAGCCATCCACAACGTGCGTTTGTGATGAACATGGAAACCTTAGACATCATCGATGCGCTGGGTATTCCGGTGATTGGTGTTCCACAAACTAACGTCTATTTCCCGAAGTTTTTAGAGAAATATCGCTCCTCAGAATATATTAATGGCGGGAGCTTATTTGAGCCGGCTTATGAAACTATCAGCAGTGTAAAGCCTGATGTGATTTTAGGTGGCAGCCGTGCTCGCGATGCTTATGACAAACTAAGCGGTATCGCACCAACGATTTCTCTGGACATTGATAACAAACATTTTATTGATAGCCTGATGGAACGTACGATGCTGTTAGGTTCGTTATTTGGTAAAGAAGAACAAGCGAATAAACTTGTTTCTGATTTCAAAAACAAAATTAATGATATCAAAGGCAAAACCCCTGAAGCGGGCAAAGCGATGGTGATCTTAGTGAGTGGCGGTAAAATTTCTGCTTATGGCCCAGGTTCCCGTTTTGGTTTTATCTTTGATGTATTAGGCTTCGAACCTGCTTATGTCTTCACTGAAGATACTGGCCGTCATGGTAATATCGTGCATTCAGAACTGTTATTAAAACTGAATCCAGACTGGTTATTTGTTATCGACCGTGATGGCGCTATTGGTGCGAAAGATGCGCAACCTGCGGCAGACGTGTTAGACAATGCATTAGTGAGAAAAACTTCCGCATGGGAAAAAGGCCAAGTAGCTTATTTAGATTCTTCAGCGGTTTACATCGCTGGTGGTATCCAAACATATTCCCAATTAATGGATGATGTAAACAAAGCTCTAGAGAAGAAAAAAACGAATTAATCAATGAAAACGCTTTATCTCTTTTTTGGTATCATCGCGTTATTGGTATTAGCGGTATTAAGCTTGTTTATTGGAGCGGGTGATGTGTCACCCGTTTCGCTTTTCACTGATCCCGAGATGCAAGATATCTTTTTTGTGAGTCGTATCCCTCGCACCGCCGCCTTGATCCTTGCAGGTAGCGCCATGAGTGTCGCGGGGCTGATCATGCAGCTACTCACCCAAAACCGTTTTATCGAACCTTCCCTTGCTGGCACCACGCAATCTGCGAGCCTTGGTTTACTGTTCGTGATGATCCTGTATCCAACCGCGTCTATCATGACCAAAATGGTGGTGGCGAGTGGATTTGCACTGCTAGGTACAGCGCTGTTTATGCTGATTTTACGCAGGATTATTCTGAAGTCCGCCCTAATAGTGCCGTTAGTTGGCATTATGCTTGGGGCAGTGATCAGCGCGCTCACCATTTTTACCGCCTACTATTTTGACCTGCTTCAATCTCTAGGTGCTTGGATGAGCGGGGATTTTTCCAGTATTTTACAAGGTCGCTATGAGCTGCTTTGGCTGGTGGGTGGTTTAACACTAGTCGCCTGTTTAATTGCTGATAGCTTTACAGTGGCAGGGATGGGGCGTGAGTTTTCCGTTAACGTTGGCTTGAACTACCAGAAAGTAATGACCATTGGGTTATCTATCATCGCCTTAATCAGCGGTGTGGTGGTGGTTGTCGTCGGCGCATTGCCATTCTTAGGGTTGATTGTCCCGAACCTGATTAGCTTGGTGATGGGGGATAATATTCGTAAAACTATCCCATGGATCTGTTTGGCAGGCGGCGGCTTAGTGCTGCTGTGTGACATTATTGGTCGCTTAATTCGTTATCCGTTTGAAATTCCTGCGAGTGTGATTTTAGGTGTCGTAGGTGCGGTTATTTTCCTTTATCTCTTGTTAAAGCATCAGCGTTATGGAAAAAGTTAATTCATTAAGTTTGCCAGTGAAAAAAACGTTTACGCCAATCCAGCGCATCGGTTTGTTGGCTATGCTGTCAGTGCTGTCGATCATTTTGTACATGACCATTAATTTGGGCAGTAATCTCGCGTATATTCTGCCCCATCGTGGTTATATCGTGCTGACGATGATCATTGTGGCGTTTGGCTCTGGGGTGTCGACGGTTCTGTTTCAAACTATCGCTAATAACAAAATTCTGACACCATCCATTATGGGGTTAGAGGCATTGTTCATCCTGTTGCAAACTATCTTTGTGTTTTATACCGATAGTTTTCCCGCATCATGGCTGTTGAATATTGGTAAGTTTTTACTGGAATCGTCCCTGCTGGTGATTTTCTCTGTACTGCTGTACCGCTGGTTGTTTATCTCCGTCAAAATGAATATCAATTTAGTTTTGATGGTGGGGATTATCCTCGGAACACTGTTTCGCAGT
The DNA here is from genome assembly GCF_020271745.1 of Providencia alcalifaciens. NCBI lineage: Bacteria > Pseudomonadati > Pseudomonadota > Gammaproteobacteria > Enterobacterales > Morganellaceae > Providencia > Providencia alcalifaciens. Next base: position 897,770 of record NZ_CP084296.1, on the reverse strand, counting down.
GTGGCGACCTTGCTGCAACGATTGATGGATCCGAATGAGTTTTCCATCTTACAAAGCCGGATGTTTGCGACTTTCACTAAAGGAACGCCGGAACTGATTCTGTTCACACTGGTGATTACTGTGATTGTGGGCATTCTGCTTTGGCGCATGCGCTACTGCTTCGACGTGCTCGCACTGGGACAAGCTAATGCGGTGAATTTAGGGATTAACTACCGTCAGCAAGTCACCGTAATCTTATTACTGATTTCTGTCTTAGTGGCAATTTCCACGGCGCTGGTGGGCCCGCTCACGTTCCTTGGCTTGATGGTGGCTAACTTGGCTTACTACATCGCAGGAAGCAGCCAGCATCGCTATTTATTGCCGGTTTCTTTCCTACTCGGTGTGATTGCATTAGTGGGCGGACAGCTGGTTCTTGAATATGGATTAAATAAAGCGGGCACCTTGTCTGTGGTACTCGAGTTTGTCGGTGGAATATTCTTTATTTATATGGTGTTAAGAAGGTTTTAGTATGATTGAAATTCATCAGATATCGAAAAGTTATCAAGATACTAAGGTCTTAGATAACGTTACAACCAATATTAAAAATAGCGGTGTTACTTCAATCATCGGTCCAAATGGTGCAGGTAAATCAACGCTGTTGTCGATTATTGGTCGCTTATTATCGGCGGATCACGGTTATGTCAAAGTGAATAACTTGGATGTCTCGACAACACCAAGCGACCAACTCGCAACCTGTTTATCGGTACTTCGCCAAGAAAACCAATTTGCTAGCCGTTTAACGGTGGAGGAGCTGGTTGGTTTTGGGCGTTATCCTTATACCAAAGGGCGCTTAACACTGGATGACAAACAGAAAATCGACGAATCTCTGGCGTTTTTGAACTTAATTGAGTTTCGCCATCGTTACCTTGATGAGCTTTCTGGTGGCCAGCGTCAGCGTGCGTATGTGGCAATGGTACTGTGCCAAGATACCGAATATGTGCTGTTGGATGAGCCTTTGAATAACTTGGATATGAAGCACGCGGTGATCATGATGAAATTACTGCGCCGCGCGGCGGATGAGCTAGGCAAAACCATCATTCTGGTTATCCACGATATTAACTTTGCCTCTGTGTATTCAGACTATATTGTGGCGCTGCGAAATGGGCGTTTGTCTTACCATGGCGAGCCTCAAGAGATCATGAAATCTGAGATTTTAGAGGAAATTTTCGATACACCGCTGGAAGTCAAAGAGCTGGATGGACAACGTATCGCGCTGTATTACTGATTTTTATTTAGAATAAAAGAAAGAAACTTAAGATTGCATTATGCGACAATTTGTTGCGTAAAATGTTCTTTTGGACTAACATTAGCTACAAGTGAGACATTTCTGTCTTGTGGTTAATCTTTTGTGAGTAGGTGAACATTATGGCCATTTCAGTCAGATTAGATGATGAATTTGTGTCTGATGCTAAAATTCACGCTGAAGCGAAAAGCAGAAGTGTTCCTAAGCAAATTGAACATTGGGCGAAAATTGGCAGGATTGCTGAAGAAAACCCTGATCTATCTTATAGCTTTATCGAAGAAATGCTCTTAGCAAAAGCTGAAGTCGAGAATAACAAGGTATCTCGATATGTCAGAAGAACAAAACGAGATTGATGTTTATCAATCAGCTAGGTTTGAAAAATCATTGAAGAAAATGTCTGACCATGATGCCAAAATTGTGGAAGACGAAATTGATAAAATCATTAAAAATCCGTTAATTGGTGAGCAAAAAAAAGGGGATTTAAGCTACCTTAGAGTTCATAAATTTCGGCTTAATGAATTGACTGCATTGTTGGGATATTCATGGATTTCATCAAAATTAGAGTTGTATTTACTCACTATTGGTTCACATGAAAACTTCTATGATAATCAGAAAAAACGGACTAAAGCTGATTTGATTTGGATGAGTTAATGATAAGATGGCGGCAAATAATGCCGCCATTTTTGTTTTAGTGTATAGAAATGTTATTGCGGTGGGATCGTAATATTTTCGTCGCTGTCTAGCTCATCCAATGGCTGAAGGATTTCAAGGCGCTTGATGCCATCAGCATTCACCACTAAACGCGCTAATTCATTGTAGGCTTTCTTATTCATGATGACCCGGCGGCACAGGTAAATATGATAAACCTTTTCGCCAATAATCGCGGGTTCATCATCATTAACCATCAACTCTTCATAGCTAATATCGAGATATTTCAAAAAGTCTGAAATATTAACCCGTGTAATATCCACAATAGATGATTGAGTCTGCATAAAGGCCGCAGAATGGCTGTGCAAGGTGACATCCTTGCGATAATACAGAATATCTTCCACGCGCTGCACATTGACCAAATTCACCCAGTGGGACTTTTGGCGCATTTCATGAATATCAGGGGATAGGGTGCTTTCTTTTAGAAAGCGGAATGACTCTTTACATACCCCAACCGGCTCTTTGACCCCTTCCCGATAAATACGCAATTGACGGTCAGGGATCCAGCGTTGAAATAACCGATATAGCTGTTCACGGCCAATCTCTTTTAAGCGATCTTTAAAGATATAACCAATCACCATCGCCAAGAATAAATTGGCGCTGAGCGCACCGTATTTACCTTGCCACATAAAGGCGATAAATGTAGCGAAAATCATCGAAATTGCGGCTGCAATACCATAAATGGAGTGCAACAGTAATGGAAGGCCTCGTTTGTGGCGGATCTCTAAATAGAGATAACGGTTAATATATTTTTTCAGCAGGTTGCGTCGATAGGTGACCATCTCTGCATCGTTTTCATCATGTGGAAAGCTATCAGGTGCGAGTTTTTTCAAGTAACGCATTTCTTGATACCACAGATGGCGAATTTCATCGCGCAGAGGAAGCTGTTTGTCTTTTAATAAATCCTGTAAGTAAAACAAGGTGTAATGAGACATAAACTCATCGCAATAAGCGAAAGCGTTGGATTGGATGACGCTCTCAATTGGTGCTGCATAGATACTGAGTTCTCGATAGCGTTTAAGCCCGTGTTCAATGTCTGCCAGCATCCCTGTTATGTACTCTTCAGTTTGTCGTTGAGAGTTCTGAGATACCATTTTCAGGGTTAGCCGCACGCTGCGTTTAAATGTAAGTGCAAAGCGTTTTAGATGGTTTTCATATTCATCTAATGTTGGTGGTAACTCAGGATCTAGCCGTTCCAACCAGCTTTTCAATTCATCGACTAGCCCACCTTCTGCGGGAATAGAAGAAAGTTGTACCGTAGGCGCTCGCAGTCGAATATAGTTTTTTAAGCTGCGCTGAAGATTTGAAGGGGTGTAGAGATCCGGGTTAATTTGCATCGATGCTGGAAGAAAAAAGAACGTTTCAACTTGGTAGCGGATCTCTTTTGATTTTCGAGGGAAAAAGACTTGCTGTTTGATTTCAAACTGCTTTTTACCGTGGATTTTCAGAGATTCTTTAATCATGGTCTTCCTACCGGTGTTTCAGCGTATTCAAATTTGGGGGGAATACGATGCAAGTATTTATCAAGGAAGAGCAATAGTAATGTGGATGGCAATAAAAGAGAAGGAAGACAAAGAGAAGGGAAACAAAAACGGCCGCTAATGTTTACTTCCAAGCCAAAGCGGAAATAAATAGTCGGCCGTTTTAGGCGTTCGTTATCAGTTAAACATTATTTTTTAGCTGCTGGGCGAACGGCGGTTACTTCAATTTCCACTCTCCAAGCTGGGTTAGCCAGTTTAGCGACTTGGAAGGTAGAACGAGCTGGCAGATTGGTCACTTTTTCAGTTTCATAGAACTTGTTGTAGCCAGCCATGAAGCCAGCGAAGTCCATAGTTCCTTTAGTTTCATCACCACCAACTAAGAAAACTTGCATTTTAACAACGTCATTCATAGTCAGACCCATTTCACCCAGAGTCGCTTGAATTTGTTTCAGAACGTTGATTGTTTGTACTTCGGTGTTACCGTAAGACTCTAAAACACCTTCTGGAGCATCTTTAGAAATTTTAGAAGGAACTTTCCCGCTCAGGAAGATGAGGCTGTTGTTCGCGCTGATTTCTACTGATTCAGCGATTGGGAAACCTTTAACTGGAACACGTTTCACATCGTCTGCTGCGTTTGCAGTTGCTACACCTAAAACTAAAGGTAAGGAAAGCAGTAAAGTTTTGTAGCGCATAATAACTCCTTTATATATGAAAGTAGGAACCTATTAAGACTGTAAGGTACTCGATAGGTTCCATCTAATTGTGTTTCGCTTTAATTAGTTAAAACGAGACAGTTTATAAGGCGTTGGATCGATAAATGTCTTCTCGTCCATTAACAATTCAGCAGTTAATCGACCAGCCGCCGGGCTTTCAGTCATACCCCAACCAGTCGCGGTATTAATAACCAGACCTGGGTATTGTTCAACTTTAGAAATGATTGGAATCTCGTCATCAGTTGGAGAAACGGTACCACCCCAACGTTCAACAACTTTAGATTCTTTAAATACTGGGAATTCTTTTCTCAGGCGATCAAGCACACCATCTAAGTGTTCATTGTTTGGTGTGTTAGTTGCTGTACGGAACTCTTCGAATGGTGTTTTCTCGTCTAAATTCCAAGAGGTTGCCATAGTGAATGAGTTGAACAGGTCTTTACCGAGAGAGAATTCTAATGGTAATTCACCGCCGCCTAATACGTGCAGGAAGCGAGGTCCTAACAGGAAGCTGTCTTTCACGATAGAACTGGTGAAGATACGTGGTGCAACTGCGTAAGTACCATCGGCTTGTTCACGGAAGTGGATACCGTTTGGCAGGTGAACGTTACCTTTAGGTGCGCCTGGAACGCCAGTAATACGCTGTTGAGACAGGTAAACGTTCAGAGTAGGGACATCGACACCTAAGTTACCCATGAACAGACGTGACCAGATACCACCAGTCAGAACGACGTGAGAGGTTTTGATTGCGCCTTTTTCAGTCACAACGTCAGAAATTTTACCGCCTGCAGTTTCTAAGCCACGAACTGCGCAATTCAGGTAGATTGGAATACCAATTGATTTTGCGTAGTTAGCCATTGCTGGGGTAACAGTTTCTGGGTCAAGGCTACCTGAATCTTCTTCAAAGCCACCAATTTTCCATGGGCTTTGTGCATCAACCAGACGATTAGCCAGTTCTTGACCTTCAATCATGCGGGTTCTCAGTGGCGTATCGAAACCTGGGTTTTCAGACGCAGATTTGATCCACGCTCTTGCAACTTCCAGATCTTCTTCACTTGAAGGGACTTCAACGCGGCCTTGAACACGGTAGCTAGTATCAGCACCGATTTTTTCGTTCATGCCGAGCCATTGAATTTTTCCGTAGTGGTGTAATGGGAAAATAGCTGGAGAGGTTTTATAACTGATGATCTGGCTGTATGCGCGACCCGATTGTTCGCCGCCGACAACGCCTTTTTCACAGATAACAACGTTTAAGCCGCGCTCTTTCAGGTTAATCGCGGTCATGATGCCTTGCAGACCTGCACCGATAACGACTGCATCAGCAGATGCTGGTAATTTACCTTCGGTACCTGCGACTGCTGGTACACGCGATGGTGTAGCTTCAAAACGACCTTCTCTGCGGATCATAGGGACAACAGCTGCGCCCCCAGCAATAACACCAGCAGCACCAACCCCTAATAATAGTTTTCTTCTCGAGATTTTCATCTATAACCTCAATAACAATCTTGTTTTTTATATAGTAAATAATTTCAAATTGAGATGATGATCTTATCATATATTTTGAAATTGTTAAGTATCGAAAGTATTTGTTAATAAAATTGAGTGAAAAGTTTGAGTGAGTTATTTGATCTGGTCAGTGTTGTTGGGGGTTTGTCGCAATTTTGATTATTTTATCAATAGCAGAAATAGGCAATTTTAATTGTTAATGTCAGAAAAAGTGTACAGGTGTAAATATCTAAATTTAAGATAAGATAAATATTTCAGTGTTTATATTGAGGAAGGGTTAAATAATTAATATCAGTTGATTATGCTAAATTTCGATTAAGTTTCATTTCATTTTTTACCTAAAAAATAAAGGTTAAGTTAAATTTTTTAGTTATTTAATCACCAGTTGATGAATTTACACTCAATTAATTTATCTTTGGTAAAGCCTTATATTAACTCGGGTATTTAGGTGGTGATTATTTTTTTCTAAGGTATTAATATTTTGTATCTATATGAATACATTGATTTTAAATTTTCATCTCTATTTTTATCATGTCATTCTCGCCTTTTTATTAAATAATTTAACTTACTTTAAAAATTTAATCGAAATATAGAAAAAACTCACCTATCGAGTATTTGCTGGTTAATTGTTCATAATTAATGTCGGGTCATTAACACTACTAATTTTAGTGTTTTTTTTATGCTGATTTTTTGCATTTTCATTTCTCACTATGATAGAGGGGTTATTTTTCATTTTGCTGTTTATTTGCTCTAATTAATTCATTAGAAAGAATATAAGGTTATTTTTTCATTTAACATTTGCCTATTTTTCAAACAAATTAATGTGAGTTAATAAAGTGTTAAATGAGTAAAAATATTTTTTTGATTGAGCGGTAAATAGATTAAGGCGAGGAAACTGGGTAGGGGATCATTGGCTAAAAATACCTCCCTTTTATCATTGTGTAACGATATAGGGAGGCGTTTCTGAGATTACTGGCTCAATGCATCAGCCACCGCTTTAAAGCGAGCGAACTTATCCCGCAGCTGCTGATGAGCAATAGGGTTAGGTTGATAGGCAGTGATTTTTGGTGTGCTTGAGGCAATCGCGGTATCAAACCCGGAATAATACCCAGAGCCGACTGCGGCACACAGCGCGGCGGCTTGGCAGCCTGACTGCTGAACATCAACCACTTCAAGAGGCAGATTACTGGCATCACAGAACATTTGCATCCACAACGCCGAATTGGTTGGTCCACCCGTAAAGCGGATAGCTTGAGTGCAGTTATCAATGCCAACAATACGGTCTTGATGCAGCAAATGAGAAAATACAATTCCCTGATAAATGGCGTAGGCAATATCCCCTTCAGTATGATGGGAGCTTAACCCAAGTAGCCCGCCATGCAGGTTACTGTGATAGTTAGAACCGTATAACCAAGGGAAAAACAGGATATCGTTTTGCCGTGTAGCCCCTTCGGCAACACAAGCATTGAGCACTTTGTAATCTTGCAAACGTTGGTCAAAAAAGTGTCTCGTGAACCAAGCGAGGTTACTGGCTGAGGTTGGGCTGCCTTCATGAACAAAATAGGTGCCTGGAATACAGTATTTGCCCCACACATAAGGGTAATCGGCAGGCATGATTTTGTCGAAAACCCGCGTGGAGATAGTCCAGGTTCCAGCGACGGCACTGAGTTTATCTTTTTGGCTAACACCCGATGACAGCGCTGCCCCCACCACATCGAAGAACCCGCCAAATACTGGGGTACCTTCTTTAAGACCGCACTCTTTTGCAGCATGGGTTGTGACGCAACCCGTAGACTGTGCGGAATTAATCACTGGCGCGAGTTTGTCATTGGCTTCTTCAATACCAAACAATTCACAGAGTTTAGAATCATAACTCGACGTTGTCGGGTTATAGAGTTGGCTTCCCGAAATATTGGTCTCTTCGCAAGTGAGCTGGTCAGTTAATCGATAACGAATATAGTCGTGAACCATTAAAACATAGCGACCATCGCGATAGCTGTCTGGCTCATATTGTTTTAACCAATTCAGCAGGGCGACGGGGTGCGATGCCCAAAGTTGCTGCAAACTCAGCGGATAGGCTTGTTCTGCGGTACCATTTTGATGCCATTGATCGACAATGGTTTGTGCGCGGGAATCCGAGGAAACAATGCCGTTTCTGACAGGCTTTCCGTGTTTATCCAGTAAATATAGCCCCTTTCCGTGAGAGGAAAAGCTGATGCCTGCGATTTGTGATGGCGACAACTGGCTTTTGGCGATGGCTTCACGGATCACGCCGCAGGTGACTTGCCATAGGGTTTCCATATTGCGTTCACTAAACCCAGCTTGCGGACTTTCAGTGGGAAAAGGGTGCTCAGCAACCACCAGCTCTTGGCCTTCAGGGCTGTAGATCCCAGCTTTGATCACGGAGCCCCCAAGGTCGACACCCATGAAAAATGTGCTCATTGTTGGCTCCTTAGTTTTCCCAGCCCGCTTGCTGCATTTTATCTTCAATCCAATGGCGCGCCTTGATGATTTCAATCAGCGGTTCATCGGCTTTTTCCGTCCACATTTCAATTAAGAAGGTACCGCGATAATTTAGCTGCTTAAGCTGTTTGAACAGAGCCACAAAATCTACGCACCCTTCGCCAAATGGCACATCACGGAATTGACCTTTGCAACTGTCTGTTACGGCGTAGGTATCTTTCAGATGCAGAGCAACAATATTTTCGATGCCTTTGGTTAACTCGGTAGCAACATCACTACCCCAAGCGGTTAAGTTACCGACATCAGGGTAAACTTGGAACCACGGTGAGCGAATTTTATCGGCAAGGGCTTGCCATTTAGTGATTGAATTCATAAAGGGTGTATCCATGATTTCGACAGCGCACATCACCTGAGAGGCGGCAGCAATTTCAGCGACCCATTGCATGCCTTCTTCAAAACGGGCGATGGTTCCTTCATCTTGCTCTTCGTAATACACATCATAACCCGCCAATTGAATGGTACGGATACCAAGGTCTTGAGCCAATTTGATGGCTTTTGTCATGAGTTCACGGGCTTTTTGACGCGTATTTTCATCATGGCTACCAAATGGAAAACGACGGTGACCCGATAGACACATAGTTGGAATGCGTACCTGCGTTTTTTGGATAGCAGCTACTAATTCAAGGCGTTGCTCCAAGCTCCAATCTAAACGGGCTAAGCGCTCGTCCGTTTCATCAACCGACATCTCGACAAAATCAAATCCTGCTGCTTTTGCGATAGCTAATTTTTCGGTCCAGCTACTGTGCTTTGGAAGGGCTTTTTCATAGATACCAATCGGATTTTTTCGTGAAATAGTCATCTTTATTCCCTGTAAGTTAATTTTGTACGGATGCTTTATTGAGGCGTTGATTACGGGTCATTGCACGTTTCGCACTCCATTTTTCTTTAAAGAATTTGAAGGCGAGAGCGAGGATCAACGTAATACCCCAAACCGCGAGATTGAAGTGTAGGCTGATGCCCAACAAGCTAAGCCCAGTCGCGATGACTTGCAGAACCAGCAAGGCGCAGAAGACGCGGCTGACTTTACCGACACCGCCGAATGGGTTTGTACCCCCCAGTACGATGGCTAAAATGGTCAGCAGTAAATAAGAGTCTCCATATCCCATACGAGCGGAGTTAAAACGTGCCATCATAATGAGCCCTGCCAATACGCACAGCAGGCTGGAAATGGTGTAAATCGCGATCATCACACGGTCGGTACGCACGCCACTAAACCACGTCGCATTGATGTTACTGCCGCTCATGTAAATATTTTTACCAAGACGGGTACGACCTAAAAACAGTGCCAAAATAATTGCAGTCACAATAAAGATAATCATGGCAATCGGCATACCAAAAACGGTGTCAGAGCCAATGGCGCGAACTACTAGCGGCATCCCACTAAGTGCGGCGCCTTTGGTAAGGTAAACGCCAATACCACTGATAATGGTCATGGAACCGAGAGTGACCAAAATCGGGTGAGCGCCAATATGGGAAATCATTAGCCCAGTTAAGCAGCCGATAATAACGGCGATAACCGTGGCACCGATTAACGCAAAGACTAACCACATTAGCTGTGTGCCCGTTCCCGCATCAACAGGCAAGTAATTGATAAATACCCAAGCCATAAATAGGCCAGTTAAGTTAGCAGTACTGATGATAGCGAGGTTTAATCCACCACTTAACATCGGGACAAACATGGCGAAGGTCAGAAGACCCAGCTCCGGCAACTGAAACGTAATACTTAAAAAAGTATTTTGGGTAAAAAAGTGCCCTGGCATGGCGATACTGAAAGCTGCAATGGCGACCAAAAAGATTGAAAGCAGTCCGATAACAGAGCCATCAATTTTAAAAAAATCTTGTTTTTTCATGGTGATATTCCTGTTAAACAAAGCCTACGTCCGTCTCTTTACGCTTTTTGTAGTGAGTAATACAAATCGCGATAAGAATGACCATACCGATGACGATATTGACGAAGTAGTTAGACACCCCGATCAAGTTCAGGCCATTTTTCAAGATACCGATGAGGAAAACCCCCATAAGCGTACCGATAACGCTACCGCGACCGCCGGATAAACTTGCACCGCCTAATACTGCCGCCGCCAACACATCCAATTCCCCACCAACCAATGCGCTTGGAACAACTTCACTCATGCGGTAGGTTTGCAGCATGCCGCCGATAGCAGCCATAGCACCGAGATAACCGTAAGCAAACAGATAAATCACCCAGACGCGAATACCAATACGTGAAGCCGATTCTTGGCTGCCGCCCACCGCATACAGTTGGCGACCAATATGGGTTTTGTTCATTAAGATCCACGTTAAAAACGCGATCCCTAACATCACTATCAATGGCAAACCAATTTGGTAATATTCACCATCCACTTCAAAAGGCAGGATAGTGACAGGATCCACCCACCAATCCGGTAAGTCATAGATACTGTGTCCATTGGTTAGCCACATCAGCATGCCGAACAGCAAAGATTGCATACTGATGGTGATAATGATCGACACCACATTGAGGGAGTAAATCAAAATCGCGTTGATCAACCCAAAGGTGATCCCGATGACAATCGCAAGGGCGATACTGAGGGTTGGGCTTTCGAGTAATCCTTGCAGTAAGAAAGTGGCTATCACATATTGGACAACCGAGGCAACGGCGGCGAAAGAGATATCAATACCGCCAGTGACCAGTACCACGAATAACCCCAGTGCAAAAATACCGGTGACCGCATAGCTTTCGCTTAAGTCGAGCAAGTTTTGAATAGTGAGAAATTGTGGGCTCATTAAGGTGAAAAATACCACCATGATGAGGATCACCCAGATAAGCCAGCCTTCAACAGACTGCGGACGAAGTTTTTGCCAATTAGCCATTGATGATTTCCTCCAATTGTTGCTCAGTCATGGAATCCGTCACAATTTCTTTGACGATAGATCCTTGCTTCATATGTAAAATGCGATCGCAGTTGTAGAAAGCTTCAGAGGCTTCATCGGTGATCAGTAAAATGGCGATCCCAACACCAGACAGTCGATGGATCAGCTTGTAAATACTGTCTTTAGCGCCGATATCGACCCCGACTGTAGGAGCATCGAGGATCAGCACTTTAGGTCGGGTCAGGATCCATTTGGCGAGCACCACTTTTTGCTGATTCCCGCCAGATAAGGTAGAGAGAGCATTGTTTGGGTCGGTTACTTTAATATCCAAATCTGTGATCCACTCTTGAACGATTTGCTGGCATTTTTGCTCATCAATCAGATGCAGAGGGGTTTTCAGGCGATCTAAAATCGAAATCACCATATTGTCAGCGATAGATTGCTGTAAAATTGCCCCGAGTGTCAGACGGTCTTCTGAGACATAGCCAATACCATGTTTGATGGCTTGGGCATTGTTTTTGAAGATAATTGGCTTGTCTTCGACAATCATTTCGCCGCTGTCAGGGCGGGTTATCCCAAACAGAGAAAGAGCAAGCTCGGTACGACCGGAGCCTAATAATCCGCATAGCCCCAGCACTTCACCGCGCTTTAACGACAGGGAAATATTCTGGTATTGCCCAGCACGGCTAAGGTTTTTCAGCTCTAAGACCGTGTGAGTTTCTTCTGCGTTATTGGGTAATTTGCGCTCATGAACAATATCAAGCCCTGTCATCAGCTCGGTGATTTTACGCGTGGTCAGGTCTTCTGCTGGCCATGTGCCCATTTTCTGGCCATCACGAATAACGGTAATGCGGTCAGAAATCTCTTTCACTTCCTCTAACCGATGGCTGACAAAAACAACGGTGATACCTTTGTTTTTTAAGTAATTTACGGTAGAAAGTAGCTGATTAACTTCAGTGCGTGTTAACGAAGCCGTTGGCTCATCCATGATCACTAAGCGAGCATCTGCCACCAGTGCGCGGCAAATGGCAACTTGCTGGCGCTGGGCAATTGGTAAAAACTGTACAGGGGTATCAGGGTCAATAGTGAACTCAAGTTCTTTGAGAATTTGTAATGCTTTTTCCCTCACTTTTCCTTTTTGAAACCAACCAAAATAACCGTTTAAATTCAGTTCAAAGGCGATATTTTCTGCCACGGTTAAGTTAGGAAATAAGGATAAGTCTTGGTAGATAACTTGCACGCCAAGCTCTCGTGCTTTGTCTGGCGTTAGGCGAGAGTATCGCTTGCCATCTATTTCAATTTCGCTACCTTCATCGGGAGCATAAACGCCGCTAATGGTTTTAATTAACGTACTTTTTCCGCAGCCATTGGTGCCCGCTAAACAGTGAACTTCACCTTTGTTTAGCGTCAAGTCGATATTGCGCAATGCACGATGACCACCAAAGCTTTTGGAAAGATCCCGTAATGTAATCAGTGGGGAGTTTTTTTCGGCTGTCATAGTGGAGTCCTGGTGTTGACTGTGTCGTCAGATTCAGAGTGGCAACAGACACCGCTATCAGACCTAAATAGGGTGCTGCTGTCACTTAAACTATGTGGAACAAAATAATACTGTTATCGTATTTTTATTATGTAGCGCGAACTTACAGACCGACTTCAACCAGCTTTTTGGTGTTTTCAATATTCAGGTTAACTGGGTTGTCGCTGAGGATCGTGTTGCCACTCACTTTGATCTCACCCATATCGCCGATGCTGACACCCGTTTTGATCTCTTCGCCATTCATCATTGCCGTCGCGACTTGAACGAAAACTTGACCAGCCACTTTCGGGTTAGAGATATAACCGCCGTCAATCGCGCCTTTTTCTAACAATTTGATACCTTGACCTGGCGTGAACGTACCGAAGACACAGGTTTCTGCGTTTTTACGGCGTTTGTCGATAGCGCGACCCGCACCGATAGGCCCTTGAGAACCAAACGACATGATGCCTTTCAGATCTTTATGTTTAGATAGCAGGTCGTTTGAGGTACGCATAGAATCATCAACGGATTCCGCGACACCAAAGCGGTCATCGACCATCTGCATTTTTGGATAGTGTGTTTTTTGGTAAGCGATAGCCGCATCAGCCCATTCGTTGACTAATGGTACAGTCAGGCTGCCGACGAACATGGCGTATTTACCTTCTTCACCCATACATGCTGCCATATCTTTCATATGGTTAGCGCCCATGCTTTGGGTATCCAGTAATTCGAAGTCCCAATCCGCATTTTTTTGATCTGGGGATTCGTGAGTAATCACTTTGATGCCCGCTTCTTGGGCGCGTTTTAACACTGGCTCAAGGACTTTTGCATCATTAGGAACGACGCCGATAACATCGACTTTCTTCGCGATTAAATCTTCAATTGCACGAACCTGTTCTGCTGGGTCGGCGGTGGTTGGACCCACTTGGAATGCATTAACACCCAGTTTTTTACCTTCTTCAGTGATCCCTTGCTCCATGACGTTAAACCAAGGAATTCCCCCCACTTTAACTACGACACCCATGGTAAAGGGTTTTTGTGCTTTCGGTGATTCAGCCATCGCTATGTTAGAAAACAGTGCGGCGCCCATTAAGCAAGGTAAAACTAATTTTTTCATATTCATTGTTATATTCCTCAGAGATGATGTGCAGATATAACCATGCTCATCAACATAGGGTTAATGTTTTGTTTAATCGGATAGATATAATTAATTTCTATTAATCGTTAATTTAATTAATAGATTTTCTTTACTGCCTGGTGTAATTCGGTTATTTAAAATAAAAACAAATTGCTTAATTTACTCACTTAGTTACGCTGCGATAATCATCGATATAAATACTCTTTATCACACTGAATACTATTTATCACATTCAATAATATTTAACTTTGGAAATACTTGTTTGAAATTTTTATCATTAAGTTTATTGGTAATTAACACGTTAATATCATTTAAGGTACAAACTTGGCTAAAAGCATATTGGTCTAATTTATTATTATCTGCTAATAACACACAATTTTCAGAAACCTGAATCATAATATTTTTTAATTTGGCATTAACTTCACTGCCATCTCGAACGCCAGTTTCAATATTGAATCCTTGGCATGATAGAAATAACGTTTTTATTTGAAAGCTGCGGATAATACTTTCAGAAATGGGACCATGAAAATCGTCATGGCGTTCTGAATATTCTCCACCAATACCAATGACACGAACACGGTCTCGGCATGCTAATGCTTGAATGATTTTGACGGAATTGGTGACGACCGTAATATCGATATCGGGTATTTGCCTTGCCAGAAACCAGCATGTGCTGCTGTTATCCATCATGATGCAGTCACCCGGCTGAATAAACTTCAACGCCGCTTTGGCGATTTTCATTTTCGCGTCTGGGTTTTCTTCCGTTCTTTTACGAAAGGATTCTGCACCATCCACCATTTGACTGAGTTTGACCGAAGAGGGCATCACGTTCAGTACTGGGCTTTCATCGTGCTCAGTGGCAACCGCGCCGCCAAAACTACGAATTAAACGTTTTTCACGTTCTAATGCCGTTAAATCTCGGCGAATAGTTTCTTGAGAAACGTGACAAAGCTGGGCTAAATCGCGCACTAATGCTGAGCCATGTTGAGAAACATGGGAGCAAATTAATCGGTGGCGTTCAGCTTGTAGCATCTCAAAACTCCTTTCAGCCCATGGCATTTATTATTTTTGTGACAAACATTCTTTCCGCGATAAACATTCTTTCCACGATAAACATTCTTTCCACGATAAATAGTGTGCCAGTGTTGAATTTTTTTTGTCGTGATTCGACTCATGTAATAACGGTTAGAAACAGACAAAACTATTTATAGTGCTAATCATCACGCTTATATGAAAAATATATTTTCATTTTCATTTTAATTGTTAATTAGATCACTAAATATGACGGTATATAGCCAGAAATAAAACAAAGAACTCATCAACTTTCACATATTCGGTCATTTTATTTAGGTGTATTTTTGTTTTAATTAGACCGAGTATGACCGAATGTGACCTAGTTATGTTGATTTGTTAATGGTTTGTAAAGTGTTGGGCTTTTTTATTCAGCTAAATCTGTTTACCTTAATAATCAGAACAACGTCTATTCATCGACAGTAAATAGAGAATGAAAGAGAACCTTGTCGTTGATATGACTCGCTATTTTCATATTGTATTCACGCCATCTTTATTACACCTGGGGAGGTAATCATGCTGGAGACATTAAAACAGCAAGTATTTGAGGCGAATCTTGAATTACCAAAACATAAGCTCGTGACGTTTACGTGGGGTAACGTCAGTGGGGTAGACCGAGAAGCGGGTTTGATGGTGATTAAACCTTCCGGGGTAGATTATGAAACCATGAAGGCGGATGACATGGTGGTCGTTTCATTAACCACCGGTGAGGTTGTCGAAGGAAAATATAAACCTTCTTCAGATACCGATACCCACTTAGCATTATATCAAGCCTTTCCTGAGATTGGTGGTATCGTTCATACCCATTCGCGACATGCAACCATTTGGGCACAAGCCGGCTTACCGCTAAGTGCATTAGGCACCACACATGCCGATTATTTTTATGGTGAAATTCCTTGTACCCGTAAAATGACAGAAAGTGAGATTGCGGGTGAATATGAGAGAGAAACTGGGCATGTGATTATTGAAACATTTAAACAGCTCGGAATTTCTGCAAAGGACATTCCCGCGGTATTAGTTCATAGCCACGGCCCTTTTGCTTGGGGTAAAGATGCTCATAATGCGGTACACAATGCTGTGGTGTTGGAAGAGATTGCTTATATGAATTTATTTACGCGTCAATTGACTCCTCAAATTGACGATATGCAGCAAGAACTACTGGATAAGCATTATTTACGTAAACATGGGAAAAATGCGTATTACGGACAAAAGTAGAGTTTATTTCTTTTTAAATACGTTATTTTAAGACTATTCATTTTATTGTTAATAAATTGATAAATTTATTTTTCATTTAATTGAAAGGTTTTAACTTGCTCAGTGTTCATTGAATGCCATACACAATTACCATATACAAATTATCTATAACAACAGCCACGGAAATATTATCGTGGCTTTGCCATGAAAAAATATTTTTATCAGGGTATAGGGTTAAATTGTAAGTCGGTTTAAACTGGCGCGGTGTATTGGTGATACTGAGTGGAAAGGACATGTCTAATCGAGTACTTTTTCTATTTTTGACCTTTTTCGTTAATTTTTTTTCTGTTTCACATGCTGCGGATATAAAAAATAATAATTTAATAATCAGTGGTTCAAAAGCTATCAATCTTGATAATTGGGAGCTTGTGGATATACCCCCAAAATTGATTCAGACAAAAGCGCCAGAGAATATTTTTGCTATTGTAGGCGGCGAAATGCGTATTGTTGGTGAAATTAATCCAGACAATGGTTTTTACGCCTATAGTCCAAATGGTGACTATAATGCCCTACAGTTTGGTAATGATTTCGCTTATGTTAAAAGCACTCAGATATCCAAAAAGAAGCCTCGAAATGTCCCTGAAGATGACCGTTTAAACGATCTTAAAAACCCAGTTTATGATTATCTGATTACGAGCCAAAAAACGCCAGTATTCAGTGCAACTGATGAAGATTCACGGCAAATCGCCTCCTTATGGGAAAATTTACGTTATCCAGTACTGGCTCGGATGATCAAAACGGATGAAGATGGGGACAAAACCTCATGGTTAACCATTCGTCTCGGTGATCGTCTGGGTTATGTTCGCTTGGGTGATGTAGCGATTGATAAAGGTATTCCTATTTTTACTTATCACCATATTCTCGAAGACAGTGAAAATAAAAACTTTCGTCATACTTCGACGACAACTTCGGTTGATGCTTTTCGTGAGCAAATGAATTACCTCAAAGATATGGGGTATCAAACATTATCACTCGAAGATGTGGAAGGTTATTTAAATAAGAATGCAAATTTACCAGGGCGTGCCGTGGTACTCACGTTTGATGACGGCCTTAAATCCGTTTATCGCTATGCGTTGCCTATTTTAAGAGATAACCAGCAACAGGCGACTCTGTTTGTCATCTCTTCGCGTATCAAAACTCAGCCACAAAAATGGGATCCAGATTCTCTGCAATTTATGAGTAAACAGGAAATTAAAGAGAGCCAAGATGTTTTCAACATTCAATCCCATACGCACTTTTTACATCGCTTAGATAATCGTAATAACCCGATTATCTTTAGCCGTAAAGAGCATACCATCATGCTGGATTTTAAACGTTCAATGAAAGCGTTGGCTAAATTCGAAAGGGACCAGCGTTATTTAGCTTACCCGTTCGGCGCCTATAACCAAACGGCGATTGATGCGGCAAAAGAAGCGGGCTTACATATTGCGGTGTCCACCATCCAAGGTAAGGTAAAGCTCGGTGATAACCCTTATGCCCTAAAACGCTTGTACGCCTACAGTACTGACCCGATTAGCAAATTTGCTTTAATGGTAGGTAATAGCGAGCAGGATGTGGTGAATAAGAACGTTGTCGTTGATAAATAGAAAGTTGATAAATAGAAAACTGAAAATAACGGCAGGTCAATAAAGCAGGGTGAGTCGAATAAAAATGGCTCACCCTGTTTTTTATTTATTTAACGCATTTCTTGCAGGTGTCATTCTGCACAATATCAAAGAAGTTATTGCCTTTATCATCCACTAAAATAAAGGCTGGCAACCCTTCTACTTCCATTTTCCATACCGCTTCCATACCTAGCTCTGGGTACTCGAGGCAATTTAAGCTTTTCACAAATTCTTGCGCCAAAATCGCCGCGGAGCCGCCAATGCTACCAAGGTAAAAACCACCGTGCTTTTTACACGCATCGGTCACGGCTTGAGTTCGGTTGCCTTTTGCTAACATCAACATGCTAGCGCCATGGGATTGGAATAGGTCAACGTATGGATCCATACGGTTACCCGTTGTTGGGCCTAAAGAACCCGACACCATATCTTCAGGTTTTTTCGCAGGGCCTGCGTAATAGACCATATGATCTTTAAAGTACTGTGGTAGCTCTTCACCATTATCTAAGCGCTCTTTGAGCTTGGTATGGGCGATATCGCGAGCGATGATCAGTGGACCACTGAGGGATACACGGGTCGACACAGGGTGTTTACTCAACTCGGCCAAAATATCTTTCATTGGGCGGTTGAGGTCGATATGAACCACGGTCCCTTCTGTCTGATGACGCATCGATTCAGGGATATATTGTGCTGGATTATGCTCCATTTTCTCTAGCCACAAGCCATCTTTGGTGATTTTTGCTTTGATATTGCGGTCAGCGGAGCAAGAAATGGCTAAACCGATCGGGCAAGAAGCACCATGGCGAGGCAAGCGAATAACACGCACATCGTGGGCAAAGTATTTGCCGCCAAATTGCGCACCAAAGCCGAGATGGCGTGACGCTTCTAATAACTCATTTTCTAGCTCAACATCACGGAACGCACGGCCATACTCATTACCTGTCGTTGGCAGGTTATCATAGTATTTTGCCGAAGCCAGTTTGGCTGTTTTCAGCGTGGTTTCTGCGGACGTACCGCCGATAACGAATGCGATATGATAAGGTGGGCAAGCGGTTGTCCCTAAGTTTCTCATTTTCTCAATTAAGAAGTTTTTCAACTTAGCCGGGGTCAGTGTTGCTTTAGTTTCTTGATAAAGGGCGGATTTATTTGCAGAGCCGCCGCCTTTGTTAACAAACAAGAAATGGTATTCATCACCCGTGGTGGCAAAAATGTCAAATTGCGCTGGCAAGTTCGTGCCTGTATTGACTTCATTGAACATATCCAGTGGGGCATTTTGCGAAAAACGCAGGTTTTCGTGTTGGAAAACGTTATAAATGCCTCGAGAGAGGTATTCTTCGTCATCACAACCAGTCCAAACTTGTTGGCCTTTTTTCCCGACGACGGCAACGGTTCCCGTATCCTGACAGTTTGGCAGAACACCTTTCGCAGAAATCTCGGCGTTACGCAGTAATTGCAGGGCGACATACTTATCATTCTCGCTCGCTTCAGGATCGTGCAAGATAGCCGCCACTTGTTTTTGGTGGGCAGGTCTTAAAAAAAATTGGGATTCATAAATTGCATGTTCAGCAAGAAAGGTTAAAGCCTCTGGCTCAATTTTTAACATTTGCTTCCCAGCAAATTGCTCTACGGAAACATATTTATCAGAGACTTGGTAATATTCGGTTTTATCCTCAGATAGCGGATAAGGTTCTTGGTAAAAAAACTCTTTATTAGCCATTTTGCTCACTCACATATTAATTTTAGCGGAAAATATAATAAATAAATTATTTATAGGCTTTTTATTCTAAATACCGCTTGTTTTGTCAGGCGGGATAATCGTTTATAGGGATAATAGTCTGAATGCAATTAGAATAATTACTCATTATATTCAAAGGGATGTAAAAGAAAATATGACTTTGGTTAAACTTTTACAAGAAACTAATATTCAAATTCAAAGTATGAAGCTAATCACATAAATTAATTATAGGTATTGAGTTTAACTATTTGTTATTCATGTTATCGCGGGGCAGTTAATTTAGATTTTATGCATTCAATTTTTCCATAAATACCTTAATGGGTTAGCGAATTAATGAATCATTTATGGTTGGTTAGCATTCTGGAGATAATAAATAAAATACAGAGTGAAAATAAAATAAAAATGGATTTTTATTATTACGTAAGCAAGTTATCGCAATCGATAGTTTGGTTTTGTTTTTTATTTAACGTATTGAATTTAATGTTATTTTAACGTTTATTTATTTTTTGGTTCTATAATGAAAAATGATAGATAAGCACAACGCTATGAAAAATATGGTTATGTCACTTATTTTTATCATAAATCACTTTTATTTGTTTTAAATTCATAGTGAAAGGCAAACAAAGTGTTGAAAATGGCTTTCAATTTTCATTAACAGTGTTTATTATGCAGCCCTTATTGTTTTATTAAAAATGGCGCTACTGGTTTTGGGCTTTGCTGGGGTTCTTCCTGGGGGCTTAACAGTCTTTAACGGTGGCGGTTCTATCTGCATTATTCCTAGGGATAGAGTGTATTATAAATGACTGAGACAACTTCTCTCACACCACTCGTCGAATTAAAATCTTTAAATAAAGGTTTTGATGGCAAACAAATTATTTCTGAGCTTGACCTCACTATCCGAAATGGGGAGTTTCTTACCATTTTAGGGCCTTCTGGTTGCGGTAAAACGACAGTTTTACGTCTGATTGCTGGATTAGAAGATGTGGATGACGGTCAAATTATTCTTGATGGTCAGGACATTACAGATATTCCTGCGGAACAACGTTTCGTGAATACTGTTTTCCAAAGCTATGCATTATTCCCACACATGACCGTATTTGAAAATGTGGCATTTGGTTTGCGCATGCAAAAAACACCCAAAGCGGACATTCAAAAACGGGTGGAGCAAGCCTTGCATATGGTGCAATTGGCGGATTTTGCAGAGCGTATGCCGAACCAACTTTCGGGTGGTCAACAACAACGCGTGGCAATTGCGCGTGCGGTTGTCAATCGTCCCAAGGTTTTGCTATTGGATGAGTCTTTATCTGCGCTGGACTATAAGTTGCGTAAACAGATGCAAAATGAGCTGAAAGCCTTACAGCGCAAGCTAGGGATTACGTTTATTTTTGTGACTCATGACCAAGAAGAAGCACTGGCCATGTCTGACCGTATCATTGTGATGCGTGAAGGGAAAATTGAGCAAGATGGTACACCACGTGAAATTTACGAAGAGCCAAAAAACCTGTTTGTTGCTCAATTTATCGGTGAAATCAATATTTTTGATGCAAAAGTGTTGCATCGTATTGATGAGAAACGTATTCGTGCCAACGTTGAAGGGCATGAATGTGATATTTTCACTGATTTACCGGTCACAGAAGGTCAGCATTTAAACGTCTTATTGCGCCCTGAAGATTTACGCGTTGAAGAAGTCAATGACGCCGATAATTATCCTGGGCTGATCGGTTACGTGCGTGAACGTAACTATAAAGGCATGACGTTAGACTCAGTGGTTGAGATGGAAGATGGCAAAATTATTATGGTCAGCGAATTTTTCAATGAAGATGACCCTGATGTCGACCACTCCCTTAACCAAAAAGTTGCTGTGACTTGGGTTGAAAGCTGGGAGGTAGTTCTGGATGATCATTCGTAAGCATAAAATCTTGCAGAATGTGATTATCACGGGCGTCGTCGCTTGGCTGTTACTCTTCGTCTTTCTGCCAAACTTAATGATCATTGGTACCAGTTTCTTCACACGCAGTGATACGAATCTGGTGGATCTGGTGTTTACTTGGGATAACTACATCCGTCTGTCTGACCCGATGTATGCTCAAGTGATGTTGCATTCATTGAATATGGCGTTAATCGCCACATTTTTCTGCCTCGTGATTGGCTACCCCTTTGCATTTATTTTGGCAAAGCTGCCTAAACGCATCCAGCCGCTAATGCTATTTTTGTTGATTGTGCCATTTTGGACCAATTCATTGATCCGTATTTACGGGTTAAAAGTGTTTTTAAGTACCAAAGGGTATTTGAATGACTTTTTGCTGTGGATTGGCATTATCGATAAGCCGATAAAATTGATGTATACCCCAGAAGCGGTGGTATTGGGTTTAATCTATATCTTGTTGCCATTTATGGTGATGCCGCTCTATTCCAGTATTGAAAAGCTGGATAAATCCTACTTGGAAGCGGCACGGGATTTGGGTGCCAATAAATGCCAAACTTTTGTGAAGATTATTATTCCATTGACCATGCCGGGAATTATTGCGGGTTGCTTATTAGTGTTGCTGCCAGCAATGGGGCTGTTCTATGTGGCGGATTTAATGGGCGGGGCGAAAAACTTGCTGATTGGTAACGTCATTAAGAGCCAGTTCTTGAATATTCGGGATTGGCCGTTTGGGGCGGCAACCAGTATTTTCCTCACGGTGATGATGGGACTGCTGCTGTATGTGTACTATCGAGCTGCTAAGCTTTTGAATAAAAAGGCATATGAAGAATGATAGGACGTATTTTGCGTGGTGGCTTTATGACCACCATCTACGCGTATCTTTATATTCCAATCATTATCTTGATTGTGAACTCATTCAATGAATCGCGTTTTGGTATTCAGTGGCAAGGTTTTTCGACCAAATGGTATGAGTTACTGAGCAATAATGACAGCCTGCTTGAAGCCGCAGGGCATTCATTAACCATGGCGGTGCTTTCGGCGACGTTTGCGACAATTATCGGCACATTAACCGCCGTTGCTCTCTTTCGTTATCGTTTTAGAGGCAAGCCATTTGTGGGTGGAATGCTGTTTGTGGTGATGATGTCCCCCGATATTGTCATGGCGATTTCATTGCTGGTACTGTTTATGATCCTCGGCGTTTCATTAGGTTTTTGGTCGCTGTTATTTTCACATATCACCTTCTGCCTACCTTTTGTGGTGGTGACGGTATACGCGAGGCTGAAAGATTTTGATGTGAAAATGTTGGAAGCGGCGCGGGATCTCGGGGCGGGGGAATTTACCATTTTACGGAAAATCATTCTGCCATTAGCGCTGCCCGCGATTGTAGCAGGGTGGCTGCTGAGCTTTACCTTATCAATGGATGATGTGGTGGTTTCTTCCTTTGTGACAGGGCCAAGCTATGAAATCTTACCATTGAAAATTTACTCAATGGTTAAAGTGGGGGTCTCCCCAGAAGTGAATGCGCTGGCAACAGTCTTGTTGCTGATGTCGCTGGTTTTGGTTTGTTTAAGCCAGTGGGTTATGCGCGATAAACACGGTAAAAATGCTGTCGCGAAGTCATCAAAACGTTAAGTTGTACTTGGTGGGTGTCATTGGGCACCCAATCTTTCCATGCCATCAGGCGAGAGGGTAGGCTTTAACTGAGCCTATGAAGATAGATAAAAAGCACTTTGTTGAGGGAAAATCAGTGATGAAAAAATGGTCCTATCTGCTAGCTGCAGGTTTAATGGCTGCAAGCATTGGCACGGCAACTGCCGCTGACGATAACAAAAACGTACTGTATTTCTATAACTGGACAGAATATGTTCCCCCCGGTTTATTAGAGCAATTTACTAAAGAAACTGGGATCAAGGTGATTTACTCCACCTATGAATCCAATGAAAGCATGTACACTAAATTGAAAACCTATAAAGAAGGGGCTTACGATTTAGTGGTGCCATCGACTTATTTTATCGACAAAATGAGCAAAGAAGGCATGCTGCAAAAGATTGATAAGACAAAACTGCCTAATTTTAAAAACCTCGATCCCAATCTTACTCATAAAGAGTTCGACCCAAATAACGATTATTCAGTGCCTTATATTTGGGGCGCAACAGGGATCGGAATCAATGGTGATGCAGTTGATCCTAAGTCCGTCACTTCATGGGCTGACTTTTGGAAGCCTGAATACAAAAACAGCTTACTGATGATGGATGATGCCCGCGAAGTGTTCCAAGTGGCACTGACAAAACTCGGTTACTCCGGCAATACCACGGATCCAAAGCAGATTGAAGAAGCTTATAACGAACTGCAAAAATTGCGTCCAAATATTCTGGCATTTAACTCAGACAACCCTGCCACCCCGTATATTGAAGGTGAAGTGGATGTCGGTATGCTGTGGAACGGTTCGGCATTTGTGGCAAGACAAGCGGGCTTGCCGATTGAAGTTGTCTGGCCAAAAGAGGGGGGGATTTTCTGGATGGACAGCTTAGCTATCCCTGCCAATGCGAAGAATGTAGAAGGTGCGCACAAGCTTATCGATTTCTTATTGCGCCCTGAAATTGCAGCGCAAGTGGCGGAGTCTATCGGTTATCCGACGCCAAACTTAGAAGCGAAAAAATTACTTCCGACGGAAATCGCCAATGACCCATCTCTGTACCCATCGGAAGAGGTATTGGAAAAAGGGGAATGGCAAAGCGATGTGGGGAATACCAATATTTTGTATGAGGAGTATTTCCAAAAGCTGAAAGCAGGACGTTAATCTCGATTCTGTTTGGCAATTGTTATATAAGGCATCACGTTGGTGATGCCTTTTTTATATGCAAAATCAGTGGTTAACTGGCACGATTATGGATAACAAATTTGGCAAAGTTATCTGCCCAAGGCTGTAAGAAATCCTTACTTTTCGGGGAAATAGTATCTTGCTCATCCACCATGCCGTCATACCATTTTAAATAACACTCAGGTTGATTCATCGTCGGCATATTGAGAAATGCCAGGCTATTGCGTAAATGTTGTTGGGCAATTGCGGTGCTAATATTACCAATTGAAACCCCTAATACCCCCGCAGGAATACCATCCCATGAATTATCTCCCCAAGGACGTGAACCTTGGTCAATTGCATTCTTTAATACACCTGGCATTGAGCGGTTATATTCCGGAGTTGCGAAGATAATACCGTCTGATGCTTTGATTTGGCTCTTAAAACTCGCCACTACCGCAGGAACATTTTGGTCGTCTTCTTGGTTATAGAGAGGTAAATCGGCAATGTTGATAAATTTAAAAGTGAAATTAGCTGGGAACAATTTAGTGATGGCTTTAGCGACTTTTAGATTATAAGAGTCTGCACGTAAGCTACCAACAACCACACCGATATTATACTGATTGGACATAATCAAAGCCTCTTCTTATGTTGTGAAACTACAACGAATCTGCATATTTTCTTTGGAATAGGAATTTCTTTAATAATTTAGCATAATAAAATTTATTAAAAATGAATTAAGTTAAATTTAATTTTTTCAATTGTAAATGGCAGGAAATTGATTACGTTGTTTGTTTATATTTTAAAATTAATTTTGTAATTTTTGGTGGCTAAAAAAGAATACTGTGACATCAATTCCACTATTCGTATTTAATTCTTCTCAATATTCTCTTCATTGACACGAGTCAAAATAGAACATACCGACTGGTCGGTATTATTCACCCCTATGAACACACTCGTGCACCCAAGAAAAAAAGATCCAATCAAACGACAAGAAGAGTTGCTAAAGGCAGCTAGGATAATCGCTGGTCGAGACGGTATTGCGGCACTCTCGCTTAATGCTGTCGCCAGAGAGGCGGGTGTGAGCAAGGGGGGATTGATGCATCATTTCCCCAGTAAGCAAGAACTTATTCATGCGTTGTTTATTCAGCTATTAGACATTATGGATGTGCGTATTACTGCCATTATGGCGAATGATTCTGATCCTTATGGGCGATTTTCTCGCGCCTATTTGCACTACGTTGGCGAGCTTAAAGACTCCGATGAAAGTTTTCAGCTCGCACTTTTATCATTAGCTATGCCCACAGAACCGGTGTTACGCAAATGCTGGCGTGATTGGATGTTAGGGCATCTAGCCCAAGGTGATGCATTTGATAATGGCTATTTGGGGGCTTTAGTGCGCTATGCCGCCGATGGACTGTGGTTATCTGCGTTAACGGAAGGCCCTACATTATCGAGCCAAGAACGTAACGCCATCATTCAGCGGTTAACACAAATTTCGTTTGAAGAAATGGGTTAGTTTTCCAAGGGAAAATACGTCTAAACATACAATGAGGCGATAATGAAATATAAGATCAATGCCTTCATTATTTATGATGCGGTTGATGGCACTTTATCTTTAAAAAAAGATAACGTAGATACTCAGCTGTCTATTACGGCTAATGCACTATTATTTTATTTGATTCAAAAAAAAGGCGTAGTTTCTCGCGATGAAGTGCTTAAGGCGGTTTGGGATGATAACGGTTTGGTTTCATCAAACAGTAATTTAAACCAGTATCTCAGCTTGTTAAGGAAAACATTTCGACAATACGGTATTGAAAATATTATTGTCACCGTCGCACGTGGGCGCTTAGAGTTTAATTCTGAGATTTTATTGGAATTACTTGATGAAGAGACGCTCAATACCACTCACTTATTAAATAACCTGAGTGAAATACAAAAAGCCGAAGTGGTTCTGGCGCCTTCTTTAGAGACTAAACCTACCGAATCTCCATCTGAAAAGTTACCGCATTCATTACCAAAACAGAAACGTGAAATTTGCTGGTATCTAGCCAGTGCGGCGTTTTTATGTTGTTCCATTTTATTGGCGACGATGAGCTATTTTTCATCTCAACCCTCCGCGCCAATGATTTTGCCAACGTTAGAACATACCCGCTGTGATGTGTTATCTAATGAAAAAATGATTAACACTTTCGTTGCTGATAACTATGTGCAAAATTTTGATAAAGTTAGGAAAAATTTAAATTTGGCGTGTAATGATAAGGAGCGTTTTGTCTTCTTTTATGGGGATAAATTACAAAAAAATGGTTTAGGGCGCGTCTTTCTCGCCCATTGCGCTGCCAATGAATCTAACCCATTCAGTTATTGTGATAATTATTTTTATTATTCTTGGAAGCCACAATGAAAATATCGGGAAAGCTATTATGTCTCGTGAGTGCGCTGATCTTCGCGTGTGTCGTGATTTATACACAGTCAGTTGTATTGACTAATAAAAATTCCGATCAAATGGCGTGTTCAACTAAGGGGATTATGCGTTTTGAGAACATGAAGGATGAAAACGTTAACGGTAATATTCACTTT
Source organism: Providencia alcalifaciens (assembly GCF_020271745.1). Lineage (NCBI taxonomy): Bacteria > Pseudomonadati > Pseudomonadota > Gammaproteobacteria > Enterobacterales > Morganellaceae > Providencia > Providencia alcalifaciens. The sequence goes on along the minus strand of NZ_CP084296.1, from coordinate 871,085 downwards.
AATTTTGGGGGGAACGGTGAAGGTTCTATTGTTGTTGAGGGATATACGACCTCCAATGCCGGATGGCTTTATTTACAACGATATGTCAAATTCAAATATACCAGCAAACGTATTTCGCCAACTGAACGACACTATAATGTTAGCCACTGGGAAGCCAGTGCTTCCTCGATTGATGAATCCCCTAATGTGATTTTTGATTATTTTATACGGGAAATGTCAGATAGCCATGATGGCTTATTTATTAATGTTCAAAAACTCAATGATAAAGCGCTACTCTTGAGTTCAATTAATTCCCCTTTATTTATCTGTACGCCTAAATAATAAAGTGTGCTTGATTGATAGCACAGGTAGATTGGGCGTTTATCCACACATTCATTCCTATTGGTTTACTGCACAACGTTAACGAGCAAGTTGATACGGCTTTTACTACATTAACAGTGAGTTTACTGCATGGTACTCAGTACTATCGCGCGGTGTGTCTCGTAAAACATAGCAATTTCCTTTCTGCTTATATTCTTATCTTCGCATCTCTCATTAGCTTATGGCTCGGGCGTGAGGCAAACCACACTTATTATTGACCAAATTACCTTCTCGCATCAGCTCAATCACATCTTGTTAACCATTTCGCCAATAAACCTGTTATCCGTATTTATGGTTTTTCCTGCCACCAGATAGATACGTGAATTTTCCAGTTTATTAGCATGGAAACGTGAATTGACTGTCTGTTAATTATAAATTTCAGGTTTTTATTCTAATTATCTTGACTTTATGGATTTATATTTTGTTTTATTTTTGGGTGGGTATAGTGATTTTGAAGCCAAAAGCTGCGTTCAATTAATCACCACGCAGACTCAATTGGCATAAATGTTTACTCACAGTTAAGAGGTATCAATGTTCTGGAACATGGCTCTTAGGTGCTGCGGGTAGAGAAAAACGTAACGGCTTCCTTGGAGGAAACAACAATGGGTGATGCATTAGGACTTATTGAAACAAAAGGTTTGGTGGCTTGTATTGAAGCAGCTGATGCAATGTGCAAAGCCGCTAACGTCGAGCTAATCGGCTATGAAAACGTGGGTTCTGGTCTCGTGACTGCCATGGTGAAAGGTGATGTTGGCGCAGTAAAAGCGGCAGTAGATTCCGGCGTTGAATCTGCGCAGCGTGTTGGTGAAGTGGTGACATCGTTAGTCATCGCCCGTCCACATAACGATATCAACAAAATCGTAATTAAACATAAAGCATAGCGTTTTCGGGGGAAATATGGGTGATGCATTAGGTCTTATTGAAACACAAGGACTGGTTGCTTGTATCGAAGCGGCTGATGCGATGTGTAAAGCCGCTAACGTGGTGCTGATTGGCTATGAAAATGTGGGCTCAGGACTCGTCACCGCCATGGTGAAAGGGGATGTTGGCGCGGTTAAAGCGGCGGTTGACTCTGGCGTTGAGTCTGCATCTCGCATTGGCACCGTCGTGACCTCTCTGGTTATCGCTCGTCCACACAGCGACATCCAGAAAATTGTCTCTCAGTATAAAGTCACAGAATAAATAGGAAATTTACTTATGAAAGAAGCTCTTGGCTTAATTGAAACCAAAGGTTTAGTGGCGTGTATCGAAGCTGCTGATGCAATGTGCAAAGCCGCTAACGTCGAGCTAATCGGCTATGAAAATGTGGGCTCAGGACTCGTCACCGCCATGGTAAAAGGCGATGTGGGTGCTGTTAACGCTGCGGTTGAATCCGGTGTCGAAGCTGCGAAGCGTGTTGGCACCGTGGTGACTTCTCGTGTGATAGCAAGACCACACAATGATATCGGCAAAATTGCGCAGCAGCACAAAGCTTAATCATTAGAAGTATTAGATAAAACAACAAATTAGTAAGTTTAATCTTTTGACTCCGGTACGGGGGAAGACATGGTTGCATTAGATAAAGATCTGCAATCCAGACAACTGGCTAGAGAGCTGGTTAGCAATGCGAAACAAGCACAAAAAATCTTTGCGACTTTTTCGCAGGAGAAAATCGACAGTATTGTTAAACACATTGCGACAGAGTCTGCACGTCATGCAGAAGAGTTAGCAAAAATGGCAAATGAAGAGACGGGTTTTGGGAAGTGGCAAGATAAAGTCCTGAAAAATACGTTCGCTTCAGTTCGTGTGTATGAACATATTAAAGATCTGAAAACAGTTGGCATCATTAATGATGACAAAATCAATAAAGTCATGGATGTGGGTGTTCCGTTAGGGGTGATCACGGCGCTGGTGCCTTCGACTAACCCAACCTCAACCATTATCTATAAAACATTGATTGCCTTGAAAGCCGGTAACGCAATCGTCTTCTCCCCCCATCCAAACGCGAAAGCATGTAGTTTTAGAACGCTTGATATCGTCAAAAAAGCGGCACTTGAAGCGGGTGCGCCAGCAGGTATCGTCGATGGCGTGACGATGCTGACACTGGAAGCGACAAAAGAATTAATGCACAGCAAAGATGTTTCTCTCATTCTGGCAACGGGTGGGGAAGGCATGGTACGCGCGGCTTATGCATCTGGCACACCAACAATCAGTGGTGGCCCTGGTAACGGCCCTGCTTTCATTGAACGTAGCGCGGATATCAAAAAAGCAGTCAGTGACATCATTACTAGCAAAACGTTTGATAACGGTGTGATTTGCGCATCTGAGCAATCCATCATTGTTGAACGCTGCATTTACAACGATGTTCATCGCGAGTTATTAGCTCAAGGCGCTTACTTCATGAATGAAGATGAAGCGAAGCGTATGGCTTCGATGCTACTGAGAGCGAATGGCACGATTAACCCTGAAGTTGTCGGAAAAGACGCGATTACATTGAGCCAACGTGCGGGCTTTAGTGTTCCTGCTAACACGCGAGTGTTAATTGCATTACAAGACACGGTCTCACCGAAAAACCCGTATTCACGGGAAAAACTGTGCCCAATCTTAGGCATGTATGTTGAAGAGGATTGGCGCTCTGCATGCCACCGCGTTGTTGATTTGCTGACTAACGAAGGCTTAGGACACACCCTGGTGATCCACACCCAAAATGAAGACGTTATTCGCCAGTTTTCTCTCGAAAAACCGGTTAACCGTATTTTGATTAATACGCCAGCGGCACTGGGTGGAATTGGTGCAACCACCAATATTACACCAGCGCTGACATTAGGATGTGGAGCGATTGGAGGTGGTTCTAGTTCTGACAACGTCGGTCCGATGAACTTGCTCAATATCCGTAAAGTCGGTTATGGCGTGCGTTCCATTGATGATTTGAGACAACCCGCACCAGTGAGTGCTCCGGCTTACTCAACATCGCCAATTGCGCCTACTGGGCATGGAAATCAAGCGTCTGTCAGTATTCTCGATGATGACCGTTTCCGTCAGGCTCAGCCAGTAAAAGCTCAAAGTAATAGCGCTGCGGATAACCGATTTGCTAATGCAGTGAGTCATGCTGACGTTGCTGAAGCGGTTGCCACCCATGGGGATATCACGGAAGAGAATGTCGAGCAGATTATTAAGGCCGTTCTCGGACGCCTAAATAAGTAATTCATTGAGATAAGGCGGGTAAATCATGATTTTGGCAAAGGTAATAGGGCATGTTGTCGCAACGCAGAAATGCCAAGAGCTTAGTGGCAGTAATTTACTGATGATCACGGCGCTTGGCGATGATCTCAAACCGTTGAAGGATAAAACGTATGTTGCGGTGGACAGTGTAGGCGCAGGTATTAATGACCTTGTTCTGGCGGAAGAGTACTTCGCATTGAATAAAGACAAATACAAAGCGATGTCCGTGGTTGCCATTGTTGAAAAAGTGTATCGAGATGGTAGGGAGTAAATAACGCATGAGCCAGTTTTTGATTAAACCAAGGGTGCAATTCGGTGCGAATGCTTTGGATTATTTATCTCAGGTTAACGCCCAGCACGCGTTTATCGTCACCGATAAAGCGATGGTGAAATTTGGGTTAGCTGACGAAGTGATTCATCGATTATCTCAACAGGGAATTTCATTTTCTCTGTATGACGATGTAGTACCGGATCCAGAAATCTCGTCCATCGTAAAGGGCATGAAAATCATGGATAGCCAATATCCAGATTTAGTGATTGCACTGGGTGGTGGTTCGGTGATTGATGCAGCAAAAGCGGTTATTTACTCCCTATGGCATACCCGCCAAGACAGCCATAGAGCCAAACCTCATTTTGTGGCTATCCCGACAACCAGCGGGACAGGCTCTGAAGTTACGTCTTTTTCGGTGATCAAGTCTCACTCTGAGAAGTTGGTGTTGGTTGATGAGTTTATGTTGCCCGATGTGGCGATTTTAGACCCTGTTTTAGTGAAGTCAGTCCCTGCCACTATTACAGCAGATACCGGAATGGATGTGCTATGTCATGCCCTAGAAGCTTATGTTTCACGCAGTGCCTCTGACTTTTCAGATGCGCTTGCCGAGAAAGCCGTTCAGTTGGTTTTTGCCCACTTAATTGATGGCTACCGTGACGGCAGTAACTTAGTGGCTCGTGAAAAAATGCATAACGCATCGTGTATTGCAGGAATGGCGTTTACCAACGCATCCCTTGGGATCACCCATAGCTTAGCGCACGCGCTTGGTGGCGTGTTCCACATTCCACATGGTCGCGCGAATGCGCTATTGATGGCTCAAGTGGTGGCGTTTAACGCAGGGCTGGAAGAGGGCTGTGAAACCAACGCAGCGAAGCGTTATGCCGATTTAGCCAGAAAACTTAATTTACCGGCCTCAAATATACGTGAAGGCGTTGAGAGCTTAATGATGGCAATCAACGTACTGAAAGATGAAATGAATATGCCGAAAGGCATCCACGCTACAGGCGTCAATGAAACTGATTTTAATGCCCGTTTAGGGGAAATGGTTGGACAGGCGTTGCGCGATAGTTGCACGCCGACTAATCCACGGGACGTAAATGAAAAGCAGCTAGAAGCACTGTACAGACAGTCTTTTTAATAGTTAACGCTTTTTATGTGATGAATAACGAACTAGAAAGAATATCAGGAGAGGCTAACATGGCCAAATATGCTTTGACCCCACGTGTAAAAACACTGGCTGAACGTTTAAGTGCTCGCAATTGCTCAATCATTACCGAACGTGCCAACATTCTTGAAACCGTCAGAAATCAATTAACAGGGGCGCCTCAAGCGATTAAACCCGCTCAGCGTTTTTATGAGTTTATTCGTAGTTTCCCCGCTTTTATTGCCCAAGATGAATTGATCATTGGTAGCCAATCTTCAACACCTCGTGGTGCAATCTTCCATACAGAAGATGAAGTACACAGCCAGAGTATTTATGAGTTTTTAGCGGGTGATAGCACAATCGCCGCCCCGGATTATTTAGTCGTTCTGAATGTCGGGTTTGCCGAAATTAAAAATCAGCTAGAAAATCGCGTCAGAAATATTGGCAGTGCCGTTAGCCGTAATAGTATCGATGAAGCAAATAACTGCCGTGCAGCAATTTATGCCTGTGATGCTGCCATCCATTTTGCAAACGCTTTAGCAGTACGAGCAGAAAATCTTGCGGCAACAGAGGCTAACCCATATCGTCGCGCTGAATTGCAAGAAAGTGCGGAAGTATTACGCCAAGTGCCTGCAAAACCAGCACAAACCTTTAAAGAAGCTTGCCAAGCGTTCTACTTATTACAACTGATTTTGCATTTAGAAAATGGCAGCTATGCCGTGAACCCAATGGGCTTCGACAAAGCCATTTATCCATTCTATCAGCGCGATATTGAGCAAGGTCGATTAACTCAACAACAGGCTTACGAAATTGTTGAAAGCTTATGGTTAAAATTGGCTGAGCTGTCTGAAGTGCGTGCAACGCGTGCCATTGATGGTTATCCAATGTTTGATGCACTTAAAGGCGGTGTCTACCTTAATGATCCGCAAGTCTGCATCAACGAACTTTCCGCGATGATGCTTTCTGCTCATGAAAATATCAGTGCAATTAATGCGGGGTTAAAAGTCCGTTTATATTGCGGTCAAGCAAGCTCGCAGCCTCAATATTCTGCGGCTTCAGCCAGTTATGTAGCACCCTCGGTTCAACAAGATAATGAATTCAAAGTAATGGAAGGGTTAACGCCGCGCTTACAGCGTTTGCGTAACCGCTATCTAGAAGCGCGTCCAAGCGTGTCTATCTATCGCGCATTAGCCTTTACGGAAGTGGTGAAGAATAACCCAGGTTTACCGCCGATTTTATTACGGGCAAAAGCGTTCCGTCGGGCATGTGAAACTGCGCCTATCTTGATTCAGCCTGAAGAGCTGATTGTCGGTCACCCATGTGGTAAAGCGCGTGCAGGTGCATTTTCACCGGATATTGCATGGCGTTGGGTGGTGGACGAACTCGATACGATGAGCACCCGCCCACAAGATCCATTTGTGATCTCCGAAGAAGATAAAAAAGTGATTCGTGAAGAAATCGCGCCATTCTGGGAAGGTCGTTCTCTGGATGAAATTTGTGAAGCGCAATATCGCGAAGCTGGGGTTTGGGAATTCAGCGGCGAAACCTTTGTGAGTGACTTGTCTTATCACCAAATCAATGGTGGCGGTGATACTTGCCCAGGTTATGACGTATTGCTTTTCACCAAAGGCATGAATGGGATTAAAGCGGATGCTCAGGCAAAACTGGCTGAATTAAGCATGCAAAATCCAGATGATATCGACCGCATCTATTTCTATAAAGCTTCGATTGAAACCTGTGAAGGTGTGGTGGCTTATGCACATCGCATCGCTGAACATGCCCGTGAACTGGCTTCACAAGAGACAGATCAGAAACGTCGTGAAGAGTTACTGACCATTGCGCAAGTGAACGAAAATGTACCAGCGAATCCACCAAAAACATTGCAAGAAGCGCTGCAAAGTATTTGGACGGTGGAATCCTTGTTTGAAATTGAAGAAAACCAAACAGGACTGTCATTAGGCCGTTTAGACCAATACTGTTTCCCAATGTATGAAAGCGATATTCAATCGGGTCGTTTAACCCAAGACCAAGCACTGGAAATGATGCAGGCGTTTATCATCAAATGTGCGGAATTAATGTGGATGTCTAGTGAGCTGGGTGCTAAATATTTCGCTGGATATCAGCCATTTATCAACTTAACGGTGGGTGGTCAAAAACGCTCGGGTGGTGATGCGTGTAACGATTTAACGTACTTAATTATGGATGCAGTCCGTTTCGTGAAAGTTTATCAGCCATCATTAGCATGCCGTATTCATAACCAATCGCCACAAAAATATATGGAAAAAATCGTCGATGTGGTGAAAGCCGGTATGGGCTTCCCTGCCTGCCACTTTGATGATTCCCATATCAAAATGATGCTGCGTAAAGGCTTTGATTTTGAAGATGCTCGCGACTATTGCTTAATGGGCTGCGTGGAACCACAAAAATCAGGTCGAATTTATCAATGGACATCAACAGGTTATACCCAGTGGCCAATCGCCATTGAATTTGTCCTGAATCGTGGTCGGATGGTGCTGTTCGATAGTCACCAAGGTTTAGATACTGGGGATCTGCGTAACCTGAAAACCTTCGAAGATTTCGATAATGCCGTGAAAGCGCAAATTGCCCATATTGTTCGCCTGTCGGCGATTGGTACGGTCATTAGCCAGCGTGTTCACCGTGATATCGCGCCAAAACCGTTGATGTCTTTGCTGGTGGAAGGCTGTATGGAAAAAGGGAAAGATGTTGCAGCGGGTGGTGCAATGATTAACCACGGTCCGGGGCTGATTTTCTCTGGCCTAGCAACCTATGTTGACTCAATGGCGGCTATTCGCAAAGTGGTTTATGAAGAAGGTCGCTACACCTTAGAGCAAGTGCGTGATGGCCTGCTTGCCAACTTTGAAGGTTATGAAGAATTACGTCGTGATTGCCTAAATGCACCTAAATTCGGTAACGATGATAACTACGTCGACCAATATGCATTGGATATTACCGAGTGGACTGAACGCGAGTGCCGCAAGTACGACATGCTGTATTCCACATTGAGCCACGGGACATTATCCATTTCGAATAACACACCGATTGGCGAGCTAACCGCCGCGACTGCGAATGGTCGTTTAGCGTGGATGCCGCTGTCGGATGGGATCAGCCCAACTCAGGGGGCGGATAAACAAGGCCCAACGGCGATTATTAAGTCCATCAGTAAGATGAACGTGGAAACGATGAACATCGGTATGGTGCATAACTTTAAGTTCTTAAAAGGCTTATTGGATACACCGGAAGGTCGCAATGGGTTAATCACGTTGTTAAGAACGGCATCCATTTTGGGTAACGGTCAAATGCAGTTCAGCTACGTTGATAACGAAATGCTGAAAAAAGCCCAGCAAGAACCGGAGAAATATCGTGATTTAATCGTTCGTGTTGCTGGCTACAGTGCTTACTTCGTTGAGTTATGTAAAGAGGTTCAGGACGAAATCATCAGCCGTACCGTGATTGAGAAATTCTAAACCCAATCTGGGTGGGGATAGGCTGCTATTCCCACCATACATAATAAAAACAATAAGTTTGAAACTGTTTTGGAGATGCAATGATGAACACAGCGGCAGAAATCAGAGGGCGGATATTTAATATCCAGAAATACTCAATTTATGACGGTGATGGCATTCGAACTCTGATTTTTCTTAAAGGATGTAATATTCGTTGTCCTTGGTGCGCTAACCCTGAAGGGTTAAGTAGCCAATTCCAAGTGATGTTTTCCCACGACAAATGCGTTGGATGTGGGAAGTGTGTGGATGTCTGCCCTGCGGGGATCCATTACATGACCACCAATGAGCAAGGGGAAGCCGTCCATCGCGTAAATCGTAGTATTGACTGTATCGGTTGCCGTAAATGTGAGGAAGTGTGCATTTCTGATGCGCTAGACATTATGGGAAAAGATGTCACGGTTTCTGAAATGATGGAAATCATCATGCAGGACTACGATTTTTATATTTCCTCGGGCGGTGGTGTCACGATTGGTGGCGGTGAAATGAGTTTACAGACAGATTTTGCCGTTGAGCTTTTGCGTGAATGCAAAAAAATGATGATCAATACGGCGGTGGAAACGCAAGGTACAACGTCATTAGCGAATTATGAAAAATTAGCCGAAGTTGTCGACCTATTCCTATTTGATGTTAAGCATATCGATACCGTTGAGCACAAAAATCTGTTTGGTATTGGTAATGAAAATGTGCGTCGTAACCTCGAAAGATTAATGGAACTCGGGGCAAATGTGGTGATGCGCATGCCTTTAGTTCGCGGATATAACGATTCTTTTGATGCAATAACAGGCGCAATTGAATACGCCATGGAATTGTCGAAACGCGGCAATTTAAGTCGAATCGATATTTTACCTTATCACCAGCTTGGCCGCGGAAAATACGACAAGCTCGACATGATTTATCCCATCAAGAAAGACCCAACCTACAGCGCGGAAGAGTTAGACCAATTAGAGGCTTTCTTTAAAAAATTCGATTTCGACATTCGACTGGTTCGTCACTAAGTAGGAGAGAAAAATGAAAAGTTTAGGTGTCATTGAGACTTACGGGCTGACATCAGCAATACAAGCTGCGGATGCTGCATGCAAAGCGGCGAGTGTCGAGATTGTTGGCTACCGCAAAATTGGTTCTGGATTAGTTTCTGTCTGTTTTCAAGGGGAAATTAGTGCAGTAAGAACCGCCGTTGACCATGGTGCATCGGTTATCAGCCATCAAGACCTATTAAAAGGCACATTAGTCATTGCTCGCCCAGAAGAGCGAGTGATCACCCAGCTGCTATCCACTAAGCATAAAGCGAGCGAAGAAGAAAACGGTGTTGAACAACCGGTCGTTGAGGCGCCTGTGGCGATGGCTGTCGAGATTGCCGCTGTGGAGCCAAAAGCTGACGTGCGTAAAGGGAAAAAATCATGATAAACCAGCAGCTGATGGGAAAAATTCTGTCTCGCTTAGCTATGTCAAACCCAGCCTCAATGATTGATAGCCCCATTGCTATTCCTGTGGGCGTTTCGAATCGTCATGTCCATCTTTCACAAGACGATGTTACCGCACTTTTTGGGGAAGGTTATCAACTGACGCCATTTAAAGATTTGAAGCAACCAGGTCAATTTGCGGCAAAAGAGTGTGTGATGGTGGTTGGACCTAAGGGGTCTATCAGTAAAGTGCGAGTGTTAGGACCAACACGACCAACCACTCAGTTGGAAGTCTCGAAAGCAGATTGTTTTGCATTAGGTATTAAAGCGCCAGTGCGTGAATCTGGAGATTTAAATCAATCGGGGAGTGCGTTGTTAATCGGTCCTGCTGGGCACGTTAATCTTTGTGAACAAGTCATTTGTGCTCAGCGTCATATTCACATGAATTTAATGGATGCTAGGTCGCTAAATGTCTCCAATGGACAGCGAGTATGTGTGCGCACTGAAGGGGAACGTAGCCTCGTATTTGATGAGGTCGTTGTTCGAGTGGATGCAAGGTTTTCTCTGGAATTTCATATTGATACAGATGAAGCTAATGCGGCAGGGTTACGCAACAGTGACAGCGTGTTTGTTGTCAGCTAAGTGCTAAATGAGCGGTGACAATATGAGCGAAAAAATGATTGAGCAGATAGTGTTACAGGTACTGCAACAGCTGAAACGGCGAGTATTGGTGTTATTGTCCCCAAGCCAAGATTATCAACAGGCGGTTTATCAGCGTTTATTGCAATTACCTTCAATGTCTTTTTCTTTCTATGCCACCAAGGAAATGCTAACGCAATCGACGATAAATCAATGGAAAGAAATTGGACAATGTTTTGATGTTCATACCTTTAATATGGAAAAACTCGCAAAATTTCACGGGGTTTTTCTCCCTTTCATGGGAACGAAGGTACTGAATGAAGTCGTAAATGGCTTGGCAATCAGCGAAGAGAGCGAAATTATTATCCAAACACTCTCACGAAATATTCCTATTATGGCATTGAAATATCATTGCTGCCCTGACAGTGATTTAAATCAAATATTAGGTTTAAATCAAAATGAACATTATAACCGCCTTATTAAAGAGAATATGAATAAGGCTATCTCATTAGGGATTCAATTCGATACATTTAATAATATTGAAAATAAAATGCTCATTACAAATAATGAAATATCGAGTGAAAATAAAATAAACCAGAATCGCTATATTACTTTGAGAGAAGTAATGAATGACCCAAAGGAATATTCTTTAAATAAAAATAAATTAACAGATTCAGCAATGGATTATTTAAAGTCTCTAAAAAAATAAATTTTATTTCAATTTAATATTTTAAACGTCTATCTATGTAGGAGTCTTATCTATGTCCTCTAAAGCAAAATCATGGCTTTGGATGCTAGCGGTTATTATTTCTGAAACCTCAGCAACATCCACATTGAAAATGTTCGATAATAGTGAAGGAACAACTAAATCATTATTATTAGGTTTAATCGTCGTTCTTTATGTCATTTGTTATTACTCTCTTTCTCGTGCAGTAAAATATATTCCAGTTGGGCTTGCGTATGCGACTTGGTCAGGTACCGGTATTTTAATGGTTTCAACTTTAGGAATGCTGTTTTATGGGCAGCACCCCGATATGGCGGCAATTATTGGGATGGGGGTTATTGCCTCTGGGATCGTGATTATGAACCTGTTTTCTAAAATGGGTTCGGATGAGGCGGAACCGGCTGAAAATTCGGATGCGTCACTGTCTTCAACCAACAAAGTTGCTCATTAATAAGAAGAGAGAAATATTATGTTTACTGGATTTTTATGGTTAGCATTATCAATTGGTTCAGAAATCACGGGCACATCGATGATCAAAAAAACCAATAGCTTTAGTAAATTAGGCCCATCAATTTTAGTGATTGTGGCTTATTGTCTGTGCTATTTCGCGTTAACACGTGCAATGGGGTATATCCCTGTTGGGGTTGCGTATTCTTTATGGTGTGGGTTTGGTATTGTCGGTGTGACGTTAGTTTCGATGATTTTATACAAACAAAAACCGGATGTGCCCGCAGTTTTCGCGATGGGATTAATTATCTCTGGCGGCATTATTATGAATACTTTCTCAAATATGTAACCTCACGTTTTATCTCTCTTGTACCCATTGATTATTGCCTGCCATTATCAGGTGATAATCAATGACTGTTTCACAACATAAAATGAATGTTTGACGCTAAGGGCCTCTATCTATCCTATGCTAATTTAAGCCATTAACATCGTTTAATTTAGGAATAAAGATATGCAAATTATTGAGTGGGACGACTTTACGAAAGTGGAAATGCGTATTGGTACGATTATTCGTGCAGAAGTGAACAGTAAAGCCAAAAAGCCCGCTTATGTGATGGATGTGGATTTAGGGGAATTGGGAATTAAGTGCTCAAGCGCACAAATCACCGTGCATTACACCCCTGAAAGTTTAATTGGCAAACAGGTTTTATGTGTGTGTAATTTTGAAGTTAAACGTATTGCTGGCATAAAATCTGAAGTATTAATTACAGGTGCTCCCGATGAAACGGGTGCCATTGTATTAGCTGAATTTAATCTACCTGTGCCGAATGGTTCTCGCCTAGCTTAAGCCGTAAGGCGCAGACCATAGACAAACCCATCAGGTTTGGAAATGGCTCGTTTGGGTTGTAAAATTAACGAGGAAAATCAATTTATTGATTTTCGCCTGATAACACAAAGAGGGAAAAATCACACTTTTATCCCTCTTTGTCATCCACCTAAGCCGTCAGGCTGCATTTTTTTGATTAAAACCGTATACTCCTACCGTATGCCACCCAGTAGGAGCTTGCCTTGTTATTACCTGAATTGCACTATCGCCAATATTCCCAAGAGGTGATTTCTCATCAACATGATGGGCAATGGCAGGTAGTCTTTGCGTTATCAGGGGCGATGGAGATCAATATGCATCGTCAACACTGGCTGCTAAATGCAGGTCAGGGCGTGGTGATCCCCCCGAGTGTTAGTCACGCTTTCAGTGGGCAAGAAGGCAATCAAAATTATGTGCTGGAAATGCCTGCAACGGCACAATGGTCATTAAATGAGGGAATGACCCATTTCACGCTGACGCCAGCGGCGGTGGGGTTATTAAATTGGTTGCAACGTTTTCCTCAAGCGGCAGAACAAAATTTTGCGATTGCTCGCCTATTATTGGCTCAATTAAAACCGGAAAACCGCTGGGTGGATGAGCTGGTTCATTGGGTGGAGTTACGTCTGCATTTACCGATAAGCTGCGAGGATATCGCCTGTGCATTTTATATGTCAGTCAGTACCTTACAGCGTAAAGTGAAAGCGGAAACGGGGCTCACGGTCATGCAATTTTTATTGCAAAAACGGATGGAGACCGCAGGAAGTTTATTATTAACTCACCAAACCATTGAGCATATTGCCACCTTGGTAGGGTATGATTCTCACTCTGCTTTTAGCCAAGCATTTCGTAAGTTTTACGGTAAAACCCCTCAGGAATATCGTCTGCAATCCCTATCCAAACGTTAATTCTTCGCTATTTAGACTCTAAATGTTCTGAAATTGTCACTGCGTATTCCCCATATAAAAAGTCGGTATTGATATTGGCTTGTTTGAGTTTTAATTCAAGTAAGGCTAATTGCTTACTGATGGCTACATAATTGGGGTCATCGGCAGAGAGTTGCTGTAGCATATGACATAAATTCAGTGCTTCTTTTTTCTGTTGCAGTTCAGGCGGCAGATACCCAGAATTTTTAAGAATACGATAGCTCGCCCTTAATTCTTCAGGCACTAGGCTGTCATCATCAAGCTGCAAAGGCTTCCCTTCACCGTTGAGATTGGATAACTCTCCTTTATTTAAAGCGTCTTGAATATGACGCTCTGCCCAAAGATCAATGACAGACATTATGGCTCGCTCTGTAGTGAATAGGCGTCGATTATAGCGCTGATTAATCTAGATTAAAAACGTACATTAACCAGGCTAATTGGTATTTTATTTCACCACCTTTAACTCAAATTTATTGTAATTGTAAAAATGAGCATTAAGCGAATTAAATGAAATAAAACTGATAAAATTTGATATTTATATAGTTAAAAATAATAAAAAATGGATCATTAATATGATTAAATTGTTAACTTGACCACATTTCTTATATTTCATGATATTTATTTTTTTTGGTTTTAGTTATTAACATAAATAAAATTTATCAAAATAAATGTTGTATTTTTACGGGCTTAACGTTGATTGTTAGTTTATGTGTTCGATTTGTATCAAATTTGTTGTTTTGAAATTATATACTTGTGATTAGGTGAAGGAAAAAACATTGTGTAATGTTCATTTCTCTTGTTTATAAGGAGAATATATGGAACAAAAAAAACAAGAGGGTAGCCGTTTTTTACGAACGGTTGAATGGCTGGGGAATGCTCTGCCACACCCTGTTATTCTATTCATTATCTTAATTGGGATTTTATTAGTCTCCTCCGCCGTTGGTCAGTATTTTGGTATTAGTGTACCGGACCCTCGCCCTGAGGGTGCAAAAGGTCGTGCTGAAGACGGAATCATTCATATTGTTAGCCTGTTAGATGCTGAAGGCATCCGTAAAATTTTGTCTAATGTGGTCACCAACTTTACGGGGTTCGCGCCTCTAGGCACGGTATTAGTTGCTCTTTTAGGGGTAGGGATAGCAGAACGTGCCGGTTTATTATCTGCGGCAATGCGTCTGATTGTTATCAAAGCGCCTCGTAAATTAACCACCGTTGCGATTGTTTTTGCAGGAATAATGTCTAATACCGCGGCAGAACTGGGGTATGTGGTATTGATTCCGCTGGCTGCGATTATTTTCCATTCATTAGGTCGCCATCCATTAGCTGGGCTTGCTGCTGCATTTGCAGGGGTATCCGGTGGATATTCAGCGAACTTGCTATTAGGTACAGTGGATCCGTTACTGTCAGGGATCACTCAGCAAGCCGCTCGAATTATTGACCCTACCTATATCGTCGGGGCGGAAGCCAACTGGTACTTTATGTTTGCCAGTACCTTCTTAATCACTATCTTGGGTTATTTCATCACAGAGAAAATTGTTGAGCCGCAGTTAGGTCCTTATCAAGGCGGTGGTATCGATGAAGATGAAGATAAACTCCGAGCCTCAGCTGAAGTGACGCCGCTTGAGAAAAAAGCGCTATTCTGGGCATCGGTGACTTTCTGGGGATTAGCGGCAGCATTAGCCTTAATGGTGGTGCCTGAAAGTGGAATTTTACGTAACCAAGAAACTGGGTTAGTGAGTAATTCACCTTTCTTAAAAGCAATCGTGGTGTTTATCTTTATTTTCTTTGCAGTTCCAGGGATTGTTTACGGCTATATTGCAAAAACCATGCGTAGCGACAAAGATGTGGTTGATGCGATGGCCAGCGCAATGAGTACCTTGGGTCTCTATTTAGTCATCATTTTCTTTGCAGCGCAGTTTGTTGCATTTTTTGGCTGGACCAATATTGGTCAAGTTATTGCAGTTAAAGGCGCTAATTTCTTAAATAGTATTGACCTACACGGTGGAATATTATTTGTTGGCTTTATTCTGATTTGTGCCTTTATTAACCTGATGATCGGCTCGGCTTCCGCTCAATGGGCTGTGACGGCTCCGATATTTGTTCCAATGTTAATGTTAGCAGGCTATTCCCCAGAAACTATCCAAGCGGCTTATCGTATTGGTGATTCAGTGACCAATATTATTACACCAATGATGAGCTATTTTGGCTTAATTATGGCAATAGTCGTCAAATATAAGAAAGATGCAGGGATTGGTACCTTGGTTTCAATGATGTTGCCATACTCGATTATTTTCTTTATTGGTTGGTCTCTATTCTTTATTATCTGGGTGTTTATTTTGGGATTACCGGTAGGACCAGGATCACCAATTTATTTTACTCCTGGAAGTTAATTTAATAATGATTTTATAAGGGTAAATAGATTTTTATTTACCCTTTAATGTTTTTAGATATGTATTTTAAATTAGCTATAAATTGATAATCATAAGAGGTTTTTTATGAGCTTTGATTAGATTGTTAATTTTATGGAATTAAATATTTGTTGTTTCATTAGTATTATCCTAAAATTAATTTAGAAAGACAGTTTGTTTTTATGGCTATGTCAATAATAGACTTGTTTTTAATTTTTTTTATTGGTTATTTTTAATAAAAATAAGGTGGATAATATGTATAGAATGACAGTTTCTGCAAAATTATTTCTGGCCTCTATTTTTACTCTTTTATTCATGTTTCCTATTTTTTGTTATTTAATCATTTTTCAATAATCAAGAATTTATTATTTAAATTAAGTGTTTATTTTCGATATATTGTGAAAATAAAACACGTAGATTGTCATGTAAGTGTCATTTGCTAGAGATATGGTCGTCATCAATCTGTCATGAGCTGGCGATATTTCTGTCATTTCTCGGTGATAAATTCTCTCTCGAACATAAACTGCGTGAATTCGCACATTTTAGTGTAAATCTCGGCGGATAAACTTCAGTCATAATAAAAGAGAGAATTGGCATGGCATCGATCAAACAGTCTGCTTTAGCAATGATGTTAGGCATAGCGTTTAGCAGTCAAGGAATGGCAGTCACCACAATCCCATTCTGGCATTCAATGGAAGGTCAGCTTGGTGAAGAAGTGAATGACCTTGTCACTCGCTTTAATGAAACTCACCCAGATTACAATGTAGTTCCCACTTATAAAGGGAATTACGAGCAAAGCCTCGCGGCGGGAATTGCGGCATTTCGTTCTGGCAATGCGCCTGCAATATTGCAAGTTTATGAAGTTGGTACTGCGACGATGATGTCATCCAAAGCCATCAAACCCGTCTACGAAGTTTTCCAAGATGCTGGAATTGATTTTGATGAATCTCAGTTTGTGCCTACCGTTTCGGGTTACTACAGTGATGCGAAAACAGGGCATTTGTTATCCCAGCCTTTCAATAGCTCTACTCCGGTGCTTTATTACAATAAAGAAGCCTTCAAAAAAGCGGGTTTAAATCCAGATACCCCACCAAAAACATGGCAGGATCTTGCTCAATATACTGAAAAACTGCGTGAATCAGGGATGAAGTGTGGTTACGCCAGTGGTTGGCAGGGCTGGATACAAATTGAAAACTTCAGTGCATGGAACGGGTTGCCTGTCGCATCGAAGAATAATGGCTTTGACGGCACAGATGCCGTGCTGGAGTTTAATACACCAGACCACGTCAGGCACATTGAGCAGCTACAAGATATGAATAAGAAAGGTACGTTCACTTACTTAGGACGTAAAGATGAGCCAACCGAAAAATTCTATAACGGGGATTGTGCCATTATTACAGGCTCCTCCGGTTCTTTGGCGAACATTCGCAAGCACGCTAAGTTTGATTTTGGTGTTGGTATGATGCCCTACGATGCACAAATTCCAACGGCACCACAAAATGCCATCATTGGTGGTGCGAGCTTGTGGGTGATGGGCGGTAAAGATCCCGAGACGTATAAAGGTGTTGCGGAATTTATGAAATTCTTAGCTGAACCTGAAAATGCCGCGAAATGGCATCAAAATACAGGATATTTACCCATTACAACGGCAGCGTATGAGTTAACCCAACAATCTGGATTTTATGACAAAAACCCGGGGGCGGATATTGCCACTCGCCAAATGTTGAACAAAGCACCATTGCCTTATACCAAAGGATTACGCTTAGGTAACATGCCACAAATTCGTACCATCGTAGACGAAGAGCTGGAGTCCGTGTGGTCAGGTAAAAAGACCCCACAACAAGCCCTTGATGCCTCTGTTGAGCGTGGTAACCAATTACTGCGCCGTTTTGAAAAATCCACTCAGTAATGAGTTCTTTCGCCCCTCTTGATGGAATTAAGAGGGGCGCTGCATCACATCTGATTTATTGGGTTGCTTATGTCATCATCTCGTCCCGTCTTTCGTTCCCGGTGGTTACCTTACGCGTTAGTACTACCGCAGCTCATCATTACGGTGATTTTCTTTATTTTGCCTGCTGGGCAAGCGCTTTGGTATTCATTACAACGTATTGATCCCTTTGGATTATCCAGTGAATTTGTCGGGTTAGAAAACTTCACTCAACTCTTCAGTGATAGCTACTATGTAGATTCTTTCTATACCACGATGATTTTTAGTGCTTGGGTCGCAGGAAGTGGGCTTGTAGTCTCGCTGTTTTTCGCGGCTTTGGTTGACTATGTGATTCGAGGAAGCCGTTTTTATCAAACGCTTATATTGCTACCTTATGCGGTAGCTCCTGCTGTTGCAGCGGTTTTATGGATGTTTTTGTTTAGTCCCGGCAGAGGGTTGATTACCTATGGTTTGGAATCCATAGGCTATGACTGGAACCATGCACAAAATAGCGGTCAGGCGATGTTTTTAGTCGTTTTAGCCTCAGTTTGGAAACAAATCAGTTATAACTTTTTATTTTTCTTCGCTGCCTTGCAATCTATTCCACGCTCTTTGATGGAAGCGGCGGCTATTGATGGTGCGGGGCCTATCCGCCGTTTCTTTAAAATATCCTTACCATTAATTACCCCGGTGAGTTTCTTTCTACTGGTGGTGAATTTGGTGTATGCCTTCTTTGATACTTTCCCTGTGATTGATGCGGCAACGGGCGGGGGGCCAGTTCAAGCGACGACGACACTGATTTATAAGATTTATCGTGAAGGCTTTTCAGGGCTCGATCTCTCTTCATCCGCTGCACAGTCCGTGATTTTAATGGGCTTGGTGATCATCCTAACGGTGATTCAATTCCGTTTTATCGAGCGTAAGGTACGTTACCAATGATTGAGAAAAATCGTGGACTGAGCATATTCAGTCATTCCATGCTGGTGATGGGGATTTTAGTGATTTTATTCCCACTGTATGTGGCCTTTGTTGCCGCGACACTCGACGATAAAGCGGTCTTCGATACCCCCATTACCTTAATACCTGGCTCTCATTTATGGGAGAACATTCTGCATATTTGGAATAACGGCGTGGCAGCGAACAGCGCCCCATTTTGGTTGATGTTAGTGAACAGCACCATTATGGCGTTGGTGATAGCGATTGGAAAAATGACGATTTCGATGTTATCGGCATTTGCCATCGTTTGGTTCCGTTTTCCGTGCCGTAGCCTATTTTTTTGGATGATTTTCATCACGTTAATGTTGCCTGTCGAAGTGCGAATTTTCCCCACGGTAGAGGTGATTTCTAACTTAAACATGGTGGATAGTTACGCTGGGCTAACTTTGCCGTTGATGGCATCCGCCACGGCGACCTTTTTATTTCGCCAATTTTTTATGACGCTGCCGGATGAACTGATTGAGGCAGCACGTATTGATGGTGCTTCACCAATGCGGTTTTTCATCGACATTGTGCTGCCGTTGTCCAAAACAAACTTAGCCGCGTTGTTTGTGATCACGTTTATTTATGGTTGGAACCAATATTTGTGGCCGATTTTGATCGTTGCAGATCCCAGCTTAGGAACAGCAGTTGCGGGGATCAAAGGCATGATCGCATCGGGTGAAGGGACGACTCAATGGAATCAAGTGATGGCGGCAATGCTGCTCACGCTGATTCCACCAGTTCTTGTGGTATTAGCTATGCAGAGGGCGTTTGTGCGTGGCTTGGTCGATAGTGAGAAATAAGCATGGCAGAATTAAAACTTCAAGCCGTCACCAAAAGTTGGGACGGAAAAAATCAAGTGATTAAACCGCTGACAGTGGATGTGTCAGATGGTGAATTTATTGTGATGGTAGGGCCCTCTGGGTGTGGTAAATCCACGCTATTACGTATGGTGGCAGGGCTAGAGCAAGTGACGAGCGGGGATATTTGGATTGACCGAACGCGGGTCACGCATTTAGAACCCAAAGAGCGTGGCATTGCGATGGTATTCCAAAATTACGCCCTTTATCCTCATATGAGCGTCGAAGAAAATATGGGGTGGGGGCTAAAAATTCGAGGGCTAGGAAAAGAGATTATTCGCCAAAAAGTGGCGGATGCGGCACGAATTTTAGAGCTTGAGGGCTTATTAAAGCGCCTGCCAAGAGAACTCTCTGGTGGTCAACGTCAGCGGGTCGCAATGGGAAGAGCTATTGTTCGTGATCCCGCCGTATTTTTATTTGATGAACCGCTTTCCAACCTTGATGCAAAGTTGCGGGTGCAGATGCGCCTTGAACTGCAACAGCTTCATCGTCGTTTAAAAACCACCAGCTTGTATGTGACTCACGATCAGGTGGAAGCGATGACCTTGGCGCAGCGAGTGATGGTGATGAATAAAGGCGTTGCAGAACAAATCGGTTCACCTGTAGATGTGTATGAGCGTCCTGCCAGCCGTTTTGTGGCGAGTTTTATTGGCTCTCCTGCCATGAATTTGCTGGAAGGAAAATTGAGTTCGGATGGCTCTCGTTTTGAACTCGGTGGCGAAATGCAATTACCGTTAGGTAGAACGTATTTACAGTGGGTAGGGCATGCGCTAACGTTAGGTATTCGACCGGAACATTTACAATTAGGTTCTGAGTCATCCGGGGGGATCCCGCTGGTCGTTGAGACCCTTGAAATATTAGGTGCTGATAATTTAGTGCATGGTCAGTGGGCAGGGCAAAAAGTAATTGTGCGCCTTGGGCACGAGCATCGCCCTCAGATTGGCTCCACGTTATGGCTTCATCTTCCTGAAGCTCATCAGCATTTTTTTGATACTCAATATGGACACCGTTTATGAATCTTTGGCCTTACCCTAAAATTGTCGCCCATCGTGGTGGCGGTAAATTAGCGCCTGAAAATACGCTTGCAGCTATCGATGTTGGGGCGAAATATGGTCATACCATGATTGAGTTTGATGCCAAATTATCCCGTGATGGTCAAATTTTCCTTCTGCATGATGATACCCTTGAGCGCACGAGTAATGGGCATGGGGTTGCAGGGGATTTTGATTGGAGCCAGTTAGTCAATATTGATGCGGGTAGCTGGTATAGCCAAGAATTTGCCAACGAGCATTTGCCGCTATTATCGCAAGTGGCTGAGCGTTGCCAACAACATCGTATGATGGCGAATATTGAAATTAAGCCAACCACCGGTTTGGAAAGTGAGACAGGAACCGTGGTGGCATTAGCGGCTCGACAATTATGGGAAGGACAAACTGCACCGTTACTCTCTTCATTTTCCATTGAGTCCCTTGAAGCGGCCCAAGCCGCAGCACCTGAATTGCCACGCGGTTTATTACTGGAAGAGTGGCGAGAGGATTGGCGTGAACTGACAACGCGTTTGGGATGCGTTTCTATCCATTTAGACCATCTTTTATTGGATAAAGCTCGGGTTGAGCTATTGAAGCAAGCGGGCTTATATATTCTGGTGTATACGGTGAATGACCCCGAACGCGCTAAATTATTATTAGCGTGGGGCGTTGATGCCATTTGTACTGATCGTATTGATTTAATCGGTCCAAATTTCCCCGCAGAATAAATTAAAAAATTCGTTTATTTTGAATCACACCTCAATGTGCAATACGCCGATTGGGGTGTTTTTTTATGGCTGGAATAAGTAAATAATTTCATTAAAAGCAATGAGTTAGACTGTCAAGTAATTCTCGTTAATTAGGACTAACTTTTTCTCACTCTCCCGAAAATATTGGTTAGTATCTCGTCATCTTATGAACTAAGACGAGGCCGAGATGGCGACCCAATCAATTGTAGCTCCTCATGATTCAACCTTTAAAGGCTTTATGAGCAAAGTGGATAATGCGCGGGATTTTTTTGAAGTCCATCTTCCTAATCGCATTAAGCACCTCTGCAATTTTGATACCTTGAAGTTGGCCAGTGCTTCATTTGTAGATAAAACATTGCGCTCTCGTTTCTCGGACATGCTCTATTCCGTTCAAACACTCAAGGGTAAGGGGTATTTTTACTTCTTGGTGGAGCACCAATCTTCCCCCGATAAGCTGATGGGCTGGCGGCTGATGCATTACGCATTCTGCGCGATGAATCAGCATTTGCAGCAGGGGTACCAAACCTTGCCGTTGGTGGTTCCCATCCTGTTTTATCATGGGAATCAATCCCCTTATCCTTATTCCCAATCATGGACGGATTGCTTTGAGTGGTCTGATTTAGCGCATGATTTGTATTGTAATCCCCTGCCGTTAGTGGATGTAACAGTGGCAAGTGACGATGAACTTGTGAATCACCGAAAAGTTGCCGCGTTGGAGTTAGTTCTCAAACACTCATCCCTGAAAGATGACCTTATGGTGCTGTCAAAGCGCTTAGCGCAGGTGATCAAGGAGAACGAAAACCATCGCGACGACGTTATTTTAATCATCAACTATCTGTTTAGTGTGATGGATACGCCGACATACAAGAAGATAGTCAAAACATTAATAGAAAAAACCGAAGGATATCAGGAGACCGTTATGAGCATTGCAGATCGTTTAAGAAATGAAGGGGTAATCAAAGGAAGAGCAGAAGCTTGGGAAGAAGCTCGACAAGAAGCTAAACGAGAAGAACAAGCGAACACGAAACAACGCATTTATACCCAAGTTTTGACCAGTTTAAGACTAGGCTTAGATATTGATATCATTAGCCAAATTACAGGCTTATCTCACTCTGAAATCCAAGCAATGCGTTGATCAATATAAAGCGGTATTTATCGAAAAAACGAAGGGCGGAATCAACATAAAATTGACTTCGCCCTTTTTTAATTAACTGAATTAGAAGTTAATTTTTAATGTCGCGTTCACACCGCTAGAACTGACATCACTGTTATATTGACCTTGGTAAGAAACACCGAAAGTCGTGGATTTATTCAGCTGAGCATCAACCCCTAAGCCTACACCGAATAAGTTATCTAACTTGCCACCACGAATTTTGGCTTCGCCAGTATCTGACAGGAACAACATCGCTTCTGGGCGAGTATCGCCAAATAAATGGCTCGCAGATACGTCACCTTTCAGTGTGAGATTCACATTACCCGCGCTGAATGGATAACCACCACGCAAACCAACGGTACCAACTTGGATATCTTGGTTATCTGTTTTGGTGGTAAATTGCATATTGCCCACTTGCTCATGCAGATTGTCGCTGGTGACATGCAGCCAGTTAAATCCAGCATAAGGCTCAACAGAATATCGGTCATTATTCAGTTGGGTATAGGCACCTTCTATGAAGAATTGCGTGATTTTCGCATCATAGCTGGTGGAGTTATAACCTGACTCTTGACCCACCCACAGAGTACGTTTCGCATCTCTGTCTTGGTTTGTATGAGTGATACCATAATTAACCGCAGCTACATTCTGGATATTAGATACACCGTAGGCACCAACATGCAGGTCATTGCTGTCAATTTTACCGTACTCATGGGCTTTGTATTTAGATGAGCCCGCCCCAAAGAACAGACCTGCTTTGGTGTGCTCCGCGACATCAATTTCTGCGCCGACTAACGCTGCGTAGAAATCGGTATCCATATTGCTGTAACCATAGTCAAGGTTGCCCCATTGACCGACGCCTGTCATCCAGATGCGCGCATTGCTATTTTCAAGATTAGCATAGCGACCATGGCCGACACCGATAGCCTGATCTTTCACGGTACGAGTTAAGCCCAATACGTTCACCACACTGGCATTATTCGCATTCAGGTACATATCACTACCGAGTGATTGATAAGTGTCTCGAAGGTCACGTTCGCTCATCGGTAGCGTGGCATCAAATAGCTGACCTTTCGCGTTACTTTCTAGTGCATTAGCAATCGAACGACCATTTTCATTATTGGCAAATGAAGCAAATGAGGTATCCGCTTTTTTACTCAGGGAGCCCGTAATAGTGTTATCTTTTACGGAAACGTCTTTTTGGAATAGCGCATAATCATCTGTGGCAGCATTATTGGCATTTGCGGCAAGCATTTTGGTTTTAGCGCGGTTATCCGCTAAGTTATCTGCATTCACGGTGCCTTTGATGGCATTATCATTCAGATAAACGTCTTTCAGTTGCCCAATGTTATCGGCAGCAACATCCAGCTTAGCGCCTTGATTTAATGTCATATTACCGATATTTACATCATGACCTACAGTGACTAAATAGGTCCCTTTATCGTTGATGTTGATATTGGCTTTATGGCTTTCATTGGAGACTAACTGACCTTTTTGAGTAAATTGGTCATTATAGCGATTAAGGACACTCACCGAGCCGCCGTTAACGTTCACGTCCGCAGTACCAAAGGATTCAGTAAAACCATACAGAGAGCCTTGTTCGACGGTTGTACCGCCACGGTAGGTGTTATCCCCCGTCATCACCAATGTGCCTTCACCCGCTTTGACTAAAGCGCCATCATACAAGCCAGCATCGATTTTGGCTTGAATCGCCTCAGCGCGTTTTTGGTAATATTCCTGACGCCATTTTTTAGCATCTTCTTTATCAACAATGTGGGAAGTTGGGTCTGGGTTGCCATCGTTTACCACGAAATCGGTACCAAGATTGTAATCACCACCAGCATCAATACCGTGGGCTTTATAATCGGCTAACCACGCCAAATCTTCGGTTTCACGCTGATCTAACGCCGCTTGGCTGATGTCGTTTGTCCAGACATCAAGTGGTACAGCATCCAGTTGGTATTCGAATTTACCTAAGAATTGACCAGGACCATACATGCCTTTTTCGAGATCAGGTGTACCCCAGCCATAGCGCTCATCCGGTACCCCATCCGCCGATGTCCAGCCTTTATAGAGGCTACCATCTGGGTTGTAACGGTTGGCAGTCGTGAACATCACATCACGAACTTGCAGGGCGTTCATGGATTGATAGCGAGACATTAAAACGCCCATGGCACCGGTGACGTGTGGTGCTGCCATTGAAGTACCACTAAAGGTATCCCAACCCGGATTGCCTTCAGCATCCACAACGCTGGAATAGATATAGCGGCTAGGGGCAACGACTGTCCACCATTTGGCATTTCCTGCTTCGTTAAACATGCCTTCAATTTCATAGCCTGTTTTGTCTGCTGTCTGTTTTAATCCAGCAACGGCAATCCAATGTTTCTCAGCTTGTGGATTGAAATAAGGGTAAAGAGGGCGGTAGTACGGGTTTTTAAAATCGCGGTTACCCGTGGTGAAGACTTGAACAACATTGGTGCCTTTCACGGCATCATAGGCAGCATCCACAAAGGATGGATTATCCCCGTAGATTTTTTTGAAGTAGAAATATTCGTACTCAGTTTGTTGGGTGGTATCAACGGGTAAATGTACGGTGGTGTTACCGCCATCAGGACCGACAGTTTTCCCAGCATCAATAATTCTTGGGTTAGTGCCCCAACTGTTATTGATCACTTGGGCGCCGGCATCCACCATGGCTTTCCAGCCAGTATAGAAATATTGATAATCTTGATAAGGACCGTAGTTATTGCTGTCGGTAGCGCCTGTGTTACCCATATATACATCAGAGCCCCATGCAACGCCGTGCATGCCTTCGCCATCACGGTTAGCACCGACGGTGCCTGTCACGTGGGTACCGTGAGTGTCATTCACGCCTTTGATCCAATCGCCAGTCACATCGAAGGCTTGCCCTTTTTCATAATGACCACCTAATTCTTGAGGATAACGCATCCCTGTGGAGCCGTACTCCCCTTTGGCTTTGACCGCGTGGAAGCGGGCGCCACTCAGCTCTTGGTGGGATAATAACGCACCGGAATCCATAACACCGATTTTAGCGCCTTGCCCATGATATCCCAGCGCATAAGCACTGGAGGCATTCATGGCGGCTAAACCCCAGTCATTTTTATATTCTTGGCTTTCCCAGCTATTTTTATCACCGAGTTGCCCTGTTTCAGAGTAAGCCAGCGTATAGCCGGAAAATAACAGCGCAGAAGTAATAATAGAAAGCTGAAAAATATTTTTATTTATTGCAGCTTTATTTTTATAACGAGAAGATGACGCAAATTTATGTGCTTTGTTCATTCTGATACCTTTGTTATCAATCAAAAACCATCATTAAGAATCAAAAACAGAATCGCAGAGATAATCTGTGTTTTATAAAAATAAATACTTGAGCATCATCGCAAAATCTTTTTATTTATCGGAAAAGTAGATTTATTGACTGGCTAGTCACATCATTTGCAGATTAATAGAACGCGAAAAGAACAAATCAAATGATAATTTTATGTTGGGAATTAAATTAATTTTTGCTTTTAAATATAGGAATTAAAATTTAGATAAATTTATTGAGAATAAACTAGAAGTGATAACAAATTCACATTATTCATTAACAGTCATTCTTTTTAATTATTTTTTAAGTATTAATGACTAATTAAAAGTAATGAATTATTTTTCTATTATTTAGCAACATTTATATTTTTATAACCAAAAAAAAGCCGCCATTTTTTAAATGGCGGCTTCAAATAACAGCTTTAAGTTAAATTATTAAACGAATAATTACTGATAAAGTTGTTTAATTTCTTGGGCTGCAGCTAAACCACGTTTCGCTTCTTTTTCTGCAATCTCAACGGACAAACCAATATAGGAACGAGGGTCGAGCATCGCTTTGATTTCGTCATTGCTAAATGCTGCTGTAATGGTTTCATTTTTGGTGAGGTTAGTGTAGAAATCCTCGCCATCCGCTGCGGTTTTGATAGCTTCTTCATACAGTAATGAGTGTGCTTTATCTTTACCTAGTTTCTCAGCCATTTTCATCATCACGTATTCAGTATTATCTAACCCTTTATTTCTCAGAACGTTATGCAGCATTCTCTCTTCATGAGGTACCAGAGTTCTCGAAAGCTCTTCAGTTCTTAATAAAATTTCAGTGGTCAGTTCTAACGCTTCTTCGATAAGCCCATCGAATAACATGTAAGAGCTGCTATCACCCTCATACGGTCTGACGGCAGAATACATCCCAACACTCGGTAATGAATACAGTTTTTGAGAGTTAGCAATAATCCCTTTCGCCAGTTTCGGGTTGATTTTGTGTGGCATGGTGCTGCTGCCCACAGTGCCTTTGGTGAAGCCTTCAGACACTTCCGCTATTTCTTCCAGCGTCGTGCTGTAAACTTCTTCCCCGATTTTATGGCAGATATTCGCCATCAGCGCTAAGTTCGCCATGTACTCTAATTTATGGGTGCTTAGGTTACGCGATGGAACTTCCATTGCATGCATACCCGTCAGTTCAGCAACGCGTTTTTGCACTTCTAAGCCAATTCCCGGCATGGAGTTAAACGCACCTACTGCGCCACCCATCATGATGGTAAATACGCGCTTTTCACACTCTTTCATACGCTGGTAGCAGTCGATGAAATCGCTGATCCATACGGACACTTTGTAACCGTAAGTAATTGGGATAGCGTGGCGTCCATGGGTTCTGCCCGGCATCACCATATGCTTGGTTTTTTCAGCAAGACCCGACAGGTTTTCGATGATCTCACCTAACAGCAACATAAATTTATTATGTACCGTTTTCATCATGTACAGCTGCGAGCTTTGCTGAATATTTTGGGTGGTAATTCCGTAATGGATATATTTACCACTCTCTTCAGAACACGCATTCACCAAGACTTTTAAGAAGGGAACGAAGCCGTGCCCAATTTTTTGGTAAATGCGGCTCATTTCTTCGAAATCAATGTTCTCAATAACCGCTTTTTCTTTAATTTCATCGGCCGCTGATTGGGGAATGAACCCCGCTTCAGCTTGCGCTTGAGCTAACATGGATTCAAACATCAGCCAAGTATTGTATTTGGCCTCATCCGATAACAGGGCTTTTATACCGCGGTCATCGATGGTTTTACTCTTAGAATCATATAAGGCTCTCATCATATATCCTTTTATTTCTTCATGAACTCATCAACAGCGTTGCGAACAAATTCAACTTTAGGTCCATACACTACGTGGACGTGGTTTGCCGATGGAAAGAAGAATGCGGTACATCCTGATTCCAACATTAAATCTTTATCAATTTTATTCACTTCTGCGACATCAATACGCATACGGGTAATACAGTTGTCTACGTTACGAATATTTTCTTTACCGCCTAAGGCTTCAACCAGGATCTCAGCGATTTCGCCATAACGTTTTTCTTTAATTAAGGTGTTTTTCAGGTTGCTCGACTCTTCACGACCTGGGGTTTTGATATCAAATTTGATAATCGCCCAGTAGAAGATGAAGTAAGTCACTACGGCTAAACCGCCACCAATCAAGACTAAGAATATCCAGTTAGTGTGCTCGTACAACAAACCAAAGATAGTGAAGTCAAACACAGTTCCACGGATATACCCGATAGCAACGCCAGCGAATGACAACAACACTGCACCAATACCGACGATGATGGCATAGATTAAGTACAACAGCGGTGCGATAAACACGAAGGTAAATTCGAGTGGTTCGGTCACGTTACCGAGCATCGCAGTTAATACCATGGTCACCAACATCGATTTAACTTCAGCACGGTTCTCTTTTTTCGATGTTTTATAGATAGCTAATGCAATGGCAGGGAACAGGAACAGCGTGACTAGCATTTGTTGCTGCGCCATAAAGCGCGTCAGGCTTGGCATCATTGCCCAGTATTCACTACTTGGACCTTGCTTAAATAACACTTCTGTTAAGGCTGGAACAACACCGACAAAGGTCTGTCCATCAATAACATAGGTACCACCCGCTTCGGTAAATCTAA
Source organism: Providencia alcalifaciens (assembly GCF_020271745.1). NCBI lineage: Bacteria > Pseudomonadati > Pseudomonadota > Gammaproteobacteria > Enterobacterales > Morganellaceae > Providencia > Providencia alcalifaciens. The sequence continues at coordinate 842,489 of NZ_CP084296.1, read as the reverse complement.
ATAGAACGTTCCAAACGTGGTGTAACCCGAATGGAATAAACAGACGTTCACCCCCTGCGGTAAAGAATGGACCGACAGGACTGAGGAAGACGGCGGAAAGCTTCATCAAGCCTTGAACTAATACTTCCCAGATAAACGGTAATGTACCACCGACCATGATCATTAAGCCGACCATGATGATCGCAACCGATTTTTTACCCGAGAAGAAGGCGAAGGCGGTTGGCAGCTCGAGGTTATAGAATTTATCGGTGGCCCATGCACCAATTAACCCTGTAATAATCCCCCCTGCGGCACTGATGTTTAAGGTTTGAATACCTAAAACCTTAATCTGTCCCACTTGACCCATAATCGCCGGATCCGCCAATTTACCCGTGAGTACCAACCAAATATTCATGGTGATAATCAACGAAAGGTAACCGACAACGGAGGCGAAGACCGCGATCCCTTTATCGCGCTGGCTCATGCCGTAGGCAACCCCCATGGCGAACAGTAATGGGATGTTGTCGAAGATAACGCCCGCAATAGAACGGATGCTGACAAGTAATGCGTTAACGGTTTCATTGCCGAGGAAAGGGAATCGAGCAATCATGTAGGTTTGCACTAATGCCCCACTGATCCCCAGTATCATACCAATTGGAGCCAGAACCCCGATTGGCAGGAGCAGTGTCCGACCAAAGCGCTGGATTGACTCACCGAATTTTCTTTTAGCCATATTTTTTCCTAATGACGAAGAATTATTGAAATTAACTGGAATACTAGCACTGGGTTTTTTAAATGAAATGATGTTACGGTTTTAAATATTATCTCAGGTCATAGATTAAGACCTAGGTCATTAAAATTAAATAATTCTTTAAAAATCATATCAATAATGATTTTGTCATCAATGTGTTGATCGTTTTTTAAATAAAAAATTATTTGAAGAATAACAAGGATAATTGAATGGAAAACACTCAGTTATCCTTAAGTTAAATAAATAAGGTGAGAGGACGTGTATTTACAGCAGGTTTTCCAATTCATTAATTAGCAAATCTACCAGAATAAAAAATCCGGTTCTGGATTTGGAATCATCCCGTTTAGTGTCATAGCTATCTGCAAAGCAGAAAAGGGTGTTATTGGCGTAGGCGGTGAGCTCGTTGGTGTGAAAGGCGGTCATACTGATGATGTTGGCCTCTTTCAATTGTACTATTTTAGCGGTTTCGATGATTTTTTTGGTTCCACCAGACAGCGAGATAAAAATCACCGTATCATTTTGGTTAACCAGACGAGTAAAAGAGTCGGAGAGATTGTAATCGTTGATAAAAAAGCAGTGTAATCCAAGGGAGAAGAGCAAGTGTTCAAGATAATAACCGACGGCTTTACTGGTGCCACGCGCGACTAAAAAAATATTACGAGAGCCGCGTAATGTTTTCGCACAGTCGCGAATTTGCTCTTCATTAATCAAGGTGAAGGTTTTATGGATATTATTTTCAAGCTGCTTTTTATACGATGCAGGGTTATTTTTTTCCGCTTTATTTTGCGAAAGTATATGGTTATTAATTTGAAATTTGAGTTCTTTAAACCCACTAAAACCTAATTTCTGGGACAAATTAATAATGACTGTCTTGGATACAAACGTTTTGGCGACTAATTCATTAATATTTAAGTAGGGAATATCGGCAATATTATCGGTAAGGTATTTTAATACTTTTTTTTCACTGACGGTTAAGTTGTCATAATTCTTTAGAAAATCCAGCATATCCCACCTGATCAATAGAGTCTCAAAAGCCCATTTTAGTCTGGGTTCGTGTGTTATTTATGATGATATCGACACTGTGTGAAGTGAACCAAAGCTCAATAGAGTTGATTATACGTTAAAGCCGTATTTTATGCAGGTTTTCCCAAGGGTTTTTATGAGCTGAAGATTTTCATTCCCACATAGACAAAAAATACCACGGAAATTAACTCATCAAAATGGTGCTAGAAGAATTTAATTAAAACAACCGAATCTATAAATAGTGAATATTTTTAATTTAAGGACATCGTGTTATAAACGAGTATTTGAGGTGCATTCAGCAGGTAATGGTTTGGGTTAAAGTGCCTATTTTTCATTTGATTAGGGTTGTTTGTTTATCAGGATTTGGCTTGATGGAAGAATACGTTCGGAAAGATTGAGTGTGCATCATGGTGTAGTAATAAACTTTAGTGTTTAAATTCTTTTATTATTTAATGGATGAGATAAGTATGAAAAGGTATTCACTTTCTTTTTTATTATTCGCTTTTTTACCGTCATGGGTGGTCAAATGAGATTCTGAAAAATCAGAATCTATCTCACAATATAAGTTTGGTGTTATGTATGGAAAGGCGGGAGGAAAAATAAAGCACTCGGCAACGCCTTTATCGCAAAGCTTGTGACGAAGGAGTCCAAGAAGCATGCGATGCATATAAATTACTCAATAAATAAAATGTGAGGGCGTCCAGAATTCGATGTCACGGTCGATACTCATTTTTAAGAGTAATTAGGGCTGGTGATCATATTAACCACTCGCCCTAATGTCTAACGTGTTATCACTGACTTCAAATCTAAATTAGTTCAAATCTAAATCTTTTTGTAAATCTAAAACTTGGTTTTTTAAACTCTCTAATTCGAGTTGTTTTTGCATTACAGAACGATCGGGAGCGTTCTGGTTTTCCTTTATTTTTTGGTCAATAGAATTGATTTGATTTTGAATACTCTTACTGTTTTTAGATTTGGATCTTGCTTGATTTAACAAGTTATTGATTGATTGATTTAACGCTTGCTGACTTTTCTGTTGGCTTTTTAAGTCAGCATTGACTTGACGTTTCTCATTTTCAATCGCCGCAAAAACAGCTTTAAACTCATTATTTAACACTTTCTCGTGTTCAAGTTTTTCCTGTTTTAACTCAATCCTCTTATCGTAAGTACCGGAGTATTTGCAGTTAAATTTGGTAATAATATTGACGTCACCAGTTGTGGGGTCGCAATCTTCTACGTTGGTCGCACAACCAGAAAGAACCAATACTGAACCTAATGTGATTAACGGTAATAGCTTCAAAATATGCCCTCAATTAGCTGATTTTAATAGCTGTACGCTGAGAATACAGGCTATCTAACTCTTTTTCTAAAGATGAAACTTGCGTTTTCATCTCTGCAATTTGGGTATCTAGCTGCGCTGTTTTCATGCCCTGTGCAGCACTTTTCTCAGAAATTTCTTTCCACTCGTTTTGACGTTTTTTCATATCTGTCAGGCTTTTTTGTAATGATGCAATGTTGGCATCTATGCCTTTCAGTTTTTTCTCAGCTGCTTTTTGGTCTAAACGTTTTTGGGCAATATCTTGGTTGATTTTAGCCAGTTCGCGTTTGTCATCAGCAATAACGGATTTTGCAGTACTGGATGCGCTTTTTAAGCGTTGATTTTCTTGCTGAATATCCGAAATCATGGCATTTAATTGCTGTTCTTTGTTCGAGTATTTTTTGCGTTGGTTATCAAGGTAAGCGTTCGAACCGACACCAATACCACAACCAACAACCGCCGCGGCAATCATACAACCGGTTCTGTTTTTGCTATCTACCGCTAAACACGCAAGCGCACCAACTGCCGCGCCACCCATACAGGCGGTGATCCCTGATTTACTGAAAAACTCAATGTCCTCATTTTGTGATAAACGAGGGTCAACATCTGGGTTTGAACGTGTTGTTTGACATCCGGTTAATACCATTGTGACTATCAAACAAAATGTACCTATCAGTTTTTTATTCATTTAGCGTAATTCCTATTTTTGTTTTTTGCATGTTTCAAGCCATTCATTTCTCGAAACTTTTCCATTTTTCCAATAACCATCTAAATTAGAAACATAAGCCGAGAGGTAGGTCTGTAAATTTGATTTTCCTCTGGCCTCCATCACTTGTTTAACAACGTTAACTTGGGACTTAACTAAGGATGCATCGTAGGTTGTGGCCATGTCGACTAAGGTATCTGCGTAGTAATTCACCACAAAATCCAAGGCTTTTTTGTGATCCTCAAGTTGTGATTTCCGTTTTTCGCAAGTGCCTTCGGCGGCATTGGCTGCACAATTTTTTTCATATAAGCCCGCTAAGCGGTCATAAAATTCGCCATCATCTTTGAGTTTGGTACACAAAAATGCGCCTAACTGTAATGAGGTTCTGATAGCTTGGTCGCGCTGCTCATCTCGCAATTGGGTATTCGCTTTTAATTCATCTTTTAACTGCGTTAATTGCTGCTTGATGGCTTCATCCTGCACTTTTGCTGAGATGGCGCTTAGATTATTAATAGAGCTACTTTGAGCCTGAGGTTGACCGTTCGCTGATGATGATTCCGAACCTAATTTGAGCCACTCTTTTTCAATCTCTTTAATGCGATCTCTTGAGGTTAATGTCGGAGCCACGATGGCAAGGCGGAAACCCGTATACTTATTCTTGGTTGGTCCTTTATCGGTATAATAGGCTTCTTCTTGTCGCCAAGCGCTGCGGATATCGCTTTCTGGAGTTAAATAGCTTCCGCCTCGAACGATAAATCCACCGGCTTGCCCATGTTGGCGGTCTAATTTATTGAGTCTAAACGGTTCGAACATCATCTCGGAGACGTTACCCAGCATATCGTGCAGCCCTAATGGGTTAGGTTGCAGCAAGCCTGTAAGCTGTAAATCGCCATTGGCAGATTGTGCACCCGCTGACCAGACATAGTTTCGAATGCCTTCAGGCATAGGGAATCGAGTATCACGAAAATCGGATGCGGAAACAGACAATCCTCCCCTTGCCGCGAACTCCCATTCTGTTTCCGTCGGGAGACGAGCGAAACCTTTCGCACCATCTTCAACAGGCAGGGCACGTAAGTGTTTTTCACGTAACCAGACGTTGTATTTATCTGAAAACTGCATTGCGTCATACCAACTCACATTGACTTTCGGTAAGCGCAATTTATTGGATGGGTTTGGACACTCTTTCCCTTGCAGCGTATTTTCTAACGCGGTGTATTGAAGATCAGTGACGGGGTATTTCGCCATCAGGAAATAACGGCCTTTATTTTTCTCAGTAAAACTTCCCGCGATGTGCTCGGTTCGAGTTTGTTCTAGATAGCCCCAATCATCCCCTTCTTGGCCTAAAGTAATATTGTAATCTTGCAAAGGTTGATTCACTGGGATGGCGACTTTACGAAAAACCATGCTGCCTTCACAGGGGAATGGCAAGACAACATCATCCGGTAATGCCTTCGGGTTAAAGAATTTTTCTTCCCACGGCGCGGCATAAGAGATTCCGCTGTGCAGTAAAACGAATGACAATGTGATTAACGCTATTTTAGATTTCACGTAAGCTCTCCGCAGGTTGTATTTTCACTGCACGTAACGCCCCAATGCCTGCAACGCAGAGCGCGATAAATAACGCAGTAAATAAAGCAATAAGTATATTGATTGGCTCAAGTCGGCACACAAAAGCATTTTTAGGTAACTGTTCACCTAATAAGCCAGTGAACAAATAGCTGCCGATAAGGTACAGCAAGAAGCCAATAAAGAAGGCAATGCTGGTCAAGAGCAAGGCTTGAATGATGATGTAAAAAGTCACGGCCAATTGGTGAAAACCCAGTAACCGCAATACGGCCATATCTTTACGTTTTCTATCAATATTTGCCAAAAATGCACCAATGAGAGACGCGATGCAGCCAAATAGCGAAATCCACATGATCACAGAAAAGATAATATTGAGTACGTAGGTGATGGCTTTGACGGAATCAATCTGGCTTTTTTGTGTTATCACTTCAATATGTTGCTGGTTAAACCAGTCATTGATAGGGGCTATCCCATCTAAACTATTGGCGTAGACACGTGCCTTTGCAAAGCTTTCTCTGACTTTGGGATTTTCGCCTTCCGTGATATTGAACTGAGGAACTTGGTAGCCATCTCGGTAATCTTCCATAGCAATGAGGACGGATAACGGCACAAATGCAGCAGGGCGAGAAAACTTGGCGTCGCTAATAATATCAATCACACGAAAGGACTGTTTCACTCGCTCGCTGGTATTACCTCGCTTGCGAGTAATGACCAAATTCACCGTATCACCCTTGTTTGCACTTAATTTTTCAGCGGCGCTAGTGGAGAGTACCAGAGTGTTTTCTTCAACAGGGACAATTACATCACTGAGCAGCGGATCGCCTTTGGCGGTGGGGATAATTTCAGCATTAGAGACAAAATGCTGGCTATCAGCAACGAGGTCAGCTTGAGTATTTAGACTGCGCGTTTGTGGGATCACAAACTGAATATCAGGGTGTTTTGAGAGTTCATCAAACCACGATGGCGGATAATTTCCATTCCCAATCATACGCACTTCTAAGTTTCTAGGATCGTTAAGTAATTGGTTATGGAGCTGCGTGATAATACCGTTTTTTAAGCCAAACAGCAGTAACAGCGGTGCAATGACTGACGTTAATGAAAAAATAATGCACAGGGCGACTTTTCTATCATGGAGTAAATCCTGCCATGCCAATCGGGTAAGTAATGAACACTTTGTTTTTATGGCACTATTTTTTTCTAAAGACACTGCCATTCCCTTCTAATTCGGCATGATATTGTGTAAAACCAAACTGCTCTACCAGCGTCCAGTCATGGCTAACAATAAGCGCACTTAGGTTTAAATTTTTCACCATTTCAATAATTAATGAATACAGAGACTGGGCATTGAGCGGGTCAAGTGCCGCTGTGGGTTCATCAGCAAGTAACAGGGTGGGTTGATGGGCGATGGCTCTCACAAATGCCACTCGTTGACGCTCACCGATGGAAAGCTGATGGGGGTAATTATTGAGCAAACGGCGTAATTGAAGGTGGTCGATCGCAAAATCTAAGAAATCTGATTTTGTGGGTAAAGATAGTATTTTTCTAGGTAAAACAATGTTTTGTTTTACGGTTAAATAAGGAAGAAGCCCGCCATTTTGCAACACAAAGCCGAAATGTTTTGCCCGTAACTGCGCTAAAAGTTTGGTATCATCATGCAGAACTGCTTCGGTAATATCTAGCTTTGAGGTCAGTTGGTAATGGGCGAGTTGATCGGGCTGAAGGATCAACCCAATCATTTCTAATAATGTACTTTTTCCACAGCCGCTTAACCCCGTTAATGCACACACATGACCGGGCTCTAGTACGAGAGAAGGAAGGGTGACATGAAAATCACGTCCCCCGTCGCTTCGTGTCAGTGACAATTGCTCAATGTGCAACATTAAGGGAGATTTTCCAAAGGCACAGGGTAAACATAGTCACGGGGATCGCTATTCGGTGCTAGCGGGATCCAACGATCAACATCTTCATTATAACGCTGATAATATTGAAGTTTTGTGTTGAGTCGACGAATGAATTTTTCCTGCTCTAGTCCATCCCAACTTTTCCATGTTTCCTCATCTAAACCAAGAACTTCACTGAGATACGGTAGGTTTTCGACATACTCGCCCAGTAAGCCCATTTCACTGAGTTTAGTCCCAGAGGCTTGTTTGATCTGTTTAGGATCATTACCCATTGTTGCAGCAATAGAACGTAGGTTTTCAAACATGCTATCTGGCGAAATCATGCCTTCATTAGCCGCATTCACAATTTTCTTCATGACTTCGCTGAGGTCGCTCAGTTCACTTTTTGTCAGTAACACTTGGACTTCAGTGGTTGGCACGTTCTGCTTCAGCACATCACGGTCGCTGATCCACGCTTTGAAAACACTCGGCGCTTTGGTGCCCTGTTTCTCACCTAAATAAGCAAGGCGCATGGCGTATCCAAGATCATGGGCGTCAGACAGCATCGGTTTGGTGTCTTTGTCGTTGCCGTAATTAGGGTCGGCATTTAATGCGCTACCAATGCCTTTTTCACCACGATAAGCTATCTGAATTTGAGAGGTTATTGCGGACGAAAGGCTGTCGACCATCTTCCCAAAACTCTTAATATCACCGGAGTTAATCGGATAATAAAGGGATTTATGGATATACGGGTTCAATGTTAGCGCTTCATATTGCGCTTGTGCCGAAGCATGATTTTTGCTCCCTGACGGTGTTTTTAAATGCAATGTGTACAGTGCTACACCGCGGTAGGCCGCTTCTTGACGAATTTGTTCCGCATCTAATTTTGTGGACGATAGTGGGTCATCCGCAGGTAATGCCCCTGCATCTGTAATGAGGATGACATAGCGCGCCCCAAAACGTGTCCAATCAATTTTATCCAGTGCCATCATCACACCGGCGTAGGAATCTTCATCAAATCGACTACTGGATACTTTGGCTTGTTTCAACTCTTTTACTTTTGCAAGGAAATCAGGACCATCTTTCACATCATTTGGGTTCACATACATTTTCGCATCATATTCCAAACCAGGAACGGCTTTAATATTTGAACGAAATGCCACTAAACCAAATTTAACGTTATCTAAAAGATGGTCTTTTTCGACTTGCGCGTACACTTTTTCAATGGCTTCTTTGGTGCGGTCGATATAAGGATCCATTGAAATGGTTGAGTCGATAACAAACACAACCGCGGCGGAGAAACCTTGCATCATCTGCTCTTGGTCAGCCGCACTGGATGCCGTATTTGTTGGCGATGTTTGAGCCGATGCTGCTGGAGATGATGACGTTGACACTGATGCCACTTCCAGCATTCTCACTTTATAGCCCGCTTCTGTGAATGCCTCATCAGATTCTAAGACTGGCAGAAGATAGAAATTCTTTTTCTGATCGACAAAGTTCTCAGGTTCACGGGAAAGTACTGCCGGATTGGCTTTTTTGTTCGTCACATCGGACAGTAAAGGGTTGTATTTTGTATCCGGCTTATCCGAATTTAAAATACCCTCAAGGGTCGCTTTATCCTTTAAAAATAAGGTTGGGTTACGCCCAGCGGGGTTAGTCATCGCGAGTGTTAATTGCATTTTCCACTCGGAAGTACAATCAGCTTTCATCCAGCCACTGGTTTTCCCGAATTGGTCAGGCCCCACATGCAGCCACTCTGTTGCGCCTTGGGTTTGGCGCTGATAAACATAAAAGCGGCTGAATGCCGGCTGCTCTTTGCCTTTTGTCGCAATTTTGTCGGAAAGCTCGCAGCCAGGGTAAGTTAAAACCCGTTGATAAAGTGTTTTCTTACCGGCTTGTAGTAACGGTTTTTGTTCATCCGCATAGGCGGTATTGCTCAATACGGCGCTTGCGAATAAAAAGCCTAATCCTAGAAACTGTTTCATTTTTGACCTCTATTTTTTTAAGGCTTCTAAACGTGCTTTCGCGTCACTATTTTGCGAGTCATTATTCACCGTGACTTCGTACCAATAGATGGCGGTTTCTTTATCTGGCGAGAAACATTTTCCGGATGGCGTATTATTAGGGTCATACTCTTGCGCGTATTTAAATGCGATTTTGGCATCCCCAGCTTGCGCTTTGTACGCATACAAACGTTGGGCGATATCACATTGGCCATTGGCTATTGCAGCATCGATGGTCGTGACAATCTCGACATCACTTGGGTGGCTTTTTAAGCAGTTTTGTACGAAAGCGAGAGGTTCACCGGATTTCATGCTGTCAACGCTACACACTCCTTCAATACCATTGGCTGGTTCGGATGTTTGGGTTGGTACAGCCGGCATGGGCTCTGGCTCTTCATTTTTGTTTTTGAACATAAAAAACCAGACCAGTGCGGCGATAATTAGCAGCAATATAAGGGCGATGATAATGCCCATGACTGGGGATTTTTTGCTTTTTGTGGAGGCAATTCTTTCAATAATTGGTTCAGGTTCTGGCGGGATCTTTGCTACGGACCCAACAGGCTCAGGTTCATCTTCAATGATAATTTCAGGTTTGATGTTATCGACAGTATTCAAGGTTGGCTGGACACTTCCCCCTGATGGAATGACATCTTGCTGCCCTTGGGCGAGTGAGCTTAAAACACCATTGTGAATTTTAAGCGTCCCTTTATCTTCATTTCCTTCATCATCTTTGAGGGTGAAGCGATAAGCCATTTGCAGATTGCTAATCAGTGGGTCAACAAAGGTTTTATCAAGAACAATGTGTAAATCATCGCCATTTAGTTCAAACGGAAGCTGAATTTCAAATGCATTACCGACCCATTCACCTTTGTCATTGAGGTAGTTACCATCTTGGTTTCGTTGGATGGTTAAGCTGACATTTTCATGCCCACCATCCCAATTACGGATGGTCAATAACGCGTTACCAGGGCGAGCAGGTTGTAATGGTTTTAATTCTGGATTAAACACAGTTTCACTCCAATGATGATTTCATCGATTTAATAATTTGGCCAAGTTGAGCATTCTGCTCAGCACTAATTTCTCGTCCCGCAGAGTGACCTGCGTTTTCTTTAATGACAGTATCTAGAGCGATTAACCAGTCATAAACAAATAAGAATGTGTAATTCAGTGGTGTTGTTGGGAGGCGCACAAGGCGCTCGTCATCGGCCCACTCCACGCTGTTGCGGTCTGGACGTTCAAAGATTTTTTGTCCAACATTCACTTTGCTGTTTGGACGTAGAACACCTTCCTCTTTGAAATTAAACCAAGTGATGAAATCACCTAAAATGTTATGAACGCGAGAAACTTGAGATTCCGCTAATTTATCTCGCAGAACGCCGACCGTTTCTGTTCCTGCCAACGCGTTTATCAGCTTTTGCTCTAGCTGCAAACGGGAAATGGCAGTGATCAGTTCATCGACAAACGTCACCATGATCTCTTGTTCGATATTAAGGTAAGCCAATAACGCATTGTTATCCGGTAAGCTGCGTAAATGATTTATCCAAAGCGCAATGACTTTTTGTGGGTAAATGACTTCATACCCATAGCTTTGCGGCTTATCGGTTTCAGGTGCTGAAATAATGGCAGGCTCATCACTAAACAGGTCGATACCGCCACCAAATTCGTTGGCGCCAAGTGAGAAAATCGAGACGTTTTGCGGCTCGCCATCAGACTGTTTCGGGTTTTTAATTTTGCTAAGTGCGCTTTCTTCTTGCATATAAAGCTCATACAAGTCTTTGCGGCTCGGCATGATGTAATCAATAAATGCCCCTTGCAAATAAGGGACTTTCTGCATAAAGCGCAGTATGGCTTCAGAATTTTTTGCTTTGACTAATAACTCTTCTTCACCGCCAGATTGATACCATTTTTCAAGGTGATTACCGATCAATTCTTTTCTTAATTCATCAAGTTGCTCAGTAATGCGATCTAATTTCAGTTTCTTTAATGCAACCGTTTCAAGGTAATTAGCAAGGCGGGACATACCGCCATCATTGAGCTGCAACATGCTGTCCCAAGATTCACTGGTATCGCGAATATGTCGCTGAACAAATTCATCTTCCACATAGGTTCTTTTCATTAATTGAAGATGTTCTGAACAGCCCTCATCAAAGGCGATTTCTTCCTCATTTTGCATGCGGATAAATGAGGTTGGAACTCGAGGTTTACGCACTAAAAAGGTGTTATCAAACGCCTGATTATCAACCCAATCAGACATCCAAGGGTATTGACCAAAACGCTCTAGCATCGCCATTTTGATCATGCCACCTTTACCCCAAGATTGGCGTAAAAGGGCTTCATTGAGCGAGAGTGACTGAGAGATACGTAAGTCAAACATAGTCATCGCCCAGATTAACCCACAAGGGCGTTTGGCACGTGTTTGCGCATCTTTACCTTGGGTGTTATGTATCCATTCTGTGAGCACGCCGCCCACTTCTTTTACATCAGATTGTTTGGTTGATGCGGTGCAGACAACCAGTACGTTCATCTCTTGGTTATCCGTGTAACGTTCGAATAAATAAGAAACTTTTCCACGTAAAATTAATTGGGCGAGTGGATTGGCATCGTCGCTGTCTACGGCATTGCGAATGCCGCTCATGGATTCAACACCTAGTCTGCCTCGGTAACCTGGGAAGTCTAACAATTCAACTTGCTCGAAGAGAGGCTTGCTTGGGGTATCAAGCAGAGGGATCACAACTTCGACGGTCAGCGCCGTTAATTCCGCAATCGAGAGTGATACTGGCGAACCGACATGTTCCCCTTGGATTGGGCAGACTTGAATATCGCTATCAATGCTTTTATTGAGTCGTTCAAGCATATCGACGTTCATAATGCTGTCTTCTTGAACGAGGATGCCATTGCGCTCTTTGACTAAAGATTCGAGCGGGGCGAGAACAATTTCTGCGTAATTTAATTTAGCCAAGGTGCGGCTAAATATTTCGTAAGCTTCTGTTAATTCTGGGATTTCACCCCATAAAATAGCGAAAAGTTTTGCCCGTTGTGAAATCGATAGGTACGGAGCCAATTCAACGGCTTTCGGCCAATAACTTAATGCGAGCTTTTTGTGACTGTTTTCCGCGTGGCGCTTTAAATAATCCCATAAAGAAACCATGTCATCATGGGATATGCCCGCTACAGGTGTAGAGGAACGCTGCTGCTCAAACTGTGTGAGTTGCTGAGATAACTTTTGCTCATCTAAAACATAATCAATTTTTTCTTGGTTAAAGTCATACAGATAAGCGTTCGCGAGGATTTTAATAATTTCCACTTCATTGAATAAATGCAATTCAACAGGGTGGCTATCAGTGCCTTTGGTCGCTGAGCGCGTAAATCGAGTGACTAACCCAGTCGCCTCTTTTCCGCCGCCGGGAGGGTTAATGTGGTCAATGAAATCTAGTTCTTTACCGGACATTTTTGTTTTTAAGCGTCCGTTATTGCCTGCCGCCAATGCCGAGATAAGATAAGATTTTCCTGCTTGAGACAGACCAAAAAAACCAACCGACATCGGGCTTTGGGTGGCCGTCACCAAATTTTTGGCGGTGTTTTTACTGCGTCTTAAGCGATAAATAAGGCTATCTGCCTCCGTGTTTAGACGAGGAGCATGCTCTCTGACCGTATTGATCCAGTTAATTGCTTTATCGGCATTTTGGTAAATAGCATTCCAGCCATCAATCAACTGTTGTTCATTATTCATACTCATTTAACTAATACACTCCCGCTGTCCATCCAGTAGTTGGTTTCACCAATACCACTGTCTGCTAATGTGTTAAGCTTGAAATTTAAATCTCGTGGTTTGACATTCGATGCATCCAGCATTTCAACCTCGGAAATTACAAAGCGCTCTAGGCTTACCGGGTTGTCGTCACGGGATTGACGCTGCTGCTCGACTTGCAATTTCATGCGGATAACGCCGTTTTCGACACTGAGTTTTTGAGCCAATTTAGGGTTCTTAATCCGCAATGTGTAGAGTGGCGAAGCGGGCCAGCGGGCATTATTTAATTGTCTAAAGCCTAAACGGACGGCACCTCGAGCTTCAAACGAAGTTTGCTCATTGAGTTGGTAATCAGGACGATCGAGGTCAATGTCTCGGTAATAAACCACATCATCGCTTAACGTATTATGGCTATCCAACATGCCTAAATAGCGAACGGTGGAATAAGGACGGAAATTCCCGATAGAAAAATAAAAATTCAATAACCGAGAATTTTCAGCGAGCAAGCAGAGCATTGCCCCCACAGCCGCGGTGGATTTCGGATCGTCAATTCGGCCTTTTTTATTAAATGGATACCATCCACCCGTTTTATATCCATGCAAAGGTAAAATGCGGGATGGCGGAACAGGTTGCAGTAATTTAAAGAGCGCCTGAATACCCGGTAATCGGGACGGGCGGCCAGTTAGCAGCAAAATGTCGCAGGAATAGTAGTGTAACACTTCACACAAGGCCTTCAGGCTGGAGGTGATATTGATCCGTTGCCCTGAAATAAACTCCCCATGAAGCTGAGCAAAATTGACTTGCAAAGGCACATTGAGAATCGAAAACGCATCGCTGGCACCCAGTTCTTTATTGACGGCATCGTTGATGTAATGGAACACTTTTGGAGTTGGTTGCTGGGATAAAAACTCACCAAACGTCGTGTTAATATTTTCGCAAATTTTCAGTGGGTTATAATTTTCGTACTGATTTAAGATCTTTAACCCAATAGGACTGAAAATTTGTAATGTAAGCTGCTGGCGCAACACTTGCTGCCCCGCATCCAACCCTTCACTACCAAAAAGGGATGACATCAGTGCATCAGGATCAGAGACACCGGAATCCAGTAATGAGGCACGCAGTGCAGGTAATACGCATAATCTAATGATATCTAAAAGAATATCATCACCCGCGATTTTGAATCCTTCACGAAATAGCTGAGTAGGAACAATTTTGACGTTGCTGCCATTACCCGCATCTAATTTATAACGGGTGATCACCAGATCGGTGGTGCCGCCGCCAATATCAATTGAGGCGATTTTTAATACAGAATCCCCCGTGAGTGCTCGGTTATCATCACGAACTTGGCTTTTAAAGAAGGCTTCAGTGCGCTCACCAAAGTGGATCTGTGTTTCGTTATAGAGATAAACCAATTGCCCGCAGGTAGCTTCATCCCATTTCACATGAATAGATGGCAGTGGCGGGCGGCAATCAACATCATTGCCTTTAAATGTTAACGGGTTATCAATCGGGTTCCAGCCCATCGCTTTCCAAATTAACCCAAGGGCATTTTCCATGCAGTTTTCGAAAATGACTCTTTCTGGTTTAGGCATAGCAGGGGGAATGGTTAAGATAATATTGCGCAGTTGGCGTGGAGCGCTGGCATGATTCATTTTTAAACGCTGAGCTGAGCTGTTCATCTGGGTCAATGCTTGAGTGAGAACTTCGGTCAGCATGATGGTCATCAGTGAACTGCGGGTATAGTTTGGCGTAAAAACAGGCATACGATCATTTTCGTCTAAACGAAAAAGTGGGTCACCGTGGTCATTCAATAAATAGGTCATTGGGATTGCAGTGGCCAATGGCTCTTTTTCGGTTTGGCCAAAAGCGCGGCTAAAACGCCATCCCGGAGAATAAGGGGTATCGTCCCATAAATAGCGTTTTGGACTAGAAACCCCAGTAGACCCTTCGGTACCGAGTCGTTGTGATGCCATTCGGTTGGCTTCAGGACCTACACGACCGATTGTAGGCCACATAAAGGCATCATTGCGCCCGCTACTGACGGAAAAATCTTGTTTACCAAATTCAGCTTGGGCGAATTCAACGCGACTTTGGAATGGCTCATTGTAAACATAATAAGGCTGGCTTAAATCGCGGAGAGTTAGCTCATAAAGCTGGGTCAGGCCTTTATCATCGTTTTTATGATCTTCAATTAAGATCCCGCAGGTACGCGAGTTGCCAACGTCCAAGATCAAATCTACTTCAATTGGTGGCTCTTGGGACTTGGTTTCATTCAGCTTCACTTCGGGTAACTTAATATTCTCACCCAGAATGTGCAGTAGATTAAGGTAGTGGGCCTGATGTTGGAACTGTGAAAGCGCCTCTTCCAATTCATCGTGATACATTCTGAGTGCTGATGTGGCTTGTTCACTGAAAATTTCACGTAACCAACTATCGACCCAAGAGAGCTCTAAGAAATCTTCAACTTCATGCCCTAAATAGGCGAGAGCAAACCCAATTCCTGAGCGCACATCATCTTCATTCGGTGCGAGATAAGCGGTATTTTCGCGATTAGGCACAATTCGGGTATCAAACGCGATGACAATGCGGTGTGTGTTTCCATCTTCATCGGGTTCAGCCAATTGGTGAAACATAGCTCTGACCCAGTTATATGGGCCGTTAGAAAATGATCTCGGTGGATTAAATCGGAAAAATGGCAGCGGGATCCAAATATCATTCAGTAACTTTAATGACTCTTCGATGGAAAAACTAAATTCAGGCTCTGAAGTTATCGGCGTACTATTTTTAGGGGTAGGGAAGATAAATTTATCGCTGCGTTCATCATAAATTAAACGCAGTAATGGACCATTTTCGCCTTTGCGTGTGAACTCGCCATATTCTTTACGTTGGAGTAGCGTAAAACCAAAATCCAAAAATTGGATGTTACTATCACGAATAAGCGTGATTTTATCTTTATGATCAGTTAATTGCGCTAACATAGAATTAGTTACTCTCCCGTTTCATTGAGATAGGGAATATTTGATTTTTATCGTATTCACCTTGGCAGTCAGCGATGTTTTTTGAGCCAGGGTGGCAGGTAATATTGGGCATGCGATAGGATGAGCCATCGCTGCAGTTTGCTTGGGCTTGGTTATTAATACTCAGCCCACCAGAATTCATGGATGCCGAGATAGGGCCTTGACAAGTCACGCCATCACTGCGGGTCATAATGACGTCACCTTTGCCATTATTCACATTGTATTGCAGGCTTAATGGCTTACCGGTTTTTTGGTCCTGAACCCCAGCCCCTACATGCCACTGTCCATTTAAAAACTGAACAGATCCACTTTGAATCGCTTCTTGTGGAATATTCAGTGGTGCTGGCATATTTGCCGCTGCGCCGTTATTTGCGAACGGGTCGTTACTGGTAGGTGTATTGCCAGCAACGGATTGAGTCGGGTCGACCACGGGGGTATTCGGTGAATTTGGGTTTGTTGATACTGCGGGCGTATTGCCATTGGTATCTTCTGGTAATGGCACAACCGCGGGGTCAACCACTGGGGTGTTTGGCAAATTAGTATCTACCGCGCTTGCAACTTGGCCATTTGTGGTTTGATCAGGAACAGCCACCGTGCCATTGAGACCATGAACATTGACACCATGCGTATTGACCACCTGAGCCTGCCCCGGAGCTACTAATGTTGGTTCCACATTCAGGTTCGGCTTAGGAACGTCAACGGCGGGAACATTGATATTTGGTAGGGTTACCTGCGGCGTATTAATATGGGCGGTTGGGACAATAGGTGCACTAAAGCAGCCTCTTAAAAAAAAAGCGGCAAGCAGCAGAAGCAGCAATAAAGGTAATAACCACAGTAAAAATCGCCACCATGGTTTTTGGGGCACAATCACTGACGCAGTTTCTACAACTGGCGCGGCGGCTGGTGCGATTGGCGCAGGAGGCGCTAAAGGTTTTAAACAGGCGACAGGATCGGTGCGTGACTGTTTGTTCACGTTCACGAATCCCCAAAATGTAATGACAGGCTGACCACCGACAATATAAACGTGGTCTTGATCCGGAAATTGGATTGTTTTGCTCAGTAGCGCACCAAATAATTGCTGCTCTTTGTTCTCTGATTGTTGCTTATTTTCACTGAAATTTTTCAATTCATCTTGGTTATTTTTTAGTCGTGTATAAGCATTATTTTTTTCTTCTTCAGATGCGGTCGTCCAAGAAATAATTTCGCCATCAACAGGAGAATACCAGTCAATTCGCTCGCCAGTTTCATTGGGTTGGGGGATGGCAAGACAATCTGCAATATTATTTTTTTTTTGTAAGCGTAGTGTTTCTCGAAGTTGTAATGCAGACACATAAACTGCCTGCCCGTTTTCTCCCAATGGAAGATAATTTTCTAATTTTCCACTACGCAGGAAAGCTTTATTCACATTAATCTTCCTAATTTTTTAAATTAAAATAATATAAGAATTTTCTGGTTATTAATATTTCTGGATGGCATGACCTAATTTGTTATTTTAATCAACAAAAAACGTGTTGTCTATTATGTTAAATTTTCAAATTGATGTTAGTCATGAAATAAGAGCAAATTGCATATAACAGAGAGTATTAAAAGGAAATAATGGCGAATCTATATTACAAATGCCAATAAATTAATGTGATGAAAGATTTAAAATTAATAATTTAATTTTTTATGGTGCAATAAATTAATATTGCACCATAAAATGAGATTATAATGTAAAATTAATTACATCCTTCGGGAATGTAATCACTGAGGGCTTTCTCCATCATCACGGCAACATCCTTGGCATTTTTTGCCGTAAAGACCTTTCCGCCCGTAGCTTGTGCCACACAGTTTCCAGCCCCGCTACCCATAATATCAATGACATTGATGACGGCTTTAGGGTGAGCTCGTTTTAACGCTCTCGCTGCGGCACACGGGTCTTTTTTGCAAGATTCAACACCATCAGAGATCAAGATGATGATGGTGTCTCGGTTGTTGTCCTTAATGGATCGATTTGCTTGAGTGATGGAGTCGGCCAATGGAGTTCCGCCGTCCGGCTCTATTCTCTTGATAAAACTCAATAGGCTAGAGCGATTATTCGGCGTGATATTGCCCGTTGACTGAATTTTTTCGCAGTCGGCTGCAACGATAGTCATAATGTTTGTGTCATTAGGAATGTTTTTAACAATTTCTCCTAACGCTTTTTTAGCCACGTTAATGCGTCTTGGCTCCACATCCCAACCTACGAACGGTTCCCAGGTTTCTTCAATATAATCAATTTGTTGCTTTGACAGTGTCATGCTCATATTCATGGAGTAAGAGGCATCGAAAATAATCACAACTTGAGGTGCATCTTGAGGTTTCCGGTTCACTGGGCACACTTTTCGGGCCGGAGGATTGAGTTTTGCATTACAGACGCTGTTGGCCTTCGCATCCGTCATTCCGCGTTTTTGCATCTCTGTTTGTAGGCATTTTTCCATCGGGGTTAATGGATTAACGGGAACAGGTGCAGGTTCTGGAACGGTCTCAGGCTCAGGAACGGTCTCAGGCTCAGGAACGGTCTCAGGCTCAGGAACGGGCTCGGGAACGGGTTCTGGAATGGGCTCAGGAATAGGTTTAGGTGCAGGTTCGACATGCGTATTTTCGACAACAGTCGGGAGTGTTTTTGGGTCAAAACAGCCTCTTAACCATGAAAATAGTAATGCAAAAAGTAATAACAGAATTAAAAAGCCAAATAAGGCTAACCAACGATTTCTACTTGGCGCAGCGGCAGCAGCGGCAATGGGGGCTGCGGATTGAATGGCTGCAGGGGCTGGGACGGGAGCCGGAAGAGGGGTTGTTCTTGGCCACCATGTTATAACGGGCTGGTTATTTATAATATAAACACTTTCAGTATCAGGAAGGACGGCAGCTTTCTCTAATAATAGATACTGTTCTTGGGTGATCTGTTTTTCTTCAAGTAATTTATTCGCTCGCGTCTGAATATCATTTAATCTTTCGCAAAGAAGTCGGTGATGGTTTGAAAATTCAACTTTATCTAAAGATGATAATGGAATGGGGTGACCGGAGACTGAGGTACTCCAGATAATTGCACCATCGGGTTGTTGTTCGCCATGGGCAAATAAATATTGGTATTTTGCGGGAAAATACTGAGTTAATAATGCCGACAGTTCTTGTTGATTATTTAAACTATAGTCTGCTTTTTGGGTGTCGCTGGTTAAACGCAATACTCTATTCATGGCTAAGCAACCTTGCTAAAAAGTCATCGCATCAGAAAATTAACAGGATAATAAAGAATATAATTATCACATCCTAGGTGCTTAGTCTTAATTATGTTCAAAACATGAAGTTCATGAAAATAAATTGCGTGATAAAAATTATGATTGCGAGTCAAAATTTGTCATAAGAATCATTTTTCTTTCATTCAGCAAAATATTTGATACTTTTTCGTCAAATTAAAAGGCCTTATTTAGGTTATGTCGAAATAAGGCCTTGCAAGTCGTTTAACTCAATACGTTTAATTTTATGGGGGCACTTTATGATGTGCTTTCTCACAAGGTTATTTTATTTCTCTTAATTCCAGCTTAATAATTATTTTAGCTGCCAAAGTGTTCCTTCAGAAATAACCGCGCTGCCATGAGAAGCAAATAACATTAACTTGCGTGCATTAGGTTGGGGATAAATACGGCTAGACATTGCAGCGTCACCTTCGTTGACAAAGACTTCAACGGAGGAGCGATCGATAAAAATACGCAATGAAAGTTTATCGCTCGCAGGTAATGGAATGCTGCGATAACCATCCAGCTCATATTCTGGGTAGTGCCGCCAGAGCACTAAGCGCTGGGATTGGCTATCAATATACAGCGCTAATCCATCGCCGACCTTATTGCCTAGCGCTATACCATATCGTTCTGCATTGCTTTGGTCTATATCCCAAACAAGCTCTAATTCGATGGCGCTGGAATGGTCGAGTAAAACTTCTGTTTTACTGACCGAGTGAGGCTCAATGGGGTGGCTCTGTTGGCGTAATGATTTGGCTTCAATCACCGGGCGTTGGCATAAATGTCCATCTCGTACAAATAACTCGCGTGGTAGGGTTAAGCAGCCCGCCCAGCCTTCTTGTTTGGACGGCATGGCTGATTCCCACATATCCATCCAAGCCATAATGACACGTCGCCCATCCGCGGTAGTGAATGATTGTGGCGCGTAGAAATCGTGCCCATTATCCAGTTCAGTAAATTTTTGGCTTTGTATAAAGGCGCTTCCTTGTTGCCAGTGACCTTGGATCACGCCAGATTGGAAGCGATTACGATATTGGTAACCTGTGTTTTGTTGGATGCCTTGTGGTGAAAACATCAAATAGTGGTGGTTGCCACACGGGAAGAAATCTGGGCATTCCCACATATAGCCACCATCAACGTCAGCGTGGGCGAGGATTCTATCAAGTTGCCATTCGCGTAGTGAGTTACCCTTATAGAGCAACGTTTGTCCACAATTTGCCGCGTCTCGTGCACCTAGCACCATCCACCAAGTTCCATTTTCTTGCCAAATTTTGGGGTCACGGAAATGCATAATGCCCTCAGGAGGGGTTAGCACAATACCTTGTTTTTCAAAGTGAATACCGTCAGTGCTGGTTGCTAAACATTGCACTTCACGGATAGCGCTATCGTCACCGGCTTCTTTTAGCCACACATGCCCTGTGTAAATGAGTGAAAGGGTTCCATTATCATTTACGGCACAACCCGAAAAACATCCATCACGGTCATAATCATCACCGGGTGCTAGAGCGATAGGTTCATGTTGCCAATGGATCATGTCGTGGCTGGTGGCGTGACCCCAATGCATCGGTCCCCAATCAGCACTCATTGGATGATGTTGATAGAATGCATGATATACCCCATCAAAGTAAATCAAGCCATTGGGATCATTCATCCAGCCAGCGGGCGGAGCAAGATGGAAGTCAGGGTAATAGGTGTTTCCACGTTGAGCTTTAAGTTGCTCAAGAGCAAATTGTGCTTGCTGAAGTTTCTGCTTCATAGTTCCACCGTTTTTTTCGATGTTGTCATATGATTGACGGTTGATGCGTCCTCTGATTGCAGAAGGACACTTGAAATTATCGTCATGGAAATGACGATAGCGGCGAGGATCATATAGGTATCTGCAAAGCCTAATGTGTCATAGCTGTAGCCTGCGAGTGGGGATAAAAATGAGGCGCAGAGCGACGCTATAAACTGGAAACCCACTAAGTAGATGGTTGCAGATAAACGTTTATCAAATACAGACGTAATGTATTTAAATAATGAAATTAATAGGATAGGGAGTTCAACGGCATGTAGCAGTTTCATAAATGAAATCGTGATTGCATCGTCGGCAAGCCCCGAACCTAAAATACGCAGCGCCATGATGACGCCGCTCAAAAGCAGACCACGCTTTGCGCCAATACGATTGACGAGGAAAGGCGCTAAGAACATACCTCCAGCCTCTAAAAAGACCTGAAGTGAGTTTAAGTAGCCAAACATCTCATTGCCTTCGTTTT
This sequence comes from Providencia alcalifaciens, assembly GCF_020271745.1. Taxonomy (NCBI): domain Bacteria; kingdom Pseudomonadati; phylum Pseudomonadota; class Gammaproteobacteria; order Enterobacterales; family Morganellaceae; genus Providencia; species Providencia alcalifaciens. The sequence goes on along the minus strand of NZ_CP084296.1, from coordinate 820,983 downwards.
GGTTGGCAAACAACGAGGCAAAATAGACCGGAAACTGTTGGTCGTAGACGTTATAAACACTTACCCCGCAGACAAATATCACCAAAGACCAAAATGAGCGCATGCGTAATAATCCCAGCGCGTCAGCGATAGTCAGTGACTGAGTTTTGCCGAACTCAAGCTCATTCATGGTATGAGGGCGAACGTTGCGTAAACGCCATAACAGAACGATGAACAGGAGTGCGCTGGCGGAACCCATGGCAAAATTCAAGTTGGGATCGATATTAAATAATAACCCAGCAAAAAAGGTGGCGCCTGCCCAGCCCAGTGAACCCCACATACGGGCACGACCATATTCAAAACTCGCGATGCGACTGACGCGCTCAGTATAGGATTCAAGTGCACCAATACCGGCAAAGAAAGTTGCGCCAACATAAATGCCCAACGCGGCAGCCCCTGCAAAAATGTTCCATTTTAATAACGGGGTACAGACAAAAATAAACCAAGGCCCGCTGATTAATAGCAATCCACCCAGAAACCATAATAGATTTTTGCGTAAGCCAAGCCTGTCTTGAATAAACCCATAAAGAGGCTGAGCACAAAATGCGGTTAGGCTGATAACAGAAAAAATAATGCCCGTATCGGTGCCCTTTAGGCCAATTTTTTGGCTGAGCCACAGAGATACCAAGGAAAACACGGATGACCATGTCCAAAAAAAAGTAAATAACAAACCACTTAATGTGAGATAGGCATGCATGTTAGCGCGTGTTTTTTTGCCCATAGATATTCTCCTACTGTCAGAATGTCTATATTGTTAATGTTAACATTCGCTTTATAAAAGACGGTATAGTGCATAAATATGATGTTAATCACCAATGTTAACATTAACATTGGCGGTATGTGAGGGATGTCACAGGTTTCTTATTCTCGCAATCATGTGGCGATTTATTGGTTGATATACTCCGACGAAAAGACGTTGGATCCAAAGACGTTGAAAATAGAGTAAAGAGGGCAAAATGGTACTCTTAAAAGATGTCGCAAAGCTGGCTGGTGTTTCAATGATGACGGTCTCAAGAGCTATCAATAATCCTGAAAAGCTGAAAAAAGAGACATTAGCACGCATTCAAAAAGCGATTAATGAAACCGGTTATACGCCTGATCTTTCAGCTCGGATGATCCGCGGTACACGGTCAGGACAAAAGCCTCGAACGATTGGGGTGCTGGCGCTAGATACGGCGACGTCTCCTTTTTCTGTCGATATCACGCTGTCTATTGAAGAAACGGCGCGTTCACACGGTTGGAATAGCTATGTGGTGAATATGCTAGAAGGTGATGACCCGGAAGCCATCGCGAGTTTACTTTTTTCTCATCGCCCAGATGGCATTATTTACACGGCAATGGGACTTCGGCAGGTTGAAATTACCAAGCACATGATGAAAGTGCCACTAGTACTCGCTAACTGTGAAAGTTTAAATGTACCAACGGCCAGCTATGTACCCGATGATGAAGATGGTCAATATAACGCGGTGAAAGCGCTATTAAATGCGGGGTACCGCCAGCCGCTGTGTTTATATCTCCCAGACAACCACCCGGCTACTCTCCGTCGAGTTCTTGGGGTTAAGCGCGCCTGTGAAGAACATGGCATTAATGCGGATGCGCTATCTCATCATTTTTTAAGTACAGAAAATTATGCAGATATTCCTGAGATTGTCCGTAAACAGATCCACCATGGAAAAGCGAGTTTTGATTCCATTATTTGTGGAAACGATCGGATCGCATTCATTGTGTATCAGATCTTGCTAGAGAGTGGATTGAAGATCCCAAAAGATGTCGCTGTTGTGGGTTACGACAATATGGTTGGGATCGGCGAATTATTTATTCCACCGCTTTCGACGGTGCAACTTCCCCATTATGAGATTGGTAAGCGCAGCGCGCTACATATCATTAATGGGGAGACGCATCGAGAAACTGTCTATATTTCATCGCCTTGGTTACCAAGGGATTCAATTTAATCATACTGACTATTTTCAATATTGTCTTTGGAGTTATTTATGACCGATAAAGTGTGGGTTCTCGGTGATGCTGTTGTTGATTTGATCCCCGAAAGAGAAGGCTGCTTACTTCAGCTTCCGGGGGGCGCGCCTGCGAATGTTGCGGCTGGGGTTGCTCGCCTTGATGGACAAAGTGGGTTTATTGGTCGTGTCGGAGATGATCCTTTTGGCCGCTTTATGCTCCGCACGTTAGAGCAAGAGAGGGTGGACACCGACTATATGAAGTTGGATCCGCAACATCGTACATCAACGGTGGTGGTTGAACTGGATGAAGAAGGAGAGCGAACCTTTACGTTTATGGTTCGCCCCGCTGCGGATCTTTTTTTAGAAGTCGAAGACTTACCCGTATTTCAGAAAAATGAATGGCTACACGCTTGCTCTATCGCGCTGAGTGCGGAGCCGAGCCGCAGTACCACATTTTATGCTATGGAAAAAATCCGTCGTGCAGGTGGGCGCGTTAGTTTTGATCCTAATATTCGAACGGATCTGTGGCAGGATGAAAATCTATTGCGTGAATGTTTACATAAAGCGCTAACTTTCGCTTCGGTGGTGAAGTTATCCGAAGAAGAGTTATTTTTCTTAAGCGGCAAAACTGATATTCAGCAAGGTATTGCACAACTTTCAGCACAGTATTCTTTTGATTTACTGCTGGTGACTCTAGGTAAAAATGGGGTGATGGTGTGTTGGCAGGGCGATATCCTGCATTATTCTGCTAGACCGGTGGTGGTGGTTGATACGACCGGTGCGGGAGATGCTTTTGTCGCAGGTTTATTAGCGGGGCTGGCGGTTTATGGTTTACCGAGTGATGAAGACACTTTGAGCGTTATTATAGGACAAGCACAAATTTGTGGTGCATTAGCCACCACGGCGAAGGGTGCAATGACCGCATTGCCATATCGTCAAGATTTACTCAAAAGCCTGTAGTCACGATTCTGCGCTATTTTTTAGGGGGTAGTGGTGAACGAAGAAAGTGGTTTTTGAGACGTGAAGACTGAAGTAATCCGCTAGAAAGCAAAAACCCGCCACGAGGGCGGGTTCTTTAAATAGTGGTGCCCGGACTCGGAATCGAACCAAGGACACGGGGATTTTCAATCCCCTGCTCTACCGACTGAGCTATCCGGGCAACGGGGCGCATTAAACCGTATTAGGTTGTTCCCGTCAATGCATTTTTTATAAAAAAAACCATTTTCTGACTGAGTGTTTTCTTTTTCGACAAAAAACGCCTGTTTAACGCGCGAGTGTACGAATTTTAACTTAATGCACCTCTTTTACGGCATAGGGCAATAGTCAAAATATCCTCAGAAAGCTGTTGAGCAATTTCCACATCACGGATATTGCGATTGACCAACAAGCGATTTAAACAGCCTTCTAAGACCAACTCCATCTGATTGGCGACGAGTTCTGCATCTTCAATATCGAGCTCATCAAGCAGCTGCTTGGTAAAGCTGAATGAATTGGATTTTTGCAGGCGGCTTAATTGGTGGATAGGATGCTCTGGGTCTGGGTAGTAGTTACAGGCGGAAATAAACAGGCAGCCAGGAAAACGCCCCTCACGGACTTTCTCTGCCAGCTGTTGATAGCGAGCCATGAGTTTTAATTGTGGGCTGAGTTGCTCGTCTAATAAGGTTTGGCGCTGCCACACTTCAATTTGCTGCCCGTGATAGCGTAGAGAATCATAAACGAGGGCTTCATCATCAGGCCAAAATTGGCGTAAGGCCGTAAAATCGGATTCAATTTCAGTGAGTAAACTTTCTGTCGAGGCAGATAACCCTTGTTTCTCTAACTGGTTTAACGCATGGCTCAAAATAGTGTCGCGCTGGATACTCATCGTTATCTCCATCACAAGATTTGCTAATTTTTCCATCATAGCAATGTTCAAAGTTGATTTATAGGCGTTGATTTTGTCACAGGTATGAGAGTGATTGAGGGGAATTATGGGGATTTCAGAGAGAGAAGAGGTAGAGAGGCGTTACCCTCTCTATACCTAACGAGTTGTTTAGTAAAAATTAATTTCTAGTTAAACAACTTTTTCTCCATATCAATATCGATATGATAAAAATTGAAAATATTTTGTAGGAACTCATCAATGTCGTGCTTTTTTAATTCTAAAGCATGTAAAATTCCCAAAAGATTTTGAATAGTAATCGCATTGACACCTCGCTCATAGCGAGAAATCTGTTGTTGGCTGATGCTTAAACGAGAGGCCAGTTCAGCACCAGTCAGTCCAACAACTTTACGTCGTCGCTTAAGAAATGAGCCAATGTAAGTGGATACTTCATGGTTATCGAATTGTTGATTAGCTAGCATGATCCCTCCATGCGAGTGTTATTGAGATAATAGTATTTAAAGATAATTAAATATTATTATCTTTAATTGGCGATAATAATCAAAAATTGACTAAATCAATTTAGGAGTATTTAACCGCTACGTTAAATTAATTACCAATATTTATGACGGATTGATAGGCTATTTTCGATAGTTAATAGCTATTTTAATCACTCAGTTAGAGAGTACAATAATAAAGAGTTATGGGTTTTATATTCTAATGTTTTAGTTTAACTAGTTTAATCATCTTATTTTTTGTTTCTATTGGTTTTTTATCTCAATAATTGCTGGCATTTTTTTTATAAAAATAGCGCAAAAAATAATAATAAAGTATTAATTACGTAATGGACTGTTACACTTATATATATATTATTCATAAATGTGTTTCGAGAGAAAGATTTATATTTACTTCGTCATAAATATACAGATTTGTTTATTGATTATCGGCATTATTTTAAATATTTTATAGAATTGAGAATAAATATACACAGTGCAGATAAGGAATGCTGATTAATGAAAATTATCATTGCACCTGATTCTTTTAAAGAGAGTATGACCGCCGAGCTTGCGGCGCAATCAGTGATAAAAGGCTTTCAACGCGTGTTTCCTGACGCGGAATATATTTCGCTGCCAGTGGCTGACGGTGGTGAGGGTACAGTGGATGCGCTGATCGCGGCGCAGCACGGGGAAAAAATATCGGTTACTGTGGCAGATCCTTTGGGTTTCCCTGTAATGGCTTACTATGGGCTATTAGCTGAAAGTAAGGCGGCGGTGATTGAAATGGCGCAAGCCAGCGGGTTGATGCGAGTGCCTATTGCCAAGCGAAACCCGATGCTGACGAACAGCTATGGTACGGGAGAACTGATAGCCAATGCGCTTGCTCAAGGGGTTGAGCGAATTATTTTAGGGATTGGCGGTAGTGCTACAGTGGATGGTGGCGTCGGCATGTTACAGGCGCTGGGTGTCCGGTTTTATGATGAAAATCATCAATTACTGGGGTGCTCGGGGAATATCCTTTCACAGATAGCGCATATTGATATTCAGCAACTTAACCCGCGTTTATCTCAGTGCAAAATCGACATTGCTTGTGATGTGAGTAACCCATTGGTTGGGGGAATACGGCTCTGCGGCAGTTTTTGGTCCACAAAAAGGGGCAACGCCAGAAATGGTGGCTGAGTTGGACTACGGATTAAACCAGTTTGCGGTGCTTCTTCAACAGTTAACGGGGACTGACTATCGTTATCTTGCTGGTGGCGGCGCGGCGGGGGGGATCGCCGTTGCAGCCGCTGCGCTACTTGGCGGTGAGCTTAAATCCGGTATTGAGATTGTGATGGACGCTTTAGCGTTTGAGCAACACTTACAAGATGCTGACTTGGTGATCATCGGGGAAGGTAGTATGGATGGGCAGACCGCTGGCGGAAAAGCGCCCATAGGCATTGCAAGACTCGCCGCAAAACATCAGGTTCCGGTTATTGCATTAAGCGGTGTGTTAGGGGATGGCGTGGAAGAATTACACCAAGAGGGTGTAACAGCGGTATTTAGCATTCTGCCCAGATTATCTCCGCTTAGTGAGGCACTCAAGCAGGGTGCTGAAAATTTAGAAAATACCGCATGCAATGTGGCCCGAGTATTAAATATGGGGCGCCACCTTTAAAATAAAAGCGAAACCTATTTATTTGATGAAAAATAAGCTGACTTATCCAATATTTATTTTATATGCACTTTTTCCGATACCATGATGGCGGGTTATTTGGTAAATGAAGGGGTAATAAAGCAATAAACCACAAGAATAGGTAAAAAATGCTTAACCCCAACACGTTTGTGCCACTGAAAATTATTGCTTCTGGCATCGCACTACCCACACATAAAATATTGTCGATAGATTTGGATAAGCAGCTAAATAAGCCGAACGGTTACGTCGAAAAACGCTCAGGGATCCGCTGGCGCTACCATGCATCCAATACCGATAGCCAAGCTGAATTAGCCGCTGCTGCAATCCACGATGCATTAACTCGCCACCATATTGACCCTGCCTCTGTGGATGCCTTGATTTGCGCATCAGCAATTCCCGTTCAAGCCCTCCCTTGTAGCGCAGCCCATATTCTCGCAAGTTCAGCACTTGATTCGGGTATTGCCTGTTTTGATGTGAATGCGAGCTGTGTGAGTTATTTATCGGCGTTGCAAATCGCGGGTGGGCTACTCGCCACCCATCAGTATCGCCGAATTGCGATTGTCTCTGCGGATATCGCCTCTCGGGGTATTGACTGGGAGCATGAAGAATCCTCACTTATTTTTGGGGATGGTGCGGCTTGTACCCTCGTTGAGCGCGGTGATGGGGGCAGTGGTATTTTGGCATTTCGTCTGGAAACCTATCCTGAGGGGCTGGATCTTTGTGAGATCAGAGCGGGCGGTACTCGCCGTAATCCACGCTCAGGAATGGAGCCGAGTGATTTTTTATTCCACATGAAAGGCAAACCGCTATTCAAGATGGCCTCCGCCATGGTTGAGGATTTTATGGAGAGAATACTGTCTCAAGCGGGTGTGAATTTAGCGCAGATTGATACCGTGGTTCCTCATCAAGCAAGTCACTTATCCTTGGAACATATGCGTAAACGCCTTGGAGTTACCACCGAGCAGTTAGTCGATATCTATGCCACACACGGTAACCAAGTCGCGGCATCAATTCCTTCCGCACTGCATGAAGCCATTATCACCGACCGTTTTTATGGCAAATCCCATGTAATGCTGGTAGGAACCGCAGCCGGTTTAGCTTTATCTGCCCTGGTTTTAGTCCCATGAATGATTTTGGTCCCATGAAAATCTTAGTCACAGGCGCGACCAGTGGGCTAGGACGTAATGCTACTGAAATTTTGCTACGTGAAGGGCATCGGGTGGTGGCTTGCGGGCGTGATTTAGCCATTGGTCAGGAGTTAATGGATGCGGGGGCTACATTTATTCCCGTAGAACTGGCAACCTTAACACCGGAAACCGCGCGCGAGTTGATGGCAGGGTGTCAGGCAATTTGGCACTGTGCAGCACTGTCGGCGCCATGGGGGGCGCGTGAAACATTTGAGGCTATTAATTGGCAAGCTACCAAAACCTTGGCGCAGACTGCGGCAGAGCAAGGTATCGAGCGGTTTGTGCATATCTCCACCCCTGCAATCTATTTTAATTTTACTCACCAGCACAATATTTTCGAATCAACGAATAACACGCAATTTGCCAATGATTATGCGCGAACGAAGTTCCTTGCCGAGCAAGAAATTGCCAAGATAGTGTCGAATTATCCCTCAACTACGTTTGTGATTTTGCGCCCTCGAGGATTATTTGGCGCGCATGATAGGGTTTTATTGCCGCGTTTGATGGCGCAAGTCCGCGCTCGCCATGGCAAATTGGTGCTGCCGGCAGGAGGAAAAAACGCCTTCGATTTGACCTACGTTGAAAATGTGGTGGATGCCATGATATTGGCAACCCAAAAGCCATTAAAAAGTGGCTCGATATTTAATATTACCAACCAAGATCCTCAGCCACTTGCGACAACATTACGTGCGCTATTTGCACAAACAGGCACCGAATGCCAGATTAAATCTGCACCTTACTCACTATTATATGGTGTGGCGTTCTGCTTAGAAAAATTGGCGATTATGCAGCGAAAAGAGCCATTATTAACCCGTTATAGCCTTGGCGCCGCTTATTTCACGATGATTTTAAACAATCAACGCGCTCAGCAGGAACTCGGTTACATCCCACGCTATTCCATGGCGGAGGGCATCGCACGCACCGCAAAATGGCTTAACGAAAATCAAGAGGGCAAACTATGATGAACATTCGGGTATTTGAAGTGGGATATTGCACCCATCCCGGTTGTGTTGCCCTCAAAGGTGCCAGTATGAAAGCGTGTAAATTCCCTGCGCGGGCATGGCTGATTGAGGGGCATGATCAGCGCTGGCTATTTGACACGGGGTATGCCGACCACTTTTATGACCATACCCGTGAGGGGATTATTCGGCTGTATCGAGCGGTTACTCCGGTCTATTTTGATACCAAAGATGCTCTCGTTTCTCAGCTCAAGGCGGATGGCATCACGCCTGCTGATATTACTGGAGTGATTATTTCCCATTTCCATGGTGACCATATTGCGGGGCTACGGGATTTTCCGTCTGTACCGCTGATCTGTTCGGGGGAAGGGTGGCAAAAAACGCGCAACCTAACCGGATTTTCCGCATTACGTAAAGCCTTTGTGCGCGGGTTGATCCCTGAAGATTTCGAAGAAAGAGCTCGATTTTATGAAGGTTTTGAGCGTGTTGAGCTTCCTGAAGCCTTAGCCGAATTAGGATTTGGTTATGCGATAAATCCAGAAAAAACCTTAATTGCCGTGCCATTACCGGGTCATGCCGCGGGGCATACTGGATTATGCGTGGCGACAGATGATGGCTGGATCTTGCTGGCGGGGGATGCGGCGTGGTCACCAACGAATTACCGAGAATTGCGCGGGCCAATGGCGGTGGCGAATTTAATTATGGATGACCGCCAAGCCTATTACGAGACGCTCAATAAATTGCATCAGATTGATAAACGCCAGATACCGATCCAACTGTGTCATGAGGGCGAGTTGTGAAACTGCTGAAAATTCTGTGGTATTACTGGCAGGCTCGACGACTGCGCTTTACGGATCCCATAGCGCTAGAGCGATACCAACAGCGAAAATTATCGGCATTTACCCAGCGCTTTTTACGGCGCAGTCCCTATTTTTCGGCATATTGTGAGCAAGCACTTACTCAGTGGCCTGTGATGAATAAAGCCTTGATGATGCAGCATTTTGACCGTATGAACACCCAAGGGCTGAAAGTGAATGAGCTGCTTGCCTGCGCAAAGCAGAGCGAATCTTCCCGAGATTTCTCCCCAACCGTGGGGAAATTCAGTGTGGGGTTATCGTCTGGGACATCAGGAAAGCGAGGGGTGTTTGTGGTCAGCCCTGACGAGCAAGCTCGCTGGTCGGGAACCATGCTGGCTAAGATGCTACCGGATGGACTATTTGCTGGAGAGCGCGTTGCGCTGTTTCTACGTGCAAACAATAACTTATATGAAAGTGTCAATAACCGCTGGCTCTCATTTCAGTTTTACGACCTGCTGGGGGATTTTGATGAGCATCTTGCTGCACTTAATCAATGGCAGCCTACCATTATTGTTGCCCCTGCACAGGTGCTGGTGGAAATGGCAAAGCGCCAGCAGCGAAATGAGTGCTCACTAACCCCAAAAAGGGTGATATCAGTGGCGGAAGTACTCAATGCCGATGATAAAGCCCAGCTAAAAACGGTTTTTTCAGATGTGGGCGAAGTGTATCAAGCGACAGAAGGTTTTCTTGGTTGCACCTGCCCTCATGGCACATTGCATCTGAATGAAGCTTTTTTGCATATTGAAAAACAGTGGATTGATGAACGCCGTTTTTCACCGATTATCACCGATTTTACACGGCAAACTCAGCCCATTGTGCGTTATCAACTCGATGATATCTTGGTTGTTAGAGAGGCTCCATGCCCTTGCGGCGATGTACAAATAGCCATTGAATGCATTGAAGGACGCAGCGATGATCAACTGGTATTAACCAATCAACAAGGTGAACCAATAACCCTGTTTGCGGACGCCTGTAACCGAGTGATGTGCAATACTTTACCGACTGAGACAGATTACCGACTTCATCAACAGGGGCAGTTATTCACCTTATCTGCGGATTGTGAGGAAGCGGTACTATTGGCATGTAAGCAAGCACTAACTGACTATTTTGAACTGCAAGGCGCAGTGACTGAGCATCTTCAATGGCAACTCAACACTGTCTTGCCTGCCACAGTGATGGCTATCAAGCGTCGGCGGATCACGCGGGAGGCGTCATGATAAAGTCGATGTCAGTGTGGCGGCGCGTGGGGTATTTACTATTAGGCTGGGGATGTGTTGGGGTTTTCTACTCATTGACGGGGCATATTTATTCTTCTGCGCACGTTATTTCCCCCTCGATAATTGATGATGCAGTCGGTTATTCGCCAAATGCGGTATGGCTCTATCTCTCTTTTTTTCTTTTTATTCCCTGCGGTTATCTGCTGAGTTATGCAGAAAAAGTAAAGCCGTTAATGTGGCAGATGATCCTCTGTGCGGTGCTATCTGGCATGGTATATCTGATTTATCCAACCACGGCTGAGTTTCCTCAATATATAGGGAGTGGGTTGACTCAGCTGGCACTTGCCGGGTTATTACAGGCGGATACCTCACAAAATATGCTGCCTTCGCTCCACGTGTCGTTGACGTTAATTGCATGGTGGGCTTTGTGTCGAAAAGGTCAATTTTTGAGAAACCTCTTGTGGTTATTGTGGGCGTTGATGATTATTTTTTCTGTCTTAATGCTAAAGCGGCACCTGTTTATTGATGTGGTTGGCGGTGCGGCTTGTGCGTGGATAGCGATAACAGTTGTTCGTTTACTGACGTTTCGCTTATTGACGTCTGATCCGTCACGGAGAGTGCGATGAATGAACTGACATTTCCCATTATCTTTATGGTGTTGATTGTGATGGTGGAAGCGCTGATCATTGCCCGCCAAAAGCGCGTTTCATTCAGTTGGCAAGATGTGGTGTTTAACCTCAATTCTGGGCATATCATGCTGTGGCTATTTCGTGGGTTAGAACTATTTTGCTACGGTTTTGTGGTCACGCATTTTTCTTTCGGTATTACCGATAGCTGGCCAACGTGGCTGGTGTGGTTGTTTACGTTAATCGCTTGGGATTTAGGGTTTTATTGGCTTCATCGCTTACACCATCGGTACCGTCTTTTGTGGGCAGTGCATGTGGTGCACCATCAAGGGGAGCATTTTAATCTCTCGTTAGGGGTACGTAATTCGTGGTATTCCTCACTCACTTCTATTCCTTTCTTTCTGTTATTGGCGTTGATGGGCGTGCCGCTCACCGTCTTTATGACGGTATCGGTGCTTCATTACACTATTCAGTTTTTTAACCACAGTGGGTTAATTCCCCGTTTTAAATGGTTGGAGGCGTGGATGGTGACGCCGCATCATCATCGGGTTCACCATATTAAAACGGGCGGATATGCCAATCGTAACTTTGGTGGCAGTTTTATTATTTGGGATAAGCTATTTGGAACGTTTTCTGAATCCCCAGAAACGCCTCATCAATACGGTATCGGCGGTGAGGCGGCGACGGAAAACCCGCTGATTGACAGTAATCGCCCATTTTTGCGTATTTTAGGTGTGAAAAAAGCGAATAAACCGACCCATTCCCCTCGTTATCACATCGGAAAAATGGGGCTAGTGGGTGGGACATTGCTGCTGTTCACGTTGGTGATTGGCTACGTGTATCGCTATGGGTACGGTTTTAATGGGACGACTCTTGAGCAAGTTGGGTTATTTCTGCTGTTGGCGGCAGGGACTGTCGCATTATCTGGCTTATCAAGCGGTTATGGTTGGGGAAAATGGAGTTGGTTTGCCGTTGCCAGCCTGACACTGTTATTGATCATCATTGCAGGCTGGTTGACGCCATTCTGGCTGGTGGTGGGTGCGCTATTATGGTTGCACAGCTTTGCTGTGCTAATGGGCGTAGGAACAACGTCTGTGGATAGCCGTGATGTACAAGCCTAAGCCATTACCGCCCCTCACTTTTCGCCAGCGGGATGATCTGGCTTTTCACCGTGCATTGCAGCAAGCGGCGAAGGGGTATCTGCAAGAAAAAGGCGATCACCGCTTTGCTGATAGCTGGGTCTATCTCAAAAGTTTGACGCTGATTTTGGTGTGCTTAGGCAGCTACGGGCTGATGCTGAGCTCTCAAGGCGGAATCCTGTTTTTTGTGGGTTATCCGCTGTTTATTTTCTTTGCCTTATTGCTGGCGATTAACATGGTGCACGATGCCTCGCACAACGCGGTTTTTCAGCGAGGAGCACTTAACCGGATTGTGAACTTTTGGGTGACAATTCCTTTAGGGTTAGACCCCGATTGTTGGCGCGTACGGCACATTGTTTTTCACCATTCCCATACCAATGTTCGCCATTATGATCTGGATATTGAAGAGAATTTTTTACTGCGCCAAACCCCATACCAACGCTGGTATCCGTTTATGCGGTGGCAGCATTTGTATTGGCCGCTGATAGCAGCAATGACATTTCCCGCGCTGATTTGGGGTTACGATTGGTTTGACCGTTTTCATTTTACGCGCGTTGCCCCAAAAATGCGCCATCAAGGTGCGAAAGGTATTGGGGTATTTTTGCTGAGTAAAATGCTGCATCTTGCATTGGCATTATTATTACCGTATTGGGTGCTATCCCCGTATGGCATTGGTATTGGCACGTTGCTGGGTGTTTATCTGCTTAGCCAAATGTTCGCGTCATTTATTTTTGTGGTGCTGATTTTGGGTACCCATTGGGCGAAAGCCACCTTTTATACCGCACCGGATTCAGGGCGTATGGAACAAGGGTTTTATACTCATACGTTCTCAACCACCTATGATTGGCAAACCACGCCGAAGTGCCTGACTTACTGGCTCGGTGGGCTGAATCTGCATCTTACCCATCATTTATTTCCCAATTGGCATCATCGGCATTACCCGGCGCTTGCTCGTCTTATTCAGCAAACCGCCGCGCAATTTGGCATGGATTATCACTGTGTTGATGCCAAAACTTTGTGGCGTTATCAGCAGCGGTTTTTAAAGCGAATGGGCACAGGGGAAGGGGTTAGGTAATTTGGTCAGTATAGATATTGCGAGCACAGACATAAAAAAACCGTGACTCGAAAGCCACGGTTCTTTTGTTCCTAAGTCATTGCATTGATGACTACAGGATCATACCGCCGAATAGGAAGCCGAAGGTAACGGCCAATGCCACAGCGATGGTACCCGGAATAAAGAATGGGTGGTTAAAGACGAATTTACCGATGCGAGTTGTACCAGTGTCATCCATTTGTACCGCCGCAACCAGAGTTGGGTAAGTAGGCAGAATGAACAGACCAGATACTGCTGAGAATGAAGCGATAGCGGTTAATGGGCTAACGTTCAGTGCCAGTGCCATAGGCATCAACGCTTTCGCTGTTGCTGCTTGAGAGTACAGAAGCGCAGAACAGAAGAAGAAGATAACTGCTAACATCCATGAGTGTTCGTGGATTAAGTCACCCGCAGTTTCTTTGATCCAATCAATGTTGTGCTGTACGAAAGTATCACCTAACCATGCAACACCTAAGATACAAATACATGCGCTCATACCTGCTTTGAAGGTACTTGAGTTCAGGATTGCATCAGTGTTTACACGGCACAGTACAGTGATTAACGTTGCCACAGTCAGCATGATAATCAGGATAGCGTTAGTGGTGTTCATCAGTGGGGTTGCCACAATGCCTAAACTTGGGCTGTTGATAATTGCGTAGCAAACTACCCCAACAACGCCGAATAAGAACAGCAGAACAGACGCTTTAGCACCTGGTTTGATCTCTTTAACTTGGCTACCGCGCAGTTCAACTAAGCCTTCAGCTAAACGTTTTTGGTAGATTGGGTCATCAGACAGCTTAGAGTTAAATGTCCAAGAGACAATGAAAGACATCAGGATGATAGCTAAGAAAGTTGCTGGTAATAAAATACCTAACAGCGTGATATAGCTAACGGTGTTACCTGCGCCAACCATTGCTGGGTTTTCCATGACAGATGCCATGTAAACAACCGCCGCAGAAATTGGCGATGCTGTAATACCAATCTGAGCTGCAACAACCGCCGTAGACAGTGGGCGACATGGTTTCACGCCTTGTTCTTTCGCCACTTCTGCGATAACTGGCAGAGTTGCTAATGAGATATTACCTGTACCTGCGAACAGAGTCAGGAAATAGGTCACGATAGGGGCAAGGATAGTGATGTATTTGGGATTGCGACGCAGTAATTTTTCTGTTTGAGCAACCAAGTAATCCAGACCACCGGCAATTTGCATTGCAGAGATGGCGGCAATAACAGCCATGATAATAGAGATTACGTCAAAAGGAATGGTTCCCGGTTTCACGCCAATTGCAGCGAGTACCAGAACACCAAGGCCACCGGCAAAACCGATACCTATCCCTCCAAGACGGGCCCCTAAAAAAATGGCCAGCAGAACAATGATAAATTCTACGGCTAACATAATGTTTACTCCTCGACAAAAATGAAAATTATGAAACTGTTATGTTAATTATTTGTGTGTGTATTCATGAAAAAAGGCACGCTATCCGGTGGAAAGTCGTGCCCTTATTCTTAAGAATTATTTATGCTAAACATAAATAATTAGTCGTCAAATCTTTTTGCTTTATATTCTGGATGTTTTAGGTTCTCAACAGAGAAGATATCATCCAGTTGCGCTTCGGTCAGTAGTCCACGTTCTAGGACAACTTCACGTACGCTCTTACCTGTTTCAGCACAGATTTTACCCACGATATCACCGTTGTGGTGACCGATGAATGGGTTCAGGTAAGTTACGATACCGATAGAGTTGAATACAAACGCTTCGCAGATTTCTTTGTTAACAGTAATGCCGTTAACGCATTTTTCTACTAAGTTGCGGCATGCATTGCTCATCAGAGAAATGGATTCGAACATCGCTTGACCAATTGCTGGTTCCATTACGTTTAATTGTAATTGACCTGCTTCAGCAGCCATCGTTACGCAGATGTCGTTACCCATAACTTTGAAGCATGCTTGGTTAACAACTTCAGGGATTACTGGGTTAACTTTTGCTGGCATGATAGAAGAACCTGCTTGTAATTCTGGCAGGTTAATTTCTTTCAGTGCCGCACGAGGACCAGAGGAAAGTAAACGTAAGTCGTTACAGATTTTAGACAGTTTAACGGCTAAACGTTTCAGGCTAGCGTGAACAGTGATGTAAGCACCACAGTCAGACGTTGCTTCGATTAAGTCTTCTGATGGTACACATGCTAAACCTGTGACTTCAGCTAATTTTTTAACCGCCAGTTCTTGGTAACCAGGGGCTGTGTTCAGGCCAGTACCGATAGCAGTTGCGCCTAGGTTAACTTCGAGCAGTAAATCGATGCTACGTTTCAGATTTTTCTCTTCTTCTTTAAGAAGAGTTGCGAAAGCATGGAATTCCTGACCAACAGTCATTGGTACTGCGTCTTGTAATTGAGTACGACCCATTTTCAGGATGTCTTTGTACTCTTCTGCTTTGCTTTCAAAACCTTTTTTCAGGTAAGTAACAGAATCGATTAATTTCAGAACAGAGTTATAAACCGCGATACGGAAACCGGTAGGGTATGCATCGTTGGTAGATTGGCTTTTGTTCAGATGGTCATTTGGGTTTAAGAATTCATATTCACCTTTTTTATGACCCATCAGTTCAAGACCGATGTTTGCCAGAACTTCGTTGGTATTCATGTTCAGTGATGTGCCCGCACCACCTTGGAATACGTCAACTGGGAACTGATCCATGCATTTGCCTTCATTCAAAACAACGTCACACGCTTTGATGATGGTATCTGCGATATTACGAGGAATAGTGTGCAGTTCTTTGTTAGCTAGAGCGGCTGCTTTTTTTACCATTACCATGCCGCGAATAAATTCTGGGACATCGTTAATGGTGCGGTCGCTGATATAAAAGTTTTCAATCGCACGCAGGGTATGAACACCATAATAGGCATCAGCTGGAACTTCTTTTTTACCTAACAGGTCTTCTTCGATACGAGTATTGTTTGACATGAGAACCTTCTTAATTAGATTACAGTTACTGTCCGTTTATGCGCTTTTAAAAATATATCCTAAAACTAAACTTCTAGGTGATTACCACCTATTACTCCTTTATCAGTACTATGTTCTACTGATTTATGGGGTGATCATATGCCCTTTATCACCCCATACCTTGAACCTAGATCATTTTATGGATTGATTAGTGCAATAGAATTTATATTGTGTGATTTAAATCACAGATAAGCCATGCTAATGATCTTAGTCCATGAGTTGAAAATCACGATCAGAGACCCAATTATTATGGCTATACTAATGAAAAAAGCGAATATGAATAGTAGTCTCTTAGAGATAGTTCACAAAGGTTTTCATTTAACCCCGAAAAATGCAGTAGCTTATTGATATAAAGGAGTACTTGTGCGCTGGTTACCACTAATTCTGATATGTGTTTTGGTATATATAGAGTCGGTCATTTTTGTCCGAGTTGCGGCTGAAATTGGTGTATTGATGACATTGATTTTAGTGGTGCTCACATCCTGTTTAGGGGTTTCACTTGTGAAGAACCAAGGGATGAAAAATGTCATGCAAATACAACAAAAATTAATGAGTGGTGAAAGTCCTGCCGCTGAAATGATTAAAAGTGTGGCGTTAGTGTTAGCAGGATTTTTACTTATTGTTCCCGGATTCTTCACTGATTTTATTGGACTTCTTTTATTACTACCACCAGTACAAAAATTATTTGTGATGCGCTTAATCCCGCATATCAAGTTTTACCAACCTGGAAGTGGTTTTCAAGGTGGTGGCTATCAAAATGGCAATACCTTTGAAGGTGAGTACCAACGCAAGCAAGATGACCCTTCTTATACTATTGATCGTGAAAGAACTATTGATGGTGAAAGCCATCGTGTTCCTGACGATAAATCTTCAGATTCCAACCAAGATAACCCGCCTAAACCTTAATTCCTTTGTTCTGTAGGGAGATAAATAATAAAAAAATTTATCTCCCACCCCTTGAAGTCTTAGTTATTCATCCCAATCTCCTGAATCATGGTACTGGTGAAGATCACCTTGGTATCGACCTTTTACCCGTATGGACTTTATTTGTAGGAGAACTATTAATGAAAATTCGTCCATTGCATGACCGTGTTATCGTTAAACGTAAAGAAATCGAATCTAAATCTGCTGGTGGTATCGTGTTAACTGGCAGTGCTGCGGGCAAATCAACTCGTGGTGAAGTTATCGCTGTGGGCCAAGGCCGCATCCTTGAAAATGGCGACATTAAAGCGCTGGATGTGAAAGTTGGCGATATCGTAATTTTTAACGACGGTTATGGCGTAAAAGCTGAAAAAATCGACAACGAAGAAGTGTTAATCATGTCCGAGAGCGACATCTTAGCAATCGTTGAATAAGAATTTTCACTTAAAACTTTCATCAAACGAAAAGAATTTAAAGGAAAGAGATAATGGCAGCTAAAGACGTTAGATTTGGTAATGACGCTCGTACAAAAATGCTTCGTGGTGTCAATGTTCTTGCTGATGCAGTTAAAGTAACTTTAGGCCCTAAAGGTCGTAACGTTGTTTTAGACAAATCTTTTGGATCACCAGTTATCACTAAAGATGGTGTTTCTGTTGCTCGTGAAATCGAATTAGAAGACAAATTCGAAAACATGGGTGCACAAATGGTGAAAGAAGTTGCTTCTAAAGCTAACGATGCAGCGGGTGACGGTACAACAACCGCTACCGTTTTAGCTCAAGCAATTATCACTGAAGGTCTGAAAGCAGTTGCTGCTGGCATGAACCCAATGGATCTGAAACGTGGTATCGATAAAGCAGTCGTTGCTGCAGTTGAAGAACTGAAAACGCTGTCCGTTCCATGTTCAGATACTAAATCAATCGCACAGGTTGGTACTATTTCTGCAAACTCCGACGAAACTGTTGGTAAATTAATTGCAGAAGCAATGGAGAAAGTCGGTAAAGAAGGCGTTATCACCGTTGAAGAAGGTACTGGTCTGGAAGACGAATTAGACGTGGTTGAAGGTATGCAGTTTGACCGCGGTTATTTATCTCCTTACTTCATCAACAAACCAGAAACTGGCGTTGTTGAACTGGAAAACCCATTCATCCTGTTAGTCGACAAAAAAGTGTCTAACATTCGTGAATTACTTCCAGTATTAGAAGGCGTTGCTAAAGCAAACAAACCTCTGCTTATCATCGCTGAAGATGTTGAAGGCGAAGCACTAGCAACATTAGTTGTGAACACCATGCGTGGTATCGTGAAAGTGGCTGCGGTTAAAGCACCTGGTTTCGGTGACCGTCGTAAAGCAATGCTGCAAGATATCGCTATCCTGACTAATGGTACTGTTATCTCTGAAGAGATCGGTATGGAGCTGGAAAAAGCAACGTTAGAAGATTTAGGTCAAGCTAAACGTATCGTTATCAACAAAGACACCACTATCATCATCGATGGTATCGGTGACGAAGCTGCAATCGCGGGTCGTGTGACTCAAATCCGTCAGCAAATCGAAGAGTCTTCTTCTGATTATGACCGTGAAAAACTGCAAGAGCGCGTAGCGAAATTAGCTGGCGGTGTTGCGGTAATTAAAGTGGGCGCAGCAACTGAAGTTGAAATGAAAGAAAAACGTGCTCGCGTTGATGATGCTCTGCACGCAACTCGTGCAGCGGTTGAAGAAGGTGTTGTTGCTGGTGGTGGTACTGCGTTAGTTCGCGTTGCGGCTAAACTGGAAACACTGAAAGGCGATAACGAAGAACAAAACGTAGGTATCCGTGTTGCTCTGCGTGCGATGGAAGCGCCAATGCGTCAAATCGTCACTAACGCAGGTGAAGAAGCCTCTGTTGTTGTTAACAACGTTAAAGCAGCAACTGGCAACGACGGTTACAACGCAGCGACAGATACTTATGGCGATATGATCGAAATGGGTATTCTGGACCCAACTAAAGTAACGCGTTCTGCTCTGCAATTTGCAGCATCAATCGCGGGTCTGATGATCACGACTGAAGCGATGATTACTGACATGCCAAAACAGGATGCTCCTGATTTAGGCGCAGCTGGTATGGGTGGCATGGGCGGAATGGGCGGCATGATGTAATCATGTAGTCTAAACGCTACTGCTTCCTAAAAAAGCCTGTAAGCTTATAGTTTACAGGCTTTTTGTTTACTTATAGTCCTGTGATGTCTAATACTGTTCCATAATTTCTTATATTTTAGAGGTTATAGGTAGGGGCATCTTTTTAAGTGTAACTTGTTTTTAGGGTCGTGTATTCAATATAGAGATCATCACAATAGGTAGTGTTCATGCTCTATGAATGTGCCGATGATTTTGTCATGCATTTCAGGTGACTTCGAATAACCTAACGTCTTACGGTTAAGACGCTTTAAGCGATTTCTTAAGTTTAAATTCTCTCTTTCTATTCGTTGTGTATAAAACTTACTAGTTACGTGTTTTTGTTTGGGTAATACCTCAACGCAGTTATTTACACTTAATATGAGAAAACCCCGTAGATAGAATAATATCGACGGGGTTCAGATAAATCACCAGCACAAGTAAAATGACTTAATTGCTAATTTGCGGTTTCGTTATTGCCTTCTCGGTTTTGATTTTGCGATTATTTTCAAAACCTGGTTGTGGCACCTTAATAAAGAAGGTCAGGACACCTGCAAAAATATATAACCCCGTGTATGCCCACACAACTCCCACAATATCAAAGAAGGGTAAAACTAGACTTGCGATAGCAGGAGCCGCGAAATTACTTAATCCCGCAGACAGATTATAAATTGAAACCGCTGCACCTTTATGGTGAGGTTCAATACTTGGGAAAACCGCGGTCATCGGTACGAAAGCCGCCACAAAGATCCCCAGTAAAATCGCGGGTATCAAGGCAACCGCAAAGTTATGGCCAAAGTAAACCGGTAAGTAATAGAACATCAGGCTAGATATCGCCATACCAAGGCAACCAAACCAGCGAACTTGGCGAACCCAGCCAATGTGCTCGCCAACAATGCCCCAAAAAATATTGGTAAAGATAGTCACAAAGAAGAACACCGCCCAAATTTGTAGCCATTCTGAAATCGTAAAGCCTAATCGATCAACAAACAATAATGGCATGATAATCGCAAAACCAAACAACGAAATAGTGTTGATAATGCGAATTAAACTCGCCATAAAGATGTCTTTGTTAGTAAATAAAATGGTGGCAGCCCGTGATAATTCGGCCATTTTATCTTTCATCGGTAAATTGACTTTAGAGCGATCAACAGGGATGTTACGTAGGCTAAAATAAGCAATGGCTCCGCCAAGTGCAACCCAACCAATTGCCATCCATAATGTGCCCGTCTCTCCCATCATTGGGATAGAAAAGCTTGGTAGATAGCTGCCGATGACACCAATACCTACCGAGTACATTGCCCAGAACCAGCCTGTTGCCGCGGCCAAATGAGCTCGAGGAATCACCTGTACCAGCATCATCATGAAGGAATAAATAAACAATGGATAAGCCAGCCCACGGATACCATAGAATAACAGCATCATACTGTAGCTTTTCATGCCGAGACCAAACGCCATAAATAAGGCATGCATGATAATCCATAAGATAAAACCAATCATCATGGCTTTTAATGGTGTAATAATTTCCGCCACCACGCCAGATGCCCACGCCGCCAAAGCCGCCATTAAACCGTATACCGTAAATACCATCGCGGATTGGGCAGGTGTAAAGCCTAAATCAGTAATATGTTTTGATAAAAAAGCCATTTCAAATCCGTCGCCACTCATAAAAATAGCGATGGCGATGAACCCCCAGAACAAATGCTTAGGTAAACCAAGCCAATACTGCTTCTGTTCCATTGCAGTTTCCTCATTGTTATTTTGTTATTTTAATCAATTACGCGAGATAACAGTGATGGCGGCGAGTAGGGAAACACCGCCATACTGACTTACTGTGGCAGTAATTCTCTTGCTTGTTTTTGCTGTTGATATAATAAACGGAATACATCAAGCCGTTGATTCAACCAATTTTGGTGCTGTTTTTGTGGTGAATAGGTGTCTAATACATCTGGTTTTTGGCACACCGTTTCTATGTCCCCACCATTTGCCAGCCACGCTAAACGCGCTGCGCCGAGTGCGCCAGAAGAACTGGCTGGGTGAGTCACTATCGGTATATCAATCACATCCGCGATAAGTTGTGCCCAAACAGGACTACGCGCACCGCCTCCTGTTAAACTACAACAACTCACCTGCGTTCCCGTTTGTTTAAGTACATGCATGCCATCCGCCAGCGCAAAAGTCACACCTTCAATGACGGCATAACCTAACTGTGCTCGGGTTGTTTCATTTTTTAATGCAAAAAATGATCCCATGGCATAAGGGTCGTTATGTGGTGTCCGTTCCCCCGAAAGATAGGGTAGAAATACAGGTGCTTGTTTTTTTTGCTGTTCAGTCAATTGGCCAACTTCGTCCATCAGTTGGTTTTCGGTGGTAGACAGTAACTGGCAGAGCCAACGCAGACAGTTCGCAGCACTTAGCATCACACTCATTTGATGCCAACGGTTAGGCAACGCATGAGCAAAGGCGTGAACACCTTGGTGAGGTGCTGCTTGTAGTTGGTTATTAACCACAAAAATAACACCGGATGTTCCTAGGGAAATCAGGGCATCACCTTCATTAACCGCCCCAACACCGACAGCAGAAGCCGCATTATCACCCCCACCACCGGCAATAATTACGTCGGCACTTAACCCCCATTGGGATGCAAGATCGGCACGTAATACCCCGCTTTTTTCTGCGCCTTCCACTAAACGAGGCATCTGTTCACGAGTTAAATTTGTCGCGGATAATAATTCATCTGACCAATCGCGTTTAGCGACATCTAGCCATAATGTGCCCGAAGCATCAGACATTTCACTGATAAATAACTCTGTCATTTTCCAGCGCAAATAGTCTTTTGGCAGCAATACCTTAGCCACTTTTGCAAAAATTTCAGGCTCATGGCGCTCTACCCACAATAATTTCGGGGCAGTAAAACCTGGCATCACAAGGTTGGCTCCGATGGTTAAAAACTCAGGGTGTTTTTCCATCAGCCATTCGCATTCTTTGGCGCTACGGGTGTCATTCCATAAAATGCAGTCACGCAGCACTTGGTTTTGCTCATCAAGCAGTACTGCACCATGCATTTGCCCTGATAAACCAATCCCTTTCACCGCTGCCCATGCTTCAGGGGCTTTTTGACGCAATGTTGCTGCAACCGCATTGGTCGCCTCCCACCAGCTATCTGGTGATTGCTCTGCCCATTGAGGATGTGGCCTTTGCACAGTCAAGGCCATATGGCTTGAGGCAACTATCTCACCCTGCGCATTAATGAGAACCGCCTTGAGTTCTGACGTGCCGAGGTCAATTCCAAGATACATGGCCTTTCTCCTTACAGAGGCTGTTGTGGTGATTGTAGCCAACGTTCAACATCTGCCACTGTTTTTTGCATAAGTTCATGAAATTGCGTTGAGTTTGCCAGTGAACCAAATAACATTTCACTCGACACAAATTGTGCCAACGCATCACTCGCGTTCATTAGCGACTGATAGTATTCGACATCCAACACCCCATCTTGGTACTCATAGGGTAATTTGCCCTGTGCCCAGCGCTGTAAAAACACGAAGAATAAAGCTGGCAACACCGCAGTGGCCGCTGGAATTTGATTGCGTTGGTAACATTCTTGCAGGGTCGGTGTGATAAACCCGGGGATTTTAGATAACCCATCAGCGGCAACTCGTTGGTTGGTGTCTTTAATGTAAGGGTTACTAAAGCGATCCAAGACCACATCACGGTACTGTGCTAAATCTAACGGACTTGGTGATAACGAAGGGATCACATCTTGTGTGACATAATTCCATGCCATCTGCTTGATTGCAGACTCGCGGGTGCTGTCATCAATAAAATTCAAGCCAATCAAGGTGCCAGCCCAAGCAATACAGCTGTGGCTCGCATTCAGAATACGAATTTTAGCCTCTTCCCATGGTAAAACTGACTCCACCATCTCAACACCTACATTTTCTAATGCAGGGCGCCCATTAATGAAGTCATCTTCAATCACCCACTGAATGAATGCTTCCCCCATGACCGGTGCTTTATCATCCCAACCTGTATGCTGTTTTACACGTTCAGCCACATCTGGTGTTGGCCGAGGTGTGATCCTATCCACCATGGTATTCGGTGAGCGG
The DNA here is from genome assembly GCF_020271745.1 of Providencia alcalifaciens. NCBI lineage: Bacteria > Pseudomonadati > Pseudomonadota > Gammaproteobacteria > Enterobacterales > Morganellaceae > Providencia > Providencia alcalifaciens. The sequence continues at coordinate 797,705 of NZ_CP084296.1, read as the reverse complement.
GTATGTTCTTTCACCCACTGATATAACTCTTTTTCACCTTTTAACTCTAAGAAAGATAAAAAGCCGTGTCTAAAGCGCTCACCGTTATGACGTAAATTATCACAATTTAACAAGGTCACCGGTTCACCATGAGCCGCTAAACGTGCACGTAAAATTTGCGTTAAAGCACCATAAATCGTGCACATTTCACCGGCTAAATCAGCTTTAATATCCGGCTGCTCAGCATCTAATTGGTGCTGAGGCGTTAAATAATACCCCGCTTCCGTGACAGTAAAAGCAATCACACGAGTGGCTGGTTCACAACCCTGTTCAACTAATTGGCTTAAATTTTCATCCCAATGTAATACTTTACGCACCGATGTGATTTTTTCGTACTGGCGCTCCCCTTCTGGCGAAACGGTTTCAAGTGTGTATTCACCATTTTGTTTAGCTAAGTTATCTAGCAATGCATTGGCATCATTACGAATGTTACCTAATGCAATTGACCAACTGTCATCCCCTTGTTGACACAGGCGGTGTAAATACCACGCTTGGTGAGCACGATGAAATGACCCAGCACCGATGTGCATCCACACTGATTTCTGCTTTAGCATTGTGACTCCTTACCTAAAATTAAATATTAGCTATTTTTTTGGGCATATGCCCATTTGTTATATTTTAGTTTCAATTTGAGCGGAATTACTGCGATACTGCTCACGATATTGACTTTTTCCCTTTTAATAAGCAATTGCCCAGAATTACAATAAGTAAAAAAGCAGGAGAGCGTCCATGCAGAAAGAATTAAAAAAAATGGAACAAGCCGCACGTGCGGCGTGGTTATATTTTGTGGCGGGTAAAACTCAACAAGAAATCGCTCATGAACTGGGCCTATCGCGGCAAGTCGCACAACGCCTGATTTCACTGGCAAAAGAACAAGGTATGGTCCATGTTCAAATCACTCACCCAATTACCGAGTGTTTACGGTTAGCCAATGAAATCCAGCAAAAATATCAGTTAAGCCATTGTGTTGTTGTCCCATCGGGTCAGCTGGATACCGACTCAACGCTGGATATGATTTCTGTGGCAGGTACCGAATTAATGGCGCAGTTAATCGAGCCGGATAAACCCCAAGTTATTGGTATTGGCTCTGGCCGGACATTGCGTAGTATTATTGATGCCCTACCTTATTTAGAAACCCCGCAGCATCAATGTGTGTCATTAATTGGTGCTATCGCCCGTGACAGTTCGGCAACTCGATATGACATTCCCCTACGCTTTGCAGAAAAACTGCAATGTCGCCACTATATTTTACCTGCACCACTGTACGCTGATAGCCCAGAAGATAAGGCTATGTGGTGTCAGCACCGCGTCTATAAAGAAGTTACGGAAAAAGCCCTGAACGCAGATATTACATTTATTGGTATTGGTGAGGTGGGCAAAGGTTGCCCATTAAATTCAGAAGGTTTTGTCACTGATGAGCAACTGGAAATGTTGCTGGAAAAAGGCGTTGCGGCTGAACTATTAGGCCATTTTATTCAAGCCAATGGCGAGCGGCTATCGACAGCGTTAGATGAAACTCACACAAGCGTTCCTCTGTTCACCTCACCAAGCAAGCCAGTAATTGCTTTTGCAGGTGGCGCCCATAAAACCCAAGCTATCCAAGCGGTATTAAATGGTAGCTGGGTCACCGGACTCGTGACCGATGAAGCGACAGCCCATCAATTATTGCGATGATCTCTATATTGAATACACGACCGCTTTTTAGATATGCTCCTTGAATGTATAGGGTATTTAAAAGGGTATAATAATTTTTAATATTTTAAATATCATTTAAATCAATTTATTAAGTTTCTATGGGCGGCATAATGTATCATGTAGTCTAAACGCTACTGCTTCCTAAAAAAGCCTGTAAGCTTATAGTTTACAGGCTTTTTTGTTGCTCACGATACAGAATAACGGCTATGAATAGTATTGATAAACAAGTTATACAGGTAAAGACACTTTTATCTTTGCCTAATCTCTCGATTCCTGATTACCAACGGCCTTATAAATGGTCACAAGCAAACTTAGCTGATTTACTCAATGACTTGAAAGTCTATCGAGATAAGCCAGCCTACCGCCTTGGCTCTATCGTGTTTCATGCACGTCCAAAAGATAATTTAGATAAGCATGTTAAAAATACTCAAGAAATACTCGATATTGTTGATGGTCAGCAGCGCACATTAACGCTGGTATTACTCGTTAAAGCGCTGCTAGAAGAACGCTTGTCTGACCTAAAAAGGGTGGATGTAAAAGAGATGCTGGGCGCTCTCGAAGAGCCTATTGATCAGTTTTTACAACGCCAGAAATTTAATAGTGATATTTCAAAGCGGAATTTGCATCAGAATTTTATGGCAGCAAAACGTGCAGTTGCACGAAGTGATTTCACTGAATCAGATATTGCATTTCTATTAGAACGCTGTGAAGTTGTGACTTTTGTGCTTGATGATGTATCTGAAGCATTTCAGTTTTTTGATTCTCAAAATGCAAGAGGCCGAGATCTCGAACCTCATGATTTACTCAAAGCGTTTCATTTACGGGAATTTTCTCAACGTGAATCTGATTTAAAAGCCGATTCAGTGAGTCACTGGGAAAGTTTAGAGAGTAAGCAGCTAGTACAATTATTTGCTAACTATTTATTCCGTATTCGTAATTGGGCACAAGGTAAATCAGCACAGTATTTTAGTAAATCGCAAGTTGGATTATTCAAAGGTGTAAACCTTGATAAGGTTGGGCTCTATCCTTATGTTGAGTCACTTCGCATTGCCCATCATTTCGTTGACAATTATAACGGGCATTATCAGCGCCACATTGACCATCAACATATGCATTTCCCTTTTCATCTTGACCAGATGATTATCAATGGCAGACGTTTTTTTGAAATGACGAGCCATTACCAACATAAAATTACAGAGATAGTCAGCTGTGAGTATAGTAATGAAAGTAAAGAGTCTAAGCTTTCTATTCGCATCGGGGGGCATTGTTTAGAGCCGCTCGCTTGTAAAATTTTACATACCCTCAACACTTACCCCTCTCGCACCCGTACTGGTGACGGTTATGCTCGAACTCTATTTGATTGTGCCGTGATCTTTTACTTCGATAAATTTGGTGAGCATATGTTATCGCAAGCTATTGAGAAATTGTTTATCTGGGCATATAGCTGCCGATTGCAAATGCAAGTGATGGTCATAGAACGCATGGATAAGCATGCACTTACGCATAATGTGTTCGAGCGGATAAAATTGGCGGTACAGCCAAGTGATGTTTTAAATTGGCCTTTAGCAACGCTCAAAGCATCTGATTGTAAAGGAACTAAGCTGAATAAAATTACCGAGCTGTTTAAGGAAATGAAATACTATGAGTAATGTTATAACAGCGGGATCCCATAGCCGTAATGGGAGAGCAAACAATCAAATACAGAGCTATAAAGTTAAAGCACTTTTAAGTGATGAAAGCTGTTATTTGATCCCTATGTATCAACGCAATTATGCGTGGGGCGAGGGGGAAATAAATCAGCTGATACAAGATGTTTTAGATTATCAAGAGCATAAACCCGAGCAGACATACTATATTGGCACATTAGTGGTATTTGAGCGTGACGATGGCCGTTTTGAAGTTATTGATGGTCAACAGCGATTCACAACCCTGACATTGCTCACTTTTGCACTCAAACGGTTATTTTCTACAAGTGAATCCGCAGTTGATATGAGCTGGTATAAAGCGCTCAACTTGAATTTTGAAAGTCGGCCTAAGTCGTCAAATACGTTTGATAGCATAATACAAGGCGTGGCTTTAGAGCACCTAAGAACTGATGAGTACAACCAAGATGTGATTAATGGCTATACGTTAATTAAAAAGGGGCTTGAAAGCCTTGATGGTAAGTTAGAAAGTTTCTGTGACTACCTTTTTAATAAGGTAGAAATTGCCCGTGTTTCAGTACCAAAACATACTGATTTAAATCATTATTTTGAAGTAATGAATAATCGAGGTGAACAACTTGAAAAACACGAAGTTGTTAAAGCAAGGTTGATGTCGATTTTAAATGACATTAATGACTCAAAGGAATGCGAGCAAAGTAAGAAAATACTGAGTAAAGTGTGGGATTCAACGGCAAACATGGAGCGTTATGTTCAGTATGGTTTTAGCCCAGATGAACGACACTGTATATTTGGCAAGGATGATTGGGGGCAGTTCATACCCAAAAATTACACTGAGTTAGCCTCGAGTTTAGGTATTAAAAGCACTGAAGACGATAACAATATCGCTTTGACGCTGAATGAGATACTTGTGAAACCACATCAATCATTACCTAATAATGATACGAGTGTTGGGTCAGAGCGCTTTAATAGCGTGATTAATTTCTCCAATTTTTTACTGCATGTTCTGCGGATTTTAACAAAAAAAAATATTGCTTTAGACGATAAGCGTTTGTTAGAGCAATTTGACAGCTATTTAAAAGATAACGCGAATAATAAGGTTCAAGCTGTACATGATTTTGTATTTGCATTATTGAAATGCAAATACTTATTCGACCAATACGTTATTAAGCGTGAATATAGTGATGGTAAGGATAAATGGAGCTTGAAAAAGCTGCATTTTTATAATCCTAGTAGTCAAAGTTACATAAATACGTTTGATGATAGCCAAGATCAGGATTGTGAAGATGGTTTTGATGGAATTAACCGCCAAATTTTAATGTTATTAAGTGCGCTGCATGTTTCAACACCGACATTAGTGTACAAGCATTGGTTAAATGGTGCGTTATTCCATTTATTCGAAATGGATAAAATTACGGCTCGCTTATATTTACAGAAATTAGAACGTTTAGCTCGCCAGTTCGTATACGGTGGTATTTTAAGCACTGAGGATACTGATTATTATAAATTAATTTATAATAATTTTAATTACAGTGAGTTGGATTCAAATGACACCAGCATCATGAAATTACTTAAGTATGGGATGATTAAGAATAATTTAGTATTTAATTATCTAGATTATTTACTTTGGTGTGATGGAGTACAGAAAAAAGAAAAAGAGGTGATTACTCAGTTTGAGTTTACGTTCAGAAGCTCAGTTGAGCACTTTTATCCCCAACACCCGATAGATGGACATCGTAATCTTGCTGAACATGAATTACACCGTTTTGGTAATTTGTGCTTAATTAGTCACAGTAAAAACTCAAAGTTAAGCAATTTACAGCCAACAGCTAAACGCGACCATTTTCAGGCTGCTATTGACGCTAAACGCATTGATACACTTAAACTGTATGAAATGATTAAGTTAATGGACCGGGCACAGAAGTGGACAGAGATTGAAATTGCAGTGCATGAGAAGGCGATGCTGGCGGTACTCATTGCTGACTCTAAGGTAAAGTATGCAGATGATTGATTTTAGGTAGTAGAAAGACTAAGAAATGGGGCCTATCACTAATAAAATAAATGATTTTATTTTTTGTATTTATGGGGTCCATGACTTATTTTTGCGTTAAGGTGACTCATCGGGTTATATTTAATCCAAGGTAAAAAATAGTTTAAATAAGTAAAGAACATCACGAGCGTCTTGATGGTTTTGTGATAAACTCTGAGCGATTGACAGTTTTTATCAAACCTACTGGGATATCTAGTACGCTAATTTACTGTCATAAATCAGAATTTTGAGTGATTGGAGCTATGAAGGTTCAACAACCAGCTGCAAAAACACAATGAAAAATGAGGGAAAACATGCGAATTAAAGTCTTGCTTGGTGCTGCTGCATTACTAACTTTAGCAGGTTGTACATCAACCAATGATCTGACTGCGGCAGGCTCACAAGTTCGTTTTGTTGAAAATCAACCTGGAAGCGAATGCCAACTTCTTGGTCAAGTCACTGGAACTCAAAGCAACTGGTTGAGCGGCGTTAATAATGATTCTAGCTCTATGCGCGGCGCAGCAAATGATTTACGTAACAAAGCTGCTGCAATGGGTGGTAACGTAATTTTTGGTGCATCAAGCCCAAGCGAAACTGTCTTGTCTAGCTTTGTTCCTGTTGATAGCAAAATGGTTGGCCAAGTTTATAAGTGTCAATAATAATGCATCAATAAGACCCGCTTAATCAGTTAAGCGGGTTTTTTTATACCTATAAACTTCTATGTCTATTAACTTATGCTAGCTTTGACGTAAGTTTAAATCGAGCAAGGTTTTGCTTGGCTCTCCGCCAATTTCTCTCGCTAATTTCGGCACTAAATACCCTGAAACCTGACTTAACAATTCACGAATTAATTGTCGTGCTTCAATATCACTCACTAAGAAGTGGGCTGCGCCTTGGACTTTATCGAGCACATGCAAGTAATACGGTAAAATTCCCGCATCAAATAGGGCATTGCTCAGGTTTGCCAACGCAGTGACATTGTCATTAACTTGGCGGAGTAATACGCTTTGGTTGAGTAGCGTGACGCCCGCGCGTTTTAATCTCTGCATCGCTTTCGTAAACTCATCATCAATCTCGTTAGCGTGGTTAACGTGGGTCACCATAATGACCTGCAAACGTGACTGGGATAAGCGCTGGCATAGGGTATCTGTAATTCTTTCAGGGATCACCACCGGTAAGCGAGAATGAATTCGCAAGCGCGTAATATGTGGAATTTCCTCAAGTTGGCTAATTAACCAGTCAAGTTCGTGGTCTTTTGCCATTAATGGATCACCGCCAGAGAAGATGATTTCATTGAGTTCACTGTGGTTTTTTATATAATCCACAGCCATCAACCAGTTATTTTTATTTCCTTTGTTATCTTCATAAGGAAAATGCCGGCGAAAGCAGTATCGACAGTTCACTGCACAACCCCCTTTAACCAGCATTAATGCGCGGTTACGGTACTTGTGGAGTAAACTCGGGATCGCGTTATCCTGCTCTTCTAGTGGATCAGTAGAAAAACCTGGATGTATATCGAACTCTGCTTTTGCGGTTAATACTTGCAATAACAGAGGGTCTAGTGGATCACCTTTTTTCATTCGAGAAATAAAAGGACGCGGAACGCGTAAGGGGAATAACTTACGTGCTTCATGACCTTCTCGCGATGGCTGATGGTCTTCTAAGTTTAGTAATTGCAGCAATTCATCCGGATTAGTGACTGCTTCGGCAAGTTGTTGTATCCAGACTTCTCTGGATGAGGTATTTTGAGTTATAATATCGACCATTTTTTGGCTATGCCATTTTTAGTTTATAAATAGAGGATCTCCATGGCTACTTATAGTACCAATGAATTCCGCTCAGGTCTTAAAATCATGTTAGATGGTGAGCCGTGTGCAATTCTTGAAAGTGAATTCGTTAAACCGGGTAAAGGTCAAGCGTTCGCACGCGTTCGTCTGCGTAAACTGCTTTCTAACAAGTTGTTGGAAAAAACCTTTAAATCTACTGACTCTTGCGAAGGTGCAGATGTCATGGATATGAACTTAACTTACCTGTACAACGACGGTGAGTTCTGGCACTTCATGAACAACGAAACTTTCGAACAGCTGGCAGCAGATGCTAAAGCTATCGGTGATAACGACAAATGGCTGATCGACCAAGCTGAGTGTATTTTAACTCTGTGGGATGGTCGCCCAATCGCGGTTACACCACCTAACTTCGTTGAGTTAGAAGTTGTTGAAACAGATCCAGGTCTGAAAGGCGATACAGCAGGTACTGGTGGTAAACCAGCAACGTTAAGCACTGGTGCAGTGGTTAAAGTTCCTCTGTTCGTTCAGATTGGCGAAGTGATCAAAGTTGACACTCGTTCAGGCGAATACGTTTCACGCGTAAAATAATCGCCGACAGATCAAGCCCGCCATTATAGTGAGTGGTGAAGTGAGATCAAGAAGAGCCGAATGCAGTTTCGCACTGTATTCGGCTTTTTTATTTGTGGGGCTCGGACAGAGCAATGATTAACAACATTTAAACCCGCCTTTACCCTTACCACCGTAGCGAGCATCCTGCCGCTCTTTGAAAAACTCTTCATAAGTCATCGGCGTTTGGTCAGGATGGGTGCGTTGCATGTGAGCGACGTAGTTGTCGTAGTCGGGGACGCCGACCATCATTTTGGCGGCTTGGCCTAAGTAACGGGCCGCTTTCCCTAAGTTTCCAAACATAAATCCTCGTCATATTTTGTTTTGTCGCGTTGTTAGCTTCACTTGGCTACCCTAGTCACATACTTGTGTATGCTCCTAGGGATATCCTCGTTTGCTGCCTAGCTACAATACAAACTATTTAGAGGATTGCACTGTAGCTAGCGATTTTGGAGAAAGAGAGTGAGTTTTGAAAAATATTTAAAACAAAATTGCTCAGCTCTCAATCTCCGGTGTATTAATGATGGCGGGTATTCGCCACGATCTCTTCGTAGTTGGCTGGCATTGGTTCGTAAGGAACTTCGTTGGCAGTTGGTTCCTTAGATTTCAATGCTTTTAACGCGGTACGGATAGAGAACAGGGCGAGAACCACAACCACAATCATAAAGAAAATCGTTAAGCCAGCATCTAAACGGTTATTGAAAACCAACTGAGTTAACTGTGATTCCGTATATTGCGGTGGCAAGTTGCCGCTATCTAACATCGCTTGGAATTTATTCGCGACCGCTAAGAAACCAACGCGGGCATCTTCACTGAAGGTCTTTTCCCAGCCAGCGGTCATTGTACACACCAATAGCCACGAAGTTGGTAATAGAGCGACCCATGCATAGGCTTGGCGCTTCATCTTGAACAGAACGACCGCGCATAGCATCAATGCCATACCGGCTAGCATCTGGTTGGCGATACCAAACAGCGGCCATAAGGTGTTAATACCACCGAGTGGGTCAACGACGCCCTGATGCAAGAAATATCCCCATGCCAGCACACACAATGCAGTGGCTATTAGGTTAGCAGGCAGAGAATCCGTCCTTTTCAAGGATGGCGAAATCACACCCAGCAAATCTTGCAGCATAAAGCGTGCTGCGCGGGTTCCGGCATCCACTGCAGTCAGGATAAACAGCGCTTCAAACAAAATGGCGAAGTGGTACCAGAATGCCACATTCATCAACCCGCCTAGCGCGCCATGAAGAATATACGCCATACCTACTGCGAGGGTTGGTGCGCCCCCTGCGCGGGAAATAATACTGGTTTCACCGACATCATTGGCAATTTGGGTCAACTGTTCAGGGGTAATCTGGAAGCCCCAACTGCTAACCACTTGGGCCGCTGAAGCCACTACATCTGTGGTACCCGCAGGCGCTAACATCGCCATTGGGCTGTTCATCGCGAAATAAACGCCCGGGTCAATCACACAAGCCGCGACTAACGCCATGATAGCCACGAATGACTCCATCAACATCCCGCCATAACCGATAAAACAAGCTTGGTTTTCATTAGCGAGCATTTTCGGTGTGGTACCGGAAGAGATTAAGGCGTGGAAGCCAGAAACGGCACCACAAGCGATAGTAATAAATAAGAATGGGAATAAATCCCCTGCCCATACAGGGCCAGTTCCATCAATATACTTAGTTAACGACGGCATTTGCAGATTTGGATTTAAAATCAAAATACCAATCGCCAGACCAATAATTGTCCCGATTTTCAAGAAAGTAGAAAGATAATCACGAGGGGCTAATAACAGCCAAACAGGCAGAACTGCAGCCACAAAACCATAGCCAACTAGCATCCACGTTAGCTGTACGCCAGTGTAGTCAAAATAAGGCGCCCATGTCTCACTCTCTGCGACCCAGCCACCTGAAATAATCGCAAAAACTAAGAAAATCAGACCAATAATAGAAACTTCACCAATACGACCCGGGCGAATATAGCGGGTATAAATCCCCATAAAAATAGCCAGTGGGATGGTAAAGGCAACGGTATAAGTTCCCCAAGGACTGTGTGTTAACGCTTTCACGACAATCATCGCGAGCACGGCAAGGATAATCACCATGATCATAAAGCAGGCAATTAATGCAATGACGCCAGCGGTATTACCCATTTCCTCTTTAACGAGTTCACCCAAAGAGCGGCCATCGCGGCGAGTTGAAACGAATAGCACCATAAAATCTTGTACAGCCCCTGCCAGTACCACCCCTGCGAGCAGCCACAGCATACCCGGTAAATACCCCATTTGTGCAGCAAGTACAGGCCCCACTAATGGACCCGCGCCTGCAATGGCAGCGAAGTGGTGACCAAATAACACTTTTTTGTCGGTTGGTACATAATCCAGACCATCGTTGTGACGAATGGCTGGCGTCATACGAGTGGAGTCCACTTGCAGGACTTTTTTTGCAATAAACAGTCCATAGTAACGATATGCGATCAAATAAATACAGACCGCGGCGACCACGATCCACAGGGCGTTAATTTGTTCGCCTCGGTTTAATGCAATATAACCGAGTGAAAACGCGCCGAGCAGAGCGAGAACAATCCAAATCAATTGTTTACCCATAGCCTTTCCCCATCCATTTCGTTAACGAGCTTTATTAGTTATTTATATAAGTAAAAACCCAAACAGATATAGCGAGAGTTACGGAAAAGAAAAAGTAGCTAAATCGAGACACTTAATTGAAATTGTAGATAAATTTCAATATTGCAATTGGCATCACTAAAATTGAAATTAATATTGGATTTTATCTTGTTTTGGTCTAGCGTTAATCCATTGATTGAATTTATATTCTGATTAATTATTGTTTCTTAGATTATAATTCCAATTTATTTTTTTGGGGTGGGAGGCTGTAAATGATATAAAAGACAAAAAATACCGGAAGAAAATTTCCGGTATTTTAATATGTTAGCGGTTATTTTCTGATCATCTGAATGATTTTTTTACCAAATAGTGTCGTGATTAGTCCGAACATAATCAAAACTAACCCAGCAATTTGTATGCCGTTAATATGCTCACCAAGGAATAACGCGCTGCTACTTAACCCAAAAACGGGCACCAATAAAGAGAATGGTGCGACGCGCCAAGCCTCATAACGTCCGAGCAGAACGCCCCACAATCCATAACCCACAAAAGTGGAAAGGTAGGCAAGATACAAAATCACGCCGAGCACAGACCAATCAAACCCCGCTAAGCCTTGTGCAATGGCATCTTCACCTTCGAAAATCCAAGAGCTTAATAAGAAAGGAATAATCGGAATTAGGGCACTCCAACTGACCAAGGAAAGTGCGCTGCATTTTTCTTCGCCTTGGTGCTGCATAATGATGCGGTTGGTGATATTACCAAACGCCCAAGAGAGCCCTGCGATCAAAATAAAGATCAAGCCTAACAGGGGGATATCATCGATGCCGCCAGAGGTTGCGCCATTGGCTAAAATCCCAAGCCCAGCGATAGCGATAAACATACCGAGAAAATGGGTTGGCTGTAGGGATTCTTTAAGGATCACGGCACCGAGCAAGATCGTGAAGAAAGCTTGTGATTGTAAAATCACTGAGGCAATCCCTGCTGGCATACCCACACGCAAGGCACAAAATAGAAATGCAAACTGCCCAAAGCTAATGGTTAGCCCATAAATCAGTAATAGCTTCAGCGGAATTTTGGGGCGCTTGAATAGAAAAATAGCAGGGAAAGCCACAAACACAAAACGTAAGGCACCGAGGAGTAGTGGGGGTAAGGCGGTTACGCCAAGTTTGATGATCACGAAGTTGACGCCCCAAATAATCACGACACACAGGGCAAGTAATATATCTTTGATTCGCATGGTGTTTTCTCGGTACAGAATTGGCGGTGGACCTCTACTTTACCTGTGCTTTGGGATTTGTGCGACGATATTGCATGTCAGGACTCAAATTCAGCATGAATAGGATAAATATGGGTGTTAATTTAGCGTTAATTATTATTTTAAGTGACTTGAGTCTCTGAAATTGAACGTTTATAATACGGTTTCATTTCGCGTGTTCAGGACGACCTGAAACCATCACGTTTAAGTAATGGGGACGACCCCGAGAAGTTGACGGAGTACATCCACCATGGCTTGGATCATCTTATTATTTGCCGGTTTATTAGAAGTTGTTTGGGCAGTGGGTTTAAAGTATACCCATGGTTTTACGCGCCTAACCCCAAGTGTTATCACTATCGCCGCCATTATCGCCAGCATGGGCTTACTCGCTTATGCGATGCGTGACTTACCTGCAGGAACTGCTTACGCGATTTGGACGGGTATCGGTGCTGTTGGTACCGCAATTTTCGGGATTATTTTCCTTGGCGAATCCGCCAATATGTTCCGCTTATTGAGCCTTGGCTTGATTGTGATGGGGCTAATTGGGTTAAAACTTTCTAGTTAAGCCTATGAGAATAAGAACGGGTGAGCGATGGTTCACCCGTTTGGGCCATTGCAGCATAATATAATTTAAATAACATGGTCGTTATATTTGTTTTGTTTCCTCAATCAATAGAACTGACTTCTTTGCTTTTAGGTTGATGGTGCAAATAACGAGATGGCCATATTTCATCGGGTGCCATTTCTAAAAACTCAGCAATAATTCTTTCTCCTTTAGGCCAACGGCGTGACAATGCATTATTCAATGTTGAAGGGTTTAAGCCGACAGATCTTGATATTGCGGATAATGTGGTTCCTTTCTTTCGAATGGCGGCAATAATGTCCGCAGGATGCCAATCTTGTTTCATATTATTCTCCAATAATTCTAAAATAATTAATTATTAAATTTAATTAAATATATTTTAATTAAATTCACCGTAGGGTTTTTCTGGGATATTAAATTAAAAAAATAAATTATCTTTTTAAATGTCAATTAAATTAATCTTTGACATGAAAAATTTCTATGTTAAAGATATGTCGTTAATTTTCCATTGGTGTATTTTTAATTTAATTCTTGGTAGAGGTATAAAATGAATGTAGAAAGCATTGAAATGGAAGCTTTGAGTAAAAATATGAGAAAGGATTTATTTAATTATTTTGATTGGGATAGTTTTGATGTTCATTATACTGTAGTAGATGTTGATAATAAAAAAATATATGCACTGTCAAGTAATTATGAATGGCAATTGATTTATTGGCATGAAGATATGGACTTGAATTTAGATGAAAGATTGCATGTGGGAATTCAATATTGGAAAAACTATTCGAATGCTTACAGGGAAATATTATCAAAGTTGGACTTTAAAAATAAAAAAATAGATTTTTGTAATCGATATAATAATGTCTTCGAAATACTCTCAGTTAATTCTTTCGAAACGGTGCCATCTTTGGATTTACTATCACTATGTAAGTGGCGAACAGTAATGGCGAGTTACGCTTATGAAAAATGGAATGAAGATGGGTATGTTCCAATTCCAATTAGGCAGGAAATAAATGTAATACAAAATGAAAATTCACTTAGAGGAATAAAGGAAGTTCATGATTATATTCGATTCGGCAATATCTCCTTTTCAAATAGAGAAATTTTGACGGTTAAATTATTACTTTCTCATCGGAGTATAAAAGAGATTAGCCAAATTCAAGGCTGTACAGAAGCTATTGAAACTTTAAGGGTTGAAAATATTAAGGATAAATTAAAGTATAAAGGTGAAGTTAATAATAAATTATTCAATGTTATGGAGGAACACTGTATTACATTGAACAGTTTGGGTGGGATTGAGTTGTAATAAATAGATTTCATCGAATTTCTATAAGGAAAAGGAATTAACTTATGAAATGGAAGTTAAGATTTGGCGCAGTGACAGGCAATGCTTTAGAGTTTTATGATCTTGCTATTTTTGCAGCTATTTCATCGTATTTAAGTGCAGAATTGGCTCGGCTAGGTTATCAACAAGCAACGGAAATGGTTTGGGCAATCTTTGCGTTACGTTTTCTTATGCGTCCAATTGGCGGATATGTTATAGGACGATATGCAGATAAAGTAGGTAAAAAATCTGCGTTAATTTTAGTGAGTATTATTACAGGTAGTGCAACACTGATGATGGGGCTACTTCCAATTCATTTGCTTGGAGCATATGCGCCATTAGTAATTTTAATACTTCAAATGGCATTATCTTTTAGCTATGCAGGTGAGGCTCCATCATTATCGACTTATTTATATAAAGACTCTCAGCCTCATGAACGGGGGCGCATATCGGGTTTGCTGACAGGGAGTGCTGTCGTCGGCGTGATTGGTTCACTAGCGATTGTCTTATTACTTGAAAGTATTTTAGATGCTGAATCTATGCAAAAATTTGGCTGGCGCATTCCATTGCTATTAGGATTAGCGAATATACTCATCTGTTTTTGGTTTAGGTACCGACTACCGAATCAGCCTATAGAGAAAGTGAAAGATAAAATTGACTGGTTTAAATCATTGAATATTTTTCTTATCGTTATTCCTGGTTCAGTTATTTTCTATACATTAAATTTCTCATCATCTTTTATAATTAAAGAATTAAATTTAGATGAGTTTAAAAGCGTATATTCAATTGCATCTTCTATATTTTTATTGTTTTTCATAATTTTAGTTGGTGTGTTGACAGATAAATACAGTACTCCTGGAAAAGTATTTGAATATGGTGTTAAGCTTGCGTTTGTATTTTCTATTCCGATTTATTTTTTTATATCTAATTATGGTTTGGTTATAACAGTTGTATCACAAATAATAATGCTCATTATATCCGCAATGGTTTTATGCAATTGGAATTACGCAATGACAAAACCTGCTGATGGGCATGTGACCACATTAAGTATGGGATATAACATTGCATCAGTTATTATCGGAGGGGTAACGCCTATGATTATAAGTAATTTGGTGAGTTTTCATGTTTCTCTAGTGGGTGTTTTTGTTATGTTGAGCTCATTGTCATTGTTTCTTTCATTATTTTTAAGAAGAAAAAATTCTTTAATCAGAATTAAGGGGTGAAATATGGATGTGGAAAATAAATATCTTGAATCTTCGTGTGCTGATTTTAATCGTAAATTCCTTAATTATTTTGATTGGAATGAGGTGGATGTTACTTATAGTCGAATAGATTTAAGTAATAATGTTGTTAGAACTCTCTCAAACCAATATGAATGGATTTTAATTTTTTGGGATGATGATTTAGATAAAAAGGTGGAAGAAAGGCTGGTGAACGGTGTTCAATATTGGAATAATTATTCTGATTTGTTCAAAAAAACATTATCTAAAAGCCATAAGAGTGAAATTAAAGTGGATTTTTGCACGAAATATGGCAGTGTTTATGAAATTATTTCTGTAAATTCAAATAAAAAATTGGAGAGTAAGAATTTACTAGAATTGTATAAATTAAGGGCCGTTGTTTCGGATTATGCCCATAATTTATGGAAGGATAATGAAGAAATAATTTTACCACTTCGAGCGGAGCTTAATGCATTGAGTGAGTCTAGAAATCCTAAAAGGGAAATATTAGATACTCACCAATATATGCGCTTTGGTAATATTCGTTTTACTCGCAAAGAAATGATTACTATTCGTTTATTACTTTCCCACTGCAAAGTAAAAGAAATTAGTTATATCCAAGGTTGTGCAGAAGCCAATGAGCATAAACGGATTCAACGTATTAAAGAAAAACTAGGATGTCCTTATGTTTCTTCAAGTGGGTTATTTGCAGTTTTGAAAGAACATGGCATTACATTAGCGTGTTTAGAAACATTGGTGAGCTATCCGTAATTTTCCGACCGTGTGTATTTAGGACGAAAATTTTACAACAAGGATGATGCGATGAAATGGAAATATCGCTTTGGTATCGCCATAGGAAATGCGTTGGAATATTATGGTATTGCAGTATTTGCTGCAATATCAGTTTATTTGAGTGCAGAGTTGGAAAAATTAGGTTATTCACAATCCACCATAATGGTATGGGGTATTTTTGCGCTACGTTTTTTAATTCGACCTATTGGTGGGGTTGTTATAGGGCGCTATGCAGATATTGCAGGGAAAAAAGCGGCGTTAGTCTTGACGAGTTTTATTACCGGTATTGCGACATTATGCATGGCATTATTACCGATCCAATTATTAGGCATTTATACCCCAATCGCTATTTTAATACTTCAGTTGGCTCTTACTTTTAGTTTTGGTGGTGAGTACCCATCGGTAGTGACTTACTTATTTTCTGATGCGAAAAATAACGAGCGAGCCAGAATTGCGGCACTGATCTCTGGAAGTGTAGTGGTAGGGGTTATTCTTTCCGTAGGATTAATCACGTTTTTACAGAAAATCCTTGATAAAGAAACGATGCACAGTATTGGTTGGCGTATTCCATTATTGGTAGGCTTACTCAATATAGGAATCAGTTTTTGGTTTCGCGCGAGGTTACCAGAAAAACCGGAAAATAAAGCAGAAAAGCGAGCGTTTAATTGGCAGGGGATCGTTTATTTATTTTTGTTAACCGCGCCTGCCTCAGTGGCCTTTTATTCACAAAACCTTTCTGGAACAATTATTGTTAACCACTTGAAGCATGAGGTATTAAAGGATATTTATCCTCTGATATCTTCTGGGCTTCTGCTAGTACTGATTGTTTTAACTTGCTGGTTCACAACGAAATGCAGTACGCCATCGAAAATATATCGGATGGGAGTCGCTGCGTTAGTGCTCTTATCCGTCCCTGTTTATTTTACACTTCAGCTCGATAGCCTCATGTTAGTTGGCGTTGCGCAGTTGGTGATTGCGGGGTGTTCTGCAATGATTATTGCAAATTTACCGGCCGTACTGGCAAGTGCTGTTCATGGTAATACCGCAATGCTAGGCGCTGGCTATAACGGGGCTTCTGTGTGCATTGGGGGGATAACACCGTTAGCCATTATCTACTTGAGCGATTTTCACTTAGGTTATGCAGGCTGTTTTATCGCATTTTGCGGAGCATTATTCTTCCTGACACGTTGGCTACCGAAATCGCAAGAATTGGGATGCACTTAATGATTAGCCCCGTAGATAAAATCTATGGGGTTATTTTCTATTAGACAGAGTAATTTTGAAAAACGCTTATACAGCAATTCGCCCAAATTGCTTTGGTTGTATTCGCTGGTTGTGGCGAGGTTATCCACGGCTGCATGCATTGCATGATAAATCATCGTGGAGATAAGCTCATGCGGTTCTGCGTGCCAATTATCCAGACCCAACCATCCCAAATAATGAATGTTTGATTGAATATTAAAGTGAGTGTCAGTGACTAATAACGCAGCCAGTAACGTTATCAATAGACAAAAAAATACCCCACCACGCAGTGCGCTGATGGGGTATTTGTTATTAATATATTTTGCTAATCAATAATTACAGTGTGAATACACCGATAATCGCGATTACGCTAATGATTGCAGAGCTGCCGTAGAACACCCATTTTGTTGCTGGAACATGCACTTTAAAATCGTGCAGAGTGTGGTGAATACGGTGCATACCACACCATACTGGCAGAATAATCATCAGTAATAAGAAAATACGACCAATAAAGCTTTGGCTAAATGCCATGATGCGCTCATAGCTCAGCATTTCTGGTGCGACACCTAATGGGATTAAAATACCCAGTAAAAGGATGATTGCAGGACCAATAACGGCGCTCCACATACCACCTGCACCAAATAATCCCCAGAAAATCGGCTCATCGGAACGTTTAGGCGTTAGATTCATCAGATTCTCCTTCGATTAAAATAGTAATGCGATTGCTAAAATAGCCGCAGTCACGACTATAGTGAGTGCCCAGAAGCCTTTTACGATTGGCTCATCTGGCAGTTTCTTATCTTTAACTATGATAGCCACGGCTTTTGGTGCTAGCTTGAACCACGTTGTGGTATGCAGCAGGGTTGCAGCCAGTGTCACGATGTTAATGATCAGAATGATTGGGTTACTTAAGAACCCAACAAAGCCCGCCCATGATTCAGGTCCATTTTTCAGCGCAAATACGCCGTACAGGACTAAAATACTGAACCAAACCTGAAGCACGGAAGTGCTTTCACGCATGATGTAAAAGCGGTAGAAACCCAGCTTTTGCCACCAGTCGCCTTTCATTTCCCTGACATAGGGTTTACGTTTAGTTGTCATGACTTCAATTCTCCTTATCGTGGCTTCAGCATGGCGATAACAAAGTCTTGCGCACTCGCAACTTTACCTTGTTGGATAGCCGCCGCCGGGTCGACATGCTTAGGACAGACTTCAGAGCAGTAACCTACAAACGTACAGCTCCATACACCGTTGTCACCATTTAATAATGGCATACGCTCTTTCGCGCCGTGGTCACGGTTATCGAGGTTGTAGCGCTCTGCTAAGGTGATTGCCGCAGGGCCTAAGAACTCAGGGTTCAGACCAAACTGTGGGCACGCTGCATAGCACAGACCGCAGTTAATACAGCCAGAGAACTGATGGTATTTCTCCATCTGAGCTGGAGTTTGCTTGTTCGGACCGTCAGATGGTTTGCGATCATTACCAATAATGTAAGGCTTGATAGCTTCTAGACGTTCGATAAAGCTTGTCATATCAACAACAAGGTCACGCTCGATAGGGAAGTTACCCAGTGGCTCAATTTTGACTCCTTGCGGATAGTCACGCAGGAATGTTTTACAAGCCAGTTTAGGAACATTGTCTACCATCATGCCGCAAGAGCCACAGATAGCCATACGGCAAGACCAACGGTAAGACAGGTCTGGCGCGAGGTTATCTTTGATGTAGCCCAAAGCATCTAACAAAGAGGTTTGCTCGTCATAAGGGACATCATAAGTCACTAAATGGGGTTCATTGTCCGTTTCTGGATTGAAACGCATGATCTCCATTTTTAAGTGTTTCATATCATCCATTAGCTTGCTCCTTATTCGCCTTATCTTGAGCTGCCCCTTCAGCACCATACACACGTTTCGCTGGTTGTGATTTAGTGATTTTCACATCAGAGTACTCAAGGCGTGGTGCACCTTCTGGGTTATAGAACGCCAGAGTATGTTTCAGGAAGTTGACGTCATCACGCTCAGTGCAACCTTCGTCAAGACGTTGGTGCGCACCGCGAGACTCTTTACGGTTAATCGCAGAGTGAGCCATACATTCCGCTACGTCTAAGCCGAAGCCTAACTCGATGGTGTACAGTAAGTCAGTGTTGAAGACGCTGCTATGGTCAGTGATTTCAACATGCTTGAAGCGCTCTTTCAGCTCTGCCAGTTTATCAACGGTTTTCTGCATTAATTCAGGGGTACGGTAGATACCGCAACCTTCTTCCATCGAAATACCCATTTCATCACGGATTTTCGACCAGCTCTCTTTACCTTTTTGGTTCAGAAGTTTTTGCAGGTCATTTTCGATGTCACGAGTACGTGCTTCGATAGCGCTTGCATTTGCAGGCGTTGCTTCAGCCGCATGACGTGCCGCTTCTTCACCCGCTAAGCGACCAAATACCACTAATTCTGCCAGTGAGTTAGAACCTAAACGGTTTGCACCGTGTAAGCCAACAGATGAACACTCACCTACCGCGAACAGACCTTTAATGCGGGTTTCTGTGCGTTGATCAGTTTCAATACCACCCATGGTGTAGTGAGCTGTTGGACGAACAGGAATTGGTTCATTTACAGGGTCAACACCCACGTAAGCTTTTGCCAGCTCACAGATAAATGGTAGACGTTCATGCAGTTTTTCAGCACCTAAGTGACGTAAATCCAGATACACAACATCACCACGGTGAGTGCTGATAGTGCGACCTGCACGCCATTCGTGCCAGAATGCTTGTGAAACTTTGTCACGAGGACCCAGTTCCATATATTTGTTTTCTGGTTTGCCCAGTGGCGTTTCAGGACCCATACCGTAGTCTTGCAGATAGCGATAGCCATCTTTGTTGACTAAGATACCGCCTTCACCACGACAACCTTCAGTCATCAGGATACCGGAACCTGGCAGACCAGTAGGGTGATACTGAACGAATTCCATATCACGTAATGGCACACCATGACGCAGCGCCATACCCATACCGTCACCGGTTACGATACCGCCGTTGGTGTTATAGCGGTAAACACGACCCGCACCACCCGTGGCCATAACGATAGCATTGGCACGAATTTGAACTTTCGTACCTTCCATCATGTTCAGAGCAACCAGACCACGCGCCTGACCTTCGTCCACGATGATGTCGAGAACAAAGTGTTCGTCGAAACGTTGGATTTGAGGATATTTTAATGAAGTTTGGAACAGGGTATGCAGCATGTGGAAGCCAGTCTTATCGGCTGCGAACCAAGTACGTTCAATTTTCATCCCACCGAAACGGCGAACGTTAACTGAACCATCTGGTTTACGGCTCCAAGGGCATCCCCATTGTTCTAGTTGGGTCATTTCTGTTGGGCAGTGTTCGACGAAATAATCGACGACATCTTGCTCACACAGCCAGTCACCACCAGAAACGGTATCATTAAAATGATAGTCATAGGAATCATGGGCTTGAGTAACTGCGGCTGATCCCCCCTCTGCGGCCACGGTGTGGCTACGCATTGGGTAAACTTTTGAGACCAGAGCAATCTTGATATTGGGATTTGCTTCAGCAGCAGCAATTGCTGCACGTAAGCCTGCGCCCCCGGCCCCGATAATCGCTAAATCGGCATTGAAGGTTTGCACTGCGCTTCTCCATTGTTCAAGTGTAAAGTGTTAAATTAATAAATTCTTTTAAATACTTTTAGTGCTTAGCTATTTCAGTTTCAGTTTGCATTTAGGCAAATCTGCAAAGAATCTTTTTTTAATCGTAAATATATAATAGCTAATAACGACTTATTATGTTGGGAATTATAACGAATAGTGGCAGGGATAAATTTGATATAGAAAGGTGTTTTGGGTGATATTACCCTTAAAATGTGATCTGCATCTTCTTTTTGTAAATTGTTTTTAGGTGTGAAGGGATTGTAGAGAAACCGGAAATAATAAAAAGGAATTTCAAATAATTATCATTAAATTTAACAGAATTCCTAGCATTTAAAACCAACTAAAATCGTCAAATTATTCTTTCTAACAGTGGATAATCTGGTATTCCTCGAGGAAGCTCTAGAATCATATCGAAGATAAAATTGCGAAAGAGCTCACTGTTTAGTAGGTCGTTTAATTTTTAATACTAAAAAATAGATTTAAATTGTATCAATAAGGTGAGTGGTAAAGTTCGGTTTTAACATTTGCATCACAAGTTATAAGAAAAAATCATGTTTTTGTTTTTTTAACTCAATGTTAAAAGTGAATAATAAAGCTTTTTTGCCTAATCGTATAAAGCAGGAGATAATCACGTCATCTTTTCTCGCCTTGAATCATATCCCCTATCGATACTCAGATAGCGCATAATATCCACAATATTCCATTGTGTGTTAAGGGGGAGGTGAGTACACTGCACGACTAAGTTTATTTTGGAGTTATTTTAATGAGTGAAGTAGCGAATTGGCTGCCTACAGCCCCCATCGCTAACCTGTTACAGCGCGCAAAAATTGTTGCGGAAATCAGACGTTTTTTCGCTGATCGCTGTGTACTTGAGGTAGACACACCCGCAATGAGTCAGGCGACAGTGACTGACATTCATCTTGTTCCATTTGAGACACGCTTTGTGGGACCCGGTGCTGCTCAGGGCATTAATTTATATTTGATGACTAGCCCTGAATACCATATGAAGCGCTTATTGGCGGCGGGAAGTGGGCCTATCTATCAAATGTGCCGAAGCTTTCGTAATGAAGAAGCGGGAAGACACCATAACCCTGAATTTACGATGCTCGAGTGGTACCGACCACACTTTGATATGTATCGCTTAATCAATGAAGTGGATGACCTTCTGCAACAAGTGCTGGAATGCGAAAGTGCTGAGCTACTCTCTTATCAGCAAGCATTTTTACGCCATCTAGATATTGACCCGCTCTCTGCGGAAAAAAGCGAGCTACGCGAAGTGGCTGCCCGCTTAGATTTAAGCAATGTGGCGGACAATGAAGAAGACCGCGACACTTTGTTGCAGCTACTGTTTACCATGGGCGTGGAGCCACATATTGGTAAAGAGAAGCCTGCGGTGGTTTATCACTTCCCGGCAACGCAAGCGTCATTAGCGGTGATTAGCACGGAAGATCACCGTGTAGCAGAGCGTTTTGAAGTCTATTTTAAAGGCATGGAGCTGGCAAATGGCTTCCATGAGCTGACGGATGTGGGCGAACAGCGCCAACGTTTCGAGCAAGATAATCGTAAACGTGCTGCTATGGGTTTACCTGTTCAACCGATTGATGAAAACTTGCTTGCAGCGCTTGAACACGGTTTACCGGCATGTTCCGGTGTGGCTGTTGGTGTTGATCGCTTAATCATGCTGGCACTGAATGCCGAACGAATCAGTGATGTGATTGCATTCCCTGTGACGATTGCTTAGTACTCCTATAGGGTATGTTAAAAAGAGAAAATCCCAGCAAGGCTGGGATTTTTTATATCGTCTAACCTTCTATTTTACTTCTGCTTTTGCTGCTCTAAGAACTTAACCCCTAAATCAGGGAAGTCTGTGAAAACACCATCAACATCAGCTTGGTTATAAATAATGTCATATAACTGCTGACCATCTTTCGCATATTTAGGTAATTTGTCCACACGGATAGTAAATGGGTGCACCGCCATATGGTTTGCGTGGGCTTCCTTCACCATACCGTTCACTTTGATATTGGTTGGCGTAGAATCTTCGCTAATGAGCATATGGTAATCAGGACCAATCCCATCTGCGTAGGTCGCAATCTCTTTCATCGCACCCGGCTTCATCATCCAATCATAGTTATAGTTTACCCAAGTGCCATCTGGCTTCTGTTCTTGCGTCTCTTCCCAATCGGTATAAGCGATTAATTGGATTAGTTTTAAATCCATTCCCATTTCTGGCATCAGTTTCGTTTTGATGCGTTTTAGGTCAATTGGGTCGAAAGATTGCAGATAAACGTTAGAATCTTTGTTGGTATAGCCATATTCTTTCAGGACTTCTAAGGTTTTCTTGGTGATATCCTTGCCTTCTTGTTGATGGAACCAAGGGGCTTTAATTTCAGGATAGATACCGATATTTTTACCCGTAGATTTGTTCAAACCTTGAATAAATTCAATCTCTTCTTGGAAGGTGTGGACACGGAAATCGGATTTACCCATTGGGAAACGGTTTGGATAGCTTTGGACTTTTTTGCCATCAACAATGTCAAAACCTTCCGTGAATTTCAGGGATTTAATTTCTGGCAGCGTAAAATCAATCGCGTAATAGCGACCATCTTTACGTGCGCGATTTGGAAATTTATCTGCCACATCAGTGACGCGATCCAGATAATGGTCATGAAGAACAACCAGCTCATTATCTTTGGTCATCACTAAATCTTGTTCGAGGAAATCTGCACCTTGCGCATACGCCATCGCTTTCGCTGGAAGGGTATGTTCCGGTAAATAACCACTTGCACCACGATGTGCAATCACCACTTTACCTGCCGTTTCGGCAGCAGCAGAGACGGACATCACTAAGACCATACTTGCGACTAATGTTTTTAATTGAAAATTCATCAGTAAATCTCCTTGGTACTCATTATTTGTAGGTAAAGAGCTTTATAGCTAAACAGTTTTTTAGATAAATAAATTTATAAATAAATACTTTTACAGATAATAAATTGTGCCGATAACAAATTTTGGGTAAAAAAATGGGCTATATCCTTTTCTTGATATAACCCATCAATCTAGCGAATCAACTCAACATATGTGGTGGCTTATTGGTTTTGAGCGAGTTCACGTTTATGTTTACTTTCGCTCAGCATAACGATGAACAGTAAAACAACAGACAGTGCAGAACCACCGATCATCACAGCAAAACCGCCGTTCCAACCGAAGTAGTCAACGGTATAACCGACGATAGCACTTGCAGCAACAGAACCACCAAGATAACCGAATAAACCGGTGAAGCCTGCGGCGGTACCCGCTGCTTTCTTAGGTGCAAGCTCAAGAGCGTGCAGACCAATTAGCATGACTGGGCCATAGATTAAGAAACCGATAATCAACATACATGCCATATCAACGCCTGGGTTACCCGGAGGGTTCATCCAGAAGACGATAGTTGCAATAGTCACTAAGGTCATGAAGAACACACCTGTCGCACCACGGTTACCACGGAAGACTTTATCCGACATCCAACCGCACAACAGGGTTCCTGGGATACCCGCATATTCATACAGGAAATAAGCCCATGAAGATTTGTCCATGGTGAAGTGTTTAACTTCACGCAGGTAAGTTGGTGACCAGTCCAGAACACCGTAACGCAGTAAGTATACGAACACGTTAGCGATAGCAATCATCCACAGAAGTTTGTTAGGGAATACATACTTCATGAAGATAGCTTTAGCTGTTAATTCTTCTTCATCAGAGGCTTTATAGTCTGTTGGATAGTCGTTTTTGTACTCTTCAATTGGTGGCAGGCCACAAGATTGCGGAGTATCACGCATTAATGCGAAGGCAATCAGTGCAACTAAAATTGCCGCCAATGCAGGCATATACAGCGCCGCTTTCCAGTCGTTAAACCATGCCATACCTAACAGGAACAGTAATGGAGGCAGACCACCACCGACGTTATGCGCACAGTTCCAAACAGAGACGATACCGCCACGTTCTTTTTGTGACCACCAGTGAACCATGGTACGTCCACAAGGAGGCCAACCCATACCTTGGAACCAACCACATAAGAACAGCAGCACGAACATAACCATGATGCTAGAGGTTGCCCATGGTACGAAGCCCATGAATAGCATGACAAGTGAAGCGAGGATCAAACCTGCCGGTAAGAAGTACCGAGGGTTAGCACGGTCAGAAAATGAGCCCATGATAAATTTGGAGAAACCATAGGCGATTGAAATCCCAGATAATGCGAAACCAAGGTCACCTTTAGAGAAACCTTGTTCAACGAGGTAAGGCATTGCGAGGGCGAAGTTCTTTCTAACTAAATAGTATGCTGCGTAACCGAAGAAAATCCCCAGGAAAATCTGCCAACGTAATTTACGATAGACGGGGTCTATTTTATCCGCTGGCAGCCTCTCGATATGAGCGGCGGGTTTAAACATGCGTAACATAAAGCCTCCGATGGCATGTCAGTAGTTATATGCTCTTCATTTCACATATGTTGTGAAGTTGTTGAGCGTTTATTATGGGGTAAGTAACAAAAACGAAAACAATCGAGTTTCTTTGAGCGCTTTTATTTTCCAATTGCGCTAAATCTTAATCGTTAAAAAACATTTTATCTGTAATCTAACGCACAATTATTGATTTTGTTTATCTGGCTGCATAGTTAATGCGATTTGTGAATGGAATGGAACTGAAATTGTGAATTATTTTGTGAGTATCATCACGCTTCTACGCTTTAATGTACCTAATTTGTACTTTTGACTTTCGTTTTTGTTCCTTATCAAACATTGAGCGTATTTTTGCGCTTATATTAACTATAGACTATAAAAATAGAAACTATACTTATCGAATAGTGAATATTGATTAACGTGAGGAATGCGACATGAATGGCTCATCTGTGACTGAAACGGATGTCATCATTATCGGTGGTGGCGCAACAGGTGCAGGTGTCGCTCGTGACTGCGCTCGCCGTGGATTAAAAGCAGTTTTGCTAGAACGGCATGATATTGCGACAGGTGCAACAGGGCGTAACCATGGCTTGCTACACAGTGGTGCTCGTTATGCCGTGACAGATAGTGAATCGGCAAGAGAGTGCATAGAAGAAAACAAAATTCTTAAGCGTATTGCCCATCATTGTATTGAAAAAACGGATGGGCTCTTTATTACCTTACCTGAAGATAGTCTCGAATATCAGCAGCAATTTATCACAGCTTGTCAATCTGCTGGCATTGATGCTCAAGCGATTGATCCCGCAGAAGCCATTCGCTTAGAGCCTTCAGTTAACCCGCATTTGATTGGCGCGGTGCGCGTGCCTGATGGTACCGTTGATCCATTCCGTCTAACTGCAGCCAATATGCTTGATGCGCGCGAACATGGCGCTAAAGTGCTGACTTACCATGAAGTGATTGGCTTGATCCGCCAAGGGGATAAAGTCCGCGGCGTGACGGTTTATGACCATCAAGCTAAACGCCAATATGATATTCATGCACAAATCGTGGTGAATGCTGGCGGTATTTGGGGACAAAAAATTGCCGAATACGCCGATCTGAAAATCAAAATGTTCCCAGCGAAAGGGGCATTACTTATTTTAGGTCACCGTCTTAACAACATGGTAATCAACCGTTGCCGAAAACCGGCGGATGCGGATATTTTGGTTCCGGGGGATACCATTTCTCTGATTGGTACTACGTCAACGCATATCGAATATGACCAAATCGATAATATGTATGTGACACCAGAAGAAGTGGATATTTTGATCCGCGAAGGCTCTATGTTATCCCCTGCGTTAGCGACAACGCGAATTTTACGCGCGTATGCGGGTGTTCGCCCATTAGTGGCGAGTGATGATGACCCTTCTGGTCGTAACGTAAGCCGCGGTATCGTGTTACTCGACCACGCAAAACGCGATGGCTTAGAGGGTTTCATTACCATTACGGGCGGTAAGTTAATGACTTATCGCTTAATGGCGGAATGGGCGACTAACAAAGTCTGTGAAAAATTGGGTGTCACAACCCCATGCACGACGGCGCAAGCGCCATTACCGGGTTCTCAACACAGTGCAGAAGAAGCGCTGCGCAATGTGGTTTCTATCCCTGCACCTATTCGCGGTTCTGCGGTTTATCGCCATGGTGATAGAGCGTCTGCTATCCTCAGTGCTAACCGTTTAGATAAAAGCTTAGTGTGTGAGTGTGAAGCGGTGACGGCAGGTGAAGTTCGCTATGCAGTGGAGTCTTTAACCGTCAACAACTTGCTCGACTTACGCCGTCGTACCCGTGTGGGTATGGGTACATGCCAAGGTGAACTTTGTGCTTGCCGTGCTGCTGGATTACTCAATCGCTTTAACGTCACCACACCACATGAAACCGAGCAGCAGCTGGGGCATTTCTTAAATGAGCGTTGGAAAGGGGTGAGACCGATTGCTTGGGGGGATGCTTTGCGTGAAAGCGAGTTTACCAGTTGGGTCTATCACGGATTATGTGGCATGAGTGAAAGTACATTGAGCCAGCCTGCTCAGAAGGAGGCAGAGAATGAAATATGATGCAGTGGTGATGGGCGGAGGCTTAGCCGGCCTTATCTGTGGAATTCGCCTGACTCAGTCAGGGCTCTCTTGTGCCATTGTGAGTGCAGGGCAGAACGCACTGCATTTCTCGTCAGGGTCATTGGATTTATTAACGCATCTTCCTGATGGTACCCAAGTCGAGCAACCGCTATCCATGCTGGAAGCACTAAAACAACAAGCACCGAGTCATCCATACAGTTTGATTGGGGCAGAAAAAGTCACTGAGCTGGCTAAATTGGCACAGACTACACTACAGCAAGCCGGGCTGCATTTGAAAGGTTCGTGCGAAGAAAACCATTACCGTATTACGCCGTTAGGCCATAAGCGAATGACATGGCTTAGCCCTGAATCGGTGCCAACAACCGCGCTCCATCAACCGATGGAATTAGGCAAAATTGCGGTTGTGGGCATTGAAGGTTTTCTCGATTTTCAACCGCAAATGGTGGCGGATGAGTTAGACCGTCAAGGGTTAGAAGCAGAAGCGTGCTATGTTCACTTACCACTGCTTGATCGTTTAAGAGAAAACCCAAGCGAGTTCCGGGCGATTAACGTGGCGCGCTGGTTAGATAGACCTGAAAATATGGCGCAAATCGTGGAAGAAATTGCACCGTTAGTCGCCAATGCGGATGCAGTGTTTATGCCTGCGTGTATTGGTCTAGACAGTGAAGAGCCAATGTTAGAGTTACAAAAACGCTTAGGTAAGCCGTTATTTTTACTGCCAACATTGCCACCATCTTTATTAGGTATTCGCCTTCATGAAATGCTATTACGCCAATTCCGCCATCAGGGCGGGATCATGATGCCAGGGGATAAAGTCACTTCAGTCAATTTCGTGGGGTCACGTATTGAATCTGTGCAAACCCGTAATCACGGCAATATTTCATTGAAAGCTAAACACTTTGTGTTGGCGACGGGGAGTTTCTTTAATAACGGCTTGGTGGCGAAATTTGACCAAGTGTATGAACCCTTGATGAATTTGGATTTAGGCGAAATCGGCGATCGCGCCAAATGGACGAATAAAGAGTTCTTTGCTTCCCAACCGTATATGGCGTTCGGTGTACAAACAGACGGGAATTTACGCGGTAAAAAACACGGTGAAACCATCGAAAACCTGTATGTTGCGGGTGCAGTATTAAGCGGGTTTGATCCGCTCACTCAAGGTTGTGGTGCCGGGGTTTCGCTGGTTAGTGGCTTATATGCCGCGAATGAAATCGTGAATGAATTTGCTAAAGATAAAGCCATGCAGGCGGAGGTGGCGCAATGAGTATTCAAGATGCAAGCTTTGAAAGCTGTATAAAATGCACCGTTTGTACCACCTATTGCCCAGTGGCAAAGGCGAACCCACTGTATCCGGGACCAAAACAAGCGGGTCCTGATGGTGAGCGTTTACGCTTAAAAGATCCGATGATGTACGATGATGCATTGAAATTCTGTACCAACTGTAAGCGTTGTGAAGTGGCGTGTCCGTCTGATGTGAAGATTGGCGACATTATCGCACGTGCTCGTAATACCTATAGCCAGCAGAAACCGAAACTGCGTGATGCGATTTTAAGCCATACGGACATTATGGGCTCCTTATCGACCCCATTTGCACCTGTAGTCAATACCATTACTGGCTTAAAACCCGTTCGCCAAATTCTGGATAAAGCCCTGAAAATTGACCATCGCCGTGAGCTGCCGAAATACTCATTCGGTACTTTCCGTCGTTGGTACGGTAAACACGCCGCAGAGCAGGCAAAATTTGAGGAGCAGGTAGCATTCTTCCATGGCTGCTATGTGAATTATAACCATCCGCAACTCGGTAAAGATTTAATCAAAGTTTTCAATGGAATGAACATCGGTGTTCAGCTGTTAAAACGTGAAAAATGTTGTGGTGTGGCACTGATCGCAAACGGATTTATGAAGCAAGCGAAACGCCAAGCGAATGTGAATTTGGAATCACTCCAAGAGACGATTTTGGAGAAACATATTCCCGTCGTGGCGACTTCATCGACCTGTACATTTACCATTCGTGATGAGTATACCCATGTGCTGGATGTCGATACTTCTGAGATGCGCGATAACATTGAATTAGCGACCCGCTATATTTATCGTCTTCTGGAAGAAGGGCGCGAGCTGAAACTGAAACACACACCGTTAAAAGTGGCGTACCACACACCGTGCCATATGGAAAAAATGGGTTGGACATCCTACACCCTTGAGCTGATTAAGCGTGTACCGGGTGTAGAACTAATTGTTTTAGATTCACAATGTTGTGGTATCGCAGGAACTTACGGGTTCAAAAAAGAGAACTACGAAGTTTCCCAAGGTATTGGTGCGGGGCTGTTCCGCCAAATTGAAGAGAGCGGCGCGGATATGGTGATCACCGACTGTGAAACCTGTAAATGGCAAATTGAAATGTCCACCAGTAAGAAATGTGATCACCCAATTTCACTACTGGCTCGCGCGCTCGAATAATTAATTGTTGTGTTGAGTTATGTGAAAGATAGTTAGGTTTTGTTAAGTTAACCCTTTGGGAGATAAGTGATGGCTTATCTCCCTTTTTTATCTCAGTGCTGCGGGGATAATTGCTTCTTGCTGGCGGTAGCGAAGAACGCTTTTAAAATAAAGTTCAGTAATAAACCATAAGCAGGCAAGAAGAACAGCATACAAATTAATAACTTGAAGACGTAATCAACGAGAGCGATTTCCATCCAGTTTGCTGCCATAAACGGATCGCTGCTGTGATAAAACGCGATAAAGAAGAACGCGATAGTATCAATCAAGTTACCAAAAAACATGGCGCAGGCGGGAGCCACAAACCAGCGTTTGTTTTGGCGCAGGCGGTTAAATACGCTGACATCCAAGATTTGGCCGAGGACATATGCCATAAAACTTGCCGCCGCGATACGCGCAACAAACAGGTTAAATGTCATGATAGCTGCGAAACCTTGCCATTCTCCTTGGAAAAACAGAGCTGAAATCACATACGAAATTAATAATGCTGGTAGCATGACCGCGGTGATAATTCGACGCGCTAATGGTGCACCATAGATACGAACGGTTAAATCCGTAGCAAGGAAAATAAAGGGAAAGGTAAACGCACCCCAGGTAGTATGAAACCCAAAAATATTAATGGGTAACTGCACCAAGTAGTTGCTGGATGTAATAATTAAAATATGAAATAACGATAGCCAAATTAACGCAGTGGCTTTTTGCTGCGGAGTAAACGTAAACATATTGTACCTTTTTAGTCGCAATGGGGTGAGGGAACCCATGAATAACATCCCTAAATTGGGAAGAGCGCATCATACTCTCGTTGCGCAACAAAATCAAAACTGTTCATCCACTGCGCGTGGCTTTACAATAAGCCCATTGATGACCAAGAGAATGTGGTGTTATGTCTGATTTATTTTCTAATCCAACGAAAACCCTTGATACGCTAGGGCTACGCTGCCCTGAACCTGTGATGCTAGTGCGTAAAACTGTGCGCAATATGGCGGACGGTGATACTCTGTTAATTATTGCAGATGACCCTGCCACCACCCGCGATATCCCCGGTTTTTGCCGTTTTATGGAGCACGAGCTGCTGGCGGTTGAAGCGGAGAATGCGCCGTATCGTTATTTATTGCGCAAAAAATCCAGCGGCTTGTAATACCTAGCCAGTGGCATTGATGAGAGATAGCCTTTTTGCTTCGCAGGAGGCTATTGTTGATGGGCGGTCAGTAAGTGCTTGAATTTCACTGATTGATAATTCAGTGATTTTACTGATAGTTTCTATGTTTAAGCCAAGTTGTAGTGCATTTAAAGTTACCTCTTGTTGGCAGATGGCTTTACCTACTTTGAGTGCTGTTTCTAATCCCACAGTGAATTCTTCCTCAAATCCTTCTACAAATCCTTGTGCAAATCCTTTCTTATATCCTTCATATCTTAAACGTGTGGCAATATTCATAACTATTTATCCTCGATGCTTACATAATTTGTTGTTTAATTGAGCGCTTGAATTTCACTGGCTGATAACCCAGTGAGTTTGCTGATAACGTCGATGCTTAAACCAAGTTGTAAGCTCATCAATGCCACTTTGAGTTGATTCTTTTTTTCTCCTTTCTCTATTCCTTCCTCTATTCCTTCATTTTTTAACCGCTGTGCAATATTCATAATAGCTCCTCGATGGTTTTCGGCTTGATCGACTAACGTCTTAACGATATGAGTGTAATAAGGTGAATCCAGGATGATAAATAAGTAATTCAAGATAGTGATCACATCATCTTTGTCATTATAGTGGCTGTTTAATATTTGAACGAAGTGTTCAGTGACTCTCTGGTGGTCATTTCGTAGTTTTTTGTGTTTCATTGCGAGTTCCATCACAGCAATTTTGCGGTGACTAACTATTTCGGTATCCTCGACTATGGTGATATCCACCAACGGGAATGGGCTGCTATACAGGTCATGAGCTATTTCTGAGTGGGGCAAGCATTGTGTCCATGTACCGTCATAAGGATAGGGGGATGTTTCCCCGTGATAAAACAGAATGGGGACAACGAGCGGTAAGGTTTTATGCCCTTGCTGTAGATGTTGATTCATCGCCATAAATGCGTAGTGCATTAAACGCCAACCCATCAACTTGTCAGGTGTCGACTGATGCTCGACTAACAAATAGATATAGCTATCTCCCATTTTTGTTTGTACAGAATAGAGAACATCGGAAAACCGAGTTCTCAGTTTGCTATCAATAAAAGCTGAATTAATGAGGGTAAGCGTATCGAAATCGCACAAGCGTTTAATTTGCTCAGGTAAATGAAGCTCAAAGAAATCTCGGGCATTACCCTGCTTTGTCATAAAGCCTTTAAAGGCGGCATCATGAGGTATTGAACTTGCATTATTCGCCATATCCACGCTCAGCAAATGTTGTCGATGAGCGAGATATTACCCAATATTTCTGTGTGCGGGAGAAAAGTTAGTCCTAAATTCAGACGGTGAATGGTTCATGTAACTCTTTGCTGTAATTGATGATTTTAAATTTCCCATACATAAAAAAACGCCGTAATGATGACCATTACGGCGTTGAGATATCAAACTAAAGAAAGGCTATTTTTTGATTTCGGGCAGCTTAACGCGCAGTAAGCGAACCGCGTTGGCGGTGACTAATGCGGTGGCACCAGAATCCGCTAACACGGCAACCCATAATCCAGTGATACCTAACAAGCTGGTCACCAAGAAAACGGCTTTTAAGCCCAAGGCGATAGTGATGTTCTCGCGGATGATCTTCCGTGTGGCTCTGGATAATGCGACGATTTCAGGTAATCCAGTCAAACGGTTATGAGTTAAAGCGGCATCCGCAGTTTCTAAAGCAACGTCAGTACCGCCACCCATGGCAACACCAATGCTTGACGCTTTCATGGCTGGGGCATCGTTGATACCGTCACCTACCATCATGGTGTTGTGATCGCGATTAAGCTCCATCACCGCGGTGACTTTATCTTCTGGTAATAATCCTGCACGGAACTCCATGCCGAGTTGATTTGCGATGGCGCTGGCGGCTCGCGGGTTATCACCTGTTAGCATCACTGCATTGACATTCAGGGATTTCAACATAGCTATCGCATCAGCAGCATCGCCACGTAAGGTATCTTGCAGGGCGGTTAAGCCAATAACGTGGTTATCTTCTAACGTGACGACAACTGTTTTACCTTGTGCCTCTAACGCTTCCACTTTTGCTTGCCATTGACTGTTTAATGGCGGCTCTACCCTTGATGGTGCGCTGACTAACACTTGCTTACCATTAAAGGAACCTTCAACCCCTTTACCCGCTAGCGCTTTACGCTCTAACGCTTCTTCAACAATGATAGATAACTCTTCAGCTTTGTTGACGATAGCTTTAGCCAGCGGGTGATGAGAGCCGACTTCAACCGATGCCGTGACACGAATCAACTCGCTTTCACTCAGACCTTCAACTGGGACGACATCGGTGACGTGTGGTTTGCCTTCCGTCAGTGTGCCTGTTTTATCCAGTGCAATGGTGGTGACTGTTCCCAATAGCTCTAATGCAGCGCCACCTTTAATTAAAGCTCCACGGCGAGTAGCCGTTGCCAGTGCTGAGGTGATTGCCGCAGGGGTTGAGATAACCAGTGCACAAGGGCAACCAATTAACAACAGAGTCAGACCACGGTAAATCCAAGTGTCCCATGCTGCGCCGAAGAACATTGGTGGAATCACTATCACCAAGGCCGAAATCAGCATGATAATTGGGGTATAGATACGGCTGAAGCGGTCGATAAATCGCTCAATAGGCGCGCGGCGCTCTTCCGCTTCTTCAATCAGTTGTAAGATACGGTCGATAGCATTTTGGCCTTGCTCTGACACCACTTCCATTTGTACTGCTTTGTCGACGGATAAGCAGCCCGCAGCCACTTTTTCTCCGGCACTGCGTTCTACAGGGACGGATTCACCCGTTAATGCGCTTTCATCAAAACTCGCGAACCCAGTAACAAGCATTGCATCGGTTGGTAATCGGCCGCCAGGTGCAATTTCAATGATGTCACCAGGGCGTAACTGTGCGACAGGAACCGACGTTTTTTGTCCATCCTTGATAAGCACGGCATCTTCAGGGACCAAAGCCATGAGTGCGCTAACACCTCGGCGAGCACGCCCAGCAGAGTAGGATTCAAGCATTTCACCCAGCATAAACAGCAAGATAACCATGGCGGCTTCTTCAGTTGCTTGGATGAAAATCGCCCCTACAGCGGCAACGGTCATCAAGGTTTCAATCGCAAATGGTGTACCAGTACGGATCAAACGTAACGATTTACGCGCGATAGGGTATAACCCAAATAACGTGGTTAGGATAAACGCAACGTTGCCCAGCTGCGGGTTAACAAACTCAAGTCCCCAGCTGATAGCCATCAGGATAGCTAAAATGATGACGGGCTTCGCTTCACTCAGTAAGCTTGGTGGCGGTGCTGACGCTGCACTCGCGCTACCCACATCATGTAGTTCGTAACCTGCGGCTTCGACAGTTGAACGAACGACGGCGGTGACGTCTTTGTCAGCATCGACGACGAGTTTTTCAGTAGCAAAGATGACTTTGGCTTGAGCGACTTCGTGAATTTGGGAAATCGCATTTTCGATTTTACTCGCGCAGCTTGGGCAATCCATCCCGCGTACAATCCAGCTAAAACGCTGTTTAGCGGTTTGGGTAGGCTCTACATCATCATTTGCAGCAGATGTTGAGCTACAGCAGCTACCATGTTGATGGGATTTTTCATCATCATCATGAGCATGATTTTTGTCATCGCCATGATGATGTTCATGGGATGATGCGTCATGGCTCACCGCTTTGCTATTCTCTACAGATGCTGATGAGCAAGTGTTTCCTGAGCAGCAAGACGTGCTGTGTGCATGGGTATCTTTATGAGAGTGTGAGTGCATAAGCGCCCCCTTTTTCTAGATGCGTTTTTAACCATGTTCTCTAATTAAGGTTAAGTCTACACTTTGGAGTAGACTCTAGAGTCAAACGAAAAAGGGGAGGCCAATTGATAAAATTCTCAAACAGCACGTTTTATCAATTGGCGGGGAATTACAAGTAAATGGCGCGAACAATAAAGAACTGACCGAGGAAGTAGAATGCTGCCACGACGGCTTTAGAGGCTTTGAATGGGAAACGGAAATGGGCAATTAACCAGATACAGTGAGATAAAAATAGCAGAGAAGCGCCCACCATAATCGAGAAGTTAAACTCTCGACCTAGCCCAAAGTATTGGTCTCCAGCTACCCACATCATAATCATGCTCATAATAATAGAAGCGAAAACAACAGGTTGCTGGCTTTCCAGTTTTCCCCAAATTAGCACAAAGGTGATGGCTGCGATAGCGATTGGGGCGATAAGCCAAGGTAGATACAGGCCAAAGTTGAATTGCATTCCAAAGCTAATGGTGTAAACCAAATAACTTAAGAACATAAGTCCTAAAGAGGTAAGCAAGTGCTCACTAGAAAATATTCTAGAGAGGTCGGCAACTAAGGAAAGCACTAAACCGCCTAAAATTAGGTAGGTTTGCACATTTAAGTCGTCAGAACTCCATCCCCAGAATAATAGAAGAAGCAAAGTGATAGGGAGGAATAACCAACGTTGCCACTCAGGACCACGATAGGCTGCATCAACATACAGCCAGCCAGAAAATAAAACAGCGAGGAATGGCCAACTAATCATACACATATCCTTAAAAGCTTCTGGAAAAGAAAAATCACTGATAGCGATTTAAGATGGATAAATAAACTATACCAAGTTTTATTGAAACTATACCGCGTCTTATTGAAATAGTATGGCGTTTATCTGCAATTTGAGCGATAGAGGGTATATACTTATGATAATTCTAAGCTAAATATATAAATTATGAATAAGCCAATTCTCTTAATTATTGTTCTCGCGATTATCGCCGTGTTAGCCACAAAGCGTTTTTTTGACCAAAAGAAACAGAATGAAATTAATGATAATTCATTGCCTGTCAGTCAGTTAGTGCTCGTTAAAGAGAAAAAGGATTACCCTTATCCAAATATGCGTTCCCGGGAGCGCGATGTGGTATCCCCTGAAACTTTTCGCTATGAAATTTATTTCCAGACTCAAGCTTCAGGAGAAACGATTAAGGTGATCGTCAGCGAAGAGCAGTACCAAGGTGTTGAGTTGGGGGCTAAAGGTAAGCTAACTCTACAAGGTACGCGATTTATTCGCTTCGAACCTTCTGAATAAACGGTTATTTCTTTTTAGCGGCTTCAATAGCCGCTTTTGTTTTTTTATGCATGGCGAGCATTTCAAATACACCAAAAAAGAAAATTTTTGTCTGCTGGAGCCCTGTTAGCTTTTGATCTTTAGGTAAGCTGGCTTTTAGGAAGATAGTCTGCAATGCATGCATGAAAATCATAAATACCATTGCGACATCCATGAAGTATTTCAATGGTTTAGGGAATGGATGCACAATATTAAAGATCATAAAGCCCCAAACACAAATCATAAGCAGACGTCCGATATTAATCAGCATCTTTTTCTCCCTGCATACTTGATGAATGAACAGATTGACGAATAAACAGACGATACGCAACTTGACCTGCTACCTTTTCACGGTGTAGCTGCCAGTTTGCGGGAATATCAGTAAGTGGTAACTCCGCTTCTGACTCTACATAAATCCAACTTTCATCAGCTAACCACTGATTTTTTTCTAACAGCGTGATGGTTTCTCCAAGTAGCCCTTTACGAAAAGGTGGGTCGATAAACACCACATCACAAGGCGTTCCCACTTGGCTAAGAACGGTGAGGCTGCTGTTATTAATAACGGTTGCATTATCTGCTGCTAAGCGAATTTTGTTCTCGCTAAGAAGCTTGGCGTTTTGTTTATCAAGTTCAATAAACGTGACGTGCTCGGCAAAGCGAGATAAGGCTTCAAAACCTAAAGCGCCACTACCTGCGAAGCAATCAAGACAGCGAGCATCACGGATCACTGGCATTAACCAGTTAAAGAGCGTTTCTTTGATGCGATCAGTGGTGGGACGTAAGCCCTCACTATCGCGTACAGGCAGTTTTCGCCCACGCCACTTACCACCAATGACACGAATTTGCCCCAAGGAGGCTGTTTGTGGTTTTTTTGCCATAATATGTATAGTTGCTTAGTTCATTGAGGAATGTATAAATTATTGGGGACTATTGTAGCGCTTCAGTTTCACGGTTTTAACAGAAAAATAAGAATAAATTGTCAGGATTTTTCTTTCAGATATGTGTTGCTGCGCGATGAAATGATAGACTGCATGTAATTTTATTGCGATTTAATTTTAAAACGCCATGTTTTTACCGCGAGGAGTGTAGTGGCTGATGGCTAAAGATAAGAAAAAAGGCTTTTTCTCATGGTTGGGATTTGGTCGTAAGAATGAAGAAGAAACCCAGCAACCGGATGGCGAACTGAAAAATGATGTTGTTCATGATACTGAGCAACGCGATGCCGCCACAGCAGAAGCTGAGCGTCAACATCAGGCAGAGCTTGATGCAATTAAAGCGGCAGAAGATGAAGCTGAGCGCCAATATCAAGCTGAACAAGATGCGATTACGGCTGCCGCTGAAGAAGCTGAACGCCAGCATAAAGCGCAATTAGAGGCGATGCGCATTGCGGCAGAAAACGCAGAGCAAGAGCGCCAAGCGGCAGAAGAAAATCGTATAGCAGAAGAAAAAGCGGCGAGAGAAGCATTAGAAGCGCAGGCTGTACGCCAAGCTGAAGAAGCCGCGGAACGCCAACGCCAAATTGAGCAAGCTGCGATTAAAGCTGCCGAAGAAGAAGCTGAGCGCCAGCATCAAGCTGAGTTAGCCGTTATCAAAGCCGCAGAAGAAAAAGCGGAACGTGAATACCAAGCAGCGGAAGCCGCTCGTTTAGCGCAAGAGCAAGCTGAACGCGAGCGTCAAGAGGCGGAAGCGGCTCGTTTAGCGGAAGAAGAAGCGGAGCGCCAACGTCAAGCGGAACTCGCTGCTATCAAAGAAGCGGAAGCAAAAGCCGAACGCGAACGCCAAGAGGCGGAAGCGGCTCGTTTAGCGGAAGAAGAAGCAGAGCGTCAACGCCAAGCGGAACTCGCCGCTATCAAAGAAGCGGAAGCAAAAGCCGAACGCGAGCGCCAAGAGGCGGAAGCAGCTCGCTTAGCGGAAGAAGAAGCAGAGCGCCAGCGCCAAGCTGAACTCGCGGCTATCAAAGAAGCGGAAGCAAAAGCCGAACGTGAACGCCAAGAGGCGGAAGCAGCTCGCTTAGCGGAAGAAGAAGCAGAGCGCCAGCGCCAAGCTGAACTCGCGGCTATCAAAGAAGCGGAAGAAAAAGCCGAACGCGAACGCCAAGAGGCGGAAGCAGCTCGCTTAGCGGAAGAAGAAGCAGCTCGCTTAGCGGAAGAAGAAGCTGCTCGTATAGCAGAAGAAGAGGCCGAGGCGGCACGTTTAGCAGAGGAAGAAGCAGCTAAAGCTCAGCCAGTTGAGCAGGAAAAACCGAAAAAAGAAGGTTTTTTTAGCCGTTTAAAGAAAGGGTTATTAAAAACTCGTCAAAATTTAGGTTCTGGTTTCCTTGGTCTATTCAAGGGCAAAAAAATCGATGACGACCTTTTTGAAGAGCTAGAAGAGCAATTATTAATTGCGGATGTCGGTGTTGAAACTACCCGTAAAATCATTGATAACTTAACGCAGCACGCTTCCCGTAAAGAACTAAAAGATGCCGAAGCGTTGTACGGCAAGCTGCGTGAAGAAATGTCTGATATCTTAGCCACTGTAGATAAACCATTAGAGATCGAAGGTAAAAAACCTTATGTTATTCTGATGGTTGGTGTTAACGGTGTGGGTAAAACAACAACGATTGGTAAATTAGCGCGTCAGTATCAATCAGAAGGTAAGTCCGTCATGTTGGCGGCGGGTGATACATTCCGTGCCGCGGCGGTTGAACAACTGCAAGTGTGGGGCGATCGTAACAATATTTCAGTTGTCGCTCAGCATACTGGCGCGGATCCTGCTTCCGTAATTTTTGATGCGATTCAATCTGCTCAAGCAAAAGGCGTGGATGTTTTGATAGCAGATACCGCAGGGCGCTTACAAAATAAAGCGCACTTAATGGAAGAATTGAAAAAAATCGTCCGTGTGATGAAGAAACTTGATGAGTCAGCCCCTCATGAAATTATGCTGACCCTCGATGCGAGCACGGGACAAAATGCGGTTAGTCAGGCTAAAATTTTCAATGACGCCGTAGGTTTAACCGGTATTACACTGACAAAACTCGATGGTACAGCAAAAGGTGGCGTAATCTTCTCAATCGCCGATCAGTTCGGTATTCCAATCCGTTATATCGGGATTGGTGAAGGTATTGAAGATTTACGCCCATTTAAAGCCGATGACTTTATCGAGGCTCTATTTGCCCGAGAGGAATAATTTTCGATGATTCGCTTTGAACATGTGAGTAAAGCTTATCGCGGTGGCCGCCAAGCACTCCAAGGGGTAGATTTCCATCTACGCCCTGGGGAAATGGCATTTTTAACGGGTCACTCAGGCGCAGGTAAAAGTACATTGCTTAAACTGATTTGTGGTATTGAGCGCCCAAGTGCAGGTCATATTCTGTTTAATGGTCACGATATCAGCCGACTCAAAGACAGAGAGATCCCTTTTCTGCGCAGACAGATCGGCATGATTTTCCAAGATCACCATCTGTTATTTGATCGCACAGTCTATGATAACGTGGCGATGCCGCTGATTATTTCTGGTGCAAGTAGCGAAGATATTCGCCGACGCGTGAGCGCTGCATTGGATAAAGTCGGTTTGTTGGATAAAGCGAAAAACTTCCCAATCCAACTGTCTGGTGGTGAACAGCAGCGAGTAGGCATTGCACGTGCAGTGGTGAATAAGCCAACGATGCTTCTCGCGGATGAGCCGACAGGTAACCTTGATAACGAGTTATCTGAAGGCATTATGCGTTTATTTGAAGAGTTTAACCGTGTGGGTGTGACGGTATTAATGGCAACCCACGATATTGCGTTGATTGAACGCCGTAATTTGCGTGTATTGACCTTAAGCGAAGGTCGGATGCTTGGAGGTCAACATGGCTAAGAATGTCCGCAAAGCGAAGCCAGAACGTGCCATGCAATCAAAAAGCAAAGCACTCAAAGGTGGTTGGCGTGAGCAGTGGCGCTACTCTTGGTTAAATGCACTGGCTGACATGCTACGTCAACCGTTGGCAACCTTTTTAACTGTGATGGTCATAGCGATTTCATTAGCGCTGCCAAGTTTGTGTTATATCGTTTGGAAGAACGTTTCCCAAGCGGCTGAACAATGGTACCCGACGCCTCAGCTGACAGTTTATCTGGATAAGTCTCTCGATGAGCAAGGGGGACAAAATGTGGTGACTCAACTTGAAGCCCTTGACGGTGTCGCCCATGTGAATTACTTATCTCGCGACCAAGCGATATCTGAATTTCGTAGCTGGTCTGGCTTTAGTACTGCATTAGATATGCTAGAAGAGAATCCACTACCAGCGGTGGCAATTATTACCCCGAAACTGGATTTTGAAGGTTCGAATGCCTTAGCAACACTGCGCGACCGTGTCAGCCAAGTTAACGGCATAGAAGAAGTACGAATGGATGATAGCTGGTTCTCTCGCCTAGCCGCATTAACACGGTTGGTAGGACAAGTGGCATCGGTGATTGGCATTTTGATGATTGTTTCATTGTTCTTAGTGATTGGTAATAGTGTGCGGTTAAATATCTTTGCTCGTCGCGATACCATCAATGTGATGAAACTGATTGGGGCCACTGATGGCTTTATCATGCGTCCGTTCTTAAATGGTGGGGTTGTGTTAGGCGCCCTGGGTGCGGTGATCGCCCTCATTATGACATTCTTACTTGTGTGGCAGTTGTCTGATTTAGTGGCGCAAGTCGCAAGCGTATTTGGTACGCAATTCCACATTGAAGGGTTATTGTGGGAAGAGGCTCTGTTGATCATTCTTATGTCTGCAATTGTGGGCTGGGTAGCGGCATGGCTGGCAACATTACAACATTTACGCCATTTCAGACCAGAATAATGTAATTGATCTTATCGGTGCTAACTTATTGGCACCGATGGAAAAATGAATTTATGCGAACTTCTTTTCTAATTATGTGTCAGATATTGACCTGCGATTAACTATTCTTGTATATAATTTATTTAACGCGGCTAAGCTGATAGACTACGGTTTGTCTGTATCGAATCTCTCCCATTTCAGTACAATTCATAGAGGATCTTAATGACCAAAGATATGCAATCATTAGCGCTTGTTCCACAAGGAAGTATTGAAGCTTATATGCGAGCTGCCAATGCTTACCCAATGCTGACCGCAGAGGAAGAAAAGGAACTGGCAGAAAGGCTGCATTACGATGGTGACCTCGAAGCTGCTAAGCAACTGATTTTATCCCATTTGCGCTTTGTTATTCACATTGCGCGTAGCTATGCAGGCTATGGTTTACCACAAGCTGACTTAATTCAGGAAGGCAACATCGGCCTGATGAAGGCTGTGCGTCGCTTTAATCCTGAAGTGGGTGTGCGTCTGGTGTCTTTCGCAGTGCATTGGATCAAAGCAGAAATTCATGAATACGTTTTACGTAACTGGCGTATCGTCAAAGTCGCAACAACAAAATCCCAGCGTAAATTATTCTTTAATTTAAGAAAGAATAAAAAACGCCTTGGTTGGTTTAACCAAGAAGAGGTGGATATGGTTGCACAAGAGTTAGGGGTGAGCACCAAAGATGTGCTGGAAATGGAATCCCGTATGGCGGCGCAAGACATGGCATTTGATATGTCTGACGACGATGATAGCGGTGATTTCGGTGGTCCAGTTGCACCTGTGCTTTTTCTCCAAGATAAGTCTTCTGATTTTGCCAATACCATTGAAGATGATAACTGGGAAAGTCACGCAACGGACCGTTTAGCCGATGCGTTAGCCTCATTAGATGAGCGCAGCCAAGATATCATTCGCGCTCGTTGGTTGGATGATGACAATAAAACGACGCTGCAAGAGCTGGCCGATAAATACGGCGTTTCTGCCGAGCGGGTTCGTCAGCTTGAAAAGAACGCTATGAAAAAGCTGCGTCTTGCTATGGAAGATGAAGACGACGAGATGTAATCTCTCTTGTTCATCAACGTTATCTGCATTTATTTCCGCTTTATTAGCACGGAATATAAATGCAGATAACTGACTTACTAATTATTTTTGATAATTTTCGTTAGCGAGAATAGAGCTCTAAAGGTAGCCCATCCGGATCTGTAAAGAAGGTAAAACGCTTCTGAGTGTACGGATCGATTCTTATCTCCTCACACACCACCTGATTTTGTGCCAAATAGGCAATCCATCCTTCAATATTATCGACTTCAAACGCTAAATGACGTAATCCAGTGGCTTCCGGATAACTGAGTCTTTTGGGCGGATTTGCAAAACTAAACAGCTCAATCTGATAATGCTCTCCAAAAGCTAAATCTGCTTTCCATGAGTCATTCTCTGGACGGTAATATTCTGAGAGAAGCTGTAATCCAAGGATTTGGCAGTAAAAATGTTTACTCTTAGAAAAATCGGAGCAAATAATAGCAACGTGATGAATTTTATTAAGTTTCATACTAATGGCTCGATGTTTAGCTGCCAATGATGGGTTTCTTCCGTGGGTTGAAAACCACAAGCGATAAGAAATTTCTCCAAAGCGATTTTATTTTGCGGTTCCACGCCCTGCAAGTCAAAGATCCAATGGCGAATTTCAGGTTGTTGACGGCAAATGTCCTGTAAAAGATATAACCCAACGCCACGACGGCGTGTGATTTCACGGACATTAAAATCACGGACCGTACCTTGTTGTTGATTAATAACTACTTTAGCCGCAGCTAATAATCGCTCATTAAAACACGCCCCATAAAAAAGCACACCAGACTCAATGCTTTGTTCGAGTTGTATTCGATTCTGGTCTAGCCAGATCTTCGATAAGTCGATGTATTGTTGCTCAGTAGGATTGACCAGAGGGATGATGGTAAGTCTCATGTTGTTTTGATCCATTTCATGGTGCATGTTGCACGCTATTCTAACAGCAGAGTGATCTGTAACCGATTTTTTAATTTCAAAGAGAAAAATTTGGTATTGATGAATTTTCCGAGTTTCCCTCGGATTAAGCCAAATTTAACCGGAATATAACACTAGCATTTACAAAAAATACACGTTTTATCATTAGCTTTTTATTCTGCAATTGATGTAAATGGCTGCCTCATTCATTTGCTATTTAGCATAATTCTCTTGTTTAATGGTCTGAAATATATAGCCTTATTGGCTATGTTTTGAAATATCAGGCATTGAACCTGTCACTTATAATAATTGATTATAAATCAATCACAAACACTCACAATCATACACAATATTGATGGCGGGGACGCACGAATGAAGAATATTAATAAAGCATTATTAGCGGGTTGTATCGCAATGGCATTAAGCCCAGCAGGGTGGGCGAAAGAGATTAAAATCGCCGTCGTTGGGGCTATGTCAGGCCCTGTTGCTCAGTATGGTGATATGGAATTTACGGGGGCTCGCCAAGCCATTGCGGATATTAATGCGAAGGGTGGAATTAACGGTGATACATTGGTTGCCGTTGAATACGATGATGCCTGTGACCCAAAACAAGCGGTTGCGGTTGCCAACAAAGTGATTAACGATGGCATCAAACATGTTATTGGTCACCTCTGCTCCTCCTCCACTCAGCCAGCTTCCGATATTTATGAAGATGAAGGGGTTCTGATGATCACCCCTGCGGCGACCAATGCGGATTTAACCACACGTGGCTATCAGTTTATCATGCGTACAACAGGGCTGGATTCTGACCAAGGTCCAACCGCAGCAAAATACATCATGGAAAAAATTAAACCTACGCGTATTGCGGTGGTACATGATAAGCAGCAATACGGCGAAGGTTTGGCTCGCTCAGTACGTGAAAGTTTGAACAAAGCGGGTGTGAAGGAAGTGATGTTTGAAGGGGTCACTGCGGGTGATAAAGACTTCTCTGCACTGGTTGCTAAGCTGAAAAAAGAGAACGTCGATTTTGTCTATTTCGGTGGCTACTATCCAGAAATGGGGCAAATTTTACGCCAAGCGAAACAATCAGGCCTGAACATTCGCTTTATGGGACCTGAAGGTGTGGGTAACTCCTCACTGTCAAATATTGCAGGCGACGCCTCTGAAGGTATGTTGGTGACATTACCGAAACGTTATGACCAACTTCCAGCTAACCAATCCATCGTCGATGCGATTAAAAAGAAAAAAGAAGATCCAACAGGACCATTTGTATGGACAACTTACGCAGCAATCCAAGGCTTAACCACGGCGATGCAGCGTACAGGCAGCACGGAACCTGATGTACTGGCGAAAGATCTGAAAGCCAATCCAGTGGATACCGTTATGGGGCAATTAAGCTGGAAGCCAAATGGTGACCTGAAAGGTTTCGAATTCGGTGTGTTTGAATGGCACAAAGATGGAACCTCTACTGCACAAGAGTAATTCTCACTTGTATTGATAATTGATCATTGAGAAATGATATTCAGTGATG
This sequence comes from Providencia alcalifaciens, assembly GCF_020271745.1. NCBI lineage: Bacteria > Pseudomonadati > Pseudomonadota > Gammaproteobacteria > Enterobacterales > Morganellaceae > Providencia > Providencia alcalifaciens. Next base: position 753,560 of record NZ_CP084296.1, on the reverse strand, counting down.
AGCTGGGAGCTTGGTAACGGGCTTCCAGCTTCTGCTCTCCATAGAGGGACAGTAGTTTGAAAGGATAATCTTATGTCAGACCAAATTCTGTATTTTATTCAGCAATTCCTCAATGGCTTAACGTTAGGAAGCACTTACGCGCTGATCGCTATCGGCTATACCATGGTGTATGGCATCATCGGGATGATCAACTTCGCCCACGGTGAAGTGTACATGATTGGTAGCTACGTTTCGTTCATTGTCATTGCGGGCTTAATGATGCTCGGTATCGATGTGGGCTGGATCCTTATTGCGGCGGCGTTTGTGGCGGCAATTGTGGTATCAAGCTCCTATGGTTGGAGTATCGAGCGCGTCGCTTACCGTCCCGTTCGTCACTCTAAGCGCTTGATTGCACTGATCTCGGCGATCGGGATGTCCATCTTCTTACAAAACTACGTCAGTTTATCTCAAGGATCCCGCGATCTGGCATTGCCAAGCCTGATTACTGGGCAGTGGGTATTAGGTGAAAGTGATGGCTTCTCTGCTATTGTCACCAAAATGCAGCTGACTATCTGGATTGTGACCTTCCTTGCGATGCTGGCACTCACGCTGTTTATCCGTTATTCCCGTATGGGGCGTGCTTGTCGTGCATGCGCGGAAGATTTAAAAATGGCAAGCCTACTGGGTATCAATACTGACCGCGTGATCTCTTTGACATTTGTGATCGGCGCGACGATGGCAGCCGTTGCGGGGGTATTATTAGGGCAATTTTACGGTGTAATCAACCCGTATATTGGCTTTATGGCGGGTATGAAGGCTTTCACCGCAGCAGTATTAGGGGGAATTGGTAGCATTCCTGGCGCTATGTTGGGGGGCTTGATCCTCGGCGTATCAGAGGCCATGACTTCAGCGTATTTAAGTACTGAATATAAAGATGTGGTTTCATTTGGTTTATTGATTGGTGTTCTGTTGATCATGCCAACTGGCATTCTGGGTCGCCCGGAGGTCGAAAAAGTATGAGAAAAGAAAATTGGATCAGTGCCATTATTGCCTCCGTCACCTTCTTTATTTTAGCCGTGTTTATGATGGGGCTAAAATTAGGCCTCGATGGTACTAAGTTGGTGGTGGAATCGGGGGGAGACGTTCGTTGGAATTGGATCTTCGTCGGCATCGCCATTATCTTTGTGTATCAATTGATTCGCCCTGCATTAAGCAAAGTGTGGCAAGGCGTGCCCAAAAAATCTTGGGCGTTACCGGATTTTGACGGTGGTTCGCTCAGACAAAAAATTATCGGGATCGCTATCATTATTGGGGCGATCATCTGGCCATTTTTGGTGTCTCGCGGCAGCGTCGATATTGCGACATTAACTTTAATTTACGTGATGCTGGGGCTGGGTTTAAACGTCGTCGTTGGGTTATCAGGTTTACTGGTACTTGGCTACGCGGGTTTTTACGCTATCGGCGCCTATACTTTCGGCTTACTCAACCACTATTATGATTTCGGTTTCTGGGAAAGTTTACCCATTGCAGGTTTAACGGCAGCATTAGCGGGTTTCTTATTGGGCTTTCCTGTACTGAGGCTGCGGGGCGACTATTTGGCGATTGTCACCCTTGGTTTTGGGGAGATCGTGCGTATTTTATTATTAAATAATACGGAGATCACTGGTGGTCCGAATGGGATCAGTCAACTGCCAAAACCGACCTTCTTTGGCTTAGAATTTAGCCGTACTGCTAAAGAGGGTTGGGACACATTCCATAACTTCTTCGGCTTAGATTACAACCCCGGCGACCGGATCATATTCCTCTATTTTGTGGCGCTGTTGCTGGTGGTGATCACCTTGATCGTCATCAGCCGCTTGTTACGAATGCCATTAGGGCGTGCGTGGGAAGCGCTACGTGAAGATGAAATTGCGTGTCGATCATTAGGCTTAAGCCCGACGCGTATTAAATTAACCGCCTTTACGATCAGTGCAACATTCGCAGGGTTTGCTGGAGCGCTATTTGCCGCACGACAAGGGTTTATCAGCCCTGAATCCTTCACTTTTGCCGAATCTGCCTTTGTACTGGCGATCGTGGTGCTTGGTGGAATGGGATCGCAAATATCGGTGATTTTAGCCGCGATCATCTTGGTGGTATCAAGGGAGATGATGCGAGATCTGAATGAATACAGCATGTTGCTACTGGGTGCATTGATGGTGCTGATGATGATCTGGCGCCCACAAGGGTTATTGCCGATGCAGCGTCGTCAAATGAAACTGAAAAGTGCGCAGGGAGGGGGATCACAATGACGACAACACCTTTACTGCAAGTCAGTGGATTAACCATGCGCTTTGGTGGTTTGTTAGCCGTCAACAATGTGGAACTGACGTTGAACCAAGGGGAAATTGTTTCATTGATCGGCCCTAATGGTGCAGGCAAGACCACTATATTTAACTGTTTAACTGGTTTTTATAAGCCAACTAGCGGGTCGATTCTCTATCGAGACAAGCATCTTGAAGGGCTTCCGGGTCAAGCCATTGCTCGCCTTGGGGTAATCCGCACGTTTCAGCATGTACGCTTATTCAAAGAGATGACGGTGATTGAAAATTTATTAGTGGCTCAGCATCAACATCTTAAAAGCAGTATTTTCTCTGGCTTACTGAAAACCCCTGCATTTCGCCGGGCAGAAGCCGAAGCAGTGGATAACGCCGTGAAATGGCTAGAGCGGGTTAATCTTTCTGAATTTGCTAACCGTCAAGCCGGAAATCTGGCGTATGGTCAACAGCGTCGTCTAGAAATTGCACGCTGCATGGTCACGCGGCCTGAAGTTTTGATGCTGGATGAGCCAGCGGCAGGGTTAAACCCGAAGGAAACTAACGATCTGGATGAGCTAATTGCGGAGCTGAGAACTCATCATAATGTCTCTATCTTATTGATAGAACATGATATGAAATTAGTGATGGGAATTTCTGACCGAATTTATGTGGTGAACCAAGGAACGCCTCTGGCGAACGGGACACCGAACGAAATTCGCCAGCATCCTGATGTGATAAAAGCCTACTTGGGAGAAGCTTACTGATGCTGGAATTTAAACAAGTTTCCACCCATTATGGGAAAATTCAGGCGCTGCATGATGTCAGCTTAAATATTCAAAAAGGTGAGATTGTCACGCTGATTGGTGCTAATGGTGCAGGAAAAACCACGTTGCTCAGTACGTTATGTGGTGACCCTCGCGCATCCTCGGGCCAGGTGCTTTATCGGGGAGCGGATATCACGCAGCTACCAACACCGCAAATTATGCGTAAAGACATTGCGCTAGTGCCGGAAGGTCGACGGGTATTCTCTCGTATGACCGTTGAAGAAAACCTGGCGATGGGCGGTTTTTTTGCGGATCGCCACCAATATCATGAACGCATTGAACGGGTTTATTCGTTATTTCCAAGGTTGCATGAACGGCGTAGCCAGCGTTCAGGAACCATGTCAGGTGGTGAGCAGCAGATGCTTGCCATTGGACGGGCGCTGATGAGCCAACCTGAATTACTGTTATTGGATGAACCTTCATTGGGATTAGCGCCAATTATCATTATGCAAATTTTTGACACCATTTTGCAGCTACGGGAAGAGGGGATGACCATCTTTTTGGTGGAGCAAAATGCCAACCAAGCATTGAAGCTCGCTGATCGCGGGTATGTGTTAGAAAATGGACATATTGTTTTGGAAGATAGTGGAAAAGCCTTACTGGCGAACGAAGCGGTACGCAGCGCCTATTTAGGCGGATAACTTAGCTAGGCGAATAACTTAACCGTACCGTCAGTTAATATGGTTGTAAGTTAACAAGCATCGTGCAAAAACACCCCATAAAATATATCGGATATTTATGGGGTGTTTTATTTGGTGATTATATAAAAGTAAAATTTTTTCGCCATGAATAGACAGTGATAAGCATAGAGGGTATGTATCGCTTGCAACGCTTGTTAACTTAATGTGAGGCTTATCCCATTTCTGTTATTTGCTTGTTTCTACATAGAAAATCAAATGTATATACAAGTTTTTGTGTAGAAACAGCACCCTAGTTCTTGTTGTCTAACTTTTCTCCATCTCCCTTCTCCACTGTAGAGACAAAAATTAAAATTTTAATGTATATACTTTGTGAACTAAATGTATATATATTTAATTATCAACTAAGCAAACACAGCAGAAAGATCGCTTTCAACCGTTTTTATTTTCCATTTAACGAATTGATTTTAATCTTAAATTAAAATTTTTTACGGTATTGAAATGATCTATCAGCCACAATCTCAACAATGATAAATAACCAAAATTGTTAATTTTGAGTTAAACCAATTGGATGGATAGGGGATAAAAGAATGTTAAACCGTACAGATTCAACGCGCGTGATCCGTGCCCCGCACGGTAGCGAAAAGAGCTGCAAAAGCTGGCTGACTGAAGCCGTCTACCGCATGATCCAAAATAACTTAGACCCAGATGTCGCTGAGCATCCGCAAAGCTTGGTGGTGTACGGTGGAATTGGGCGTGCAGCCCGTGACTGGGAATGCTATGACAAAATTTTAGAGGTCTTAAAAACCCTCGAAGACGACCAAACATTGCTGGTGCAATCAGGTAAACCGGTCGGCGTTTTCCCAACTCACGTAGATGCGCCTCGCGTTTTAATTGCTAACTCAAACATTGTTCCTCATTGGGCGAATTGGGATCATTTCAACGAATTAGATCGCAAAGGTCTGATGATGTACGGGCAAATGACAGCTGGCTCATGGATTTACATCGGTTCACAAGGGATTGTGCAAGGTACCTATGAAACCTTCGTTTCATTGGCAAAACAGCATTTTAACGGCAACCCAGCAGGACGTTGGATTCTGACGGGCGGCTTAGGCGGTATGGGAGGGGCGCAGCCTTTAGCGGCCACCATGGCTGGCTTTAGCATGATTGCGGTTGAGTGCGATGAAAGCCGTATCGATTTCCGTTTAAGAACCCGTTATGTGGATAAAAAAGCCACTTCGCTCGATGAAGCGTTGGGCTATATCGAAGAAGCCAAAGAGAGCGGTAAGCCAGTCTCCGTGGGCTTATTGGGTAATGCGGCTGACGTGTATAGCGAGTTAGTCAAACGCAATATCACGCCAGATTCAGTCACCGACCAAACCAGTGCCCATGACCCAGTACACGGTTATCTGCCACAAGGTTGGACATTAGCCCAGTGGCGTGACAAGCAACAAAGCGCGCCAGCCGAAGTGACCAAAGCCGCGAAGAAAAGTATGGCAGTGCAGGTGGATGCCATGCTGCAAATGCAAAAACGTGGCTCAGCAGCGTTTGACTACGGCAACAACATTCGCCAAATGGCCAAAGATGAAGGTGTGAATAATGCCTTTGATTTCCCAGGATTTGTTCCGGCGTATATTCGCCCACTGTTCTGTGAGGGGATTGGTCCATTCCGTTGGGTAGCGCTGTCGGGTGACCCTGAAGATATCTACAAAACCGACCAAAAAGTTAAAGAACTGCTCCCAGATGATAAACATTTACACAATTGGCTGGATATGGCGCGTGAGCGTATTGCATTCCAAGGTTTGCCCGCGCGTATTTGTTGGGTGGGGCTGAAAGACCGTGAAAGATTGGGACGCGCCTTTAACGAAATGGTGAAAAGCGGCGAGCTAAAAGGCCCTATCGTGATTGGGCGTGATCATCTTGATTCTGGTTCCGTTGCTAGCCCGCACCGTGAAACCGAATCTATGAAAGATGGTTCTGATGCCGTCTCTGATTGGCCATTACTCAATGCGTTGCTGAACACCGCAGGTGGGGCAACGTGGGTGAGCTTGCATCACGGTGGTGGTGTCGGAATGGGCTTTTCGCAACACGCTGGCGTGGTGATTGTGTGTGATGGCACCGACGCGGCAGACAAACGTCTTGCTCGTGTGCTGCACAACGACCCTGCAACTGGGGTAATGCGCCATGCGGACGCCGGTTATGACATCGCCATTAACTGTGCTAAGCAACAAGGCCTTAACTTGCCAATGGTCAAGTAATGTCGAATGCCGGCTCTATGGAGTCGGCACCTTTTAGCCTCACATAAGGAATTCACGATGAATGCGGCAATGACTCAAAGACCACACGGACCGCTGGCTGGGATCAAAGTGATTGATTTAAGCCGTGTGCTAGCAGGGCCTTACTGCACTGGCATGATGGCAGACTTGGGCGCAGAAGTGATCAAAATCGAAGTGCCTGATCATGGTGATGATAGCCGTCATCTTGGTCCTTTTATTGACGGTGAAAGTGTTTATTACGGACTGATCAATCGCGGAAAACGCAGCATTGAGTTAGATCTTAAAGACGATGGCGATCGTCAGATTTTATTTCAATTGATCAAAGAGAGTGATGTGGTGGTGGAAAACTTCCGCCCTGGCGTCACGAAGCGTCTTGGGATCGATTTCGACAGTGTTAAACAGCTTAATCCCAATATTATCTACGCCAGCATTTCAGGGTTTGGACAAAATAGCCCCCTTGCGAGCTACCCAGCCTATGACATTGTGGCGCAAGCCATGTCTGGGTTGATGAGCGTGACAGGTTCCCCTGAGTCAGGCCCTACGCGCAGTGGTGAATCCATCGGTGATGTCTGTGCGGGGGTTTTTGCCTCATGGGCGATTAGCAGCGCGCTGTTTGCTCGCGAACGTCACGGTGAAGGTGCGCAATATATTGATGTTGCCATGGTGGATGTGCTGCTCAGTATGCAGCTTACGGGATTATCCAACTTATTTGCCAATGGTAAGGCGCCAAGTTTAGTGGGGAATCGTCACCCTGTTTCAACACCATTTGATACCTACCAAGCAAAAGATGGTTTGGTGGTGATTGCGATTGCCAGTGAAAAACTGTTTCAACGTTTCTGTGAATGTATGGGGAAACCCGAGCTATCCCAAGATGCACGTTACTTGAGCGACCCAGTTCGAACTATCAACCAAGCCGCGCTACGCCAAGAGATTGAAAGCTGGACAGGAACCAAGCGTGTCGAGGAAGTGTGTGACTTACTGCTTAATGCGGGGGTTCCAGCCTCGCCTATCCACAATTTACAGCAAGCGACGCAAAGCGAGCATGCCGAAGTTCGTCAGGTATTAACCCACTTAAATGATGGTGGTACCCCTTTGATTTCTCAGCCTGTTTTCTTCAATGGCGTGAAACCGAAAGTGACCCAAAGAGCCCCCGCTCTTGGGGAAGGCAATGAACGGTATAAATCGATAGCCACAGCTACGACTACAACCACAACAATAAAAAGCGCGGAGACGATGCAATGAGTTTTGATATTAATGAAACCGAATACGCTATTGTAGATGCCGTTGAAAAAGTGTGTCGCGATATTCTGCAAACGAACGCTCAACGCTATGACGAAGAAGAAATTTTCTGTGCGGAGAGCTTAACCGCGCTGGGTGAAATGGGCTGTTGGGGAATTAACTTACCGGAGCAATACGGTGGTTTTGGCATTGGCAGTATTGCCATGAGCATGATTGTTGAAGCGGTGGCAGCGGCTTGCGCCTCAACATCATCCGCATTGACTGCTCATTTCTTAGCGACAGATTCTATCCTGATTGGCGGGACGGAAGAGCAAAAAAATTATTGGTTACCTAAAGCAGCAAGCGGTGAATTACTGGGTGCGTTTGGATTAACAGAGCCAGCCGCAGGTTCAAACCCCGCGGATATGCGCACGACAGCAACCCGTGAAAATGGTGGTTGGCGTATTCGTGGTAACAAACACTATATTACTAATGCCAAAGAAGCGGATTTTATTGTGCTGTATGCCAAAACGGATGTTGAAGCCGGATCTCGTGGCATTAGCGCGTTTATGATCCCTAAAGGAACGGAAGGCGTCGCGTTTTCTCAACCAGAAAAAACCATGGGGCTGCGTGGTAGTACCATCTATGAATTAGCACTCAACTGCTGGTTACCTGAATCGGCATTACTGGGAGAAGAGGGCAAAGGTTTCCATACGGCGATGGAAGTGTTGGATAAAGGTCGTGTGGAAGTGGCCGCAACCTCATTGGGGATCGCCCGTGCAGCCATGGAAAGCACATTAGGCTGGGTGAAAGAGCGTCAAATTGGTAAGAAGCCGCTGGCGGCCTATCAAGGGACGCAATGGAAACTTGCCGATATGCACACGCAACTGGAGGCGGCGCGTATGCTGACATGGAATGCAGCTGAGCTGCGCGACTCTGGACAGCGTTTTAGTTTGCAATCAGCAACTGCAAAATTGTTTGCAGCGGAGTGCGCCGGTTTTGTGACGGATGCAGCGCTGCAACTACATGGGGGGTATGGTTATATTCGCGATCTACCCCTAGAACGCTATGTACGAGATGCCCGTATTTTGCGTATCTTTGAAGGGACGTCAGAAATTCAAAAAATCATTATTTCGCGCGCCGTTCTCGACGCTTAATTTTGATGTGTTCGACCCGATAGGTAAGACAGGACTTATCGGGGTTTTTCCAGATAGTTAGTTTCTAAGCAATAACAGGAGCACTACCCTGACAACAGGATCATGGACTTAAAAACACAACAACAATCAGGTTTAAGAATGTATTTCAATTATTAATGATGGGTAGATAAAACAATAATATACCTGTATCACGTCAAATATCTGTGCTCATAACATAGAGAATTCATTGCTGACGACTAATTGGTCCATTCTTTAAGCCAGCCTTGCTTAAAGAGGAATTACCATGACAGTTTCTAACGATATCATAGGGCAAAAGCAGTCTCGCCAAGATAATGTTCCGCTTATCGAAGCACGTTCCATTGACTATATTCCTGAATCTGAACGACACGGTACTTTGTCGAGCCAATTCACACTGTGGTTTGGGGCTAACTTACAAATCACCGCGATCGTTACGGGCGCACTAGCTGTTGTACTGGGGGGCGATGTATTTTGGTCGTTGATTGGCTTGTTTATCGGTCAATTACTGGGGGGCGCAGTGATGGCACTTCATGCTGTGCAAGGCCCGAAGCTGGGTCTACCTCAAATGATCTCCAGCCGTGTTCAGTTTGGGGTTTATGGTGCCGTCATTCCGATTTTATTGGTCTGTATGATGTACGTCGGGTTTTCTGCCAGTGGAACCGTATTGGCGGGGCAGGCAGTGGGGCAATTACTGAACGTCAGTGATTGGATGGGGATCGTGATTTTTGGGATTGTTATCATTGGTATCACTATCTGCGGTTACCGCATCATCCACATTCTCGGTAAAGTAGCGAGTGTCGTCGGCGTTATCGCATTCTTCTATCTATTCTTCCGCCTGTTCTATATGAATGATGTATCTGTGTTATTGGCAAATCGTCATTTTGATTGGACAAATTTCCTATTAGCTATGTCGCTATCGGCTTCTTGGCAGATTGCTTTTGGCCCTTATGTCGCGGATTACTCCCGCTATTTGCCGACCAAAACCCCAACCATTAAAGCGTTTTTAGCGGTGGGTTCAGGCACGGTGATCGGGACTCAAGCCTCGATGATTCTGGGGGTATTTGCAGCAGCGCTTGCAGGTAATCAATTTGCGGGGCATGAAGTTTCCTACATTGTTGGCTTAGGCAGCACGGGCTTAATTGCAGCACTGCTGTATATCAGTATTTTCTTTGGCAAAGTGACGATTACGGCTCTGAATGCTTACGGCAGCTTTATGTCGATGGCGGCAATCTGGTGTGGTTTCCGTGGTAAGCACCAGATTTCCCGTAGTCAGCGTCTGTTATTTATTATCCTCATGGTGAGCTTTTCGACGATTTTAGGCCTTGCTGGGCAGCACTCATTCTTAAAACTGTTCTCGGCTTTCTTGCTGTTCTTATTAGCGTTCTTTACGCCATGGAGTGCGATTAACTTAGTGGATTACTACTGGGTGACGAAAGGCCGCTACGATGTCCCGCAATTATCTAACCCGAATGGTCGTTATGGTCGCTGGAACAAAGTAGGGATCATCACCTATGTGGTCGGCGTATTGATCCAAATGCCATTTATTGCCACTGGTTTCTATACAGGTCCGTTGGTTGATAGTCTAGGCGGCGTGGATATTTCGTGGATCGTCGGTTTAGTTGCCACCAGTATTATCTATTATGTCGCCGTAAAAATTTGGCCAATGTCAGTGGCGCCAAGCCTGATATTGCCAGAAACCAAATAAGGTTTATTTCTTAGATAACATCTTAATTTTCTAACGATAAAAATAGTCAGTGATGGCGTCCTAGCAGTGAACTCATTCACTGCTATGGGCTCTCTCAACTCAAAATAGCGGTAATAAAGTGCGCGATAGGAGTGGTTATGAAAATTTTAGTCGCAGTAAAACGGGTCATTGACCATAACGTCAAAGTGCGGGTTAAAGCCGATGGCTCAGGGGTGGAGCTTGCCAATGTCAAAATGGCGATGAACCCGTTTGATGAGATTGCGGTAGAAGAGGCGGTACGTTTAAAAGAAGCAGGAAAAGCCACCGAAGTGGTGGCGGTCTCCATCGGCGAAGCCACGGCACAAGATACATTGCGCAGTGCGATGGCGATTGGGGCTGACCGAGCTGTTTTGATTCAAAAACCCGCCGAGATGGCGCTAGAGCCACTCGATATTGCCCGTCTTTTGCAGCAAGTGGTGAGTCAGGAGCAACCGGATTTAATTTTACTCGGCAAGCAAGCCATTGATGATGATTGCAACCAAACAGGGCAAATGCTTTCGGCGCTACTGGGTTGTGCGCAAGCCACATTTGCCTCGCAAATTAAGGTTGAGGGCGAAAAGCTGCAAGTTACTCGCGAAATCGATGGCGGCTTAGAAACCTTATCCATGGGGCTACCTGCGATTGTGACCACGGACTTGCGTTTAAATGAACCTCGCTATGCCACATTGCCTAACATTATGAAGGCAAAGAAGAAACCATTAGACATCATTGATATTACTACACTGAATTTTAGTCCGTTAGGGCAAGTAAAAACTGTAAGCGTGACTGAACCGAAAAAGCGTTCTGGACAGTGCACCATGTTGAATGATGCCGCCACGTTAGTGACTGAACTGCAAGCCAAAGAAGTGATTTAACAGGGAGCCTGAACATGAGCCAATTATCCGTTTTAGTTGTTGTTGAGCACGATAACCAAACCATTAAATCTTCAACCTATAACAGCATAACGGCTGCACGCGAAATCATTGCACAGGGCGGAAGCCTGCATGTGCTGGTGGCGGGAAGCCAAGTGGCTGCGGTGGCACAATCCGCGGCATCCATTCTCGGCGTCGAAAAGGTGATCACAGTCGATGCCGAGCCGCTCAAAAATGCGCTGGCGGAATCCATGACAAGCGCTGTGGTTGCCGTGGCGCAAGGCTATAGCCACATTATTTTTCCCGCGACCACATTTGGTAAAAATATTGCCCCTCGCGTTGCTGCCACACTGGGTGTTTCTCAGATTTCCGATATTACCCAAGTGGTGGATGCACAAACGTTTGTCCGCCCAATTTATGCCGGAAATGCGCTGGCAACGGTACAAAACAATGGAAATCAAGTGGTGATCACTGTACGCAGCTCTGCATTTTCAGGGGCCGTTGTTACCCAGTCCCCTGCAGGAATCGAACCTGTATCAGTTGCGCAGTTAACTCAACTTTCGGAACTGACTAGCCAGTCATTAACCCAGATGAGCCGTGCGGAATTAAGCTCTGCCAAAGTGGTGATTTCAGGGGGACGTGGTTTAAGTTCTGGTGAGAATTTTGCTTTACTGGAAACCATCGCCGACAAATTAGGGGCTGCGGTGGGGGCATCCCGTGCGGCAGTGGATGCGGGGTATGTGCCAAATGATTATCAAGTAGGACAAACGGGCAAGATCGTCGCGCCAGATCTGTATATTGCAGTTGGGATCTCTGGCGCCATTCAACATATCGCTGGCATGAAAGAGAGCAAAGTGATCGTGGCGATTAACAGCGATCCGGAAGCGCCAATTTTCCAAGTGGCAGACTACGGCATTGTGGGGGATCTGTTTGAGATCTTACCTGAATTCGATAAAGCGCTGGCGTAGGAGAGAGCAAAATGACTATCGACAATAGCGTGAATATTACGGAGTCTCCAGCGCGAGAATCTATGGAGTTTGATGTCCTGATTGTCGGTGGTGGGCCTGCAGGATTATCGGCGGCAATTCGCATTAAACAGCTTTCGCTGCAAACTGGTCGGGAGCTCAGTGTCTGCTTAATTGATAAGGGCGCCGAAGTCGGGGCGCATATTTTATCGGGTGCAGTCATCGATCCCCGTGGACTGAATGAGTTACTACCTGACTGGCAGCAAACTGTTTCTGCCTCACTCACCGCCGTCAGTGAAGATCGTTTTTTATGGCTCAAAGAGAACAAAGCCAGCAAATTGCCATTATCTTTGTTACCCGCTTGCCTGAAAAATCACGGTAATGTGATTGGTAGCCTTGGACAAGTCAGCACAGCACTTGCAGCGGAAGCGGAACAACTCGGCGTAGATATTTTCCCAGGGTTTGCGGCTACCGAAATCCTTTTTGATGGGGCAGGGCAAGTTATTGGCGTCACTACTGGCGATATGGGGCTAGACAAACAAGGCAACCCGACTGCCATGTATCAAGCGGGTATGAACCTATTAGCCAAAATGACTTTTTTCGCGGAAGGATGCCGAGGGCAGTTAGGTAAACAGTTAATTGCCCATTTCGATTTAGCGGAAAATCGTGGTAAACAGACTTATGGGTTGGGTCTCAAAGAAATTTGGCAAATTCCCAAAGAGCAGCATCAACCAGGGCTGGTGGTGCATTCAATCGGCTGGCCGTTGGATAACCAAACCTATGGGGGCGGATTCGCTTACCACTATGGGGAAAACTTGGTGGCAGTAGGGCTGGTGGTAGGGCTAAATTATGAAAACCCCTATTTATCCCCGTTCGATGAATTTCAGCGTTTGAAAACTCATCCTACCTTCAGTGCTTTTTTGCAAGGGGGGGAACGAGTGAGTTATGGGGCGCGTACCATGGTGGCTGGAGGGCTACCCGCATTGCCAGAATTAAGTTTCCCCGGCGGTGCATTAATTGGAGATGATGCGGGCTTTTTGAATGCAGCACGCATTAAAGGCAGCCACTGCGCGGTGAAAAGCGGCATGTTAGCAGCCGAGGCTTTATTTGATTCGTTCGCCGAGGATGGTGTCGATTACGCGGAATTTACCCGCCAATTTCAGCAAAAGTTCGAACAAAGCTGGTTGTATAACGAGCTTTACCAGACCCGTAATTTCAAGCCGTATATGAAAAAAGGGTTAGTTATGGGGTCATTGATGTTCGGGGCAGAGCAATGGCTATTAAAGGGGCGTAGCCCTTGGACGCTGAAGCTCAAACTGGATGATCATCAAGGGCTTAGACCTGCTAGTGAATTTCAGCCGATCCACTATCCAAAACCGGATGGCAAGCTGTCATTTGATAAACCCTCGTCGGTGTTTTTATCTAATACAAACCATGCGGAAGAGCAGCCTTGTCACTTGCGTTTAAAAGATAATGAAATTCCTATTCGCGTGAATTTATCCACTTATGCGTCACCGGAAACACGATATTGCCCAGCGGGTGTGTACGAAATAGTGGGTGATCAGATGCAGGAAAAACTGCAAATAAATGCGCAGAACTGCCTGCATTGCAAAGCGTGTGATATTAAAGACCCTCTGCAAAATATTACGTGGACAGCACCGCAAGGGGGAGAAGGACCTATTTATCAAGGCATGTAGTTTATTGTGACGATACAGTTTGTTGTGATGTTGATGTGTTGATACCTGACGTGATTTCTGTGATGTGGAGATTATCGAACGGTATTTTTAGTTGTTTATCAGTCGTTTTGGGGCCAGAGAGCCCCATTTTTTATGGTTATTTTATGACTTCTTATCGCTGAAGATTAACTTTCAATGCGGGAATGTAATTTCAATTTATAGCGTGAGCCTGCGCTGATCATATTGACGTAGCTGATCAACGTACTGCCCGTCCATGTGCGGCGGCTTAGCTGTAAGCAAGGCGCATGTTCTTTGATGGATAAGGCTTGAGCAATAGGTTTACTGGCTAAAATTGCTTCAATGGTGTGCTCCATTTCACTGACAGGGAAATGGCGTTGTAAATAGCCACTTGGCGTTTCATTATTGCCAAAATGTTGCCGAACAAATTCAGGGGCAATCCCGTGATTTACATAGCGTTCTTCTAGCATCAGTGGAATGTCATTTTCAAAATGTAGCATTTTGCAGTAGCCAATATTGCTGCCTTCCGTCACGCCAAGTTGTAGGGCAATTTCTGCGGTGGCAGGGATAATTTTTAGCTGTAACTGGTGGCCAGCATATTTATTCCCATTAACTGAAATTTCATCAAAAATATCAAAGGCTTTGGTGACTGGAAGCTCATGCTTCTGAGTGGCAACAAAAGTCCCTTTCCCTGCAATTCGATTTAAGATGCCTTTCTGACTGAGTTCAGAAATCGCTTTATTTACCGTCATACGGCTAACATTAAACTGGGCACATAACTCAAGTTCAGTGGGGATCTGAGTTTCGGGTTTGAAAATCCCTAAATCAATACTCCGTAGAATGTAAGATTGAATTTGCTTGTAGGCCGGTTTTGATGTCATCGCGTTTATTCAAATTGTTGTTAATGGTAGGAATAAAATAACTGTTTCTTGGGATGTAATTTATTCAAAATAACTCATCTGCGCCAGTCTAGCAGTAATTATTTCCTTTACTATAGCCTGGTTGCATTTTAAGAGTAAAACAGGCATTTATCAGCGTTTAACTGATTATGCCCTTGAGCCTGTAATTATCTGAATTGTTCTATTATAGGGTAAGTTTAACTAGGGCAATATACCTTTATTTATTATCATAATGTTAAATTAACTATAACAAATAGGCATCATTGATGGGTGTTCAATATTTTCACGTTAAGCTAATTCAGTGCGATTATAAACAGGTTTCACCTGAGGGCATGGTGAGGCTAATGACCTCGGATAAGGTGTTTTTTTTCAACGCTGAAGATTTTGAAAACAGCCAAATATTTTTGAAACGGTTGAATAAAGACGACACGTTGATTATTTCTGCTGAACAGCTGAATGATGGGAGCTATTGGCTCAATTGGGTGTATCACCCAGAATATGGTCGTTTGGAACCTGATAGAAACCTTAAATTTGACAAAGGGTTAGTAAAACAGTATCTGCTATCACTTGGACTTGCTGCACTCTTTATCCCCGCATTTTTTTGCGTGTTTAATGATGAAGAGAACACATGGTTAATTGTTTTAGGGGCATTATTAGGCATGGCGGCTTTTGTGGGTGCCGTTCTGCTGTCTATGTGTATTTCACAAACCTTCACTATTTTTAGCCGAAAACGAAAAACCATCTTACGCGCATTAGATTTAGTCATAGCGGGCAAGTTTCAGATAATTTCTGGCGAAAATCTGATTCAGATTGAGGGAATTAAAAACCCGAAACCCAAACTGCTCAAAATAGATTCTCGAAAGCAAAAGCCTATCCCTGAAACCTCATTACAGGTGACAAAAGGCAAAGTGAATATTAAGAGTATCAAGACGATTGAATATTATTATCGCGGGGGAACATATACCCGCAATGAAGTAGAGCTTCAAGTGAATAAAAGCCATTTGAACCTCAAATTAGATGGCTCAAAACCTTTCTTTAATAACCACAGCTTTTTTCTCGCTCAAGGGGATGAGGTCGAAGTCTATCACTCCAAAGTTGAACATGGGTTTCCCGAGAGCGTCGTATTTGGCCTGTATAACCACCAAGATAATTTAGCTTACACACTGTCTGCTCGAGGCATGGCGCAAGAACGTGGGCTGTATCTGGCATTATGGGGGATCACAGGCATTATTTTGGCGTTATTCTTGGCGATTTTTGGCGCGACAGCAATTAGCGATATTGTCGACAGGGGAAATCACTGGGATTATTGGGATTGGTTGTATTTGCTCGATAACGACCTGATATTTATTGGTTTTGCCAGCTCGATAACTCTGGGTATCTGTTTCTTAATTGCCTTTGGTATGGCGGCGTATTATCGGTTTTCGAAACGAGGTAATGGCTATTACCAAACCCAAGCTGTCTTGAGCGCATTACGACGCCAACAAGGTAAAGATGCTTATGTCATGGAGATACGCTAATGAATCCGTTTCTAAGTTGGCGTTTTCTGGTGACAGGTGCGGTTTTCTTGGTGTGTTTAGGATCAACACTGATGCTGGTATTTGGTGGAAATGATACGTCATGGCAGTGGAAAGAGAGCAGCCAAGAGAGCAATGCTTATATTGCGGATTATGATTATGCCAAAACGTACCCTGCGAAAGACGGCACGCTGATTATTACGCAGAAAAATGGCCGCTCATCCTACTATTACAATCGGTCAGATTTGTTTTCGCTTGCACAGGAAGATAGTTATCAGGTGTTATTTGCCAATAAAGATGGCGTGCGTTTTATCACGCAATTTAGCGACAGTTTTTATAATGCGGTGTGTGAAGAGTCTCAGTGCCTTTTAATGGTGCGTGATGGGTACCGCACTGTGAATTTAGCCGATAATTCGATTACACCGCTGACACCTTGGAAAGAGGGGGATGGTGAATACATTTATGCGGCAATTACCGGGAAAATATACCAAAGTGGTCAGGGGGAGCCTTATGTCCTGATCGACAACCAAAAGATCTTCACGAGTGTGGATAAAGGGCTTACGTGGCAATATTTGATGGATCCGCGTGAACTTGTAAAGCGTTTTTATCCTGAAGAAATCGCGGATAATTCAACATTTTCTTATGCAGTTCATGATGGCAATGTGATTGTGTGGTACAGCTACGGTAACGAAATGGGGTCTCTTGAAGTGGTGGTGAATATCGCCGAGAAAAACGTGGTGAGCCACCGATGGTTGCCTATTCGTATTAATGAGGCGGTTCAGAATCAGAAAGGGGATATTTATCTGGCAGCTCAGGAGCCTTCTCGCCGATTATTTTCCCTTTATCAGTATCAAGGTGGAAAATTTAAGCTGATTAAGGAAGCGGGCTATAACCATCTGCAAGATATGGTTATCTGGGATGATGGCTTGCTGGTGATGGAATCAGCAAGAAGCGGACAGAAATGTTTGATCCTCGATTTTACTAGCAATCAATTGCACCGCCGTTCAGAGTTAGAGTGGTATCAAAAATTATACATTCCTGAATTACGTGGATTCATTGAGTTATCAAGTCATTACAGTGATTCACCAGCGTTAACCGCAGGTGAGAAGGTGCATTACCGTCTCGCGTATTAATTTCAACGTATTAGTTTCAACATTGAATAGGGGCGATATGCCCCTATTTGCTAACTCTCCAGCTAGTTATGGGCGTTTTCGTGGTAGTAAAATCACCGCTATTGCCGCTATCACCGCCACCACCGAAAAGGCGATAAAGTTCCAACTGGTCGCTATCCCCAAACTGGCGATATACGCGCCAAACATAGGGCCTGTCATCGCACCAATTCGTGAGAAACTTAATGCCCAGCCGGTCGCTGAAGCGCGGGCTTTTGATGGGTAGTAATTAGCGATATAGCCTGTCAAAATCAGCGCTGCGGAAATACTGCCAACCCCAGCAAATGCCACAAGTAAATAGTTAATATAGATATTTTGCTTGAAAACCATACAGCCAATGCCAACCGCGCCGAGCAAGAAGAAAAAGGCAACCGAGCCACGGACGCCGCGTTTATCCGCGATTTTTCCTAAGAATAAGCCCCCTAATGCGGATGCTAAGCTAAATACCACAAGGAAGGTTAGGCTGGAACCTAAGTTATAGCCTTCTTTGCGCATAATCGACGGTAGCCACGTATTTAAGCCATACACCAGCAACATGCCGCAGAATAGGGCTATCCAGAAACATGCGGTTGCGCGTAAATGTGTCCACGCAAAAACCACGGAGACTATCTCTTTTAAACGTTGAGGTTGCTGTTTTTGCTGTGCTGGAGGTGCTTGATATTCAAGGTCTAATTTCTGTGCTAGAGATTGCGCTTCGGTGTGGCGCCCTTTGTGAGTCAGAAATTCAAGAGATTCAGGTAAGATGCGTGCCATTGGCCAAATTAACAAAAGTGGTAATGCGCCAAAGCCAATCACACTGCGCCATCCAAATTGTTCTAGCAACCACATGGCGACCAGTGCGGCGCTGAGGATCCCCAGTGAGTAACCGGAATACATAATGCCGTAGTTAAAAGAACGTTTTTCAGCAGGGGAATACTCGATGGTTAACGCTGCTGCTACGGGAATAACCCCCCCGAGTCCAATTCCACCAATAAAACGCATCAACCCAAACATCCAAGGTGTTGGGGCAAGGGCGGCGGCAAGCATCGTTAATGAAAAGAGCGTGACGCAGGCTAAAAGCATACGACGGCGACCGTAGAGTTCACTCAGCGTACCGATAATAAATGCCCCAAAGAACATGCCGACTAAAGCATAGCTGCTGAGGGCGCCAAGTTCTAACGGGGTAAGGTTCCATTGTTTATATTCTGCGAGGGTGGGAAGAACAGCGCCCATCACGCCAACATCATAGCCTTCAAATAGAATGCTCATCCAGCAGATAAATAACACTTTCGAGGTGGTTTTTGTGGCGCCAAAAGATTTAATCGCGACAGTCTCTGTTGTCATACATCACTCTCTTATGGGGTGCTTAGTTAGGTTGAATGCAGAGTTGCAGGTATTTTTATTATTTAAATTGCCGCTTATACACTCATCTTTTCTGCAATAAATAACAATTGAAATTGTTAGCAAAAAGTTAAAATTATGCATTAATTGGATAACATTGGCAGTAAACATAAAATAGTGATGACGGCTGGGAATTTATCCACAAAATAAAACTCTAATGTGAAATTGCCATTAAATTGTTACGTAATAAAAAGGTATTGTATGAACTTAAAAGCACTGTGTCTTGTTGGGATTACTATTGCGGCATTACCGATGTTGTCATCAGCAAAATCGACTTCACCGTTAAAATCTCCAGAAAAAAATGTGTTATGTGATAAATATGTGTGCGTTAGTGCCAAAGAGGGCGTTTCCGTTGCATTAACGAAAAAATATTTAGGTGATAAACGCGCGAAAGCGATTGAGCAAGATGGCGATTTTGATAAAACGGCAATGACGTTTACCAATGGAATTTTTTGCGATATTAACGAGCAAAAATGCCATATGGACCGCTACTTTGAGGCGGATGGTAAACGAAGCGCAGTATCCAAAGAGTACACTCAAAAACTGTTTGGAAAATAATAGTTATATTTAGATTGTTAAAATTCTCCCTAAAAGTAAAGCCGTTGTATAAGGCTTTACTTAATTAAAATAAAGTCAAATTTAAATGACTTTTTAACGTTAAAAAATTAAGTTTAAAATTACTATTTGTTATTTAATTTTAAAGTGCTCTCAATTTATTAACGTTTATTTAATGGCTATTTAGATAAATAATATTGTGACTCTAATCATAGTGTAGGCTAGGATTTAATGCTTTTTGTGATGCAGGTACAAATAATAGACAATTGCTATTATATTTATCTAAAAATTGTTATATACCATACTCAAGGTTGTACTAATTCCTTGCTAATGGGAGTCATAGTATGTTTCTTTTAAGTAAGTTGTTAATGTCGAGGCGCTTCTTCTATTTGAAGAAATGGTTCAATATTGATATTTCTTTAGCCTTTTTCTTTCCGCAAAAATAACCTTTCTTTTTTCTCTCTCTCAAGATCTATTCGCTTATTTTTATAAGTTCGAATTTCTGTTTTTATTATTTAATGAAAAATTAAAGGTATTATCATGGCTAAAAGAATCGTAGAACCATTCCGTATTAAAATGGTAGAAAATATCCGTATTCCATCAAGAGAAGAACGCGAAGCGGCATTAAAAGAGGCGGGTTATAACCCATTCTTACTACCGAGTAGTGCTGTTTATATTGACCTGTTAACTGACTCCGGTACTAACGCAATGAGCGACCACCAATGGGCAGCGATGATCACAGGTGATGAAGCGTACGCGGGTTCTCGTAACTATTATGATTTAAAAGATAAAGTTAAAGAGATGTTTGACTACGACTATGTGATCCCGGCTCACCAAGGTCGTGGTGCTGAGAACATGTTATTCCCTGTTTTACTGAAAGTGAAACAAGAACAAGGCGGCGCGAAAAAGCCAGTATTTATTTCTAACTTCCACTTTGATACTACCGCTGCCCACGTTGAATTAAATGGCTGTAAAGCGATTAACATTGTTACAGAAAAAGCCTATGACTCAGAAACTTATGATGATTGGAAAGGCAATTTCGATATTCAAAAATTAAAAGATAATATTGCAAAACATGGTGCTGAAAACGTGGTAGCGATTGTTTCTACCATCACTTGTAACAGTGCGGGTGGTCAGCCAGTTGCGATGGATAACTTGAAAGAAGTTTATGAAATCGCAAAACAGCATAATATCTTTGTGGTAATGGACTCTGCACGTTTCTGTGAAAACGCGTATTTCATCAAAGAGCGTGATCCAAAATATAAAAATTCCACAATTAAAGAAATTATTCTGGATATGTACAAATACGCTGATGCGCTCACTATGTCAGCGAAAAAAGACCCACTGTTAAACATTGGTGGTCTGGTCTGTATTAAGAATGACGAGAAAATCTTTACATTGGCAAGACAGCGCTGCGTACCAATGGAAGGCTTCGTGACCTACGGTGGTTTAGCGGGTCGTGATATGGCAGCAATGGTACAAGGCTTAGAAGAAGGGGCTGGGGAAGATTACCTGCATTATCGTATCGGTCAGGTGAAATATCTGGGTGACCGTTTACGTGAAGGCGGTATTCCAATTCAGTATCCTACTGGCGGACACGCTGTATTCGTGGACTGTAAAAAACTGGTTCCACAGATCCCAGGTGACCAATTCCCTGCGCAAGCTGTGATTAACGCGCTGTATTTAGAGTCGGGTGTTCGTGCTGTTGAAATTGGTTCATTCCTATTAGGTCGTGATCCTGAAACGGGTAAACAAAAACATGCTGATATGGAATTCATGCGTTTGACTATCGCTCGACGTGTTTATACCAACGACCATATGGATTACATTGCAGATGCTCTGATTGGCTTGAAAGATAAATTCGCAACTCTGAAAGGTTTAGATTTCGAATATGAGCCACCAGTATTAAGACACTTCACTGCAAGATTGAAACCCATCAAATAATAGGTAGTTCTGCGGGTTCCCGTGCAATGCGGGAACCTTATCCCTTATTTTAAGGTGACCAACATGAACAATTCGGCAGCCAAGAAAGAACCCTCCATAATGGTAGGGGGTTTTGTGCTAGGCGGAGCCATGATCGGGGCGGGTATGTTTAGCTTGCCGACAATTATGGCTGGAGCTTGGTTTATTAACTCGATTGTAATATTACTGATTGTTTGTTTCTTTATGTTTCACTCAGGGATCTATATTTTAGAATGTATATCTAAATATGGAGCTGGCACTAACTACTTTTATATTTCTAAAGAATTATTACCAAAATGGGCCTGCTATATTGCCAATGCTGCATTAATATTTGTTTTATATATATTGATATATGCCTATATTTCTGCGGCCGGATCCGTTATCAAAGAAGCGTCCGCAATATATGGATTTGATGTTAATTTAAGAGTGATATTTGTTATCTTCACTTTACTGTTAGGTGCAAGTATTTGGTGGAGTGGTATTGCTGCAAGTCGATTAACGTCATTATTTTTATTTATTAAAATTGTTTTATTTATTCTTGCTTTTTCAGGGTTATTCTTAATTGTAAAAACTGACTTATTATTAACATCTCCAGTGGGGGGTAGTCAGTTATCTTTACTGCCATTTGTCTTTATTATTATTCCTTATGCCATCACTTCATTTGGTTATCATGGTAACGTCTGTAGTTTGTATAAGCTATATCATGAAAATGAACGTAAAGTGGTTAAAAGTTGTATTATTGGGTGTGTACTGGCTTTAATACTTTATTTCCTTTGGATATTAGGCACCATGGGAAATTTACCTCGAACAGAATTCCTTACCATAATTAATAAAGGCGGAAATCTCGATGCGTTTATTGAGTCACTGTATGCGGTATTAAGTAGTCCACATATTGCGACATTCTTATTATGGTTCTCGATTAGTGCTGTATTTTGTTCATTCTTAGGGGTTGCGATTGGTTTATTCGACTACATTCTGGCATCACTAAACTTTAATGATAATTCTTCAGGCAGAATGAAAGCGGCACTTTTATGTTTTATACCTCCTCTAGTTTTATGCATGTTATTCCCTAATGGTTTCTTAATTGCAATTGCTTATGCGGGGATGGCGGCGTGTATCTGGGCAATTATTTGTCCGGCAGTCATGGCATTAAAAGTGAGAGAGCGTTTCCCTAACTCGACGTTTAAAGTATGGGGAGGCAAAGGGCTAATCTATGCAGTTATAGCCTTTGGTGTTGTTGGTATTATTTGTCAGTTGTTAGCGCAGTTTAATGTATTACCGATATACCGTTAATTTTTCAAATTAAGATGTAGTAATCACTGCCAAAGGTACAGCGAGGGTTTGCTGTACCTTTTTTATGGCTTATGGACTTTATGAATAAATGGGATTAATAACGCTTAAGTATGGATTGACTGCCATCTTTTTTAAAACTGATCACAGAATAAGGCTGACTAAATCCACTAGGCTGTTCCATTCCTAAACTGCCTGAAGGCATGCCTCCAACAGCAATGCCCGCAACGTCATCAGGTAGTGTATTGATTTTCGCTAAGCTATCGAGAGGAACGTGCCCAACAACCAGTTTGCCATTAATTTTGGCGGTGTGGCAGCTGCGTAATGAGTTAGGTAAATTGGCTTCTTGATTGATTTTATCAATCTCTTGATAGGTGACATCGTGAATTTTTACGTCATAACCTGCTGCTTTTACTGCTTCGCCCCAAAGATGGCAGCAACCGCAACTTTCTTCTTTATACAGGTCAACAACTTGGCTTGCTGCAACAGAAGAAAATGACGCTGCCAATAGCGCAGTGAATAACAATTTTTTCATATCAGTATTACTCCAAAAATAAAGCATTGTTATGTAAATAAAAAAAATAAGGGTGCGAAATTTGAGCAGGTTTGTATTTATCTTATTCGGGTTCTTATGGAACCTCTGAACCATAAAGCTTCCCGTAGGGGGAAGCTCAAGAGATAAAACAGATTTTTGCTTATATTTACAGAACCTGATGATGGAGCTTGCTGATAGAAATAGAGCAATACTTTGGGAGGTTAGTCACAAACTGAAAGATAGGATGATTGTATGAAAATAGAACGCTCTTGGGTGAAAAACAGGCATTATCTCTCTAAAATCAATCATTAAGCCAATTTTCAATCGGATTATTTTGATCTTTTTTTGATGTCTAAAAGTCACAAAGCAATTGAAAATAATTAAATTTTTCTCTTTTACCGCCGATAAATTAAACAAAGATCATTTTATTTTATCAAAAGAGAAATTCCATGCAGAAACTTCGAAATTATTCAATACGTGCTGTGATGCTCGTACTACTTGGCATTTTATGTCTAAACCTTGGGGGCATAAGCCTGTATAGCGGCTGGTCCTTATCGCGTATTTCTGACGGTATCCATGTTGACCGACAACTGGTGAAACAGATGACGGTACTGAGTCAGGGTAATGACCAATATTTTCGTTTTGTCACTCGCTTAACCCGCGTGATGGAAACCAAAAATGAGGGTAAAGAAGGGGATTACACCTTGGTCAAAGACGCGCTTGTGAATATGGAGCGTTATCTTGAGGAGATGAAGTCAATTTCCCCAGGTCCGATGGATAAAGCCATTTCCGATCAAGTGATTAATAGTTGGCAAGCGTTGCTAGATGACGGTGTGAAACCACAATTAGCCATTTCCATGGGGGATGATAAAGCGGCTTACTTGGCACATGCCCATAATGTGACCCCAGCCTTGAGCCGTACATTCGGTGCGGCTATCACTCAGTTTAACCAAACTGCGGATGCGATGATTGAACACACGCGGGAAGCGGTTGATGAGCATATGAATATGACGCGAGTCGTGATTATCATCGCGAGCATTTTTGGTTTGCTGATTTTGATCTTCACTGACCGCTACCTTGCTAAGATGATGCAACGACCACTGGAGCTGATCCGCCAATACTTCGATAAGATTGCGAAAGGGGATTTAAGCCAGCCAATCGAACTATTTGGTCGTAACTGTGTAGGTAAACTTTTTCCTCTACTAGATGAGATGCAGAACAGTTTACGTGATGCGGTGCTGACTATCCGTAATGGTAGCGAAAGTATTTATCGCGGTGCGACAGAAATATCTAACGGTAATAGTGACCTTTCCTCACGAACGGAAGAGCAAGCCGCAGCTTTGGAAGAAACCGCAGCGAGCATGGAACAAATCACAGCCGCAGTGCAGTTGAATGTGGAAAATACCCATCAAGCCAACCAATTAGCCGCTGAGGCCTTTGTGGTGGCTAATCAAGGGGATGTGATTGTTGAGTCCGTGGTGAGCACGATGGATGAGATCTCCCAGAGTGCTAAAAAAATCTCTGACATCATCAGCATGATGAATGACATCAGTTTCCAGACCAATATTTTGGCATTGAATGCCTCCATTGAAGCGGCGCGAGCGGGGGTTCATGGACGTGGATTTATGGTGGTTGCCGCCGAAGTTCGTAAGCTTGCTAGTCACAGTGCCGATGCGGCAATGGAAATTGAAAAGCTGATTGCGGAATCGAGTTCGTGTGTGGAAAAAGGCACGCATTTGGTTCATGAAATGGGCTCGACAATGAGTAATATTTTGCAAGGGATCAATGAGGTGACGGCGATTATGAAACAGATCACGACAGCTTCGGAGGAGCAAAGTAAAGGTATCGCACAGGTGGGTGTTGCCATCACTCAAATGGACAGTGTGACACAGCAAAATGCGTCTTTAGTTGAACAAGTGGCAACAGCAGCAAGCTCATTAGAACATCAAACTGAAGAATTGCAGGAATCAGTCAGTAAATTTCAGTTAACAAATGATGGGCGTAATTTTACCGAAGCGACGGCTGTCTAATATCGGCAACCATTGAATAGGTTTGAGAAACCAAAACTCAGTATGAACTTGCGTTTGTACTGGGTTTTTTATTTATAGAGAAGTTTTACATGGTTAAGCCAATTCTCGGCTTTCTTCCCCGCTAATTGCTGCTCAAAGGCAGTTGTTATCACG
Source organism: Providencia alcalifaciens (assembly GCF_020271745.1). Lineage (NCBI taxonomy): Bacteria > Pseudomonadati > Pseudomonadota > Gammaproteobacteria > Enterobacterales > Morganellaceae > Providencia > Providencia alcalifaciens. The sequence continues at coordinate 728,415 of NZ_CP084296.1, read as the reverse complement.
TAACCCAGTCGGCTATAGCTATCTTTCAAGGTTGTAACATCTATCGGAGTGGGAACAAAATTAAATAGCAGAGGGGCACTTAACTGGGCATTAACGTGAATCCCGGTAATTGTTCCCGGTTGCTCTGAGGTTAAAAAGCGAATCGACGCATACTGTTTATTGGCGCGGAGTATCGGGGTGTACACCATGTCTTTGACATGCAAAGACAGGTAACATTCAACTAAATCAAATCCTGTTGATTGATAACAAAGGGTATCAATCATTCCGCCAGCAACGCGCGGGTTAATTTCAATGAGTTTTATGTCATTGTGACGAAGCTTAAATTCAACGTGGGCAACGGTGTGGGATAAGCCAATTTGAGTGAGCCACTCAATGATCGTTTTCGTGATGTTTTCGATATCAAGAGATTCATCGGGAAAATCATGGCCGACCTCCACGGCATATTGTCCTGATGTGGTGTATTTTTTGGTGATACCGAGTATGTTCCATTCGTTACCTTTAGAGTCCCAGTAAGCTTCTGCGCTGTATTCATTCCCTTCAATGAACTCTTCAACAAGATAATGAGGAGAGAGCTGATATCCTCGGCGGTTAACCCGAAATTCAGATAGTGCATGAACGGCAGCCTGCGCTTCTTCCTCAGAATAGCAGATGGTGACTTGGCTGCTGCCACTATCATCACAGGGCTTTATCACGATAGGGAACTGCATATTGTTCAGGTCAAATTTCTCATGGATATTGCCAACTTTGTAGCGACAATTGGCATTATGTTGGTGTAAATACTGCCGAGTCAGATGCTTGTAGCGACAAGCCGTTAGGGCAATTAAACTTGGAGAAGGTAAACCGAAGGCGTGGGATGCTGCGGCAGCATTAATTAACCGATAGTCATCGAAAGCGACGATACCGTACAGGTTATAGTCCAGGGCATGGCTTAAAATTGCTGCCATGGAGTCAGTATTAAGTTCCACAACCTCATTAACATAGAGCATTGGGTTATCAGCCAGTTGAGCATAGTAATGGCGTTCTTTGGTGAATAAAACCGTGTGATAACCTCTCTCTTTTGCCAATTTGATGGCGCTGACGCCAGTACCTGAGATATTACATTCGAGAAATAGGATAGTTTTCATCGGTGCTCCTTAAATGGATAAAGTATTCAGCGGTGAATAGGGCAATGAGGAATAAAAGCAGGCTAATAGGGATATAGGTGTGCATTTGAGTGTGGTTAGCAATAATGCCAATATAAGCGCCAAGGGACTCAGCTAATCCCCAAAAGAATATACAAATAGATAACGAGAGTTTTTTATGGATAAATGGACATTTTTCAATCGCTAAACTGTTGTTATAGGGACTCCAAATTAATTCGCTAAAGGTAAATAGGATGATCAGCAAATAGAGTGGGATTAATGCGCTGAAGTTTAAAAACAAAAGCAGGCTCGCAATCAGAAGAAGGCTGAATTTGTAGATAATAGATTGATAGGATTTTTTCTGTTTATCAATGAATTGGGTTACTTTGATTTGCAAAAAGATGATCATAAAGGCATTCAAAGCGAATAGATAAGAAACCGTAACATAATCTCTAGCATCTTGATAATTGAGCTCAAATAAGTAAGCCAAATTGCGAAATACAAGCCCTAGCATAAAAAAGGGGATGGCACTATAACAGAGAAAAATACCCCATTCTAAAAAACTGGCAGAGGCTTTTGTTTGTTGGCTTTGTATTGGTTGAGTATGTTTTGTATTCGTTAAAGTTAATGAGTATAGGGCAGCAATGCACATAATAGCGGCAGGAAGAAAGATCACTCCGGAATAAAAATCATGATAAAACCATTCGCCTGCGGCGCCACCGACTGCCGACGAAATATTCACAATGACATTTAAGACTGAAAAATGTCTCACTCTTTCTGAGTGATTATTATTTTCAGCAATAAATAAACTGGTACTGACATTTGCAATGGAAAATCCTGCACCAATCAATGCAGCAAATAATAGAATCGCGTAAAAATTTGAAATGACGTAGAGTGAAATAATAGATGCTGAGGAAATTAGATAACTCAAAAGTAGTGTTTTTTTATAATTAAGAAAATTAATAATAAAGTGAGTGAAGAGGGAGAAAGCACGGCTAATAAAAAGGAAAATAAAAATAATAATTGCAGTTTCACTTTCATTGATATTTTTATAATGAATAAGATAAAGAGAAAAAAAAGGTAGGAAACTGTAAAAAGAGATACCCGATAAAAATCGGGTGGTCATGATTTTATTTATCATATTGAATGTTTTCTATTTTTTTTAATAAGGACTCAAGTTGGTTGAGCATTTTTTCTGAAATATTGCTGCTAGTAACAAAACGTACAATATCAGCTGTCCAAGCGGTGGCTAATACCCCATGGCTTTTTAATTTTTGAACAACGCGCTCGGCATCTGGCACTTTTATCATAACGATATTAGTTTCGACTGGATAAGCGAGTTGAAAATAGCGTGAAAGAATAGACGCGAGATAAACTGCATTTTGGTGATCAGTGCGTAATTGAGATCCATAATGTTCTAGCTTATTTAAGGCAATCGCTGCCAGCAATCCTGATTGATGTAGCGCTCCGCCATACCATTTTCGGTATCGTTTAGCGTTTTCTATATGATGCTGACTTCCTACTAACACCGAACCAAACGGCGCTCCAATGCCTTTTGACAGGCAGATGTTGAGAAGATCGATATCTTTGACATATTCCTGAGGAGGAATATTAAGGGAGATGCAGCTATTTAATACTCGGGCACCATCTAAAAATAGAGACATGTTTTTTTCAATACATAGCCGCTTGAGTCTCTTGATTTCTGCTAATGGGAATACGATTCCACCATAGGTACTGATACTACTTTCTATCGCAATGATTTTGGGGGTAGAGTATAAATTTGACCAACGAGCTTTATGATTAATGGCTTGAATAACATCTTGTTCAGTTAAAATACCGCTTTGTGTTTTAACATTATTAATAATTAAACCGTTTAATGCTGAGGTTTGGGATGATTCAAAAAAGCAAATATGGTATCCGACTTCAGTAATGACTTCATCACCTAGAGTAGATAAAACTTTTAAACCAATCTGATTGCTCATTGTGCCTGATGGCATAAACAGAGCATCTTCTTTATTAAATAATTCTGAGATATAGGATTCTAATTTTTTGACGTAAATATCTTCATTATAACAATCATCGCTAATATAATTAAAATTGATATTATTCAAATCCTCTTTTTTTATCCGTGTTAGCGTATCGCTTCTTAAATCAATCGTTACCATTTAAGTCCTTTTATTTTTCATTGATGAGAGCAGAAGGCTGTTGAATTTATAAATCTAGATAGAAAATGGCAAGGTATAAAAATGAGAATTTTATTAATTGTGATAATGCTCATGAATAAAGGCTAGGATTAAAACAAGATGAATTTATTTATAAAATATATGATTTGCGTATTAGAAAGGGGGGTGATTATTGAAAGGTGAGGAGACATGTTCAGATTGTGAGGGACAAAAAAAGCCCTTTCTAAAATCAGAAAGGGCTTCTAAAAACACTGCATTAACCGACTAGGATTAGTTCATGCCGTATTTTTTCAGTTTCTTACGCAGAGTTCCGCGGTTGATACCCATCATCAGGGCTGCACGGGTCTGGTTTCCACGGGTATATTGCATAACCATGTCCAACAAAGGCTGTTCTACCTCAGCCAATACCAGCTCATATAAATCGTTAACATCTTGATTATTTAATTGAGCAAAATAGTTCTTCAGTGCTTGCTTAACTGAGTCACGTAACGGTTTTTGAGTTACTTGATCTTGTGAATTTACAGTTGCAACGGTTAGTACGTCAGAATTTACGCGTTGTTCGAACATAGTTCTGTCAGCTCTTATCTTTTATTTACGCAAAAATTTTCAAAAAATGCTTCCAACACCTCCAGCTGTTCGCTGGCATCCTCAATGGCGTTGAAGGAGCGCCGAAACTGGTCATCAGGTGCATGTTCTTGTAAGTACCAAGAAACATGTTTGCGCGCTATACGGGCTCCCTTGCCTTGACCATAAAAGTCGTGCAGTTCCCGTACATGCCCTAACATAATGCTTTTCACGTCTGCCATAGGCATTGGTGGCAATATTTCACCTGTGTCCAGATAATGTTGGATTTCCCGAAAGATCCAAGGTCTTCCCTGAGCTGCTCGTCCTACCATCAAGGCATCCGCCCCTGTGTAGTCTAAAACAGCCCTGGCTTTTAGCGGGTCAGTAATGTCGCCATTGGCAATAACCGGAATGGAAACAGTCTGCTTAACTGCCCGAATGTTGTCATATTCAGCTTCGCCGTTGAACAGACAGGCTCTGGTTCTGCCATGAATGGTCAGGGCTTGAATACCACAATCTTCGGCCAATTGGGCAATCTCTATGCAGTTACGCTCTTCAGGTGACCAGCCTGTGCGGATTTTCAGTGTGACTGGCACATCCACAGCGTTTACAACGGTTTCTAGGATTGATTTTACAATCTCCGGATAACGCAGTAAGGCTGAGCCTGCAAGCTTACGATTCACCTTCTTAGCTGGGCAGCCCATATTGATATCAATGATTTGAGCGCCGCTCTCAACGTTAATTTGAGCTGCTGCGGCCATTTCATCGGGATCATTGCCAGCTATTTGAACGGAACGTACCCCGAGTTCGTCGCGGTGAACCATCCTGAGCCTCGATTTATCTGTCTTCCAAACTTGTGGGTTAGAAGAAAGCATCTCCGATACCGTCATTCCAGCACCCATCGCATAACACAGGGACCTAAACGGTTTATCTGTGATGCCTGCCATGGGGGCAGCAATAAGACAGTTTCTCAACTGATATTGTCCGATTCGCATAACTAAATGGGGGCCATACTGTGACTGCAAGGGCGCGTATATTACGCATTTTTTACGAGATATGAAAGGACAAACTTTGAGCAAACGGTTATTTATCACTAACTTTTTTATCTTGCTTTTTATAAAATAATAAAATTAGTGTTATTTAACAAGTTGTTAGGTGTTTTTTAACAACAGGCGCTAAAAATAACGATCACTTTGAATATCCAAGACTCACTTCTCGAGCAGAACAGATTATCATCAGCTATTGAGCAATATTTGAGCTGTAAGATAATCTATTCTGCAATTAATTTCAAAGAAATTATTCTTTGATTTTTACCGTAAACCCATTAAAAATGCTTGACACCAGTGATACGGCACCACTCATCTTTCTCTGCAACAGGGTCAATATTGAAGTCTGCACGATAAGCATCAGCAACGCCTTCAGCTTGGCTGGCTAACACGCCAGACAGACCTAAATGACCACCGGCACGCGGCAGTACACTGATCATCGGTGCAAGCTCACGTAAGGGGCCTGCAAGGATGTTAGCGACCACGACATCTGCTTGAAGGTCTTGAGGTTGGTCTTTGGGTAAATAGAGCGACAGGCGCTCAGAGACGCCGTTACGCTGAGCATTATCGCGGCTCGCGAGGATAGCTTGTGGATCGATATCGATCCCGATCGCATGCGCTGCGCCGAGCTTTAATGCCGCAATCGCTAAGATCCCTGATCCGCAACCGAAATCGATAACGGTTTTACCTTCAAGATCCAATCCATCCAGCCACTCAAGGCATAATGAAGTCGTCGGGTGGGTTCCCGTACCGAATGCTAAGCCGGGATCTAACATCACGTTAACAGCGGTTGGATCTGGCACATCACGCCAGCTAGGGCAGATCCATAAGCGTTGACCGAAACGCATTGGGTGGAAGTTATCCATCCATTCGCGCTCCCAGTCTTTATCTTCGATTTGTTCGATTTTATGAACGAAGCCAGCGCCGAGTAATGGGCTATTTTCTAATTGAGCGACCACCCATTTCATGTCGGTTTCAGCGTCATACAGACCAATAACGTCGGTATCGCCCCACAAGCGAGTTTCTCCCGGAAGCGGCTCGAAGACAGGAGTGTCATGGCTGTCTTGGAAGGTGACGGACACGGAGCCTGTTTCCATGAGTTCATCGCCAAGGGCTTCTGCGTCTTTTGCGTTTGAGTTTAGTCTGATTTGTATCCAAGGCATTTTCGTTTCTCTTCTAAGATGCTCTTCATTCTTCACGCCATAGCGTTGTTGGCTGCGCTCGCTAACCCTAGTCACATACTTGTGTATGCTCCTAGGGATTAGCTCGTTTGCCGCCTTGCTATGACGCGAATTATTTAGAGCACTAAAATGGTTTGCTATGTTTCACGTCAATATTGAGAGCATTGCATTTGTTCATTTACATTAGGTAAAGCCAAAATCAGTGAGTGCTAGTTACCTGTTCGTTTGGTGCCGATTGTACTGGATTTTTGCCAAAAAGATTACCGACCAAAAAGGCAATTAGGCTCAGTATCAGTGATGGCACAATAGCGTGGAAACCCATAATTTCAATCTTGAATGAGGCAAAAATGGCGTAGCAAACGCCACCCACGATCATACCGCTCAGGGCGCCGGTACCGTTGGCTTTTTCCCAATATAATCCGAGAACCAGCGGCCATAGGAATACGGCTTCTAACCCACCAAATGCTAGTAAATTCAACCAGATAATCATTTGTGGTGGGTTCCATGCGGCAATCAGCAATAAAGCCCCTAAAATTAAGGTTGAGAAGCTGGAAATTCGTGCCAGCTTTTTCTCATTCTTAATTTGCTCAGGTGCTGCGTTAAGGTAGATATCTTTCACGATTGTCGCCGAAGATTGCAGTAATTGGGCGTTAATGGTGGACATAATTGCCGCCATTGGTGCTGCTAGGAAAATCCCAGCAGCAAATGGCGGAAGAACCTGAACCATCAAGGTCGGGATCACTTGGTCTGGGATGGTTAAATCCGGTAATACTGCACGTCCTAAAGCCCCTGCGAAGTGCATACCAAACATCAAAATAGCCATCACAATGGTGCCGAGAATAATGCCTTTATGGACAGCTTTACTGTCTTTATAGGAGATACAACGGACTGCGGTATGCGGTAAGCCAATCACCCCAAAACAGACCAACACCCAGAATGATGCAAGGAATGGACCACTGAGAATATCGTCAACACCTTCAGGGGAGACGAGTTTCGGGTCGATGGCGTGCATTTTTTCTACTGCCGCAGGTAAGCCTCCTGCATGATAGATAATCGCAACCAGTAAAATAACCGTGCCCAGCAACATAACCAACCCTTGTAAGGCATCATTAAGTACACTGGCTCGGAAGCCTCCAATCGCGGTATACAGCGCAATAGAGACGCCAAAAATAATGAGCCCATAAGTGTAAGGAATACCTGCTGCGGTTTCGAGTAATCGAGCACCACCAATAAACTGTACGGTCATGGCGCCAAAGAAAGCCACCAACAAGCTGACACTGGCAAACCAAACGAGAAAACGGCTTTGGTAGCGAGCATACAGCATATCGTTGAGGGTTACGGCATTATAGCGGCGAGCTAAGATGGCAAATTTTTTGCCCAGTACGCCGAGAGAGAGCCAGATAGCAGGCAGTTGGATCATGGCGAGGAGTACCCAGCCTAACCCGTATTTGTAGGCAGCACCGGGGCCTCCAATAAAAGAGCTGGCGCTGATGTAGGTTGCGGTAATGGTCATGGCTAAGACAAAGCCGCCCATCGAACGATTACCTAGGAAATACTCGTTGAGAAATTCGCCTTTCGTGCGTTTTTTATAAGCGTAAAGCGAAAGGAGAAAAACGAGGAGTAGATAGCCGATTAAGGGCAGGAGAACTTCAGTCTGCATCTTTCTCCTCCAACGAGATATCTTTGAATACGAGTTTAACCATCATGATGCATAGCAAAATAAAGATGATAGGGAGAATCAGACATGACCATTCAAACCATAACGGTAATCCGGTAACACCGAGTGTGTTACTGGGTAGATAAGCACAAAGTACCCAACCTATCATGTAGGCAATAGTCAGATATAGCGCCCAGCGAGCTTCCCTGTTTGATTGAAGAAAACGTTTGTCCATCCGTTTTTCCTCCTCATGTTGACAAAAATAATCGGCGATTGTACGACAATCTGAAGGGGGAGTGTGAAAAATAGCGTAATAAAACCGATAATGCAGCCATTTATCGGCAAAAAAATACCGGAAATTGACTTTCCGGTATTTGTTTTTAATGACGAAAATGTCGAATATTCAGTGAATTATTCTTGAATACCGAGTTTTTTCTCCAAATAATGGATGTTGCTTCCACCTTTGGCAAAGTTTTCATCATTCATGATCATCTGCTGTAATTCGATGTTGGTTTTGATCCCATCGATGATAAGTTCATTCAGCGCGTTCTTCATACGAGCGATCGCGATTTCACGAGTTTCACCGTAAGTGATTAATTTACCGATCATTGAGTCATAGTACGGAGGAACAGAGTAACCTGCGTAAATATGAGATTCCCAACGAACACCGAAGCCACCCGGAGAGTGGAAACGGGTGATTTTACCTGGGCTAGGCAGGAATGTGTGCGGGTCTTCTGCGTTGATACGACACTCAATCGCATGACCGTGAACACTAATCTGATCCTGAGTCACCGATAATGGCAAACCGGATGCTACACGCAGCTGTTCTTTGATTAAGTCAATGCCAGTGATCATTTCAGTCACTGGGTGCTCAACCTGAATACGGGTATTCATTTCGATGAAATAGAATTCGCCGTTTTCAAATAAGAACTCAAAAGTACCAGCGCCACGATAGCCGATTTCGATACAGGCTTTCGCACAGCGTTCACCGATATTACGGCGAATTTCTGGGGTGATCCCCGGCGCTGGAGCTTCTTCAACCACTTTTTGGTGGCGGCGCTGCATTGAACAGTCACGTTCAGCTAAATAAACAGCATGACCTTGACCATCTGCCATCACTTGGATTTCAACATGACGTGGATTTTCAAGGAATTTTTCCATGTAAACCATGTCGTTGTTGAATGCGGCTTTTGCTTCTGCGCGGGTCAGGTTAATGGAAGATTCTAAATCTTTCTCATTACGCACGACACGCATACCACGACCACCACCACCACCAGATGCTTTGATGATAACAGGGAAGCCGATACGCTTAGCAATTGCTTTGTTCTTTTCAGTGTCGTTGCCTAATGGGCCATCAGAACCCGGTACACAAGGAACGCCTGCTTTTTTCATCGCGCTAATTGCAGAAACCTTGTCACCCATTAGGCGGATGGTTTCAGCTTTTGGGCCGATAAAAATGAAGCCTGATTGTTCTACTTGCTCTGCAAAGTCAGCGTTTTCAGACAGGAAACCATATCCTGGGTGAATCGCTTGTGCGCCTGAAATTTCAGCTGCCGCAATGATTGCAGGGACGTTCAAGTAGCTTTTTGCTGATGCTGCTGGACCAATACAAATAGTTTCATCTGCCAGCAACACATGTTTTAAGTCTCTATCTGCCGTGGAGTGAACCGCAACAGTTTTGATGCCGAGTTCTTTACATGCACGCAGAATACGCAGTGCAATTTCCCCACGGTTAGCGATAACAATTTTTTCCAACATGGAAACGCCTCGTTATTCAATGACAACTAATGGCTCGTCAAATTCTATTGCATCACCGTTTTGCAACAAAATAGCTTTAACAACACCAGCTTTATCTGCTTCGATTTGGTTCATCATTTTCATCGCTTCAACGATGCAAAGAGGATCGCCAACGTTAACAGTTTGACCAACTTCAACGAATGGTTTTGCTTCTGGGCTTGGTGAGCGATAGAAAGTACCAACCATTGGTGAACGAACTTGGTGACCAGAAACTACCGCAGGTGCTGCTGGAGCCGCTGCTTCTTGTGCTGGAGCAACTGCGTTAGCTAATGCAGGTTGTTGAGCAACTGGTGCCGAGTAGAACTGTTGAGGTGCAGCCATCATTTGAGATGCTGGTGATACACGACTGATACGTACTGACTCTTCACCTTCAGAAATTTCCAGTTCAGAAATGCCAGATTCTTCAACAAGTTCGATCAGCTTTTTAATTTTACGAATATCCATGGATATGATTCCGTACTCTTATATTTGGATTGAATTAATTAGTCGCACACGGTTAACCGCGGCTTGTAATGCAAAACTGTAACCCTCTGGGCCAAGACCACAAATAACGCCATTAGACATATCGGAGAAATATGAATGATGACGAAAGGGTTCTCTTGCATAAATATTAGACAGATGGATCTCGATAAATGGGATACAAACTGCTAATAGCGCATCACGCAGAGCAACACTTGTATGCGTGAATGCGGCCGGGTTGATTAGGATATAATCAACATTACCTTGTGCTGCATGAATTCTATCGATAAGTTCATGCTCTGCATTTGACTGAAAATGGCTCAGTTTCACCCCCAGTTTTTCTGCTTCTTGCATCAGGTTCGATACAATTTCAGAAAGTGGTCGAGCCCCATATTTCTCAGGTTCTCTGGAACCCAGCATATTTAAGTTCGGTCCGTTAAGGAGTAAAATATGAGTATCTTCTGTCATTGTGTTGCTAACTCCGACGATATGTCAATAATCTGACAACATAACGCGATGTCGACGATTTGTCATCTTTTATCATAAAAATAAATAGATTTTCCACTGACAAGGAAGAGCATTATAATTATTTCGTCGCATATAGCAGCAAAATACTGGTCTTATCAGAGAAATTACCCGAATTTATTTTATAAATTGTGCCGTAATCCACATTCTGGCAACACAATCCCGCGTATTGATTATTTAATTTTGAAGATTTACTAGGGTACGCCCAGTGACTTCGTTTTTTAAGAGTTTTTTTGCGTGCTCGACACACTCTTCTAATGAAATTTCGCAGCTAACTTGCTCATAAAACGCATCAGGTAGGAGTTGCGCTAAGCGTTCCCACACTTTTTGGCGTTTTGCCGCAGGGTAGTATACGGAATCGATCCCTTGCAGACGGATATTACGCAAAATAAATGGCATGACGGTTGTCGGTAGTGAGAACCCGCCAGCCAGTCCACAGGCTGCAACGGCACCATTATAATTCACTTGCGCCAATATATTGGCCAGTACATCACCACCAACAGTGTCGATAGCACCAGCCCAGCGCTGTTTATCAAGCGGTTTGGCCGGATGAGTAAACTCGCTGCGAGGTAGCACGCTTTTCGCCCCAATTTTCAGTAAATAGTCGTGATTTGCTGCGCGACCTGAAATCGCCACAACTTGATAGCCTAATAAAGAGAGCAATTGGGTTGCGACACTACCGACACCGCCACTGGCACCACTCACAATAATCTCGCCACTTTCAGGGGTGATCCCTGCATCTTCAAGGGCGTTTACGCACAACATAGCGGTAAATCCAGCGGTGCCAATGATCATGGCGTGCTTCAGTGATAATGCTTCAGGAAGAGGGGTTAAATAATCTGCGGGGACTTTCGCTTGTGTAGCGAGTCCACCCCAATGCGTTTCTCCAACTCCCCATCCTGTTAATAGTACGTGTTGGCCAATATGAAAACGGGGATCTTCGCTATGATGCACGATGCCTGAGAAGTCAATTCCGGGTACCATTGGATATTGACGGACAACGCCTGCTTTTCCATTAATAGCTAGCGCATCTTTATAGTTAATTGTCGACCAGTGAATATCGATGATGACATCGCCAGCGGGTAATGACTCAGTAGGTATATTGAGGATTTCTGGGACGATTTTATCATCTTGTTGTTGTAAAACGAGCGCTTTCATGATCCACCCCTAATTTCATGATTAAATAAGTGTTTTTTTTAATTTACACATAGGTAAAATCGTTTTCATTGACGCCAGAATGGTATTCACACTATTACTTATGTAATTAATTTGTAAAAATGCATTTTTTTCTGGCATAACTAGGCTTTTATCATGCAAAATGTCCTACTCTGACTTGTACATCAGCGTGTCGACATGGTTACGGCTTAATTTTAAGTTGATAATAGAATCAGCGAAATTTAAGTTCACTTATTTTGTTGTTAAAAAGCTAGATGTATAGCAATAATTAAAATATAAAAATTTTATTTGAACTTGTAGATATAATCGCTTGTCACACTGGGAAGAACACAAAGATGGAGTATATAACAACCAGAGGTTGTCTGTTTATTGTGCGCGCATGATGAGCTATTTTTGATGCATATGAATTAAGGGCAATTTTCGAGGTTTTTATCTGCTTCGTTTTGTTATAGAAGCATGTACGATCTTAGTATGTGAAAATAGATGAATTAACCATATTTATGAAGCGATTGATTTACGCCTTGAGGCAGCTTCAAGTGGTTGGTAGAGTAGACGGGTTTTTATTCGTCCCCAGCTTGCAGGATAATCCTTTCGTTATGTTTAAAAAATTTCGTGGCATGTTTTCTAATGACCTGTCAATTGACTTGGGTACGGCCAATACCCTCATTTATGTCAAAGGACAAGGCGTCAAACTAAATGAACCCTCTGTAGTTGCAATTCGTCAGGATCGCTCAGGCTCGCCAAAAAGCGTTGCTGCGGTTGGTGGTGAAGCGAAACAGATGCTGGGGCGTACACCGGGTAACATTTCCGCAATTCGACCAATGAAAGATGGTGTGATTGCAGACTTTTTCTTAACTGAAAAAATGTTACAACACTTTATCAAGCAAGTTCATAGCAACAGTTTCCTGCGTCCAAGCCCTCGTGTTTTAGTTTGTGTACCTGTTGGTGCAACTCAAGTTGAACGTAAAGCTATCCGTGAATCTGCATTAAGTGCAGGCGCCCGCGAAGTTTTCTTAATTGAAGAGCCAATGGCAGCGGCAATCGGTGCTGGTTTACCCGTTTCTGAAGCGACAGGTTCTATGGTTGTCGATATCGGTGGTGGTACCACTGAAGTGGCTGTTATCTCCCTGAACGGGGTGGTTTACTCTTCTTCTGTTCGCATTGGTGGTGACCGTTTTGACGAGTCAATTATCAACTATGTGCGTCGTAATTATGGTTCCTTAATTGGTGAAGCAACGGCTGAGCGTATCAAACACGGTATCGGTTCTGCTTTCCCAACTGATGAAGTTTATGAAATTGAAGTTCGCGGTCGTAACTTGGCTGAAGGTGTGCCACGCGGATTCAAAATGAACTCCAACGAAATTTTAGAAGCATTACAAGAGCCACTGACCGGTATTGTGAGTGCAGTAATGTTAGCGTTAGAACAGTGCCCGCCAGAATTAGCTTCTGATATCTCAGAGCGCGGTATGGTATTAACGGGTGGTGGAGCTCTTCTACGTAATTTAGATCGTTTATTAATGGAAGAGACTGGCATTCCGGTCATCGTTGCTGAAGATCCTTTAACCTGCGTTGCTCGTGGCGGCGGTAAAGCGTTAGAGATGATTGACATGCACGGCGGTGACCTGTTTAGCGAAGACTAAATCACGCCATAAGCAACTGGGGTTTTAGACTCCAGTTGCTTTGACTATTTTTTTATTCTCCGACCATTAGCGAAACTTAGCCATACATGAAGCCAATTTTTAGGCGAGGTCCTTCCCTACAGTTACGCATTTTTATTGCAGTGATAATTGCATTGGTGCTGGTGGTGATTGACCATCGATTTGAACCTTTCAATAAGATCCGTAATTATTTAGACACGGCGGTTAGCCCATTCTATTTTTTGGCTAACGGACCGCGCCAATTCCTCGATAATATCTCTGACACCCTTTCAACGCGGGATCAACTCCAGTTTGAGAATAAAGCCCTGCGCCAAGAGCTATTATTAAAAAAAGCGGATAACTTGCTGCTTGAGCAACTCAAACAGGAAAATGCCCGCTTACGCGAACTGTTAGGCTCCCCATTACGCCAAGATGAACACATGATGGTGACGCAAGTCATTTCAGGGGCGAACACACCTTATCGCGACCAAGTCGTGATAGATAAAGGCAGTAATGATGGTGTTTATGAAGGTCAGCCAGTTATCAGTGACAAAGGCGTGGTAGGTCAGGTCGTTGGTACCAGTAATTTTAATAGCCGCGTTTTATTAATTTGCGATACCGCCCATGCATTACCTGTGCAAGTGTTGCGTAATGATATCCGTGTTATTGCTGCGGGTTCAGGTTGTGCGGATGACCTGCAATTAGAACCACTTCCTGGAAATACGGACATTCGTGTTGGTGATGTGTTAGTGACTTCGGGGCTAGGTGGGCGTTTCCCTGAGGGGTATCCTGTTGCTGTTGTTTCAGCGGTGAAGCATGATACTCAACGCGCCTATACCATCATCTCTGCAAGACCAAGCGCTGAGTTACAACGTCTACGTTATTTACTCCTACTATGGGGCAATGAAAGTGACCCTAAAACCCCATTACAGCCATCCGATGTTTACCGTGCTGCAAATGAGCGTTTAATGAAAGTGTTGCCGCAGGTGTTACCAACGCCGAGTGAAATTCAAGGACCACCATTACCACCGTCCATGCAACCTGCACAGCCTCAACCTCAGTCATAAGATAGAGTGAGGGAAATGGTATGATGAAAGGATGGAGAGGAAATCATAATGGATGAGTATCGTGGTAATGGGCGCATCATTATCTGGTTATCTTTTTTTATTGCACTGATTTTGCAGGTAATGCCTTGGCCTGAACAATTGGTGTTTTACCGACCATCATGGTTACTGCTGATTTTAATATACTGGGTAATGGCATTACCGCATCGCGTCAGTGTGGGCACCAGCTTTATCTTAGGGATTATTGTCGATTCTATTCAAGGATCAGCACTGGGTGTGCATGCGATCTCCTTCAGCATCATTTGTTATCTCGTGGCATACAAACATCAGCTTTTACGTAACATGGCACTGTGGCAGCAAGCTTTGATTATTGTTGTATTAACGGTGGTGCAAGATCTTACTGTTTTCTGGGCAGAATTCCTTTCCTCACAAGTCTTATTCCACCCACAAGTATTCTGGAATAGTTTGGTAAATGGTATTCTGTGGCCATGGTTATTTTTACTGTTACGAAAAATTCGCCGTCAATTTTCAGTATGTTAAGATTGTGGCCGTTGATGATAACTGGAATGACAATTTATGAGCTTAATTTATCTTGCATCAGGTTCACCGAGACGACGTGAATTAGTCCAACTCCTAGGTTATTCCTTTGAAATCTTGCGTCCCGAAGTGGAAGAAAAATGGCAAGAAGGGGAATCGCCTCAGGTGTATGTCCAGCGCTTGGCGCGAGATAAATCCCGTGCGGGTGTGGCAATTGCCCCCGCTGATCATCCTGTTTTGGGTGCAGACACTATTGTGGTTCTTGACGGTAAAATATTAGAAAAACCGCGAGATGCAGCCCATGCTCAGCAAATCCTCAGTGACCTTTCCGGTAAAACACATCAGGTAATGACCGCCATTGCCGTATCAAACTCCCATGAGACATTAACCTCATTGATTACGACAGATGTGACATTCCGCGAGTTATCTTTGCTGGAAATACAGGATTATATACAATCTGGCGAGCCAATGGATAAAGCTGGTGCTTACGGTATCCAAGGCCTCGGTGGACGTTTTATTCGACGCATTAATGGCAGCTATCATGCAGTGGTGGGCTTACCATTGGTCGAAACAGAAGAATTAATACAACGATTTTTAGCGTTAGGTGATGGGAAGGGGAAGTCATGACTACGGAACTATTAGTAAACGTAACACCATCCGAAACGCGTGTAGCTTATATTGATGGTGGGATCTTACAAGAAATACATGTTGAAAGAGAGGCGAAAAGAGGGCTAGTAGGGAATATCTACAAAGGTCGTGTGAGCCGCGTTTTACCTGGTATGCAGGCGGCCTTTGTTGATATTGGCCTGGATAAAGCCGCCTTTTTACATGCCTCGGATATTATGCCTCACACCGAATGCATTGCGGGTGACGAGCAGAAAAACTTTCATGTCAGAGATATTGCGGAGCTGGTGAAGCAAGGGCAAGATTTAATTGTCCAAGTGGTGAAAGACCCACTCGGCACCAAAGGCGCAAGGCTCACCACAGACATTACGTTGCCTTCTCGTTACTTGGTTTTCATGCCGGGGGCTTCCCATGTTGGTGTGTCTCAGCGTATTGATAGTGAAGAAGAAAGAGAGCGTTTAAAAGAGTGCGTTGCACAATATTGCGATGAAAATGGTGGGTTTATCATTCGTACTGCCGCAGAAGGTGTGGCTGAAGATGACGTCAAACAAGATGCCGCATTTTTAAAACGCTTATGGGCGAAAGTGATTGAACGTAAAAAACGTAATGTCACACGCACTAAAATTTACGGTGAGCTTTCACTGGCATACCGTATTATTCGCGACTTTGCTGGTGCATCCCTCGACCGTATTCGTGTGGATTCTCGTTTAACCTACACGCAGTTGGAAGAGTTTATTGCGGAATATGTGCCGGAAATGACGGCGAAGCTTGAGCTTTACCAAGGCAATCAACCTATTTTTGACTTGTTCGATGTGGAAAATGAAATTCAACGCGCGATGGACAGAAAGGTTGAATTGAAATCGGGCGGGTATCTGATCATCGACCAAACTGAAGCGATGACCACCATCGATATCAACACAGGCGCTTTTGTTGGTCACCGTAATTTAGAAGAAACTATCTTTAATACCAACGTTGAAGCTACCCAAGCCATTGCGCGGCAATTACGATTAAGAAATCTCGGTGGTATTATTATTATCGACTTTATCGATATGTCTGATGTAGAGCATCGTCGCCGTGTGTTAGCCTCACTTGAACAAGCTTTAAGTAAAGATAAGGTAAAAACCACTATCAATGGATTCTCTCAGCTAGGATTAGTTGAGATGACTCGTAAAAGAACCCGTGAAAGTTTGGAGCATGTATTGTGCGATAGCTGCCCAACTTGCCAAGGTCGTGGTACGGTGAAATCGGTTGAAACTGTATGTTATGAAATTTTGCGTGAAATCGTGAGAGTTCACCGCACAATCGATGCTGATAGATTCTTAGTTTATGCATCAAAAGCGGTGGTGGATGTACTGACAGGGGATGAATCTCACGCATTAGCGGAGGTTGAAATCTTTGTAGGGAAACAAGTTAAAGTGCAGATTGAGCCGTTATATAGCCAAGAACGCTTTGATGTTGTCATGATGTAGCATTCTGCTTGAAGGAGAAACTGGTGAAACGACTGCCACGTATCGTACTCGTGACAACCGCTGCTGTATTGTTGCTGTGTGCGTTGGTACTCACCAGTTTGCGTTTTCTATTACCCAATATCGATAATTATCGTCAAGAAATTATCACTTATGTTGAAAATCACAGTGATATCTCACTGGATATTGGTCAGATTGAAGGCGCTTGGCGCTATTATGGCCCTGAGCTTATCATTTCCGATGTTGCTATCAAAAACCCAATCACCGATATACAAGTCAACAAAATTACTATCGAATTAGATATTTGGAACTCGCTATTATCTTTGCGTTGGCGTTTTCGTGATTTGACGTTTTATCAACTGAATGTGGATTATAAAGTTCCGCTCAGTTTTGATGGACCGGAAGATGAAGCCACTAACTATGATGGTGTGGATGACCTGTTTTTACGGCAGTTTGACCATTTTATTTTAAAAGATAGCCAAGTGACATTTTTGACGCCATCAGACCAAAAGATGACGTTACTGTTGCCAGAACTTTCATGGCTTAACCAAGATGCCCGTCATCGCGCCCAAGGTTTCGTTAGCCTTGAAACGCTAAATAAGCAAAATAGCTATCTGCAAGTGAAGCTGGATGTGTCGGATAAAAACGGCGTACTCAGTGACGGCATGTTCTATTTACAGGCCGATAACATTGATATGCAGCCTTGGCTCAGCAAGTGGTTACGAGATAACACGGGGCTACGGGATGCCAACTTCAGTTTATCATCGTGGATCACCCTCAAGAATAATCGTATAGATAATGGTCTGATCCAGCTACGCCAAGGTGAAGCGAACTGGGGGGAAGAGCCACTCACGCAAAATCTTCAAGTGAATGATTTACTGGTGCGCATGAAGCGCCAAGGCAACGGCTGGCTGTTTAATATTCCTGAGCTAGATACCCTGAAAACCAATGAATACATTTGGCCGCAAGGGAGTGTCTCCGTTCTGTATTTACCCTCATCGGCAAAATATCAAAATAAAGATCACTGGCGCATTCGCGCAAAAAATATTGAGCTAGAACGTTTAAGTGAAGTCTTGCCGACATTCTCGTTTATTACGCCAGAATTAGTACAAGATTGGCAGCATCGTCAGCCGACGGGATTAGTCTCGGAATTTGCCCTCGACCTAACGCAAGACACTGAAGACCATACGCAAATCAGTATGGATTGGCAGGATGTTAGCTGGAAAAAATGGAAAGAACTTCCTTCTGTAAACCACTTCTCAGGTGTGCTTATTGGCGGTGCTCAACAAGGCATTCTCTCATTCTCGCTTAAAGATAGTATTGTGGATTACCGCGATGAATTTAAAGCACCTTTTGAAATTAGTAGCGCCAGTGGCAAATTAAACTGGATCAATAACAGCAGCGAATTCAAATTGTGGAGTTCCGGTGTGAATTTGCAAGCGAAGGCCGTCAAAGCCAACGGTGACTTTAGCTATGCGAAAGCGAAACAGTATGATATTGCCGATTTGGCCATTCTAGCGGGGATCAGCACCGATGATGCAGGGGAAGCTTGGCGCTATTTCCCGCAAAAATTGATGGGGCAGGCGCTCGCTGATTATCTGACTAAAGCGATTATTGCCGGACATGTAGACAATGCGACGCTGGTGTATAAAGGCGACCCGGCGCATTATCCTTACTATAAAAATGACGGGCAGTTCCAAGTGTATGTGCCGCTGCGTGATGGCACATTCGAATACGATGACCAATGGCCTGCATTACTGGATTTAAATCTCGATTTAGACTTTAGCCGCGCAAGTTTAGCGATGCATACGGACTCTGTGAAATTAGGGGATGCAACGGCAGAAAATCTCGACGCCGTGATCCATGATTACTTCGATGAAATGTTATATATCGATGCGGGAGTGAGTGGAACGGGCAAACAGATCCAACAATATTTTACCCATACACCACTCAAGCGTTCCCTTGGGGACACGCTGGATGAGCTACAAATCGATGGTATCGTAACCGGTAAGCTTAATCTTGCTATTCCATTATCGGCTGGAAAAGACGTTATCGCGAAAGGGCAAGTCAATCTTAATAAAAATGATGTGTTTGTACGCCCTATCGATAGCACATTGCACGGATTGACTGGCAGCTTCAAGTTTACCAATGGGGATTTAGTCAGCGATAATATCAAGGGACAATGGTTAGAACAGCCAGTTTCTTTGGATTTCAAAACGTTAACGCGCCCAAAAGATTATTTAGTGGATATTAATCTTGGTGGAAATTGGGAGCTGAATAAAGTTCCTATGTTGCCAAGTGATATCAAAGAGAAAGTCGCTGGTGTGAGTGATTGGAAAAGCCAAATTCACATCACGTTACCAGAATCATCCAAACAAGCGACAGGATTACAGATTGAGCTCACTGCAGGATTAAATAAGCTAAAAAGTCAGTTACCTGCGCTGAATACCGAACTGCTGCAACAGCTTGGTAAGATGAATGTTCAAGCGAAAGGCACGACGGAGCAATTAACGGTTGGTGGTGATATTGGTCAACGCCTTGGTTTTAATTCTCAGTGGTTGCTCACCAGTTCGCCATTGAAACTACAAAAAGCCCATATTGCCCCATGGAATAGTCAAGTTCCTGCGTTACCAAACGGCTCTACCATCTTGGTGGATTTACCCGCTATCGATGACGTAAATTGGGAAAAATTTGCGAGTGGCTTTTTATCTTCTTCTGCCAGTGACCAAGTGAGCCTCATTAGTTATCCAGATACGCTTGAGGTCAAAGCGCCATCCGTTTATTTGGCGGGACAGCGTTGGAAAGATTTGCGCTTCTCTTATGATTTATACCGTGATGAACAGCAAATCAATGTAGAAAGTGCAAATCTAAAAGGGCAGCTACAGATTTGGAAGCAGCAGCCATGGGCATTGAATATTGAGTACCTGTATTACAATCCTGAAGGGGCAATGGCTTCAAGCGAAAAAACCTCCCCATCGGAAGTATTCGACTTTAGCCAGTGGCCTAAAGTGAATATCCATTGCGCAGAGTGTTGGGTGAGTGGGCAAAAACTGGGAGAAATCACGGCGAAAGTCACGCCAGTGGGGCAGCATACCTTAAAATTAACGGCGGGTATGTTGAAGAACAGCGCGAGTGAGTTAAAACTGGATGCGCTATGGCGCAGTAATGATGGTAATAAAACTGAGATTGCAGGCTCGCTTACCGGCGAGGCTTTCGATGAAACTGCTGCTTATTTTGGTGTTTTGGTGCCGATTATTGACTCCCCATATTCCATTGAATTTGACCTGAACTGGGCGAATGTTCCTTGGGAACCTGATGTCGCCACGCTGAATGGGAAAATGTCAGCGAAATTAGGGAAAGGCGCGATTGCCCATATGGGAGGCGGCCGGGCTGGGCAGTTACTACGTTTAGTTAGTTTTGATGCATTATTGCGCAAACTTCAGTTAGATTTCCGGGATACGTTCAGCAATGACTTTAACTTTGATTCGATTAAAGGCAATGCGGTCATCAATCAAGGTATTCTAACCTCGAAGGATCTTTATATTGATGGATTAGTCGCGGATATTGCCTTGAATGGTGATATTGACCTTGTTAAGCGTCAAATTAATGCAGAAGCGGTCATTACCCCTGAAATTTCTGCTACAGTAGGTGTAGCCACCGCATTCGTGATTAATCCGTTTGCGGGCGCGGCAGTATTTGCGGCATCGAAAGTCCTTGGTCCGTTGTGGAGTAAAATTTCGGTTATTCGCTATCGCGTAAGCGGTAGTCTGGATGAACCTAAAATTGATGAAGTACTACGTCAGCTTAAGGAGACTCAAGAGTAATGAAAACGGGTAATGTTGCACTTTTGCAGTTATGTAGTGGTAAGAATACAAAATACAACTTGGCACAGATAGAGCAGCAAATTAAACAGTTGCCTGATACCGTGCAGTTAGTTCTTACTCCTGAAAATGCATTGCTATTTGCTGATGCTGCAACCTATCGTAAACAGGCTGAAACAGAAGGTAATGGCCCATTACAAGATGCTATCCGTGCGATGGCTATCCGTTACAATGTGTGGATCCTGATTGGGTCAATGCCATTGATTAGCCGTGAAGATCCTGAACGTATTACCAGCAGTAGCTTACTGTTTGATGCACAAGGGAATATCACTGCACGTTACGATAAAATTCATATGTTCGATGTGAACATCGAAGATGAACAAGGTGAGTATAACGAATCGGTTATTTATCAACGTGGTGAGCACCTTACTGTGGTTGATACGCCAGTAGGTCGCTTAGGTTTGACCATTTGTTATGATTTACGTTTCCCAGGCTTATTCCAAGCATTACGTGAACAAGGTGCAGAGATTATTTCCGTCCCTGCGGCGTTTACTCGTTATACTGGACAAGCTCATTGGGAGCCACTGTTAAGAGCCCGTGCGATAGAAAACCAGTGTTATGTTTTAGCGCCAGCACAAGTTGGGGTGCACGGTACACGTCGTACATGGGGACATACTCTCGCCGTAGATGGCTGGGGTAAGGTGATGAAAAAAAATGTGGATGCTGTTTCTGCGTTGGTCGTGAATGTCCAGCCAGACAGCTTGAATGTGATGCGTGAACAGATCCGAGTGGTGAAACATAACCGCTTTAGACCACAATTAACATCATTGATTAAAAAATAAACCAAATAAGAGTGACGAATATGAGTTTAGCTTCTGTCAGCGAACATTTGCTGGCTGCCAACGGTCTTGGTCAAGATAATCTGTATGATATTTTAGGGTTGCTATCTGAGCGCCGTGTTGATTATGGGGATCTCTTTTTTCAGTCTAGCTACCATGAATCATGGGTTTTAGAAGACCGAATCATTAAAGATGGCTCCTACAATATTGACCAAGGTGTTGGGGTTCGAGCGATTACGGGGGAAAAAACGGGTTTTGCCTATGCTGACCAAATTTCACTGCTAGCGCTAACTCAAAGCGCAACGGCAGCCCGTAGTATCGTCACTGAACAAGGCGCTGGAAAGTCACAGATTTTAACCAATGTAGACTACAAAAAACTCTATTCAGAAGCGGATCCTCTGCGTAGCTTACCGCGCGAGCAGAAAATTGAATTGCTGCATCGTGTTGACCAAGTGGCGCGGGCTGAAGACCCTCGCGTGATTGAAGTAAATGCCAGCTTAACTGGCGTGTATGAGCAAGTGTTAGTCGCTGCAACTGATGGCACATTAGCGACGGATATTCGCCCTCTGGTGCGTTTATCGGTGAGTGTGCTGGTGGAACATGATGGCAAACGTGAACGCGGAGCAAGCGGTGGCGGTGGTCGTTATGGTTATGAATATTTTCTCGAAATCCATCAAGGACAAGTACTTGCGGAGCAGTATGCGCGTGAAGCTGTACGCATGGCGTTAGTGAACTTATCGGCAGTTGCCGCGCCTGCTGGCATGATGCCTGTAGTATTAGGTGCAGGTTGGCCGGGCGTTCTGCTTCATGAAGCCGTGGGACATGGTTTGGAAGGTGACTTTAACCGTCGTGGTACCTCTGTTTTCTCAGGAAAAATGGGTGAGCAAGTCGCATCTTCCCTATGTACTGTGGTGGATGATGGCACCATTGCTGGGCGTCGCGGTTCATTAGCGATTGATGATGAAGGGGTTCCGGGTCAATACAATGTGTTGATTGAGAATGGAATTCTACGTAACTATATTCAAGATAAGCATAACGCGCGTTTAATGGGCGTGGCACCAACAGGAAATGCACGTCGTGAATCTTACGCTCATTTGCCAATGCCTCGTATGACAAATACCTATATGCTAGCGGGTGAATCAACACCGGAAGAGATCATTGCCAGTGTTGAAAAAGGGTTGTATGCGCCGAATTTCGGGGGTGGGCAGGTAGATATCACATCGGGTAAATTTGTGTTTTCAACCTCTGAAGCTTACTTAATTGAAAATGGTAAAATTACCTCGCCAGTGAAGGGGGCGACCTTGATTGGCTCTGGTGTTGAAGCTATGCAGCAAATTTCCATGGTAGGTAATGACCTTGCGCTGGATAAAGGCGTAGGTGTTTGCGGTAAAGAAGGGCAAAGCGTGCCAGTAGGTGTGGGGCAGCCGACACTGAAACTTGATAAAATGACCGTGGGTGGCACCGCGTAATCACACGTTAAGATAGTCTTTTGTTTATTCGCCCTAGTTACGAATGTGACTGGGGCGATTGTTTATCCGCACAGCAAAAATAATTGAGGCGTTATGAATAAACGTATTATTTCCTTAGTGTTAATGGCAATTTTGATTGCGATTAGCCTGTATTTTAAAGGTGGCGAGCAGGTTGCACCTGAACCGTCTTCTGGTACACCATCAACGACGCAAACTATACCAAGTACACCAACTACACCAAGTGCAGCACCTTCCCGTGAAGCGATAACCTCGAGTGAAACACCAAAAACCATTGATCAACTGACCGCTCAGAACAATGTGGTCAGTTTTATGGAAAAATACCAAAAACTTCCTGCATTTTACATGACGAAAAAACAGGCAAGAGAAGCCGGTTGGGATGCTAAAAAAGGGAATTTATGTGAAGTTTTACCGGGTAGAGCCATCGGTGGCGACCGTTTTTCTAACCGTGAAAAAGGCCTGCCTATTGCTGATGGGCGCCAGTGGTTTGAAGCCGATATCAATTATCGTTGCGGGCATCGTGGTGCAGATCGTCTACTCTATTCTTCTGATGGGATGATTTTTGTCAGCACAGACCATTATAAAACGTTCCAACAAGTTAAATAATTGGGGGCAGCGATGAGCAAGACCGTCGTTTTTGATTTTCGTGAAATAAATAGCCTAGAGGCATTTTATCAGCAATTTCAGCAACAGTTCTCGCTTCCTAAATGGTTTGGTCATAATCTCGATGGGTTATGGGATGTGATTACAGGGGAAATAGAGTTACCCGTTACGCTGATTTTTAGCCATTTAAAGGCTGCTCAACGTACGCAATTTTCATCGGTGATTGAATTGATGAATGAAGCCGAAGAGGAGCTGGATGAAACGTTTATTTTTCTTATAGATATCACGAATAATGAGAATGAAGCTTCTCAAACCTCATGCTAAATTTGCGCAATGACTCTGCGTTTAGCCATGTTTTGGTGGCGATTAATATTGAGGGCGATTAAGTGAATGGTAAAAGAATTGTCATTGTTCATGGTTATACCGCATCACCGAATGATAATTGGTTTAATTGGTTAAAAAATGAATTAGACGCTTTAGGAGCGACGGTTGATGTGCCTGCATTACCAGAACCAAACTCTCCTGATCCGCAAAAATGGCAGCAATGTTTACTCGATGCCAATATTCAGTTTGATGAAAATACTATTTTAGTGGGGCACAGTTTAGGCTGCATTACAGCATTACGTTTTCTAGAAAATAATGCGCCGGAAGGGGCTAAAATTGGCGGCTATGTGCTAGTTTCAGGGTTTGATCGTTCACTGGATACATTGTCTGATTTGGCTGAACATACTCAGTTTTCATTGGATTATAATAAGTTGATTGGCATAACCGATAAGCGAGCTTCGATTATTTCTTCCAATGATTGGGTCGTGGATCCAGACGCTTCAATTGAGTTAGCCGAGGCATTAAAAACCTCTGTCACCATGGTAGAAAGTGCGGGGCATTTCCTTGGTAGAGAAGGCTATACTCGACTTCCTGCGTTACTCAATCTTCTACGATTTTGGTATTAAAAAATCCCCCTATGTTAGAACTGACTCGAGTTTTGCCGCATAGGGGGATTTTTATTGAATAAAACCTGGAAATCAGTTGCTATCAGAAAGCTCTTTCAGATATTGGAAAATCTGGCGGAATGCTTTTGGTGGTTTATTCCCATCTCGCTCTTTCTTCGCATTACGGACTAATGCACGCAGTTGCTGGCGATCAGTTTGTGGGAACAGCGCAACGACTTCTTCAATGACTTCATCGCCATCGGCTAATAAACGGTTACGTAGATCTTCCAGCTTGTGCAAAATGACAACTTGCTGGTTATGGCGGTTTTTCAGCTTATCGAGGGCTTCAGTGATCGGTTCAACTTCACGGGAACGTAGCAGTTTACCAATAAGCTGTAATTGACGACGACGGCCTTCACGCTTAATTTTTTGCGCTAATTCGATAGCCTCAAGTAATTGCGTGTCTAATGGGATGCGTTCAAGCTCGCTTTTACTTAAATCAACAAGTTCAGCCCCCAGTTTTTTGAGGATCTCTGCATCGCGTTTAATTTCGCTTTTGCTGACCCAAATAATCTCATCGTCCTCATCATCTTGGGGCGCTGGGATATCATCCAGCCAATCTTCAGGCTGTTTGGCCATAGGGATTTTCCTTTTTACTAAACGCCGCCGTGTAATTACGAGTAATTAGCATGATTTACGGCGTTGTGAGTGTTAACATTTATAGATTAACTCTATTGTAACTGGGAAAACCCCCTTATGACTACCTGACATTGATATGTCGAGGTAGAAAATCACTTTTCCCCTCTTTATTGGATAAAATGCATGAGTGTTACTGAACAAGTTGCCGAACAACGTAAACAATTAGAACAAGCCGTCGCCCACGCATTGGAATTCGCCAAAAGCCGTTGTGATGGCGCTGAAGTTGCAGTCAATAAAAGCACCGGCATTAGCGTAAGCACTCGCCAAGGTGACGTGGAGAATGTGGAATTTAACAGTGATGGGGCGCTCGGTATCACGGTTTACCATAAACAGCGCAAAGGCAGTGCATCTTCAACGGATTTAAGCGACGAAGCGATTGAGCGTACAGTTCAAGCCGCGATTGATATTGCGAATTACACCTCCGAAGACCCGTGTGCAGGCCCCGCTGAAAAATCATTACTGGCATTTGATGCGCCGGATTTAAACCTGTTCCAAGCTACGGAGCTTTCCCCCGAGGAAGCCATTAAGCTGGCATCGATTGCGGAAATGACCGCTTTAAATGCAGATTCACGCATTGTGAATACGGAAGGCGGTAGTTTCAATGGGCACTATGGTATCCGTGTCTTTGGTAACTCCTTAGGCCTATTAAAGAGCTACAGCTCTAGCCGTTATTCGATGTCGAGCTGCGTGATCGCCGAGCAAAATGGCGAGATGGAGCGCGATTATGCGTACACTATCGCACGCAGTATGCAGGCATTGAAATCCCCTGAGTGGGTTGGCCAAGAGTGTGCCCGTCGTACATTATCGCGTTTATCACCACGTAAATTACCAACCATGAAAGCCCCTGTGATTTTTGCCTCAGAAGTGGCGACGGGGTTATTTGGTCATTTAGTTGGTGCTATCAGCGGCAGCAGCATTTATCGTAAATCATCATTCTTAATGGATAGCCTTGGCAAACAAATTTTACCAAGCTGGTTAACCATCAATGAGCAGCCACATTTAATGGGCGGTTTAGCCTCATCCCCATTTGACAGTGAAGGTGTGCGTACCACTGAGCGCAATATTGTGGAAAATGGCATTTTGCAAACATGGCTAATGACCAGTTATTCTGCGCGTAAACTGGGTCTGCAAAGCACGGGTCATGCGGGTGGGATCCATAACTGGCGCATTGAGGGTCAAGGCTTATCGTTTGATGCTTTGTTAAAGCAAATGGGTACAGGTTTAGTGGTCACTGAGCTGATGGGACAGGGTGTGAGTGGAATTACGGGGGACTATTCCCGTGGGGCATCCGGTTTTTGGGTAGAAAACGGTGAGATTCAGTATCCGGTAAGTGAAATTACTATTGCGGGTAATTTAAAGGATATGTGGATGAACATGGTGACTATCGCCGATGATATCGAAACGCGCAGCAATATTCAGTGCGGTTCAGTGTTGATCCCTGAAATGAGTATTGCAGGGCAATAAGCGCTAAATAGCAAAAAGGCACTCAATTGAGTGCCTGAATACCGCCTGAAGACTAACGGCAGTTTCTTGATGGAAACTTTTTTCGGCTAGTCTTCTTTCTCTTGTTTAGCATCGCAACTAGCGATGGAACTCGCCAGCCGCTTCAGGTTGATAAACAATCTCTAACACACGAACACGGGTTTCTACACCGTTTGGCAGTGCCCAGCTAATTTCGTCGTTAACATGTAATCCTAATAACGCTGCACCGATTGGCGCCATCACGGACAGTTGTTCTGCACTATCTTTGAGAGAGGCAGGATAAACCAATGTGCGTGTGCGCTCTTCGTTACTGATTAAATCTAAGAAACGAACAGTACTGTTCATGGTGACCACATCCGCAGGGATCTCTTGTGGAGAGACGATATCTGCGCGGTCTAATTCGTCGTTTAGTGCTTCAGCAACAGGCGTACCCGCGTAAGCGGCTTGCTCCATCAGTGCATCTAAGCGTTCTGCATCTAAATCATTGATAATAATTGTTGGCTTTGTCATACCACACTCCAATAGGGACGTACAAAGCAAACACCCCCCACCCAGAAGGCAGGGGGTGTTTGCTAGAAAATAGATTATGTAAAATATTAGGCGCTATAGGCGTTAAAAGGAAGAGATCGGGATCACGAACTCGGTGCCTATGCGTGTAAAACCGTGTATATCGTTCTGTTCACTAAGATGTAAAGACACAATGAGTTGGGCTACTCTTCGTCAAATCCACTTTCAAACAGTTTAATGATTGCGGATAACGCCAAATGTTCATCGGGCCCGCTAACCTCGATATCAATTTTACTGCCTTGTTCCGAGTCTAACATCAACATCGCAATAACGCTATCCGCCTCGGCCTCAATTTGACTGTCATTTTTTAAAATAACTCTAGAGTTAAATTGTTTAACTAAATCATAGAGAAGCATTGCTGGTCTGGCATGCATACCAAGACGGTTTTTCAGCGTAATCGTCGCTTTGACGGTCATTGCTTGCGTTTTTCCAACGTTCTGTGGCGTGACTGGACGTTTTTCCCACGGGAGCGGAAATAATCAGCCAACTGCTCTGCCACATACACCGAACGGTGTTTTCCCCCCGTACAGCCGATGGCGACGGTGAGATAGCTGCGATTATTGGTTTCTAACATCGGTAGCCATAACTCTAAATAGCTGCGAGTTTGATAAATAAAGTTATGTACCTCGGTGTGTCTGTCCAAGAAGGCCGCAACAGGACGATCTAAACCGGTCATTGGTCGCAGTTTGGGATCCCAGTGCGGGTTCGGTAAGAAGCGTACGTCGAAAACGTAGTCGGCATCAATTGGGATGCCGTGTTTGAAACCGAAGGACTCAAACACCATGGTCAGCTCACGCTCGCGTTTGCCCATTAAGCGAGTTCTGAGCATTTCCGCTAATTCATGCACTGACATTTCGGAGGTATCAATGACCAAGTCAGCGCGGGAGCGTAGTGGCTCTAATAGCTCGTTTTCTTCATCGATAGCACTTTCTAAGGATAAGTTTTTACTTGAAAGCGGGTGTAATCGACGGGTATCACTGTAACGACGAATTAATGTGTTGCGATCCGCATCCAGAAACAGCAGTTGTGGCGAGAAGGTTGATGGCAGTTTATCAATCGCTTCTTCGAACACTTCTGGATTGTCGGGCATATTACGCACATCAATGCTCACGGCCGCAGAAATATTGCGATCGGCAAGTGAATTAGCTAATTCCGGCAGTAAGACTACCGGAAGGTTATCCACACAATAGAAACCCATATCTTCCAGCGCGCGTAGGGCAACGGATTTTCCCGAACCGGAACGGCCGCTGACAATCATCAGCACCATGAGCTAACTCCCTTCTGTCTCTTAAGGATTTATATCTTAATGATCGATTTCTCACTGATCACACATGTCTGATTATTTTGCATTTTGCGGTGTTTTACGATGCCGAATGAAAGAAATCATAACAATATCATTAGGCTGGCATCAACACATATCAGTTATTACTTACCCAATGATAATCTGGTATAGCTCTTCGTCACTTTGCGCGCTGCGCAGACGCTTACAGAACGTTTTATCCGCTAATTTTTTAGCGATAAGAGACAACGTATGTAAATGAGTTTTACACTGATCCGATGGAACAAGTAATGCAAAAAGCAGATCAACAGGTTGGTTATCAATCGCATCAAACGCAATGGGCTCTTCTAAATGTAAAAACACGCCAGCGGCGCGTGCACTTTCGCCTTCACTGAGTTTGCCATGAGGGATTGCAATCCCACCACCAATACCTGTGGTGCCAACTTTTTCTCTGGTTAGTAACGCTTCAAATACCGTATTTTCCGGTAATCCCAACTCGGCGGCCGCTAACTCACTAATAATTTCTAATGCTCTCTTCTTACTGGTGCAAACTAAATTATTACGTGTGCAACTGGCAGATAAAACATCGCTTAATTGGATTTCTATATCACTATTCATTTTATTATTCACTTAGGACTACAAAACCAGATGATGTATTCCACCATCTGGTTCAGAACATTAATCAGTCAACGACTGGCTAAATGTATTAGTGTTGTCTCAGTTTTTCTTTATGTTTGGTTAATTGGCGTGACAGCTTATCAAGGAGTAAATCAAGTGCCGCGTACATATCGTCGTCTTCCGCTGATGCGTGAAGTTCTGCACCGTTGAGTTGCAGGGTGGCTTCAGCAATTTGCTGAACTTTTTCCACTTTCAGAACAACTTGGATACTGTTAATACGATCAAACAATTGCTCTAATTTCTTGAGTTTTTTCTCAACCGTTTCGCGCAATGCCGGTGTAACTTCAATATTGTGTCCAGTAATCTGAAATTCCATACAATCTTCCTTATATTATTGGGTTAAACCAACTGTTTACGTTGATTTGATGGCGGAATAGATAATGACTCACGATACTTAGCAACAGTTCGACGAGCAACTTGTATACCTTGCTCTGCCAGCATACTCGTCAATTTACTGTCACTCAATGGTTTTGCTGGGTTTTCCGCAGCAACCAGCTTCTTCACCAGTGCACGAATCGCAGTGGAGGAGGCCTCTCCTCCGGTGTCCGTACTCACATGACTGGAGAAAAAATACTTCAACTCAAAAATACCTCGTGGACTATGCAGGAATTTCTGGGTTGTCACACGGGAGATAGTCGATTCATGCATATCCACCTGATAGGCAATGTCTGCCAAAATCATCGGTTTCATATACTCTTCGCCTAACTCAAAAAATTCTTGTTGCTGCTCAACAATACAGGTCGCCACTTTAAGTAATGTTTCATGGCGGCTCTCTAAACTTTTAATCAGCCATTTCGCATCTTGCAAGTGACTGCGAATATATTGTGTGTCACTTTCGCTGGCTGAATCATTTGCCATTGAAGCATAATGATTATTGATACTTAACTTAGGGATGCTATCTGTATTTAACTCAACTTGCCAGTGCCCACCGACTTTTTTCACCAGCACATCGGGAATAACATATTCCGATTCACCGGTGTTGATTGACTGCCCTGGCTTGGGATTCAGCGTAAGGATCAGGTCAATGGCCGTTTTCAGCGCATCTTCTTTTAAGCGGGTAAGTTTGCTCAATTGACGAAAATCACGATTTGCAAGTAAATCAATATGATTACTAATAATCAGTCTAGCCTCTTGCAAGCCAATTGTCTCTTTCGGGTATAAGGAGAGCTGGATCAGTAAACACTCTTTGAGATCCTGAGCCGCCACCCCTAATGGGTCGAAATGCTGAATACGTTTTAAAACGGCAATCACTTCTTCTAAGGTGATATCGGGGTTATCAATCCCTTCGTGGATCTCGCTGATTGAACTGGTGAGATAGCCTGAATCATCAATTGAATCGATAATCGAGGTCGCAATCGCGCGATCGGTATCGGTAAACGGGGTGAGATCCGCTTGCCAGACGAGATAGTCTTGCAGTGTTTGGGTGGTTTCCCCTTGGTAAACAGGAAGTTCATCGTAGCTGTAGTCGTTGCTCGTTCCTGACGGGGTGCCTGCCGTATAGATTTCATCCCAATCAGCATCTAGCGGAAGCTCATCGGGCATATCCGTTTTTTCGAGGGCATCTTTGGTATCGATTTCGCTGCTGTCAGTATCGTTGCTTAGGCTATCTGAACTTTCTTGCTCAGAGGATGACTCTTCTTGTTCGAGCAGAGGGTTGGTTTCAAGGGCGAGTTGAATTTCTTGTTGAAGCTCAAGTGTGGACAATTGCAACAGACGGATGGCCTGTTGCAATTGAGGTGTCATTGCAAGTTGTTGACTGATTCTGAGCTGCAAACTTTGCTTCATGAATGTGCTTTATTCTCCATTACCACTTACACAACCAATATCATGACAACCAACAAGGCAAAACTATGGTCTACAAACTACAGTCTACAAACTACAGTCTACAAACTACAGTCTACAAACTACAGTCTACAAACTACAGTCTAAAGCCTTCACCCAAATAAACGCGTTTCACTTGCTCATTTTCAAGGATCATCTCTGGCGAACCGTGAGCAATCAAGTGCCCTTGGCTGACAATGTAAGCACGTTCACAAACATCGAGAGTTTCACGGACGTTATGGTCGGTGATTAATACGCCGAGCCCGTAGTCGCGCAAGTGTTGGATGATTTTTTTGATATCCAAAACGGAAATCGGGTCAACCCCAGCAAACGGTTCATCTAACAGGATAAATTTGGGATTAGCAGCGAGGGCGCGTGCAATTTCCACACGACGACGCTCACCACCAGACAGTGATTGACCAACGCTATCACGCAGGTGGGTAATACTGAACTCTTCCATCAGCTCTTCAGCGCGCTCTTTGCGCTGTTCTGAAGTTAAGTCTGGACGAATTTCTAACACGGCCATCAGGTTGTCATACACACTGAGGCGGCGGAAAATAGATGCTTCTTGAGGAAGATAGCCAATACCACGACGAGCGCGCTCGTGCAGAGGCAGTAAGCTAATATCTTCCCCATCAATTAAAATTTTACCAGCATCCCGCTGAACAATGCCGACTACCATATAAAAAGTGGTCGTTTTACCCGCACCGTTAGGGCCTAAGAGACCGACGATTTCCCCTGATTTCACCTCAAGGCTGACATCAGTGACTACGCTGCGTTTTTTATAGGATTTCGCCAGATTCTCTGCGGTTAGTGTTGCCATAACAATTATTTACTCTTACTTGTTGATGAACCCTGCGCTGCTGGGCCTTTCTCTTGTAACTGGGCAGGTAATAAGACAGTCGTCACGCGCTTGCCTTTATCGCTGAACGCTTCCATTTTTTGCGTTGGAACCACATAAGTGATTTTATCGCCTTTGATATTGCTATCGAGCTGCTCAAGGTAGGCATCACCCGTTAATGTGACCAACTGCTGATCAACTTCATAACGCGCTTTGGATGCGTGACCTTTAATTGGCTTGCCATCGTCTTGTAACTGGAAGAAAGTCACTGGCGTACCAAATGCTTCAATAACGATTTTATCGGAATCGCTGCTTGGACGAGTCACAACAACTTTGTTGGCACGAATATCAATGGAACCTTGCTTGATAACAACGTCATCAGTAAATGTGGTGATATTTTTTTCTAAATCAAGAGATTGCTTAACCGAGTTAATGGTCATCGGTTGTTGGGTATCTGTTTTCAGTGCCATTGCCGGCAGGCTAAGAGCCAAAATTGCACTTGCAATAGCCCCTTGAATAAAACTTTTCTTAGTTACTTGATTCATTGTGTTGCTCTTTTGGTTGTAACTCATAGTGAGTTTTAACATCTTCAATTAATTCAGCAGTTCTTGTACGAAGGTTCCCCTTCATTTTTAAGCCCGTTGAATTTAGCCCGTGTCCGATAATGGTAACTTTATCGTCAGATGAAACATCTTGTGTGACTAGATTGACCACCGCATTATCTGTAGTAATACGCTGAATTTGAGGCTCAGGGGTCAAACTGTTAACTTGAACATCGCTATACAGATAGAGCACGCGTTCTTTGGTTAATCTTGCTTTAATGGATTTCACCGTCCAAGTCGGTGTACCCGCATCGTTATAAGTGGTTAATACCGGATTGGTAAACCACGTGATTTTTCCATCGGTATAATTATCAACTTTGCTCGCGGCGAGTTTATAGGCTAAATCCCCTGCGGGATTATAGACGAAAGTTACCGAATCATCAGTTTGATAATTGGGTTTCCCGTCATTGATTTCTGCCGCCGATGGTTTGGAGTCATCGTAAACCGAAAAGTTCCAACCAATTAGCCCCAGTGCAATGAGGGATAAAACAGTGATTAACCACTTTTTTGCGTTGCTCATGAATGATATCTGTTCTTTAAATCGACAAGCCTTTAGCTTCTTCCAGTTTATTTTGGGATAACAGAATCAGGTCGCAGAGTTCACGTACTGCACCTTTTCCGCCACCAATATGCGTTACATAGTCTGCTTTAGGTAATAACAATGGGTGTGCATCAGCAACCGCAACAGATAACCCAACTTTTGCCATTACAGGCCAGTCAATGAGGTCATCACCAATGTAAGCCGTTTGCTCTTCTGTTAGTTGTAGTTTATCTAACAGTTCGCGATACGCCAAAAGCTTATCGCTTTGTCCTTGGTAAAGATATGTAATACCTAACGTTAGGGCTCTGTCTTCCAGTAATTTAGCTTTGCGTCCGGTGATAATAGCAACTTCAATTCCTGAGGTTAATAGGCAGCGAATGCCATATCCATCGCGGACATTAAAGGCTTTTAATTCTTCGCCATTATTCCCCATGTAAATTAAACCGTCGGACATCACGCCATCGACATCACAGATAAGTAGTTTAATTTTGGTCGCTTTTTCTATCACAGAATTTGCTACAGACCCATAGCAAGTATTCTGATAATTAGGGCTCATTCTATTTCCTTTACGTATACTTTTCGACTTATACCACACCCGCTTGCAGTAGGTCGTGCATATGGAGAACACCCACTAATTGGTCGCCATCCGCCACTAATAATGAAGTAACATGGCGAGATTGCATCAGGTTCAGCGCTTCAACAGCTAGCATGCCCGGCGCGACTCGAATACCGCCAGGCGTCATTAAATCGGCAATTTTGGCATTGTTGAGGTCGATGCCCATATCAAAAATGCGGCGTAAATCCCCATCTGTGAAAATCCCTTGAATATTCATGTCGTCATCACAAATGACAGTCATACCCAGCTTTTTACGGGTAATTTCCACAAGGGCTTCGCGTAACGTGGCACTTTTCGGAATGTGAGGGACATCGTCACCGGTACTCATTAAATCACGAACTAAGAGTAAAAGTTTGCGCCCAAGTGCGCCCCCGGGATGCGATAGCGCAAAATCATCAGCGGTGAAGCCGCGGGCGGTTAATAGTGCAATGGCTAACGCATCGCCCATCACTAATGTTGCCGTGGTACTTGTCGTTGGCGCCAAACCTAGCGGGCAGGCTTCTTGCGGTACCTTTATGCATAAGTGGATATCTGCATATTTGCCCATGTTACTGTCTGGGTTATTAGTCATGCAGATCAGTGGGACTTTGATTCGCTTTAACACGGGCAGTAGAGCTAAAATTTCCCCTGATTCACCAGAGTTCGAAATAGCTAATACAACGTCTTTATTGGAGATCATCCCTAAATCGCCATGGCTGGCTTCTCCGGGGTGCACGAAAAATGAAGGCGTTCCTGTGCTGGCAAGCGTCGCCGCAATTTTTCGTCCAATATGTCCTGATTTTCCCATCCCCATAACGACCACTTTCCCCTGACAAGCAAAGATTTGCTGGCAAGCAAGGTCAAAGTCATGATTAATATATTGTTCTAGGTTTTTCAGACCTTCGCGTTCGATATGGAGAACTTCTTTACCTACTTTCTGAAAATCGATATTTGACATGTCTAATTCCATGGGTGTTTTCGGGTGAATCAAAAGTGTCGGTTGGATCCAAAGTTTCGGTTAGATCAAAAAAGAGAAATTGGATTGTATAACGAATACTTAGTATCGGTAAGTATTTTGTCTCTCAGCTTTTATGAATGTCATGATTATAAGTCTCTATTAGCGATTTGAGCTCAAAAGAGCTTTTTATGGTTTAACCGCACCGATGCCCAAAAAAAATTTTTTTAATTCTCTTACTCTTATGGTTGGATATATAAATTTCTAAGAGCTATCTTCTATTAATTAGGTAAAATATTAGTTAATACTATTTGGTTTATGTTTCTGTAAAATCCTGAATTTATTTAGGCAGAATCATAGTTTGACCTATAACGAGCTATTAAACGATGCAAGCACAGACAGAGAACTTAATCGAAGTCAAAAACATGTCATTTACACGGGGAAATAGGAAAATATTCGAAAATATTAACCTAACTGTGCCTCGTGGTAAAATTACTGCGATTATGGGGCCTTCAGGGATTGGTAAAACCACATTACTCAGACTGATTGGCGGACAACTGCGCCCCGAAGAAGGGGAAATTTGGTTTGATGGGGATAATATTCCTGCGCTGTCTCGTTCTAAGTTATACCAATCACGTAAAAAAATGAGCATGTTATTCCAGTCAGGTGCCTTGTTTACCGATATGGACGTTTTCAATAATGTCGCTTTTCCTTTGCGTGAGCACACAAATTTACCGGAATCATTAATTCATACGACGGTGATGATGAAATTAGAGGCGGTGGGGTTACGCGGAGCTGCAAAATTAATGCCATCAGAACTGTCAGGGGGAATGGCACGCCGTGCGGCGCTGGCAAGAGCGATTGCTCTGGATCCTGACTTGATTATGTTTGATGAGCCGTTTGTGGGGCAAGACCCAATCACGATGGGGGTTTTGGTCAAACTGATTGATGAACTCAACCAAGCGTTAGGGGTAACCTGCGTGGTGGTTTCCCATGACGTTCCTGAAGTACTAAGTATTGCCGATAAAGCTTATATTGTGGCGCAGCAACATGTTATTGCGAAAGGAACCGGGGAAGAGTTGCGCGAAAACCAAGATCCGCGCGTCAGACAGTTTATGGATGGTATTGCTGATGGCCCAGTGCCATTCCGCTTTCCTGCCAATGACTATTCGGCTGATTTATTAGGGTAAATGAACATGATAATTAAGGCGATTGCTGCCTTCGGACGTCGATGGATTGAAACATTTGCGGCTTTTGGTCGAGCAGGCTATCTATTATTTGGCGCACTATTTGGCAAACCTGAGTTTGGCAAGCAGTGGCCGTTGTTAGTTAAACAGCTTTATTCGGTAGGGGTTCAGTCTCTACTCATTGTAGCAGTGTCTGGCCTGTTTATCGGCATGGTGCTCGGCTTACAAGGTTATTTGGTACTGACGACGTTCAGTGCAGAAGCCAGCCTTGGCATGATGGTGGCGCTTTCATTATTACGCGAACTGGGGCCTGTGGTCACGGCGCTGTTGTTTGCGGGACGAGCGGGCTCGGCATTAACCGCAGAAATTGGTTTGATGAAAGCCACTGAGCAAATTTCGAGTTTAGAGATGATGGCGGTGGATCCTCTGCGCCGTGTTATCGCCCCAAGATTTTGGGCTGGGTTCATTAGCATGCCGCTGTTATCACTGATCTTTGTCGCCGTCGGTATTATTGGTGGGGCCATTGTCGGTGTGGATTGGAAAGGGATTGACCCGGGTTTCTTCTGGTCATCCATGCAGTCTTCTGTCGAGTGGCGACTGGATTTAGTGAACTGTTTTATCAAGAGTTTAGTCTTTGCAATCACGGTAACGTGGATTGCACTATTTAATGGTTATGATGCGATTCCAACCTCGGAAGGAATTAGCCGTGCAACGACTAAAACGGTTGTGCATGCATCATTATCGGTTCTAGGGTTAGATTTCGTACTGACAGCACTGATGTTTGGGAACTAAGTCATGCAAAGTAAAAAAAGTGAAATATGGGTGGGTTGTTTTATGTTGCTGGCGATCGCCGCAATTGTGTTTCTCTGCTTAAAAGTGGCGGATTTACAATCAATTGGTAGTCAGTCAACTTACCGAGTTTCCGCCTCTTTTGAAAACGTGGGTGGCTTAAAAGTTGGCTCTCCAATCAAAGTTGGTGGCGTTGTTGTGGGACGGGTCGCGAATATTTCTTTAGATAAAAAGAACTATATTCCTGATGTTCAAATCGATTTACTCAGTGAATACGACAACATTCCTGATTCTAGTTCACTATCAATTCGTACCTCAGGCCTACTTGGTGAACAGTATATAGCGATGAATATCGGTCCTTATGATGAAGATATGGGGATTGCGATGTTAAAAGATGGCAGTCGCTTAGAAGATACCAAACCCGCTATGGTGCTGGAAGATTTAATTGGTCAATTCTTGTATAAGAGTGGTGATAGCCAAGGGGCTGCGCCTGCACAACATGTTGCAGCTCCATTAGAGCCTGTTGCTCACTAAGTTGTAATTCCCTGTGAACTTAAAAGGAATGAATTATGTTTAAACGTTTAATAATGATAGCTATGTTAGTGGTTGCACCATTTGCGATGGCGATTGACCAAACTAACCCGTATAAGCTTATGGAAGAAGCCGCAGCGAAAACCTTCGATCGCTTAAAAGCACAGCAGCCTCAAATCAAACAAAACCCAGATTACTTACGTACTATCGTGCGTGAAGAGTTACTGCCATATGTGCAAATTAAATATGCGGGCGCGTTGGTATTAGGGACTTATTATAAAAATGCTACCCCAGCGCAGCGTGATGCGTATTTTAAAGCATTTGAGTCTTATCTTGAGCAAGTTTACGGTCAAGCGCTGGCAATGTATCACGGTCAAACGTACACCATCGCCCCTGAACAGCCGATTGGCGACAAAAACATTGTCGCTATCCGTGTGACCATCAATGACACTAATGGTCGCCCTCCAGTACGTTTGGATTTCCAATGGCGTAAAAACAGTAAAACAGGTTACTGGCAGGCGTATGACATGATTGCAGAAGGCGTGAGTATGATCACCACCAAGCAAAATGAGTGGGGTGATATTCTGCGTAAACAAGGTATTGATGGATTGACAGCTCAATTACAACGTAGTGCTCAGGTGCCGATTACGTTAGAAGAGAGCCATTAAGATGAGTAGTCTGTTATCTTGGACGAAAAATAACAAAACATTGGCTTTTTCCGGTATTTTAAATCGCGATTCTCTGGTTGAATTTTGGGATAAGCGCCAAGCACTATTGACTCAAGTTGAGCAAATTGATGTTTCTGCTTTAACCCATGTGGATTCTACCGGATTGGCAATGCTAGTACGCTTAAAAGGTGAGTATCAATCCCAGCAGCGTGGTTTTAGCATTGTTGGTGTAAGCGATAATTTGAATACCTTGATGGAACTGTACGGGGTAAAACCCCTACTGATGGATTAAGTCAAGTTATGTAAAAAATAGCGCTTCTGCGTGTTTTTATACGCCAGAAGCGTTTTCTTTAGTTTAAGTGTTAAGCTGAATCCTTTAGGATAGATGGCTATATTTATTATCATAATTAATTACAAAATTGAGTCATTATGGATACCAACGAAATCAAACAAGTCTTAATGGAAAAGCTGTCACTGGATGAAGTGATAGTGAATGGCGATGGCAGTCATTTTCAAGTTATCGCTGTTGGCAGCCTTTTTGACGGCATGAGCCGTGTTAAGCAGCAGCAAGCAGTCTATGCGCCGTTAATGGAATATATTGCGGACAACCGAATTCATGCGCTTTCAATCAAAACCTATACCCCAGCGCAGTGGGAGAGAGATCGTAAGCTGAGTGGCCTATAAGTTTGAAAATGTAAGCGAACAGTTTGTAAAAATCTGACACACGAGAATACCAGAATGGATAAATTTTTAGTTAAAGGGCCAACCCGCTTAGAGGGTGAGGTCTCTATTTCAGGCGCTAAAAACGCTGCACTGCCAATCCTGTTCGCTGCTTTGCTGGCTGAAGAGCCAGTTGAATTACAGAATGTCCCTAAGCTGAAAGACATCGATACCACAATTAAGTTACTGAGCCAACTTGGCGTCAAAATCGAGCGTAATGGTTCGATTTTTGTTGATGCTAGCAATGTGACTGAATATTGTGCGCCTTATGATCTGGTGAAAACCATGCGTGCCTCTATTTGGGCATTAGCGCCTCTGGTGGCGCGCTTTGGTCACGGTGAAGTTTCTCTACCAGGCGGTTGTGCCATTGGTGCTCGCCCAGTGGATTTACATATCAGCGGTTTAGAGAAGTTAGGTGCCAATATTGTCCTTGAAGATGGTTATGTTAAGGCAACGGTGAATGGTCGTCTAAAAGGTGCTGACATCGTGATGGATAAAGTGAGCGTGGGTGCCACTATCAGCATCATGACAGCCGCAGCGCTTGCTGAAGGAACAACGTCTATTGAGAACGCCGCTCGTGAACCTGAAATTGAAGATACCGCTAATTTCTTAAATGCATTAGGTGCGAAAATCACCGGTGCAGGAACTGACCGTATTGTCATTGAAGGTGTAGCTCGTTTAGGTGGCGGTGTGTATCGCGTTCTGCCAGACCGTATTGAAACAGGCACATTCTTAATCGCTGCTGCGGTTTCTCGCGGTAAAGTGGTTTGCCGTAATGCATGTCCAGACACTCTGGATGCGGTGCTGGCAAAATTACGCGAAGCTGGGGCTGATGTTCAAACAGGCGAAGATTGGATTAGCCTAGATATGCACGGTAAGCGTCCAAAGGCGGTTACGTTGCGTACAGCTCCACATCCAGGTTTCCCTACTGATATGCAAGCGCAATTTAGCCTATTAAACTTGGTAGCTGAAGGTACCGGTGTTATCACTGAAACTATTTTCGAAAACCGTTTTATGCATATTCCTGAGTTAATTCGTATGGGTGCGCACGCGGATATCGAAAGTAATACTGTTGTGTGTCATGGTGTTGAGAAACTCACTGGTGCGCAAGTGATGGCAACAGATTTACGTGCTTCAGCAAGCTTAGTAATCGCTGGTTGTATCGCGGGTGGAACAACGACAGTTGACCGTATTTATCATATCGATCGTGGATATGAAAATATTGAAGCGAAATTAAATGCGTTAGGCGCTAATATTCAACGCGTTAAATCTGAAGACTAATTCCAGATTGCGTTGATATCATCGCAAAAGCAAGATTTCAAAAAACAGACAGGTTGTTCTTCATCGGAACAACCTTTTTTTTCGGGCTTATTTTGAGTGGAAGATTTGACTGGGCGGAATTGAGGATTTAGTTCGCTTGCCCTTCAGGAAGTTCTTCAATCACGATATTGATGTTTTGCACATTACCATCACGTAAAATTTGAACGGGGATTTTTGTACCGGGGCGAATTTCGGCGACATAATCCATCGTTTCTGCGGCAGAAACAGCAGGTTTTCCATCTAAGGATAAAATAATATCCCCTTGCTCAATGCCTGATTTTGCAGCGGGTCCGTTGGCTGAGACTTGGAAAATCCTTAGACCTTGAATTTGATTGATATTATTTGTATTTGTGCGAATTTGCGGTAATTCACGCGCTGTAATGCCGATATAACCTCGAACGACACGACCATCACGGATCAATTTTTCCATAATTTTGGTTGCGAGAGCGGTTGGGATAGCAAAACTCAATCCTTCGGAACTGACTCCTTGCCCTGCACTGAATGAAAGGGTGTTTATACCAACCAATTCGCCTTCAGTGTTGATGAGGGCGCCACCGGAGTTACCAGAGTTAATCGAGGCATCGGTTTGTAGGAAATTTTGGCGACGTGTGGAGCTTAACCCTACGCGTCCTGTCGCGCTAATAATCCCTTGGGTGACTGTTTGGCCAAGGTTATAAGGGTTCCCAATGGCTAAAACCACATCCCCAACATGGGTGATGCGCTTAGTATTAATTGGAATAACGGGGAGATTTTCAGCGTCGATTTTTAAGACGGCGAGGTCGGTGAGGGGGTCTGAGCCGACTAAAAGCGCATCGAAAATTGCACCATCTTGTAGAGCGACAAGGATTTGGTCAGGGTTATCCACGACATGTTTGTTGGTCACTATGTAGCCATTTTCGCTTAATATCACCCCAGATCCAAGAGATTGTAATTCCCGACCAGATTGGGAAAAACTCCCCTTAGAACTGCTATAGACATACACCACCGCAGGTGCAGCACGGCGTACGGCTTTGTTATAGCTCACGGGCTCGCTATTGGTTTTTCCATACAGTAAATCAGCCAGTCCCTGTGGGCGCAATGAGGGGACAGCCACAATAATGATTAAGGCTGTGACCAATCCAAGCAGGACAGACACAAGCAGCTTTTTGACCATATTAAAGGTTACCAAGTTCGCTATGATGGAAATGACAGACAGAGAGATGCTTTGAGCATAACATAAAAAAACGGGTACAGCAGAGTGATACTGGACCCGTTTTATTGATTTATGTGTGGTAACTTAATGAATTAGTTTTTCATTAATAAGTAGAGCGTTTCACCGCCACGCAGCACTTTCATCGCTAATACTGGTGGTTTGCTGTCGATGATTTTGCGGAATTGGTCGATACTTTCTACGCGAGTGTCATTCACGCCAAAGATCAGGTCGCCTTTCGCTAAACCAACCGCAGCTGCCGGAGATTTAGGTGCCACATTGTCAACTTGTACCCCTTTGGTATTGCTGACAACTGCATTGGAAATGGTAGCGCCTAATAAGGATTCGCTCAGTTTTTCTGCGTTGGTTGCAGAACCTTCATCGCTTTCTAGCACCACTTTCACTTCCATTGGTTTGCCTGAACGGATCAGACCAAGGGTGATTTCTTTGCCTAACTGGCTGGTACCAATTTTTGCTCTTAATTCAGCAAAGCTATTAATACGTTTACCATCAACAGACACTAAAACGTCACCCGATTTGATGCCTGCTTTTGCCGCTGATGATTTTGGAATGACTTCACTGACGAAGGCACCACGTTGTGCATCGATATTAAAGGCTTTAGCGATATCAGAGTTCATCTCTGTACCTTTAATACCTAAAATTCCACGTTTAACTTCACCGTGTTTAATCAGTTGCTCGCTCAGGCTTTTGGCCATATTGCTTGGGATAGCAAAGCCGATACCAATATTTCCGCCACCCGGCGCTAAAATTGCTGTGTTAATCCCAATCAGCTCACCGTTTAAGTTAACCAGTGCGCCGCCAGAGTTACCCCGGTTGATTGAGGCATCGGTCTGGATAAAGTTTTCTAAGCCTTCCAGATTTAATCCACTACGACCTAACGCAGAGATAATCCCAGATGTGGCGGTTTGCCCTAAACCAAATGGGTTACCAACGGCGACGGCAAAATCACCAACACGCAGTTTGTCAGAGTCCGCAATAGAAACTGCGGTGAGGTTTTTGATATCTTTTGCGTTGCTGATTTTTAACAGGGCAATGTCAGTTTGTGGATCTTTACCAATCAGTTTAACGTCAATTTCACGACCATCATTGAGCTGAATTTGGATTTTATCAGCACCATCAATAACGTGATTGTTGGTTAAAACATAACCTTGTGTCGCATCGATGATGACACCAGAACCTAAACCTTCAAATGGGCGCACGCTTTGTTGTTGTGAAGGTACATTTGGTCCAAAGAAGAATTTCAGTTCTTCTGGAATTTGTTGATTTTGTACACGGGTGCCTGAAACATGGATGTTCACGACGGCAGGCAGAACTTTTTCCAGCATTGGCGCTAAGCTTGGCATATTTTGGCTTTGTGCGGTCGCAGGTAATGAGGCCGGTAATGCGGCACTACTGATTGCAGGGATTGTGGACAGGGTTAAACCTAAACTCATTGCGACTGCTGTCAGAAAGAAATTTTTTCTTTTCATCATTCCGTAGATTCTCTCAATAGAAAATATCAGCTCATATGCATGGCACCTATAAACGGTACATTAAGGTCATATAAGCGGAGGTATTTTGGGGACTCAAATAATATTTTACTGATGACTATGACCGTGGATTATGCGGAAAAGTTCCCTATACGGATAGTACTTATCCACAATTTTACATCCATTTACATGATGTTTAGGTGAAACGCTAACTTCTATACAGTAGCTAAACTAACTATAAGATTTTATTCGGAATTGGAATGGTACCATGGGGAAATAACACCACCAGTAACGGGCGCTACTGGTGGCATAATCAAGCAATTACTTCTCTTTTTCTTCGAGAGGGCGGAACAGCCCTGAAGCACCTTCGGAGTAATCTCTCGGTGGCATTTTAACCGGTGCTTGGTCATTATCAGCTTCAGATTCAGTCAAACGATAATGGAATGGGTTATCTTGCATATCCGGCATTAACTCGGAAGAGCTTTGCGCCATGTGCTGATACAGTTGGCGATAGTCGCGTGCCATTTTATCCAATAACTCTGCGCTGCGAGCAAAATGGCTAACAAGTTCTTTACGATACTCTTCCAGCTCAGTGCTTTTTTTGTCTAATTCAGCCTGGGCTGTTTTTTGTTGACGAAGTTTTGGATTGCCATAACGCACAACCAATGCGCCGATGATAAAGCCAACAACTAATCCTATTAGTGCATACTCCCAAGTCATGCTAACTCCTTCGTTTACTTCAATCAAAATTCACAGAAAATGGTCGCCAAAATTTAGCTCGATTACCCTAACTATACCTGCTAAAAGCAAATCTGTTAATGCTAAAGAGTGGAATAATAAAGCGAAATTCCTTACTCTATGCCGAATAGTTAATCGAAAGTTAAATGCTAACAGAATCTGGTTATAATAAAGGCAGTGTATATCATATAACGGTAAAAAAAACCGAAAATTTTAAGGATCACTGAGTTGATGTCACCGATGACCCCTACCATGCGTTACCAACAAGCTCTTGAGCAAGGCAATTACCAGCCGGATGACGTACAAAAACAAGCCGTAGAGCGATTAGATAAGATTTATCAGCAACTTTGCAGCGCTACGACTTGCTTCCCAAATGAAAAACCAAACGGTCTAAAACAGCGCTTTGGGCGCTTGTTAGGGAAGTCATCCACAAAAACCTGCGAGCCAGTTCAGGGGCTATATATGTGGGGGGGCGTAGGTCGAGGTAAAACGTGGTTGATGGACATGTTCTACGACAGTTTACCGGGAGAACGCAAATTGCGTTTACACTTTCATCGCTTTATGAAGAAAGTGCAGGAAGACTTAATGGCGCTGCAAGGGCAGGAAAACCCGCTTGATATTATCGCTGATGAATTTAAAAAACAGACGGATGTTCTGTGTTTCGATGAATTTTTTGTTTCAGATATTACCGACGCGATGATTCTAGGAACCTTATTAGAAGGGCTCTTTGCACGGGGTATCACGTTAGTTGCAACATCTAACATCATCCCTGACAACCTTTATCGTAACGGTTTGCAACGCGCTCGCTTTTTACCTGCTATCGAACAGATAAAAAAATATTGTGACGTAATGAATGTGGATGCGGGGATTGACTATCGCTTGCGTACGCTGACTCAAGCCCATCTTTTTTTATCGCCAATTAATGAACAAAATCGCCATCATTTAGATGAAGTGTTTGTAAAACTGGC
Source organism: Providencia alcalifaciens (assembly GCF_020271745.1). Taxonomy (NCBI): domain Bacteria; kingdom Pseudomonadati; phylum Pseudomonadota; class Gammaproteobacteria; order Enterobacterales; family Morganellaceae; genus Providencia; species Providencia alcalifaciens. Next base: position 684,039 of record NZ_CP084296.1, on the reverse strand, counting down.
AGGTAAGGAAGGGATGCAAAATCCAGTATTGGAAGTGAATCATCGGAAAATGCAGGCAATTCGCTCCGCTGAAGGTGTTTTAGCGATTAGCTTCAAAGTATTGTGTGAAGAGCCTCGCAGCCAAAACGACTATATCTACCTCTCAAATTGTTATCATACGGTATTGCTCTATGATGTTCCTGTTTTGGGGCTGAAAGATGAAAATCCTGCCAGACGTTTTCTCGCGCTTATTGATGAATTCTATGAACGTAAGGTAAAATTGATGATCAATGCGCAGGTGCCGATGGATTCACTTTATCAAGGGCAACTTTTGGCGTTTGAATATCAGCGCTGTCTTTCTCGCTTGCAAGAAATGCAAAGTGAAGAATATTTGAAAATCCCGCATTTATCATAGAAGCCAAAGAGGAAATGGGTCTCAAAGGCGTCGTTTTCTCTCTGGATTTATGCGTGCTTTTTGAACAGGCGGCACTAATTATTTATTTGAACGTAAAAAAAATGCATTTGGGGTCGATTTTTGTTGCTGACTTCTCTATAATCTTGCGACCCCACGTTACGGCGTTGTTTTTTATTTCCCAAAAAATAACGCATTAATGCCAGCTAAGCTGCTCGAAGGGGTGGGTTTGCTGGACAATGAGTCGCGTGAACCTCGCTATATTTTACGAACATGAGTGTTCACACAACGTGTAACTTCAATATTGGGTAAGTTTTAATGAAAACTTTTACAGCTAAACCAGAGACCGTAAAACGCGACTGGTATGTTGTTGATGCAGATGGCAAAACTTTAGGCCGTCTTGCAACTGAAATTGCTAGCCGTCTGCGCGGTAAGCATAAAGCGGAATATACTCCGCACGTGGATACTGGTGATTACATCATCGTTCTGAATGCAGAAAAAATTGCTGTTACCGGCAAAAAACGCGAAGACAAAATCTACTATCGCCACACTGGCCATATTGGTGGAATCAAGCAAGCAACTTTCGAAGAGATGATTGCTCGTAGTCCTGAGCGTGTGCTTGAAATCGCGGTTAAAGGCATGTTGCCAAAAGGACCTCTGGGTCGTGCAATGTACCGTAAACTGAAAGTTTACGCAGGTAATGAGCACAACCACGCGGCACAACAACCGCAAGTTCTTGACATTTAATCGGGATTATAGCAATGGCTGAAAATCAATACTACGGCACTGGTCGCCGCAAAAGCTCATCTGCTCGTGTCTTTATTAAGCCGGGTAGCGGTAACATCACAATCAATCAACGTACACTGGAACAATACTTTGGTCGCGAAACTGCGCGCATGGTAGTTCGTCAGCCGTTAGAACTGGTTGAAATGTTAGAAAAACTGGACCTGTACATCACTGTTAAAGGTGGTGGTATCTCTGGTCAGGCAGGCGCAATCCGTCACGGTATTACACGTGCACTGATGGCTTATGACGAGACTCTTCGTTCTGATCTGCGTAAAGCTGGTTTCGTTACCCGTGATGCGCGTTCTGTTGAACGTAAGAAAGTGGGTCTGCGTAAAGCACGTCGTCGTCCACAGTTCTCCAAACGTTAATTTATTGCCTTCTGGGCATAAAATTGATGAAAAAGCCCGTCTTTATGACGGGTTTTTTATTGCCTAAAATAAATCAAATATTGAGTAATCATAATTTAATTAAAATAAAGGCGGGCGGAAGGCATTATTTTATTATTCCACTCTCTTTTTGCGCCATATCTCAAATGCAGTAAAAATATAACCCGCCAGCAATGGAGTTAACTTCAAGGTTTTAATTTTTTATTATCTTAAAATTAAGGTTAAAACAACTGATTTTGATAAAGTTATTCCTCTCTAATAAAATTAACCGATGATTTTCTCTAGGTTAGCCCCCTAAGCTGTACAAAATCTGTTAGACTATGCCCCAGTTTTTTATTTGATTATTTCTCGCTTTCATGAAGCGAGAGGGTTGTGCTGACTTTCAAAATGGAACTTGAAGGTTAAGTACATGGGATTTTAAAAATGAAAATAATGAATTAATCCTTATTTAAGGATCATTATTTTTATCATTTGGAGGTTTTAATGGCTGTTGCTCCTAATAAACGTTCGGTAATGACATTGTTTTCAGGCCCAACTGATATTTTTAGCCATCAAGTGCGTATCGTGCTTGCTGAAAAAGGTGTTAGCGTTGAGATTGAACATGTCGAACCTGGTCATATGCCTCAAGACCTTATTGATCTTAACCCATATCAAAGCGTTCCAACGCTGGTGGATCGTGACCTGACTTTGTATGACCCAGATATTATCATGGAATACCTCGATGAGCGCTTTCCACATCCACCGTTAATGCCTGTTTACCCAGTGGCTCGCGGTACTAGCCGCCAACTGATGCATCGCATTCGCAGAGACTGGTACTCATTGATGGCTAAAATCGAGAAGGGTACGGCACAAGAGGCGGATGCAGCTCGTCGTCAATTAGCGGAAGAGTTGATCGCAGTTTCACCTGTGTTGGCTGAAATGCCATTCTTTATGAGTGATGAATTTAGCTTAGTTGATTGCTATTTAGCACCGTTATTATGGCGCTTGCCTGTCTTAGGGATTGAATTAAAGCCCGCAATCAGCAAACACTTACAGATGTACATGCAGCGTGTATTTGAACGCGATGCATTTTTAGCATCATTAACTGAATTAGAGCGTGAAATGCGCCTGTCAGCACGAGGCTAAGTCGGATGATGGAAATGGCACCAATGACACCACGTCGCCCTTATCTGCTGCGCGCCCACTATGAGTGGTTGCTGGATAACGATATGACTCCGCATTTGGTGGTTGATGTCACTCTTCCTATGGTGAATGTTCCAATGGAATTTGCCCGTGATGGGCAAATTGTTTTAAATGTTGCCCCGCGTGCCGTGGGTAACTTTGAAATTACCAACGAAGAAGTGCGGTTTAGTGCGCGATTCGGCGGTGTGCCTCGTCAAGTATATGTACCAATGGCGGCTATCATGGCGGTATATGCGCGTGAAAATGGCGCTGGTATGATGTTTGAACCTGAAGCGGCTTATGATGAGCACTTTGATGGGGAAGACAATACGACTGATGAAGCACTCTCTGACAATATCGTATTGGTTCATGATGAAGCGACTCAAACTGAAGAACCTTCATTCCCAGATGATGAACCACCAAGACCACCGAAAGGTCGCCCAACGCTACGGGTTGTGAAATAAGCACAAATAGTGGCGGTTAACATTGATATCGTAAATGCTCAAAAGAGGAAGAAATTCCTCTTTTTTTATACCTGAAGAAAACGCATTATCCCTTCTGCGGCTCCACGCCCTTCGGCAATCGCTGTTACCACCAAATCAGAACCGTGTACCACATCTCCCCCTGCAAAAATTTTAGGGTGCGAAGTCTGGTAAGCATAATGATGATGACGAGGTGCCACTATTCTACCGTTCGTATCGCGCTGTATGGAATGTGCGCCAATCCACGGCATATCATCAGATTCAAAACCAAACGCAATAATGACCACATCGGTCGCATGCGTAATTTCTTCCGATTCAGCGGGGGTTCCTAATGTGCTAACAAAATTAATACTAACAACCTGATTGACGGCATTGGTGTTAATACCAATAGGTTGTAAGTGAAAATGGAATTGTACACCTTCTTCTTGGGCGTGTAGGACTTCTCGCGGTGTTGCTGACATTTCTGAAGAGCCACGGCGGTAGATACAACTGACTTTGCTTGCACCTTGGCGGACAGCGCTACGGACACAATCCATCGCGGTATCCCCTGCGCCTAACACAGTCACATTCTTATTTGCCAGTGATACGTAAGGAGATCGGGGATCGTCAGCGTAGCCTAATAAGTGGCGTGCATTGCCCTCTAGATAAGGAAGTGCTTGATAAACGCCTATGGCATCTTCGTTGGGGAGATTGCCTGAAACTGGGTGATGGGTGCCGGTTCCAATAAAAACGGCATCAAACTCATTGAGTAATGTTTCTAATAGGATCTGTTGCCCAATCTCGGTGTTAAGTTTAAAGATAATCCCCATTTCTTCAAAAACACGTCGTCGGTGCTGCATTATCTGCTTTTCTAACTTAAATGCAGGTATACCAAAAGTGAGTAACCCGCCGATTTCAGGATGTTTATCAAACACGGTTGCTTGAACGCCGTGACGAGCCAATACATCGGCACAGGAAAGGCCTGCGGGACCTGCGCCGATAATCGCGGCCCGCTTACCCGTCTCTTTAACATAGGAAAGATCAGGGCGCCAACCTTGCTCAAACGCACTATCGGTAATATAGCGCTCCAAATGCCCAATCGTGACGGAACCAAAAGTTTCATTCAGGACACAAGCGGCTTCACACAATCGTTCCTGTGGGCAAATTCGACCGCAAATTTCAGGCAAGCTGTTGGTGTGATGACAAAGCTCTGCCGCCTCAAGAATTCGACCTTCTCCTGCCAATTTTAACCAATTGGGGATAGGGTTATGGAGCGGGCATTTCCACTCGCAATAGGGGCTACCACAAGATAAGCAACGCTGGGCCTGATGCTGAGCTTCAATGCCGCTCATTGGCTGGTAAATTTCCACAAATTCAATTTTGCGGATCGTCAGCGCTTTTTTACGGGGTTCAAGACGGGGCGAACCCATATTTGAAGAGGACATAGGCACCTTTCCAGCTAAATTCTTTTTCGGGAATGATATAAATTAAAGTTTACTTTGATAGCATTGATATAAATAGTGATTATCGTAATAAAGTTACTAATATACGGGTGAATATCCCATTGTGACCGACGATTTAATGAGCAGGATCGATATTTCTTATGAAACCCCATCCGAAAAAGCTCTGTTTGATATATGATTTAGTGAGAATTTAACTAAGGGGTGGTTATGAAAGTACTTCGCGGTCTTGCACAATACTATGTTGACCTAATGATGAAGCTAGGCTTAGTGCGTTTCTCTTTGCTTCTCGCGTCAGCGTTAGTTGTGCTCGCCATGATAATGCAAATGGCGGTAGCGATTTTTCTTCGAGGACAAGTCGATAGCCTCGATATGGTCGGTTCTATTTTCTTTGGCTTAATTATTACGCCATTAGCGGTTTATTTTCTTTCGGTGGTGGTAGAACAATTAGAAGAGTCTCGCCAGCGTTTAACGCGCATGGTTGATAAGCTCGAAGTAATGCGAAAGCGTGATGCGGAACTGAATACTCAACTTCAAGGCAATATTGAGCAACTTAACTTAGAAATTTTAGAGCGTGAAAAAGCCGAAAGCGCTCATCTTGAGTTATTAGAGCAACTCAAACAAGAAATGAAATACCGCGAACAAACTCAGATTGAGTTCGAACAGCAATCTGTTTTACTGCGTTCATTCCTCGATGCATCCCCCGACCTTGTTTATTATCGTAATGAAAACAATGAATTTTCTGGCTGTAACCGTGCAATGGAGCTGCTCACCGGTAAGAGTGAAAAACAGCTAGTCGGTTTAACGCCACTGGACATTTATGATGAAGAAATTGCAGCGAAAGTGATGGAAACGGATGAGAAAGTTTTCAGACACAATGTGGCATTAACCTATGAACAGTGGTTAGTTTACCCTGATGGGCGAAAAGCCTGTTTTGAGCTGCGAAAAGTGCCATTTTATGACCGCGTAGGGAAACGTCACGGGCTAATGGGATTCGGGCGTGATATTACTGAGCGTAAGCGCTATCAGGAGGCGTTAGAGAACGCCAGCAGAGAGAAGACTACCTTTATCTCTACTATCAGCCACGAGCTTCGTACGCCGCTTAATGGCATTGTGGGGCTTAGCCGTATTTTACTGGATACCAAGCTTACCAAAGAACAATCGAGCTATTTAAAAACCATTCACGTCAGCGCGGTCACTTTAGGCAATATTTTTAATGATGTGATTGAAATGGACAAAATCGAGCGTCGTAAAGTCCAATTGGATAACCAACCAGTGGCATTGCCCGAATTTGTAAACGATTTAGAAAACCTGAGCGGACTATTGGTTCAGCCAAAAGGCTTGAAGTTTGTCATGGATGTCGCACATGGTTTACCTAAAACTATTCTGACGGATGGTACGCGCTTACGCCAAATTCTGTGGAACTTAATTGGTAATGCGGTGAAATTCACTCAGAAAGGTGAAGTTAAATTGAGCATCTGGCGTGAAGCGGATGACAAGTTATTTTTCCAAGTCAAAGATAGCGGCATCGGTATTCCGAAAGATGAATTAGATAAAATCTTTGCGATGTATTATCAAGTTCGTGACTCTGCAGGTGGACGACCTGCAACGGGAACGGGGATTGGACTTTCTGTATCCCGTAGGTTAGCACAAAGTATGGGTGGCGATATTCGAGTGGAAAGCGATATTGGCCATGGCTCAACATTTACATTGTCGATAATAGCCCCTGAAGTTGAGGCTGAAATCGAAGAGCAGCAACAAAACGAAGATGATTATCCATTACCAGCGCTTCACATCTTACTAGTGGAAGATATTGAACTAAATGTGGTTGTGGCGTGTTCTGTGCTAGAGAATCTTGGCAACACGGTTGATGTCGCAATGACAGGTAAAGACGCGTTAGAGATGTTCGCACCTGGTGAATATGACTTAGTTCTATTGGATATTCAACTTCCTGATATGACAGGGTTAGATATCTCTAAACAGCTTAAGCAACAGTATGATAAGGATGATTTACCACCATTAATCGCTCTGACCGCGAATGTCCTCAAAGATAAGAAAGAGTACTTCGATGCGGGGATGGACGGTGTTCTGAGCAAACCATTATCGGTTCCTGCGCTCACTCAAGTGATTGAGCAATTCTGGGGCGAGAATGCATCTTCAAATGACAAGCATGAGGAGCAAGTGGATATGGCAGAAGTTGATGAATCAATTTTAGATTGTGAAATGTTAGAGCAATACATTGAATTAGTCGGACCAAAACTGATTTATGACGGCTTAGAGGTATTTGAAAAAATGCTACCGGGCTATTTAGCGATTCTCGATTCCAATATGGTGGCTAAAGATCAGAAAGGAATTGTTGAGGAAGCTCACAAAATTAAAGGTGCTGCGGGTTCAGTTGGACTGAAAAATTTACAGAAACTCGCTCAGCAGATTCAATCCCCTGAATTACCAGCATGGTGGGACAATGTGCAAGAGTGGGTTGATGAGTTAAAACAGGATTGGAAATCAGATATAGAAACATTAAGAAACTGGGTGGATAACCGCACAAAAAAATAACCCCAACCTAAGTTGGGGTGCGCGAATACTGCGCCAACACCAGGGAAATCATTGATTCGCTTATGATTTTTATTTTAGGCGAATCATTAAAATGCATTTTTCACGACTCAGACGTTATCAAGATACCAAAATTTATCGAACCTGTTACAAGATTCATTAAAATCTGTGATGAAGATTGATGTTTGTCTGCTTTCGCTCTGAGGAGTAATTTACTACAAAAGGACGAAGATATGAAATCAATTGCGGTAATTTTAAGTGGCTGTGGTGTTTTTGATGGAAGCGAGATCCATGAATCAGTATTAACTATGCTTGCTTTAAGCAAAAATAACGCAGAAGTTCACTTTTATGCGCCAGATGAATATCAAGCTACTGTAATTAATCATGTTAATGGTGAATTAAAAACAGAAAAGCGTAATCAAATGGAAGAATCAGCACGTATTTCTCGTGGGGAAATAGCGCCTTTGTCATCAGCAGATGCCTCTAAGCTAGATGCCCTTATAATTCCTGGTGGTTTTGGTGTGGCAAAAAATTTATGCGATTTTGCGGTGAAAGGAAGCGAATGTGAAATTAATAAACAACTATTAAGTTTAGTAAAGGCAATGCACCAACAGAAAAAGCCGCTAGGACTGATGTGTATTGCTCCTGTCATGTTACCGAAGATGTTAAATACATCAGTGAAATTGACGATTGGTAATGATACAGAAACGATTGCCCAAATTGAAAAAATGGGTGGGGAGCATGTTGTGTGTACGGTTGATAACATTGTGGTTGATGAATATAACAAAGTTGTTACAACACCTGCTTATATGCTGGCTCAATCCATTGCTGAGGCAAATATAGGTATCAATAAGCTAGTTGAGAAAGTATTAGAAATGGCGTAATTAACTCAATGCAAAAGTTTGTTTCTCGCTTGTGGTATTGGTTAAAGAAGATCACACTTTCATTACTTGCCCTCTGGCTAGTGTCTGTTGTGATCTTCAAATTTATTCCTGTCCCCTTTTCTGCGGTGATGGTCGAAAGACAGCTTTCCGCATGGGTAAACTTTAATTTTTCTTATGTTTCACATTCAACTTGGGTAAGTGAAAAACAGATTTCTCCCTGTCTTTATCTCGCTGTCATTGCCTCTGAAGATCAAAATTTTCCGCATCATTGGGGATTTGATCTTGATGCAATTGAGCGAGCATATAAACATAATTCGAGCAATAAACAGACAGTTAGAGGGGCTTCAACAATCTCTCAGCAAACGGTAAAAAACTTATGGTTATGGGATGGGCGAAGCTGGTTAAGAAAAGGGTTTGAGACAGCAATGACGCCAGTTATGGAGTTGATGTGGTCCAAAACTAGAATCATTACTGTTTATCTTAATATTGCAGAGTTTGGTGAGGGAGTTTTTGGTGTTGAAGAGGCTGCAAATAAATTCTTCAATAAGCCTGCTAGCAAGCTTTCTCGACAGGAGGCTGCACTTTTAGCTGCTGTTTTACCTAATCCTCATAAATTCCATGTAAAAAACCCATCTTCATATGTATTGAAAAGGCAAGCATGGATACTTAATCAGATGAGCTTATTAGGAGGTAGGAATTATCTGAAAAACAACGGCATAGGTGAGGAGTAAGAAAAAAGCCATGAATTTGACTTCATGGCTCGGCTCTTTGTAACAATAGGTTATTAATTATAATCAATTGAGATAAGTAAATGCCGTCGTTACGCGACGAACACCATCCGTTTCACTCGCAATTTTTGCAGCCGCAGCCCCTTCTTGCTGAGTGAGTACACCTAATAAGAAGACTTCACCATTCTCAGTGATGACTTTAACGCTGCCTGACTTCACTTCGTCACTGGCTAAAATCTTAGATTTTATTTTGGTGGTTAACCAAGTGTCTTTTGACGCAGTACCTAAATCAACGGGCTGACCTTGTCGAACCTCGTTATACACTTTTTCTGTACCATCGACGTTACTGGCGATTTGTTTGGCCTTATCTGCCCATGACATATCGGGAGATTGTCCAGTTAACAAGACATTGCCTTTATACGCCGTTGCAATAATACGGGCTTTGCTGGTGACATCTTTGTCTTTGTTAAGTTGACCACTGACTCGGGCTTCTAATGTGCCATCATCAACTTGCTGACCAACAGAACGAGGGTCTGTAGCGCTTTTGGTGGCTACTGCGGCAGTACCCACAACGGCGGCACCAATACAGCCTTGTAAAAGAACAGCACTAAATACTATGGCAAAAATCGGAAGTAATCGCATTTTGTCTCCTTAGTCGTTCTGATGAGGAAAGAGCGTGTTATCGATAAGGTCACACAGACAATTCACTGTGAGTAAGTGTACCTCTTGAATTCTGACACTATGCTGGGATGGGATACGAATTTCAACATCCTGTGGTCCTAAAAGGCCCGCTAATTCGCCGCCATCATAGCCAGTGAGTGCGACGATAGTCATATCGCGCGTTACCGCAGCTTCTACGGCTTTAATAATATCGGCACTGTTACCATGGGTTGAGATAGCCATTAATACATCACCATGCTGACCCAACGCTCGAACTTGTTTTGCATAAATTTCAGTTGGTTGCTTGCTTCCTGAAATCGCGGTGAGCACGGTATTATCTGTATTTAGCGCGAGAGCAGGTAAACTTGGGCGCTCGGTTTCAAAACGGTGGATCATGCTCGCTGCAAAACGCTGTGCTGTTGCTGCGGATGCGCCATTGCCACAACACAAAATTTTATTACCATTAAGCAGTGACTGCACCATCATCATTGCAGCACGAGAAATTGCATCGGGCAGGGCTTCAGCTGCGGCAATTTGAGTTTGGATGCTTTCAGTAAAGCAAACTTTTATTCTATCTAGCACTTACTTATATTCCTGTTCACTAAGATTAAATGCGTTTTGAATCCACTGAAATTGCTTGCCGGTGATTGCACAGATATCAAAGCGGCAAGGTGTTGTTTCAAAACTTTCTTGTCGTTGAGCAAGCCAATATTGTGCGGTGGACAATATTTTTCTGCGTTTGTGCCAGTTTACTGATAAAAGTGCGTCTCCGTAATCACTATTCTTGCGAAAACGAACCTCTACGAATACCCAGCCTGATTTATCTCGCATGATCAAATCGATTTCTCCCGCACGATTTCGAACATTGCGTGCGACGAAAGCGAGCCCTTGCTGCTTTAAATAGGAGAGCGCTTGGTTTTCGTAATATCGACCAGTCAGCCATTTTAATGATTTTTTAACAGTTTTCATGACATCCTTGTCTGAAAATAGGCAGCAATAAAGTGACCTAATTTATTGCGCAGGCTTTACTTGCCCTTGCTTGAATTGCAGCCATGGCAATTCGCGATAAATAACACAGTTATTATTCACACTTAACGTACCGGATGCTCCGTTAACACGGAACTGGTCACTGTGTTGTTGCAGGTTATCGTAGTTATTTGCCAGTGACCATGCATCAATACCCATCGCATACAGGCGGAACAGCGAATAATCGTTATTCACTTTGCCTTGAGCTTGTTTGCGTAGGTTATTGTTTGCGCCGGCAAGTAATGGGACTTCACTGAATTTTACGTCCTCCATTTCGAAACGATAATCCGCATTTGAGTTCCCTTGGTTACTGCGCGAACTTGCATATAAAGCAGGGCGCTGACGGGAACTGATCGCCATATCGATCATCGGTTTGACGAGGGTTAATTCATCGCGTGTTGCAACAATATAGACCGCATCAATACCGCTACTTGTTGGTGCCATTCCTTGGGTATCGACACTGATCGGGGTACCTGTCATTCGGATCCCTTGACCACGGTTGATCGATTCTTTTAAGGATGCGGTAGAACCAAATGTTTGCATCAGTGCAGTGCCACCGCCTTTTGCTTGCCACTCTTCGGCAAACGCTTTTGCGATGCGATCCCCAAATGGAGATGCTGGCACTAACACTAACGGCATCTGTTTACCGTCTAATCTCATTTGGTTAGCGGCATTTTTCGCTTCATCTTCAGGGGATAAAGAGAAATAACATAAGTTTGCACGCGGCTGTAGCTGGTTAGCGTCTAATTCATTCAGTGCCAGTACATTGACGGGTGCATTCATTTGAGCAATAGCTTGCACCTCTGATTTCAGTAGCGGTCCAACAATTAAGTTATACCCTTCAGAAGTGGCTTGAGCGACTAATTGAGGCATCGTTTTGCCTTGGGTATCAAAGACTTTAACGCTCTGGGTATTGGTTGGCGTTGCATCAATTCGCACGTTAGATGCAGCAACTTCCACATTGGCATTTTCATTAACTGTTGCAGCCACTTCTTGGTAAATCTGGTCTAGCACATCATTACCGGAGCTTTGTGGTTCAGTCGGTGCTGCGGCAGCTTGGGATGCTGGGTCTGAAGGTAAACCTTTTTGTGCATCGAGGAAGCCTTGCATGATGGCTTGACCAAAGACTTGACCTTGCCCGCTCATCGGTAAAAATAGCGCAATACGTGGATTAGTACCGACTTTGGTGACTGTACCTTGAACTAATGCACTTGGCAGGTTTTTGGCGCCCGGATTATGTGGGTAGCGAGTTTTCCAGTCTTCGATGCCAGTGCGTAGTGCCTCTGGGTCATCTTTATTATTTTGGTAGATATCCAGAAGGTCGACCCAGCCCAGTAGAATATTTTCGTCAGCTTCGATTCCTTGAATCTGTTCTGGGTTCATCTGTGTTAACATCTGCCACAGAGAATCAATATTCGCCTGATGTTGTACAGGATCGGTTAGCAGGGGTTCTTGGCTGATAAAAGCACGCAGGATATCCATAGACGGTTTGCCTTGAGCGGCATCGATAACGGACTGGTAATGGCTGGCATCAGAAACGCTAGGCTGCTGGGTTGTTGTCGAGGTTGTCGAGGATTCGATTTGGCACCCTGTTAATGCCAACGTGGACAACATCGCAGTGCAGATTAATCTTTTTTTCAAATGCAAAAAAATTGAAGGACGCATACTGTATCCAATGGTGTATTTTTCAATTGCTTAATTTTAAACCGGCTATTCGGATGAAACAATGAATCAACCTAATCAAGCAGTGGTTATGGCATCTACGCTGTACATCGTGCCAACCCCAATTGGTAACATGGGAGATATCACGCAGCGCGCGTTAGATGTGCTTAAACATGTTGACCTAATTGCTGCGGAAGACACGAGGCATTCAGGCATTCTACTACAGAATTTTGCCATCAATGCGCGCATGTTTGCGCTACATGATCATAACGAGCAGCAAAAAGCAGATCAATTAATTAGCAAGCTTCAACAAGGGGATAGTATCGCATTAGTCTCGGATGCAGGTACACCTTTAATTAATGATCCTGGCTATCACTTAGTCAATCGCTGCCGTGAAGCAGGGATCCGTGTTATCCCATTACCGGGGGCTTGTGCGGCCATCACCGCCTTGTCAGCGGCGGGTTTACCTTCAGACCGTTTCTGTTATGAAGGGTTCTTACCTGCGAAAACCAAGGGACGCAAAGATGTTTTGCAATCCTTAGAACAAGAGACCCGAACACTGATTTTTTATGAATCCACTCATCGCTTGTTAGACAGTTTAGCAGACATGGTGGAAGTGTGGGGACCTGAGCGCCGAGTGGTTTTAGCCCGTGAATTGACCAAAACCTGGGAATCGATTGAAGGGCGCCCAGTTGGTGAATTACTCGAATGGGTAAAAGAAGATGAAAACCGTCATCGCGGTGAAATGGTACTCATTGTGGAAGGGTATAAGCCACAAACCGATGAATCGGCGATTACGCCAGATGTTATTCGTACGTTGGGTCTACTGCAAAAAGAGTTGCCACCGAAAAAAGCAGCAGCGATTACCGCAGAAATTTATGGTCTGAAGAAAAACCAGTTATATAAATTAATGCTAGATCAACAAGACGGTGAGTGATTTTTATCCAAGTGTAGGTTTTGACGTAATTTGCCTGCCATTGAGTCTGTACAAGCTTGCGTAAAGTGCCTATAATTCGCCGCGGAGTTGGTCAGACAACCGCTGCTTTATCGTAGTCCCTTCGGGAGACGGGTAGAGGGGAGGAAAGTCCGGGCTCCATAGGGCAGGGTGCCAGATAACGTCTGGGAGGCGCGAGCCTACGACAAGTGCAACAGAGAGCAAACCGCCGATGGCCTGTTTACAGGATCAGGTAAGGGTGAAAGGGTGCGGTAAGAGCGCACCGCGCGACTGGCAACAGTTCGTGGCATGGTAAACTCCACCCGGAGCAAGACCAAATAGGGGTTCATATGGTGCGGCCCGCATTGAACTCGGGTAGGTTGCTGGAGCCAGTGCGCAAGTGCTGGCCTAGATGAATGGTTGTCCACGACAGAACCCGGCTTACCGACCAACTCCACAGATAAATAGAAAAGGTCTATAGCGTTCGCTATAGGCCTTTTTTATTACTCGTCATATTTCGGCCTGTAGGGGTGTTGGCTACTCTCAGCTACCCTAGTCACATACTTATGTATGCTCCTAGGGATATCCTCGTTTGCCGCCTGCCTACAAGCCGAACTATTTAGAGCTGTTTTTTTTCGTCATACTTCATGTGACTGCGTTGGCTTCACTCGTCAACCCTAGTCACATACTTGTGTATGCTCCTAGGGATTTCCTCATTTTGCCGCCTTGGCACACCTCGAATTATTTAGAAAAAATCTGAGCTTGCTAACTTCCATTTACTATCTTCTATTTACTTATCTTCCTATCAATATGCCGCCAACATCGCAAGGCAGTGATGCAAATCAATATGCATTTTGAATATTTGAATACAATAGTGGTATTTAAAATGCATGTTAAAGAGATAGGCGGACATGGCAAAGAAACCCTCAGTACGATGCCCTCGTCGTCCTGGCACAGTTGGTGGAAAACTCCCTTGGAATGATTGGCGCAACGCCTCGACATGGCGGAAAGTCGTGCAAATCACGCTTTTGGCGATCAACATTTATATTGGCATTACCTTCTATTACTGGGTGCGCTATTACGAAACGGGTGGTGCGACACTCTATCTTCCGCGTCCGGGAGGTATCGAAGGCTGGCTGCCTATTGCGGGGTTAATGAACTTAAAATACACCATTGAAACAGGGGGACTGCCTCCCATCCATGCGGCAGCAATGTTTCTCTTGGCTTCCTTTATTATCATCAGTTTATTACTGAAAAAATCCTTTTGCTCATGGCTGTGCCCGATAGGCACAATATCGGAATACATCGGGAAAATAGGGCAGAAACTGTTTCGTTTTCAAATCAACGTACCTAAATGGCTCGATATCCCCTTAAGAGGATTAAAATACCTACTATTGGCCTTCTTCCTCTATATCTCGCTCTCCATGCCTGCGCAAATGATCCAATACTTTATGATGTCGCCTTATGGGATCATCATCGATGTCAAAATGTTGGATTTCTTTCGTTATATTAGTAGCGCCTCACTCATCACAGTGTCTGTTCTTGTCGTCGCTAGCCTGTTTATTCGTAACGCGTGGTGTCGTTATCTCTGCCCTTATGGCGCATTACTTGGGATATTCTCTCTATTCTCGCCAGTTAAAATTCGCCGTAATGTCGAAAGCTGCATAGATTGCGGAAAATGCGCTAAAAATTGCCCGTCACGCATTCCAGTTGATCAATTAATCAACGTCAGAACGGTAGAATGTACGGGATGCATGACGTGTGTTGAATCTTGTCCAGTGGCGTCGACATTGGCTTTCTCATTACAAGCGCCGACTAAAAAACGCCAAATCCCTTTATCGGGAATGGTGATGGCCATTTTGACCCTAGGTATTTTATTCGCCACTATCGCGGTTGCGGCTTACCTAGGCGTTTGGGATAGCCCAGTGCCTGATAACTATTGGTTTCACATCATACCGAATGCCAGAGAAATAGGTCATTGATTCAAAATGAAGAGTAAAAAATAGAGAATAAAAATAAAAAGTAAAATGCCCCACGGCACGAAAAGTGAGTGGGGCATTGGCTGCTTTGTCATGGTTATGGTGGTAAGTACTTTTACGTCTCGCAAATATTTATTTTCTTATGTGCAGCTTATTGCCACATCAATTTACCGCTTTTTTAACCATGTTTAGCAACTGACGGACATCTTCTGGACGGGTATTTCCAGTGGCTTTATCGATAATAGAACTGTAAATATGTGGGATGATTTTCTTCACGCCAGCGTCGAGGGCGATTTGCAAAATCTCGGCGAAATTTTCTAAATCAATACCGCCTGTTGGCTCTAAAGAAAAATCAAACTTCGCGCAAGCTTCTGCGATAGCTTTATATTCTTCAATGTACTTCAAACCCTGCATATTAAAGAACTTCACAGAATCTGCGCCCATATCTTTGAGCATCATAATGGCGGTTTCAATCGGCACGATACCATCGGGTGCTTGAGCGCTTAATGGACCCGTTGAAATTTTCACCATACCCACGGTGCCTGTTGGGGAAATTAACGCATTCACAAACGTTTCATTCTGACCCAGTAGCGCGCGGCTAATCGGTGCACCCGTGAATACTTGATTCACATGCTGTGGTTGAACTTCTTTCGAAATCAGAGACACCATGGTGGACTGCTTAGGGTCGCCAGCACCTAAACCCACAGACAACGCATTATCCACTTCTTTGGCGTACACCTTCATATCCGCAATGGCACTTTCAAGATCAGGATAATTTTTGGATAACACCCCAACCACCACAAAACTCTCCGCCGCGGCATAAATCTCTTTTGCGTTTTGATGGCTCCCAGCTAGGACGTTCAGACACACACGATCATGATAAAAATTTGGTGACAACTTCATGTTAAATTCCTTCTACTAATGTACGAATTTGCTGCGAAATGACGTCAAGTTGCTCGGTGCTGACGCTGCGAATATCAGCTTCAACCTTTCCTTCATTGGCTTTGTACTCACGAAAATAAATCGCGGTATTGCCTTGTTTCAGCTCATCCATTATTTGGTAGGTGGTTTTGCCAATCGCTTTTTCATCGAAACTGATCTCAGCTCTGGCGATATCACGCCCAGCGGCATCCCAAACAATACGGGCTGAAATACCGGCTATCGCATTTAAATCTTTAAGGAATTTCTCCATACGGCTGACCATCTGTGCCCCGGTTTCTTTGGTGGCGGTAAGGTACTGTTCGATAGCCAGTGTTAAACCTAAAATGCCTTCTTTACCGACTTTCATCGCACGGCCAATGCCTTGAGATTGGCGTTTTACCCATTCAACATACTGTTTTTTACCGACAACCAAGCCGCTGGTCGGCCCTTCAATCGCTTTGGCTCCACTGTAAATCACAAGGTCGCCACCCGCTTGGTAATAGGCAGTTAAATCTTCTTCTGCTGCTGCATCCACTATCAAGGGAAGCTGGTGGGCATGAGCGACTTGGGCGGCTTCCGCCACAGTTAACATGCTCTTTTGTACGGTATGGTGGGATTTGATATACAAAATGGCCGCGGTTTGTGGGGAGATTTTAGCCGCTAGCTGCGCGGCGCTACATTCATTCGCAAAACCCGCTTCAACCACTTTTCCGCCACCTAACGTGACCATGGTGTCCACGGGAGCGCCAAAGTTCACGTTATGCCCTTTGGGTAAAATAATTTCACGAGGAACGGATTTGCTGGAGGAATGCAAGTTAAGCAGCAAATCCTCATCATCTTGCACAATCACCGCTGCTACCGCTTGAGCAATACCTGCTGAGGCGCAGGAAACCACAACCGCAGCGTCAACATTGAGCAGTTGAGCGATGTACTCCCCGGTTTTGTTCACCAAGTCTTTAATTTCAAAATAATGGTTCAGCCCATATGTTACGCGCTCGACCACTTCAGGTGTTGGGGTTGAAACGCCTAAAATGGTCATACGACCGGAGGCATTAATCACGTGTTTTAACTGATATTTTTCATAGATTGATTGCATGTTCAGATTCGCCTTGTGCAGGAATAATGTGCTTTCCACCAACGATGGCAGCAACAGGAACAAAACGATGGGTACCGATGCGATGCTCGCCGTCGGCATCCGTCAGCTCGGTGGTCTCTTCTTTGAGGTCAAATAACGTAATGTCAGCATCAAAGCCCGGTCTTAAATAACCTTTAGCGGGAAGCGACAGTAAATCTGCGGCTTTCTCAGTGACACAGCGCAAAATTTGTTCGGCGCTAAAGCCCATACACAGGAATTTCGTCATTACAAAGGCGAGGCTATAAACGGGACCATTCACACGGTTACGGTGATAGATGTCTGAGCTGATAATGTCTGGATAGGTGCCAATTCGCATGGCTTGCTCTGCGACTTTAAAGCTAAAGCTTTCACCGCCGTGACCCACATCGAGGATCACGCCACGGGCGAGGGCGCGGGCAATAGACGGTTTTAGGTATCCATCATCCCCTAAAATTTTATTCGGTTTGCCATTAAAACAGTGGGTAATGATGTCCCCACGGGTGAGTAAGTCGGCGACTTCATCAATGTTGGGTGGGTTATTCCCAATGTGCACCATTAATGGAAGATGGTGTTTTTTCTGCATTTCTTTGGCTTTAACCAAAGGCGCAATACCATTCTCGCCAACTACACTTTTACTCATTCGCGCTTTCATGCCAACCACAAAGCCGGGATGGCGCTCAAGTGCGGCTTGGAAACTCGCATCATCGATATTGTCCATATTGGACAGCTCATTCTGAGCAATAATGCCAATGCGTGAAATATTCAGCAGTGAGAAGACATTCGTTTTGGATTGAGTGGTTAGCCGATAAAACCTGTCAATATCATCAGCACCCACACTGCCTGCATCAACCAGTGAGGTGACACCGCCAGCGGCACCGGCGAGATCAGGCTCATCGAAGTAAATCGGCGACTCAGCAAAACAGTGGGCGTGAGAATCAATCCATCCAGCGCTGACGTAAAGCTTTCCTTCAAGATCAATGATTTTTTCAGCTTGCTGATTGTGGGAAAGCTCAGGACCCGCCGCTTCGATTTTTCCGTCTTTGATTAGAATATCGATAATTGAACCATCGATACGCTTGCCCTGTTTGATTATTAAGGTGTACATAACGTCTCTCTTTGTTACCTCCCCCCAATTGGTATGGGGGGAGGAATGCTAATTAAGCGGCGAGTGGGAAGAAATACCCAAACAACATCGCACCTAAGATAGCGCCCCCGGCGACGGGTTTTTGCCATACATAGAAAATCAGTGAGCCAATCAGTGCGCCGATACCAATCGGAATAGACGCGGCCATTGCAGCAAGGATAATCAATGGACCCAAGAAACGACCGGATGTGTTACCTGCACCCATCATTACGTCTGCGCCGAATGTGGAGTTAGCTTGCGCAATAGTAAATTTACGGGCGAACACGATAATTAAGCCGATAAGCACACCAAGGAATAAACCAGTGATCAGGGAGATCCAGAAGTTGGTGACTAAAATATCCCAGCCTGCGGCTAAAAATAGTGCGGGAACTCCTAAGCCAATACCGGTTTGTAGTGCACCACCGATATCCAAAATCCCCACTAATGACCCTTCGATAATCCGCGCAAACAGGAAGCTTGCTCCGAAGGCGGCGACAGCACCGTAAACCCCCGTATCTAACCCAGCGCGTAACATGGCGACGAAAGCCACTTCGTTAAATGCGCCGAACCCGTACACGACGTACATATGGGTACCTGCGAAGATCCCCGCTGATAGCAGCCCAACAAAGATAGGGAAAGACCATTCTGCATACCAAAAGTCTTGTTTATTGATTTCAGTTGTCATGATTATTTCCCGCTCAGCAGTCCGTGGACATATTCAAGCCACAGTGGTTTGTCTAAGTTGAAAGAGGTGATCATCTTCAGGTCAAATTCGCGGAAGAAGCCACTGAGAACGAATAGCAGAACAACGGTGATCATCATGGTACGAGTGATACGGTTCCAGCCATTGTCATCCACGCCTTTACCAATCAAGATCCCTAACACTAAACCTGGGATAGCGTTACCCATGATTAATTGTGCGCAACCACCAAATAAGGTTGCCCAGAAACCGGAACGACGACCTGCATCCATCGCAGCTAGCCAGAAAATGACAGGCATCACGGTGTTAACCAGTAAGTTAGCCGCAGGAACCAGCACGTTGATCGCGGTGGTTTGTAGCGCGGCTGGTACTGCGGACGCCGTGGTATTTAAGAAGGCGACCACCAATGCCCCTATAATGGCACAGGCTATCGCCATTTTTTTCGGGTTATGCAGGGTATCTGCCACACTGCGGTTTTTAGTTAATAGAGCGGCGGCACCCCAGTTAGGAATGATACGGTGATCAACGTCTTGGGTGAACGCACCCGCAGCGACCGATGATGCCCATGCGTTGAAGAAGAATCCTAAGCCAAATGAGAAGTGTGATGCAGGGTCGCCCTCACACGCGTTTAACTCACCAAGGGTACGGAATGCTCCCATACCTTGAATGGTTGGCGCGTGGAACATACGTGCCGCCCCTGCGCCTAAACCAAAGCCGCAGAGACCGCCGATAATAAGGGACATGCCCAATATTTCTAAGAAAGATGCAGTTTCACTCATGGAATTTACTCCAGACCTGATTGCTTTTATTGTTCTGTAAATGGAATTTCGTTGACAGAAAGTAAGGTGACATCCAGCGAAACGTCGAGAACAACTCGAAAATGTTCACGTTTACGTGGCAAAAAGAGAAAGAGAAACTTTTCTGTCCGCGAATGAGAGTGAGCACTAACAACCTCAACATCCTTGGGTTCTATCCGCAGAATGATGTCGGTGCTGTTCTTAAGTACGGTTTTTTGAATCGAATTTAAGGCGTCAGCAATCGCTTTTTGCTTTGTGTCGCCTTGCCCTGTCACCCGTACGGTCGTTTCGATAGATTTTTTCATTAAGCGTTGCCGTATTTTTTATTAAAAGCTTTAACTAAGCGCTCGCCTAACTCTTCCTTGTCCATAAAACCGAAACCTAAAACATTGCAACCTTCAGCAATGGCGGTTTCTCCCTCTTCAATCGAACGCATCCCATAACGCGCTTTGTAGCCATATTTGGTTTGAGCTGTAATGGCGCCTGCACCACCGCTACCACAGAATGAAATGCCAAGATCAGCTTGTTCTTGGTTCATCACATCCCCCAGTTTCATGTCAGCAGCGACACCGGGAACAACGATGGCTTTTCCGCCGGCAGATTCAACACCCGCAGCCACTTTTTGCCCTTTACCTAAACGATCGCCGATAACAATAACTATCTGTTTCATAAAATATTCTCCAAGACCGAATGCTAAAAATAAGGTACTAAAAATTAATCATTAGAACGGGCAACTTCAAAGTGAACTGAGAGCAAGTAAGCCTCTTCTGGCGCAAGCCCTGGCAAGGTATCGACAACGCGTTGCGCTAATGCAATGGAATGGCTCGAAATTTCATCGAACAGGCTGATATCCACTTCCGGTAAGGCTTCACCGGTTTTGGCTCGAGCGACCATGGCACGTAGATGAGACTCCAGCATTTGTTGCTGTACATCCGTGGTGTAGCAACCCTCCAGTTTGAGCCAGTCAGTAATCACTGCTAGCAGTTCTTGTGTGACCTGATGGATATCAAGGTCGTCTTCTAACATTTTGAAAACTACAACTGATTCATTCATAACTATTTAAAATCCAAGGTAATATTTCAAATCAAATCACTTTTTTCTTCATGACTAATACCTTAATCGCTTCTTGAATAATTTTGCAGACAGGGAATTTCCAGTTCAAAGTGGAAATATTTTGGAAGTGTAACTGGAAGGGGAAAGGTTAATTTTCGATCTAAGAGGAAGCTAACTGGAAAAATTAACGCACTATGAGAGTGATTGTAGATAACCTCATAATAAGCAATATAATAAATTTATTATATTTCAAATAATTATGGTTATTTTGGGGATGATGGAAATGGTGTGCGGGCTAGTAAATAAAAGTGGAAATGAATCTGTGTAAATCTACATAGAGTGGAAATTTCCACTTCCACTTACGCTGTTTACCCATAAAGTGGACAATTTAGACTAAAAATCATTTGGCGGAGTTGTGGTTAGGATCACGTAAATAATGGTCACCCCCCTTTTTCCACTGGAAAGTGGAAATGATGGGAAGTGATAGTAGGGGAATAATTGAAAACTATAAAATTCGCGCGAGACTATCTTTAGCGATTGCTTGGAACTCATTGAAATTTTTGACATTCACCAGGCGGCGGGTGGTTTTCTCTTTCACAAAGGTGACAAATAAATCATAAATTGCCATGGCTTCTTCATAGTCAGTTTTGCTGATTGCCAATAAGAAAATCACATAGGCGTTCTCTTTGGTTTCTTTGTTCCACTCGATACCTTGCGGTGCAAGGATAGTTGTCACGATGGTTTTATTTGCAAGTAACCCCAAAGAGTGAGGAAGGGCGATCCCTTCGCCCAGTAATGTCGAGACAATGGATTCTCGCTCTTGCAGTGACGGATAAAAATCAGTGGTGACATAGCCCTCTAGTTGCAGCTTTTGGCATACGGTTTTGAACAGCGTCTCTTGGCTAATTTTTTCATTGATAACCATAAAGAAACGTTCATCAAAGAAGCGTTCAATAATATAAGGACGGGTCTGATCCACCATCGCTAAGCGACCCACTTGTTCGAGCTGGTAGGGGGTTGGAAAGGGCGCAATTTTAATCACCGGTTTATTCTTTTCAGAGATCCGTACGGTGGTGATCACAAAGTCTTCTGCGACTTCATCCAACGATTCATACTCTTGTAGTGTTAACCCTCGGCTAAATTTGAGCTGCGGAAATTCGCGCATAATTTTGGATTCCACTACGCGAAAGGTGGAGTTCCCCGCATCAGTGACCACTAACACTTCCGTCTGGCGTGCGGAGCCTGCCCCATAATTTCGTTCAAGACTAACGCCAATGTGCACAGCTAAGTAACCCAGTTCATCTTCATTAATAGGATGTGGAAGTAGCTGCTTACTGGCGCTGGTTAAGGCGCTTAGCGTGACATCGTAAGCAAACGGATAATACTGCTTGATGTCTGAAAGCAGTGGGTTTGGGGTGGAAATATGGTATTGAAGGCGAGTCATTAAAGCAGAAAGATGGGTATTCAGATCTTTCTTTAGCTTTTCATCATTGCGCAAATCATAGTTATACAACTCGTTGATATAATTTAAAATGTATTCAGATAACTCATTGTGATGATTATGCTTTTGTGTTGACGCATGCTGGTTACTGATACGCTGTGCGATGATTTGGTCGTGCAAAAAGCTCAATTCGGCTGGAGATAAATCATTACCAAGAAAGTAAATTAGCCCTTTAGAAATTTCATCGCAGGCTTGAGTAATGATTTCTTCTAACTCTTTGTTGTTGACGCTGACATTGAGTTCATGGCCGCGGGTAATACGTAAAATGGTAACGGCGCAGTTAAATACAAGATAAAGATGACCTTCATTGCTGATACGAATATCAAAGCGATTCAAACTGTTATGAACCACTTTATCGATGTAAGTTAAATCGAGATTATCCAGACTTTCCGGAGTGAATGTGGCGAGGTCGGGGGTGATTTGCTCGCTAAACTGCCGCCAGAGTGCTTCGGTCATACAAGCACGAATAGCCCACTCGCTACCATTTAAACGGATCCCTTGATGGGGAATACTTTCCAATTGCACTTGATAGCGATGTAGATGCTCCCGAACGGCTCCCATATCTTGCTGAATGGTACTGCGGCTGACAAACCACTCTTCGGCAATATCATCGAGCTTGACGGGTAGGGATAACATCAAGAGTTTGAGCAACAGGGCATCAATACGCTCTTTGCTGGTGCGTGGGATTTGGTTGTTTTTATCATTAAGCTTAGTAAATGCAGAAAAAACCTCATCATTTTCGATTTTTAATCGATACCCCCGCCCGCGTTCATACACAATATGGGCGCTATGATCTTTAATTAATTCGTTGATTTCATTGATGTCTGAACGAATAGTACGGGTGGAAATAGAGAATTGTTTTGCTAATTCATCTTGAGGGACAACCTCATTGAGTATCCGAGAGAAAATTTGATTGTGTCGCTGCAAAATGAATAAAGCCACAAGAACCCCTTTAAAATCAAAAAATAAAGTTCGGAGTTAAAAACTGATGGTTTTTTAACTGTCTTATGGCTGGACTCTATCACAGTGGTATCAGGATAGCGGAAATATAAATGATGAAATTTGAGAATCTATTCGCAAATTTTGCGTGATTAACAGATTAAATTCACCTTTCCACCCCCTGAATAGGATTAAAACGACTCCCCTAAATCAATTAATAAACCTCTAAATACTCGGTCACTGGTGAGCGTTAGGGTATTTTCATCTTGGATAAATAACCCGTCGTTACAGCTCATTGATAAAGATAGCGATTCTTTCCCGCTCACTTGTAAACCACCATGAATGGATTGCAGATAGGCATTTTTACCTCGTAATGTGAGGATTTTCGATTCATTAGGTTCAAGATAAATCTGACTTATCCAAATTTTTTGGCGAAGTTGTAGGCTGTTATCGTCCCCATCGGGTGACGCGATAAGCTTATTATCTTTCTCCGCTAATGCCAACTTTTGGGATGGCATAGATTCCTGTTGTGGGCATGCATTTAACCACAGTTGAAGTCGTGTTAATGGCGTCGTCGTGCTGATGTTATGCTCGCTGTAACTTAGGTCAGGACGAGGCGAAAAGCTGACGCATTCTCCCGCTTTTGCGTTGACGGTGTTACCTAAATTGTCACGGTATTCAGCTTGACCTTGCAGGATGATGTTCACAATATCAACATGAGGATAAACTCTTGGTTGAAAAGCATTACCTGGCGCAAGCACTTCCTGATTCAGCACTTTTAGGGTTTTGAAGCCCATTAAGTCGGGATCAAAATAGTGACCAAACGAAAAAGTATAGCGTGCTTGTAACCAACCGTAGTCTGCTTTCCCACAATGGTTAACTGATCTTAATTTCATCATAATGGTTAACCCTCACTCAAAATATATAGCTAGTAATATATTGTTATAATAAATATCTGGACGTTGAATTGTTAGCCAGTTAATCTGTTTCCATTATTCAAATTTCCTGAAAGAGATACATCATGAGCAAAGAGAGAGCATTAACACTTGAGTCGTTAAGGGTGATGGATGCAATCGATAGGCGTGGCAGCTTTGCGGCGGCGGCGGAAGAGCTAGGTCGCGTTCCTTCGGCATTGAGCTATACCATGCAGAAGTTAGAAGAAGAACTTGATGTTATTTTGTTTGACCGTTCAGGACATCGAACTAAGTTTACTAATGTCGGGCGCATGCTATTAGAGCGTGGGCGTGTGTTGCTTGAAGCCGCAGATAAACTCACATCGGATGCGGAGGCACTTGCTAAAGGTTGGGAGACTCACCTGACTATTGTGTGTGAAGCGCTGATTCCTGCCGCGTCTTTATTTCCGCTGGTGGATAAATTGGCTGAGAAATCCGACACCCAACTCTCTTTAATTACCGAGGTGCTAGCAGGGGCATGGGAGCGACTTGAATCAGGGCGTGCCGATATTGTTATTGCACCAGATATGCATTTCCGCTCATCTTCTGAAATTAACTCCAAAGTGCTGTATACCCTGAACCATATTTATGTGGCAAGCCCGAATCACCCTATTCACCAAGAGCCAGAACCGCTTTCTGAAACCACTCGTGTGAAATACAGAGGTATTGCTGTGGCGGATACCGCCCGTGAACGCCCAGTCATCACCGTGCAATTGCTGGATAAACAACAAAGATTGACGGTATCGAGCATCGAAGATAAGCGCAAGGCGCTGATTGCAGGGCTAGGGGTGGCAACAATGCCATACCCACTGGTGGAGCAAGATATAAAGGAAGGGCGCCTGCAAGTAGTGGGGGCGGAATTTAGCCATGAGTCGAATATGATTATGGCGTGGCGACGCGATAGCATGGGGGAGGCGAAGTCGTGGTGCTTGCGAGAAATCCCTAAGCTGTTTAGATCTTGATCTCGTCATACTTCAAGCTGTAGCTGTGTTGGCTTCATAAAGTCACCCTAGTCACATACTTGTGTATGCTCCTAGGGATAACTTCACTTGCCGCCTTGCTACAACTCGAATTATTTAGAGATCACTCGTGAGGCGACTCGGAAAAGCAAAAAAGAAAATAGAAAATAGAAAAGAAAAGAAAATAAAAAGAAAGAAAAGATAAAAGCAAAAAAAAGCACCTCGGATGGGAGGTGCAAAGGCATTTAAATTATAGCAAGGATGTTGAATTGAGGGTACTTTTGACACCCTGCCTATAGGTAGCTATAGGCAAGGAAGCTGGGTCTGACTACCATTTTTTATTTAATAAATGGTCGATACTGAATTTACCAGGGCCTGTGACCGCTAACAGAATATAGCCGCCCGCAATGGTCATATTTTTCATAAACATCAAGCTGTTTGGCTCAACGCTGAAATTCGTGTGGAACAGCATTGCAGTTAAGAACGTAAACACAGCAGTAAAAATTGCGGTTGTACGTGTTAACAGACCGAATAACACTGCCAGACCACCACCTAACTCAAGTAAAATTGTCAGTGGCAGTAAAAAGCCAGGGACCCCCATTGCTTGCATATATTGCTGAGTGCCTTCATATGCGCCGCCCAATTTGCCATAACCTGCAACGATGAACAGGATTGGCATCATAATACGTGCTAATAAAATAGCGCCACTTTCTAAATTTTTCATTGAGTCTCTCCAGATAATACGGTCATTAAATATTAATAAAGTTCGATATATATCGTGTTATAAGCTAAGTTTCAGCACGAAAAGGCTAGAAATCTTGGATGTGCGTATCTTATTACTTAGCTCTTTCAATAAAAAGCTAAGCTTATTAACAAAGATAGACAAAAAAATTGAACGTGTGTGATTGAGTGCGAAAAAAAGTACCAAAGGGCACTTTTATCTATCTTAGTGGCAAAAAATGACTATTTTATCTTAAGGAGATGGTTTATTTCTGACTTGAACTATCTAAGCTGCTTCTTAGGGTACGAATAAGCCCCCAAGTCGCAATGGCTTTTTTGCTCAGTGAAATAAATCGATTGGGGTGTTTTAAGGTAAAAATGGAGATAAGACCCGTCGCAGCGATAACAATTGGGCGAAAGGTCATAAGCGTTTGCCAAGCGCGGTCATAAGGGGCAGTGGCTTGTAGCCACTCTTTCTTACTGGCCGATAACAGGATGCGCTGCTGCTCGATATCAGAGATTAAGCGTGATTTTCTTTCTGCAAGTAACTGACGTTTACTTTTGTTCATCATCGGTTCCTGTCAGTGCTTTAGTATCATTACGAAGTTGTTCACGGGTTGCACTTAGCAGCGTGGACTGTTTCGCTTTCTTTAACGTCCAAATAGCAAAGATAATCGCGAGTAAAATCAGTGCTCCTGTCGTGATAGCGAAAGCTTGATAACGATAGACGGGATCCACGGACCAAAAAATAAGCCCAATAAGGCACATCAGACCAAATGCAGAAAATAGAAGAGTCAGCCCAGCGAGTAATAATAACTGAACAAGATTGAGTTTCTCTTCTTCTAATTCTACTGCAATAAGTTGAATGCGGGTTTCAACCATATTAACGGCGATACCCGCAATTCTTTGCAGAGAATCTAGAACCCGCTTAGCGGGTCCTTGACGTGGCGACTGTTCCATAAGCGGTGATTAGCGCTTGGTGAGCAGCATGCCTAAGACCACACCGACTGCTGCGCCAATACCCACGCTTTTCCATGGGTTTTCACGGACATAGCAATCTGCTTGGCCTGCAATTTCTTTGGTTTGCTCGGTAATTTTATCACCGGCTTGACCGAGTTTAGCTTTTGAAGAGGAGAGAGCTTCACGGGCTTTAGCCTTTAAGTTTTCGATCTCTTCTTTTGATTTATCTTGAGTACTATTCAGAATGGATTCGAGAGAGTCTGCGAGTGATTTAAGTTCAGCACGTAGATCTTCAGAAGAATGATTGGATGACATAGTAGAACCTCCTATCAATAGAAAAATAACGTATTACCTTAATAGCGTATGACCTTAATAACATTACAATAGCTTTTTTTAGCTTAAGTGCAATCACTAATTGGCATAGATTTCAAATTGAGAAAGAGGAAAGCGGGAATCGCTAAATATTCCCGCTGTTCAATTTGATTCAGTGGCGGCTATTTATTTGCGGGCGAATTTTTTCTTGATGACAACACCAATGCTGCCAAACAGACCCAAAATTAATAACCCAACTGGAATAAGCATCAAGATATTCATAATTTGATGCTCATATTGTTGGAATATAGGGCTTTTACCAAATCCGTAGCCGATAGCGGTCAAAATTAGCACCCAAAGGAACCCACTTAACCAGTTAAACAGTTGGAAACGCCCATTTTGCAAGCCCGCAAGCCCTGCGATGGTTGGTAGTAATGTTCTGACAAATGCAAGGAATCGCCCAATCAGTAGCGCGGCTAAGCCGTGACGATGGAATAGCCCATGAGCACGCTGATGATAGTGTTCGGGGAGGTGTGATAACCAGCCTTTGACAATTTTCGTATTACCTAGCCAGCGACCTTGGATATACCCCACCCAGCAACCAATACTGGCGCCTGCAGTTAAAATCACTAAGGTTAATGGGTAGCTAAGCGCACCTTTTGCGATGAGTACGCCAACAAGGATCAGTAAACTATCACCAGGTAAGAATGCAGCTGGGAGCACGCCGTTCTCCAATAATAGGATCATGAACAGCATGAAATAAATCGACCATATCAACGATGGGTTAGATAAGGTTTCGTAATCTTGGTGCCAAAGGGCGAAAAAAAGTTCTCTAACTAATTCCATTAATGTTTCCTAAACGGCAATCACAGCAACAAACATGTTGTTGGGCAGAAATGGATTAAGTAAATGCCGGAAGGAAACTGCTGTTTCTTCTGGCTGTTAGTGTAAAACCCGACCACTTTAACAAAACAGAAAATAACTAAACAGTAAATTTTGAGCTTATTTTGAGAATTCATTTAAATTGCGCCTGATTTTTACATTTTCGGTTCTTAACCATCGGCTTTCTGAAGCGACAAAAAATGGGAGTAGCGCCAAATAAGAGGGTTTAACTTAATTATTTACCAGTTTATTTACGTTTAGGTAACGAAAAATAGCATGAACATATTGGTAGCTAATCATTGCTTTTTAAGACTAATTACCTTATTGTGTGCGCATAGCAAAGGGGAGTAACTTCTTCTGTCGGATTATCGTCATTACGGTGCACACATTGTACCCGGTAACCGAGCACCACAATTTCCTTATCTTAGGTTATCTGTGTTGTAAGTGAGACCTTGCCAGAAGGCGAGGTTTGCTCATCGTTTACAACCGTATAGTGATAACTTAGGGTGAAAACAGTTTAAGCGGCTGATGTCTTCTGGATATCAGCCGTTTTTTGTTTTTTAAAGGAATCAAAATGAACTCTGTTGGAAATCCCGTTTTATGGGGCAGCTTTGCTGTCATGATCCTTGTGATGTTACTTATCGATATGTTTTGGCAAGGAAAACATAAAGGTCAGGCGATGTCGATGAAGCAAGCGGCAGGTTGGAGCATCTTGTGGGTGACGCTATCGCTGATTTTTGCGGGCGGTCTGTGGTGGTATTTTAATGATACCGTTGGACCTGAAGTTGCGAACACGCAAACTATGGCGTTTTTAACGGGTTATCTGTTAGAAAAAGCCCTTGCCGTAGATAACGTGTTTGTTTGGTTAATGCTATTTGGTTACTTTGCTATTCCGGCAAACTTACAGCGTCGCGTACTGGTTTACGGGGTGCTTGGGGCGATTGTCCTGCGTACGATTATGATTTTCGCAGGTAGTTGGTTAGTGACACAATTTAGCTGGATCCTCTATGTCTTCGGCGCTTTCTTGCTGTTTACGGGGATCAAAATGGCGTTCGCTAAAGAGGACGATTCGCCGATAAATGAAAAGCCATTAGTTAAATGGGTGCGTTCACACTTACGGATGACGGATGAGTTACACGGTGAAAAATTCTTTATTAAAAAGAATGGATTGCTGTTTGCAACCCCATTAATTTTGGTTCTGATCTTAGTGGAAATCAGCGATGTTATCTTTGCGGTAGACAGTATTCCCGCTATCTTTGCTGTGACCACCGACCCGTTTATCGTATTAACGTCTAACCTGTTTGCGATTTTAGGCTTACGTGCAATGTACTTCTTATTAGCGGGTGTTGCTGAGAAATTCTCAATGCTTAAGTACGGTTTAGCTATCATTTTAAGCTTTATCGGTGTGAAGATGTTGCTGATGGATATTTTCCATATTCCTACTGCGGTTTCGTTAGGTACCGTTGCTGCGATTTTAGTCCTGACACTGGTGATTAATACCATCGTGAATAAGCGCAACGAAGCGAACAAATTGATTAACGAATAATCTTTTTCCGAATTAAAAAACTCCCATAAGTTCATCATGACTTTGGGAGTTTTTTTATATCTAATGATTTATTGGCATAAAGATGAGGAGGTTCTGTGCAACAAGTCATGCGGGTCTTACGAAAACTCTATAAGTATGAAAATAGTCAATATGATGGAAGCCGTGCGGTATCGACTTATTCATTGGACTCTTTATCCGATAAAGAACGTAAAATACTAAGCGATTTCCATTGGTTGCCGAATGAGATTGCATTTTTTACTGATCATGAAGATATCATTAATAAATTACACTGCTTAAAACAGGAAACCGCACTTACCCATCAGCGTTGTTTGGATGCTTTCGTGGCAGGCGTCGGAGGAAGTTACTTACGGGGGCGCTCAGTCTTGGGGGCTTATCACAAACTACATTCCTTGCCAGCTCATCAATATCTTGAAAAGTCGCAATATGCATGTTGTTGGGTTTGTAGCGACCATAATAAGCATATTTATATTAATGATAGTTACTTTCAATACTGCTTATATTACGGAAATTCCTACGCTGGGAATGTAAGTTACGCTTATTTGAATCTCCGACATTTACTGACGGTTGCTGCTGTAGTGCCTACAGACGAAGACAAAAAAGTCTTTAATCAACTGTTAGATTTATTACGCCATGCCCCTGAAGATGAGACACCTGGGCAATTTGAAAAGCGGTTATCGCAGGCAAAATTGGTTAAAGGGGACAGACATACATTACGGGGAATATTACACTCACTCGCATTGATTGGGGTTATACCTAATGCGTTTATTTCATTATCGCTCGATAGCTGGCATGACTTTGGTGATATTACCCGTTTAGAAAACCAACTTAACAATACAAAAGGGCGTTCTGATATGGAAATGCCTTGGGCCGGTTGGAAAGGCAATTTAAAAGTAGATGAGGCAAAACTAGCAGATTATTTTGGTGGCTATTTGACCAATCGTTAAATCTTACTCGCGGTAATCGATGTCATTTTAAAAAACACCTTGGATTCATTAGAGGTGTTTTTTTATTTTAACTATCTGAAAAAGCTCATTCATTTTCGATGTCATCTGTTTCCTATAAGAAACAAAATTCTATTACGATCACAGATATGTAAAATTAATGTTAATTGCAATCAATCATTGTGTATATTTTGAATAATAGCCTTTTCAGGAGATTAATATTCCTTATACTGGCTCGGCAAACACATTTAATTCCTAAAAAAGATAAATCATAAAAGGTCTATTATGGATACAAATAAAACAGGGTTATGGCGAGTAATTAGTCAAGGTAGTTTGGTCAAACAAATACTAGTGGGCTTGATTGCAGGTATCTTGTTGGCATGGTTATGGCCATCGGCAGCAAAAAATGTCGGCTTACTGGGTGACCTGTTCGTTAGTGCGTTAAAGGCGGTTGCTCCAGTTCTTGTTTGGGTGTTGGTTATGGCGTCTATTGCCAACCATCGCCAAGGGCAAAAAACCAGTATTCGCCCAATTTTAGTACTGTATATTTTAGGAACCTTCTTCGCGGCAGTTGTTGCGGTGATTGGCTCATTTATGTTCCCATCAAGCTTGATTTTAGCCGTAGGCGATACGCAACTGACGCCTCCGGGTAACATTGCCGAAGTGCTCAAAGGTTTGTTGATTAATATTTTTGCTAACCCAGTCGATGCACTGATCAAAGGGAACTATATTGGCATTTTAGCGTGGGCAATTGGTTTAGGTATTGCATTGCGTCATGCCAATGAATCGACCAAAACAATGATCCACGACTTCTCTTTAAGCGTGACTCAGTTGGTTCGCGTGGTTATTCGTTTAGCGCCATTAGGTATTTTCGGTTTAGTTTCTTCAACAATTGCGACAACTGGTTTTGAAACCTTAAAAGGTTATTTCCACGTATTGGCGGTATTGCTGGGCTGTATGGTTATTGTGGCATTAGTGGTTAACCCTCTGATTGTTTACTGGAAAATCAAACGTAATCCATATCCATTAGTTTTCGCTTGCTTACGCGAAAGTGGGGTAACAGCCTTCTTTACCCGTAGCTCTGCAGCTAACATTCCTGTGAATATGGGAATGTGTCGTCGTATGAACCTGCACGAAGATACTTATTCAGTCTCTATCCCGTTAGGCGCAACCATTAACATGGGTGGCGCAGCCGTCACCATCACCGTGTTAACGCTGGCAGCGGTACATACTCTGGGTATTCCTGTTGATATCCCAACGGCGCTGTTGTTGAGCGTAGTGGCAGCGGTGTGCGCATGTGGTGCATCAGGGGTTGCTGGCGGTTCATTATTACTGATCCCACTGGCGTGTAATATGTTCGGTATTTCGAACGAAGTGGCGATGCAAGTGGTTGCAGTGGGTGTGATGATCGGCGTGCTGCAAGATTCGGCTGAAACTGCACTGAACTCTTCAACGGATGTGCTATTTACTGCGGCGGTATGTTTATCGGAAGATGATAAACTGGCTCGAGCGGATGCTGAGTTATCTCAAACTCAAGACTAAGCTGACAAGCTAATACAAAAGAAAACCCGCTGAATTAGCGGGTTCAGACCATTGACAAAACCATCAGGTTTGGAAATGGTTCTTTTGGGTTGTAAAATTAACAAGGAAAATCAATTTATTGATTTTCGCCTGATAACACAAAGAGGGAAAAACCACGCTTTTATCCCTCTTTGTCATCAACCTAAACCCGCTGAATTAGCGGGTTTTTTATATGTGAAATATTGTTATAGCTGATAAGCCACTTGCATGCCTTGCTCGATGGCACGGCGGGCATCTAACTCAGCAGCCACATCTGCCCCTCCAATCACATGGGGGTGAATACCTATCTCTTCTAATTGCTCTTTCAATGGGCGATAAGGTTCTTGCCCGGCACAAAGGATGACATTATCAACGGCAAGGCAGATATTTTCATCTTGATAGCGAATATGCAGTCCATCATCATTCACATTCATATATTCCACACCATTAAACATCTGAACGCCACGTTTCATTAACGACAAACGGTGTACCCATCCTGTGGTTTTTCCAAGTCCTGCGCCGACTTTGCTGTTTTTACGCTGCAATAAATAGAGGTGGCGAGGCGTTGGTTCTAACTGTTTTTTCGCCGGAAAAAGCCCGCCTCGAGCGGTGATGGCGGTATCAATATTCCATTCATGATTAAACTTATCATCATCTAAACTGCTACTGACCCCTTGCTGGGTAAGGAGCTCGGCAACATCGAATCCAATCCCTCCGGCGCCAATAATGGCCACATTTCGACCGACATTATCGGGCTGTTTTAAAGCCTCAATATAGGACATGACTTTGCGATGATCGGCTCCAGCTAGGTTGATAGCGCGGGGAATAACGCCCGTGGCGATAATAACCTCATCAAATTGCGTTAAATCATTTGCTTGTGCAAGTTGTTCTAGTCGAACATCCACATTGAGCCGTTGCAGTTGTCGGGAAAAATAACGCAGGGTTTCATAAAACTCTTCCTTGCCGGGGATCCGTTTGGCGAGATTAAATTGCCCACCAATTTGGTTACTGCGTTCAAATAGCGTGACTTGATGGCCTCGCTTGGCGGCATAGATTGCACAAGAAAGCCCCGCTGGACCCGCCCCAACAATCGCCACTTTTTTGGGGGTATCCGCTAATTCATTGGGATAGTCCATCTCGCGTACTGCTTGCGGGTTTACCAAACAGCCCGCCAATTTGCCATTAAAAATTTGGTCAAGGCAGGCTTGATTACAGCCAATGCAGGTATTTATCTCATCGGCTCGACCTTCTTGAGCTTTCGACACAAACGCTTCATCGGCAAGGAAAGGGCGCGCCATGGAAACCATATCAGCTTGACCGCTAGCAATGATTTGCTCAGCCACAAATGGGTCATTGATGCGATTGGTGGTAATCAGTGGAATATTCACCTTTCCCATTAATTTTTCAGTCACCCAACTGAAAGCTTTGCGGGGAACTAGCGCCGCAATGGTTGGTACACGTGCTTCATGCCAACCAATCCCCGTATTGATCATGGTGGCGCCCGCACTTTCAATCTCTTTAGCCAATAGCTCGATTTCATCCCATGTAGAGCCCCCTTCGACAAGGTCAAGCATGGATAACCGATAGATAATAATGAAGTTTTCTCCAACCGTTTGGCGAATGCGTTTAACGATTTCTACCGGAAAACGGATACGGTTTGGGTAGCTGCCTCCCCATTCATCAGTTCGATGATTGGTGCGCGATGTAATAAATTGGTTGATTAAATAACCTTCCGATCCCATCACTTCGACGCCATCGTAGCCTGACTGATGGGCAAGTTTAGCCGTGTTCACGAAGTCATCGATGGTTTTGTGAACTTCATCGACGGTTAATTCTCGCGGTGGAAATGGGGTAATCTCGGATTTAATTGGGCTCGGCGCCACTAAAGCCGGATGTAGGGCGTAACGACCCGCATGTAAGATCTGTAATGCAATTTTGCCATCTGCTTGATGCACCGCATCAGTAATTTGTTGATGAAATGGCAATTGGTCCTGATGATTCAATACAGCACCATGAGGTGCTAAAGCCCCTTCAGGGTTCGGGGCTATTCCCCCAGTGATAATCAGACTGACTCCATTTTCTGCACGAAGTCGGTAAAAATGGGCAAGGCGTTGACTTCCTTGTGGATGCTCTTCTAATCCGGTATGCATTGAACCCATTAAAATACGGTTTTTAAGAACGGTATGCCCCAAATCAAGCGGGGTAAAAAGATGTGGAAAATTGCTCATATTGACTCCCATTTGGGACTATTAATAACAGGTCGGATGAGTTAACTGTAGCCTAATGGACAATTGAATTGAGAATAATGTTAAAAAATTGTGATTTTTATCATATGTTTTATGCGGAATAATTAAACTTACAAGACTATTTCTTTTACTTTATTTTTCTGTCATAAAAAATGGTTACAACAAAGAAGAATGGTTATTCGCAGCATAATTTGATGGGGTTTCACTTTACACAACCGAGTTATTCAGGAAACACGCCGATGAAAGAGATTTGTCAAGCCGTCACCTTAGAAGGCAACCATGTTCGATTAGAGCCACTGACACATCATCATGATGCTGTTTATGCAGAGATTATTGAACGAGATAAGCTGCATCACCTGTGGTATACCTCGGTACCTGAACCGGAAAATATCGCGAAAGATGTCGATATGCGCCTTGAACGCTTTGCCCAAAAAGAGATGGTGCCATTCGCGATTATTGATAAACGTACGGGTAAAGCTGTTGGCATGACCTCGTATATGCGCATCGATCAAGGGGTTCGTCGTGTTGAAATTGGGGCGACATGGTATGGGACTGAAGCGCAGCGCACACCGATTAATACGGAAGCTAAGTACCTGTTATTCAAATATGCATTTGAAGAATTAGAGTGTGTCGCGGTGGAGCTAAGAACGCACTTTTTAAATCATCAAAGCCGTAAAGCAATTGAGCGCTTAGGGGCAAAACTGGATGGGATTTTACGTAATCATATGCTAACCCGCACGGGGGAGCTACGAGATACCTGCGTTTATAGCATCTTAAATAATGAGTGGCTGGCAGTGCGTCGTCACTTAGAATGGCAGATGACAAAGCCTCGTTAAGTCAAAAAATAGCCCACGAGAGGTGGGCTATATGATTAATATTTAATTAAATCAGTTTGTTATAAATATTCGTGCATCGGTTTGGTCATATACACGTTATTTGGCATTTTTTCCGTTGTGGTGTAACCCGCGGGGCTGTTGATCAGCGCAGGGATACGGTTAACCAAGTTTGCGCAGGTTAATTCCACGGTTGCAGGGTTATTCACTTCAATCGCTGTATCTGGCTCACCAATGAGTTGCCAACTGTTTTTATCGCACTCATCTGCCGTTAAAATTTTACCAATACATTCCGTTTCTAAGGTGACGCCTTCTGCTGTTTCAGTGATCACCACCGCAGATAACCCTAAAACATCGCCTTTTTTCACCGTCATTTTTAAGGTGTCTGAATAGATATCTTCTTTGGCAATTTGTGGCACGCAGCGCTGAGTTTGATTGGTAATGGTCAGACCCAAGCGGCTACATAGCCATCCATTTTGCGTCCACATGTACGGTGGCGCATATTCACCACTCTCAATTTTCTCAGCAATAACTGCGTATGGTAGGTCGTTATAGTGACCAATTTGCTGATTGAATTCGTCGACGGTTAAGCCTGCACCGTGGCCTTTCGCCAGTGCGATACCGTAATCTTCCACGTTGTAGCAGCTAGAGCCTTTGATTTTGACCAGTTTGTGCATAGAACCTGCCAAGGTATCGATAAGCACGCCCCAGAACATATCTGGGTAGCCGCTGCCCGCTAAAGTGCAGTTATTCGCTTTCGCTAAAGCATCGAGTTTTTCAGTAATTTCAGGGGAAGAGTTCCACGGATAGAGAGCTTCTTCACCTGTTGAAATAGCATTAACGCCATGGCGGGCGAAGAGGGAGAATGCATCTTCTAAGTCAGCCATGGTGCTGAGGGTCGCAATAATCCCCACGTCAGGTTTTAAGGTTTCTAGGGCTTTATCGGCTTCATTCAGTGGCTGGATTTTTACGCCCGTTGGCGCGGTGCCTGCGATTTCGCCAATGTCTTTACCGATCACGGCAGGGTTGATATCAAAAGCCGCCACAACTTCAGCACCGTGTTCTTGTAGGTAACGGATGAGAAATTTGCCCATCTTTCCACAACCATATTGAACTGCACGTACTTTTTTCATCATTATCGTCCTATAACTGTTTGCCTAATATCATCATGTTCAATATTGAGTATAAAATTATTGTTTTATATCAATCAATTGAACAAAGAGTGCTGAATAAATTAGAACGGGAAAACTCAATCTTTACACCCGATTATTTACTATAGGGTAGTCGTTAACGCAGGTTTGTTCATAAATGGCGTTCTAATAAAGAATGGAATCCTAGAATAAAATCCGATAGTTAAGATAGGAATGATGGTTTTCGATGATGCCATGCCATTGAGTTATAGGGATTAGCTATGGCTTGGATACAAATTCACCATATAGTATTGAAATACTAGACCTTCAACAAAACTGCACGTATAATCGGCACCACTTTGGCCCCTTAGCTCAGTTGGTTAGAGCAGGCGACTCATAATCGCTTGGTCACTGGTTCAAGTCCAGTAGGGGCCACCAAATTCTAGCTGTTAAATCAGCGCAAAAAGCCACTTCGAAAGAAGTGGCTTTTTTGTATTTGGAGCACTGGAAATGAACTACCTGCCAACAAACCTTCTCCCCGTAAACTCTTCAATCAACCGCTCGCCTTCACGCCATTCGCCATATCCTGCATCAGTATTTAAATGCTCGCCGCCTTTAACCAATATAAGTTGGCTGCCCCATATGTCTGCAAGCTGATGGGCTTTTTCAGTGCCAAGATGTATGTCGTTTAGGCGCTCTATCCATTTATGGTTAGGGGTATTCCAGTCATCCAGAATGACGCGCACAGTATTATGGTATTTTCTTTCTATATAGGATTACCAATGTTGAGAGCCGGAATTGGTATTGCTGGGAATAATAATAAAAGTGGTAGTCATCTTGCTTCTCAGGTTGTCTGGGAAAATTTAATCTTAATCAGTGTTAACTAAAGTTAGCTAGCAATTTATCGGTTAGCGTTAAATCA
The DNA here is from genome assembly GCF_020271745.1 of Providencia alcalifaciens. Classification (NCBI taxonomy): domain Bacteria; kingdom Pseudomonadati; phylum Pseudomonadota; class Gammaproteobacteria; order Enterobacterales; family Morganellaceae; genus Providencia; species Providencia alcalifaciens. The sequence goes on along the minus strand of NZ_CP084296.1, from coordinate 646,835 downwards.
AAATGTTATTTAAATGAGCCATTCGGAATAATACGAAATAGCGTCTGATGATTTTGTTTTTAACGCATTTAATGCGTTGGTTATGATTTTAGAATGAATAATTAAAAATAAAATCAATAAATTACAGTTAATCCTATTTTTATTTCATATTATGATTGTCACCTTTTAATGACTATTAAAGTCAAATTATCTAAGGTAGGATGAGTGCCAATTTAACTTATGGAAAGGTTGTTCATATGAAGGATAATGCTTCACTAGATAATGAGTTTTCGGGTTTCAATGCATTTCATCTGATTTCTTGGATTGCGGTGATTGGTGGGATTGCGGTGTATCTTATTGGGTTATGGCGCTCTGAGATGCAGTTAAATGAAAAAGGATATTACATTGCAATTTTATTATTGGGGCTGTTTTCTTCAATTTCAGTCCAGAAAACAGTGCGAGATAAAATGGATAATATTCCAACTACCCGAGCGTATTACATTGCTTGTATGGTGGCGTTTTTTGCCTCCATCGCATTAATGGCTGTGGGGTTGTACAACGCGGAACTATTACCAAGTGAAAAAGGTTTCTACGGAATTGCTTTCTTTTTATGTATGTTCGGTTCTATCGCAGTACAAAAAAATATTCGCGATTTACAAACCACTAAGCCAGCTGAGCATCCTAAGAAGTTTGAAGTGAAACAACCAGTCGTTAATGAAGATAGTGAACCTAGCCTGAAAAGTTAATCACGGTTTTAGCAAAGGCTCAATGAATGCATTTGAGCCTTTGTGTTTCTTTTTACTTAAAGCGCATCTGCCATTCTAATTTCCTATCTAGCTATTCTTATATACCCATCAATCCATGTACGAAATAATCACTATAGTAATCATATTTGAGTATGAAAATGGTACTTTAATTAAACACTGATTAGACCAGAATGTATTTTATTCACATTGAATAATTTTCATTAGGCATAATAAATGAGACTGAGTTCTTATTTATTATAAAAAATAGCGATTGGATATAAAGGTGAATTAAGAATGTTCTTTTTGATACATATAAATTTGGATTCAAAATGGAAAAATTATTACGCTAATTTGTGGTAATTGGGTAATTGTTGATAATAATACACGTACAAAAATGTAACGAATTGAAAAAAAGTAATGTCTGATATATGTGAAAGAAATGTTGTTAAGTATAAATCAATGATACATTATTCGTAACCCATTGATTTTTATGTAATCAAAATAATCGTAATATGAGTAAATGTGTCAAAAAATAACTGCCTATTGAATCTCTTGTTTTCGATAGGTGATTGCGACTTTACAGCTTTTAAGTGTAATTATAGTATTTGTGTGAACCAAAGCCCAAAAGGCAAAAAGATTGAATTACCGTATTCATAAATATATTGTGGTTTTACCTAAGTATATTTAGCTATATCTCGTATCTGAAATTTAAACTTCTATTGTGATTAATATTTAATTACAGGGCATCTTATTATCTTTTTTCTTTAAATTACGACTTAATTGAGGACTTACCTAATGAAATTAAATAAAACGCTTATAGCTATCGCAGCAACGACATTAATTGGTTTTGGTGCAAACGCAGCGCCAATTAATCACGGTAATGGTAAAGTAACGTTCACTGGTAGCATCATCACTGCACCTTGTTCAATTGACCCATCTTCAATTGACCAAACTGTAGATTTAGGCCAAATCGCTGATGTGGTATTAAAAAATGGTGGTACTTCAGACGGTCAATCTTCACCAGTTATGTTTGATATTAAATTAATTGACTGTACTGTAGAAACAGGTGATTCCGTGAATATTACATTTTCAGGTGCAGCCGCTACAAATGACCCTAAATCACTATTAGCGATTACAGGTACTGCAGCAGGTGCGGGTATCCAGATCGTAGATAGCAATAATGACCCAATCGTATTAAATGAAGTCACTAAATCTGAGCACAAACTGCAAGGCACAACTAACACCATGCAATTTGCTGCATACGTGAAAGGTTTAGGTAGCCAAGGTGAATCAAAAGCACCAGTTGATATCGTTGCGGGTGAATTCCAAGCGGTAACTGATTTCGTATTGTCGTATAACTAATTTAATACTTTAGTTATTAACGGTAAGCTGAAGTAATGAGACCAATCATTACTTCAGCTTAGAAAATTTATTAAAATTTAAGGACATCGTAATGAAAAAAGTGAATAATAAAATTATGTGTTCTGTGTTTTTAAATGTTAATAAAAAATAAATTCATGAAAAAACTCATCACGGTATCCCTATTGCTGCTGAATCCATTAATTGCTCTCTCTGAAGAGGCGGTGGATTTCAATATTAATATATTGAACGCAGAAGATAGGGAAAATATTAATTTGGCGGTTTTTTCACAAGATCTTTATATTGTCCCTGGCATTTATCCCTTTAAATTAAGTATAAATAACGCGTATATACCAGAGCAGAAAATAACTGTTGTGAGTTATGAAGAAAAATCACAAGCGTGTTTAACGGATGAAATTGTTGAGAAATTTGACTTAAACTCAGAGGCTGTAAGCGTATTACGATGGAATACCATTGATGGCTTAGAGTGTTTAGATATTGCTAGCCTAGAAGGAATGTCAGTAACACCTAATTTATCTACCGGAACATTAATTATTAATATTCCTAAAAGCTATCAGGAATATTCAGCCAACGACTGGGAATCAGCATCTCGTTGGGAAGATGGTATTAAAGGTATTATTTTTGACTATAATCTGACCTCACAATATAACCGTAGTTTAGGTGATAACAGATCGGACAATACTTTTTTCCTTTCAGGATTAGGGGCGGTGGGCGCTAACTTTGATAGCTGGCGTTTACGGGGTTTTTGGCAAGGCTCATATAACCATACGCAAAATAGTCGAATTGATGATACTCACGATATTAAATGGACGAATATTTATGCTTATCGAGCTATTCGTAGCCTAAAATCGAAATTAACCCTTGGTGAGGATTTCCTGCAAACAGATTTGTTTGATAGTTTCAAGTTTATTGGAATTTCATTACGTTCTGACGACAATATGTTGCCACCAAGCTTACGTTCATATGCGCCTGAGATAACAGGTTTTGCTGAAACGAACGCGGTAGTTAAAATTAGCCAAGATGGACGTGTTATTTACGAAAGCTTAGTGCCTGCGGGTCCATTTAGAATTCAAAATTTAAATAGCGGTATTTCAGGAACGTTACAAGTCAGAGTTGAAGAGAGCGACGGGCGCGTTTCTGAATTTGAAGTTGAAGCTGGAAATATACCTTTTTTATCTCGCCCAGGTTCTGTGCGCTATAAAGTGAGTGCAGGTAGACCAACTGATATGGATCTCCATGTCATGGGAGATGCTTTCACGCAAAGCGAGGTTTCATGGGGCGTTAGCAATGGTTGGTCAGTTTTTGGTGGCGCGCTAAATAGTAGTCGATTTAACTCTTTTGCTGCCGGTGTTGGACGTGATTTATTTCGATTTGGTGCAATCTCATTCTCATTTAATCATTCAATCGCAGCACTGACAGATGGGCCAACCTTAAAAGGTAAAGCCTTTAAAGTCGATTATTATAAAAGTTTCGAAGGAAGTAATAGTCAAATTCAATTATCCACTTACCGTTTTATGGATCGTGAATTTATGACGATGAGTGATTTTCTCACTTATAATGACCAAAAAGATATTATGTATGCAGGACATAATAAAGGCTCTTATTCAGCATCACTAAGTAAAAACTTTACTGATTGGCGTTCATCCATAAATTTAAATTACACACACCAAACCTATTGGAACCGGCCAAATAGTTATCGCTATAACATGACCTTTTCGAAGTATTTTGATACCAGTAAGTTTCATAATATCGGTCTGTCTATCAACATGTTTAATAGCAAAATGCAGGGGTATCAAGATAACGGGGTTTATGTCAGCCTTTCAGTTCCATTAGCATCAGGAACTTATGTCAATTATTCAACGTATAACGGTAAGAATGATAATACGAATAAAGTGACTATAAATGAACGTCTTGAAAATAAAGATAACCTCTCACTTTCTATCGGTAATAATCGACACAGTGGAATATTTAGTAGTTATTATAGCCACAAAGGCAATATGAATGACTTTAATACCAGCTATAACTATATAAGTAATAACTCAATGTCATTATCTACGAATATTCAAGGCGGCATGACATTGACGGGGTACGGAGTAGGAATGCACCCAGTTACATCAATAGGTGGAACGCGAGTTTTTGTTGATACGAATGGCGTTAAAAATGTTCCAGTAAAATATAACGGCACACATTTACGCTCAAGTGGTTCTGGAAAAGTCGTTGTACCTGATATTAATAGCTACTATAAGACAGACGTCGTTGTTGATATTAATAAGTTACCTAAAAACGTTGAGATTTCGGATTCAGTAACACAAACCACACTCACTGAAGGTGCAATAGGTTATCGTAGTTTTGATGTTATTTCTGGGATCAAAATGATGGTGACGTTGAGATTACAAGATGGAAGTTACCCGCCTTTTGCAGCAGATATTAAAAATAATGCCGGAAAGACAACAGGTATTGTGGGTGACCAAGGTGAAGCTTACATCGGTGGAATAAGACCGGGTGAGGCAATGAAAGTATTATGGCAAGGTTCTGAGTGTACAATTACATTCCCACAAAATATTGAAGAGCATGATATTTACGACAAACTACTCTTACCATGCAATTAATTAATAATAATCTTAAAAGAAGGCTAATGTTTATGATGAAAAAATTATCAGTATTATTACTTAGCTGTTTCGTGACTGCGAATGCGTATTCTGCAATTTCAATGGACAGAACGCGTATTATTTATAATGGCGATAGCAATTCTGTCTCATTAACGGTAAGTAATAAAAATAATCAACTTCCTTATTTGGCGCAAGGTTGGTTTCAAGATGAGAAAGGCGAAAAACTAACCTCTTATTTTACGATTTTGCCACCAATCCAAAGAATTAATGCGGGGCAAACAAGTCAATTGCGTATTGAAGCTTTACCAGACGTAGTGAAATTGCCTCAAGATAGAGAAAGCTTGTTTTTCTTTAATTTAAGAGAAATTCCACCAACAAGTAAAAAATCTAACGTACTGCAAATTGCATTACAAACACGTGTGAAATTTTTCTATCGCCCAGCTTCTTTAGCGGTTGATTCCACTCAAATGAAAAATGCACCGTGGCAGAATAAATTAGTGTTAGTTAAAAAAGATGGCGCCATTTATGCCAAAAATCCAACGGCTTACTACGTGGTATTAAACAACATTAGAAAAAGTGCCAACGCAGAGAAAGCAAAAAGCTTTGTTGCTGTAGACGTTGCTCCATTTGCGGAACAAAAACTGTCAATGACTGCTGATCAATTAGGTTCATCACCCGTCATTAACTACATTAATGACTACGGTGGTCAGGTCGATGTTCCGTTTGTCTGTTCTGCAACAGAGTGCCACGCGCAAGCGGCTAACTAATCCCATAAGCAAATGAGAGAAATGGATAAATCGAATGTTTAAATTTAAGAACCTATTTTGTCTTAGTTTACTGTTTTTTTTATCTGTGACTGCATTTGCAGATGGGAAATTTGTGACGGTCAGAGTGAATGTTTTATCTGGCGGATGTGTGTTGAATGATAACGAAGATATCTATGTGGACTTTGGTGATGACATCGTTATTGGACAAATTGAGTCAGGTAAATACACAGAGGCAATTCCTTATAGTTTAAGTTGTGATTCGCGATTTGACGAGCTGTATATTGCTTTTGAAGGTGTTAAAGGGGAAACCTCAAACAGCCTGAAAGTTGCGGATACACCGGGTTTGAATATCAAACTGTATATTGATAACAAGCCTATGGATATCGGTTCTCAATATGAGATTGATAATATCCAATATTTACCTTCTTTAACTGCAGAACTGGCACTGGCTAATGGGATAAGACCTGTTGGAGGTGAGTTTTCTACTGCTGCAACACTAACTGTAGGATATCATTAAGGTATTATCTTATGAAAAAGCTCTTGTTATCATTCGTTTTATTTCTGGCATACACAAGTACGGCACAGGCTGTCAAAGTAAACTTTAGAGGAAACTTGGTAGAGGGAACGCCTTGCGTCATCAATAATAATCGCCCAATTGAGGTGGATTTTGGTGATGATTTAGTGGTTTCTCTAGTACCCACAAAAGGTGGTACAAAATACATAGAAGATATCGATTTTGAATGGGTATGTGACAATATTTCCTCTGGAACGGATGTGGTTTTTAGTTTTGAAGGTAAACGTTCTTACTTTGATAATGATTTATTAGAAATTACTGAGCAAAGAGACATTGCACTGCAAATTTATTATGATTCAAACACATTAAGAGTGAACGATACGTTTGTATACACCTATGAATCTGACTCTAGAACACCTGATCTGAAGGCTGCATTAGTGAAAAGTAGCTCCAGTTCTGCTCGTGTCGATCCGGGCGAGTTTACCTCTAGCGCAACATTAACGGTTGCTTATCCATGAGGATAATCTTCTTTACTCTATTACTTTATTTCTCTGGGAATGCGTTCTCGGATGAGGTTAATTTTTCTGGAGTATTGAGGCACGCCATTCCTTGTATAGTTAATGGTGGCGAGGAGCTTGTGGTACCATTTTATGAGGTCAATGATAAAGACCTTTATCGTCAAAGAGATATTTCCGAAGTCTTTGAAATTACACTCTCTGAGTGCGAATATTTACCTGATTTTTCATTTTCGATGTCATTTACGGGAATCAGTAACCCGAAAATTGAAGGTTCGTTACAAATTGATGGTGACCCTGGTGATCTGGGTTATGCCATCGTGTTAAGTAGCGATAATGGCAATGTGGATATTAATAGCCAATACCCTATTGTTGGAATGAATGGCAATAAATTCCCTAGCGTGATCCCGCTCAAAGCCTCAATCTTGGGGGAACAAGACGCTATCAAAAATAAAAGTATTAAACTCGGGGATTTTAGCGCCACCACCACTTTTAATATCTATTATGAATAACTCGGTTGTTAAGGATATTATGAAAAAATTTATTCTTATCTGTTTACTGGCTATATCGCCCTTTCAATTTGCACGGGCTGAATTTGCGGCGCAGGGTGAGATGGTTGCTGACTATGGTGCTTGGATACTTGCTCAATATATCTTACGTGGCGACTTGGTTCATGATAATAGACCAATGGCAATTCAAACATCAGGCTCGTGCCCTTGTAATATTTTTCTCGGTTCTTGGGGAAGTTATGCTGATGGTGGATACGGATCCGGGTCATCCCACACCGTTAACTTCGATACTCAAACTGTTGGATTAACAGAAAGAAGTACATGGGAAGAAAAACCAGTAACTTTTAGTGAAGTTGCACGAGCTTTGGATAAAGGTGGAATATTAAACAAACAAATCCCGGGGAACTGGGAATTCTATCCTAGACGTCCTGGTGTTGGATTTTGTTTTAACTTAGGTATTCACTACACCGGCCATATGCAAAGGGAGCAAACTGCGGATAACCCAATTATTCTCTGCTCTCCGCTAGATCCTGCAATTACAAACTGTGATATTGAAGGACCAGACTATATTGACCACGGAACATTATCCAATAGCTCCATGAATGGGCATACGGTGAACGAAAACTTTACTATCAGTTGCACAAGTCCAACAGATGTTAAAATTTCGGCAGTCGCGGGTTTAGATAATGATAACTTTATCTTTATGGCCGATGGCTTAGAGTCGGAAATTAAGGTAAATGGAGATCCATCGACAGTGCTTTCGGTAGATTCGTTTGTAAAGCAAACCTTTAACGTCACCAGTACATTGAGAAAAACTAAAGATCTCGTTCCGGATGAGTATTCAGGTATTTTCCTGTTATCGGTTGAGCTCCCTTAGTATCTAAACATAAAAGGTAATGGCAGGATTTTGGTCAATATATCGAGACTGAAATCCTGCCATTTTATGTACTAAGCGTAGTGTATTTTTATCTATCAATGGTAATAAAACGAATTGCGCCCAAGAAAACACTATTGGTAGACGAGGTTTGACTATTCCATCCTGTAAACCCGATAAATTGTTCTCCCGATGGGATTTGGTAGACATAAGTTTGTGGATTAGTGCAGGTATTATGCGCTTCTCCAATCACTTGGTTAGTTGTAGGCTTGTAGAAAGTTAATCGACCGATGACCAGCACACCTTGGAAGCGGCACACAATAACATCAATTTTAGTCACCGAATCTGTGTTAGTTATGGTTGTGGTGGTTCCTCCCGTTCCCCCGGAATTCCCGATAGAGTCCACGACCCAATCCCCTTGACCCGTTAACGTATATCCAGGAGGCTCAATCAAGTATTCAGAGGCTGAATTAGGTTTGCTGGTGGAATCACCATATATTGGTGATATTTTCAATTCACTGACAGTCAATTTTGCAGGTATGACGGTGACTGGAACACCTTTATAACCCGTACCAGTACTGCTAACACTAATATTGACGACCCCTTTTTGTCGACCTTGAATTTTCCCTGGAGATATCGGTGTCGCCACACTGGTATTACTGGATATCCAATTGACTTGGTTAGCATTTAATTGAATTTCACTTTCTACACCATCGCTGGATTTAACAAATAATTGATAATCATATAGGGCGGTCACACCTATTTTATGATCTAAATTGCTGAGCCTGAATATATAGGTATACACGCTAATGGTTGGTGACTGAGCCGTATAGGTTGAATACAGCACTGTTGCGGTGATCTGGTAATCACCAATGGTAGAAGAGGTGACAACCGCCGTATATTGACCGGGAGCTGTTTCTGTCACATTACCTATCTTCAGCTCATTATTATTGGCAGTAAACGCCACATCATTTTTAACCCCTGTAATCGGCTGATTATTCTTATCGATCATAGTGAGCGTGATCGTGGCTTTTCCATCCTCTGTTGCACCCGATGAATTGACGATACGTGTTTTATCTAACGTGAGAGTTGATTTGCTCGGGTCAATAGCACTGGTAAATGTGACGGTGACATTTTGGGTACTATTATTAATCGACAGGGTAATTACACTGGGTCCCGGCAGCCTACTGGTTAAGGAAATAATGGCTTCACCATTAATATCGGTTTCTGGAATTGGACCAATGCTAATATGGGGATCCGCAGTCACAGTGACTTTTTGACCTTTTATAGGGTTATTATTGGCATCGATGATTTTGACTTTTATTTGATTAATTTCGATTTTATCGGCTTTAGCATCATTTTTGACGACAGTAATCGCGCTTTTATCTAATTGGGCTGTACTGGTATCTGCAATAAAATCAACTGAAACAGATTGTGAGCTGCCGTTGATCTCTGCCGTTATTTTGTATTGCTTAGCTTCGGTGCTTGTGATGGAGAATTCAGTTTCCCCCGCAGTATTAGTTGGCGAAATAGTCCCTAAAATCACGCCCGTATCGGTACTCACTGTGATGATTTGACCTGCAAGTGGATTGCCATTTTTATCCGTTACGATAACCTTGACGCGATCGGTATCAACACCATCGGCTTTAGCGTTATTTTTGGTGATTACCATGTCATTTTTATCAATTTTCGCAGAGTTGTTATCCCCAACAAATGTCACGTTTAGGGATTGAGTACTGCCATTAATTTCAGCGGTTACTTGATATTGGGCCGCTTTGAGACTTGTGAGCGTAAACTCTGTTTCTCCCTGACTATTGGTTGGTGAGATTGCGCTTACCGTCGCGCCATTTTCTGCCGTTACTGTAATCACTTGACCTGGAAGCGGGTTATTATGGGCATCGGTAACGATAACTTTAATTCTATTTGTATCAATACCATTAGCCGTCGCGTTATTCCTCACCAAAATCATATTGGCACTATCAATTTGCGCCGTGCTCTTATCGGGCATAAACATCACGTTGACGGTATGGCGACTGCCATTAAATGTTATTGTGATTTCACTATTACCCGCGTTAAAACTGGTTAAAGAGAAAATCATATCGCCATTTGCATCGGTAGGGGTAATGTTACCCACTGTTGCGCCATTATTTGCGGATACACTAATTAATTGATTTTCTAATGGATTTCCAAATTTATCTGTGATGTGTACAGAAATGCGGTTAGTCGCTTTGTTATTGGCGACGGCATTATCTTCAATAACGACAATATCAGATGGCATGATCTGGGCGGTGGAACTATCAGCGATAAATTGGAGAGGCTTGCTGGATTGATAGCCATCTTCTAATTTAGCAATCAATAATCCTTGTTGGGCTTTTTGTCCCCGAATATTGATAATAATTTGCCCTTTACTGTCCGTTGGCAATGTGAGCGGAGAAGCACTGGAAATATTATTGCCAGATAAAGTAAATGCGGATAATGGCGAGAAACCTGATAACGTAAATTCGACATTGGTATTTGTGAGCGCTTTTCCGGCTGTATCTGTGACTGTCACAGTTGCTTCATAGTTATCTGAATCATTGGCTGTGACAGAGCCTTGAGGAAAGACGGTAAAAATAGAAATCATTCCTGACATCGGTTTTACATTTAAACGGGTTGTCGCGGTATTCGATTTATTCCCATTATTATCGATTGCAATAGCCGTTAGCGTATAGATTTTAGGGTTGTTTTGAATGGGAGGTAAAACAATTTCGATACTGTTTACGGAGGTTTTAATAAAGCTTCCTCCATCAGCAATCAGCTCAGGGGCTGACCATTGAATGTCTTTGACGCCATATTTAGACTTTATAATTGTTGCGGTTAGATTGATCCGTTGTTTTGATTGCACCTCTAATTCATTAGGTAATGAAATAGTAAGCAATTCTTGCTTCTTATATTGCATGACGATGTCGTAGTTTCGGTCGACAAAGTCGTAACGTAATCCTGTAAGAGAACGCATACTTTTGACTGAGTCAGCAGATAATTGGCGATTCAGTGGAAGATCAAAACGATAATTAATTTGGAGCATGGCGGATGTATCACTGGAGCTGCCTACGGACTGATTTAATCTCATCGTTACAAGCGGTATTGGTGTATAAGAAACGCCAACACTATAAAGACTTGGATTATTTTTTAAGTCTCGTAAATATAAACCATTGTTTATATTTACGTTCTTTCCATAATAATGCTCGTATTTTAAATTTGCCCCAAATTGAGGATAATCTGGAAGAAATCCTTCGAATCGAACATCAAAACCATTAGCTGGGCGCTCATCAAAATCACGCCAATTGTCTAATTTAGAACCATGCCAATCACTCAAGCGAAAATAACCGTTGCTTGATAGTTTAATAAAATCAGCGGATGCTTCAGCACCTAAACCTAAACGTCTATTTGAAGATGTTGAATCATAAAACGAGTTAACCCCCCACATCCAATCAATATTAAGCTGACGATAACCGAATCCTATATTCGTTGTTGTACGATCTTCATTAATTTGTAATCCCAATTGGGTGAAGACAATATGGCTATCTTTATCATATAAGGGATAGAGGATAGCGGCATTACCGTTTTTATCAGTGTTAAATTGAATGCGGGCATAAGCAACCTGATTAAACCAATTATTAATATCACGGTTAATCTTCTGTATTAAGGCGTTTCCTAACATATTTCGGGCAATATTGGTGCTATTTTCACTGCTCAGAATTGTACCTAGCTGGCTTCCTTTTTCGGCAATAAATTTCTGATTGATATCTTGCTTATTTATTGATTCCATTGGCAGTTCAGGAAGGTCATTAATAGATTGCTCTGATGTGTTTTCTAATATAAGCCAATGTTCTTGTTTGTTTTCATTTGCATTACCAATAGGAAAAAAACTCCAGAAAATAAAAAAATAGATTTGAAGTAAAATTAATGATGTGGTTTTTTTATTCATTGCGTTCATTTTCATTGTCTATATTTATATTAATGATAATCAAATGGCGATGTTATTTATTTGTCTGGGATGATTTTGTTTTTTAAAATTTTATTTTTGATTTTTAATTATAGGGTACATTTGTTTTTATTGATGGAATAATGTTTAATTTATTTTTATCTTTTAATTGATTATTTAAAAATGAATAATATGTTTTTTTTAAAATAAAGCTTAGAGCTCATATTTCATGAGAAAACTTAAAAACGCTTTATTTTTTGATCTGAACTCAGGTTATTTATACGTAGAAGCGCGAGAATAGAGTCTCAATCACCAGAGGGTATTCGAGTGAAAAACGGCATACAGTTACGTATCAAAGGAAAGGTTCAAGGGGTTGGATTTCGGCCATATGTCTGGCAACTCGCCCATCAATGTGCCTTGAACGGCGATGTCTGTAATGATGGCGAAGGTGTACTAGTGCGCCTATTAGAGACAGCGGATATCCCTTTATTTACCCAACTTTTATATCAACACTGCCCGCCGCTTGCGCATATTGAATCTGTACAACCCCAGCCTTTTCAATGGGATGAGTTACCAAAAAAATTCACTATTCGCCATAGTGGCGCTGGGCGCATGGATACTCAAGTTATCCCTGATGCTGCAACCTGCAAAGCCTGCCGTGACGAACTGTTTGACCCTACGAATCGTCGCTATCATTACCCATTTGCAAACTGCACCCATTGCGGCCCCCGCTTTACTATCATTCGTCAAATGCCCTATGACCGACCAAATACCTCAATGGCGGCATTTCCTTTATGCCCTAAATGTCAGCAAGAATATGAAAACCCGGCAGACAGACGTTTCCATGCACAGCCAAATGCTTGTGCAACCTGTGGTCCGGAAATCCAGCTGTGTGACAAGAATGGCAAGATTCTAGCGATTCACCATCACGCCTTAGAACAAACGGCGACTGATTTATTGAATGGCAAAATCGCTGCTATTAAAGGGCTCGGCGGTTTTCATCTTGCCTGTGATGCCACTCATTTCCATGCAGTCGAACAACTGCGTCAACGCAAACACCGTCCCAGCAAACCTCTGGCGGTGATGATCCCATCCCTAGACTGGCTAAAAAACCAAGGAGTCGATGTCACTGAAGGTCTAAGTGCATTACTTGAAAGTGCAGCCGCCCCGATTGTCCTTATTCACAGATGGAAAAATAGCGTATTAAGTGAAAATATTGCGCCACATTTGCGGGAGGTGGGGGTGATGCTACCTTCCAACCCACTGCAACACTTATTGATGGCGCAGGTGAATAAGCCATTAGTGATGACCTCTGGAAATGCATCTGGCAAACCACCCGTATTAACGGAGCAAGCGGCTTTTACCGATTTAGCGAACATTGCAGACATTTGGCTGATGCATAATCGCGATATTGTTCAACGGGCTGATGACTCTTTAGTGCGCTACCATGCCGGAAAAGCAGAAATGTTACGCCGAGCTAGAGGTTATGTGCCGGATGCCATTGACCTTCCGGCGGGCTTTGAAAGCTCACCGTCCATTTTGGCGTTAGGTGCGGATTTAAAAAATACCTTTTGTTTACTTAGAGATAAAAGTGCGGTGATGAGCCAGCATTTAGGTGATTTAGACGATGTCGATATTTATCAACAATATCAGCAGGCTATTACACTATTTGAATCCATCTATCGATTCAAACCGGAATATTTAGTGGGGGATATGCACCCCAATTATGTTAGCCACCGTTACGGCAAAACATTCAGTGAGCAGCTTAATATTCCGATGATCCACGTTCAGCATCATCATGCCCATATTGCGGCGGCGATGGCGGAACACGGCATCCCGTTAGGTGATGAAAAAGTGATTGGTTTGGCACTGGATGGTCTCGGTTTTGGCGATGATAACCGATTGTGGGGCGGTGAGTGCTTACTCGTCGATTACGCCTCTAGCCAACACCTTGGTGGATTACCACCAGTTGCTATGCCGGGGGGCGATTTGGCATCTCGCCAACCGTGGCGTAACTTATTGGCTCATCTAGAAAAATTTGTTCCTGATTGGCAAACAAATCCGATTGCTTCGGTACTCGCTCCTTTTGCTTATCCACTATTACAAAAAGCGATTAGCCGGGGGCTTAACTGCCCAACCGCTTCGTCGACAGGACGATTATTTGATGCTATCGCAGCAGCATTAAGGATCTGTCCTGAGCAAACCAGTTGGGAAGGTGAGGGGGCTTGCCAGTTAGAAGCGTTAGCATTGCAAAGTTCAGCTCAGCAGCATCCTGTCACAATGCCGGTGGTGGATAATCAATTGGATTTAAGCACCTTTTGGCATGAGTGGTTGGCTTATGATGCACCGAGAGCCGAACGAGCCCATGCTTTTCATCAAGCTTTGGCGCAAGGATTTGCGGATTTAGCCTTGCAACAAGCGAAACAGCATGGCATTCAACAAGTGGTGCTGTCTGGTGGTGTTCTGCATAACCAATTATTGCGTCATTTGCTAATAGAGAATTTACAGCCTCTTGAGGTGTTGCATGCCCGTCAATTACCGATGGGAGATGGTGGACTTGCATTGGGGCAAGTTGCGATCGCTGCCGCAATATTGAAGAAAAATAACTGAGAATAATAGTCAGGCTTTATTTGTTTTTATTAGATATAAATAAACAAATAAATTTATCTTTATTTATTTATGATATTAATTCTTATTTAAAATAATTGATATTAATTCTTATTTGTTTTTACAAAAATGACCGTTACTGAAATAAAACGTTACTCTAAATTCGTTTAATTATACTTATCCATAAGACCTCATAGATGATTTTATATTTTAACATCATGATATAACAACGTTTTGTTATATTTTTTTAACATTTTAGCTCTCATTTTTTTAAACAAATTGATAATAGCATGAAAAGTTAAATAATCTTTTAACTCATCGCTGAATCGATTTTTCTATCATAAATTTAAAAAAAACCAAATTTCTTATTGGCTCTTGATGAAGATCAAGTGATTAAAAAGCGGTAGGACTAGGATCTCATTTATATTTACACATCAGGTAATTCTAATAAGACCTCAGCTTATTAGGTGTAATTGGTGAAGCGATTTTGAATACAAATAATACCTAAATTCCTATGCATATTTTTAATATGTGGCGGATTTTATTTATTTTTTGAATGCAAAATCGTAAAGAGAAATAGCCTAATAAATAGGCTCTAAGCCACTCATAATAGGAAATAGAAATGGCAGGAGATAACTCTATTCTTTCTCCCCATGGCATTAATCGCCGTGACTTTATGAAGTTGTGTACAGCGCTTGCTGCGACAATGGGGTTAAGTGGAAAAGCCGCCGCTCAAATGGCTGATGCAGTGAGTGATCCAGAACGTCCACCCGTCATTTGGATTGGTGCTCAAGAGTGTACTGGATGTACAGAATCGTTGCTGTGTGCGACTCACCCAACTCTCGAAAATTTAATTCTCGATACCATTTCTCTCGAATATCACGAAGTTCTCTCTGCGGCTTTTGGCGAGCAGGTTGAAGAGAACAAGCACAATGCTATTGAAAAATATAAAGGTAAGTATGTTTTAGTGGTGGATGGTTCGATTCCACTGAAAGATGATGGCATCTACTGCATGGTGGCAGGAAAACCTATCGTTGAGCATATCCGTATGGCTGCTGAAGGTGCGGCTGCGATTATTGCTATCGGCTCTTGCGCTTCTTGGGGCGGGGTTGCTGCGGCAGGGGATAACCCTACAGGTGCGGTTGGCTTAAATGAAGTCATCAAAGATAAAACCGTGATTAACATTCCGGGTTGCCCGCCAAACCCACATAACTTCTTAGCAACGGTTGCCCACCTGATCACTTATAACCGTCCACCAGCGTTGGATAGTAAAAATCGTCCAATGTTCGCGTACGGTCGATTAATTCATGAACACTGTGAACGACGTCCACACTTTGATGCGGGGCGCTTCGCAAAAGAGTTTGGCGATGCTGGTCACCGTGAAGGTTGGTGTTTATACCATTTAGGCTGTAAAGGGCCAGAAACTTACGGCAACTGTTCTACCTTGCAATTTTGTGACGTTGGCGGTGTGTGGCCAGTGGCAATCGGGCATCCATGCTACGGCTGTAACGAAGAAAATGTGGGCTTCCACAAAGGTATCCACCAATTAGCGAATGTGGAAAACCAAACACCACGTTCCGAAAAACCGGATTTGAATAACAAAGAAGGTGGACAAGTTTCTGCAACTGCCGTGGGCTTAATCGGTGGTGTAGTTGGTCTGGTGGCGGGTGTCAGTGTGATGGCTGTACGTGAGTTAGGGCGTCAAAAACGTCAAAATGATACCAACTCACGGGGAGAATAACCGTGGATAGACGAAATTTCCTTAAGCTCTCAGCTGGGGGAGCGCTACTTGCTAGCACCACTTCGCCGAGCTTGGCGGGAGCGGAAAATAGGCCGCCAATTCCGAATGCGCTGGGTATGTTGTATGACTCGACACTCTGTGTTGGGTGTCAGGCGTGCGTCACCAAGTGTCAGGATATTAACCATCCTGAGCGCAACCCTGTAGGACCTCAAACATGGTCAAACAATGACAAACTGACGCCATACACCAACAACGTGATTCAAGTTTGGAGCGATGGCTCAGGCTTACATAAAGATCAGGAAAAAGACGGATACGCCTACATTAAAAAACAGTGTATGCACTGTGTTGATCCTAACTGCGTCTCTGTTTGTCCTGTTTCTGCGCTCACCAAAGACCCAAAAACAGGTATCGTGCATTACGATCCTGATATCTGTACAGGTTGCCGTTATTGCATGGTGGGTTGCCCATTCAACATTCCTAAATATGCTTATGACGACAAATTTGGTGCCATCCATAAATGTGAACTGTGTAACCAAAAAGGTGTAGAACGCTTAGATAAAGGTGGTTTACCAGGTTGTGTTGAAGTGTGCCCTACGGGGGCGGTGATTTTTGGTACCCGAGAAGAGCTTCTCGCCGAAGCGAAAAAACGTTTATCGCTGAAAGTAGGCGAAGAGTACGGCTTCCCTCGCCAAACTGTTCATCACAATGACCCGAACGTGATGCCTGCACCGAAATACCAGCAACATATTTACGGTGAATTGGAAGGTGGTGGTACTCAGGTCATGGTGCTTTCTGGCGTACCATATCAAAATTTGGGACTGCCAGAGTTAGATGAACTGTCAACTGGCGCACGTTCTGAAAATGTTCAGCACACCTTGTACAAAGGCATGGTTCTACCTCTCGCGGCATTAGCGGGACTGAGTTTCTTAGTGTATCGCAATACTAAGAATCATGATTCTCATGATGACAAATCTCATGGCCATAAAACGCATGACAACCAAAATCATGACGACCAAAATCATAAGGACAAGGGGGGCGACTCTAATGGCAACGCATGATAAAGAACAGCCGCTAGGTGGGCGTTTAGTCAGTTGGCCAGTGATTGTCTTCGGACCGTTTGTCATCCTGTGCCTGATTTTGATTGTAAAACGTTTAGTGTTTGGTCTGAGTTCAGTCTCTGACCTGAACGGTGGATACCCATGGGGGATTTGGATTGCCTTTGACTTACTGATTGGTACCGGTTTTGCCTGTGGTGGATGGGCGTTAGCGTGGGCGGTGTATGTCTTTAACCGCGGTGAATATCACCCTTTAGTGCGTCCTGCTCTGTTGGCGAGTCTATTTGGTTACTCTCTCGGTGGTTTGTCTATCACCATCGACGTGGGTCGCTACTGGAACCTGCCTTATTTCTATATTCCGGGGTACTTTAATACTAACTCCGTGCTGTTTGAAACCGCGGTGTGTATGACTATCTACATCGGTGTGATGGCGCTGGAGTTTGCCCCTGCAATTTGTGAACGCTTTAATTGGAAAGTGTCATTAAAACGCTTGAATAAAGTGATGTTTTTTATCATCGCATTGGGTGCGTTACTGCCAATGATGCACCAATCTTCCATGGGTTCACTGATGATTGCCGCAGGGCACAAGGTTCATCCGATTTGGCAAAGCTATGAAATGTTGCCGTTATTATCGCTACTGACCGCCTTCATTATGGGGTTCTCCATTGTGATATTTGAAGGCTCCTTATTGCAGTCAGCGTTAAAAGGGCAAGGGGCTGATGAACGACCTCTGTTCGTTAAGTTAACCAATATCCTTCAAGTGTTCTTAGTGCTGTTCTTGGTTTGCCGTTTCGGTGAGTTGATTTACCGCGGCAAGATGCACTATGTGATGGCGATGGATTTCTACGCCATGATGTTCTGGATTGAGACTGCATTAATGGTGATCCCGCTGATTATCTTCCGGATGCCATCTTTGCGTACTGACTCAAGATGGTTATATATCAGTGGATTAAGCATGTTACTGGGTTCTGCGCTATGGCGTATGAGCTACTCACTGATCGCCTTCAATCCTGGCGGTGGGTATGACTATTTCCCAACCGCAGAAGAGATATTAATTTCCATCGGTTTTGTGGCCATCGAGGTGTGTGCATACATCTTGTTAGTTCGCCTATTACCGATTATTCCAGCAATAAAAAAATCTAATTCAAGTCCTTCTCAGGCCCGAGGTAAAGCATGAGCCAACGTATAACTATCGACCCGGTAACTCGTATCGAAGGTCACTTACGCATTGATTGCGAAATCGAAGATGGAAAAGTCACCAAAGCGTGGGCATCCGGCACCATGTGGCGTGGCATGGAAGAGATCGTAAAAGGGAAAGATGCCCGTGATGCATGGATGATCATGCAGCGTATTTGTGGGGTATGTACCACGGTTCACGGAATTATTTCTGTGCGTACCATTGAAAGTGCACTTAACCTTGAAGTGCCTGTTAACGCGCAATATATCCGTAATATGATTTTGGCCGCGCACACTATCCAAGACCATATTGTGCATTTTTATCAACTGTCAGCTCTGGATTGGGTAGATATTACATCCGCATTACAAGCAGACCCAACCAAAGCGGCGAATATGCTCAAAGGGGTCTCTACATGGTCATTAAACAGCCCTGAAGAGTTCACCCGCGTTCAAAACAAAATTAAAGATTTAGTCGCCAGTGGTCAGTTAGGTATTTTTGCTAACGGCTATTGGGGCCACCCTGCGATGAAACTGTCGCCAGAAGTGAACTTAATTGCGGTGGCTCACTACCTGCAAGCGCTGGAATGCCAGCGTGATGCTAACCGTATCGTGGCACTGCTAGGGGGTAAAACACCGCATATTCAAAACCTCGCGGTGGGCGGTGTTGCTAACCCAATCAACCTTGATGGTATTGGGGTACTTAACCTTGAGCGCTTAATGTATGTGAAATCCTTTATTGACCGTTTAGGGGATTTTATCGAGCAAGTGTACAAAATCGACGCGGCAGTGATCGCATCGGGTTATCCAGAATGGTTAGAAATGGGTAAAGGTGCCAAACATTATATGTGTGTGCCTGAAATGCCAATGGACAACAAAAATGGCAGCTTCTTGCTACCAGGTGGTTATCTAGAAAATGGGGATTTCAGTACTTATCGCCCAATCACTAGCCATACGGATGAATACCTGATTAACGGTATTAAAGAGAGCAGCAAACACGCATGGTACAAAGATAACGAGCCGCAAGCCCCTTGGGAAGGCACTACAATTCCAGACTACACTGGCTGGGATGATGATGGTAAATACTCTTGGGTTAAAGCACCAACTTTCTATGATAAAACCGTGGAAGTGGGCCCATTAGCTGACTTGCTGTGCAAACTGGCAGCGAAACATGAACCAACTGAAAAACACTTTAATGATGTCGTCGGTTTATACCAAACCTTAACGGGCAACACGATCACCAAAGACCAGCTAGAATCAACATTAGGTCGCATTATCGGTCGTACTGTTCGTTGCTGTGTATTAAACGAAACCTTGTCTATTCAATGGCAAGCACTGGTAGATAACATCGGTAAAGGCGATCACACCACCTTTATCAAGCCAAACTTCCCACAAGATACGGTGATCAAAGGGGTTGGTTTTGGTGAGGTTCCTCGCGGTCTGTTATCCCACTGGGTGGTGGTAAAAGACGGTAAAATTGAAAACTATCAAGCGGTTGTTCCATCTACATGGAACTCAGGCCCTCGTAATTTCAATGATGAACCAGGCCCATACGAGCAAGCGCTTGTGGGAACTACGGTGGCTGACCCATCTAAACCATTGGAAGTCGTCAGAACGATCCACTCCTTCGACCCATGCATGTCTTGTGCGGTGCATATCGTCGATACAGAAGGTTCCGAAGTGACTAAGGTGAAGGTACTGTAATGCGTATATTAGTCTTAGGTGTTGGTAATATTTTGTTGAGTGATGAAGGTATCGGTGTGCGCATTGTTGAAGCACTCGAAGAACGTTATCACTTACCAGAATGTGTTGAGGTATTGGATGGTGGAACGGCAGGCATGGAGCTGATTGGCGCCATGGCGGATCGTGACCATCTGATTATTGCGGATGTGGTGCTGTCGAGTCAGCAGCCTGGCAGCATTTTAGTGCTGCGCGATGCCGAAGTACCTGCGCTGTTTACCCGTAAAATCTCACCCCATCAGTTAGGGCTTTCCGATGTGTTATCGGCGCTGCACCTAACCGATGAGTTTCCAAAGCGTCTGACACTGGTGGGGATTGTGCCTGAGTCGTTAGAACCAAATATCGGTTTAACGGCGACGGGGCAAGCCGCATTAGAGCCTGCACTGCAAAAAGTGATCGAAGTGCTACGCAGTGAAGGGTTAGAGATTATCGCAAAAGAAGAGTGTCTCCATGCCTAATGAATCAATGCCAAAAGAGATCCAAGGTTACTCTCAAAATCCGCAGCCGTTAGTTCAGGCTGCTTTTGAACGAGTTGCTCAGCAATCGATGCATGATTTGTCCTTCTTGCATCCGACGATGGGCATCTATGCCAGTGCATTTTCGTTATTTGAAAATCAATGGGTAGGGGCGGTTATCACCCCTTGGATGTTGAGTGCGATCATCCTGCCGGGTCCTGATCAATACTGGGAGCATCGTGTTGTTGGGGAGAAACTCGGTTTGATTCTTCCTTACGGCGAAATGACTTACACCGTTGGGGAACTGGAAGGGCTAACTCAATATTTGGCGTGTTCATTAATGTCGCCATTAGACAGAAAGCTAACTGCAACGCAGGGTGAGCATCTGACTGATGACTGCGCGCGGATGTTGCTCTCTTTACCTGTGACGGATCCTAATGTCCCTAAATCGCCGGAACGTCGCGCTGTGTTCGCGCGTTATCTGGGAGACCAATAATGCATGAAGTCTCTTTATGCCAAAGTGCTGTCGAGATCATTGAACAGCAAGCAAGGCAGCATCAGGTGAAAAAGGTGACCGGCGTTTGGTTGGAAATTGGCGCACTCTCTTGCATTGAAGAGAGTGCTCTTCGTTTTTGTTTTGATATCGCGTGCCGCGGTACCGTGGCACATGGTAGTCAATTGCATATCCTGTATCGTCCAGCTCAAGCATGGTGTTGGGATTGTAGTGAAAGTGTTGATGTCCACACTCACGACGCCGCTTGCCCTAAATGTCACGGTTTTAACCTTAAAGTTGAGAACGGCGACAGTCTGCGAATCAAAGAATTAGAAATCGAATAGATTTTTGATCTAAGAACCTTTTGTGTGATTTAGAGCGAAAATTATGAATTGACCTTGCGGTGAATCAACCTATTTTTCTGATGTTGCACTAAGCTAACTTTATCACTCACTTATGGAGTAATCATTATGTGTAGTACTTGTGGCTGTGCTTCGGGAGAGCGCAGAATTGAAGGTGATGAGCATCAACATCACCATGGACATGATCACCATCATCCTCATTCTCATGACCATGATCATCACCACGATCAACATTCTCATGGGCATGACCATGATCATCATGACCACGACCATCATCACCATGACCACAGTCATGCCGCAGAACATAGTGGTAAAACGGTGATTATTCATCATCACTATTACCACCAAGGTGATGTGAACCACTACTATCAATCTGAGCCCGAAACCTGTGGCGTGAAGATTGAAAAACATAAGCATAAACATAAGCATGAGCATCCGCATTCCCATGATCATGCTCATGATCATAACCATGAAGCGGAATCCACTTTTGCCCCCGCAGGTGACCACCATGACCTCGATTATGGTCAAGGTGAAGCGGGAACCCATGCACCGGGTATTAGCCAAAAACGTATGTTACAAATTGAGATGGATGTTCTGGATAAAAACAACCATCTAGCCGAGCACAATCGTGAAGATTTTACGGCAAAAAATATTTTGGCATTGAACCTCGTTTCAAGCCCTGGCTCCGGTAAAACCACCTTGCTGACGGAAACCCTGTTACGTCTACGTGACAAATTGAACTGCGCGGTGATTGAAGGAGATCAGCAGACCACCAATGATGCTCAGCGTATTCGTGAAACGGGCGTGCCAGCGATTCAAGTGAACACAGGTAAAGGCTGCCACTTAGATGCGCAAATGGTGCATGATGCGGTTGACCGTTTAGGTTTGGATGAGAACAGCCTGCTATTTATTGAAAACGTAGGAAACTTAGTCTGTCCAGCAAGTTTTGATTTGGGGGAACGTCATAAAGTTGCGGTGCTGTCTGTCACTGAAGGTGAAGACAAACCCTTGAAATACCCGCATATGTTTGCAGCGTCAGACATTATGATCCTCAATAAAATCGACTTACTGCCGTACCTGCATTTTGATGTAGAAGCCTGCATTGAGAATGCAAAACGGGTGAACCCGAATATCCAAGTGATCAAAGTCTCTGCCACTAGCGGTGAAGGGATGGATGCTTGGTTAGCATGGCTGGAGACTCAGCTATGTGCTTAGGAATACCGGGCAAAATCGTCGCGGTGGGCGAAGATGTCCACCAATTGGCGCAAGTTGATGTCTGTGGTGTGAAACGCGACGTGAATATTGGGCTAATTTGTGAAGGGGATACCGCAGACCTGTTAGGTCAATGGGTCTTGGTACACGTTGGCTTCGCGATGAGTGTGATTAACGAAGAAGAAGCTCAAGCCACCCTTGATGCGCTAACGGCGATGAGCCAGTTAGACCATGAAGTGGGGGACTTTACAGGGCTAAATTCGGGAGCAACAGATGCAGTACGTCGATGAGTTTCGCGACCCTGCCTTGGCAAAAGCCTTATTGGCGCATATCCGCAAGCGTATTGCGGATATCCCAAGAGCCAAGCAGCGCCCATTACAGTTAATGGAAGTGTGTGGTGGCCACACCCACGCCATCTTCAAGTTTGGTATTGACCAGCTTCTTCCTCCAGAGATTGAATTTGTGCACGGACCGGGTTGCCCTGTCTGTGTATTGCCAATGGGACGAATTGATGGCTGCATTGAAATTGCTGAACGTCCTGAAGTGATTTTTTGCACCTATGGCGATGCGATGCGTGTGCCGGGTAAAAATGGCTCTTTGCTGGATGCGAAACGCCGTGGTGCGGATGTGCGGATTGTTTATTCACCATTAGATGCGTTAAATCTTGCTCAGCAAAACCCTGAACGTGAAGTGGTGTTTTTCGGTTTAGGGTTTGAAACTACTATGCCGAGTACCGCGCTGACACTACAACAAGCGCGTTTACGCCAAGTGAAAAACTTTTCGGTATTTTGCCAACATATCACCATTATCCCAACCCTTCGAAGCCTGCTTGAACAGCCTGATGTGCGAATTGATGGCTTCCTTGCACCGGGTCATGTCAGCATGGTGATCGGGGCTCATCCTTATCAGTTTATTACCCAAGAATTCCATAAACCATTGGTAGTCACAGGGTTTGAACCCCTCGATATTTTGCAAGCTCTTGCCATGCTGGTGGATCAAATTGCGGATGGTCGCTGTGAGGTGGAAAACCAATATAAGCGTATTGTGGCGGATGAAGGTAACCTGTTGGCGCTAAAAGCCTTGGATGATGTGTTTGAATTGAAAGCGACTAGTGAGTGGCGTGGATTGGGTGAAATTGCGGGTTCAGGTGTGCAGTTAACCCTTGATTATCAAACATTTGATGCGGAGCTGCGTTTTAATATCCAACCTCATCAAGTATCGGATGACCCTCAAGCACGTTGTGGTGATGTGCTAACGGGGCGCTGTAAACCGAATGAATGCCCATTGTTTGGACAACGTTGTACACCACAAACCGCATTTGGCGCGTTGATGGTTTCTTCTGAAGGAGCCTGCGCTGCGTATTACCAATATCGTCGGGAGGCGTAAAATGAGCTCGGATACTAAAAACGTGGTCACTATGGCTCATGGTAGTGGAGGTCTCGCCATGCAGCAGCTGATTGAGCAGCTGTTTTTACAGGCTTTTGCTAACCAAGCTCTCGATGAACGTGAAGATCAAGCACGGCTTTCTCTAGCAGAAATGACCGCATTAGGTGACCGTTTAGCATTCAGTACCGATAGCTACGTGATTGACCCTATTTTTTTCCCCGGTGGCAATATTGGGAAACTGGCAGTTTGCGGTACAGTGAATGACGTGGCGGTTAGCGGTGCTATTCCCAAATACCTCTCTTGTGGTTTTATCCTTGAAGAGGGTTTACCACTGTCAGATTTGCAAACCATTGTGGAGTCCATGGCGGCAACCGCTAAAGCGGCGGGAGTGCAGATCGTGACAGGGGATACCAAGGTTGTACAGCGTGGCGCGGCGGATAAAGTGTTTATCAATACCGCGGGTATTGGCGTGATCCCAACTGAAATCCATTGGGGCGCTCAGCAAATTCAAGCAGGGGATAAAGTGATTGTCAGTGGAACGCTGGGTGATCATGGTGCGACCATTTTAAACTTGCGTGAACAGCTAGGTTTGGAAGGCCAGCTCAGTAGTGATTGCGCGGTTTTGACCCCGATTATTGAGCCTTTACGTGATATTGATGGTGTACGCGCTCTGCGTGACGCAACTCGTGGCGGTGTAAATGCTATTTTGCATGAGTTTGCGCAGGCCAGTGACTGCGGCATTTCCATCAATGAAGGGGATTTACCCGTATCTTCAGCCGTTCGTGGCGTGTGCGAATTATTAGGTTTAGAACCCCTTAATTTTGCCAACGAAGGCAAATTAGTGATTGTGGTGAAACCTGACGCTGAACAGCAAGTTTTAGCCGCATTACATCAACATCCATTAGGTATTAATGCCAAAACCATTGGTTGTGTGACAGAGAATAAACAGGTGAAGCTGGTGGGTATTTTTGGTGCTTCCCGACTATTAGATTTGCCGCATAGCGAGCCATTACCTCGAATTTGTTAGTTATTTGCACCCGAATAAAACGGTACCGAAATGAAAAAATCACCGATTAGAGGGATATATGATTAAAAAATTAGCGGTTGCCATGTGTTTAATGGGGTTAACCCTGCAAGCACAAGCGGCTGAGCCCACATCATCTACACACACTTTACGACTTGCCATTGGTGCAGAACCCACTGAAGGTTTTGACCCAATGTTGGGTTGGAGCCACGGCAGTTACCTGCTCCTGCATAGTCCACTCTTAAAGCAAAAAGCGGATCTTTCTTGGCACAGTTATATGCTCGAAAGCTACGTACATAATGCGGATGGTAAAGAATGGACACTGACCTTGAAAAAGGATTTGAAATTCTCGGATGGCTCGCCATTAACCGCAAAAGATGTGGTATTTAGCTACAACAATGCGGCGGCAAGCGGCGGTAAAGTGGATATGGGTAACTTCGCTAAGGCAGAGGAAATCGACCCGCTGACCGTGAAAATCACGTTATCTTCCCCGCAAAGTACGTTTATCAATGTGTTGGGATCATTAGGGATCGTCTCTGCGGATAAGTACGATGCAAAAACTTACGCGCATAAGCCGATTGGAGCAGGTCCATACCGTTTGGTGGCTTTCCAACCGGGTCAACAACTGATTGTTGAGCAAAACCCATACTATGCTGGTCCTAAAAATGATTATGGCAAAATGGTGTTTGTGTTCCTTGATGAAGATGCCGCATTTGCTGCCGCCCAAAGCGCTCAGCTTGAAGTTGTACGCATTCCTCCTGCCGTAGCAAGCAGTGCAAATAATGTTCCTAACATGAAGCTGATTGAGCGTTACAGCGTGGAAAACCGCGGGATTTCATTCCCAATTCCACCTGCTGGCGAAAAAGATGCTCAGGGCAACCCAATTGGTAACGACATCACCTCTGATGTGGCGATTCGTAAAGCCATTAACTACGCATTAGATCGCAAGCTGTTGGCGGAATCCGTTCTTGAAGGCTTTGCTGTTCCGGCTTATACCGGCGTAGCTGGGTTACCTTGGAATAACCCTAAAGCGTCATTCAAAGATGGGGATTTAGACAAAGCTAAAACCATTTTGGAAGAGGCCGGCTGGAAGCTGAATAAAGACGGTTTGAGAGAGAAAAATGGCAAAGTAGCGAAATTAACTTTGTGGTATGCCAGCGGTGACACCACTCGCCGTGACTTAGCGCAAGCCATTCGCTCAAGCTTAAAACCGCTCGGTATTGAAATGGATTTGAAATCAGGTAGTTGGGAAACGGTTGAGCTGCATATGCATGCCAACCCTACACTGTTTGGTTGGGGCAGCCTCGACCCAATGGAGTTAGTCCATAACTACAGCAGTAAAGCCGCGGGTGTCGGTTTCTACAATGCGGGTTATTATAAAAACCCAGCAGTGGATGACATTATCGAAGAAGCATTGCGTCAGCCAGACCAAGATGCCGCTATCCCGTTATGGCAACAAGTGGACTGGAATGGCAAAGTGGGTGTTGGTATCCAAGGGGATGCTGCATGGGCTTGGTTGATGAATGTTCAGCATATTTACTTATCAAATCAATGTGTTGATTTAGGCAAAAGTGCACCTGAAATTCACGGCTCTTGGTCTGTGCTAAACAATGTCGATGAATGGAAGTGGACTTGTAAGTAATGCGAGCGACCTTTGGGCTTTTATTGCGATTTATCTGCTTATTAACGGTAACCGCACTGGGAATTTTTATCCTACTAAGTTACTCGCCGATTGATCCGATCAAAGCCTATATAGGTAATGACTTGATGCATGTGCCCCCGGAGCAATACCCGCTGATTGCGGCGCGTTGGGGGCTTGATCAACCGCTCTGGATGCAGTTCTGGCGCTGGTTTTCACAAATGCTTCAAGGGGATTTGGGGTATTCGATGCTGTACAATACCCCTGTTTTACAAGTGATTTCTGACCGTATTGTTCCTTCACTGGCATTGCTCGGCAGTGCGTGGGTATTTTCCGGTGTGGTCGGGTTTGGGCTTGGGTTAGTCGCTGGGCGTTACTTAAACCGCTGGCCTGACAAAATTATATCGGCGCTTTGTTATTTACTCGCCTCAATCCCCGTCTTTTGGATAGGTTTATTGCTGCTTTCCCTGTTTGCGGTTTCTTTAAAGTGGGCGCCAATTTGCTGTGCGTGGCCGATAGGCTTAGATGAACAGACCGCCACATTCTCACAAAAAATTCAGCATTTAATTTTACCAGTGATAGCCCTCGGAATGCTGGGGGTCGGCACCATTGCTTTGCATACCCGCGCAAAAGTGGCTGAAGTGATGAATAGCGAATTTATTCATTATGCACAAGCTCAGGGGGATAAAGGCTGGTCAATGATGGGCTTCCATGTGCTTAAACACGCTATTACGCCTGCGATTTGCTTACAGTTTGCCTCTGTGGGGGAGCTATTTAGTGGGGCATTATTAGCGGAAAAAGTGTTTGCGTACCCGGGGTTAGGGCAAGCCACTATTGATGCTGGGTTGCGCGGAGATGTGCCGCTGTTAATGGGAATAGTGATGCTCTGCGCCGTGCTGATTTTCGTCAGTAATACCATGGCAGATTTGCTATTAAAACGGGTGAATAAGGGAGTGATAAGAGAGTCATGACTTATAATCCGAATCGCGCTCTGATCAAACTACTCCTTTCATTAAGTTGCCTGATTTTATTAGGTGGTTATGCGTTTTGGCTTCTTTCGTCTGATATTGAAATGAACTTACTCGACAGACGACAAGCGCCGTCATGGTTGCATTTATTTGGTACGGACAATTTAGGACGCGATTTATTTGAGCGAACATTTCAAGGGCTTGCTACCAGCTTGCAAATCGGTTTAATTGCGTCGATGAGCAGCGGTATTATCGCCTTGGTGATGGCGGGGTTATCTTCGCTCAATAAAAGTATGGATTATATAGTGCGCGGCATTATTGATGCGCTGCTTGCTCTACCACATTTACTGTTATTGGTACTGATCTGCTTTACGTTGGGTGGCGGAAAGATGGGGGTGATTTGGGCTGTGGCATTAACTCATTGGCCTAAACTGACATTAATCTTGCGTTCAGAACTGCTGCGGGTTCAGCAAACTGATTACATCATGCTATCCCATCGTATAGGTAACAGTGCATTCCAGCGTTTACGCTACCATTATTTACCGATGTTGCTTCCTCAATGGATGGTCGGAACATTATTGATGTTTCCGCACTCAGTGCTACACAGTGCTGCATTAAGTTTCCTCGGATTTGGGCTAGCACCTCATGAGCCATCGCTGGGTATTTTACTTTCTGAAGCGTTACGCTACTTGAGTACCGGTGCTTGGTGGATGGTGGTTTTTCCCGGTGCGGCATTGATGGGGTTAGTTTTGCTATTTGACCAATTTGCGAAATCGGCTCAACAATTGTGGTTAAGGGGAGCAACATGCTGAAATTTGAAAATCTGACCATTGATGTGGCGCAATACCGTTGGTTGGGCAAAAAGCAATGGTCTCCATTACTGCAAGATATTTCACTAGATATTCAACCGGGTGAAATGGTGGCGCTGATTGGCAGCAGTGGTGAAGGTAAAAGCTTATTACTACAAAGCGCATTAGGATTATTGCCAAAGAATATGCGCTGCAAAGGGAATATTGAACTGAATGGTCAAGCCCTAACGGAGAAAACCAAATCCCAGTATCGCGGAAATTCGTTGTGCTATGTGCCTCAAGGGGTGAGTGCGCTGAATCCATTAATTCAGATTGGCCCTCAGCTAGAACGTGCCGCAGTACTCAGCGGGCAGCATATAAAAATGCACGATGTGGCACGACATCTACAAGAATACAGTTTGCAATCGAGCCTGGTGAATCACTACCCAAGTCAGCTCTCAGGGGGAATGGCTAAAAGGGTGCTGGCGAGCAGCGCCACACTTTCTCGCGCGGAATATATTCTCGCCGATGAGATCTCTTCATGGCTGGATGATGAACATGCGGTGCAACTGCTTGATAATATCAAATCCTTATGTCGTGATGGTCGAGGTGTGTTGTGGGTAACCCATGACTTGTCTATGGCGGTACGCTTTGCGGATCGCGTCGCATTATTACGCAATGGCGCATTAGAAGAAGTTCTGAGCAGCCAAAAACTCAAACAAGGTGGTGGCGGGCAATGGATCCAATCTCTATGGAATGCCCTGCCTGAGCATCAGTTTATGATGCTGGATGAGTGGAGGTAGCCAGATGCTAGAGATTCAAAATCTGCGTATTGAACAGGCCGGTAGGATATTGTGGGATAACCTGAATTTGTCATTGGCAGACAATGAACGACTGGGTATTTCTGCTCCCAGTGGATTTGGAAAAACGACGCTAGGACGTGTATTGGGTCAGTGGCAAAAGCCCACTGGTGGGCAAGTTTTATTTAATGGTGAGCCTGTTCCTCATCGTGGTTATTGCCCTATTCAGCTAGTCCCGCAGCACCCAGAAAAAAGCTTTAATCCTTATCGTACCGTGGGTTCCAGTGTTTGTGATGCGTGGGCTCCGGATGCCCAATGGTTAGATTATCTTTCTATTAAACCGCAATGGTTAGACAGACGTCCAAGTGAGCTATCCGGTGGTGAACTTGCGCGCATTGCATTATTAAGAGCTTTAGACCCTCGCACGAAAGTGCTGATTGCTGATGAGATCACCGCCCAGCTAGACGCCCATCTGCAAAAAGAGGTTTGGCAGCATTTGATTCGTATTTCACAGCAACGCCCCCTCGCGATGATTGTTTTTAGCCACAATAAAGCGTTGTTGGAAAAAGTGTGTACCAAAGTGTGGACGGCGGCATGCATTTAGTCATAACGGTATTCCATCGACCAAAAACTCAATAAATCCCCGTGTTTTGGCAGGCAGAGTTTGGGTATTCGGGTAGAGCAATAGGATATTTTGTTTCGGTCTGCCGAACTCAGGTAATAAGCGTACTAATCGATGAGCCTTTAAATCCTCTTCAACTAACCATGCTGGGCAAATAGCCGCAGCGAGTGATACTAATGTCATCTAGCGGATAACGTCTGCGAAATTAGACTCATAGTGGATGTTTAATAGCGGTAACTCAAACTTTTCTCCATGACGGCTCTGTAAAAGGTATTGGCTATCCTGCAAGTTCAACAAAATATGAGCCTCTATTTGAGTCCGGAGACAACTTGTTTTGGGTGCAATATCAAGAATCTCAAACAGTTGAAGGAGTAGATTCTTTACGGACATCAACAGTAGGTATCAAAATAGAAGCTGGAAAATGCGATTGGCAATATCTTCATGAAATCCCAGTAAAATAATGACTTAGTGAAACATGAAAATGGTCATTAGACTATTTCTGTTTATTCTTAGATCGTTATTGATTTATATGTGCTGGGATTGATGGTGATGGTAAAACGAAGCTAGATAGCGAGCGAACATGCGTTGATAAAAAAACACCTGCCGAAGCAGGTGTTTGATTTTGTAGACATGAAGACGTTGTGGTTTATTCGTCTAAGAAGCTGCGCAGAACTTCTGAGCGGCTAGGGTGACGTAATTTACGCAGCGCTTTAGCTTCAATCTGACGGATACGCTCACGGGTAACATCAAACTGTTTGCCCACTTCCTCTAAGGTGTGGTCAGTGTTCATGTCGATACCGAAACGCATACGCAGTACTTTCGCTTCACGCGCGGTTAAACCAGCCAGAACCTCATGAGTTGCTGAACGTAAGCTTTCTGACGTTGCAGAATCTAACGGTAACTCTAATGTGGTATCTTCAATGAAATCGCCTAAATGTGAATCTTCATCATCACCGATTGGCGTTTCCATGGAGATTGGCTCTTTCGCAATCTTCAGTACTTTACGGATTTTATCTTCCGGCATAAGCATGCGTTCTGCCAGTTCTTCTGGCGATGGTTCACGGCCCATCTCTTGCAGCATTTGACGAGAGATACGGTTCAGTTTGTTGATGGTCTCAATCATGTGAACCGGAATACGGATTGTACGTGCTTGGTCAGCGATAGAACGGGTAATAGCCTGACGGATCCACCATGTTGCATAAGTTGAGAACTTATAACCACGGCGGTATTCAAACTTATCAACCGCTTTCATCAGACCGATGTTACCTTCTTGAATCAAATCAAGGAATTGCAGACCACGGTTGGTGTATTTCTTCGCGATAGAAATAACCAGACGTAAGTTTGCTTCAACCATCTCTTTCTTCGCACGACGAGCCTTAGCTTCACCGATAGACATACGACGGTTGATGTCTTTAACCTGTTCGATTGTCAGGCCAGTTTCTTCTTCGATTTGACGCAGTCTTTGCAGGCAACGCAGAACTTCTTCTTCCACTTCCAGCAGTTTTTCAGACCACGGCTTGTTCATTGCTTTGGCTGCGGTTAACCAAGTTTCGCTGGTTTCATTGCCACTGAATAATGTAATGAAGTTCTTTTTAGGCATTTTGCACTGTTCAACACACAGTTTCATGATGGTACGCTCTTGCATACGAACGCGGTCCATCATTTCACGCATGTTGTTGACCAGATAGTCAAACTGCTTAGGTACTAAGCGGAACTCTTTGAAAACTTCGGATAATTGCTCGATAGCTGCTGCAGTTTTCGCATCGCTACGACCATATTGTTTAATATGAGTACGAGTTTTTTCATACTGCTCACGAAGATCAGAGAATTTTTGACGTGCTAATTCAGGATCGATGCTGTTATCGTCATCGCTATCGCTGTCATCGCCGTCTTCATCTTCTTCGTCTTCGTCGTCTTTATCTAACTCTTCTTGTGGAAGTTCAGAACCTACGTGGGTTGCAGTAGGGGCTAAATCTTCTTCCGCATTAGGGTCAACGAACCCTGTGATAAGGTCAGATAAGCGGCTTTCGCCAGCTTCGACGCGGTCATATTGTTCAAGTAAGTAGGTGATAGCCTCAGGGTATTCAGCAACAGAGCACTGAACCTGATTGATACCATCTTCGATACGTTTTGCAATGTCGATCTCACCTTCACGGGTAAGAAGTTCGACAGTCCCCATTTCACGCATATACATGCGCACTGGGTCAGTGGTACGGCCGATTTCACTTTCAACACTGGATAATACTTGAGCTGCAGCTTCAGCCGCATCTTCATCCGTGTCGGAAGTATTTTCAGCCAAAATTAAATCATCAGCATCAGGTGCTTCTTCCATGACCTGGATGCCCATGTCATTAATCATCTGGATGATATCTTCAATCTGATCTGAATCGACGATATCTTCCGGCAGATGGTCGTTTACCTCAGCATAGGTTAAATAACCTTGCTCTTTACCCTTGGTGACGAGTAGCTTAAGCTGTGACTGCGGGTTTTGCTCCATAAGACGGTATCCACACTTCTGAGTATTTAAATTGGTGTCGGTCGGCGAAACAAACGGCCAACAAGAACATTTAAAGGGACATTTGACTACGCGCTACGCCCTTTATATTTCGTAGCATTTACAGGCATTTGCCTTGTTATTTGCGGCACTTAAGCCGTTTTGTATACTATTTTTTGGATGCTTTAAGTTTTCACTCGTGAAAGAGTGATTAGACGGACTTCTTCGCGCTCTTCAGGTGTCAGCCTTTGTGTTCGTTCTTTCGCTATCAAATAGTCGAAACGCTCATCGAGGGCGCTATTAAATAGATGATTTAGAGCATCTATAAAGGTATTTTCCGCTATTTCCTCTATTTCTATATCGTTCCATGTTGCGAGTTTTTCAAGTTGTTTCGCGAAATTATTATCGCGATAACGTTCTAGCAACTGCCCAGTAGTCATTCCCGGGGTGGAACGGCAAACTTCAACCAATTCCTGAAATAGAGAAAGCCCCGGCATTTGGATATGGGCAATTCCCTCTAGCGAGGGAACAAGCTCCGAAAAGTTCGGATTTTGCACCAACAACGCGATAAGTATGCGCATTGTTGTTGGTTTCAGTTTGGGCGCCTGATAGTTAACTGGTTCAGTACTCTCTCTATCAATCATAGCAAGAACTTGGGAAATATCCGGTATCCCAATGAAATTTCCTAGCTCTTGTGCCATATAAAGACGCAGAGTTTCACCCGGTATCTGTTTTATCAATGGGATAGCAAGTTTACTAATTTTTGCTCGACCCTCTTGGGTTTTTAAGTCCACCTGGGGAACGAGAGAGTCAAATAAAAACGCGGAAAGACTTTGCGCATTTTCCATGCGTTGCTCAAAGGCGTCTTTTCCTTCTTTGCGTACCAATGAATCAGGGTCTTCGCCATCAGGCAAAAACATAAAACGGAGTTGGCGACCATCGGTAAGATAGGGAAGGGCGTTTTCAAGTGCACGCCAAGCGGCTTCTCTTCCTGCTCTATCTCCGTCATAACAGCAAATTACCGTGTCTGTTGAGCGATAGAGCAATTGAATATGCTCTGAGGTTGTAGAGGTGCCAAGTGATGCAACCGCATAGCGGATGTCATACTGTGCGAGTGCTACAACGTCCATATAGCCTTCAACAACAAGTAATTTTGCAAGCTCACTACTATTTTGTGTGGCTTCATAAAGGCCGAAAAGTTGGCGACCTTTATGGAATATATCGGTTTCTGGGGAGTTTAAATATTTCGGCAACGCATCGCCTAACACCCGTCCACCAAATGCAATTACACGACCGCGACGATCCCGAATCGGGAACATGATTCGCTCTCTAAAGCGGTCATAAATGCGACCATTATCATTAGTGACCAGCATGCCCGCTTCATCAAGTTGCTGACGGCTTTCTGGATTCACAGCAAATTTCTTGAGAAGGTTGTCCCAGCCAGCGGGCGCAAAACCAATCGAAAAATGCGAGATAATGTCTGCACTTAAACCACGTTGGCTTAAATAATCTTTGGCTTTATTGGCCGATGGATGATTTAAGGCAGCGCAGTAAAACTGATTTATTTTTTCCATCAATTGGTACAAATTTTGACGTTGATGGAGTTCAATTTGGCTGGTTCCAGTTCCTTTTTCGTAAGGCACATCCAGACCATGTAATGCGGATAATTCTTCTATCGCTTCGACAAAATCTAATTTGTCGTAATTCATCAGAAAATCAATGGCGTTGCCATGGGCACCACAACCAAAACAATAGTAAAACTGTCTCTCACCATTAACAGTAAATGATGGTGTTTTTTCGTTATGAAAAGGACAGCAAGCGTGATGGTTCTTACCCTGTTTTTTTAACGGGACTTTTGCATCGACTAAATCAATGATATCGGTACGAGCGAGTAAGTCATTGATAAATGAACGCGGAATTCGTCCAGCCATAAGCCTCTTTTTCGCCTGTTGATGAACGATAATAAGCCGCGCTTCCGTTAGGAAAGCACGGCCTTTAACTGCTAACTACTTACTTGTCTGTGTTGGTTGCGATTGAAATCGCAATCAATTAGTACAGACGAGTACGGCGTGCGTTTTCGCGAGCCAGTTTTTTAGCGTGACGCTTTACAGCTGATGCTTTAGCGCGTTTACGTTCAGTCGTTGGTTTTTCATAGAATTCACGACGACGAACTTCTGCTAAAACTCCTGCTTTTTCACAAGAACGTTTGAAACGACGCAGTGCTACGTCGAATGGCTCGTTTTCACGTACTTTAATTACCGGCATGTGCCTCTCACCTCAATAGAAATCGGTTTGTTGCTGGTTTTTGTTCACCAGCCGTCATTTAAAATGGTGCGGAATTTTACTTCAATGAGTACGGGTTTGTAAAGTGCCGTATAAAATTGAATCACGCAAGATCACCTGTTTCACCTCAGCTTTATTCAATAAAGTGAGAAAAACCAGATAATAATGAGAATTAGCCACACGAAATTTTTATTACAGGGGGCTGATTATAGACTATACAACTAGGAAAGTCAGCCTTTTGCTGGGATTAATTGCGGTTTTTCATGACATTTATTTGCGCAATGACGCAAATTTAGGCGCGATGACGCAAATTTAGTGGTAGACTTGCCCTCATGCAACAAACAAGGGTAGTGCAATGCGTGTTTTAGGTATCGAAACATCTTGCGATGAAACTGGAATCGCAATCTATGATGATAAACTGGGTTTACTTGCGAACCAGTTATACAGCCAAATTAAAGTTCA
Source organism: Providencia alcalifaciens (assembly GCF_020271745.1). NCBI lineage: Bacteria > Pseudomonadati > Pseudomonadota > Gammaproteobacteria > Enterobacterales > Morganellaceae > Providencia > Providencia alcalifaciens. The sequence goes on along the minus strand of NZ_CP084296.1, from coordinate 611,674 downwards.
TGCTGATTACGGCGGCGTCGTACCCGAATTAGCCTCTCGTGATCATATCCGCAAAACGGTACCGCTAATTCAAGCGGCGCTCAAAGAAGCCAATTTAACCCGTGAAGATATTGATGCCGTTGCGTACACCGCAGGCCCCGGTTTAGTGGGTGCATTGATGGTGGGAGCGACAGTGGGGCGTGCACTGGCATTTGCGTGGGATGTACCTGCAGTTGCCGTACATCATATGGAAGGGCATTTACTCGCCCCTATGCTGGAAGAAAAAAGCCCTGAGTTCCCGTTTGTGGCGCTGTTAGTGTCTGGTGGTCATACCCAATTGATTAGCGTGACGGGCATCGGTGAATACGAACTTCTTGGCGAGTCTATCGATGATGCAGCAGGCGAAGCATTCGATAAAACGGCTAAATTACTTGGTTTAGATTATCCGGGTGGACCCGTGTTGTCTCGTATGGCGCAGCAAGGTGTTGCTGGGCGTTTTGTTTTCCCTCGCCCGATGACTGACCGCCCAGGGTTAGATTTTAGTTTTTCAGGCTTGAAAACTTTTGCGGCAAATACTATTCGTGATAATCCAGATGATCCTCAAACCCGGGCAGATATCGCTCGTGCTTTTGAAGATGCGGTTGTGGATACACTCGCTATTAAATGTAAACGTGCGCTTGAGCAAACTGGCTTTAAACGTTTAGTGATGGCCGGTGGCGTGAGCGCCAACCGTACTTTACGCGCCAAAATGGAAGAAGTTTTGAAGCAGCGTGGCGGCGAAGCATTTTACGCACGTCCTGAGTTTTGCACCGACAATGGCGCAATGATCGCTCTAGCTGGCTTAATTCGCTTAAAAGGCGGAGCAAATGCAGATTTAGGCGTGAATGTTCGTCCTCGCTGGCCACTTGCTGAGTTGCCACCGTTAGATGAAGGTACTGTTAAATAATTAATTTATTATGGTTTGAACATAATAATAGCGGGGGACTAGCGTATTACGTTAGCCCCCATTTTTTAGTGCAAGATAGTCACTGCATCTTCTAAGCGAATGGAACGATCTTTGACGTGATTTGCAGTCTCGGTGCTCTGCTCAACGAGTAAGCTACTTTGTTGAGTGATGGATTCTAGTTCACTGACGGCTTGTGAGATATCGGAAATCCCAGAAGCTTGCTCCGTTGTGGCATGACTAATATGGGTAATTAGCTGCGTTACGTTCTGCACTTGATCCACAATCTCTTTCATTGTGTTCCCCGCCGCGTAGACTTGGTCTTTACCGGAACTCACTTTCTTTTCACAGTTATTGATAAGCGCGCGAATATCGTTCACTGCGCTGGCACTGCGGCTAGCTAAGCTACGAACTTCATTGGCGACGACGGCAAAACCTTTACCTTGTTCACCGGCTCTAGCGGCTTCCACGGCGGCATTTAGCGCCAAGATATTGGTTTGGAATGCGATATCTTTAATCACATCGGTGATCGAATTGATTTTACTGGTGCTGTGTACTATTTCGTCCATAGTGATGACCACCGCATCCATCATCGCTCCACCATTCACCGCTGTTTCACTCGTTTCATTGGAGAGCACATCGGCTTTGTGGGTGTTGTCCGCATTCATTTTAACGGAGACTGCCATTTGGTTCATGGTAGCGGCGGTTTGCTGCATATAGCCTACTGTACGCTGAGTATGGCTATCTAATTCACCACAATCACTCACTAACGATTGGCTGTCTTTACGAACGTTATCTACTTGATCAGAGACATCGTTAATCAGCCAACGGCACACTAAGCCTAGCTGACCAATGGAGCGCAGGATCTGCCCAATTTCATCAACACGACTCATGTGGTCAATGCTATTACGGTTACCTCGCGCAACGTTTAATGCTTGAAACATAATATTTTCAAGTGGCTTCGCAAAATTACGCTCTAATGCCACATTGCCGAGCAGTAGGGTTATCAAGGTGAATAAGCTGGTCAGTAGCAATGTATTACCGGATAGGCCCGATAAACCCGCCATCGCCATCCACAAGACAAATAAACTGCTGGAAATTAAACGGCAACGCCAGCGAACAGACAGTGTTGAAAGTGAGAATCGACGGCGTTTTGGTAGCACTATTCCCTTATAAAGTCGGCGATTGCTACGATTTTCGGCTAGGGCTTTATACAGCGGCTCAACTGCGGCGATTTCCTCTCGGGTAGCTCGTAGGCGAATGGACATATAACCAGTGATGACACCTTTTCTCTGCATGGGGATGACATTGGCACGAACCCAATAATGATCGCCATTTTTACGGCGATTTTTGATGATCCCAGTCCACGGTTCTCCCATTTTTAAGGTGTGCCACATATCTGCAAAGGCTGCTTTTGGCATATCAGGATGACGAATAGTACTGTGGGGCTGACCCATTAACTCATCGAGATCATACCCACTGACCTGCACAAAAAAATCATTAGCATGAATAATATTCCCTTGAAGGTCGCTTGTGGTCATCAAGGTGATATCTTCATCTAAGATATACTCATTTTGGGTTATATATGGATTTCCGCTCATTTTTTATTCACTTTTATAGTTAAGTTTTCTTTTATATAGTCGACAATTTTTAATTATTCATTAGTAATAAATTTGCAATGTTTTAACTATTTTTTAAAAGTGTGCGCTGCATTGTGAATAAGTGTAAATACGTAATAAAATTAGTGGTGTAAATGTGAGTCAATGCAGTAAAAAATAGGGAAAGCTTTTGATGGCATAGAAAGGGATGATTGAATAGGCAGTGAAGATAACAGATACAAAAAAGGCTGAAATTCAGCCTTTATTGCTTATCAAAGTAATGACTTATTAGAGGAATGATTTGTGAAGAGAGTTAATCGTTGTTATCGTCACGTTGCTCTTGAGCTATCTCTTTGGTTGTTTTTTGCTTTTTATTTTTCAACTTTTGCCAAATTCGGCTTTCTTGTCCGCGCCATAAACGCTGAATGTTGCCATGATGGCGAACAAGTACTAAGCATGACAGCATGGCAACAGGGAAGGTGAACTCAGGCTTAAACCACCACACATAAAATGGTGCTAGTAGTGCGCTGACAATCGCCCCAAGGGATGAGTAGCCACTGAGCAATACGGTGAGCAGCCAAGTGCCTGCTACTAGGCCTGAAAGATCCCAGCCGATTGCTGCGATGGATCCAAATGCGGTGGCAACGCCTTTTCCACCTTTAAAGTGGAAGAAAACCGGATAAATATGCCCAAGGCAGGCTGCAATCGCGACCAAGCCAAGATAGAATGGTTGCACATTTAAATAATAAGCAAGCCATACAGGGATCATCCCTTTCAGTACGTCACAGATCAGTACTGAGGCAGCGGCGGCTTTACCACCGACGCGTAAGACGTTAGTTGCACCGGGGTTACCAGAGCCGTGTTGACGAGGGTCGGGTAATCTTGCCAGACGGCAGATCAAAATAGCACTCGATATTGATCCGCAAAGATAGGCGAAGATTATCATGCCAAGCGCGATAGCACTCATAACTAACTCCAAAAACGGTTTAGGCTATTTATAAATAATTCACTTCAGTCTTGGATAATACGCATATTTTTCCTGAAGTGGTATCAATTCAGCACATAAACGAGAAAATGACGTGATGGATATCGTATTTATTGAACAATTATCAGTCATCACCACCATTGGTGTATATGACTGGGAACAAGATATTGAACAAAAACTTTTGCTCGATATCGAAATGGGATGGGACAATAAACAGGCCGCGATGAGCGATAATGTTGAGTTTTGTTTAGATTACGAAAAAGTGACCCAATGCATTGTCGGACATCTTGAGAATAACAAATTTGCATTAGTGGAGCGAGTTGCAGAAGAGGTCACTCAATTACTGATGAGCACATTTAAGACGCCATGGGTGAGACTGAGAGTGTCTAAGCCAGGGGCGGTTGCTCGTGCTGCCAATATGGGCGTACTGATTGAGCGTGGTACAAAAACCAGTTAATGGGGATTGTCTCGTGGATATTGGCGGTTGAAGTGCCGCCAATGTTTCTATCAAATAATGTTTCTATCGAATAATATTTCTATCGAATATAGCACTGCATTACTTTTTGTATTTTTAGCCACTTTTCAACAGCTTGAATACGCTGATTAGTCAATTCTTCTCGGATTTTTGCGCCTTGGAAGCCCTGCTCAATAATCGATTTTACAGCGACCGCTTTAGCTATCTCATAGGCTTGGCGTAAAAATGTTCCTTGAGGATAGGCTTGGTTTTCTAACCCTCCACGGCCTCTAGCATCAGCTTCACTCACTAAACTAAGCTGAAAAATACGCTCAGGTTTACGCCAGCTATCTAATCCATCAAAGATCCCCACAATATCGGCAGCGCTGAGCTTGTTAATCACATGGATCATATCGTGATATTTTGCAGCAAGGCAGGCGAGATCTTTGGTGCTGGTTGGGATCTTATAACGCTCACATAAGCCGATGATCAGTGGGATCCCTGCTTCCCCATGCTGTGGATGACTCGGCCAGACTGTTTTAGGCGTAAGCCCTTTACCTAAGTCATGGCATAACGCAGCAAAGCGCACATCAATATCTTTCGATAATGTTGCTATCACGCGCATTACCATCAAAATATGGATCCCAGTATCCACTTCTGGATGCCATTTCTCAGGGGCTGGTACGCCGAATAGGTTATCAATTTCAGGAAATAGGATGGCAAGTGCGCCGCATTCACGTAAAACTTCAAAATAAACTTGTGGTGAATTGGACATCAGTGCTTTGTGCGTTTCTGTCCATACGCGCTCAGGGGTGAGATGGGATAGTTCTCCTGACTCCGACATTGATTGCATCAACGCCATGGTTTCTGGGGCAATTCGAAAACCTTGTTCATAATAGCGAGCGGCAAAACGCGCCACACGCAATACGCGCAATGGGTCTTCCAAAAAAGCATCTGAGACATGACGCAGAACGCGATTTTTGAGATCACGCACACCATGATGAGGGTCGACCAACTCCCCTGTATCGCTTTGTGCGATGGCGTTTATAGTTAAATCTCGGCGCAGTAAGTCATCCTCGATGGTAACGTCTGGTGCGCTATAACAGCTAAATCCAGTGTAGCCAGAACCGATTTTTCGTTCAGTTCTGGCAAGGGCATACTCTTCGTGAGTTTTTGGGTGCAAAAAGACCGGAAAATCTTTGCCTACCTGCTGAAAGCCTTGGGCTAGCATCGCCTCTGGCGTGGTACCCACCACCACATAATCTCTATCTGAGATGGGTAATCCAAGTAATTTGTCACGTACCGCTCCGCCGACGAGATAGACTTTCATTTAGGCTCTCTTACATCCAACCATCATTGCGTTTTTTACGGCGTGGAATAATGTGAGGCAGAAGTAATCCTAAAATTAAGCCAGCACCCGCCACGCCACCACCATACATAAACCACTGTAAAATTAACTCACGGCGGCGATCATCCAGATTCACTTCAGCAATGTCTAACTTTTTACCCGCTTTGATAAGCTCGTTTTTCAGTTTTTCATTTTCTGCTTTGAGTTGACGCACTTCGCTATCATTATCGGCTACTTTTTGCTGCATGTCTGCGGTGCGGGTATTCCACGTATTATCAATGTTATCTAATTGTTGACGGAGCTTTTGATTTTCAGCTTCTAACTGTGGAATTCGGCTTTTCATACTTGGGATGTCGCTAAGCTGATCCGTTGGTAACCAAACGGTGCGACCTTTGCCATCTTTAATCTGAGCAAATTTATTATCCACAGAAATGAGTTCAACGGATTCACCTGCGTTTAGCGAGCCAACAATACGGTAGTTGGTGCCTGGGCCACTACGGACATAAGTCGATAAATCTTCAGAAACGTAGCGTGTTTCAGCGTTTGCTGTGATTGAAAGGCCTAACCCCATGATTGAAACAAGTAGAAGTGGAATTTTTCGCATAGTGTTTTTATCTTTTTACGGTGAATGAGTGTCGTATTAATTAAATATTAATAAGTAAAGCCTATTGGTGCAAACGTTAAAGCATAGAGTTGTGTAAATGTTGAATGAGAATGAGAACCTTCCTAACTCACTGGATAATACAATTTTTAAGCATGTTATTGAAATAACCCTCTAAGGGAGATTATGTTTGTAGAATTTTTGGTTTCCGTGCGGTTTCCTTTTCTCTGCTTTCAGGGATTGGGGTAATATGGATGCAGTAAAATTATTAAATAAGGAAATGTATGAACCACATAGAAGTTGAACTCAAGTTAGCGGCTCAGAGTTCTGCTATTGATGCTGTTCGCCAGTGTATTTCGACGCTTTCACCACAATATTCTGCTCCTCGCAAGCTGACTAATATCTACTTTGATACGGCGCAAAGACAATTACGCCAATGGGATATGGGGTTGCGTATTCGGGGCTGTGATGGTCGTTATGAGATGACGATGAAAACGGCTGGGCAAGTGATTAGCGGATTACACCAGCGTCCAGAGTTCAACGTAGAAATTGATTCCCCTGAAATCAATCTCGCGGCATTTCCAGCAGAAATCTGGCCAGAAGGAACGGATATCGCGCAACTTGAGGATGAGTTGGAAGTTCTGTTTAGCACCAATTTCACCCGCGAAACATGGTTGGTGAAATTCGAAGATAGTGAAATTGAAATTGTCTTCGACCAAGGGGAAGTCTCTGCGGGTGCGAAAGATTTACCGATTCAAGAATTTGAACTGGAACTAAAACAAGGCTTTGTGGCGGACGTACTGAATTTAGCGAAGAAATTTGCAGATATCGATGGTCTGAATCTATCCTCCCTGAGTAAAGCGGCGCGAGGCTACTCATTGCTGGCGAGTGAGCCGGTCCCTCTAGTGCGTCCTGAGTCTGTGTTTGATTATGAAGAACAACCGATTGAGAAGTCACTGTTGCACATGCAGCAACTTTGTCAGCAGCATGAACAGTATTGGCTAGCAGATGGTGAGCATGCACGCCATGGACTCAGTGAGTTCTTACGCTTTGTTCAGGCTTTCTTAGTGCATTACCAAAACTCTGCACCGCATTTTGTTCATGATCTCCCTCTGGAGCAATTACGTTTGAATGTGACTGATGAGACGGTCAGTGCAGAAGGTTTTTGTTACAGTAGCCAATGGCTAAAATGCAAATTAGCCTTTATTCAGTGGTTAACCGCCTTAACATATACCGATGTCGAATAGGTACTGAATCTATGCCGCTTTCTTCCGAACTTTTGCAGAACCAACACCAACGTATTATTCAGCAGTTTACGGAGCAATCTTCTGAGTTGCTTCCGCTAAATGAATCTGAACTAAATTTCCTCTCATTCAGTGATTTTGCGTTGAAACAGGTTCTCGCCCATTCCCAATTTTTACAGCATATTCGAGCACTGCCGCCAGTAGGTGATGAATGGGCTCGCTATGGGGAATGGCTGAAGGAAGCGCTAGCATCGGTGACTGATGAAGATCATTTGATGCAGGTTTTACGCACTTTTCGCCATCATATGTTAGTGCGCATTGCTTGGATGCAAACTTTAGAATTATGTACTCAGCGCGATACCATTGTGCAACTTAGCGAACTGGCTGAGGTACTGATTGTTGCAGCGCGAGACTGGCTATACAAAACCTATTGCCTCTTATGGGGAACGCCGTGCGATCGTGCTGGAAACCCACAGCCATTATTAGTGCTTGGGATGGGGAAACTCGGTGGCAGGGAGTTAAATTTCTCGTCTGATATCGACCTGATTTTTGCTTATCCCGAAAATGGGGTTACTCAAGGTGGGCGTAAAGAGCTGGATAACGCACAGTTTTTTACCCGTCTAGGGCAGAAGTTGATCCGCGTTCTTGACCAAGTCACCATTCATGGTTTTGTGTACCGCGTTGATATGCGTTTACGCCCATTTGGCGATAGCGGCCCATTGGTCTTCAGTTTTTCTGCTTTGGAAGATTACTACCAAGAACAGGGACGTGACTGGGAACGTTATGCCATGGTCAAAGCTCGCATCATGGGGCCTGACAGCGTTCACTATGCGGATACGCTACGCAAGTTATTGCGCCCGTTTGTTTATCGTCGCTATATTGATTTCAGTGTCATCCAATCCCTACGTAATATGAAAAACATGATTGAACGGGAAGTTCGCCGCCGTGGGTTGGTCAACAACATCAAATTAGGCGCGGGAGGCATTCGTGAAATTGAGTTTATTTCCCAAGTTTTCCAGCTGATCCGAGGTGGGCGAGAACCTGCGTTACAGTCACAGTCTTTATTTACTGCATTACAAGGCATTGAAGAACTTACATTATTACCAGCGCAGCAAGTTACTCAATTGCAAGATAGCTATATCTTTCTGCGCCGATTAGAGAATTTACTGCAAAGTATCGATGACCAACAAACTCAAACATTACCCGATGATGCTTTAAATCAGGCGCGTTTAGCGTGGGGGATGGGGTTTGCAAACTGGGCTGATTTTTATCAGCAACTGAGTGCGAAAATGGCAACGGTACACCAAATCTTCGCAGAACAAATTGGTAGCGATGACGAGGAAGACCAAGTGGAAGAGTGCCATGAAGCGTACATTACGCTCTGGCAAAGCGAGCTTTCCAAAGAGGAGCTGGCAAGTTATTTACCGTCAAAAGATGAACTCGTCGCAGAAAAAATGATCCACGGAATTAACTTGTTCCGTCATGATCTGAATAAGCGCACTATTGGCCCTCGGGGTCGTGATGTTCTTGATGAATTAATGCCAAAATTGTTGGCAAAAGTGGGCGAGCGCGAAGATGCAGGGCGAGTGATTGAACGTATCACGCCATTACTGCTGAGCATTGTTAGCAGAACAACCTACTTAGAGTTAATGCTCGAATTTGACGAAGTGCTGACTCACGTTATTCGCTTATGCGCGGCTTCGCCAATGATTGCTGAGCAATTAGCTCGCCACCCACTTTTGTTGGATGAATTACTCGACCCGCAATCCTTGTATCAGCCATTACCGCTTACCGCCTACCGTGATGAATTGCGCCAATATTTAATGCGCGTGCCTGAAGATGACGAAGAGCAGCAGCTAGAAGCGCTCCGCCAATTTAAACAGGCGCAATTATTACGTATTGCCGCAGAGGATATTTCGGGGGTGCTCCCCGTGATGAAAGTGAGTGACCACTTAACTTATTTGGCTGAAGCGATTATTGATGCCGTAGTGCACCAAGCGTGGCAAATGATGGTTAAGCGCTATGGAGAGCCTGAACACTTAGCTCAGTTTGATGAAAAACAGTACGGATTTGCAGTACTGGGTTATGGTAAATTAGGCGGCTGGGAGTTGGGTTATAGCTCAGATTTAGATTTGGTTTTTCTGTTTGATTGTCCGATGAATGCGGTGACAACAGGGGATCGTTCCATCGAGGCTCGTCAATTTTATCTGCGTGTTGCGCAGCGTATTATTCATCTTTTTAGCACCCGCACGGCTTCAGGGGTATTGTACGAAGTGGATGCGCGCCTAAGACCTTCTGGTGAATCGGGCATGTTGGTCAGCACAATCCAATCTTTCGATGATTACCAAAAAAATGATGCGTGGACATGGGAGCATCAAGCGCTGATCCGCGCTCGCATGGTATTTGGTGACGGTTCACTGCAACAAAAATTCACGCAAATTCGTCATGAAACCTTATGTCTGCCACGAGAGCCGGGTGTACTGCGTGAGCAGGTGCGGGATATGCGCCTGAAAATGCATCGGCATTTGGGAAGCCATCAGGAAAATGAGTTTGATTTAAAAGCCGATCCGGGCGGGATCACGGACATTGAATTTATTGCTCAATATTTAGTGCTGCGTTTTGCTATTGATAACCCAGCGCTGACTCGCTGGTCTGATAATGTACGTATTTTTGAGTTAATGGCGCAGTATGATTTTATGTCAGAAGAAGAGGCGTATGGCCTAACGCAGGCGTATGTCTCGATGCGTAATGAGTTGCATCATTTAGCGCTACAATCTTTACCAAGCCGCGTGGACAGTCAACAATTTTCAGCTCAACGAGCTTTGGTGCTTGCCAGCTGGAAAAAATGGCTTGAGTAATTGATTAGCTAGCAAATTATTTAGGCGATATCGCGCAGTATGCTAGTATTAGCGGCAATTAATTTCAGATTTTCTTTTCATAACTGGAGTGCGGGATGAAAGTAACCCTTCCTGATTATAAGCAAGCAGGTGTGTTGGTTGTTGGTGATGTCATGTTAGATCGTTACTGGCATGGACCTACGAATCGTATTTCGCCTGAAGCACCGGTTCCGGTTGTTAAAGTGACTATGGTGGAAGAGCGTCCTGGCGGCGCTGCAAACGTGGCAATGAACATCGCGTCACTGGGCGCAAATTCTCGCCTAGTAGGTTTAACGGGGATTGATGACGCGGCTAAAGCGCTGACCGAGAACCTGAATGGCGTGAATGTACGCTGTGATTTTGTGGCAATTCCCACGCATCCAACTATCACTAAGTTACGTGTTTTATCCCGTAACCAGCAGCTGATTCGCCTTGATTTCGAAGAAGGGTTCGAAAATGTGGATGCGCAGCCAATGCTAGAGCGTATCGAGCAAGCCCTGCCACATATTGGCGCGTTGGTGCTGTCTGACTATGCGAAAGGTGCATTAACCGAAGTTGAGAAGATGATCGCACTGGCGAATAAAGCGGGCGTACCTGTTCTTATTGACCCGAAAGGCAACAATTTCGAGCGTTATCGCGGAGCGACGTTGTTAACGCCAAATATGTCTGAATTTGAAGCGATTGTAGGTCGTTGCAAAGATAATAAAGATGTTGAAGAAAAAGGGATGCAGCTCCTGGAATCTTTAGAGTTATCAGCACTGTTGATTACTCGTTCAGAGCAAGGCATGAGCCTGATTCGCCGTAATGAGGCCCCTTTACATTTACCGACTGAAGCGCAAGAAGTCTTTGATGTGACAGGGGCTGGCGATACGGTCATTGGCGTATTGGCGGCATCAATTGCATCCGGTCGTCCATTACATGAAGCGTGTGCATTAGCGAATGCAGCGGCGGGGGTTGTGGTTGGCAAATTAGGAACTTCAACGGTCTCCCCTATCGAATTAGAAAATGCGATCCGTGGCCGCGCAGAAAATGGTTTCGGCGTAATGACCGAGAGCCAGCTTAAGCAAGCAGTATCCGATGCTCGAGCTCGTGGTGAGCGCGTGGTAATGACCAATGGTTGTTTCGATATTCTGCATGCAGGACATGTTTCCTATTTGGCCAATGCACGTAAATTGGGTGATCGCCTGATTGTTGCGGTAAACAGTGACGCATCGACTCGTCGCTTAAAAGGGGAAACTCGCCCAGTTAATCCATTAGACCAACGTATGATTGTATTGGGCGCATTGGGTGCCGTGGATTGGGTTGTGCCATTTGAGGAAGATACACCGCAGCGTTTGATCTCAGAGATTCTGCCTGACATCTTAGTAAAGGGTGGGGATTATCAACCAGATGAGATTGCTGGTAGCAAGGAAGTGTGGGCTGCTGGTGGGCAAGTGATGGTTCTGAATTTCGAAGATGGTATTTCAACCACCAATATCATCAAAAATATTATGAAAACCAAATAATTAGATTTTAATTGGTTTTAGCAAAAGCCTAGCTTTTTGTTTGCATTTACATGCGTACAGAAGTTAGGCTTTTTTGTTTGTGATAGTTTGTCTTAAATGTTAGCTTATTGTGACGTCAATATTTGACGTCACTCTATCATCATTTATTCTATAACCACTAGATTGGATGTCATAGGATAGATGATGATAAAAATGATGGAACTGTCTTCTAAGCACCGTAAGACAATGGTGGATATACTCACTATACCGCCCAAATCTGGAATTAAATGGGATGATGTCTTAAGCCTAATTTGTAATTTGGGTGGAAAAGTTAAAAATGGTAATGGTTCACGACGAAAATTTATTTTGTTCGGCTCTTTGTTTCAGACGCATGAACCCCATCCAGGTAATGTAATGGATAAAGGTGCTATTAGTGGTTTACGTGAGTGGTTTGAGAATGTAATTGGAGTGAAATATGATTAAAGGAAGCAATGTCATGATAATCGACGGGCATCCTGCATCTGTCGCTTATGAATCTGAAATTAAAGCATTTAGAGGTAAGTTTTTAGATGTAACAGGCTATTGTGATTTTGTCTCTGATAGTATCGAGGGATTAATACAAGAAGCGAAAATTTCACTGGGGGAATATGTACTGACTTGTCAGGAAGAGGAAATTAAACCCTTTAAAGACCAAGAGACGATTAGGTCTTTTACTTTGCGCTATCCCAGCCATTTGGAGCCACGTCTAGATGCAATAGCAACCGCTAATAATTTATCTAAAAATCAATATATTGTTCAATTATTAGAACGTGAGCTTATTTCGAAGTAAAAATATATTTGCAAGGTAAACGTGCCCTGAAATTTAATTAAAACATTCAGGGCACTGTAATTTTTGAATCAATCTTCTTGTTTTTCTTCAATCACTTTTTCATCAGAAAAACGGGCTTCAAGGGCGCTGACGCGCTGCTCCATTTTCATCAGTTTTTCACGAGTGCGCAGCAAAACTTGTGTTTGAATATCAAACTCTTCACGGCTAACTAAATCTAATTTGCCAAGCTGAGATTGCAGCAGTGAACGAAGCTTTTTATCAAAGTCTTCACCTAAGTCACGCACACCTTTTGGTAATGCACCTTGAATTTGGCGGGCAACTTGTTCAATTTTTTTCGGATCGAGCATTCGCGGGTCCTTCAGTTTCAATATAACGTCTGCTTTAAGATAGCGTCAGTTTCAAGATAAATCATGTGGGGTAGTGTAATACCTGCGGCGTTATGAATAAACCACCTTCTGACATTATTATAAAAAACCAGCTTTTCATCTTGTTTTTATTGACGAAAAGTGTGAGTAAGTTTCCAGTTTATCGTTTGTTCGTTGCACCATTGAATTATTGGAGTTATATTAATTGCGTAATCTCAGGGCGGGGTGAAAGTCCCCACCGGCGGTAACATGCATCGCGCATGAAGCCCGCGAGCGCTTTGTTATCTTTGGCATTATTGTCATGGATAGGAAAGGTCAGCAGATCCAGTGTGAATCTGGAGCCGACGGTTATAGTCCGGATGGGAGAGAATCACTGTATCTGCATGCTTGTACCTATTGGGTGCAATATTGTTCTACATATTGAATGGCGAAACGGCTGTTAGTCGTTGTGTTTATTCATTTCTCGTACTCCTAAGACTGCCCTGGTTCTGGTAACTCAAATATTGTTAATTTAAGAAGGTTTTTACCATGAATCAGACGCTACTTTCCGAATTCGGTAATCCAACCGAGCGTGTTGAAAATGCAATTGAAGCCCTGCGCCAAGGCAAAGGTATCTTAGTTCTCGATGACGAAGATCGTGAGAATGAAGGTGACTTAGTGTTTGCAGCAGAAACCATGACCACAGAGCAAATGGCAATGACCATTCGCTATAGCAGCGGCATTGTTTGCTTGTGTATTACGGATGAACGCCGTAAGCAGCTTGATATCCCGATGATGGTGGAAAAAAACACCAGCCAAAACCAAACAGGGTTTACGGTCACTATCGAAGCGGCAAAAGGCGTAACGACAGGCGTTTCTGCGGCTGACCGTATTACGACGATTAAAACCGCAATTGCGGATAATGCGGTACCTGCGGATATTAACCGTCCAGGTCACGTATTCCCTCTGCGCGCTCGTGAGGGCGGTGTATTAACTCGCCGTGGTCATACCGAAGCGACAATTGACTTAGCTGTACTGGCAGGTTTCAAACCCGCTGGAGTACTGTGTGAGTTAACCAACGATGATGGTAGCATGGCGCGTGCACCAGATGTGGTGAAGTTTGCTCGCGAGCACAACATGACTGTTGTGACTATCGAAGATTTAGTGAACTACCGCCTTCAGTTGGAAAAAAAAGCCAGCTAATTTGCTAGGTTTTTAAAACGTTTTGCTTATAGAGTCATCGGCCACAAAGTTGCACACCTTTGTGGCCTCTTCAAATTTTTTGATGATCATTCTCATAATTCCCCCACTGTGTTTTTTCTAAAAAAGGGTATGCTGATATTCATTATCCTTTTCGTGGAATTGAGGTCATCATGTCGACAAATAACCAACACTTAACCCATCGAATGCCTGCGGTATTTATCGGTCATGGTAGCCCGATGAACGCGATTAACCATAATTCGTACACGCAAGCGTGGGAAAATCTGGGTAAAACCTTGCCTAGACCGCGTGCGATTTTGGTGATCTCAGCACACTGGTATACCCGTGGAACGGCGATCACGGCGATGGTTAAACCGAAAACTATCCATGATTTTGGTGGCTTCCCCGAAGCTTTATACCAAATTGAATACCCAGCACCGGGCTCTCCAGAGCTGGCTAAACAGGTAGCTGAATTACTGTCTCCAGAGCCAATTTATCAAGATAAAGAGGAGTGGGGACTTGATCACGGTACATGGGAAATTTTAGTCCGTATGTATCCTCAAGCGGATATTCCTGTTGTTCAGCTCAGTATTGATGGTACGAAACCAGCTACTTGGCATTATGAGCTAGGAAAAAAATTGGCGGTATTACGAAATGAAGGGGTATTGATTATGGGCAGCGGCAACGTGGTTCATAATTTAAGAGCGATGGACTGGCAAAATGCAAATGCAGCGCCTTATCCTTGGGCAACCTCTTTTGAGCAGTTTGTGTATGACAATTTACGCAGTCACGAGCAGCCGCATCCACTCACTAAAGGGTTAGATCGTGAAGATGGTAAATTATCGAATCCATCACCGGAACACTTTTTACCTATCTTACCTATTTTAGGAACTTGGGATGGTGATGAAGGGATAAGCACGCCTGTGGAAGGTATTGTTTCCGCATCACTGAGCATGTTGTCAGTGCAAATCGGTTAATATTTTCAAATCGATTAATGCTTTCAAATTGGTTAATACTGAGAACAAAAAATAAGAAAGCGGCACGAAATAGTTCGTTGCCGCTTTTTTTATCAGACACCCTATTTTTATCAAACTACGAAATATTAGTCGATGATAATATGTGGGTAAAAACGAGATAAATCCTGAGTAATCAATTCTTTATCTTCGCGAATGCAGATGCCTGAAGGTTGGTCGTTAACTAACCAGCTTCCCACTAATGTGTAGCTGCCATCAAATTTTGGCAGTGAATGGAATTGCTGGATAATCATCCCTTCTTCACCATAAGGACCATCCGCAGAGGCGATTTCTTTGCCATTTTCGATAACACGAATATTCGCACCTTCACGAGAAAATAGCGGTTTAATCACATAGCTTTCAAGCTCTGGTTTGTTACCATCAGCAAAGTAGGCTGGTAACAAGTTTGGATGGTCAGGGAACATTTCCCATAACATTGGTAGCAACGCCTTGTTGGAAATAATACTTTTCCAAGCTGGCTCTAACCAACGCACACCTGCATCTTGCAGTTTGGTTGAGAAGATTTCTCTGAGCATAAATTCCCATGGATACAGTTTGAACAGGTTACTGATAACCTGATCTTGTGTATCGGTGAATTCACCTTTTTCACCTAGCCCGATTTCATCCATATACAGGAATTCGGTCGCTACGCCAGCTTCGTTCGCACAATCTTGCAGATATTGGACAGTGCCACGATCTTCTTCAGTATCTTGGCAGCAAGCCATATGTAGCAAGCGGAAACCGTATTGATCTTTCAGCTCACCAAAGCGCTCAATCAGTTGCTCTTGAATACTGTTAAACTGGTCAGCATTTTCTGGCAGTTTTCCAGCTTCGATTTGGTCTTCTAGCCAAATCCATTGGAAGAACGCTGACTCATACAGTGACGTTGGTGTATCTGCATTATTTTCCAGTAACTTAGGTGGATTTACGCCATCGTAAGCTAAGTCGAGGCGGGAATATAATGAAGGTTGCTCACTTTTCCACGAACTACGAACAAATTCCCAACAGTGTTTAGGAATTTGAAAGCGAGCGAGTAACTCATCGCTTTCAACAACGCGCTCAACCACTTTTAAACACATTTGGTGAATTTCAGCGGTAGCTTCTTCAATTTCTTCAACTTGCGCTAGCGTGAATTGGTAATAGGCATCTTCAGACCAGTACGGTTCGCCGTACATAGTGTGGAAGTGAAAACCAAACTCATCCGCTTTTTCGCGCCAGTTAGGACGCTCTACAATAGGAACACGTTTCATTACTTATCAACCACCCATTGAACGGGAAGAGGATGAGCTGGATTTCGCGGACGAAGATGAACGTTGTGCTGTCGCTTGTTTGTTGACTGTGTCACCGAAACCGCCACGAGTAATGGTGGAGGTGGTGGCAGGTTTTGGTGCCATAGCGGTTTTTGGTACGCTCATTGAACGACCGCCCGCAACAGCTGGACCATAACTTTTACCCGTTGAATCAACAAATTTACCATTTGCTGGGCTTGCTGGGTTTTTAGAGCTAAACAGTGGTTGAGATGGTGCGCTACCGCCCATCATACGACCCATCATGTAGCCCATCATTAATGGCATCCACATGCTGCCACTACTTTGTGGTTGAGCGGCAGGCTCGCCTGCTGCTGGTGTGCTTGTACCTGCGATGCCTGCTTGAGCTGGTGCTTGAGTACACATTGCTTCACCAAATTCCGCTACACAATCTTCTTGAGTTGCGTATTTTGGCGCCGTTTTAGCGGCTTCATTCAATGCGTTGTTATACGCAAGGGTGCATTGGTCTGCTTGAGATGGATTTGCTTGGCTACAGTCTTGCGCATTAGTGTACAGAGACACGGTTTCATCGCTCTCTTCACACGCAGACAGCATAAATACAGCACTGACCGCAACAGCGACAGGGGCTAAACGGTATGAGCGCCAAGACTTACGGAAGGCGTTCTGATTAATATTTTTGGTACGCTTCATGGTCATGGTAATTACCTTGAATAAATAATAAGTAAGAGGTTCGAGATGTTGCCCTTAGAATAGGGGATATAGGATAAAAATTAAAGTACAAATGCTGCACAAATAATGGGAAATGATGGATTTAGCGAAATTGATTCCATTTTTACGTGTTGTTGGTGAAATCTAATGCCGAGTAATTCCTATTTTTCTTTGATATCAATAAATTAATTATGATGATTTTTTGACTATAGTTGCAATTAACCTAAGTCAGAATTGACTGAATTTTAAAAATTAGGTGAATAAATAATGCGGTAAGTTATTCATTATTTAGAGAACAGACAAATTCGCGTTATTTTAAAATAAGCGTTTGGATGATAGAGCTAAAAAAATAGCCCGCCATTTGAGCGAGCTATTTTCATCGACTAAATTAAATGATTATTTAATTTTTGGTGCAGTCGAGTTGCGAATAATGCTGTCAGGTGAAGTTTGGATCTCTTTACCTAAGCTGGCATTTAAACGAGCAATATCTTCTTCGTTTAACGTACCACGTGCAAATTCGATGTTCAGTTGGTTGATCATATAATCGTAACGGGCGTTAGACAGGTTTTGCTTCGCTTGATACAGCGCAGTTGTTGCTGTTAACACGTCAACGATAGTACGAGTTCCCACTTGGTAGCCAGCTTCCATTGCATCTAATGAGCTCTGTGCTGAAACAACCACTTGTTTATAAGCGTTGATGCTACTGATTGATGATGTCACGTTGTTATATGATGAACGAACCAATTGAATTACGTTGCGGTAAACGCTTTCCAGCTGTTCGCTAGCACTTTGGAAACCGTATTGTGCTTGTTCAACTTGTGAACTTACTGCTCCGCCAGAATATAAAGGCAGGCTCAATGTTAAACCAATACTATTTTGGCCATTGTAGCTGTTGCTTGCACCGCCAGAACGATCATAACCACTACCATGTTGGTAAGAGTTTGCAACGCTAGTGGATGCATCTAAGCCCACGGTCGGCATATGACCAGTTTCTGCTAAACGGATGTTTTCACGAGAAACGTCTTGCGCTAAACGGGCACTCAGTAAGCTCAGGTTACGTTGCTCTGCTTCTTTTAAGATAGATTCAACATCGTCTGGATTAGCGGTTTTGAAACGGTCGATATTTAAAGAGGCTAACTGGCTATAGTAAACACCGCTAACTTGGCGAAGTTTTTCAACCGCGTTAACTAAATCATTGCGACCAGCGACTTCTTGTGCAATTACGCTATCATAATTTGCACGGGCGTTTTGCACGTCAGTGATTGCGACTAAGCCAACGTTAAAACGTTGAGTTGTTTGGTCTAACTGGCGGTAAACCGCTTCTTTGTTGGCTTGGATGTAAGATAACGCATCAATAGCTTTCAATACGTTAAAATAAGCCGTTGCGGTATCTAAAATAAGCTGTTGTTGGCTTGTCTGATAGGTAACATCAGAAATTCCTGCGGTTTTTTCTTGAAGATCCAGTTGGCGCCATTTTGACATGTCAAATACAGTCTGGGTCAATTTTAATGATGCATTAAGACCGGTGCTTTCTGTGTTGCTTGCATCTCGATAACCACTGCCATAGGTTGCTCCAGCGCCTAAACCTAATTGCGGTAATAGCGGGCTACGTGCTTCGTTGATTTTCTCAAAAGCTTGATTACGTTCAGCAAATGATTTTCTGAGTTCCGGGTTACTGTCTTTAGATTTTTGGTAAACCTGAAGTAAATCTTCTGCGTAACTATTAGCACTGAGACCCACAAAACTCATCGCAATAAAAAGGGGAAGCAGTTTCTTCATTTGGATTCCTTGATTAAACAGCAAATTATATGGAGCCTGTTGTCTAAAACTTATCATGTTATGGATGATGATAGGCTGTTGGAACTCTGAAAAGAGAGACCGTTCTCAAAACAGACCCTATTGTTGCTCATAAATTTGAATAATGGCACATATTGTAACAGAGGTGTGGCACTGAAAACGGTAGCCTTTTGTGCCATTTAGTCTCAATTATTTAAACATTACCTCATCTAAGGTTAAAAAACCTTAAAAACTGATTTAATCCTTTCATCTTTGTTAGTATAAAAATGAAAGGATTAGGAGACTATCAATGAATAATAAAATCGAAAATCCGATTAAATACAGTAAAAATGATATTGAAATTATATCTAAGCGTAAATTATTTAACGGTTTTTTTCAAATGGTTGAATATCGATTTAAACATCGATTATTTGAAGGCGGATGGAGTAAAGAAATTGTTCGCGAAGTGTTTGAAAGAGGGCATGCGGGAGCAATACTGCCTTATGATCCACAAACCGATAATGTCGTGTTAATCGAGCAAATTCGATTTCCTGCTTTTGAATCAAGCCAAACGCCATGGTTGTTAGAGATAGTAGCGGGAATGATAGAAGAGAATGAATCCCCTGAAGAGGTGGTTCGTCGCGAATCAACGGAAGAGGCAGGTCTCACCATTGGACGTTTAGAAAAATCGATTAGCTATTTATCAAGCCCTGGAGGCACCAGCGAGCGGATTCATGTTTTTGTTGGTGAGGTCGATAGCTCATTGGCAAAAGGTATTCATGGCTTGGCCTCGGAAAATGAAGATATTCGAGTGCATGTAGTGAGTCGAGAGCAAGCTTATCAATGGGTTGAAGAGGGTAAAATTGATAATGCGGCAACCGTGATTGCCATTCAATGGCTACAACTGAATCACCAAAAGCTGCATGAAAAATGGGTGAAACTGATTTAAATAACCATTAATCTAGTGAAGTGTGTGCTGATTAGCAGATATTGAATGGATAGTTAGGTTAAAATCAGTGACCTACGCACTTCACAGTTTAGGCGATAATACTTAGCGCTATTTTTAAGGAAAAAGGAAAACTTTGGACAGCCAGCTTAAAGTGACTGCTAATAACCCTAAAGTTATTAGAATATTACAAGTTACTGATACGCATCTTTTTGCTGATACGGAAAACACCCTTTTAGGGATCAATACTTACCGAAGCTATCAGGCGGTACTTGATGCGATTGTAGAACAAAACTTACCTGTCGATTTAATTGTCGCCACAGGGGATCTCGTTCAAGACCAATCACCTAAAGCTTATCAACATTTTGCGGCTGGGATTGCGCGTATTCCTGCACCTTGCGTTTGGCTACCGGGAAATCACGATTATCCTCCCGCGATGGTAGGTACCTTAAAAATTGCGGGTATTTCGAGTGCGAAGCAGGTCTTTATCGGTGATGACTGGCAAATTTTAATGTTAGATAGCCAATTACAAGATGTTGCTCACGGTGAGCTTTCTGAGCAGCAACTGGAATGGATGAAACAGTGTTTAGACGAGCAGCCGACACGCACGACACTGATTATGTTGCATCATCATCCATTACCTTCTGGCTGCACTTGGCTAGATCAGCACAGTTTACGAAATTCACATATTTTGGCGGACTATCTTAAAAGCTATCCCAATGTGAAAGCAATGCTATGCGGGCATATTCACCAAGAGATGGATGAAAACTGGCACGGTATCCGCCTGTTAGCAACGCCATCAACCTGTGTACAGTTCAAGCCACACTGCACCAACTTTGCTTTAGATACGGTTGCCCCGGGCTGGCGCTATCTGGAACTAACGGTGAATGAGCAAGGGGAAAGAGTGATTGAAACCCAAGTTTATCGTTTAAATACTCAGGAATTTAGCCCTGACTTTGATTCAGATGGTTACTAATGGCAACGTTACTGTATATTCACGGGTTTAATAGTTCTCCACTGTCTGAGAAAGCGAATAATCTGAAACAGTGGTTGGCAGTGCATTATCCTCAGATCAACATGATTGTTCCGCAATTGCCTAATTTTCCACAGCAAGCGACAAAATTACTCGATGATATCCTTGCCGAACATCAGCACGAAACAATCGGTTTAGTAGGTTCCTCATTGGGGGGATATTTTTCCATTTATTTTTCTGAGCGCTACCAAATTCCTGCCGTATTAGTGAACCCTGCGGTACGTCCGTTTGATTTACTCAGTGATTATCTTGGGGAAAATACCAATCCATATACCCATGAAACGTATGTGTTAGAACCCAAACATATGTATGAATTGAAGGCTCTGCATCTCGAAAAGGTACGCTCACCAAACTTACTTTGGTTATTGCAGCAAATGGGGGATGAGGTACTTGATTATCGTCAAGCCGTTGCCTATCTTTCAGAGTGTAAGCAAACGGTGGAACCGGATGGGGATCATGCATTTGTTGGGTTTGAACGTTATTTCCCGCAGATCATTCGCTTTTTGTCTCTGGCTGATAGCGCAGAGAAATAGTGCGAAAACGCCAATACACTGTTATTATCAACAGTAATTCACTGATTGAATATACCCAATCTTCTTGAATTATTTAGGGTATAGTTCAATTAATCATCTATTACCGCAGAATGACAACATGACTCAATCTAGTTATAACGCAGAGGACATTGAAGTTCTCAGTGGTTTGGAGCCTGTTCGCCGTCGTCCTGGCATGTATACCGACACCAGCCGACCGAACCATTTGGCTCAAGAAGTAATTGATAACAGTGTCGATGAAGCCTTAGCTGGACATGCCGGACACATCCAAGTGATTTTATACCCCGATCAATCCCTCGAAGTGATTGATGATGGGCGTGGTATGCCTGTTGATATCCACCCAGAAATGAAAGTCTCCGCGGTTGAGCTGATTTTAGGGCAACTGCATGCTGGGGGAAAATTCTCCAATAAAAACTATCAATTTTCGGGTGGTTTGCACGGTGTTGGTATCTCCGTGGTCAATGCGTTATCAAAACGTATTGAAGTCACAGTGCGCCGTGATGGTCAGGTTTATCAAATTGCGTTTGAAAATGGTGAAAAAGTCGAAGATTTACAAGTCATTGGTACTTGTGGCAAGCGCAACACCGGAACCAGTGTCCACTTCTGGCCTGATGAAAGCTATTTTGATAGCCCGCGTTTCTCCGTTTCACGTTTAATGCATAACTTAAAAGCAAAAGCTGTTTTATGCCCTGGCGTACAAATTACGTTTAAGGATCTGCTCAATGAAACTGAGCAAAGCTGGTGCTATAGCGATGGGTTAACCGACTACTTAATGGAATCAGTGGATGGCTTTGAAGCACTGCCTGCCAAGCCGTTTACGGGTGAATTCTCTGCGGAAGTTGAAGCCGCTCAATGGGCGCTATTATGGTTGCCAGAAGGTGGCGAGCTACTGACGGAAAGCTATGTTAACTTGATCCCAACAGCGCAGGGCGGTACTCATGTTAATGGGTTACGCCAAGGCTTACTCGATGCGATGCGTGAATTCTGTGAATTCCGTAATATTTTGCCGCGCGGAGTGAAGTTATCTGCGGATGATATTTGGGATCGCTGCGCCTATGTTTTATCTGTTAAAATGCAAGATCCGCAATTTGCAGGACAAACTAAAGAGCGTCTCTCTTCTCGTCAATGTGCGGCTTTCGTTTCTGGCGTGGTGAAAGATGCCTTTAGCTTATGGCTAAACCAGAATGTTCAAGTCGCTGAGCAACTGGCTGAAATGGCGATTTCTAGCGCTCAGCGTCGCTTGCGTGCGGCGAAAAAAGTGGTGCGTAAGAAACTCACGAGTGGTCCAGCATTACCAGGTAAATTAGCGGATTGTAGCTCTCAAGATCTCTCCATGACGGAACTGTTCTTAGTGGAAGGGGACTCGGCAGGTGGATCGGCAAAACAAGCACGTGATCGTGAATACCAAGCCATCATGCCGCTGCGCGGTAAGATCCTCAATACATGGGAAGTCTCTTCTGACGAAGTTTTAGCTTCCCAAGAAGTTCACGATATTTCTGTCGCGATTGGTATGGATCCTGATAGCGAAGATATTTCTCAGCTACGATACGGGAAAGTCTGTATCCTCGCGGATGCGGACTCCGATGGTCTGCACATTGCCACATTGCTGTGCGCTTTGTTTGTGCGCCATTTCCCTAAATTGGTCAAAGAAGGGCATGTCTATATGGCAATGCCGCCACTGTATCGTATCGATTTAGGCAAAGAGACTTACTACGCATTAGACGAAAGTGAAAAAAATGCGGTATTGGAAAGATTAAGCCGTAAAAAAGGCAAACCAAACGTCCAGCGCTTTAAAGGATTGGGCGAAATGAACCCGCCACAACTGCGTGAAACGACGTTAGATCCAAATACTCGCCGCCTCGTTCAGTTAACTATCGATGATGATAATTACACAGAAACCATGTCGAAGATGGACATGCTTCTGGCTAAAAAACGCTCAGAAGATCGTCGTAACTGGCTGCAAGAAAAAGGCGATACGGCAGAAATTGATGTCTGATCATAATCGGATGAATAAGAGTAAGGAACGTATTGAATGAGTGAAATTACTCATGACGGTGTGGAGCGTTTACCGCTTCATGCCTTTACTGAAAACGCCTATCTGAACTACTCGATGTACGTCATCATGGATAGGGCGTTGCCATTTATCGGTGATGGACTTAAACCAGTTCAGCGCCGAATTGTGTATGCCATGTCCGAATTGGGGCTGAGCAACACGGCCAAATATAAAAAATCAGCCAGAACCGTCGGTGACGTATTAGGTAAATATCATCCGCACGGTGATAGCGCCTGTTATGAAGCGATGGTGTTGATGGCGCAGCCATTCTCCTACCGTTATCCTTTGGTTGATGGTCAAGGAAACTGGGGGGCTCCGGATGATCCGAAATCCTTCGCTGCGATGCGTTATACCGAATCTCGTTTATCAAAATATGCAGAAGTTCTACTTAGCGAATTAGGTCACGGTACCGTTGATTGGGTACCTAACTTTGACGGTACATTAAATGAACCGAAAATGTTGCCTGCCCGTCTGCCAAATATTTTATTAAATGGTACCACCGGGATCGCCGTAGGTATGGCGACCGATATTCCACCACACAATGCCCGCGAAGTGGCAAGTGCGCTGGTGGCGCTACTGGAAAAACCAAAGTTAAATCTTGATGAGATCATGCAGTTTATTCCGGGACCCGATTACCCAACGGAAGCTGAAATTATCTCGTCACCGGAAGATATCCGTAAGGTTTACCAAAACGGTCGTGGCTCAGTGCGTATGCGTGCGGTATGGGAAAAAGAAGATGGTAATGCGGTTATTACTGCGCTACCTCATCAGGTTTCCGGCGCTAAAATCCTTGAGCAAATTGCGAACCAGATGCGCGCGAAAAAGCTGCCAATGGTGGAAGATCTACGTGATGAATCGGATCATGAAAACCCAACGCGCTTAGTGATCGTTCCGCGCAGCAACCGCGTGGATCTTGATCAAGTGATGACCCACTTGTTTGCAACGACAGATCTTGAAAGAAGCTACCGTGTTAACTTAAACATGATTGGCTTAGATAACCGTCCGGCAGTGAAAGGGCTGGTAGAGATCCTCACTGAGTGGATTACGTATCGTCGTCAAACGGTACGTAATCGCTTAAACCACCGTTTAGAAAAAGTATTAAGACGCCTGCATATTTTGGATGGCTTACTCATCGCTTATTTGAATATCGATGAAGTTATTGAAATCATTCGTAATGAAGATGAGCCAAAGGCCGTCTTAATGTCACGCTTTAATATTAGCGATACCCAAGCTGAAGCGATTTTAGAATTAAAACTGCGTCACTTAGCGAAACTCGAAGAGATGAAAATTCGTGGTGAACAGGATGAATTAGCCAAAGAGCGTGATGAGTTACAAGCGATTTTAGGTTCTGAAGCTCGTCTGAATACCTTGATTAAAAAAGAGATTCAGGCGGATGCTAAAGCTTATGGTGACGAGCGCCGTTCGCCGCTGCAAGAGCGTGAAGAAGCCAAAGCACTTAGCGAGCATGAAATTCTGCCATCGGAGCCGATTACTGTCGTCTTGTCTGACATGGGTTGGGTGCGTAGTGCGAAAGGGCATGATATCGAGCCAAGTAATCTGAGCTACAAAGCGGGAGATAGTTTCAAAGGCGCCGCCCGTGGTAAGTCTAATCAAGCGGCGGTATTCCTTGATACCACTGGACGTAGCTATTCTGTCGACCCGCTGGAGTTACCTTCTGCACGTAGCCAAGGCGAGCCGTTAACGGGGAAATTAACACTTCCACCGGGTGCGACTATTGAGCATGTGCTGATGGCGCCGGAAGAGCAGAAATACTTAATGGCATCTGATGCGGGTTATGGTTTTATTTGTACCTTTAATGATTTGGTGACAAAAAATAAAACCGGTAAGGCGTTGATATCGTTACCTGAAAATGCAAAAGTAATGGCACCGATTGAGCTAAATAACGAAAAAGAAGATTTGTTATTAGCC
The DNA here is from genome assembly GCF_020271745.1 of Providencia alcalifaciens. NCBI lineage: Bacteria > Pseudomonadati > Pseudomonadota > Gammaproteobacteria > Enterobacterales > Morganellaceae > Providencia > Providencia alcalifaciens. The sequence goes on along the minus strand of NZ_CP084296.1, from coordinate 586,512 downwards.
ATCACGAAAGCCGGTCGCATGTTATTATTCCCAGTGTCTGACCTCCCTCAATTATCCAAAGGGAAGGGGAATAAAATCATTAACATCACAGGGGCGCAAGCCGCAAGTGGTGAAGACTTACTGGTTTGGTTAATGGTGATCCCACCGCAAGCCTCGATCACACTCTATTTCGGTAAGCGTAAACTGAAATTTAAATCAGAAGACTTACAGAAATACCGTGCAGAGCGTGGACGTAAAGGAACATCGTTACCGCGTGGTTTACATAACATTGAGCGTATTGATGTTGATTCTGCGGGTATAGAGTAAAAATAACAATAATTCAAGGGCTTGGTTAAAGCCCTTTTCATAAGCTAAGGAATATTATGCTAGCGCTAATTAGAGCTATCATTGTGATCATATTTACGATTTTTGTGTGTATAGGCGGCAGTATCTATTGCCTATTTAGCCCACGTAATCCAAGACATGTGATGACGTTTGGCCATATGTTTGGGCGCTTGTCTCATGTGCTCGGTATTAAAATGATTGACCGCGTTCCGGCAAAAGCTAAGGATTACGGTCCAAGTATTTATATCGGTAACCACCAAAATAACTATGACATGGTCACTATGTCGAATGGTGTTCAGCCAAGAACCGTTACTGTGGGTAAAAAGAGCCTTGTTTTGATCCCATTCTTTGGTTTCTTGTATTGGATCACGGGAAATATTTTAATTGACCGTGGTAACCGTTCGAAAGCGCATAACACCATTTCCCAAGTTGCCGAGCAGATTAAATCTCGTAAGATTTCAGTTTGGATGTTTCCTGAAGGAACACGTAGCCGTGGTCGTGGCTTACTGCCATTTAAAACGGGCGCATTCCATGCTGCGATTGCTGCTGGTGTGCCAATTGTACCTGTGTGTGTATCTACCACACAGAACAAAATCAGCTTGAACCGTTGGAATAATGGTCATGTGATCATTGAGATGTTAGAGCCGATTGATACCTCGAAATACTCTAAAGATCAGGTTCGTGAGCTGGCGGAATATTGTCATGACTTGATGGAAAATAAAATCAAAGAGTTAGATAAAGAAGTTGAAGAGTTGAATAAACGTTAATCTCAATAATTTTACTAAGTTCAATGATTTTACTAAGTTAATTGGTATCGACAGTGGGAAGTTCATTCAAAACTTCCCACTGTGTTATTTTGGCTATGACATTTTCACGGTGAGGCATTTACTACGCTATTCCCGCGGATTATTTAATCCCATCCATAATTATTACCGTTCAAATATTATTATATTTCAATTATTGATACATATATTTTTAGAATTCCGTGTCCTTTCGCGATATGATGGCTCGCAAATTTGTCGCAAGATAAATTATTGAATTCCCAATAGTGGTATCACCAGCATATACCTAAAAATACTCGTATAAATCACTAATTTATAATGATTTATTAAAATAATTTGCTGGTTTTTTATTTAGCGGAGAATCTATGTTATTCAGTCGTTGCCGATCATTGCTGATTAGCGGGTTGGCTGTGTGCTTATTACAGGTATCAACTTATGCGAGTGCAGAAGGAACGACCGCACTCCCTGTTCCACCCTTACTAGAATCCCGTTCGGGACAGCCACTCTTTTTAACATTACAAAAAATCCATTGGTCTTTTGATGGTAAATATTCTGCAGAAGTTTTAGGGATTAATGGTTTTTACCCAGGACCCACTATTCGCGTAAAAAATGGAGATGATCTCAAACTAATCTATAGCAATAGATTACCTGATGCCGTTTCAATGACGATTAGCGGGTTGCAGATCCCCGGCACACAAATTGGCGGTGCAGCGAGACAAATTTCGCCAAACGCAGATTGGTCACCCGTGATCCCTATTCGCCAAAATGCGGCAACGCTTTGGTATCACGCGAATACCCAAGGCAAGATGGGGGAGCAAATCTACAATGGTTTACTGGGAATGTGGATCATTGATGATGATTCCACAAAAGAGTTACGTTTGCCAAAACATTACGGCGTAGATGATTTCCCGATTATTATTCAAGACAAACGTTTAGATAACTTTGGTGTACCTGAATATCACACGGATGAGAATGGATTCCTCGGGGATACATTAGTGGTTAACGGAGTACAAGATCCCTATATCGAAGTTTCTCGCGGTTGGGTTCGTTTAAGATTACTAAACGCTTCTAACTCCAGACGCTATGTGATGAAAATCAGTGATGGGCGTCCTTTCGTGATGATAGCGTCAGACCAAGGATTGCTCACGGTGCCTGCCAGCGTTCAAGAACTTTCACTTGCGCCGGGAGAACGTCGTGAAGTTCTGATTGATATGGCGAAAACTGCTGAACTGACCATTACAGCAGGGGAGTCGGCCTCGTTGATGGATCGCGTTAAAGGGTTGTTTGAACCGTCGAATAACTTAATTTCTACCAACGTGCTAACCATCAAAGCGACGGGATTAATGTCACTGGTGACGGATGATGTCCCAAAACAATTAGCTTTGGATACCACACAAATTACCTCCTCGATTACGAACCGTGATATCCAGCTAAATGACCCTGTTGGTATCAATGGTGTGAAATTGGACACGGGGCGTGTGGATATTACTTCTCGTCAAGGTAGTTGGGAGCGTTGGAATGTGAGCAGCGAACAGCCTCAATCTTTCCACATTGAAGGTGTTCGCTTCAAAGTGATCAACTGTAATGGGCAGCCAGCTCAGCCAGATAACTTTGGATGGAAAGACACCGTTTGGATTGATGGGCGTTGTGAGCTACTTGTGCAGATGCTGCAACCGTCTTACAACCATTTCCCATTCCTGTTTTATAGTCAAAACCTCGAAAAAGCAGATTTAGGCTCGGCGGGACAGTTGGTTATTACACCTGAAGATAGTAGTAACTAATTGAAAGTTTGAGAAAAGCCCGCAATTAGCGGGCTTTTTTACTTTAAAGACTAGCTTAACGCTACGCGTATACCGAATGCCACTAGCACTACGCCAAGGATTTTATCCACATATTTTTGTACTTTCGCGAGCCCTTTTCTAACGGGCGCACTTTGAATTAAGCACACTAAAATTGGCCAGTAAATCACCGCAAGACCCCAAATAATAAAGGCGAACCAGAGTTTTTCGGAAAATGTTGAATCCACATTAAGCACTTGAGTAAAAATCGCTAAGAAGAATAAAGTTGCCTTAGGATTTAAGACGTTACATAAGAAACCTTGCATGAACGCTTGTTTGAACGTGACATGTTCATGTTGATTGTTCATTAAATCAATACTCTTAGCCTTTTGCGGCATTAGGCTTTTCAAGCCAATCCAGATTAAATAAGCAGCCCCTGCATACTTGAGAATATTAAATAACCATGGGGTTGTGGTGATCAACACGGCGAGTCCTGCCACGCAGTAAGACATATGGAGGGCGATAGCAACGATAATACCGAAGGCGGTCATCATGGCTGCGGAACGTTGGTAACGTGTTGCATTCTTGATAATCAAAAAGAAATCTGGACCCGGTGAGATCATGCCAAGAGCGGCAATCGTCGCGACCATGATACTGGTCTGATACATAATATAATCTCTTTATTTTAGGTTGAACTAAACTGAGTAATAAGGGACTAAAAGCGTTGTTAACATCGTTTAGTGTATTGACTTGAGTCGTTTGAGTATAAGGGATTGAGTGGTATTTAAGGAAGATTAAATTTAGTCGACGAAGTATGTCTGTTTCCGTATAGTGTGCACAATTTTTATATTTCGTTTCTAAGGTGGTTAGATGAATATTAGCTTAATCGCAGCAATGGCGTTCGATCAGGTTATCGGCATGGAAAATGCGATGCCTTGGAATTTACCAGGTGATTTAGCGTGGTTTAAGCGTCAAACATTGAATAAACCTGTGATTATGGGGCGCGTGACTTATGAATCTTTAGGTCGTCCTTTACCACAGCGTGTCAACATTGTTCTAAGCAGCCAAGCAGGCACAGAAACTGGCGTTATCTGGGTTAAATCAGTCGAAGAAGCATTAGAAGCCGCGAAGGCAGTTGAAGGTGCTGATGAGATTATGGTAATTGGTGGTGGAAAGGTTTACCAACAATTCCTACCAATCGCGAATAAACTCTATTTGACCCACGTGGATGCCGAAGTGATTGGGGATACACATTTCCCAGCTTATGAGCCTGATGAATGGGACTCTATTTTCACTGAATATCATGAAGCAGACGAAGCGAATAGCCACGGTTTCTGCATTGAAGTTCTGACCCGTCGCGTTTAACCGTCATTGGTCTAGTCAATAAAAATGGCACTGTTAGGTGCCATTTTGCTATCTATCACGGGTGTCTAGAGAAAACGCTCACTCTTTACGATGTTTCTGGTGAGATTTCTGTCTATGGAATGTTTTAGTTTCCCAGTGAAGTAGTGTTAAATCCCCTCCCCAGCAGCAACCCGTATCCATCGCATACACATGTTCTGGTGTAAATTTGCCTTCCAGTGATGCCCAATGACCAAAGAAAATGGCGTAATCTTCAGGGAATTGACTTGGCAGAGAAAACCATGGTTTCAGTGGTGCAGGGGCTTTAGCTGGGCTCTCTTTGCAGATCATATCCAGTTGCCCATTTGGAAAACAATAACGCAGTCGGGTGAGGGCATTAGTACTGTAGCGTAAACGCGCCAGCCCCATCAAACTTTCAGACCAATTGTTTGGCATGTCGCCATACATAGAGTCAATAAACAGTGGGTATGCATCGCTAGAAAGCACAGCTTCCACTTCGCGAGCGCACATTTTTGCAGTTTCTAGATCCCACTGCGGCGTAATACCGGCGTGGGCCATGACCATTTTTTGCTCTTCATCGACTTGCAAAAGAGGCTGACGACGTAACCAATTGATTAGCTCATCGATATCGGGCGCATTGAGTAGCTCATCAAGATGGTCTTTAGGCTTATTGCGACTGATTTTGCAGTAGATCCCAATCAAATGTAGGTCATGGTTGCCTAACACTAAGCGTGCTGATGAGCCTAAACTTTTCACATAGCGTAAGACTTTCAATGAATCGGGTCCACGAGCAACAAGGTCACCCGTTAGCCACAATGTATCTTGCTGTGGATCGAAATTCACGCTATCGAGAAGTTCCCGCAGCTCACGATAACAACCGTGTATATCACCTACAATATATGTGGACATAATTAATTAATCAGTGTTGGGATAGCGAGACGAAATGCAGGAATATCAACATGAAAGTGATTTCCTTGATCGCTCAGCATAACGTAATAGCCTTCCATCGTACCCATTGGTGTTTCTAAGATAGCACCACTGGTATAGCGATATTCTTTGCCTGGTAGGATCACGGGCTGTTCACCCACCACGCCTTCACCTTGCACTTCAGTTTTACGGCCATCACTATTGGTAATGAGCCAGTAACGGCTCATTAGCTGTATAGGAATTCGCCCTAAATTGCGGATACAAATAGTATATGCAAAGACAAAACGGGCAATGTCGGGCTGGGATTGGCTTTCTATGTAGACACTTTGAACTTGGATGCTCACATTGGGATCATTCAACATAGTGCCTCCTCAGATTCTCTATTCCGATAAATTACACAGATAGTTTGCCATCTTACAATAGTGCTCAACAGAGATATTTTCAGCGCGCGTTCCCGGGTCGATACCCAGTTCGGTTAACTGCTCAACGCTGAATAGATCCCCAAGACTATTGCGGATAGTTTTACGACGTTGGTTAAATGCTTGAGTCGTAATACGGCTCAATACTTTAATATCCTTCACTGGGTATGGATTTTCCTTGTGAGGGATCAATCTTACTACCGCAGAGTCCACTTTTGGTGGTGGCGCAAAGGCAGTAGGGGGAACTTCAAGCACAGGAACAACATTGCAGTAATATTGCGCCATTACGCTTAAACGACCGAAAGCTTTGCTTCCAGGACCTGCCACTAACCGATTAACGACCTCTTTTTGCAACATGAAATTCATGTCAGAAATTTGGTTGGTGAATGTAAACAGGTGGAACATCAACGGTGTTGAGATGTTATAAGGCAAATTACCAAATACGCGTATTGGCTGTCCAGCTTGTTTTGCCAGCTCACCAAAATCGACAGTCATCGCATCTTGCTGGATGATGGTCAGTTTGTCTTTCAGTTGTGGATGGACATGCAGACGAGCGGCAAGGTCGCGGTCAAGTTCGACAACCGTCATTTTATCCATGCGGCTACCAACAGGTTCAGTTAATGCACCAAGACCCGGACCAATTTCTACAATGGCTTGTCCTGGTTGTGGGTGCATTGCATCTACAATACTGTCGATAATAAATTGGTCAGTTAAAAAGTTCTGCCCGAAACGTTTGCGGGCAAGGTGCCCCTGATGGACTCGATTATTCATGAATTCTTTTGTGTCATTTGGATAGCTAATTTCAATGCGGTGATGAAACTGCCCGCATCGGCTTGACCCGTACCTGCTAATTCAAGCGCTGTGCCGTGATCGACGGAAGTACGGATAAATGGCAGACCAAGGGTAATATTTACCGCTCTGCCGAAACCTTGGTATTTTAACACAGGTAGCCCCTGATCGTGATACATCGCTAATACTGCGTCTGCATCGGTTAAATACTTAGGTTGGAAAAGCGTGTCTGCGGGTAAAGGACCGATTAAGGTAATGCCTTGTTTACGCAAGGTTTCTAGGGCTGGAATGATGGTTTCAATCTCTTCCATTCCCATATGTCCGCCTTCTCCGGCATGAGGGTTAAGCCCACAAACATAAATGTGCGGGTTTTCAATACCAAACTTGGTTTGCAGGTCATGATGCAAAATGGTGATCACTTCATGCAAGCTTTGTTGGGTAATTGCCTCAGAGACATCTTTTAGCGGCAGGTGGGTAGTCGCTAAAGCGACACGCAATTCTTGTGTTGCGAGCATCATCACAACGCGGTCGCAGTGGCTTCTATCTGCGAAAAATTCGGTATGTCCACTAAATGGAATACCTGCGTCATTAATAATGCCTTTGTGAACAGGCCCCGTTACGATGGCAGAAAATTCACCATTCAAACAGCCATCACAAGCGCGTGCTAACGTTTCGGTAACATATTCACCATTACGGACATCGAGTTTTCCTGCTTCTACCGATGCACTTAGTGAAACGGGAACAATCGATAATTGTCCAGCCACAGACGTCTGTGGCTGGTTTGCATCATATTCACGTAATGTTAGCGGTAAATTGAGTGTTTTAGCGCGTTGAAGCAGCAGGTCTGGATCTGCGCAAGCCACAAGCTCGACAGGCCATGCCTGCTGAGCAAGTTGGATCAGAAGATCTGGACCTACCCCGGCAGGTTCGCCGGGGGTGATGACGATTGGCTTATTTTGCTTGTTCATCATTAGATTGGCTTTGGTGACCATCAACGATATTCACATAAGCGGCAGCGCGTTGTTCTTGCATCCAAGTCTGCGCTTCTTCGTTAAACTTACGATTGAACAGTAAACGGTACGCTTGATCTTTCTTCGCGGCATCAGTTTTATCGACACTGCGAGTATCTTCTAACTGAATTAAGTGCCAGCCGAAACTTGAAGGCACAGGTTGGCTGATTTCACCTTTTTTCAGTTTCATCAGAGCATCACGGAATGCTGGGTCGTAAACATCAGGCATATTCCAGCCTAATTCCCCACCTTTTAATGCGCTACCTGGATCTTCGGAGTTCTCTTTAGCGGCTTCTTCAAATGAAATTCGGCCGTTACGGATCTCTTGAGCAAGTTGAGTCAGTTTTTGTCTTGCTGTTGTATCATCCATAATTGGTGATGATTTCAGTAAGATATGACGCGCTTTCACTTCGGTGACGGAAATTGGCTGGTGAGTATCACCAGTAACGTCATTGACACGTAAAATATGGAAGCCTACACCAGAACGAATTGGACCAACGATATCGCCTTTCTTCGAGTTTTTCAGTTGGTCAGAAAAGACCACTGGCAGCTCTTGTAGACGTGACCAACCCATGTTTCCACCTTTCAGTGCTTGAGGGTCAGCAGAGTAAGCAATTGCTAATTTACCGAAATCAGAGCCTTTTTTCAGGTCAGTTAAGATTTTATCAACTAACGATTCTGCTTTTGATAGCTGTTCTGGCGTTGGGTTCTCTGGAAGTGGGATCAGAATATGGCTTAAATTTACGCCTTTTTGAGCGCTCATTTGCGAATCCATTTGCTCAGCTAATGCATCAACTTCTTGAGGCAAAATGGTGATACGGCGGCGAACTTCGTTGTTACGCACTTCCGCTAACAGCATTTCCTTACGGATTTCGCTGCGATATTTACCCATATTGATGCCATCCGCAGTCAGGCGTTTTTCCATCTGCGGTAAGGTTAAATTGTTTTGGCTAGCAATATCCGCGATAGTCGCATTCACGGCTTCTTCAGGGATATTAATCTGCATTTGGTTAGCCATCTGCAACATGATGTTATCCATAACCAAACGGTCGATGATTTGCTGGCGCAGGGTTTGATCATCAGGAACTTGTTGATTTGCATTACGTGCATTCAACTTCACTGTATTGATCATATTCTGGACGTCGCTTTCAAGTACAACTCCGTTGTTGACAACCGCAGCCACTTTATCCATTTGCTGTGGCGCAGCTAAACTTGCAGAGCTTGCGAACATCAGTCCCAGAATAAGCGTTCTCCAATTCTTCATAATGGTCCTATAAAATTGACTTTTATTCCGCATATGCGGGCTAATCGTGATCGTTATGTTGTTTGTTATCAGAAAGCACGTTGATAAGGAATAATACCCTGTTTCAACATCTCCTGACTACCTAAACTATGATTGTTATTTAGGCCTCTAAGTTCCACGTTGATAGACCATTTATTGTCATATTCGCTGTTGAACTTCTCTTTTTGCCAACCCACAATCTTACGTTCATACCCTAAATTCACCGCCCAACAGCAGGCATTGTACTGTAATCCGACAAGCTGGCTGGCGGATTGTTGCTGTTTGGTATCGTAATAATACGAGCCGACAAAGCCCCAGTTATCACTTAATGGCCAACTTACTACGGTACCTACTTGTGAAATACCTTGTTGGTACTCTGGTAATGTGTAGGTATAACCACCAGCAGTATCTTCGCGGCGGAATGTTGCTTGAATATAGTCACGGTCAACAAAACGGTAATTCAGTTGAATCAGTCTATCCGCATCAAAGCGATATTCAGTAACCGCATTCCCCATGGTGACACTACCTAGGCGACGGTCATATTGTAATCCACCGCGAACACCCCAGTTTTCATCAATGTGCCACATGGCATCGGTTGCCCACATTAATGAGCCTGTATCACTCTTATCATCGATTTTCAGGTTTGAGTTACCCGCACGTGGGCGCTCAAAATAGTAAATTTGTCCGACGGAGAAATTGAAGCGCTCAGCTAAATTATCATCATAAATACGGGTGGTTAAACCGGTTGTGAACTGGTTCGCCGAAGCGATACGGTCTAACCCACTGTAAATACGGTCGCGGAATAGACCAGTATAATCAGATTGTAATAATGATGAGTCGTAGTTATTGATATTGTCCTGATCTTTATATGGAATATATAAATACTGAACTCGCGGCTCTAATGTTTGAACAAAATCACTGCCTTGGAATAAGTCGCGCTCAAATACCACTTTCGCATCGCTCTTAAACATTGGTAGCACGCGGGTGACATTTTTATCTAAGCCACTATTTTGTTTTACATCAGGAATATCTTGGTCGTAATGCGTCGCCATCAGCTTGATGCTATTGTTCATTTGCGCCCAACCGTTAGACAGCGGCATGCTGACTTCTGGCTCAATATGCAAACGGGTCGCATCTGGGTTATTCTCGCCAACGCTGGTAAAACGGGCGGCTTGTGCGTAGGTATGGAAATCCAACATACCAATGTTATTTTGGTAATAGTTAAAATCGATTTGTGGTTCAGCTTTATAAGCACGACGGTTCGGGTCATCAACAAAGATTTGGAACTGTTTGTGAGATACTTTCATGTTCCAATTGGTATCAGAATAGCCGACGTTAAATTTCTGGGTAGCATAACCATCAGTGGTACTACCGTACTGAGAGCTAAAGTCAGTAAAATATTGGCGGTCACTTACCTTGGTGTAGTCGGCACCAAAGTTCCAGTGCTGAGCAAAGGTACCTGAATGACGCCAGTAGAATAACCAACGGTCATCGCTGTCACGAGCATCACGCTTACCATTTTCTTTATCTTTAATATAAGCACGATCGTGGTTAATAAAGTCAAATGCCATAGTGCCCGTACCAGGGGTGATTAAATAACGGAATTCGTTGTTTAATTTAACGCCTCGGTGGGTCATAAATTGTGGCGTAATCGTCGCATCGTAATTTGGCGCGATGTTCCAATAATACGGTAGCGTAAACTCTAACCCGTCATTGCTTGAATAGCTTCCCATTGGGATTAAGAAACCAGAACGGCGTTTGCTACCAATCGGCAACTGCATATATGGGCTATAGAACACAGGTACATCTGCGATACGGAAACGAGCATGCCAAATTTCTGCGACTTCTTCTTCACGGTCAATAATCACTTCAGAGCCTGCAACGCTCCATGTATTACTGCCCGGTAAGCAACTGGTGAAAGTCCCGTTTTCCATGATGGAATAGCGGTTTTGGCCGCGCATTTTCATTTTTTTCGCGTCACCGCGACCTTGACGACCTACCATCATGTAGTTACCGTCATCAACGTCAGTATTTTTATTATCTAAGTTTGACCACGCGGAAGGGCCTTTCAGGATAATTTGAGGGTCATCGTAATGAACATTCCCCGTCGCCGTCACTTCACGAACTGGTTCTTCACCCTCTTTTTGGGTTTGTGTCAGTTTAACGTTATCTGCTGTGAGAGTCTGGTTGCCCTGCTGAATATCAACGTTACCAGTATATTCGACAAAATTAGGGTATTCCCCTACGACGTCGTCAGCTTGAATCTCAATTGGTAAGCTATTTGGATCGCCAGAGATAATAGGTTTGTCATAAACAGGCACCCCAAGCATACATTGTGCTGCAAGATCAGCATGTGCTTGCTGGCTATAAATAGCCGCCCATACCATGGTGGCGATTATTGTGGGATAACTTTTCTTCATCATTAAATAGGGAGTCCGTCAAATGGGCACAGTCGGCAAACGCTCAAAGACTATCTTAGCCAACCTGTTTTCGCCAGTATAATATCAAAACTGGCATAAACGTGGTTAGCAACTTGTTAGGCTCTTTATCGTTATGCACAAAAGCAGAATGGATAGTATGATAATGCAAAATTGCATTCTGAGCATTGAAGAATTGAGGGATATATGCACTATTGGGGTAAAATTATTGGGGTAATACTGGCTATTGTCTCCGGTTTAGGGTTTTGGGGAGCATTAGCCGGCTTACTGATTGGGCACGGTTTTGATAAGGCTTCGGCTCAACGTAAGTTCGCTGGCGCCTTCAATAAGCGCGACAGACAAATTATTTTCTTCGCGAGTACCTTTCAAATATTAGGGCATTTAACCAAGTCAAAAGGGCGTGTTACCGAGACTGATATCCAGTTAGCATCGAACCTGATGGACAGAATGCAACTGCATGGAGAAACTCGCAAAGCCGCTCAACAAGCCTTTAGAGAGGGGAAATCCCCAGACTTTCCACTGCGTGATGTTCTTAAACAATTACGTATGGCTTGTTATGGTCGTTTTGACCTTGTTCAGATGTTTCTGGAAATTCAATTGCAAGCGGCTTTCGCGGATGGAACCTTACATCCTAACGAAAGAAAAGTACTATTTATCATCGCCGAAGAGCTGGGCATCTCCAAAATTCAGTTTGAGCAATTCTTAGATATGATCCAAAGTGGTCGCCAGTTTGGTCATGGCTATTCTCAGCAGCAGTCCGGGGGCTATTATCAACAAAATAATGGGCCAACGCTGGAAGATGCCTGCAAAGTACTTGGGGTTGCCGTCGATGATGACCCAACTAAAATTAAGCGAGCGTACCGTAAGCTAATGAGTGAGCATCACCCTGATAAGCTGGTGGCGAAAGGGTTACCGCCAGAAATGATGGAAATTGCGAAGCAAAAAGCGCAGTCAATTCAGGCGGCGTATGATCTTGTTAAAAAAGAGAAGGGTTTTAAATAACTTCAGTTTTTAAATAACTTAAGCTGTTAAATAATTAAAGCGCTTAAATAGCCTAAGCGCTTCAATAAGATTAAAAATCGGGCGGGCAAGTAAAATGCATTGGCGTGCCATACTCAGGATGGGTGATATACAGTTCCTGAGCATGTAACTGCAAACGTGGTGCCAATGCTAATGCTTCTTCATGGGCATAAAATCTGTCACCAAGAATAGGGTGCCCTAACGCGAGCATATGCACACGTAACTGATGAGAACGTCCCGTAATTGGTGAAAGTTTGACTCGCGTTGCCTGTTCTTCATATTCTAAAACTTGGTATTCGGTTTGTGCCGATTTCCCCGTTTCAAAACAGACTTTCTGCTTAGGGCGATTCGGCCAGTCACAAATCAGTGGTAAATCCACCAAACCTTCCGGCTTTTCCAAACGACCCCACACGCGAGCAACATAATGTTTTTTCGGCTCACGTTCTCTAAACTGCCGCTTGAGTTCACGCTCAGCCGCTTTATGCAGCGCCACCACCATAACACCACTGGTTGCCATATCTAAACGGTGAACGGACTCAGCCGCAGGGTAATCCCGCTGAATACGACTCATGATACTGTCATGGTGCTCAGGGGCTTTCCCCGGCACAGAGAGTAAGCCGCTAGGTTTATTGACTACAATAATATGCTCGTCTTGATAGAGTATATGTAGCCATGGGTCTGTTGGCGGGTTGTAGGGTAACATGTTTCTTTATCCTTCATTCTTCACGCTGTAGCGTTGTTGGCTGCTCTTAGCTACCCTAGTCACATACTTGTGTATGCTCCTAGGGATAGCTGGCGTTTGCCGCCTAGCTACAACGCGAATAATTTTGGCTAATAATGTAGAGATATAAAGCCAAACTATAAATATCTACTTTGTTTATCTTTCATTCTTCACGCTGTAGCGTTGTTGGCTGCTCTTAGCTACCCTAGTCACATACTTGTGTATGCTTCTAGGGATAGCTGGCGTTTGCCGCTTACTGATTTCCCGTCATACTTCGCGCTACAGGGGTGTTGGCTGCTCTCAGCCACCCTAGTCACATACTTGTGTATGCTCCTAGGGATATCTTCGTTTGCCGCCTACCTGTAACTCGAATTATTTAGGGAAATGTTGAGTGCAAGCCAAGCAAACAAAAACAACATTCCCTACTGATGCGTGACAACCACTAAGCGGATAGCGTCGAGGCGCCATGAAGCTTGGTCGATATTGGTCATCAATTGGCGACGCTCTTCCTCGATAATTTCGAGCTCTTCATCACGAATATTTGGGTTAACCGCTTTTAGCGCTTCCAAGCGAGACAGCTCCAGAGTCAGGGCTTTATCAGCCGCTTCTTTGGCATTCTCAATAATGGATTTTGCTTCTTTCTCGACCATCGGCTCAGAGAGGCGTAATACAGAGTGCACCTCGTTTTGTACCGCATTGACCAGTTTGCTCGCCATATGGCGGTTGATGGCATTTAATTGGCGGTTAAAACTCTCAAATTCCACTTGAGAAGAGAGATTATTACCTTTTAAATCAATCAATAAGCGAACTGGTGTTGCTGGTAGGAAACGGCTGATTTGCAGTTGTTTCGGTGCTTGCGCTTCAACCACATAAATCAGTTCAGTCAATAAGGTACCCACTGGCAACGCTTTGTTTTTCAACACAGAAACTGCGCAGCTACCTGTATCGCTGGATAACACTAAATCCAAACCGTTGCGAATAATCGGATGTTCCCAGCTAATAAACTGTGTATCTTCGCGGGAAAGCGCTTGTTCACGGTCAAAGGTGATCGTGCAGCCATCTTGCGGTAATCCTGGGAAATCAGGCACTAACATATGGTCAGATGGCGTAAGGATAATTAAGTTATCGCTCTTATCTTCTTGGTTGATCCCAACGATATCAAACAAGTTCAACGCAAAGTTAACCAGCTCGGTTTCGTTATCGCCTTCACCAATCTCTTCGGCTAATTTATTACCCGCTTCACCGCCATTTGAGTGCATTTCCAGCAAACGGTCACGACCTTGCTCTAACTGAGCTTTAAGTGCATCGTGCTCTTCACGACAGATTTTAATAAATTCATCAAACCCGTCAGTGATAGTTGGCTCAGCCATAAATTGCAGCAGTTGTTGGTAATATTTATCGTAAATAGTACGACCAGTAGGGCAAGTATGTTCGAAAGCGTCTAACCCTTCGTGGAACCAACGGATCAGCACGGATTGCGCGGTATTTTCCAAGTAAGGCACGTTGATCACGATATCGCGGTTTTGACCAATACGATCCAAACGCCCAATACGCTGCTCAAGCAGGTCAGGGTTGAATGGTAAGTCAAACATCACTAATTGGTTAGCAAATTGGAAGTTACGGCCTTCTGAACCAATTTCAGAACACAGCAAGACCTGTGCACCTTCTTCTTGTGAAGCAAAGTATGCCGCAGCGCGGTCTCGTTCTAACAGGGATAAACCTTCGTGGAATACCGCCGCGCGGATCCCTTCACGTTCACGCAGAACTTGCTCAAGTTGCAATGCAGTGGCGGCTTTGGCACAAATAACCAGTACTTTTTCGTGGCGATTTGCGGTTAAGAAGCCCATCAACCATTCAACTCGTGGGTCGAAGTTCCACCAAGTGGCGTTTTCGCCTTCAAACTCTTGGTAGATTTGTTCCGGATACAGCATCTCTTTCGCGCGAGTTTCTACATCCTTTTTGGTGCCCATAATGCCAGCGACTTTGATTGCCGTTTGGTATTGAGTTGGCAGTGGCATTTTTAAAGAATGCAATTCACGACGTGGGAAGCCTTTCACGCCATTACGGGTGTTTCTGAATAACAGGCGGCTAGTACCGTGCCTGTCCATCAACATATGGATCAGTTCTTGGCGAGCGGCTTGGCTGTCATCGCCTTCAAGATTCGCGGCTTTTAATAACGGCTCAATATCTTGTTCTTTGATAAGTTCACTGAGCAGGTTTTGCTGATCATTCGTTAGTTTATCACCAGAAAGTAGCAGTGAAACCGCGTCGGCGACAGGGCGATAATTTTCTTGCTCGGCTAAAAACTCTTGGTAGTCATGGAAGCGGCTAGGGTCGAGGAGGCGCAAACGCGCAAAGTGGCTCTCTTGACCTAATTGCTCCGGTGTTGCCGTTAGCAGTAAAACGGAAGGAACGTGCTCAGCTAAGGTTTCAATCACTTGATATTCACGGCTTGGGGCGGTTTCGCTCCATTGCAGATGGTGAGCTTCATCGACCACCATCATATCCCAGCCAGCTTCGACGAGTTGGTCAAAACGCTGTTTATTACGACGTACAAAATCCAGAGAACATAGGACTAATTGCTCAGTTTCAAATGGGTTATCGCTGTCGTGTTGGGCTTCGCTGTAGCGGCTATCATCAAACAGGGAGAAACGCAGGTTAAAACGGCGCAGCATTTCCACCAGCCATTGATGCTGTAAGCTATCTGGGACAATGACCAATACTCGCTCAGCACGACCTGCCATCAATTGTTGATGGATTATCATACCCGCTTCGATGGTTTTCCCTAAGCCCACTTCATCCGCCAGTAAAACTCGCGGGTTGTGGCGCTTACCAACTTCGTTAGCAATATGCAACTGATGCGGGATCAAACTCGCGCGGATACCACGCAGACCTGTAGATTGGTGTTTAACTTGTTCGCTTTGGAATTTACGTGCACGAAAACGCAGAGCAAAACGATCCATACGATCGATCTGACCCGCGAACAGTCTATCTTGTGGCTTATTAAACGTTAGCTTGCTATCAAGGAACACTTCTCTCAGGCTGACATCCGCTTCTTGGGTGTCTAAGCGCGTTCCTGTGTAGGTCAATAACCCTTTATCTTCTTGAATACTTTCAACTTGTAGCTGCCAACCTTCGTGACTGGTGATGGTATCACCTTCGTTGAACATCACTCGGGTAATTGGGGCATCACTACGTGAGTACAGTCGGTTTTCCCCAGTGGCAGGGAAAAGCAACGTCACCATACGGGCATCAATAGCCACGACGGCGCCTAATCCAAGTTCGCTTTCTGTGTCGCTGATCCAGCGTTGACCAAGAGTAAATGGCATAGGTTTAATTTAATTCCATAATTTTGATTGTTTATTTTTAGATGTTTAAGACAACTAACCGGTGTCTTTGCCCAGTGTTGATATAACGGTTATATACCAAGGGTGATGCGAAATTTTTTTAATCGTTTTGCCGTTTGGCAATTATAGCTCTTCTCTCTTTCGAGTCGCGCTGCTCGAATTTTGATGAGTATAGCCGATTTTCTCGCCAAGCTGTGCGTATAACAGGTCGAGATATCAAAGGGGCGTTATATTAATTCAACATTCGCTTATCGTCACCTGTTAAAAATGCGGCAATTGTAATAAGAATTGTACAATTCTCGCTGTTCGTTAGGCTTTAAAATAAAAGATTAATTTGCCCAGTCAAAATAGCGTCAAAATCATCTTGCAGAAATGGCAGAATTCCATCGGCGATAGGTTTGATTTGCTTAAGAATATAGTGCTCATAGTCAGGTTTAGCCGTCACAGTCTCTAATGGCTCGGGACCCGCTTGAGTGATGATATAACTGATCCATCCCCCATTTTGATATTGCAATGGGCGCTGTAATTGCAAATTGTACTCATCGGCTTGACGTGCGGCTCGTACATGAGGTGGCACATTACGTTGATAATCTGATAATTTACGCCGTAGGCGCTTGCGGTAAATCAAGCGATCGTCATATTCTCCTGAACGGATGGCATGAATATAATCGCGAATAAATTCCCGATAAGGCTGGCGATAAAAAATGCGCGTATACAGCTCTTTTTGGAAATTTTGCGCGAGAGGTGTCCAGTCGGAGCGAATGGTTTCTAAGCCTTTAAAAACCATCGTATCTTGGCTTAAACCCGCATAACGTTTTTTACTACCTTGGTCTGTGCCTCTAATTGTGGGCATCAAAAAGCGCCGATAATGGGTTTCATACTCAAGTTCGAGCACGCCATCAAGTTGCCACTCTTCTTTAAGATGCTGTTTCCACCAATTATTTACATGGTCACGTAGTTGATAACCCACTTTTTGGGCTTGTTCATCAGTATGGGGATCTCGTAGCCAAACAAAGGTGGAGTCGGTATCCCCATAAATTACCTGATAGCCTTGGGATTCAATCAATTGTTTGGTAATTCGCATGATTTCATGACCGCGCATGGTGATTGACGCGGTTAATCGCGGATCAAAAAAGCGGCATCCATCGGCACCCAAAACCCCTGCAAAGGCATTCATAATAATTTTGAGGGCTTGAGAAAGCGGGGCGTTTTTTTGCTGTTTAGCTTTATCACGACCTTGCCAAATATGGCTGACAATATCTGGCAAGCAATGGGTAGTACGGGAAAACCAAGCACCGCGAAATCCTTCAACAGAATGTTCAGGTTCTGGGTGTGCAAGCCCTTCAATCATGCCTGCTGGGTCTATTAAAAAGGTGCGAATAATAGAGGGATACAGGCTTTTGTAATCAAGCACCAAAACAGAGTCATACAAACCTGGTTGAGAATCCATGACAAATCCACCGGGATTGAGTTGAAATTTTTGCTCACAGAGCGTTGGAGCAACAAACCCTAAGCGGTGTAGCCGAGGAATATATAAATGGGAAAAGGCGGCTACAGAGCCTCCCATGCGATCGGCGGCGAGCCCCGTGACTGTCGAGCGCTCTTGCAAGAACGCCATTAAATCGGTTTTCTCAAAGATGCGGTGCACCAAAATACAGTCTTGAATATTGTAATGGGCTAAAGCAGGTTTATCGTGGGCAAAGCGGCGGTTAATTTCATCCATACGGTCATAGGGGGTATCAATCGCTTTCCCTTCGCCAAGCAGCTGCTGGGCAACGAACTCCAAGCTGAATGAGCTAAAACTCCATGTCGCCGATTTTAACGCATCAATACCATCGATAATTAAGCGACCTTCAGCAGAGGCAAAAAAGACACCTTGCTTAAAACCGTGTTCTCGCCATTCGAGTTTTTTTCCTTGCCGACCTAGTAATAGAGGGATGCCATAGCGCTCTGCATGCTTTTGTAAGACTTGCAAATCAAACTGGATCAGATTCCAGCCGATGATGGCATCGGGATCGTACTGTTGCAGCCATTCGTTCAATTTTTCAAGTAATTGAGGGCGGCTGGTGGTATACACGAGTCGATGTTGATCATTCAGGGCAGGGCCTTGCTCGGGTCCCAACATAAACACCACATTGTCACCGCAGCCAGATAACCCAATCGAGTAAAGCTCCCCATGTTGGCTAGTTTCAATATCGAGGGAAACAGCGTGCAGTGTCGGGCGATAACCTTCACAGGGTTTGAGTTGATATTTCCCCTGATGATTGCGAGAAAACCACACGGGAGCGGTAATAAAGCGCTCCATTAAATAACGCTCACAAGGGCGAATATCGGTTTCCAGCAGTTCAACGCCTAATGCTTGGCAGTTTTTATCCAGGTTTTGTAATTGACGATATTGCTGGCAATAGATGGCGTAGACTTTTTCGCGTTTAAAATCCCGCAGTTCAACGGCGCGATAACTGATATCAGCTTGTCCTTCAATTAAATGGCGTACGAGCGGAAACTTGGATTCAGGTAAAAAACCCACGGCTTGTTGATAGGGAACAATGACTTTTTGCGGTTTATTATCCGTGAGTAACCAATAGCTTACCTCGACACCGTAGCGGGTATCTCGCCAATGGCGGCTAAGAATAAAGCCTTTTTCAGCTGGCGTGTTTGACTGAGGCATAAAGGAAACTCGCGTAAATAATCTGCAAATTAATATACGCGAGTAGTGGGAATTTATACAGTATTATTTGTTGGGCGAGTTAAAAATGCCCAATAATACAGAAGCGTTGGTTTTGCCTTGTAGCAGTGTTTCAGTATTGCCGTCATACACAATTGTGCCATCAGCAATCACTAAACTACGAGGGGCGATTTGTAGCGAGTCTTCGATACTATGAGATACCATTAACAATGTGATGGATTTATTAACGCAAACGTCATTGAGTAATTGCAGCATTTCACTGCGCAGCGCTGGATCAAGGGCGGAAAACGGCTCATCCAGCAATAAAATCGGCTGATTGCGAATTAAACAGCGGGCGAGTGCAGCTCGCTGACGTTGTCCTCCAGACAATTGCGCAGGTGTTCGGTCTAAACATTCGGTTAAACTGACCTGCTGCGCCATTTGTTCAACTTCAGCCATTTGTGATGCATTTAAGCGTAAACTGGGTTGTAAGCCTAATCCAATGTTCTGTCTAACCGTTAGGTGAGCAAACAGGTTATTTTCTTGAAATAACATGGAAACAGGGCGTTTAGCGGGGGGCGTAAATGTATGATTTTCACCCTTTAAGGTGATAGTGCCGCTGCGAGGAAATTGAAACCCACTGATTAGGCTGAGCAACGTGCTTTTGCCTGCGCCACTAGGACCCATTACGGCAACTCGTTCCCCCGAATCTACTGTAATATCAAAATGCATATTTAGGCTATCGTATTGATAATCTAAATTTTGTAATTCAATCATGCGTTTTCCCCGATAGACGTTCGAGTAAGCTAAACAGGCAGAAACAGAGTAACAACAATAACATCGCGGTTACCGCGCCGTCATTGGTTCGATAAGCCCCAATCTGTTGATAAAGATAGTAAGGCAAGGTGCGGAATTCTTCATTCCCGAATAAGGCGACCACGCCAAAGTCCCCAATAGAAATTACGCAAGCGAATGCCAAAGCTTGTGCTATAGGTTTGCGTAATGCCCGCAATTCAATGATTTTAAATCGGTTAAAACCGGTAATTTCGAGTGATTGGCATAACGGGTTATAGCGTTGAGCCAGATCTCGCATTGGGTTATCCAGCACCTTTAGCGCGTAAGGGATAGCGAGTAAGGCGTTAGTCATGATCACCAATGGATAAGGCGTTTCGGGTATTCCAATAGTTTCATTGAAAAAGATAAAAAAGCCTGTCGCCAGCACAATACCCGGCATAGCAAGAATAATCAGCCCGCTTAACTCAATGGCTTGCCCGAGTTTTAATGCATTTCTTAAACGCAGTTCACGGCTACTCCACAGCAGCATTAGTGTGAGGAGCACGCACAAAATTCCTGCACAGAGTGCAATAAACAGCGAGGTTGATGTGGCTTGCCATAACGCAGATTGCTGTAAAACATCCAGTAATTGACCGTTGAGCCCATCAACAATAACCGCGAATAACGGCGGAATTAATAACAAAATCGCTGCTGCGATCACCAGCCAGTCACGTAGACGGCGAAATAGATTATCAGCAGGATCAAACCACGATGTTTGGTGGCTAAATCCAACGGAAAAAGCATGGTTAATGCGTTGACAAATAAGCATTAATCCTACGCAACATCCCAACTGAATCAACGCAAGCAGTGTGGCGCGCCCTAAATCAAAGTCGTAGCTCAGGGCTTGGTAAATCGCGAGTTCGATAGTGGTCGCCGCAGGACCACCACCCAGAGCCAGTACCGTCGCAAAGCTGGCAAAGCAAAGCATGAAAATCAGTGCGCCTGTTGGCAACATCTGACGGCGTAAATAAGGCCACTCCAAAATTGTGAATTGTTGCCACTCATTGAAGCCCAGTTGAGCGGCACTTTGGCGTTGCTCAATGGCTATATTTTCAAGAGATTGTAATAGCATACGAGTGGCGAGAGGCATATTGAAAAAGATATGTGCTAGTAAAATGCCACGCAGACCATAAGGAGAAAACTGATAGTCAACACCGAGCCATAGGCACAGTTTTGCCAGCCATCCGGTTTGTCCATATACCGATAAAATACCGAAAACGGCAACTAAAACGGGTAATACAAGGGTCATTGCACACAAGCGGAGCAATAGCATTCTTCCCCAAAAGCGTCGGCGATATAGAGCTCGAGCAAGAAAAATAGCGGGAATAATGGAAAAAATAGCGGAAAGTAATGCCTGCCAGAACGTAAAGCCGATGACATGCCATAAATAATCGTCATCAATTATCTCACTGAGGGAAATTTCAGGTGCGAAAAACCACAGTGCCCCAAAAGCGAGCAGGGCAACGACGATTAAAAGACCGGAGGCTATCGCCCCCGGTAATAAGGTTAAATTGATTAACGACTGACGGCGGTTTGCCATAATCGCGTCCACGTTTGACGTTCTTTAGCCACTTCCCCTGCACTAAACTGCAGGGATTTAGTTGGCAGCGGTAGTACGTTATACACTTCAGGCAGTGGCATATCGATAACTGGGTACATCCAGTTAGTGGTCGGTAATGTGCCTTGGAAATCGGGGGTTAATATGAATTGTAAAAACTGTTTTGCCAGCTCAGGCTGTGGGCTGTGTTTCAATCTTGCAGCAACCTCGACTTGCATATAATGCCCTTCATCGAACAATGCCGCTGCGTAGTTGTCTTTCTTATCATTTAAAATTTGGTAACCCGGCGAAGAGGTGTAGCTCAGGACAAAATCCCCTTCACCTTTTAAGAACAGCCCATAAGATTCACTCCAACCTTTGGTCACGGTCAGTGTTTTAGTCGCCATTTTTTTCCATGCATCAGCCGATTTATCGCCGTAGATTTTCTCAACCCATAACATTAGCCCTAAGCCTGGGGTGCTGGTGCGTGGATCTTGGTAAATGATTTTCCAATTATTTTTGCTATCAAGCAGTTCATCCATGCTTTTTGGTGGTTGTTTGATTTTATTGGTGTCATAGATAAAGGCGAAATAGCCATAATCATAAGGAATGAATGTTTTGCTTGTCCATTCGATAGGTAATTTAAGCGCATCCGTTTTGATATCTGCTGGGGCAAATAAGCCAGTTTTCTCTGCAGAGTCGAGCAAGTTGTTATCTAACCCTAAGATAATGTCGGCTTTGCTTTTTGTTCCTTCCATGCGTAGGCGATTCAGTAGCGCAACACCATCCCCCAGAGAAACCAGTTTTAACTCACATTCACATTGAGCTTCGAAATTCTTTTTGATTTGCGGGCCTGGGCCCCATTCTGCGGCAAAGGAATCATAGGTATACACAGTCAGCGTTGGTTTTTCGGCAGAGGCGAAAGCAGCGAAACTTAGGGTGGTTAAAGCAATGAGTGAGGTAAAGAGTTTATTTTTAGTCATTGTAATTCCTGCGTAAATCATAAAAAAACACAGGATTTGAGGAGGGACCGATACAATAATTTGTAGGCGGTAGCTCAAATCCCTACGCCGGTATTAGCCGGATCAGGTTCTACGGGTTATTTCTCAGCCCAAATTGGCACCCCGTTGAGACGCAGACTATTGTAATTACTTCAGACATATCTGCAAACTGTATTGATATAGGTTTACCAGTTTGGGTATGTGTGAAACAATTAGGCATCTTTCAAATTTGGTTATTGAGGTAGTCTAGTGATCGATGATGATGGCTACCGCCCGAATGTAGGAATTGTAATTTGTAATCGGCAAGGTCAGGTCTTATGGGCTCGCCGTTATGGTCAGCATTCTTGGCAATTTCCTCAAGGTGGGATTAACCCTGGGGAATCGCCAGAACAAGCGATGTATCGTGAGTTATACGAGGAAGTCGGACTACAGCGTAAAGATGTAAGGTTACTTGCATCTACCCGTAATTGGTTACGCTACAAATTACCTAAGCGTTTGGTGCGTTGGGATACAAAACCTGTTTGTATAGGACAGAAACAACGTTGGTTTTTACTTCAACTCCAATGTAATGATGCCGATATAAACGTGCAGCGCAGTAAATCGCCAGAATTTGACGGCTGGCGGTGGGTCAGTTATTGGTATCCGGTTAGGCAAGTGGTCTCTTTTAAACGCGAAGTTTATCGCCGTGTGATGAAGGAATTCGCTCCCGTAGTTATGCCTTTGCAGGAACAAAAATTACCACAACGACCTGTTTTTAATAATCGTAGGCGCGGAGTTAAGTAAGCCTATGTTGACGCGTTTACGTGACATTGTCGAAAAGGTCGCGATGGCGACCAGTCTGACTCAAGCTCTTGAAGT
The DNA here is from genome assembly GCF_020271745.1 of Providencia alcalifaciens. Taxonomy (NCBI): domain Bacteria; kingdom Pseudomonadati; phylum Pseudomonadota; class Gammaproteobacteria; order Enterobacterales; family Morganellaceae; genus Providencia; species Providencia alcalifaciens. The sequence continues at coordinate 563,418 of NZ_CP084296.1, read as the reverse complement.
TTTAGTCAATGAGACGTGCAAAGCGATGCGCACCGATGTGTGCTCGATTTACTTAGCCGATCATCCTCGCCAATGTTATTACCTAATGGCAACCCGCGGGCTGAAAAAGCCTAGCGGGATTGCTATTCGTTTAGGATTCGACGAAGGGGTTGTTGGCGCAGTCGGTCGACAATCGGAAATGTTGAACCTCGCCGATATTCGCGAACACCCACAATTCAAATATCTCCCTCAACTCAAAGAAGAACAGCTTAAAGCCTTTCTTGGCGTGCCTGTCGTTTATCGACGTCAATTGCTGGGAGTACTCGTGGTTCAACAGCGAGAGAAACGGTTATTCAGCGAAACCGAAGAGTCCTTTATGGTCACGCTATCGATGCAGTTAGCGGTGATTTTATCCCAAGCGCAAACAAAAGGTATTTTCGGACAATATCGGCAAAATCGCCTCAAAGCTATTCCTGTTTCTCAGGGAATTTCAATGGCTTATGGCTGGCAAGATACCTCCCAACCTTCTTTAGACAATGTGTATCAAGCGACCACATTAAATATTGATGAAGAGCGCCAGCGTTTGGTGATAGCGCTGGAAAGTGCGGCGGCAGAGTTTCGTCGTATTAGTAAGCGGTTTATGGCGAGCTCATCTAAAGAAAGCGCGGCTATTTTCGATTTGTATAATCACTTACTTAATGACCCCCAATTGAAACATCGGTTATTTACAGCGATCAATCAAGGGGCGGTGGCTGAGTGGGCAGTGAAAACCGTTATCGAAGATTACGCTCTGCAGTTCTCACGTTTGCGTGACCTTTATTTGAGAGAGCGCGGCTCGGACCTTCGCACCTTAGGGCAGCGTTTATTATTTCATCTGGATGATTCACTGACACCGACCAGTCAATGGCCAGACCGTTTTATTTTGGTGGCTGATGAGTTGAGTGCGAGTGTTCTTGCTGAATTACCGCTTGAGCAATTAGCGGGTGTGATTGTGCGTGATGGTGCAACACACTCCCACTCTGCCATTTTGATCCGAGCGATGGGGATCCCCGCGATTATGGGGGCGGATATTGAACCTTCCTTATTACATAATCGTCATCTGATTTTGGATGGATACCGCGGCGAAGTGTTTATTGAGCCTGAAAATTTTATTGCTCAGGAATACCAGCAAATTATTGAAGAAGAAAATGTGCTTAGCCGATTAGCGGAAGGTACGCTTTCTCAAGATGCCGTGCTCAAAAACGGTGAGCATGTGGATATTTGCCTCAATGCCGGATTGAGCCCTCGCTATGAACAGCAAATTCATGATGGTGTTGATGGTGTTGGACTATACCGAACCGAACTGCCATTTATGCTGCACAATGGTTTTCCATCTGAGGATGAGCAAAAGCAGCTATATCGCGAAGTATTGCAGCTGTTTTCCACTAAACCGGTGGTATTGAGAACCTTAGATATCGGTGCTGACAAACAACTGCCTTATATGCCGATCAGCGAAGAGAATCCTTGCTTGGGGTGGCGTGGGATCCGAATCATGCTTGATCAGCCTGAAATCTTTTTGATCCAATTGCGCTCTATGCTGAGAGCCAACCAAGATACAGGTAATTTACGAATTTTATTGCCGATGATCACCAGCATTAATGAGGTGGATGAAGCGATCGAGCTGATTAATCGCGCCAAAAATGAAGTGAGCCAACAACTCGGAAAATCGATTGATTTACCCCCAATTGGGGTGATGCTGGAAGTGCCTTCGCTCTTGTTTTTGTTGCCAGAGTTAAAGCAGCGAGTGGATTTTATTTCGATAGGTACCAACGACTTTACACAATATTTACTCGCCGTCGACCGTAATAACACTCATGTGGCGGCGCTCTATGATAACCTGCACCCAGCAGTGGTGCGTTTTCTATCCATGGTACATATGGAATGTCAGCGTATAGGTTTGCCGATTAGTGTGTGCGGTGAAATGGCGGGGCAACCATTAAGTGCTATGGTGCTGATTGCATTAGGTTATCGTAGTTTGAGTATGAGTGGGCGCAGTGTTCCTCGCATGAAGTATTTAATTCGTCAGCTTGATCCTCAATTGATGGCTGAGTTAGTGCCTGATTTGCTCAGTGCAGAAACCAGCGAAAATGTCCGACATAAGATCAGTGAGTTTATGGAAAGAAATGGACTGGGTGGTTTTGTACGTGGCGGGATCTAGTTTGATCTTCTATGTTATTAATATGTAATTATATGCTGACAATAACCTCGTGTTATTATGCGGCATAATTTTTGACTCAATTATTTTAAAGTGGGGAACGATGAGTAACAGCTACTTAGCATTTCCGGAAATTGATCCCGTAATGTTCTCGATTGGCCCAGTCTCTTTGCACTGGTATGGTTTTATGTACCTTGTCGGATTCGTTTTTGCGCTATGGTTAGCCGGGCGTCGCGCCTCTAAGCCAAACAGCGGCTGGACAAAAAATGAAGTCGAGAACTTGTTGTACATTGGCTTTGTCGGTGTATTTGTGGGTGGACGACTTGGCTATGTTTTCTTCTATAACTTGCCGGTTTTCTTAGATGACCCTCTATATCTGTTCAAAGTGTGGGATGGTGGTATGTCCTTCCACGGCGGTTTGATTGGGGTTATTTGTGCCATGATGTGGTTTGCCTATCGCACGAAGCGCCATTTCTTGCAAGTTTCTGATTTTGTTGCACCTTTGATTCCTTTTGGTCTTGGAATGGGGCGTATCGGTAACTTTATTAATGGCGAACTGTGGGGGCGTGTTACCCTAGATACACCATGGGCATTTCTATTCCCTCACTCAAGAAGTGAAGATATCCAACTTGCGGTACAAGACCCGTCTTTGTTGCCTATTCTTGAGCAATACGGTGTATTGCCAAGACACCCATCCCAGCTGTATGAAATGGTTTTAGAAGGCATTGTTTTATTCCTGATCTTGAATTTATTTGTACGTAAACCTCGCCCAATGGGGAGCGTATCGGGTCTGTTCCTTATCGGTTATGGAGCATTCCGTATCATCGTTGAATTCTTCAGACAGCCAGATGCGCAGTTAGGTTTATTCGGTGGCATCAGTATGGGGCAAATCCTCTCGATTCCGATGATTATTATCGGTGTATTGATGATTATCTGGGCTTACAAATACGGTAAAAATATCCCAGCCCATAAGCCCGCTAAAAACGTTGAAAGTAAGTAGCGTAGATAGCCAGTAGCGTCGATAGCAAGTGGTGCAGATAGCGAGTCGCGTAGGCAGTAAATAACGTAGACAGTAAATAACGTAGACAGTAAATCGCGCTAATAAGCAGTAAATTAAGTCATTTTCGGTTTGTGTTATTGAGGGATATTCGATAACACAAACTGCCTGTATTTTGGAGTAAGAGAGCCACTATGAAGCCGTATCTTGAATTATGCCAACGTATTATCGATGAAGGTCAATGGGTTGAAAACAAGCGTACTGGTGTTCGCTGTTTAACCGTGATTAATGCAGACCTCGAATATGATGTGGGCAATAATCAATTCCCTTTAATTACGACGCGCAAAAGCTTTTATAAAGCGGCTATTGCTGAGTTATTAGGGTACTTGCGTGGCTATGATAATGCAGCGCAGTTCCGTGAAATTGGTTGTAATACTTGGAATGCCAATGCTAATGAAAACCAAGCATGGTTAGATAACCCGCATCGTAAAGGTGAAGATGATATGGGGCGCGTTTATGGCGTCCAAGGTCGCTCATGGCAGCGCCCTGATGGATCTCATCTTGACCAATTAAAGAAAGTGGTTAACAACCTGAAAAACGGTATTGATGACCGCGCTGAAATCGTGACTTTCTATAACCCTGGTGAGTTTGAAATGGGCTGCTTACGTCCTTGTATGCATACTCACACGTTTTCACTACTTGGCGATACGCTGCATTTGACGTCATACCAACGTAGCTGCGATGTGCCTCTTGGGCTTAACTTTAATCAGGTTCAATGTTTTGTTTTGCTGGCACTAATGGCGCGTATTACGGGTCACAAAGCGGGTAAGGCTTATCATAAAATTGTGAATGCGCATATTTATGAAAACCAATTGCCTTTAATGCGTGATGTCCAATTAAAACGTGAACCATACCCATCTCCAAGCTTAACGATTAACCCTGCAATTAAAACCTTGGAAGATCTTGAAACGTGGGTAACAACGAATGATTTCATCTTAGAAGAATATCAGTGCCACGAAGCAATAAAATATCCATTTACGGTCTAAGGGCTGGTGGATTGATGTAAAGGCATAGGCACGAGTACGGTTTATGCCTTTATTTTTTATTATCTTTACGATTCACGCTATTTTCTAAGCTGTTCCATACCTTTATATCCCTATCAACGGTTACTATTTTTAACCCTCATTATCTTCCGTTATTTCCAATTTTAGTCTTATCCCGGAACACTATTCTGATCTGTCCCCTCCTTTTTCGGGAGTACTTTTTTATCTCTACTTTTAATTTTGCGAAGCGGTTTCCAAAAGCATTCAAGGAAAATGCAAAAGTGACATTTTGTTGGGAAGGGTTATGAAGAAGAGCAAATGAAGGCTGTAGCTATGTGAAATTTTTATCCAAACTTATCCATAAAGAGCGGTCGAGAGGGATAGGGAAATGCCTGAGCAGGCGAATTTAATACAGGAAAAAGTAAAGTGGCTAAAAAGTAATGCTGATGAGCAGGGATTCACTTTAATTGAAATTCTGGTTGTTCTGTTTCTTTGTTCAATCGTGGCTCTACCTGCGTTTTATCAATGGCAACAACAAGTGAGACGTCTACAACTTATTGATGCAGCGAGGCAAACCGCCGAATTTATCTACAGTAACATAATGGAAGGCATTTATTTAAATCAGCACCGTATTATGACGGTAAGCTTCACATCAAAAGAGTGGCGTTTAGCGGTTACTGATGTGGAGACTGCGCAAGAAATCAGCCAATTTAAAAGCGATAAATTTGAAAGTATTAAGCTTAAGTACGCATCTAGGCAATTAATTTATTTTTACGGTAGGCAAGGGACGAGCAGCCCGTTTCGGATTGAGCTCAATAATGAGAATGACCAAATATCCGTGATTATTTCATCTTCTGGCCGGGTACGCAGTTGCAGTCCACAAACATTAGCAGGCGTGCCCAAATGTTAATCGGCACTAAAAAACATAAAGAAGAAAAAGGTTTTTCCTTGTTGGAAGCGCTGATTGCGATGCTAATTAGTTGTTTGGTCTGTATTGCTGCGATGAATACGATCCCCGTGTTATTTAAGCAGTTATTTCAGGCTTTTTTTCAATACCAATTGGATAGGGAGGTCAGGCAGGTGTTGATTAATATGGAAAAAGATTTTCGTCGAATAGGTCATTGCAGCCAATCGCCTTCAAAACCACTTTGCGAAGGTCAAGCCATTACCATCAATGCTAAGTTTTTAAGTCATCAGGCTAACTCCTGTATTATTTTTGCCTATGACCAAGATTTATCAGGGCAATGGGTTATAGGACAAAATCATTCATTACATTCCGATTTTTTTGGATTTAGGCTCAATAACAATAAGCTCGAGTCTAACCGTAATGTGACAAACTGCGATGGTACCCGTTGGCACTCTTTGTTTGACCCTAATATAGTGAAAGTCAATAAACTGACTTTTGATTGGCAACCCACAGCAAAAATTTTAGAAATGTCGATGACGGTTGAAAGTATTTTGTTGCCCAATAAAACGTTTGATTATCATTCCTCTGTACTACTAAGGAATGTGCCATGAGGTTAAAAAATACTGAGAAAGGAAATATCGCCTTGGTCATGGTGATGGTCTTAATGAGTGTCGGGCTCATACTCTTAAAAGCATTACATTACTATCAAGCGCGAGCTAGCTATGAATTAATCCGTGAAGAAAAATATTACCAATCATTTAATTTAGCAGAATCAGCATTGTCATGGGGGCTAGTTCAACATTGGAAATTGAAAGCTGAAAAAATGAGTCCTTGGGTATGCCAAAGAGAAATAAATCACGGATGGATTAGTTGCCTTAAGCATTATAAAAATAATCAATTCATTTTATCGGGTAAAGGTGAATTATATAAAAATCAATCAATAACGATATATCGATGGGTGGTACCGATATGGAATGAAGGGCGTCTACAAGCTCGTGAAAATGGCTGGATAGATTACTGCCCTGTGGCAATTAAAGGATTTTGCCAATGAAGAATTCACCGCAAGGATTTGCACTGGTAGAGTCGATGATTTCGGTGGTTGTTTTTGCTATCTTGCTGATAGCTCTGCTAAACTACAGCCAATATATCGCTTTGAATTTTAATCAAATATACCAAGGTTCACAGGCAATTCGATCTCTACATGGAACATTAGAAGGAAAACGCTCTTTTAATGATAAAGCTCCATGGGAAATGGGGTCACCGTATCCAGAAAAACAGTATCAAGAAGGTTATTCTCAAAAAGATCAGATGAAAATCGTGCATTCTTCAAGCCTTGGGAACTGTAGTGAATCTAAGGTGTCCTTGTTAGTGGGCGGGAAACTATATTCGATAAATCGTTGGCAGTGTGCAAAAGGAGAGAGTCATGTTTCAGGTTTATCATTCTAACCAATTAGATCTACTCAAAGAGCTAATTGCGCACTTAATGGAGAATGACCCCCTCACTCATCCTTTTGAGCAAGAAATTGTATTAGTACAAAGCCCTGGAATGTCCCAATGGCTACAAATAGAGCTTGCTAAGCGTTTTGGAATAGCCGCCAATATTAACTACCCATTACCCGCAACGTTTATCTGGGATATGTTTCGTCGGGTACTTCCTGATATCCCCAAAGAGAGCGCCTATACTAAACAAGCGATGACATGGAAGTTAATGACGATTTTGCCAAATGTTATTCATGAAGCTGAATTTGAGCCTCTACGCCACTATCTGCAAGATGATTCAGACAAGCGTAAATTACACCAATTATCAGGGCGTATTGCCGATTTATTTGACCAATATTTGGTTTACCGACCGGAATGGATTGCTCTGTGGCAACGTAATGAGTTGATTGATGGTCTCAGTGAAAATCAATTATGGCAAAAAAGATTATGGCTAGGTTTGGTGGAATATACAGAGCAGCTTGGTCAATCCCCCTGGCATCGAGCAAATTTGTATCAGAGTTTTATTGATAAGCTAAAATCATCGCCAGAATTAGCTAAAAATTTACCGTCACGCTTATTTATTTGCGGCATTTCATCTCTTCCGCCTGTGTATTTACAAGCGCTCAACGCGATTGCAGAATATTCAGATATTCACTTAATGTTTACCAACCCGTGCCGCTATTATTGGGGAGATATTCAAAGCAGTGCCTTTTTAGCGCGATTACAACAACGAAAATTGCGCCACTATTTGGATAAGCACGAAATTTCCCGCTTTAAAATTGATGAGCATGCTGCCAATTTATTTAATGCTGAAGGCGAACAAAATTTAGCAAACCCACTCTTAGCATCATGGGGCAAACTTGGTCGCGACAACTTATATTTTATTTCCCAAATTGAGGCTGCCAATGAAGTGTCGGCCTTTGTTGATAATGGGCGAAATAACCTTCTCGAAAATTTACAGCAAGATATTCTCGACCTTGAAAATCACGCTCAGTTAGGCGTGACTTTAGATGAATATGAAAGTAGTTCACAGAAGCGCTCACTTCATCAGTGTGATCAATCTGTGACATTTCATTCATGTCATAGTGCTCAGCGTGAAGTTGAAGTTTTACAGGATCGTTTATTGGCTCTATTTGAAGAAGATCCTACATTAACCCCCCGTGATGTGATTGTCATGGTTGCTGACATCGACAGTTATGCACCATATATTCAGGCTGTTTTCGGTAACACCAGCTCATCACACTATATTCCGTTCTCCATTTCAGACCGAAAGGCGTTACAAGCACACCCAATCCTACAAGCGTTTATTATGTTATTGGACTTGCCTCAAAGTCGATTTTCAACAGAGCAAGTGCTGACGTTATTAGAAGTTTCAGCGTTTGCTGCTCGTTTCGATATTGATGAGAGTGAACTGAGTTTGTTAAGGCGTTGGGTCAATGAATCCGGAATTCGCTGGGGGCTTGATGATGATAACGTACGAGCACTATCGTTACCGGTTATAGGGCAAAATACATGGCAATTTGGTTTAAGCCGAATGCTACTCGGTTATGCGATGGATAGCCGTAATGGCCCATGGAATGGTGTATTACCGTATGATGAATGTAGTGGGCTAGCAGCTCAACTGGCTGGGAAATTAGCATTACTCGTCGATACACTTAGAGAATGGCGAACACGCTTAGACCAAGAACGCACGCTCGATGAATGGAAAGAGATCTGCCAACAATTAATCGATAGCTGCTTCAAAGTCGATAGTGAAACTGAAGTTGTCTTAGCATTACTCACGACGCAGTGGCATAAAATTATTGAAAATGCGTTGACCGCCAACTACCAAGAAACCATTCCATTACGTTTAATTCGTGACGAGTTATCGGTTTGCTTTGATGATGAAAAAATTAGCCAGCGTTTCCTCGCCGGTGCAGTGAATTTTTGTACGTTAATGCCAATGCGTTCTGTGCCGTTTAAAGTGGTTTGTTTACTGGGTATGAACGATGGCGCATACCCACGTAATGTACCGCCACTCGGTTTTGATTTAATGTCAGAAAAAGTCCAGCGAGGAGATAGAAAGCGTCGTGATGATGACCGATATCTATTCTTAGAAGCATTAAATTCAGCGACAAAGCGGCTTTATATTAGCTATATCGGACGTTCAATTCGAGATAACCAAGAATGCAATCCATCGGTATTAGTCACTGAATTATTGGAGTATATCTGTCAGAGTTTCTGCTTAGAGGGTGACCAATCGTTAAATATCGATGAAAGTGCACAGCGGCTAAAGCAGTATTTGGTCATTGAACATAATAGAGTGCCATTTGCGAAAGAAAACTTTGCCTCTGACTCTCTTTATCAAAGCTTTGCGCAAGAATGGTTACCCGCTGCGAAAAGTGCAGAGCAAGTGGCTAAGTCGTTTACGTCAGTATTAAAACAACGTGAACCTATTACAGAGTTATCGTTAGAACAAATTTTACGTTTTTATCGACATCCTATTCGTGGCTTTTTCCAACAACGCTTAAAAGTACATTTTTCAATTGAAGAAACTGAGCTTCCAGAAGAAGAGCCTTTTGTATTGGGTGGATTGCAACGCTATAAAATCAATGATCAAGTGTTAGATCTGTTAGTCAAAGATGAAGACCCAAATCCCCTTTATCATGCTTTAAAAGCCTCGGGGCAGTTACCTGCTAAACAATTTGGTCAGCTATTTTGGGAGAAACAATTGAATGATATTGCTCCATTAGCTGAAAAAGTGAAAGAGTATGGGGACCCGCGTGTTGATTATCCGATTGAGTGTGAAATACATGAGGTCAAAATTACAGGCTTATTGCGAAATGTTCACGAGTCAGGAATATTGCGTTATCGGCCTGCTTATCTTACCGCCAATGATGGTGTGCAATTATGGATAGAACATTTGTTTTTTAATGCTTTTATTCGTGAAGGTGAAAGCATCGCATTAGGGCGAGAAAACAGTATTTGGCATTTCTCTGCCATATCCTCTGAGCGTGCAAAAGTACACTTGAATACGCTTATTGAAGGATATTGTGAAGGAATGAATACACCGTTAATTCTGTTAAATCAGAGTGGTTGGAATTGGATTTCGGCGTGTTTTGATAAAAAAACAAAGGAATATGACTTTACTTCAGAAGATGTGCAGCAAAAGGCGTTATCGGCGCTACTGCAAAGCCTACAAGGAAGCCAAATGAAAGTGGGTGAAATGGAAGATGATTATGTATTAAGAGCTTGCAGAAGCATAAATAGTTCATTGATTGAATCGCTGCTGAGTAATACTCGGCGCTTCTTACTGCCGATGGCAGAGTACTTAAAATAAGGGAGAGCATCTAAGAATGTTACGATTATCGAAACATATCGCTCATTTATTCTTGTTATCACTACTATTTATAGGTAGTGCTATTGCTGCGCAGCCACTTTGGCAAGTTTTACCAGAGACTATCAATAAAAGCGTCAGTGACCCGCGAGAATATAAAGCTATCAAACTCAATAATGATATGACGGTTTTACTGGTTTCAGACCCTAAAGCGACTAAGTCGTTAGCGGCAGTTTCATTACCGGTAGGGAGTATTGAGAACCCGAATAGCCAGTTAGGGCTTGCTCATTATTTAGAACACATGGTGTTAATGGGCTCTAAAAAATACCCTGAGCCAAGTAGCTTCTCTGAGTTTTTACAAAAACATGGAGGAAGCCATAATGCCAGCACGGCACCTCATCGCACGGCCTATTATTTTGAAGTTGAAAATGGGGCGCTTGAGGCTGCCACGGATAGACTCGCGGATGCGCTCGCTGAGCCGTTACTTGACCCCGTAAATGCAGATAAAGAACGTAATGCTGTCAATGCTGAACTCACCATGGCTCGTGCTCGTGATGGTATGCGTATTTGGCAAATTCGTTCTGAAACGCTAAATCCAGCTCATCCAAACTCTCGCTTTGCGGGGGGAAATCTGGAAACGTTGAAAGACAAACCCAATAGCAAACTCCAAGATGAGTTAGTGGGTTTCTACAAACGTTATTACTCAGCAAACTTGATGAATGGCGTGTTGTATGGCGACCAATCTATTGAACAATTAGCGAAAATTGCCAATGAAACCTTTGGTCGTATTCCTAATTTTAATGCTTCAGTACCAGAGGTTACGATCCCCGCAGTGACTGATAAAGAAAAGGGGATAGTGATCCACTATGTTCCCTCTCAGCCACAAAAAGCACTGCAAATCGAATTTAGCATCAAAAATAATATGGCCGATTTTCGTAGTAAGAGTGATGAATACATCGGCTACTTAATTGGAAATCGTAGTCCGGGAACGTTATCTGATTGGCTTATTTCTCAAGGATTAGCAGAAGGCATCAGCGCATCAGCCTCGCCAAATGCAGATCGTAATTATGGTTCATTCTCTATCTATGTCACGTTAACAGATAAGGGGCTAGCGGAACGTAATCAAGTTATCGCGGCTATTTTTTCTTATATTGATTTAATTAAAAATCAAGGTGTTAACCAGGATTATTTTGATGAAATAGCCAAGGTGCTTAATTTATCATTTCGTTATGGCTCCATTGTCAGAGACATGAACTATATCGAATGGCTTTCTGACCAAATGATCACTATGCCTGTTAATCACGTTCTGGATTCTGATTATGTTGCGGATAAATATAATCCTACGGCGATAAAACAGAGACTTTCTGAATTGACAGCGAAAAATGCACGTATTTGGTTTATTAGTCCGAATGAACCAAGTAATAAAAAAGCTTACTTTGTCGATGCGCCTTACCAAGTCGATAAAATCAGTCAAAAGCAGTTCACAGAATGGGCTGATTTAGAGTCAAAAATGACCTTTAAATTGCCAAAGTTAAACCCTTATATTCCCGATAACTTATCACTGATTAAAACGGATAAAGCGTATAAACACCCTGAAATGGTTTATCAGGAAGGGAATACGCGTGTGTTGTATATGCCAAGTCAGTATTTTGCTGATGAGCCGAAGGCGAGTATTACGTTAGATCTACGTTATAACGATCAAGATGAAACAGCAAAATCCCAAGTAGTAGGTTCTTTATTGCAATATATTTCATCGTTAAAAATGGATGAATTACAGTATCAAGCCTCCGTGGCTGGGATGTCCGTCTCCGTCTCCCAAGGGGTTGGACTACAGCTAAATGCGAGCGGTTATACTCAGCATTTATCAGAGCTTTTTTTATCGATGACCAAGCAGTATTTAAGTTTTGAGCCAACAGAAAGAGAGTTGATTCAGGCAAAATCTTGGTACAAAGAACAAATCGAAGTGGCAAACAATGCGAAAGCATACGAGCTAGCCATGCAGCCATTGCAGCGCCTTAACAGCGTTCCTTATTTTGAACAGGAGCAACGATTAGCCGCTTTAGACGCTATCACTTTGAAGGATATTACTAACTATCGTAAGTCCATCGTTGAAGGTGCCGCCTTACAAGCATTAGTTGTGGGTAACATTACTCAGCAGCAAAGTATTCAAACTATCCAAGACGTCAGTAAGCTGTTAAAGAGCAAAGGTAAAAATTGGTGGATTGGTGACATCGTTGTGGTGAATAAAACCTATCTGGCAAATTTCCATAAGCAAGGTAATAGCAGTGATAACGCATTGGCTGAGTTATTTATTCCTGATGGTTACGACCGTATCGATGGTGCGGTTCTGTCCGGTATTTTATCTAAAATTGTTCAGCCGTGGTTTTACGACCAATTACGGACCAATGAACAACTAGGTTATGCTGTATTTGCGTTCAAAGTGGGGCTTGGTGATCAGTGGGGTATTGGTTTCTTACTGCAAAGTAATGTCAAAACACCAAATTATCTCAATACTCGCTATCAAGACTTCTATCAGGTTACTTTGGATAAGCTGAAAAAATTGCCTTCTGCTGAGTTTGTACAATATAAACAGTCCATTATTACGGAAATGAAACAGCCTCCACAAACATTCTATGAAGAAGTAGGACGTTATGGTTCCGATTTTTCTCGTAATATTTTCAGTTTTGACTCTCGAGATAAAGTGTTATCGAGATTGGAGACCGCCACTCAAGCTGAAGTGATTGCTTATTATGAAAATGCGGTTTTAAAACACCAAGGTTTAGTTATGGCATCTCAAGTTATTGGGCAGGGTGTTGATGCAACATCAGGGTATGCAAAACTGAAAAATTGGGTGTTGTACCCGCAAGCGTCAGATCTTCAGAAGATGTTACCTATCAAGGAAAATGTTGAGTGAATAAGGTGCAGATGAGTTCCCAATTGTTAGATGCTTATAAACTTCCGTTACGTGGACAGCGGTTAATTGAGGCATCGGCTGGTACAGGCAAAACCTATACGATAGGGATCCTCTATCTGCGTCTATTATTAGGTTTAGGGAATGAAAATGCATTCCCTCGACCTTTAAGTGTTGAAGAAATTCTGGTTGTGACCTTTACTGAAGCGGCGACCAATGAATTACGAGGGCGTATCCGTGAGCGTATTCATAAGATGCGTTTGGCGTGTTTACGTAATGGCTTGGGATTCGAATCGGAGCCAGAATATCTCACACTATTAACGGAATTACCGAGCGAAGAACAACGCGTTTTTGCGGCGAATTGGCTATTAGCCGCTGAGCGTCAAATGGATGAAGCCGCTATTTACACCATTCATGGTTTTTGCCAACGAATGTTAGCGCACAATGCGTTTGAATCAGGCATTTTGTTTGAACAAACCATGATCCAAGATGAATTTCCTATCCAGAAACAAGCATGTGCGGATTTTTGGCGTCGTCATTTTTATCCTCTGGATTATTCGATGACCAAAGTGGTTCATACAGAGTGGAATGGACCTGAAGCACTATTGAACGATATTAAGCCGTTCTTGCAAGGGGATATTCCCGCCATTATCAATCAGCCGGAATTACCTGAAACTCTTGAAGAACGTCATCAACGTTTGATTGGTTTAATTCAGAATTTAAAAGATCTATGGGCAAAAAACGTCACTGATTTCGAAAAGCTCATCTCTGATTCTGATGTAGACAAACGTAGCTACAGCACACGTTATTTACCTACATGGTTAGAAAAAATAACCGAATGGGCAGAGAAAAGCACCGATGATTATCAACTGCCGAGAGATATTTTAGAGCGTTTTGCGCAATCTCGATTAGATGAAAAATCCAAAAGCGGTTCAGGACCTTCTCATGCAGTCTTTAGATTAGTTGATGAATTGCTCGACCAAGCGCTGACGATTAAAGATTTGATTATTCCTCAGGCGATTAATGAAGTACGCCAGACTATTGCTCATGAGAAGCAAACGCGCGGTGAGTTAGGTTTTGATGATTTACTGACTCGCTTAGATAGTGCGTTACATCAAGATGGTGGGGCATTGCTTGCTGAAGCAATTGCTAGACGTTTCCCAGTTGCGATGATTGATGAGTTTCAAGATACTGACCCGCAGCAATATCGTATTTTTCAGCGTATTTATCAGGAAACTGACGATACTGCATTGCTGTTTATCGGAGACCCGAAACAAGCCATTTATGCATTCCGTGGTGCGGATATCTTCACGTATATTGCGGCGAAAAAGCAAGTTAGTGCTCACTATACGTTGGAGACAAACTATCGCTCATCCCAGAGTATGGTTGAAGCAGTAAATCAGGTTTTTCATCATGCTGAAAAACCATTTATTTTTGAACAAATTCCATTTCAAAGCGTTAATTTTGCGGCTCATAATAGCCGCAAAAAGCTGATCCATGATGGGAAAGAAGTGAAAGCGCTCACTTTCTGGCAGCAGCAAGCTGAAGCGGTCTCTGTTTCGGAATATGAACAAGTCCTTGCACAGCAATGTGCGGCGCAAATAGGACAATATCTTGCTGGTGGTCTGCAAGGTTCTACCTACTTTGAAAATCAACAACAGCAAACGCCTGTAGAAGCCTCGGATATTACCGTATTAGTTCGGAGCCGTCGTGAGGCGATATTGATCCGTGATGCACTCAATCAACTTAATATCCCATCAGTGTTCCAATCAAATCGAGAAAGTGTATTTGCGACCCAAGAAGCTAAAGAAATTCTCTGGCTATTATTGGCAGTATTAACACCAGAAAAAGAACGGGTGTTGCGCAGTGCCTTAGCAACGGGATTATTGGGCTTAACAGCAGAAGATATTGATAACCTAAATTACGATGAAAAAGCTTGGGAAAATCTAGTTGATGAGTTTGCTCACTATGCTGTAATTTGGCGTAAACGCGGTGTTTTACCTATGTTACGTGGGATTATGTCTAAGCGGCATATCGCTGAAACCTTGTTATCGGGCTCTGAAGGTGAGCGCCGTTTGATGGATCTCATGCATATTGGTGAACTTCTGCAAGAGATGTCTCTCCAACTTGAAGGTGAGCACACACTAACCCGTTGGTTAGCCCAACAGATTGCTCACCCAGACCATCAATCAGACGCACAACAGATGCGTCTTGAAAGTGATAGACATTTGGTGCAAATCAGCACCATACACAAGTCCAAAGGGCTAGAATATAAAATTGTCTGGTTGCCGTTTGCGAGTAACTTTTTACCTCAATCAAAAGGCCTGTTTCATGACCGAGATGATTACATTACGAAACTCGACCTTGATGATTCAAAAGAGTATGTCGAATTAGCGGATGAAGAACGCTTAGCCGAGGATTTACGCTTATTGTATGTGGCACTCACTCGCGCTATTTATCACTGTAGTGTCGGAGTCGCACCGCTTATCAAAGGCAACCGTAAAAAAGCAGGCAATACGGATTTACATCTATCCGCACTGGGATATTTGCTGCAAAAAGGGCAAGAAGGTGACAGTGTTTTACTCAGCAGCATGCTCGATGCACTCAGTAATGATGTGATTGATGTACAATCGATTGATCCCCCTGAAATGGTGAGGCTGAATCTAACCAAAGAGACTTGTGACGAGTTATCCGCTAGAGCAGTTTCTCGACATTTTGATGATAGCTGGCGTGTAACAAGCTATTCAGGTCTGAGTTATAGCACATCCCATGGAGAAGAAGATCAAACCTTATCGGCTGAGCAATTTGCTAACTCATTAGCCCCTAAGATGGATATTGAAGTCAGCCATGATGTAGAAACACAAGAAATACAAGAAAACCCACTGACCCCCCATCAGTTTCCTAAAGGTGCTGCGCCCGGTACATTTTTACATAGCTTAATGGAAGAAATTGATTTTTCAGGTGACATTTCATCCGAATGGCTAGAAGAAAAACTACAAGTAGCAGGCTTTGATACTCAATGGGTTCCGATGTTACAAGGTTGGTTGAATGCCATTCTTAATGTACCGCTATCCGATGATGGGCTCTGTTTGTCGGCTCTTCCTGCTCAAGATAGACTGGATGAAATGCAGTTCTATTTACCGATTGATAGCTTGCTCAATGCAAAAGAGGTTGATCGCGTTACTCACAAGTATGACCCTCTATCAAAACATTGTCCTCCGCTTAATTTTGAGCAGGTACAAGGTATTTTAAAAGGCTTTATTGACTTAACCTTCTGTTGGAAAGGTAAATTTTATTTATTGGATTATAAGTCCAACTATTTAGGTGAAGATGCCTCTTATTATACTCAAGAGGCAATGGCTGAAGCGATGATTGACCATCGATATGATCTGCAATATCAGCTCTATTCGCTGGCATTACACCGTTTTTTACGACAGAGGATGCCAAATTACGATTATGAGACTCATTTTGGTGGTGTTTATTATCTCTTTTTACGAGGAACAGAACGCATAGATTCTCAAAATGGCATCTTCTTTTATCGACCAACAGTTGAATTTATCAGTGAATTTGATGCGCTATTTCATGATGCTCAATCTAAGGAGCCACAATGATGAAGGCGTTATTTAATCAAGCTATTGAAGCGCGGATATTCACGCCTCTTGATGTGCAGTTTGCCTATAACATTGCGAATGAAGATAACCCGATTTTATTGTTAGTGGCTGCCTTGCTCAGCGCAGAAACTATGTCTGGGCATGTTTGCTTATCGTTGGATGATATTCGCCCAGACGTATTATTTATGGGAAGACACCCTGAGTTTACGGCGCAATTATGGCACATGATTGGGGAGCCAAATCAAGCCACTATCAGAGCGGCGTTATTATCGAGCGAATCCGTGTGTGAAGTTGGGGGAAAGTCTGTTGCTCCATTGCTGCTATCAGGTGATTTTCTTTATTTCCAGCGTATGTGGCAATACGAGCAGCGCGTTGCTCACTTCTTTTCAGAGACTGAATTACCTGATGTTAATAATACTAAAACAGTTAATAATGCTAAAATTCAGCCGATTTTAACGGAGCTGTTCCCTGAATCAACGCAGATAGATTGGCAGAAAGTTGCCGCTGCTGTTGCGTTAACGAGCCGAGTCTCGGTTATTTCTGGGGGGCCTGGAACGGGTAAAACGACAACGGTAGCGAAAATTTTAGCGGCGCTGATTAAGTTAGGTCATCAACAGCAACATCGTTTGCGTATTGAATTAGCCGCCCCAACAGGTAAAGCCGCTGCGCGTTTAACCGAGTCATTGGGGGGTGCGATGAAACAGCTACCGTTAAATGACGATGAACGTGAATTACTCCCTTCTCAAGCCAAAACGTTACATCGACTATTGGGGGCTCAACCTGAAAGCCAGCAGTTTCGTTATCATCGTGATAACCCACTGGCGCTGGATATCTTGATTGTCGATGAAGCCTCAATGGTAGATTTGCCCATGATGGGGAAGCTCATTGAAGCACTGCCTAACTCCGCTAAACTGATATTTTTAGGCGATAAAGATCAACTCGCTTCTGTTGAGGCAGGGGCTGTTTTAGGTGATATCTGCCGTTTCGCGAATAAAGGCTATAGCCCTGATCGAGCCGCTCAGTTGGAGCGACTGGCTGGATGCTCATTAAGTGAATTCACCTCAAATAATGGGCCAGCTATCCGTGATAGCTTATGCCTATTAAGACACAGTTACCGTTTTTCTGCCGATTCAGGGATTGGTCAGCTAGCTTTCGCCGTCAATACAGGGAATGTGAAGCGAGTGGATGATATTCTTGCACAGAGTTTCACCGATATTCATAACTTTATCCCTAGCACTACGCCAGATAACGATGCCGAAGCCGAAATTAGCGAAAGTTACGCTAATATGTTATTAGATTCGGTCGGGTTCTATCAGCACTATTTATTAGCCGTTAAAGCGAGGGAAAAACCTGCCGATGTCCTACATAAATTTAATCAATACCGTCTACTTGCCGCATTGAGGGAAGGGGCTTACGGGGTTTCAGGTCTAAATGACAAACTTGAAAAATTACTTCATCGCCAAGGGTTAATTACAAAACCATATAACTTGAAGCATAAGCACTATGTTGGAAGACCGATTATGATCAGCCGCAATGACAGTGCACTAGGCCTCTTTAATGGTGATATTGGTATTATCTTGTTAGATGAAGAGCGGCAGATGAGAGCCTATTTCCAATTTCCTGATGGCACCATTCGCGGGATCCAACCCAATCGGCTGCCAGCACATGAAACGGCGTACGTGATGACTGTTCATAAATCTCAAGGTTCGGAGTTTACTCATACCGCCTTGGTTTTACCTTATGTATATTCGCCAGTGATTACCCGAGAGCTCGTCTATACCGCGATGACACGAGCTAAGAACGAACTTTCATTGTATGGCAGTAAAAAAGTGTTACGCCGTGCAATAGAAACCCCCACTAAACGCCGTAGTGGCTTAGCGTTACAGTTTGAGCACTACAGTTTGAGCACTACAGTTTGAGCAGTTAAATTAATTCCCAGACATTTAAGGTACCAATATGGAAAATCAGCAACAAATGACCGCCGTGACAGTAACATTGAATGCCAAAATTGATCCTGCTCGCCGTGCAGATTTGGAAGATGCATTTGATCAAGCCATGGAAAAATTAGGCAAAGAAGGGCAAATCCAAGTCAGTGGTGGTGGTACCCAATTAGGTGAAAATGGCGAAGTTGCTGAATGTGATATTGAATTGGCACTAAGCGATGCAAGTGATGAGAATATTAGCCTGATTATTCAAATGTTTTCGGCAATGTTAGCCCCTAAAGGCTCTCGCTTAACTATTCATGGTGAAGACGTTCAAATCGACTTTGGTGCGGATGAAGGGCTGGCGATTTATTTTAATGGCACAGATTTAGCTGATGATGTCTATGAAAATAATGATATTAACGATCTTTTTGATCAGTTTGATGAAGCGGTCGAAGATATCGGTGGGATCCACGGTGTTTGGGATGGCCCAACAGAAACCGCATTCTATTTTTACGGCAGCTCTTTCGCCGAAATGGAAGCGATTTTACGTCCACTGTTAGCGCAAAACCCATTGTGCGAAAAGTGCCGAGTGGTGCAAATCGCTTAACTTAATATTAGGTCGCATTAAAGAAAAACCCAGAGTATGACTTGAATATCTGGGTTTATGGGCGGCTAGTTAGGTCGTGTGGCAAACTAATTTGTTTGCCACCGTTCTGGGATACTTCAAGCGGCTTGGCTTTTAATATCCAGCATTAAGATTTTCGATTTACGCTGATAGTTATAAAAAGCCTGCTTTTTGACAGGAAGCATCTCAATTTCTGCCGGAATAAAACCGCGTTCTTGGAACCAATGAATGCTCCGAGTGGTTAAGACAAACAGTTTATCCAGCTCTAGTTGCTTCGCTTGCGCCATAACCCGCTGTAGCAGTTCTTCACCCCGAGAGGAGCTACGATAATCAGGGTGCACTGCCACGCAAGCCATTTCTCCGAGTTTTTCTTCGGGATATGGGTAAAGTGCTGCGCAGGCTATCACCAAATTATCGCGTTCAATAATCGTGAACTTATCGATCTCCATTTCGAGTTGTTCCCGTGATCGTCTAACCAGAATACCTTGCTGCTCAAGAGGCCTGATTAGCTCTAAAATCCCACCAATATCATTGATATTTGCACGGCGAGTCTTTTCTGAGCTTTCCATAACTATCTGTGTACCGATACCATCCCGGGAGAATAGTTCTTGGATCAGTGAGCCATTTTCTTGATAGCTAAGTAAGTGGCTACGGCGTACACCTCGGCGACAGGCGGAAGCTGCACCACGCAAGAAGCGAACTGTTCCAGAATAATAATCCCCTTCAGACTCTAATTCTTGAATCCGTGTTTCTGCCTCATTTGGGAAGAGTTCAGACAGAATATTACCGTCCTTATCAGCCACACCTTGAGATGAGCAGAAGCCTATCAGTTTTTCGGCTTTGATTTTAACGGCAAGCTGAGTTGCAATCTCTTCTGAGGTGAGGTTAAAGCTTTCACCAGTGACAGAAACTGCCACGGGACCAATTAACACGATAGATCCATTATTGAGTTGAGCATTGATGGCATCTTCGTTGATGCGACGAATACGACCGCTATGGCAATAATCAATTCCATCATCGACCCCTAAAGGCTGTGCAATCACAAAATTACCACTCACGACGTTAATGTGTGCCCCTTGCAATGGCGTATTGCCTAAACTCATCGATAAACGGGCGGTAATGTCGAGCTGCAATGCTCCAGAAGCTTGCTTAACGTATTCAAGGGTATTCGCATCAGTAACACGGGTATGTTTATGATAAATGGCGTCATAATTATGTTCAGCAAGGATCTCTTCAATTTGAGGTCGAGCGCCATAAACAACGACAATACGAATGCCAAGGCTATGAAGTAGCCCTATATCATTGACAATACTAGGAAAATTCTCATGAGCAATTGCTTCACCGCCAAGCATGATGATAAATGTCTTGCCACGGTGGGCGTTTATATAAGGTACCGAATGGCGAAATTCATCAACCAATTCGGTGCTGCGCTCTTTCATAATTACCCTCTTAACTGAATTTTTATTCGCAATAACTGTATTTTTATTCTTTTTGGAGGGAAATATCAAGTAAAAGTTAGGGCAATAAAAGTAACAAATTTATTTTTAAGGTTTACATATCTCTAAATATAAATAGATATAATCACAGCAATGCAACCTACATATCAGATAATTGCCAATAAATGTTATTCGACAATTGAGCATCATTAACTATTTAAATTACGCAAGTATGGCGTTTGTATTGCATTGAATAGATACGTGCTGAGATATAAATAGAATAGATTGGTAATGACAAAGGATGAAGAACTAGATAGAGTGCGAATTAGTCGCTAATATATTATCTCTTGTCTTAGATATTATTAAACTTTTCAGGATATAGATTCGGAATTATTGATGAGTCATCAAGATCACAACCCATCAAAACGTCGCCTATTGCAAGGTGCGGCGGCGGTTATGCTATTAAGTGTCAGCCCATTCGGTTTTGCTGCCAGTAGTAGCGTTGTTGCCGTTCGTATTTGGCCTGCCTCGAGTTACACCCGTATTACTCTAGAATCCAGCATTCCTTTAAAGTATCGTCAGTTTGTTTTAAACAATCCAGAGCGTATTGTTGTTGATTTAGAGGGCGTTCAATTAAATAACGTTCTTAAGAATATGGGTAGCCAAATTCAGTCTCGAGACCCTTACTTAAAATTAGTGAGAGTCGGGCAATTTGATCCTAAAACGGTACGTTTGGTTTTTGAAGTTAAAAACAAAGTGTCTCCTCGATTCTTTACCCTACCGCCAGTCGCTGAATTTAAACACCGTTTAGTCATGGATTTTTATCCAGGTAAAGGTGTTGAAACCAACGATGACCCATTATTGGCACTCCTTGAAGATTACAACAAAGGTGATTTAGAAGAGAGCATGCCCGTACAGGCGAAAAAACCGGGGAAAGCGGGTACCGATAGACCGATTGTTATTATGATTGACCCTGGGCACGGTGGGGAAGACCCCGGTGCGATTGGTAAGTATAAGACCCGTGAAAAAGATGTGGTTTTACAAATTGCTCGTCGCCTGAAAACGCTGATTGATAAAGATCCGAAAATGCGGGCATATATGACGCGTAATGAGGATGTCTTTATTCCATTAAAAGTCCGCGTGGCGAAAGCGAGAAAAATGCAGGCTGATTTGTTTGTTTCTATTCATGCGGATGCATTTACTAACCGTTCGGCACATGGCTCATCGGTCTTCGCGCTATCGACCAAAGGCGCCACCAGTAATACGGCGCGTTACCTTGCCCAAACTCAGAACGAAGCTGACTTAATTGGTGGAGTGAGTAAAAGTGGTGATGTGTATCTCGACCACACCATGTTAGATCTGGTGCAAACTGCAACGATCAATGACAGCTTGAAGTTTGGAGATGAAGTTTTAAAACGAATGGGCCGCGTTAACAGGCTACACAAAAACAAAGTGGACCAAGCTGGCTTTGCGGTATTAAAGGCCCCTGAAATTCCCTCTATTTTGGTGGAAACAGCCTTTATCAGTAATTTAGAAGAAGAGCGTAAACTCAAAACTGCTAAGTTCCAACAGCAGATGGCTGAGTCGATTTTTGAAGGGATCAAAGCTTATTTCCGTAATGGTGGTGAACTAGCTATCCGCAATTAATCGCGATATTTTACATGTTGAAGAAGGTGGCAAACAGCAATGTGAGTCGCCTTTTTTATTGGCTGAAAAAGAGGAATTGAGTGATTAAATATCAGTTTGGGTTTTGATATGACTATGAAAAATATAGAAAAGGATAAATAAGAAGAAAAAAAGAATTGGTTGCGGGGGCTGGATTTGAACCAACGACCTTCGGGTTATGAGCCCGACGAGCTACCAAGCTGCTCCACCCCGCGACTGAAGAGGTTAAATATATCAGGAATTGGTTGCGGGAGCTGGATTTGAACCAACGACCTTCGGGTTATGAGCCCGACGAGCTACCATGCTGCTCCATCCCGCGCCTGAATATTTGACTACTTTGGGATACTACTTTGATTTTACTGCTGAATTTACTTTGACTGAATCAAGTTTGACTAAATCAAGAAATTGGTTGCGGGGGCTGGATTTGAACCAACGACCTTCGGGTTATGAGCCCGACGAGCTACCATGCTGCTCCACCCCGCGTCCGATAGCGGGCACTATACTCGGGATGAGATCTGATGCAAGTTTTTTCGTGTTTTTTTTTCATTTTTCATCAAGTGGTGTTTAAAAATCGCACAAAATGTAGTTTTTTTGTTCTTTAAAGGTTTCTAACCCAAAAATAACTTCACTAAATATTTATAGCCGTTTCATTCTCAATTTGGGTTTGCTATTGTGCGCTTCATATTGGATATGTGTTAGGTGGTATAAAGATGAATTCATGGCAGAAAGGGTTAATCGCGGGCATCTTCTTTTCTTTACTGGCAGGGTGTCAATCTCATCCAACAGATAAAGGGCAACAATATAAAGATGGTAAAATGCACAGTGACTTGCAGCAAGTTAATCAAGTAACCGTGCAAGGTCGGCCGATTAATGCACCTGATTTCAATCGTCAAGTCACGGAAATTCAAAATGCATCGCCACGCTTATTCAACAATAATAGTGAAACCTACCACGCAATAGAAAACTGGTTAATGGCAGGAGGCGATCCTGCTCAGTTATCGCGTTTCAATTTATCGGCTTTCCAAATGGAAGGGATGGACAACTACGGAAACGTCCAATTTACGGGATACTACACGCCTGTGATTGAAGCTCGCCGCTCGCCGCAAGGAAATTATCGCTATCCATTGTATGGTATGCCGTCAAAAGGTAAGGGGCGCCTACCTAGCCGTGCGCAAATATATAATGGCGCACTCAGTAACAATCTGATCCTGGCTTACAGCGATTCTCCTGTCGACAATTTTATGATGGAAGTGCAAGGCAGTGGTTACGTGGATTTCGGCGATGGTAGCCCACTGAATTTCTTCGCTTATGCAGGCAAAAATGGTCATGCATATAAAAGTATTGGCAAGGTGTTGGTTGATAGAGGTGAAGTGCCTTTAGAGAAAATGTCCCTACAGGCTATTCACGATTGGACAAACACGCACAGTGAACAAGAAGTGCGTGAATTACTTGAGAGTAATCCGTCATTTGTTTTCTTTAAACCGCAATCATTTGTCCCTGTAAGAGGCGCGAGTGCGGTGCCATTAGTAGCAAAAGCGTCGGTAGCATCGGATAAAACCTTGATCCCACCGGGAACCGCATTGCTAGCCGAAGTTCCTGTGTTAGATGGAAATGGGAAATTTACGGGTAGATACGAAATGCGTATGATGGTAGCCCTCGATGTGGGCGGCGCAATTAAAGGGCACCATTTCGATATTTATCATGGAACAGGGCACGATGCAGGGAAAATGGCCGGTTTTTATAACCACTATGGTCGAGTATGGGTTCTGAAAAAGAGCCAACCTGTTTTTAGTGCGATGTAGCACCCATTTACTGTTTATTAGATTTTCGTTTTAACTAAGGTTGTTTGTGATTATGCAAGCTCAGCTTTCTGATGCGTGGATGCAGCGATTCGCTGGAATCGGGCGTTTATATGGGCAACAAGCCCTTCATCTTTTTGCACGTTCACATGTGTGTGTTATTGGCGTGGGCGGCGTTGGCGTGTGGGCTGCTGAAGCATTAGCCCGTTCAGGTATTGGTGCTATCACCCTGATAGATATGGATGATATCTGCGTGACAAATACGAATCGCCAACTTCATGCATTGAAATCAACGGTGGGGCTACCTAAAGTTGATGTGATGAAAGAGCGCATTTTGGCAATCAACCCTGAGTGTACCGTGAATGTTATCGATGATTTCATTACGGTGGATAATGTGGCCGAATACCTTTCCTTGGGGTTTGATTACGTTATTGATGCCATTGACAGTGTAAGGCCAAAAGCGGCGCTGCTCGCGTATTGTCGACGTTTTAAAATTCCTATCGTGACGACGGGGGGCGCAGGAGGTCAAATTGATCCAACCCAAATTCAAGTCGCGGATTTAGCGAAAACGATTCAAGATCCTTTGGCAGCGAAATTACGAGAACGTCTGAAATCAGACTTTAATGTCGTGAAAAATGGCAAAGGTAAATTAGGAATCGATTGTGTGTTTTCGACGGAGCAGTTGGTCTATCCACAAAGTGATGGAACCGTGTGCGCGGCGAAAAGCACGGCAGATGGTTCAAAACGTATGGACTGTGCATCAGGATTTGGCGCGGTCACAATGGTAACTGCCAGTTTTGGCTTTATTGCGGTGTCCCATGTGTTGAAAAAGATGGTTGCAAAAGCACAAAGAGAAGCTAAATAGTAGAATTGAGGCCACAAAGTAGCCTCAACGGGATAATTATTCTGCTGGGGTCATTTCGCCCGCAATATTCTTAATTGCAGCAATTAATGCGTGGATCCCATTTTGGCGGGATTCACTGAGTTGCCCTGATAAACCAGTTTGGCTAAAAATATCTTCAAAATCAGTCTCTAAAATTTGTTGTGCATTTTTCTGTTCAACGCAGGCGAGCAAAATAGCAAATAACCCTTTCACTACACGCCCTTCGCTATCCCCATAAAAATGGAAAGTGTCATCATCATTGAGAATAGCACCAATCCATACACGGTTTTCACACCCATGAACTTCCTGAGTCTGTTGCTTTTCTTCATCTGTGAGTGAGGGCAATTTTTTCGCGAGTTGAATAAGTAAGCGATATTTATCTTCCCACGCTTTTTGTTTGGAAAACTGTTCAACGATTTCGTGAATGACAATTTCTGTGCCAAATGGATGAGAAGCCAGTTCATGTCGAGACAAAGTCATTAGATTACCTTTTAATCATTTAAAATCGAAAGTGCAAATTTTACTGAATCAATAAATTTATCAATATCTTGCCTGTTATTATATGGCATGGCGGAGATACGTAAACAGCCGCTAATATTGAGTGAATCCATCAATGGTTGAGCACAATGTTGCCCATAGCGTAATGCAATTTTCTGTTTGGTCAAGAAAAGCCCTAAATCGCTATGGTGAATATTATGGAAATTGAAAGATAAAAGCGGAGAATTTTGAGTGCGATAGCAAATTGCACCTTCGAGCTGAGAAAGCTGCTCATAGGCATAGTCTATCAGGGCACAAGTATAGGCTTCTGCTTGTACTAAGTTTTGCGTTGAAAGCCACTTAAGCACCGCAGAAAAGGCAATCACACCCGCGATATTCGGGGTTCCAGCTTCAAATCGCTGAGGTATTGGGGCGAGGGTGAAGCCTGAAAAATCAACGTGATTTAACATTTTACCGCCGCCATGCCATGGACTCATATTAGCGAAATGTTCAGGTTTTCCATAGCAGATGCCTAAACCTGTAGGTCCATATAATTTGTGTGCTGAAAAAGCATAGAAATCTACATTGGTTTCAATGACGTTAAGAGGGTGGTGTACAACGCCTTGAGCGCCATCGATAACGACTTTTGCACCAAATTGATGAGCAAGTGTGGTTATCGCGCTAATATCCGGCTGGTAGCCCGTTACGTTAGACATTTGCGTTACTGCAA
This sequence comes from Providencia alcalifaciens, assembly GCF_020271745.1. NCBI lineage: Bacteria > Pseudomonadati > Pseudomonadota > Gammaproteobacteria > Enterobacterales > Morganellaceae > Providencia > Providencia alcalifaciens. Next base: position 537,441 of record NZ_CP084296.1, on the reverse strand, counting down.
CAATTTTGCTTTTGGCGTTCAAGATTGATTGTAGCACATTGAGATCTAAGGTTAAGTCAGGAGTAACCGCCCATTTTACGATCTTTGCACCTGTTTGTTGTGCCAACATCAGCCACGGCAGCAAGTTTGAGTGATGCTCAGTTTCACTGACGATAATTTCATCACCTATTTGAAGTTTGTCACGGAAATAACTCTGTGCAATCAAGTTAATAGATTCAGTGGTACCTCTAGTCCAAATAATGGATTTTTCGTCCGGAGATTGGATCAATCTTGCAGTTAATACGCGAGCTTGTTCGTACAATCGAGTAATTTTTAATACTTCAGGGGATTGCCCTCGATAGACCGAACTGCCTGAAAAACGGTAGTAATCGTCAGAGGCATTGATCATATCTAAGGGTTTTAGGGCGGTCGCGGCGCTATCAAGGAAAACAATGTCAGTGCCGATGGCTGGAAATTGCTGACGAAATTGAGGGGCGTTAAAGTTATCCATTATGCTGATTCTTTGATGTTAGCTATCCAATAGGTGAATGTGGCTGTAGTTGTAGTTATGAATATGCGTTGATTATGATAATAACGGAAAACCGCGAATAAGTAGATGGAGATAAAAAATGTTATTCAGTTATCGATTATTAGAAATAATTTGTTACACTTAATAGAAAGATTTTTGCGCAAATTTTTGAATAATTGCGCGCCTGAAAAGGGTAACGCACTAAATCGATGAAGTTTTGCTTTTTAACCTAATGGTTAAATTTAATTTAAATGCGTTTTATGGGCTGTTTTACTCGAAATCCGATAGGATAATGTTATTTTATCTTTCATAATGAATTTTATGACGCCCAAAATAAAAAAAGCACCGCGCTTAGGCGGTGCACTATAAAAATCACTATGGACAGACAGGGTAAATGTACAGGAAGTGAAAAAAAACAGTAGCAATCGCTACAAAGCCTGGATTAACCAGACAACTTGCAAACACAACATCACAACCACAAAGCCAAAAGTTTCAAAGTAACTAAACTCTGCAACTTTTCGTTCCGGCTTAGGAAGTGCGCATACTATAGGTATTTACTGGCGTATCCTCAAGGGACAATTTATAATGCTTCGGATAAGAAAAACTAATGCATATAACGAAGCTGAGTTGAAGAGATTATGTCTAAAAGATTACCGCCTTTAAATGCTCTGAGAGTGTTTGATGCCGCTGCCCGTCATTTAAGTTTTACTAAAGCGGCAGATGAATTATTTGTGACACAGGCAGCTGTCAGTCATCAAATAAAAAGCTTAGAAGATTTCCTCGGATTAAAGCTATTTCGCCGTCGAAATCGCTCACTACTGCTGACGGAAGAAGGGCAAAGTTATTACCTTGATATTAAAGAAATTTTCTCGTCTTTAAATGAGGCGACGAGAAAGCTTCAAGCCAGAAGCGCAAAAGGCGCACTAACTGTAAGCTTATCGCCAAGTTTCGCGATACAATGGTTGGTTCCTCGGCTTTCTGGGTTTAACCAAGCTTTCCCTGGCATTGATGTGCGTATTCAAGCAGTTGATCGGGAAGAAGATAAGCTAGCGGATGATGTGGATGTTGCCATTTTTTATGGCAGAGGGAACTGGACAGGCTTAAGAACAGACAGGCTTTACGCCGAATATTTAATGCCAGTGTGTTCACCTTCGTTGATGACCGGGGGGAATCAACTGAAGAACCCTGAAGATTTAGCTAAGCATACGTTGCTTCATGACTCTTCTCGACGTGATTGGCAAGCCTATGTTAAGCAGTTGGATTTGCAAAATATTGTGAATGTGCAGCAAGGACCCATTTTTAGCCACAGTGCCATGGTGATCCAAGCGGCAGTTCATGGGCAAGGGGTAGCATTAACTAATAATGTGATGGCAAAGAATGAGATTGATGCAGGCAGATTGGTGTGTCCGTTTAGTGAAGTATTAGTCAGTAAAAATGCATTCTATCTGGTCTGCCAAGAAAGTCAGGCCGATTTAGGGAAAATAGCGGCATTTCGTCAATGGATCCTGGCGCAAGCAGCCAGTGAGCAAGAAAAGCTCGGTTTTATTACCAATGACCAAGATTTGACGCATATACAATAATCAAACAGTTAAAACGAAGGTGCTATTGTGAATAGTCGTTTGATGTTAATTTTTGCAGGGATTAGTGGATTTTTTATTGTTGCATTTGGCGCCATTGGCTCTCATGCGCTTTCTCCAATTATGAGTGCTCATCAAATGGCTTGGATTGAAACAGGGCTACGTTATCAAATGTTTCATACCGTTGCATTAATGGTGCTGGGTGCGGTATTACTGCGTAAAGTCATTTTGTGGTTCTATTGGGCAGGTGTGTTTTTCTCCGTAGGGATACTTCTTTTTAGTGGTAGCCTTTATTGTATGGCCTTATTACAGGTAAAATACTTCTCTTATTTTACGCCAATAGGTGGCGTTTGCTTCCTCGTTGGCTGGCTTTTAGTTGTTATTGGCGCTATGCGTCTAAGGAAATCGGCGTCACGCAATGAGTAATAAAATTGCATTATATTGCCGCCCGGGCTTTGAAAAAGAGTGTGCAGCAGAAATTACAGATAAAGCAGGGCAACGAGAAATTTACGGTTTTGCCCGCGTTAAAGAAAATAGCGGCTATGTTATTTTCGAATGTTATCAATCTGAGGATGCGGACATCCTTGCGCGCACACTTCCATTTCGTGAATTGATTTTTGCTCGCCAAATGTTTGTGGTGGGTGATTTATTAAAAGATTTACCGCCAGAAGATAGAGTCACACCGATTGTGAACGCGCTTAGCCAGCAGGTTGAGAGAGCAGGGGATCTGCGTGTTGAAGTTGCGGATACCAATGAATCAAAAGAATTGATGAAATTCTGCCGTAAATTTACGGTACCTCTGCGTAATGCGTTACGCCAAGAGAAAGTTTTATTAGCGCAAGAGAACTTTAAACGCCCAGTCGTCCACGTGTTCTTTATTGCGCCGGGGTGCTGCTATACGGGTTATTCCTATTCGAATAATAGCTCGAATTTCTATATGGGTATTCCGCGCTTGAAGTTCCCATCGGATGCACCAAGCCGTTCGACATTAAAGCTGGAAGAGGCTTTCCATGTGTTTATTCCTTATGAAGAGTGGGATGAGCGTTTAGCGAGTGGCATGAAAGCGGTGGATCTTGGCGCATGTCCAGGGGGATGGACCTACCAGCTCGTCAAACGCAGCATGATGGTGGAAGCGGTAGATAATGGCCCAATGGCGGAAAGCCTGATGGATACAGGGCAAGTTCGACATCACCGTGAAGATGGTTTTAAATTTAAGCCAACCTCTCAAAATATCACGTGGCTCGTATGTGATATGGTGGAAAAACCTGCCAAGGTTGCTGCATTAATGACTCAGTGGCTGCAAGAAGGCTGGTGCCGTGAGACCATTTTTAACTTGAAGCTGCCGATGAAAAAACGCTATGAAGAAGTGGCGCATATTCTGGAAAAAATGAAAGTTCAGCTGAAAGAGAATGGTATTAACGTTCTGATCCACGCAAAACAGCTTTACCATGACCGTGAAGAAGTCACTGTGCATGTACAGCGTGTTTGGTCTGCAAACCCAATGGCGCGTGAATATTATTAAGTTAAAGTTGGCTTGAATAGTAAAAGGTCACTGTGAAGTGACCTTTCAGACCATTGATAAACCCATCAGGTTTGGAAATGGCTCGTTTGGTTTATAAAATTAACGAGGAAAATCAATTTATTGATTTTCGCCTGATAACACAAAGAGGGAAAAACCACGCTTTTATCCCTCTTTGTCATCAACCTAAAAGGTCACTGTGAAGTGACCTTTTTTGTGTCTGTTATCTAGCTTGGTAGCGCAACTGATTCAGATTACCTTTCAATGTAATATCTGTTTTTAATGTGGCAATATCGCGGCAAATCAGTGCAATTTCTTGTTGATTAGCGAGTTTTTTCTGCCATTTTTCTTCAAGAGCATCAAAGTTGGCGTACAAGTTTTCAATAGTGTGGAATCGCTGAAGCAGCTCCGTGGCACTTTTGGCGCCAATCCCTGCAACTCCCGGAACTTTACTGCTGCTGATCCCCGCAAGACCCCAGTAATCAGGAAGTTGCTCAGGCTTGACCCCAAATTCATTTTCAATGAAAGGAACATCCAACCAACGTTTTTGAAAATAGTCACGGATACGCAGGTTTGGAGAGAGTAGCTGACAGTAGCCTTTATCGGTGGAGACAATGGTGACAGTATGACCAGAATCGGCAATGCGTTTGGCGAGCGTGGCCGCTAAATCATCGGCTTCATCACCTTCAGATTGCCAGCAATGAATGCCATTTTCTTCAAATTGGGCGATGAGCTGAGGTAACTCAGCTTGCAAGTTTTCAGGCATAGGCTGGCGCCCTGCTTTATAGTCAGGCAGTTTTTCATGACGCCAGCTATGGTGGCGACCTTCTTCATCAAATACCGCCACAACATGTGTGGCGTTAGTGTGGTTAATTAATTGAGAAATAGCGGATAAACAGGTGTCTCCACATGGGCTCCCCTGAACTGCGTGGATACGTCGAATTAAGTTTAGAGCATCAATAATTAATAAATGGATCATAAGCTATTTGGCGGTTAAACGCGCCGTCCTTGGCGCGTAGGTGATTATTTCACAATTTCATAGCAAGGTTCATAAGCGGTGCCACCTGGCAACTTCATACGATGCTGTTTCACGAAACCTTGAAGTAAAATATCCATGCGTTTCATGATGTCGCTATCCCCATGAATTTTGAAAGGACCATGTTTTTCAATCGCTTTCATGCCGACTTCTTTTACGTTACCGGCGACGATTCCAGAGAAAGCACGGCGTAAATCGGAAGCCAGTTTTTCTGGGGATTGCCCCGGATGCAGATTCAGTGATGCCATATTTTCGTGAGTCGGTTCAAACGGATGTTGTAGGTCAGGGGCGATTTTAATCGACCAGTTGAAGCTGTATGCATCACCCGTATTGCGACGACTCTCTTTCACTGCTGACATACCTTTTTTCATCACGCGCGCCACTTCTTGCGGGTTGTCGATAATGATTTGGTAATGCTTGCTAGCTTCATCTCCCAGAGTATGGCGAATAAAATCATCTAAAACAGAGAAGTATTCTGCGCTCTCTTTTGGCCCAGTCAGAACTAATGGTAGTACTTGCTCGGTATTTTCAGGATCCATCATAATACCCAACAGATACAGCAGCTCTTCTGCGGTTCCCACACCACCAGGGAAAATAATGATCCCGTGGGCTAAACGGACAAATGCCTCAAGACGTTTTTCAATGTCTGGCATGATGATCAGTTCATTAACTAATGGGTTAGGTGGCTCAGCCGCGATGATGGACGGCTCAGTTAACCCGATAAAACGGCTGTCTTTATAACGCTGTTGAGCGTGACCTACCGCGGCACCTTTCATTGGCGCTTCCATGGCACCCGGTCCGCAACCCGTACAGATGTTCAGTTCACGTAAGCCGAGTTCATTACCGACTTTACGGCCATACAGGTATTCATTTTCATTAATGGAGTGACCACCCCAGCACACGATCATATTCGGATCTTCACCAATATGTAGCGCACGGGCGTTACGTAAGATAGAAAAGATCATATTAGTGAGGTGAGTGCTGTTTTCTAAATCGAGATGGAATTGCTGTTTGGCATTGCTGATTTGAGCGTGAACAAACAGAATGTCGCGCAATACAGCAAACAAGTTGGCTTGTAATGAGCGAATAATTTTACCATCAACGAACGCTTTTTCTGGCGGGTTGATAAGCTCTAATTTGATACCACGCTCACGGCGTAAAATGTTGATATCAAAACCTGTACTTTTTTCTAAAAGCTCTTTACTGCTGTCAGTTAAGCTTCCTGAATGTAATACCGCTAAGGAGCAGTTTCGATATAGCTGATACAGATGGCTGCTCGCTGTACGTTTCAGCATATCGACTTCAAGCTGAGACAATAGATCCATAGAGCCTAATGGACTGATATGAGTAATCATTTTTTACCTTTATAAATCATTTTGTTACGGAGTATTCTCCAAAATAATTCGAAATAAATTCAATATCAAATCTCAATCTTTTTCCAGCTAAGACCTCTATCATCCTGATACATTCTTGTCATGTCCATTTATTTATGTCCTAAAAGCTGGTTAGCGAACTCATTTGATTTCTCGTTCCCGTATGCTCTTGATATTAAGCTTCTTATTTCGTGGAATGTTGGAGAAGAGTGTTTCCATGATAATCCGCTTTTACTTCTAACCAAGGGGAAGCCTTGCCAATAGTCTTATCTGGCAGCATATCACCCTTCAGTGAAACCAGCACGAATTCCTTTCCGTTCAATTTATACTTATATCTATCTAGCTCTGATTGAAAAGTCTTGTTTGCAATATTATTTGAAATGGTAAGCGGTATGGCTATTTGACTACTTAGGATTCTGGTCGCGATTACTGGGTTAAAATCAATAACATCATCTGACATGGTCTTGTTAAACATATCCTTTAAAATACTTCGCATTAATCTAGCTGTAGTTATGTTTCCATCTGAAATAATGTTATTTATTTAATCGGCAATATATTTTTTATTTCATGTGGCGAAATATTTTTAAAGCTATTTTTTATTCTTCTTGATTTGGTTATTCTGCAATCAATGCCTTTTTAATGGCTTCTATAATATCAATGACTTTTAATGTTAAGTTTCAGTATTTTGATGTGTCTAAGATTTTCTAGTTACTGTATAGATATGGTTTCTTTATAATATGATAAATTATGATTTATCTAGTAATTTTATAATTTAAAAAGGCATTTATTCGTAAAATAGGTGGCGATTTTTAATTAACTGTATATATTAAAAATTAATTACTTTTGACCCACCCATATTTATAAAAAACGTTATCTGCTTTCCCTGATTGTAGCCATTCTGCAAAGTTATTAACTTCTTCTGATGCGTTTTTTCTAACAGTAATATTCATATCTCTCCATATTGTCTTATCGGGTGAAATAAGCACGATATCACCTATGTTCGGATTGCTAATAGCCCAATCGAGCCATGTTATCCAAGCATCTGCGTTAGGATTTGTTTCAAATTCTTTTCTAGCAGAGCCGCTGTTCGGGGCAAATAGAATGATATTTTTACGAATGTTTTTGACTATATTTATATTCCCCATTCTTCCTGCAATATCCTCCCAAACACCAGTCCCTGATGTATTACTTCTCCCTCCACCATCATTAACAATGATACCGATACCGTTATTTGTTAAGTCTTCGATTGATTGAATATTTTTAGGGTTTCCTTTTTTAACAAGAATAATGCTTTTTCGTAAATATAAAGGAATGGTATCTTTTTCATTAAATATTTCGCTGTGATCTCTAATAATTGCAAGAGCTGATTGTTCTGAGGAACCAAAAATAATATCAGCATCTTTTTTTACGCTGTTATTCCAGCTTGCTTGCGGTCCATAATTAACATTCACCTTTATTCCGGTTTGCTTTTGATATAATGAAGCAGCTTCTTTTAGGGCAGTATGAGGGCCTCCTGGTCCATACATATTGATGTCTGAGTATGCTAAAGAGGATGAAAAAAGGCATAATGCAGTAATTAGCTTTTTAATTTTAAACATGAAGTTCTCCAGTTAATTATTTTTAAAATAGTAAAAGGAAAAATAATAGAATGCATAACTTTATTTTTAAGGCGTTAAGGAATAAACATTATCTATAAGCCAGAGTGTATGTCATTACTATTCCAAACAACCTTACAAAACAATTACAGTTTTGTAACATTTGAGTGCTGAATTATTTTTTGCTTTGATACAAATCCTTGAAGGGAGTAAAAGTCAAAGCTGTGATGTGAGAATGATGTGGAAAGAAGGGAAGCACTCCCTTCTTTTTCATCCAAAATGATGATGTAATTTATTGATATATAGAGTGAAATTTAGCATTTCATAGTGTGAAAAATAATCGGATGCTCTATCTAACTCGTTAATTTTCTTTTATTTTTTTAGCATTGCAACCTAATGGGCTGATATGAGTAATTAAGTAACACTCTTTTGCCTAATTGGGCTCTTGATGCGTGAATTCATTGAAAATGATTTAAATAGTAGCCTCTTAAATTACACTGATTTTCAATTTAGTAGGCGCTTATTGCCGTGCCAAGCGACCTATATCAGGGATAAATTGCTCATTACTGCGCCATGGGTTGATATCCAGCCCACCTCGGCGAGTATAGCGTGCATACACCGATAATTTTTCTGGTTTGCACAGTGTTGTTATGTCGTTGAAAATGCGCTCCACACACTGTTCGTGGAATTCATTATGATGACGAAATGAGACGAGGTAACGTAATAGCGCTTCACGGTCAATTTTTGGACCACGATAATGAATTTGTACTGAGCCCCAATCAGGTTGGTTGGTTATCAAACAATTTGATTTCAACAGGTGGCTGACAAGGGTTTCTTCGACGATCTCGGATTGGGTGCAATCGACCAAATAGTGGCGATTAAATTCATAGTTATCGATGTCAATCTCTTGCTCATCAATACAGATACCTTGGAATTGGTGAATGGCTTGCTGAGTGAAGTCATCAAGTTTATAAAGTGTAACCTTAACCTCGCCATTGGCACAGTGACTTAGGTCATTTTGCAAAACGCTTCGTACATTTTCCCACGTTTCGAAGCGCGTCTGATTGAAACTATTGAGATAAAGCTTGAAGCTTTTTGACTCCACAAGGTTTTCACTTGTGGAGTCAACACTGACGGAGCCTATCGCCACTTGAGGAACGCCGCGGGCATTTAGCCAAGAGAGTTCATACAATGTCCAAATATCGGCACCGTGGAATGGCAGTGCATCAGCATGAATATCCAAAGGATCGCGATTAAGGCTACGCGGCACCGCTTGCAATAAAGTGGCATCATATTGGTCATGATAAGCCGTCTTTTTCCCGAGGGTTAAATTATCGAGAGCGGGGTTATTTTGATAGTGAGACATAGTGATCCTTATCTTTTCGGTGTGTCAGCGCTGAACATTGGCAAACTGAGTGCGTTTTATTCGCTTGTTAACTTCTGTCATAATACCATTTATCCGTAATATTGAGTCTGCCAATTTAAATTGGTTTCAATAATGTTATTTCTCACAATTGAAAAACGATGAATACAATAATCTCTGATTTAATTAAAAATTTTACCAACCAGTATGTGGCTAAGTGGCAAGAAGCTACAGGGCTTCCCCCTGAGTCTGCTGAGCTGTATGGGGTACCTTCTCCTTGCATCGTTCGTACTGGTGATGATGTGGTTTATTGGGAACCTCAACCGTTTCCATTAGAAGAGAAAAGCTTAAATAATGTGGCTAATGCGTTAGATCTCCAATTACAGGACGATATTCACGCTTTTTATACCACTCAGTTAGCTGGGGACATGAGTGCGACGTGTGGTGACTTGTCATTGAATTTGGTGCAAGTGTGGAGTGAAGAGGACTTTATTCGCTTGCAGGAAAACTTGATTGGGCATTTGGTGACTCAAAAGCGCTTAAAGTTATCACCAACGCTGTTTATTGCCACGTTAGACTCTGAATTAGAGATGATTTCTATGTGTAATTTAACAGGAGAAATTATTGTAGAAACGTTTGGAAGCAAACAACGACAAGTTATTGCAGAAAATCTTGCGAGCTTTATTCAACAACTGAAGCCCGTTATATCATCTCAGGGGTAAGAGATTTATAGCATGGTGCTGTAGGTTATTGCCTACAATTTGGTTAAGCCATATCTTAATAATTTTTCATTTTATCGAAATGAGAACTATTTAACTTTTGATTTCATGGCGTTACTATCCATTTTAAGTTTTTTACTATTTTTTGAATAACCTGAATGTAGAACACTAGGTTGTTTGCTTAATGGATTTAATACATTCTTATCGGGCTGGACAGGGTAGTTGTTTAGCTTTTTTACATATAAAAAACAAGGGAATGGATAACCTAGCAGAACAGTTAGCCTGCTAAATTTTTATCTAACAGGATGTTAGGCGGCAGGAAGTCGCATTGCAGGATGCAAGTCAATTGATAGATAAGTAGCCAGTTAGTTTTTAACTGGCTACTTTTTTTTATTTTTGGGCTGTATTGGAGTATTGAGTAAGAGATTCAATAATGCTTTGAGACATAGCTTCTCTCAGTGCTTCGCGTTTACGGAATTCAGAGCGTCTCTGACTTTTCACTGACTCGATATCACGCATCGGCTCTTGAAGTGGTAATTGATACCAACCTTCGGTATTTAAAACACCGCCACACTCTTCCCAAAAAGTATCGTAGCTGGATTTTAAATGCTGGCTTTTGATATGGCTGTTATTTGAAATCCCTAGAATAGATTTGATTTGGAAATAAGCAGCTACCGCATAAATAGCAGACATTAAAAGGTTTTTAGGTCTCATTGCATGCATCTGTTTTGTGATTGATTTCACTTGCTCTACGCTCTGTTCAGTCGATGGCCCTTGTAGGGAGCAGACATACAGTTGGCCTTGTTCACCAAATGAGAAGCTCATCAAATAGATTTCATCACCCGTTTCATTGAGTAAATGGATGGAGAGATCCCCTTCACGTGGATATTGAGAATAAATCATTTTTAATTGGGCAAAATCCCCGGATTTTAGCTCAATATTCGCGACCGTTAAGCCATCTCGTTTATTCGAAAACATGGCGGTGATAGCTTCAGGCGTAAAGGTTTTTTCAATCAAATCTAACGTATAGCTTGCGGTGGATAATTTCTGTTTACCACTCCACGTTTTATGCAGGTATTTATTAATTGGTCGCTCAATAAATTGAGGTACGCCATCGATAGTCGCTGATAGCTGTGCGCTTTGGTATGTATCGCACATCGATTGATATTGCTGATATTGTTGTGAGGGCAACTTAGCAATGCGGATCTTTCTTTTTAGCTGTACGTATTTGTTAGTGAAAGATTTCCATGTCTTGTTTTGTTGACGCCACTGCTTTAATAGTCCCATAGATAAACCATCTTTATATTAATAATGAAAAAAGCAAACTGTGTAGAAAAACATTTGATAATAAATGCTAAATATACAACAAATGATAAACAATTATTAATTGTTTTAGTCAATGTGAATAAAGGGACATAGATACATAATTTGGAGGCGCATGATTGTTTTTTGCTTGTTTCATCCCCATGTTTGCGACAGAACTATATTTGCGACAGACTATATTTGCGACAGACTATGTTTATGACAGAACCATGTTTATGACAAAACAGTGTCCAAAAATACGGTATATTTTGAATTATTATATTTGAATAGGTTTTAGTATGAATATTGAGCAGCGCATCCTTGAGAAACTCGGTCATCTTGAAATAGAGATGAGAGCTAAATCCTTATGGGAAGAGGTCCCGCCAAGTCCTGACGCGTTTGAGAGTGTGGAACCTTTTGCCATCGATACGATGGAAGCCGCCCAATGGCTTCAGTGGATTTTAATTCCTCGACTGACAGCAATGATCGATCAAGGTGCCATGCTGCCGAGCAATTTTGCTATCGCACCGTATTTTGAAGAGATCTACAAAGACGATGAAGAAGGGCGCTTTATTGAGTTTCTTGACCATCTTCGTGAATTAGATAGCTATTTTCAATTTACTGTGATGGGCGGATAACGGATGTTGGACATTATCTATCAAGACGAGTATGTGGTTGCTGTTAATAAACCAGCAGGCATGTTGGTGCATCGTAGTTGGCTCGACAGCAAAGAAACGGTGTTTGTGATGCAAACACTGCGTGACCAAATTGGGCAGCATGTTTTTCCAATCCATCGTCTTGATAGACCGACATCGGGTGTGTTGTTGTTTGCATTATCCAGTGAGGTAGCAAGGTCACTCGCCGAGCAGTTTGAACAGCATACCATGGAAAAAGTGTACCATGCGATTGTGCGGGGCTACGTTACACAAGGGGACAGATTAGATTATCCGTTACTCGAGGAACTCGACAAAATTGCGGATAAACACGCCACTAAAGAGCCACGGCTACAAGAGTGCGTCACTCATTACAAACCCTTGGCGACAGTTGAGTGTCCAGTGGCAATTGGCCGCTATGATACTGCGCGTTTTAGCCTTGTTGAGCTTAAACCTGAAACCGGACGCAAACACCAATTAAGACGCCATATGTCCCATTTACGTCACCCAATTATTGGGGATAGTAAACATGGAGATTTACGACAAAACCGTGGTGTAAGTGAGCACTTTTCTGTTTCTCGCTTGATGCTGCATGCTAGCCAGCTAATATTTATTCACCCTATAACAGAAGAAAAAATATCGTTAGTCGCACCATGGGATGCACAATGGCTATCATTAGTTGAGCAATTTGGATGGGGTGATACTGTCTCAAAGCTCGACATTAATGTGATTGATTATCCTGTTTGATAGGCTTTTATAAGGAGGGCGTAATGTCCAAAATCGGAATTTTTGTCGGGACGGTGTATGGCAACGCGTTAGCGGTTGCTGAAGTAGCGCAAGAGATCTTTGAACAGCAAGGCCATGAAGTCGCCGTGTTTGATGAGCCAACTCTGGCGGATTGGCAAGTCTACAATGCGGGAGAAGGCATTGCGCTGGTGATCACTTCCACCACTGGACAAGGTGACATTCCTGACACTATTGCGCCTCTTTTCTATGAAATTAAAGACGTTGTCGGCTATCAGCCTGAATTGAAATATGGCGTGATTGCCTTAGGTGATAGCAGCTATGAGAATTTCTGCGGAGCGGGTAAACAGTTTGATGAATTATTAGCTGAGCAATCTGGCAGCCGTATTGGCGATGTGCTGTTTATTGATGCCACTGAAGTGGATGAGCCGGAAGAGTTTGCTAAAGCATGGTTACAATCTTGGGCGGATTTGCTGTAAATAGCGAGACTTATGTATCTGTGCATCTGCACTGTAAACATGAAATATGTTGGTAATTGAGTGCCAACGGGCTATTTACAGTGCAGCTACAAGGCATTGAGTATACGGATTATTTACGAGTGAGTTTCTCGAGATCCGCTTCAATTTCCGCGATTTTATTGGACACAACGTGTTCTAAATGACGTAAGTCATCTAAAATTTTGTGTTTTAAATCAACATCAGTTTGGTCGTTTTGACAAATTTGATCCAGTTCTTCAATCACATAACGTAAGTTAGTATTGATTTCGTTAATTTCTTTGAAGTTGTTGCTGCCATCAGTTGCTGCAACAGTTTTACGCTGGCGTGGGTACTTAAATTTCACGCTTTTAGCGAAAAACTCGCCTTTATCTTTGCGAAAGTAAATTTTTAAAATATCGTTATTAGCTTCTTGGCGCAGGGAATAGCGGTCGATATCTTGCGGGTTGCTGATACCTAAACTTTTCAAATTGTCGTACATGTTAGCTCGCTTAATCGTAAGGGACTGTGTCGATGACTTTTAGGGTTATAAATAAGGGCTATAAACAAAGCGGTCTCTTTTTATAACCATTTACTGAGCCCTAATTGCTTATAAAATGATGAGTTACAAAATAACTATCTAATAATAGCAGCTAATTGACCAAGGGCAGTAAATCTCGCTCATATTATGCGCGATTAATCCAGTTTGACCAACCTCTGTTTGTAATAGAATCTACTTTATTATTTGCGTTATCTATCTATAACTCAGAGGCTTCTGCTGACTTAACGAGAGGTTTATGCTTGAAGTGTAGAATTTTTCATTGTGAATCAATAGAGCAGTGGAATAATGGCTTGATGGGTCACTCGGCTACCCGATTCGCAGATGGACATGCGCTTCGGGGTAGCTTCGCGTTTTACACCTTATGCCCCTAAAAATGTACGGGAAGGTGAGAGTGTAGAGTTTGATTAGTCACTGATGCGGTAACTTACGAGTAAGTCACTCATCTATGCTTACTCATCAATACTTCTTAGTAACTCATTGATGCCGACTTTCCCACGGGTTTTTTCGTCAACTTTTTTCACAATCACGGCGCAGTATAGGCTGTAGCTACCATCTTTGGACGGTAAATTACCCGAAACGACAACGGAGCCAGCAGGTACGCGACCATAGAAAATCTCACCAGTTTCACGGTCATAAATCTTGGTGCTTTGACCCAGATAAACGCCCATAGAAATCACGGAGCCTTCTTCAACAATCACGCCTTCAACCACTTCAGAACGTGCGCCGATAAAGCAGTTATCTTCGATAATTGTTGGGTTTGCTTGCAATGGCTCCAGAACACCACCGATGCCGACGCCACCAGATAAGTGAACATTTTTACCAATTTGCGCACAAGAACCAACCGTTGCCCATGTATCAACCATTGTTCCTTCATCAACATACGCACCGATGTTGACGTAAGATGGCATCAATACGCTGTTTTTGGCGATATAAGCCCCTTGACGTACGGCTGCTGGTGGAACAACACGGAAGCCTTCACGTTCAAAGCGAGCTTTGTCGTAATCTGCAAATTTCATCGGAACTTTATCAAAATAGCGGCTTTCAGCACCTTCGATGACTTGGTTATCATGAATACGGAAAGATAATAAAACCGCTTTTTTCAGCCACTGGTGAGTGACCCAAACCCCTGCAATTTTTTCTGCAACACGCAGTTTACCGCTATCTAATAAAGCGATGGTTTCCATCACGGCTTGTTTAACCGTTGGTGTGACGGTATTTGGGGTAATGGATGCGCGATCTTCGAATGCTTGTTCAATAATTACTTGTAATTGTTGCATTAATGCTGTTTCTCCTACAATGGTTCTCAGTCAGGTAACATGCCATAAATTAGACTGGCACTATATTTTATCCTTCGATTTAAGGGCTTCTGTCAACCTTTCTGATAACTCTTGTTGCATATTTTTATCCAACGCTTTGTGTTCTCTATCTGCCAATACAAAAAAGTCTTCGACTTTTTCGCCAATGGTCGTGATGCGGGCGCCGTATAAAGAAATCTCCATTTGAGCGAAAATGTGCCCCACTTTGGCGAGCAATCCGGGTTGATCTAGAGCGAATAACTCCATATAGGTGCGGCGGTCATTATTTGAGTGTAGAAAATTTACTTTGGTTGGCACGCTGAAATGGCGTAGCTTCGCAGGGAGTGTTCGCGGTTTTGGTAACGGAATTTCAGGTTGTTGAGCCGCCAGTAACAGTGCCTTGCGAATGTGTTCATATCTATCTTTCGAAAGTGGCGAGCCGTTAGGTTCGAGCACCACGAAAGTATCCATTGCCATATTGTCTTTATTAGTAAAAATTTGAGCACTATGAATGCTTAGGTTGCGTCTATCCAGTTCACTGGCGACTGCCGCAAATAAATGTGCTTTGTCATGACACCAGATAAAAATTTCTGTTCCACCATGTTTCGGTTGAGTGCTGATTAACACCAAAGGCTGAGTTAAATCGTGTTTGAGCAAGTGGTTGGCATGCCAAGCCAGTTGAATCGGCGTGTGACGCAGGAAATAATCCGCATGACAGCGTGACCACAGAGTGTTGAGCTTCTCTTCATCGATGTGAGATTGGCGCAGTAGCGATAGCGCTTGGTAACGATGATGACGAATGCGCTCACGAAGATCGGGAGTGCTTTGCATGCCTTGGTTAAGTTGATGCTCGGTAGAAAGATAAAGCTCGCGGATCAAGCTTTGCTTCCAGCTATTCCATAATGTGCTGTTGGTGGCGCAAATATCGGCAACCGTTAAGCACATCAGGTAATTCAAGCGCGCTGTTGATTTTACTTCTCCGGCAAACTGTTTGATCACATCAGGGTCTTGAATATCTCGGCGTTGGGCTGTTACGGACATCAATAAGTGGTTTTTCACCAGCCATGAGACAAGCTCGGCATCTTTGGTTGTAAAATCGTGTTGAAGGGCGAACTCATAGACAAATTCAGCACCCAAATCGGAGTGATCCCCTGAACGTCCTTTGGCAATATCATGAAACATTGCCGCTAGTCGCAACAGTTCTGGTTGTAAAATTTTAGGGTACACACTGACGCAGAGTGGGTGCTCCCGGCGATTTTCTTCCTGCGTAAAACTGTCGATTTTTTGTAAGACGCGAATAGTATGCTCATCCACCGTATAGGCGTGGAATAGGTCAAACTGCATTTGCCCGACAATGTTGCTCCAAAGTGGCGTATAAGCGCTGAGAACACTGTGTAAGTGCATCGGCACAAAAGCCCCTTTTATGGCTCTTGGGTGGCGCAATATTTTGACAAATATGCGGCGAGCTTCAGGGATTTCGCATAATGGGACTTTCAGATCACGCCGTGCAAAGCGTAATTGGCGTAATGTGGTGGAGTAGATCCCTTCAATATTGGGGTTGCGAGCCATTTGATAAAACATTTTCAAAATAGCTTCTGGCTGCTTAATAAACAGCATTTCGTCAATGACATCGATTAAGTTGCCGCGCAGTTGAAAATATTCATCAATAGGGCGCGGTTTTTCATTCGGATTCAATGCCAAAATAGCTTCATCAAACAGTTGCAGCAGCATTTGATTCAATTCCCTGACGCGGCGAGTGACACGATAGAAATCTTTCATCATGTGCTCGACAGGTTGGTTGCGTTCTCCGGTGTAACCTAATGATTGTGCAACACTAAATTGACGATCAAACAGTAGACGATTGTCATAGCGCTTGACCACTAAATGCAAGGCAAAGCGGATTTTCCATAAAAACAATAAACATTCTTTGAGCTCTTGCCGCTCTTCTTCGGTGAGAAAGCCAAAGCCGACCATTTCATCGACAGTTGTCGCACCAAAATGGCGGCGACCTACCCACAGTAAGGTATGAATATCCCGTAATCCGCCAGGGCTGCTTTTAATATCTGGCTCTAAGTTGTAGCTAGTGCTGTGATAACGCTGATGGCGCTCTTGTTGTTCAGTTAGTTTCGCAGCAAAAAAGGTTGCGGATGGCCAAAAGTCATCACTAAAAATGGTTTTCTGTAAGCTTAAGAATAGGGTGATATCACCACAGATTAAGCGCGATTCAATCAGGTTGGTGGCGGTGGTTAAGTCTTGTTTACCTGCTTCAATGCACTCTTCCAGTGAACGAACACTGTGCCCGATATCAAAACGCAGATCCCACAGTAAGGTAATGAACTGACCGACTTTAGCGGCAATTTCTTCAGGCAGCGGTTGCTGGCTGAGGATTAAAATATCAATGTCTGATAGCGGGTGTAGCTCATGACGACCATAGCCACCGACAGCAATCAACGACATATCTGAATATTGGTCAAAATGGTAACTCTGCCAAAGCTTGGTGAGCAAGGCATCAAGGTAGTCACTACGGGCACGGAGTAAATCCACGACATTTTTTCCGTGGTGAAATGAGGATTCTAGCCAAGCATCAAATTGATCAACGTGTTGCCGAAGTGCTGAGAGCTCAAGATCGGAAGGTTGGAATTGAGTGGGGGATAAATAGCTGTTTGAAGGTGCCGTCATCATGATCTGTCCGTGTTGAGAGCCATACAGAAATTATGATCAGCTTACGTTTTTTTAGGAGGGATGAACAGAAAAACTAAGCTCCCCCTAGGAGGAGCTTGAAATACGATTACTCGTTGATCAGAACCGCAGAAATAAATGGTTCTTCTTCTTTACGCAGAGTTAAAATTTCACAGCCGTTGTCAGTCACCGCTAAAGTGTGCTCGTACTGTGCAGACCAACCACGGTCTTTCGTTTTTACGGTCCAGCCGTCTTTCATGGTACGGATACGGAAATCGCCAGTATTTACCATTGGTTCGATAGTGAAAGTCATGCCTTTTTGCAGCACAACGCCGCTATCATCTGCATCATAATGCAGCACTTGTGGCTCTTCGTGGAAGCCTTCACCGATGCCGTGACCGCAATATTCGCGAACCACTGATAGGTCTTGTTTCTCTACAAATTCTTGAATAGCTTTACCGATGGTACGTAAACGGATACCTGGTTTTACCATGCGGATAGCCAGATACAGACTCTCTTGAGTCACTTGGCACAGGCGCTCACCTTGGATAGTTGGTTTACCAACGATGAACATTTTAGAGGTATCGCCGTGGAAACCATTCTTGATGACAGTGACATCGATGTTAACCACATCACCATCTTTCAGAATTTTATCGTCGCTTGGAATACCGTGGCAGATAACATCATTCACAGAAATACAAACAGACTTAGGGAAACCATGATAGTCAAGGCAGGCTGGGATCGCTTGTTGTTGCTCAACAATATGTTTGTGGCAAAGGCGATCCAATTCACCTGTACTGACTCCCGGCACAACATGCGGTGCGATCATTTCTAACACTTCAGCTGCTAGGCGACCAGCAACACGCATTTTCTGAATATCTTCTTCAGTTTTGATAATAATAGCCATGAGTTCAGTCCATATATGTCAGCAGGGATTTGCGACATGTTAAAAAAAGGGTTTGGAAATGGGCAATTGTTGCGACATTTTTACCGTTGATGCCGAGTATGGTAACAGTCACCGCATTTTCTGCCAACTAGTTGGCGATATGTTTAGATGCCCACAATTCGATTAAAAACAGATAATGGAGCACAGAGTAAGCCAAGCCTCAGGCGTAGTTTGTTCAAATTGAGCTTTATAGAGCACAAATTGTCAAAAACAATAAGTTGATTTTTGATGATGAATTTTTCATCTTGACCATTTTTCGCTATCGTTTTGTTGTTGCTCTATATTTGCTTCGTGGGTCTTTTGTGATGGGTAAAATTCGTTGAGATCTGAATAATACACTTGGTTTTTATCAGCGAAAAAACAACAATTATTGGATTACAACTGCATTTTATGGTATAAAGCGCGCCGGCAATCCATATTTTTCTCTTTATCTCATTTTTTAATCTAATTTGGATTAGTGAGTGAATCTTAAAGGCATCGATTGGATGTGCGTAAACTAAAACTCAATTGTGTAATAACACACACGAATCGGCACGTGCGCCGGGGTGCTCTTATGCGTTTAGACGCAGCTATAGAGTCGGTAGCATGGGATTCGTGGAGGCATAACCCCAATTACTTATATACAGAGGTATAAAATGGCAACTGTTTCCATGCGCGATATGTTACAAGCGGGCGTTCACTTTGGTCACCAGACTCGTTACTGGAACCCTAAAATGAAACCTTTCATTTTCGGCGCTCGTAACAAAGTTCATATCATCAACTTGGAAAAGACTGTTCCAATGTTCAACGAAGCTCTGGCTGAGTTGACTAAAATTGCTTCTCGTAAAGGCAAGATTCTGTTTGTTGGTACTAAACGTGCTGCAAGCGAAGCCGTTCAAGAAGCTGCTGGAAGCTGTGATCAATATTTCGTAAACCACCGTTGGTTAGGTGGGATGCTGACTAACTGGAAAACTGTTCGTCAGTCAATCAAACGTCTGAAAGATCTGGAAGTTCAGTCACAAGACGGTACTTTCGACAAACTGACCAAGAAAGAAGCGCTGATGCGTACTCGTGAACTTGGTAAGTTAGAAAACAGCTTAGGCGGTATCAAAGATATGGGCGGTTTACCAGACGCTCTGTTCGTTATCGATGCAGACCACGAACACATTGCTATCAAAGAAGCTAATAACCTGGGTATCCCAGTATTCGCTATCGTTGATACTAACTCTGATCCAGACGGTATCGACTTCGTTATCCCTGGTAACGACGATGCAATCCGTGCAATCAAACTGTATCTGGGCGCTGTTGCAAACACCGTTCGTGAAGGTCGTTCACAAGATCTGGCTGTTCAAGCAGAAGAAAGCTTAGTAGAAGCTGAATAATAAGGCAAAAGCCCTTATTAACCAGGTATTGCTATATATTGGTTAGAAGGGGCCTACTTAGGCCCCTTTTGTCTCTGTGAATCAGAATTATCCTTGTGGGAAAGTCCCGTGAGGCATATCGAGGAATAAATCACATGTCTGGAATTACCGCTGCATTGGTAAAAGAACTGCGCGAACGTACTGGCGCAGGTATGATGGAATGTAAAAAAGCATTAGTTGAAGCTAACGGCGACATCGAATTAGCAATCGACAACATGCGTAAATCAGGTCAAGCGAAAGCCGCTAAAAAAGCAGGCCGTGTTGCTGCTGAAGGCGTTATCCTGACTGAAGTTTTCAACGACGGTAAAACTGGTGCGCTGATCGAACTGAACTGCGAAACTGACTTCGTTGCTAAAGATGCTGGTTTCTTAGCATTCGGTAAAGAAGTTTTAGCTTCTGTTGTTGCTGATAAAAACGCTGACATCGACGCTCTGAAAGCAAAATTCGAAGAAGCTCGTACAGCTTTAGTTGCGAAAATTGGTGAAAACATCAATATCCGTCGCGTTGCTATTCTGGAAGGTACACAAGTAGGTAGCTACCTGCACGGTGCTCGTATCGGTGTTCTGGTTGCTGGCGAAGGCGCAGATGAAGAACTGCTGAAACACATTGCGATGCACATTGCTGCAAGCAAGCCAGAATATGTGACTCCAGAAAACGTTCCAGCTGATGTTGTTGCTCACGAGCACCAAATTCAGTTAGACATCGCTATGCAATCTGGTAAACCACGCGAAATCGCTGAAAAAATGGTTATCGGTCGCATGAACAAATTCACTGGCGAAATCTCTCTGACTGGCCAGCCTTTCGTAATGGATCCAAGCAAATCTGTTGGTGACTTACTGAAAGAAAAAGGTGCTAACGTAACTAACTTCATCCGCTTTGAAGTTGGTGAAGGTATCGAGAAAGTTGAAACTGACTTCGCAGCAGAAGTTGCTGCAATGAGCAAGTAATCAACGAAAAGGGCCGCCGATTGGCGGCCTTTCTTTAATACACTGCATATTTCAAGCTGTATGCATTCACCTATTTTGGTGTAGCGACTCAACTTCCTGCAACTTGAACTATTTTTGTGTAGCATTCTGTATCAAATACATTTTTCGGCATATAGAGCGAGGCTCTATATGTATGACTCCAATAATGACCTGTTAGGACACAACTCATGGCAACCAATGCAAAACCCGTTTATCAGCGTATTCTGCTTAAACTAAGTGGCGAGGCTCTACAAGGTGCAGAAGGTTTTGGTATCGATGCTAGCGTTTTAGATCGTATGGCTCAGGAAATCAAAGAACTTATAGAACTGGGTATACAGGTCGGTGTGGTTATTGGTGGTGGTAACTTGTTCCGTGGTGCCGGTCTGGCACAAGCAGGCATGAACCGCGTTGTTGGTGACCATATGGGTATGCTGGCAACCGTGATGAATGGTCTGGCAATGCGTGATGCGCTGCACCGTGCATACGTAAACGCAAGACTGATGTCTGCAATTCCACTCAATGGCGTATGTGACAACTATAGTTGGGCTGAAGCTATCAGCTTACTGCGACACGGTCGTGTGGTTATCTTCTCTGCGGGAACAGGAAATCCATTCTTCACAACGGACTCAGCAGCTTGCTTACGCGGTATTGAAATTGAAGCTGATGTTGTACTGAAAGCCACAAAAGTTGATGGCGTTTACTCGTCAGATCCTGCCAAAGATCCTGATGCCGTTTTGTATGAAAACCTGAATTATCAAGAAGTTCTTGAGCGTGAATTGAAAGTTATGGATTTAGCTGCATTTACGCTAGCACGCGATCACAACCTGCCAATTCGTGTTTTCAACATGAATAAGCCAGGCGCATTACGCCGTGTTGTGATGGGTGAAAACGAAGGAACTCTGATTTCTCACAATTAATACTCAGAGACATGACCTGAGTTTGAATGTATTATCTAACATAAATTCAGACAATTTAAGCGAGGCTGCTTTGCGGCCTTTAATAACAAGTTCTTAAGGGTTGATAACGTGATTAACGAAATCCAAAAAGATGCTCAAGACCGTATGGAAAAGAGCCTTGAAGCACTAAAAAGTCAAATCAGCAAAGTTCGTACTGGCCGCGCTTCTCCAAGCCTGTTAGACGGCATCTCTGTTGAATATTACGGCTCAGCGACGCCTCTGCGTCAATTAGCTAACGTGACCGTTGAAGACTCACGTACATTAGCAATTTCTGTTTTTGACCGTAGCATGTCACCTGCAATTGAAAAAGCGATCATGGCGTCTGACTTAGGTCTGAACCCATCTTCAGCAGGTACTGTTATCCGCGTTCCACTTCCTCCATTAACGGAAGAGCGTCGTAAAGACTTAATCAAAGTGGTTCGTGGTGATGCTGAGCAAGGTCGTATCGCGATTCGTAACGTCCGCCGTGACGCTAACGATAAAGTTAAAGCTTTACTGAAAGACAAAGAAATCAGTGAAGATGATGAGCGCCGTTCACAGGATGATATCCAAAAACTGACGGATAACTTCATCAAAAAAGTGGATGAAGCATTAGCTCAAAAAGAAGCGGAGCTGATGGAGTTTTAATCCATCTTGATAATAAAGCCATCTGAACACATTTTTTAAAAGTGTGCTTTAGCATGGCTTTATTATTTATCATTTCTATTAAACAATCCTTTCTCATCGCTAAGCTGATATAATCTCAGTATTGAATTAATACAGAGTATCTGATCACTATGAAACGTCTTACTATCCTGGGTTCTACAGGTTCAATCGGTACAAGTACACTTTCTGTTGTTCGTCAAAATCCTGATCAATTCCAAATTCTTGCATTAGTCGCAGGTAAAAACGTGACTGAGATGGCAAGCCAGTGCCTTGAATTTAATCCTAAATATGTCTCAATGGCTGACGAAAGCGCAGCGAAAGCGTTACGCACTATTCTGACGGAAAATAACTGCAAAACAGAGGTTTTATCGGGTACAGAATCCGCTATTGAACTTGCTGGGTTGGATGAAGCGGATCAAGTGATGTCTGCAATTACTGGCGTGGCGGGGCTACTCCCAACGCTGTCAGCAATCCGTAAAGGGAAAAGAATATTATTAGCGAATAAAGAGTCTCTGATTACCAGTGGCCGTTTATTCTTTAATGCGATTCGAGAGCACCAAGCAACAGTTTTCCCGATTGATAGCGAGCATAACGCGATTTTTCAAAGCCTACCTGAAGAAATTCAATTGAATTTAGGCTTTGCCGACCTGACGGCTTCTGGGATTTCCAGCATCGTATTAACAGGCTCCGGTGGACCATTTAGAGATACGCCGTTATCTTATTTTGACCAAGTGACACCGGATGAGGCATGTAATCATCCTAATTGGTCAATGGGACGCAAAATCTCGGTAGACTCCGCGACTATGATGAATAAAGGTCTAGAATATATTGAGGCTTGCTATTTCTTTAATGCTAATGAAAAGCAGATGGAGGTGATTATTCACCCTCAATCTGTCATCCATTCTATGGTTCGCTACCGTGATGGAAGTGTGATCGCCCAGTTAGGAACACCTGACATGCGCACACCAATTTCGTACAGCATGGCCTATCCTCAGCGCATTATGTCGGGTGCTAAGCCATTGGATTTCACTACGTTATCTTCGCTGACTTTTGTTGAGCCTGATTACCAACGTTACCCTTGCCTGAAACTGGCTATTGATGCATGTCACCAAGGTCAAGCGGCAACTACCGCATTAAATGGTGCGAATGAAATTACTGTCGGTGCATTCTTAGAAGGCAAAATTCGCTTTACGGATATTGCAAAAATCAACCATGAGATTATGGATAAATTAATTCATTTGCCGGAACCCACGTCTATTGACGAGGTCTTAGAAATCGATGCTTGTGCTCGCCGTGAAGCAGCTCAACGAATTGCTCAAGAATTTTAATCTTGATATGTGATTTATTTAGTTGCTGATAACTATAATATATCTTTAATATGTGGCGTGTTGAGAATAGAAAGCTTATCAACAATAAGCATATTAAGGATGTGTCTTATCAGCAATTATAATCATAAGAGTTATGATTGAGTCAGATTTCCCAAGTAGTACAGACAAGGATTAACATTTAATGAACTCTAGTGGTGAAAATCTCTCTGATTCTATGATGCCTAAGCATGTTGCCATCATTATGGATGGTAATGGGCGATGGGCAAAACAGAGAGGAAAATTCAGAATTACTGGTCATCGAGCAGGTGTTGAATCTGTACGTAGTTCTGTGCGTTTTGCCGTAAAGAATAATATTCGTTCCCTGACACTTTACGCATTCAGCAGTGAAAATTGGAAAAGACCAGAAAAAGAAGTCAGTTCGTTGATGGATCTGTTTGTTTTTGCATTAGATAATGAAGTCAAAAACCTGCATAAAAATAACGTAAAACTGAAAATTATTGGTGATGTTAGTCGCTTTAGTGAAACCTTAAGAAAAAGAATTGATAAAGCGGAAGCATTAACAGCAGGTAACACGGGTTTACAACTGAATATTGCCGCTAATTACGGTGGACGCTGGGATATTGTTAATAGCGTTAAACAAGTTTATGAAAAAGTGAGCTGTGGTGAGTTATCTATCGATGACGTGACTGAAAGTACGATTAGTGACCATGTTTGTATGCATGACCAAGAGTGTGTTGATTTGGTGATCCGTACAGGTGGAGAACATCGCATTAGTAATTTCTTGTTATGGCAGGTTGCTTATGCGGAATTTTATTTCACCAACGTTTTATGGCCAGATTTTGATGAAATGGTGTTTCAGGATGCAGTTGATGCTTTTAGCAAGCGAGAACGGCGCTATGGTGGAGCAGAATCAGATGACGAACTCGTCAAATAAAAGGGGATGGATGTGCTGAAGTATCGTTTACTCACTGCGGTGATTTTAATTCCAATTGTTATTGCTGCACTTTTTTTACTGTCCCCAGCAAATTTCGGTTTAGTGGTGATAGCAGTCTGTGCGTTGGGCGCATGGGAATGGGCGCAATTTGCAGGATGGCATTCACAAACTAAACGTATCGGTTTAGCGGTTGTATTTGCGGTGGTAT
Source organism: Providencia alcalifaciens (assembly GCF_020271745.1). Classification (NCBI taxonomy): domain Bacteria; kingdom Pseudomonadati; phylum Pseudomonadota; class Gammaproteobacteria; order Enterobacterales; family Morganellaceae; genus Providencia; species Providencia alcalifaciens. The sequence continues at coordinate 512,661 of NZ_CP084296.1, read as the reverse complement.
TACTCGCAATTCAACTTTCTTTACCAGACATGACCGCACTTTCAAGCTCTCCGTTTATTTTATATAGCCTCTGGGCCGGTTTAATCTGGTGGGTTGCAGCCATTTTATTGGTTGTGACATACCCAGCCTCTGCTTCATGGGGAAAATCGGTCATCATTCGCTTACTGTTTGGCGTATTAACTATTGTGCCTTTCTATAGTGGCATGATGGTATTAAGAACTATTGGTTACCAAGCTGACACCTCTGTTGGGGCATGGTGGTTACTCTACGTGATGCTATTGGTATGGGGTGCAGACTCCGGTGCTTATGCGTTTGGACGTACTATTGGTCGCAATAAAATGGCACCAAAAGTTTCTCCGGGTAAAACATGGGAAGGGTTAATCGGTGGTTTAATTACAGCTGGAATTATCTCATGGTTATTTAGCTTATATGCGCCAATCCCAGCAATGCCAGATTATTTACTAGTGACTTCAATTATTGTTGTTGTAGTATCTGTGTTCGGTGACTTAACAGAGAGTATGTTTAAGCGCCAATCTGGCATTAAAGACAGTAGCCATTTAATTCCAGGTCACGGTGGAATACTCGATAGAATTGATAGTCTAACTGCGGCAATCCCTGTATTTGCAGGGCTGAATTTGTTAGTTTTCAACGGTTTTGGTCTTTAGGAAGATTAATGGGATTTATTTGGAGCTTAGCGGCATTTATTATTGCGATTGGTGTGCTAATTACGGTACACGAATTTGGGCATTATTGGGTCGCGCGCCGCTGTGGTGTTTATGTTGAAAAATTCTCTATAGGGTTTGGTAAAACGCTATGGCGTAAAGTCGATAAACATGGGACAGAGTTTGTTTTAGCACTGATTCCGCTTGGTGGCTACGTCAAAATGCTCGATGAGCGTGTTGGTGAAGTAAGCCCTGAACGCCGTCATTTAGCTTTCAATAATAAGACCGTTGGACAACGTGCCGCCATTATCAGCGCGGGCCCTATTGCGAACTTTTTGCTCGCTATTGTTGTCTACTGGATTGTCTTTATGATTGGGATTCCGTCTGTTCGCCCAGTCATTGATAGCATTAAGCCAAATTCCATTGCTGCTGAGGCAAATTTTGAGCCTCAAATGGAACTAAAATCGATAGACGGTATCGAAACACCTGATTGGAATTCAGTTCGTTTAGCGCTGGTGAGTAAAATTGGTGACAGGGAATTTACTGCACAAGTTTTACCTCAAGGATATAATGAGCCAGTTTCTAAAACAGTAGATTTAAGCGCATGGCAGTTTGACCCTGAAAAGCAGGATCCTATTTTATCAATAGGGATTATGCCAGTGTCTGCGAAGGTTGACCCTGTCATCCATAAAGTGACGGAAGGCTTAGCGGGCGAGCGTGCCGGTTTAAAACCGGGAGATAGAATTATCAGTGTCAACGGAGAGCTACTGGATACTTGGAATCCAGTGACGAGAATAATCCGAAATAATCCGGGGACACCATTAAAATTAGCCGTGCAACGTAATTCTACATTGATTGAGTTAACCTTGGTTCCTGATGTGCAGGAAGATAAAAAAGGTGAGCGTTTTGGCGTTGCGGGCGTCGAACTAACTGTATTACCGCTAGCTGATGAATATAAAATGGTGCAGCAATACAACCCTGTATCTGCACTGTTTCAAGCTAGCGACAAGACTTGGCAGTTAATGAAACTGACAGTCAATATGATGGGTAAACTGGTTGTTGGGGATGTTAAACTCAATAACTTGAGCGGGCCGGTATCTATCGCAAAAGGTGCGGGGGTTTCGGCGGAGTCAGGCTTGGTATATTATCTGATGTTTATTGCGCTGATTAGCGTGAACTTAGGCATCATCAATCTATTTCCATTGCCTGTGTTAGATGGGGGGCACTTACTCTTCTTATTAATTGAAAAAATTAAAGGGAGTCCAGTGTCTGAGCGAGTACAAGACTTTAGTTTTCGAATTGGTGCAATGGCATTGATTCTGTTAATGGGACTTGCACTTTTTAATGATTTCTCTCGCTTCTAATTTTGTAAGCTTGGGACCAGTAAGGAATACGCATAACAACGATGGCGATGAAAAAGTTGCTCATAGCGTCGCTGCTTTTAGGTAGCGCCACTGCATACGGTTCAGACGGATTCGTAGTTAAAGACATTCGTTTCGAAGGTCTACAACGCGTCGCCGTTGGTGCAGCATTATTGAACATGCCTGTCAGGGTCGGGGATTCAATCGATAACGAAGATATTAGTCGTTCGATTCGCTCGCTATTCTCTACAGGTAACTTCGAAGATGTTAGGGTCCTGCGTGATGGAAATACGCTGATCGTTCAAGTTAAAGAACGACCAACCATCGCGAGTATCACTTTTACAGGTAACAAATCTGTAAAAGATGACATGCTAAAGCAGAACTTGGAAGCATCCAATATCCGTGTGGGTGAAGCATTAGACCGCACTAAAATTGCGAATATTGAAAAAGGTTTAGAGGACTTTTACTACAGTGTTGGTAAATACAACGCGACAGTAAAAGCGGTGGTCACGCCATTACCACGTAACCGCGTGGATTTAAAATTTGTGTTCTCTGAAGGCGTGTCTGCAAAAATCCAGCAGATCAACATCGTAGGTAATAAAAACTACTCAACAGCGGAATTGGTGAATAAGCTTCAATTACGTGACGATGTACCATGGTGGAACCTGGCGGCTGACCAAAAATATCAAAAACAGAAATTGGCGGGTGATTTAGAAACCCTGCGTAGTTTCTACCTTGATCGCGGTTATGCACGTTTTAATATCGACTCAACGCAAGTGAGTCTGACACCAGACAAGAAAGATATCTACATTACGATTAATGTCACTGAGGGAGATCAATATAAGATTTCTGGTGTGGATGTTAATGGTAATACGGCAGAGCATTTAGCGGATATCCAAGAGCTGATCACCATCACACCAGGTGAGTTATACAATGGTGCGCAAGTGACTCAGATGGAAAACCAAATTAAAGACCTGTTTGGTCGTTATGGTTACGCCTATCCCCGCGTAATGACTCAGCCAGAAATTAATGATGCTGATAAGACAGTTAAGCTGCATGTTAACGTTGATGCAGGTAACCGTTTCTATGTTCGTCAAATTCGTTTCCAAGGTAACGATACCAGTAAAGATTCCGTTTTACGCCGTGAAATGCGTCAAATGGAAGGTGCGTGGTTAGGTAACGATTTAGTTGAATTAGGTAAAGAGCGTCTGAACCGTACTGGTTTCTTCGAAACTGTTGATGTTGAAACTCAGCGTATTCCGGGTAGCCCAGACCAAGTTGATGTTATCTATAAGGTTAAAGAACGTAATACCGGTTCAATGAACTTTGGTGTTGGTTTTGGTACTGAAAGTGGCGTGAGCTTCCAAGTTGGTGTCACTCAGGATAACTGGTTGGGTACAGGTAATGCGGTTGGTATTAACGCCAGCCGAAATGACTACTCAACAAACGTCGAGTTTTCAATGACAGACCCTTACTTCACGGTTAACGGTGTGAGTCTGGGTGGACGTATCTTCTATAACGACTTTAGTGCGAAAGATGCGGACTTATCTGGCTATAACAACAAAACGTATGGTTTAGATAGCACATTAAGCTTCCCATTCAATGAAAATAACTCCTTCCGTATTGGTGCGGGGTATGTTCATAACGACCTGTCTGACATGCGTGCGCAAGCTGCAATGTGGGATTATCTACAATCTATGGGTGAAAACCCACCGGTGACTAAAGATGGTCGTAACAAAGAAAGCTTCAGAGCGGATGACTTTACACTGAACTTAGGTTGGACTTACAACACCTTAAACCGTGGTTTCTTCCCAACATCGGGTAACAAAACTAGCGTTTCAGGTAAAGTGACAGTCCCTGGTTCTGATAACGAATACTATAAACTGCGTTTTGATACGGCTCAGTACGTTCCTTTAAATGATGATGAAACGTGGGTTGTGTTAGGTCGAGCGCAGGCGGGTTATGGTGATGGTATTGGTAGCAAGCAAATGCCATTCTATGAGAACTTCTATGCCGGGGGCTCTAGCACCATCCGTGGTTTCCGTTCAAATAACATCGGTCCGAAAGCTGTATATCTGAAGAATATAGATGGCAAAGATGGCCCTGAGCCAGGTAGCCCATCTAGCGATGCGGTTGGTGGTAACGCGATGTATGCAGGTTCATTTGAGCTGATTACACCAACGCCATTTATCGACGAGAAATATGCGAATACGATCCGTACCTCTCTGTTTGTAGACGCGGGAACCGTATGGGATACCAACTGGAACAGTATTAATCCAGCATGGCGTGCGGGTATGCCTGACTACGGTACAGCAACTAACGTCCGTGTTTCTACGGGTATTGCTTTACAGTGGATTTCGCCACTTGGGCCGCTGGTCTTCTCCTATGCGCAACCTATCAAGGATTACGAAGGCGATAAATCAGAACAGTTCCAATTTAATATTGGTAGAACTTGGTAATCATTCAGTCTCTATCGAAATCAGCCCTCATAAGATAATGAGGGCTACCAAAATTTCCAGCCATAAGAATGGGTTAAGGAGTTTAGCGTGAAAAAATTGTTGTGTGCAGCGGGTGTAAGTATTGCTTTAGCAATGTCTGCGGGTGCGTATGCTGAAAAAATCGCTATCGTGAATGTTGGCGAAGTTTTCCAGAACATGCCTGCTCGTGACGCCGTTGCTAAACAGCTTGAGAGTGAATTCAAAAGCCGTGCTACTGAACTGCAGAATCTGGAAAAAGATTTGCAATCACGCGTAGAAAAACTGCGTCGTGACGGTGCAACTATGAGCACTAGCGATCGTGAAAAGCAGGAAAAAGAATTAATCACTAAACGTGACCAGTTCGCTGAGAAAGCTCAGAAATTTGAAGAAGACAACCGTCGTCGTCAAGCTGAAGAGCGTAATAAGATTCTGAGCCGTATCCAAGATTCTATTAAATCCGTTGCAGCGAAAGAAGGCTATGACGTTGTTATCGATGCAAACGCAGTTGCGTACGCAAAAGATGGCATCGATATTACCAGCCAGGTTCAAAAACAGGTTAAATAATAGATGTCTTCAATTCGATTAGCTGACCTCGCTCAGCAGTTGAATGCACAGTTACACGGTGATGGCGATATCGTCATCACCGGTATTGCACCGATGTATTCAGCGAACAATCAGCAGATTACTTTTTTATCTGATAGCCGTTACAGCGATAAGTTGGCAGATTGCCAAGCTGCTGCTGTGGTATTAACTGAAAAAGATCTGAGTGCTTGTAAGGTTGCTGCACTGGTTGTAGATAATCCTTATCTTGCTTATGCGCATATGGCGCAAATTATGGATACTACTCCAGCCCCAGCTGAGAATATCCATGCGTCAGCAGTTATCGCTGATGATGCCCAACTTGGTCAAAATGTCGCAATTGGCGCGAATGCCGTTATCGAAAGTGGCGTTGTGCTAGGCGATAACGTTGTGATTGGTGCAGGTTGTTTTATTGGTAAAAATACCCGCATTGGTTCAGGTACCCGTTTATGGGCGAATGTCAGTGTTTACCATCATGTTGAGATTGGTGAAAGTTGCTTAATCCAGTCAGGTACAGTGATCGGTTCTGATGGCTTTGGTTATGCCAATGATCGTGGTAATTGGATCAAGATCCCGCAATTGGGTACCGTGATCATCGGGTCTCGTGTAGAGATCGGCGCGTGTACAACAATTGACCGTGGCGCATTAGATAACACAGTGATTGGCAGTGGCGTTATCATCGATAACCAATGCCAAATTGCGCACAATGTAACAATAGGCGATAATACCGCAGTTGCGGGAGGCGTCATCATGGCTGGTAGTTTAAAAATCGGTCGCTATTGTATGATTGGCGGAGCCAGTGTTATCAATGGTCATATGGAAATCTGTGACAAGGTTACCGTAACAGGTATGGGAATGGTCATGCGACCAATTACTGAGCCAGGAGTTTACTCTTCCGGTATTCCTTTACAGCCGAATAAAGCATGGCGTAAAACCGCGGCTTTAGTCTTAAGTATCAATGAGATGAATAAGCGTCTAAAAACACTTGAACGTGAATTAGATAGCCAAAATCAAAAAAATCAGTAATTATTTGGTAATTCAAGCTAAAATAGTTTCTTGAGTTACGTTTTTTCCGGCCTGCCTGTTAACTCGCCATTGAGTTAAAGCGGGCCGATTCATTAATTAAATAGTATTAATAGACAGGAAGAGTATTTCGATGAGTGATAATCATACTCTGAATATAGAAGAAATCTTAGAACTACTTCCGCACCGTTACCCATTCCTTTTGGTTGACCGTGTATTGGATTTTGAAGAAGGTAAATCTTTGCGCGCGGTAAAGAACGTCTCTTTTAACGAGCCATTCTTTCAGGGACATTTCCCTAGCAAACCAATTTTCCCGGGTGTTTTAATTTTAGAAGCAATGGCTCAGGCTACGGGTATCCTTGCGTTTAAAAGCGTAGGCAAGCTTGAACCTGGCGAATTATATTATTTTGCAGCGATTGATAACGCACGCTTTAAACGTCCCGTTCTGCCAGGAGATCAAATGATCCTGGAAGTTGAATTTATCAAAGAACGTCGCGGTGTAGCACGTTTTAAAGGTGTTGCAAAAGTTGATGGAGAAGTGGCCTGCGAAGCAGAAATGATGTGCGCCCGTCGTCGTGAGGTCTGATATGATTGACAAAACTGCCTATGTTCATCCCTCATCTATTGTAGAAGATGGAGCTGTTATTGGTGCCAATGTACGCATTGGTCCTTTTTGCTATATCGGCGCTAATGTTGAAATTGGTGAAGGTACTGAGCTGAAATCTCACGTTGTTGTAAACGGACACACGAAAATTGGTCGTGACAATGTTATTTTTCAATTTGCTTCGATTGGTGAAATTAACCAAGACCTGAAATACCAAGGTGAGCCAACTCGCGTTGAGATTGGCGACCGTAACCGCATCCGTGAAAGTGTGACTATCCATCGTGGAACCACTCAAGGCGGTGACCTAACTAAAATTGGTAATGATAATTTACTAATGGTTAACGTCCATATTGCGCATGACTGCATCATTGGTAACCGCTGTATTATCGCGAATAACGGAACGTTAGGTGGTCACGTCACTCTTGGTGATTTCGCTATTATTGGTGGTATGACTGCGGTACATCAATTCTGTCAGATTGGTGCGCATGTAATGGTCGGTGGATGCTCTGGTGTTGCACAAGACGTGCCTCCATACGTTATTGCACAGGGCAACCATGCAACTCCATTTGGTTTAAACCTTGAAGGTTTAAAACGCCGTGGTTTTGAAAAAGAATCTCTGCACGCTATTCGTAACGCATATAAAACGTTATATCGTTCAGGAAAATCTTTAGAAGAAGCGCGTGAAGAAATTGCTGAAATGGCAAAAACTGACGAGCACGTCAAAGTATTTAGTGATTTCTTAGAAGACTCAGCACAATCTAAGCGCGGAATTATTCGTTAATTTTTGCGGCTGTAGATGAATACAAGAAAGGCCTTTAATAAGGAGCGAATTTTGGTGAATAGCAACCGCCCACTTACTATTGGCCTTGTTGCTGGAGAAACCTCCGGTGATATCTTAGGCGCAGGGCTTATCCGCGCCTTAAAACAACAAGTTCCCAATGCCCGTTTTGTCGGTGTTGCAGGCCCACTCATGCAAGCAGAAGGTTGTGAAGCTTGGTATGAAATGGAAGAGCTCGCTGTCATGGGGATTGTTGAAGTCCTTGGCCGTTTACCGCGTTTATTATCCATCCGTAAAGATTTAACTCAGCGTTTTACTGAGTTACAACCTGATGTGTTTGTCGGCATTGATGCGCCTGATTTTAATATCACCCTTGAAGGTCGCTTAAAATCAAAGGGCATTAAAACCATTCATTATGTTAGCCCGTCTGTTTGGGCATGGCGCCAAAAGCGCGTATTCAAAATTGGTCGTTCCACAAATTTAGTTTTGGCATTTCTTCCGTTTGAGAAAGCATTTTATGACCGTTTTGATGTCCCTTGCCGTTTTATCGGGCACACCATGGCGGACTCAATCCCCTTAAACCCTGATAAACAGGCCGCGCGTGAGCGTTTAAATATCCCCGCGACTGCAAAATGTTTAGCCTTGTTACCGGGAAGCCGCCATTCTGAAGTGGAAATGCTCAGTGCTGATTTCTTAAAAACCGCTACACTATTAAGTAGCCACTTTACCGATCTACATATTGTAGTACCTTTGGTAAATCAGAAGCGACGTCAGCAATTCGATGAGATAAAACAACAGGTTGCTCCAGAGTTGAATGTCCATATTCTGGATGGGCAGGCTCGCGATGCAATGACTGCGGCAGATGCGACATTACTCGCTTCGGGCACCGCTGCCTTAGAATGTATGCTAACCAAATGCCCAATGGTAGTCGGTTATCGTATGAAGCCCTTCACATTCTGGCTTGCCAAGCGCTTAGTCAAAACGCCTTATGTTTCTTTGCCAAATTTATTGGCAGGGAAAGAAATCGTGAAAGAATTACTCCAAGAAGAGTGTCAGCCACAGCAACTTGCAGACCAGTTACTTCCATTGTTGGAAGGTGGTGAGCAGGTCGATGCGCTGAAGAAAACTTTCTTACAATTGCATCAATTGATTCGTTGTGATGCTGATCAACAAGCCGCTGATGCTGTATTAGATTTGGTTCGAAAATAATGGAATTTATATACCCAAAAGCCAACTTAATTGCTGGTGTTGATGAAGTGGGGCGTGGGCCTCTTGTCGGTGCTGTAGTGACTGCTGCTGTGATTTTAGATCCCAACAATCCTATTGAAGGGCTTGCGGATTCTAAAAAACTCAGCGAAAAAAAGCGTGAAAAGCTGTTCGATGAGATCAAAGAAAAAGCGCTGTGTTGGTGTATCGGCCGCGCAGAGCCAGAAGAAATCGATCAATTGAATATATTGCATGCCACAATGTTGGCTATGCAAAGAGCGGTTGAAGGTCTTTCTATTCAACCAGAATTCGTCTTAGTGGATGGCAACCGCTGCCCTAAACTGACAATGCCATCACAGGCCGTTGTTAAAGGTGATAGCTTAGTCCAAGAGATCAGCGCAGCCTCAATTCTGGCGAAAGTGGTTCGAGATAGGGAAATGGTTGAGCTTGATAAAGCTTTTCCTGAGTATGGTTTTGCGAAACACAAAGGTTATCCTACCGCGTATCATTTAGAAAAATTAGCTGAGTTTGGCGCTACCGAGTTTCACCGTAAAAGCTTCGCGCCTGTAAGACGTGCGTTAGACATTAAATAGTCGGCATAAGAAAAATAGGTATAAAGTTAATGGCTTCTCCTCGTTTTATTCATCTACGTGTTCACAGTGACTACTCCATGATTGATGGGCTGGCAAAAACCGGTCCATTAGTGAAAAAAGTCGCCGCCATGGGCATGCCTGCATTTGCTATCACAGATTTTACTAACCTTTGTGGGTTAGTGAAGTTTTATGGTGCGGCTCATGGTGCGGGTATCAAGCCGATCATTGGTGCTGATTTTTATATGGAAAGTGAGCAACTTGGTGATGAGGTTGCGCACTTAACAGTTCTGGCTCGCAATAACGAAGGCTATCAAAACCTCACCTTACTCATCTCTGAAGCTTACCAAAAAGGTTATGGTGCAATTGGGCCTACTATTCACCGGGACTGGCTTGTCAAACATAAAGAAGGTTTGATCTTACTATCAGGTGGTCGAAAAGGGGATGTGGGGCAGTTTTTACTTCGCGGTAACCAAGCACTCGTGGATGAGAGTGTAGCTTTTTACCAAACTCATTTTCCTGATGCTTACTATCTTGAACTTATTCGTACAGGGCGACCTGATGAAGAAAGCTACCTACATGCCGCTGTCGAATTGGCAACTCAGCGTGGCCTGCCTGTTGTAGCAACCAACGAGGTCTGTTTCATTGAAAGTAGCGACTTTGATGCTCATGAAATTCGCGTCGCTATTCATGATGGATTCACGTTAGCCGATCCGAAGCGTCCAAAAAATTATAGTCCTCAGCAATACTTACGTACTGAAGAAGAGATGTGCGAGCTGTTTGCCGACATCCCTGAAGCATTAGAAAATAGTGTAGAGATTGCTAAGCGCTGTAACGTCACTATTCGTCTTGGTGAATATTTCCTACCCAAATTCCCGACAGGGGATATGGAAACGGAAGACTTTTTGGTCATGCGTTCAAAAGAAGGCCTGGAAGAACGTCTCAAATTCCTATTCCCAGATGAGAAAGTCCGAGCAGAAAAACGCCCTGAATATGATGAACGTTTGGAAATCGAACTCAACGTTATTAACCAAATGGGATTCCCCGGCTACTTCTTGATCGTGATGGAGTTTATCCAGTGGTCAAAAGATAACGGCGTTCCTGTTGGTCCGGGGCGAGGCTCAGGTGCGGGTTCTTTAGTGGCTTATGCACTAAAAATCACTGACTTAGACCCACTTGAACTTGATTTACTGTTCGAGCGTTTTTTGAACCCTGAGCGGGTTTCAATGCCAGACTTTGACGTTGACTTTTGCATGGAAAAACGTGATCAAGTCATTGATCATGTTGCTCAAATGTATGGGCGAGATGCGGTATCTCAGATTATTACCTTTGGTACGATGGCAGCAAAAGCTGTTATTCGTGACGTGGGACGCGTACTGGGACACCCTTATGGTTTCGTTGACCGAATTTCTAAACTCGTTCCCCCTGACCCGGGAATGACCCTTGAAAAAGCTTTTGAAGTGGAACCTCAGTTGCCTGAAATTTATGAAGCAGATGAAGAGGTTAAAGCGCTAATCGATATGGCGCGTAAGCTTGAAGGGGTCACGCGTAACGCCGGTAAGCACGCCGGTGGGGTGGTTATTGCACCGACCAAAATTACGGATTTTGCGCCGCTCTATTGCGATGCAGAAGGTAATAACCCCGTTACACAATTCGATAAAAACGATGTTGAATATGCAGGCTTGGTAAAATTCGACTTCCTAGGTCTGCGTACGCTGACCATTATTAACTGGGCATTGGAGATGATCAATGCTCGTCGAGCCAAGAAAGATTTAGAACCGATTGATATTGCAGCGATTCCTTTACAGGATAAGAAAAGCTTCGATATGTTGCAGCGTTCGGAAACCACGGCGGTATTCCAATTAGAATCTCGAGGAATGAAGGATCTGATTAAACGCCTGCAACCGGACTGTTTTGAAGATATGATCGCTCTGGTAGCCTTATTCCGCCCGGGTCCTCTGCAATCGGGGATGGTAGATAACTTTATCGACCGTAAACATGGTCGTGAAGAGATCTCATATCCTGATGTAAATTGGCAGCACGAATCATTAAAACCTGTTCTAGAGCCAACTTATGGTATTATCCTATACCAAGAACAGGTTATGCAGATTGCTCAGGTTTTAGCAGGTTATACCCTCGGTGGCGCGGATATGTTGCGTCGTGCGATGGGTAAAAAGAAACCCGAAGAGATGGCAAAACAGCGCTCCGTTTTTGAGGAAGGTTCCATCAAAAATGGGGTAGATGGCGAGTTGTCGATGAAAATCTTTGACTTGGTGGAGAAATTCGCCGGTTATGGATTTAACAAATCACACTCCGCTGCCTATGCGTTGGTCTCGTACCAAACATTATGGCTAAAAGCCCACTATCCGGCTGAATTTATGGCTGCAGTAATGACTGCGGATATGGATAACACGGAAAAAGTGGTTGGGCTGGTTGATGAATGTTGGCGTATGGGCTTAAAAGTATTGCCACCAGATATCAATAGTGGGTTATATCACTTCCATGTGAATGATGAAGGTGAGATAGTTTACGGTATCGGCGCCATTAAAGGCGTTGGTGAAGGGCCAATCGAAGCGATTATTGAAGCTCGCCAACAAGGTGGAATTTTTAAAGAAATTTTCGACCTTTGTGCTCGTGTGGATATTAAAAAGATCAACCGCCGTGTGATGGAAAAGCTGATCATGGCAGGGGCATTCGACCATTTAGGGCCTCACCGAGCGGCCTTGATGTCATCCCTTGAAGATGCATTAAAAGCGGCAGATCAGCATGCGAAAGCAGAAGCTATCGGGCAAGGAGATATGTTTGGTGTGCTTGCCGAAGCCCCTGAGCAGGTTGAAAGTTCTTACGCCAGTGTGCCGAAGTGGCCTGAACAAGTCGTGCTAGAAGGTGAGCGCGAAACTTTAGGTCTCTATTTGACAGGTCACCCAATAACGCGATACTTAAGTGAGATAGAGCGTTATACAAATGGTTTGAGATTGAAAGATGTGAACCCAACCCCTCGTGGTCAAGTGACAACTGTGGTAGGTTTAGTGCTCTCTGCCAAAGTGATCACCACCAAACGTGGAAACCGAATTGGGATTTGCACGCTCGATGATCGTTCCGGTCGTCTGGATATTATGTTATTTTCAGATGCGCTGGATAAATACCAACATATGTTGGAAAAAGACAATATTTTAATTGCCACCGGTCAGGTCAGCTTTGATGATTTCAATGGTGGTAATAAAATGACAGTGCGCGAATTGATGGATATCGGTGAAGCAAGGGAAAAGTATGCGCGCGGCCTTGCAATTTCACTGTCCGATAAACAGATTAACGATCAATTACTGAATCGGCTTCGTAATGCGCTTGAACCTCATCGTTCAGGCACGATACCGGTTCACTTGTATTATCAGAAGGATGATGCCAGAGCTAAGCTTAAGTTTGGCGTTGTTTGGCGTGTAACACCCGTGGATCCCCTTCTGAACGACCTTCGAACTCTGCTGGGTAGTGAGCAGGTAGAATTAGAATTTGACTAAAATAGGAATATTATGAGTCTGGACTTTCTTGATTTTGAACAGCCGATTGCTGAATTAGAGGCGAAAATCGATTCCCTAACTGCAGTTAGCCGTCAAGATAACAACTTAGAAGTCAACCTAGATGAAGAGGTTGCCCGTTTACGTGAAAAAAGTGTTGAACTGACACGTAAGATTTTCTCTGATCTGGGGGCTTGGCAAATTGCTAAACTCGCTCGTCACCCACGTCGTCCATACTCTTTGGACTACATTTCCCGTATTTTTACAGATTACCAAGAATTAGCAGGTGATCGCGCGTATGCCGATGACAAAGCGATTATTGGTGGTTTAGCTCGTTTGGATGGGCGTCCTGTGATGGTTATTGGCCATCAAAAAGGCCGTGAAACGAAAGAGAAAATTCGCCGTAACTTTGGTATGCCGGCACCAGAAGGCTACCGTAAAGCACTGCGTCTGATGGAAATGGCTGAACGTTTCAAGCTGCCAATTATTACATTCATCGATACTCCAGGTGCATACCCAGGAGTGGGTGCAGAAGAACGTGGTCAATCAGAAGCGATCGCACGTAACTTACGTGAAATGTCTCGCTTATCCGTTCCTGTGATCTGTACTGTGATCGGTGAAGGCGGTTCAGGTGGCGCATTAGCGATTGGCGTGGGTGATAAAGTGAATATGCTGCAATACAGCACCTATTCCGTTATCTCACCAGAAGGTTGTGCATCTATTCTGTGGAAAAGTGCCGATAAAGCACCATTAGCGGCTGACGCGATGGGGATTACGGCGCCTCGCTTAAAAGAGCTGAAACTGATTGATAGCGTGATCCCTGAACCTCTGGGCGGCGCACATCGTAATTACGATGAAATCGCAGAATCTCTGAAAGCACAAATCACGCAAGACTTGAATGAGTTAGAAACTCTGGATGAAGAAGCACTGAAAAATCGTCGTTATCAACGTCTGATGGGATATGGTTACTGCTAATTAGCTAACCTATTAAGTGCAATCCATTCTATTTTAAAACGGGAGTCGGTTTAACCAGCTCCCGTTTTTTATGACCCATGTTTTATTTTTCATGGTTTTCAATCAATGTTCAGAATCTTAATTATCCAAAGTACCATATTCAAAAAACAGTATTAAAAAATGAAATGTCTTTTAATATCTCGCTTATTTAATTTTATGAAGTTTGTATATTAATAATATAAATATTCGTCGTGAGAAAGCTTCCATTCCAAAATATTCCACAAAGAAAACGTTATCTGAATACGTCAGTAAGAGCTTTCGGATGTAAGCAGCTAGCGCTTGCTATGAGTGCATGTCGCCAGTAACTCGCAGCTTAATGGTTCAAGCCTATGACATCTATTCCAATACGTAATAAATTATCGTCACTTAATTAATTTTACTCTCTATTACTTCATATTTAATCCGAATAAATCCGTTTTTATTATTAATCTAGACATATAAATTCCATCCCGAAACAAGATGGCAATAATGATTATGGTGCTTCTTTCGCTATTTAAATAGCAGGGTAACTAAACTGTTTAATTTAGATGGCCAGTATTTATTTATCTGCTATTAACAATGGAAATATACCCATTATGAAAAAACACCTTAAAGGAAAGCATAAAGGATAGAACAATGTTTTTTGGTATTAACCGCTACAGCATCAAATCATTTCAGATGCGTTTATTACTTTCCATTTTACTACCCGCATCCATCATGCCAGTCGGCTCAGTATTTGCTAACGGATTGGCGGATAAGGAGGAACGGAAAAAACTAAATCAAATGCGTACATTCCATAGCGCTTTTGAAGTTCTATCTGCTGAAGATGAAATTGATAATTCGAGTACACACTCTGTAAAGACAACAGACAAAAATACGACCGGAAACAGATTGATTAACGAACAGGATAGCCAGATACAAAATTGGTTGTCTCGTACGGCCCCTGACTTTTTTGTGGCGATGAATACAGAAAGTGCCGAAGCGTACCTTTCCAGACAGGCCAAGAATATGGCAATTAGCGAGGCCTCATCCGCAGTGGAAAGTTGGCTGAATCAGTTTGGTACTGCCCAGATTGGCGTACAGCCAGGAAAGAAGTTATCACAGAGTACCGTATCTGCTGACATGCTGTTACCGCTATATCAGAGCCCTGACTGGCTGGTATTTACCCAGTTCGGTGGTCGGAACCTTGATGGCCGTACCACCTTGAATTTAGGCGCTGGGGTTCGCCGATTCAGTGACCAATGGATGTATGGTGTAAACACTTTTTACGATATTGATGTTACCGGTAACAATCGTCGGGCGGGTATTGGGGGCGAGTTATGGTCCGATTATCTGCATTTATCTGCCAATGGTTATCTGCGACTCAATAGCTGGCATCAGTCACGGGACTTTGCTGATTACGATGAACGACCAGCCAACGGGTTTGATATAGCCGCCAGTGGCTGGTTACCGTCTTATCCGCAGCTCGGCGGAAAACTGAAATACGAACAATATTTCGGGGATGAAGTGGCACTGAAAGGCAAAGATAGCCGCAGTAAGGCACCAAAAGCGATGACGGTGGGGGTGAATTATACGCCTTTCCCATTAGTCACTTTCGGTGCTGATTGGCGCAAAGGAAAGGGAACGGATGAGCTTCAGCTTCAGGCGCAGCTTAACTATTCATTCGGTGTGCCTTGGAAGGATCAAATCTCATCCGCTGCGGTGGCGAACCTGCGTACACTCCCGAGCAATCGGATGGCACTGGTTGAGCGTAATAACCACATCGTACTTGAGTATCAAAAACAAGAGCTTATTAGCCTGATTCTGCCGCAAGTAATCCGCGGTCGTGGCGCTAGCCTACAGTTAGTGAACGCGATTTTGAAAGCAAAATACGGTGCTGATCGCGTGGAATGGGGAATGCTGACAGAATTTTCAGCTAAAGGTGGGAAAACGCAGTCTGTTGGTAAAAGTTTGACTGCTTGGCAGATGCGCTTACCTACTTGGCAAGCGGGTTCAACCAATACTTATACCTTGAGCGCGAGAGCATGGGATGGAAAGGGGAATGCGTCAAAACTAGTCTATGTAAAGGTCATTGTAGATGCAGGGCTTTCTACCCGCCACTCCAGCCTGACGGTAGGCGCAGGCACATTGAATGTTTCTGAGTCTGACACATTGACTTTGACAGTGCGAGATGACCAAAACGCACCGATGACGGGATTGGCTTCAGCTATTCAGCTGCCATTTACCTTTACGACGCACAAAGGTGGACCATCCCTGCCGTCTTCACAAAGTGGCGTTAAGTTGGCTGCATTGAAAGAAGCGGCACCTGGAGTTTACACCACCGCAATAACCGCCGGAAATCTTCCCGGTACCCTCACTTTTAATCCACAGGTAGAGGGGATCAGTATGGCTCCGATGGTGGTAGAAGTGATGGCTGCACCATTGGGAATACAAATATTTCGTAACGGCACTGTCATGAAAGGGAGTCCCGTGGTTGGCGATGTTCTAACAGCCACACCTGATTGCCGAGTTAACTGCATTCTACCGACTGCTTGGCAGTGGGAAGTGGAGACAACTCAAGGGTCAGGACAGTATCAGGCAATAAACGGCGCTACCGCCATGACATACACCGTTACAGCAGACATGCAAAAGCGCAAGCTGCGCGTAACAGCACAATAAATGCACCCATAGAGTATTTTTAAAATAAAAGGTAACAATTTGATGAGTAACAATAAGCAAACAATCCCAATGATCCGCCAAGGTCAATTATCTATTCTGATTGCTGGTGCAGTTCTGAGCATGGCTGTCAGTTCGTCAGCGCTGGCCGCCTCGATTACCTCCTCTGAGACACAAGCGGTCATCGGTCATGCACCAGTATTGTCGGCAGGAGCGGTCAAGTCTACAGATGTTAACAAGGATGGTGTACTAGGGATAGGTGACACGTTGACGGCTTCAGGCTTTAACTTCAGCGATGCGGACGGCGATAAGCAAACATCCATCGTTTATGAATGGCATGATGGTAAAAGTGTTATTAGCGGTACGGCGGGTGACACATTAACACTGACAGCCGCATTACTGGGTAAAACCATTACAGTCAAAGCAGTCGCAAACACTAACCCAGATATTACCGAACCATCAGTGAGCGTGCCTGTTGCGGCGGCAACTTACAGCGATATTAATAATGCCTCAGTATCTGGCGGTAAAGGGATCCCAACCGTGGGTGGTAACATCGTGAAATCGGTCACCATCTCAGGTCTATCAGGGGCTCGACCACTAGTTGGTGAGAAATTAAAAGCTGATGTTACCTGTCACGGCACCTGTGATAGCAATCTGACTTACCAATGGCAGATTGAGAAATCCGTGAATTCTGGCACATACGAGGATATCGCGTCTGCAACTGCGCAGGAGTACACCGTTAAGGGTACGGAGCAAAAACGAAAAATTAAGGTTGTTGTCTCTAACAAATAATCAGTACGAACCGCAGCGGAATAATTCCGTTGCGGTGTTTTTTATAAAAAATTTCGGCAACAGAAGAGGATATTCATGAAATGGCTGTTAGGACAAAAATTAACTTTCTTATTCGTCTGATAACGCTGACAGCAGGGCTGGTCATCGGAGAAGGAGTGTCTGCTTCTGTGATTGAAGTTGATGCCAAAACATCACCGGTCATCGGGCATGAACCCGTAGTCAGTGAGGTTAAATTTGATAAAACTGAACCTACTGTCAATGATAAGGTAACAGCCATCCCAACCATTACCGATATGGATAATGACTCGACGGAAGCCACACAGTATCAGTGGAAATTGGATGGTATTGATATTTCAGGCGCTACGCAAAGAAGCTATACACTGGTACCGGGCGATGGTAACGGAAAGAAGCTGACGGTGGTGGTAACACCGCAGACAGACCCGAAAATTACTGAACCAGCAATAGGCGCCACGTTTACGTCATCAGCCATCTCCACTAAAGGGCTTGCACCAGAAGCTCGCGATGTAAAAATTGATGGCACATCAGAGGTAGGGCAGGTACTGACTGGAATGTATAACTACCACGATGGGGATGGTTCGAGCGATCTCGAGAATACTTCAACTAATGGTGGTACCAGCTTACGGTGGCTCTGTTCCCGCGGCAGCAATACACAAATTCTGGCGACGACTAAAACGTATACCATAAAAGATGCCGATGTAGGGTGCACAATTTCTTTTAATGTCACCCCTCGCGCACTAAGTGGTACGCCGAATACGGGTGTGGAAGCTCAATCGAATAAAGTCACAATAGAGAAAACACTGGAGTCATCGAAAATACGAATATTTAATGGCAACCAGATAGGGATGCGTTCCGGGTATGGATACAATATGGAGATAGACTATGCGCACCTTGGTTATGGTCAGCCTAAGTCAATAAGCACCAATGAATTCCTTAAAGGTGGGGGTAATATACATCACTCAAAGCGTTATTATATTGGAGGTCAAACTGGGACTTATTCACCAGTAACTGATGATGGCAGTTCGATTAAGTTTGGGACTAATGCAGCTAGCAGTATTGGAGACACGATTTCTATTTATATCGTTATTGAATTTAAAAATGGAAAAACGATAGGCGCTACATCGCCTGACATAGAACTAAAGCAGTAATATTGCATTGTAGTGGCACCGTTAATTTTTTTCCCCGCTTCGGCGGGGTTTTTCTTGCTAACCTGATATATTTCCCCTTGCACCCCATTCACATCTAAATATCCTTAGGTATTGATGCAAATTTTGCTTGTGATCATGTTCGGTATATTATGTTTTAGCGCTAGAAAAAATCGTAAAAATAATGGGAAGGGCAGGTTAATGGCCGAACAATCAGCAATTATTGTTGAGCACGTTTACAGTAAAATAAAAGGTTTTCAAAAAATACTGGTTGGATTCAGTGGTGGCATTGATTCTACCGTACTGTTGCACGCCCTTTACCAAATCAAAAATAGTATAAGTCCCTTACTCCAAATCCGTGCCATTCATATTCATCATGGTTTAAATATTCAAGCGGACAAGTGGGAGGCTCACTGCGCTTTGTTATGTCAACAATGGAATATCCCGTTTATTTGCCAGCATGTGACGGTGGACAGTACTCAAATTGGCATTGAAGCGGCAGCAAGAGCCGAACGTTATCAGGCATATCGTGATGAGCTACTCGACGATGAGATTTTGGTGACGGCTCAGCACCTTGATGATCAAGCTGAAACATTCATGCTGGCGCTTAAGCGAGGAAGTGGGCCTGCTGGGCTTTCTGCTATGCCGGAGTCACTTCCTTTTCAAGCGAAAAATGGAAAAACGATTCTGCTACGTCCACTGCTCGCTATTTCTCGCCATGAATTAGAAAATTATCGAGGGGAGCATCAACTTCCTTGGGTTGAAGATGATAGTAATCAAGACGATCGATACGATCGTAACTTCCTGCGTTTGAATATTATGCCAAGATTATCTGAACGTTGGCCTCATTTTGCGAATGCAGTTTCTCGCAGTGCATCATTGTGTGCAGATCAAGAGGCGCTATTGGACGAACTGCTGCAAGATTCACTGGATGATATCATCGATTATCGTGGAGGGTTGTATATTGATGGGCTTATCCATTGTTCAGTTGCCAAGCGTAATGCCTTGATCCGCCGCTGGATTGGTCGTCACCAGCTCGCTATGCCACCATTTAATCAACTAGAACGGATTTGGCAGGAGGTGGCACTTGCTCGGCAGGATGCAGAACCTATCTGTCGCTTGGGTGATGTGGAAATTCGTCGTTATCAAGGTGCTCTATGGGTGGTTAAACGCATTAATAGCCTGATGGGAAAACAATACCAGTGGGATTATCCAGCGGCTTATCGATTACCTGAATCACTGGGAACACTGGTCGTGATGGAGGGGGAAGGGCAGATCCGCCCACCAGAAGTAACGGAAAAAGTGACAATTCGCTTTGGATTACAAGGCTCGCTAAATATTATCGGTCGCCATCATTCACGTAGCAGCAAGAAAATTTGGCAAGAGCTGGGGGTTGCACCGTGGATGCGGGAAAGGACGCCACTAATTTACTATAATGAAACGCTTATTTGTGCAGTAGGCTGTTTTATTACACCGGACGGATTTGTGGGAGAAGATAATGTTGGGATTGCTATTGATTGGCAAAATTCCGAACATTGGATAAATACCGATGATTTTTCCAGCAAATAACGTGAATAAGCTATCTATAAATTAGAAACCCCTTATGACTGTGACTATCATAAGGGGCATAGAAGAAACTCAGAAAAACGAGTATTAGTGGGAGTGGTCGACAACGATAGTGCCGATTTCAGGATGACTGAAGGATGAGATAATATCCAGTCGTAGCTCCTTAGTGCCTTCCTGTGTGATCAGGACGAGGTACTCAATTTTTTTTCGTAGGAGCAAATCACTGGCTTGCCCTTCAATATTCTCGCCGTCATTAAGCTTAATTTGTAGCTTTAATTGACGCTGGCATGCGATTTCTAGATATTCGTAATCATCACAATTGATTGGTTGATATTCATTATCTGTAGACATATTCCCTCACCACTGTGTTAGTGGCGGTTATTGCCGCCTTGAACATGTTTGTTTTATCTAAAAACACTAGCATTTATCGACTAAGCATTATCGGCTAAGGAATTACCGATGAAATAAAAAGCTAAATCAAAAGTGCTTCGCTCGATAATAGCATAGTAATTTAATAACTATAATCAGTGACGTGGGAAAAGGAAAATTCTTATTCACTAAACTGATATCTTTAGCTGGTTATTTATCCGATTGTAAATTTTTGCATACCTTATTTTTTTATTTCTTGAAATGCTATGATGTATTAATAAGCGAAACAGAAATAATTGAATGATCTGAAAGGAATTATAATGAAGAAAGTACTTTTATTGGCTCTTATTTCGGCGGGTGCCGTGGCATTATCTGGCTGTCAAAGCAGCGTGAACGAAGCGAACTTCGCGCCTGTAGACCATGTTTATAGTGGTGTACTTCCTTGTGCGGATTGTTCGGGTATTGAAGCCACATTATTAGTGAATCCAGATGGTAGCTATGTTGAGCAACTGCTTTATTTAGAAACCCGTGAGGGGAACCAAATGTTCCATGAAACAGGGAACTGGTCTAGCACGGAAAATGTATTAACATTAACTAACTCAAAAGCAGAGCGTACATACTTTGCACAATCTCCTGATAACCAATCAATCACTCTGCTAGATATAGAAGGCAAAGCGATTGAGAGTTCAATGAACCATACCTTAAAACAGGTCACTCCAAGTAAAAAACGTGGTGAATATCGCTATATGGCCGATGCCGCTGTATTTACCGAATGTGGCTCTGGACGTAAATATGCCACGTCAGGTATTGAACTAGAGAAAGCCTATAGTGATACTGATGTGGATGGTGGTACGCCAGTTTATTTAGAGGTGGATGGTTTCTATTCTATTCGCCCATCTATGGAAGATGGCCAATTTGATTCTGCATTTATTCCTATTGGAAATATTCAGTTCGATAAAACCCGCTCTTGCAAATAACCTGAATTCATTTTGGTTATTTTGTAAAAAAGCTTAGAGACAATAAAAAAGCTCAGAGACAGTAAAAACTGAACTCTGAGCTTTTTATTTAGGCTAATATAATGATTATTTAGCTAATTTTTCTTTCAGGAAGCTAACTACGTTATCTAAACCAACCAGTTGCTTATCATCACTGCGGCGTGATTTATACTCAACTTGGTTAGTATCTAAATTACGATCACCAATGACGATAGTGTACGGAACACCAATTAGTTCCATATCGGCAAACATCACGCCTGGACGCTCTTTGCGGTCATCGAAAATAACATCGATACCTTGTGCTTTCAGGTCTGCATACAGTTTTTCAGCAACTTCTTTAACGCGATAGGACTTATGCATGTTCATTGGCAGGATAGCAACGTGGAACGGTGCGATAGCATCAGGCCATACAATACCGCGCTCATCGTGGCTTTGCTCAATCGCTGCTGCAACAATACGTGTTACACCAATACCATAGCAACCCATTGTCACGATTTGGTTATGACCTTCTTCGTTCTGCACAGAGGCTTTCATCGCTTCGGAATATTTTGTGCCTAACTGGAAGATATGACCCACTTCGATACCGCGTTTAATTAACAGGGTACCTTTACCATCAGGGCTTGGGTCACCCGCTACCACATTACGCAGGTCGTAAACTTCCGGCAGTGGGAGGTCTCGTTCCCAGTTGATGCCAAAGTAGTGTTTACCATCAACATTTGCACCTGCACCAAAGTCACTCATCACCGCAACGCTGCGGTCAATCACGATTGGCATTGGCATATTCACTGGGCCTAAAGAGCCTGGGCCTGCGTTAACGGCTTTGCGGATCTCTTCTTCTGATGCAAATTGCAGTGGGCTTGCCACTAATGGGTGTTTTTCTGCTTTGATTTCATTCAGTTCATGGTCACCACGGATTAATAGGGCAACTAAAGAATGACCAGAGTCTTTCTCTGCATGAACAATCAGAGTCTTCACTGTTTTCTCGATTGGCAGATTGAACTGTTCAACTAATTCAGCAATCGTTTTTGCATTTGGGGTATCCACTAAATGCATCTCTTGGCTTGGCGCTGCACGTTGAACGTTTGGAGCAACCGCTTCAGCAAATTCGATATTGGCTGCAAAATCAGATTCAGTAGAGAAGACAACATCATCTTCACCGCTTTGTGCTAAAACTTGGAATTCGTGAGAAGCGTTACCACCGATAGAACCGGTATCCGCTTGTACTGCACGGAAATCAAAGCCAATGCGGGTGAAAATTTTGCTATAAGCTTGGTACATCGCATCGTAAGTTTCTTGCAATGACTCTTGGCTTGTGTGGAACGAGTATGCATCTTTCATGATAAATTCACGAGAACGCATTACACCGAAACGAGGGCGAACTTCATCACGGAATTTGGTTTGAATTTGGAATAAATTCAATGGTAATTGTTTGTATGAAGTGATCTCATTACGTATTAAATCAGTGATAACTTCTTCGTGGGTTGGGCCTAAAACAAAAGGACGCTCACCACGATCTACAAAGCGCAGTAACTCAGGGCCATATTGTTCCCAACGTCCACTTTCTTGCCATAAGTCAGCAGGTTGAACGACGGGTAAAGATACCTCGATAGCGCCTGCATTTTCCATTTCTTCACGAACGATGTTTTCAACTTTACGCAGAACACGCACGCCAGTGGGTAACCAGTCATACAGACCAGAAGCAAGTTTACGGATCATCCCTGCACGCAGCATCAGCTTGTGGCTGATAACTTCTGCATCCGCAGGGGTCTCTTTTAGAGTTGAGAGCAGATATTTGCTAGTACGCATTGTATAGGTTCCATTAGAACAACAAATTATGGTAGGGCTTATGCCTACCCAATAATTTAAAGCTGCTAAGCAGCGGAATAAACAGCTAGTCTACCAGTGACGATGCTTTGTCAAAAGAGGTTAACGCGATTTTTCATTACGTTCGATGGCAAACACTTCAGTGATATTATTTGTCACTCGCCAACGCACATTGAAATCTAATAAATGAACCGCATAATCACGGGCTTCATTGGATTGTTTCTTATAGGCAGGACGAGGGTCTTGCTTTAATACTTGTTCAATAAAAGACGCTAATCCGGGATAGCGAGATTGGTATTTATCACATTCAATTTGGGCTTGTGAGCTAAATATAACCTGCATATCTTCTGATGGAGCCTCTTGAGCGTAACCTGCTTTTGCTGTTGTGATAGCTTCAGCAAAAGGCAGATACGGTTTGATATCTACCACTGGCGTACCATCAACTAAATCTAGGCTACCGAGTTCAAGAATGACTTGACTGTTTTTGATAGTCACGTCTTTTAATTCAACTAACGACATCCCAATAGGGTTTGGCCGAAATGTTGAACGAGTGGCAAATACCCCCATTTTATCGTTGCCACCTAAGCGGGGAGGGCGTACTAGGGATTTCCAGCCACCTTCCATCGTTTGGTGAAAAATAAACAATACCCAAATATGGCTAAATTGAGTTAATCCTCTAACAGCATTGGGGTCATTGTATGGCGGATGTAAATGCAGGCGCCCAAAGCCATTTTGAACCAGTCCAGGCTGGCGAGGAATGGCAAACTTTTCTTTATAAGGGGATTCGATATGCCCAATAACATTAAATTGAAAAGATTGCATAAGTTGATTATTCAACAATTTTAAGTGCACTACCTTCACATACCGTTGCTTGGTAACAACCCGGTGCAGATTTGGTTTGGCACTGATGTAATAACACGGCATCCGCAGCGATATAAGCGGCTTGCGTCAACATACCATTTTTGGCTGAATCAAGATTAATAGGCGGACTCTTTGCATTTTTTCTGCATGACTCACCAGATACAATACCTAAGTCACGAAATGGCATTCCTAATAACTCTTCAGGGCTGTTCATTAATTTAACGTTTTCTGCACTGACATCTTCTTCAGTTTCTACAGGTAAAGGCTTCGATAATTTCATGCTCGAAAACCCTTTATTCATGCTTGGACTGGTGTATTGATTAATTCCGCACCCAGCTAAAGCAAATGTAGCGAGGGCGAGCAAAAACAATCTCATAAATATTACCTTTTTATTATCTGCGCTAGCGCATTAATTATGTAATCGGTTTAAAGCTAGTTTATTTAAAACAAATCAGTTTAATGCCTGTTGGAATAATACAAAAAAACTAGGTGACATAAAGTCACCTAGCATTTTATACTCATTTTTTTTAAGATAAAAGCTTACCAGCCTTTAACTGCTCCGCCATCGAAAACTTCGTTGGCTTTTTCTGCCACTTCATTAGATTGATATGCTTGAATAAACTTCTTCACATTCTCGCTATCTTTATTATCTTCACGAGCCACAATAACGTTCACATATGGCGAATCTTTATCTTCAACAAACAGACCATCTTTTGCAGGCGTCAATTTAGGTGTTGCGCTGCTTGCCCAAGTTGTATTGATGATAGCCAGTGCAATTTTTTGATCATCCAGAGCACGTGGTAACTGAGGTGCTTCTAATTCAACAAACTTTAAGCCTTTTGGATTTTCAACAACATCCAACACGGTCGGCATTAAACCTGTGCCATCTTTTAACTTAATTAAACCTTGTTTTTGCAGTAACAGTAATGAACGACCTAAGTTAGTTGGGTCATTTGGTAGTGCAACTTGTGAACCGTCAGCCAATTCATCAATAGATTTAATTTGTTTAGAATATCCTGCGATTGGATAAATAAAGGTATTTCCAACAGGGACTAATTTGTAGTTACGGTCTTTGATTTGCTGATCCAAATAAGGTTTATGTTGGAATGCGTTAGCATCAATATCGCCTTTGCTTAATGCTTCGTTTGGTAGTACGAAGTCATTGAAAGAGACTAATTCAACATTCAGACCATATTTTTCTTTAGCAACTTTTTGTGCAACTTCAGCAACTTCAAACTCTTTACCCATGATCACACCGACTTTGATGCTATTTGGGTCTTTTTGTTTTTCACCACAGCCAGCGAGAGCTAATGTTCCTAACAGCGCGCCAACTACTGCAATTGATTTTAACTTAATAGACATAATTTACCCCTTTAGACACTATTTATAGCACCTTAACTACTGTGTAGCGTTTTTTGGCGCTGCTATTGTTTCTGACTATCTAGATTACGGACTATTTATGTGACACTTTTTTCATTAGATATTCACCCGTGAACTGAATGATGAATACTAAGATAATCAATAGAACTAGAACGGTATTCATAACTAATGGATTATAAGTATAGTACCCATATTGCATTGCAATTTGTCCTAATCCACCGGAACCAACTGCACCACCCATTGCGGAATAACCGACTAGCATAATTAATGTAATGGTTGCGGCGTTAATTAATCCCGCTAAAGATTCTGGCAGTAATACTTTGCGGATAATCTGTAACGGAGTTGCACCCATAGCGCGTGATGCTTCAATTAAACCATTCGGTACTTCTAATAATGCGTTTTCAACCATGCGAGCAATAAATGGAATTGCACCAACAGTCAATGGAACAATCGCACCTTCGATACCAATCGCAGAACCCACGATGAATTTGGTAAAAGGGCTGATCCAGACTAATAAAATAATAAACGGTATTGAGCGGAATACGTTCACAACAGCTGAAATAACGCTATACAGAACGGTGTTTTCCATGACTTGCCCACGACGAGTGA
Source organism: Providencia alcalifaciens (assembly GCF_020271745.1). Lineage (NCBI taxonomy): Bacteria > Pseudomonadati > Pseudomonadota > Gammaproteobacteria > Enterobacterales > Morganellaceae > Providencia > Providencia alcalifaciens. Next base: position 486,662 of record NZ_CP084296.1, on the reverse strand, counting down.
CATAAAGTAGTACGCCTGTCGGGATACCTAAAATAAAACCTAAAATTGCAGAAACGAAAGTCATGATAATGGTATCAATCGTTCCTGAAATAAGCAGTGAAATCATTCCCTCAGACATAACCTAAAACCTCAACTTTCACATGGTGCTCTTTCAAAAATGTAATAGTAGACTCAATGCCATTTTCTAAGCCGTGTAATTCAGCCAGCATCACACCAAATTTCACGCCACCGGCATAATCAATCTGAGAGCTTAAAATATTAATATCAATATCAAACTTACGTACGGCCATTGAGATTAATGGCGCATCCACCGATTGCCCTGTGAATTCCAGTTTCAATAACGGGGAGAGATCTTTACCCGACTCAGCCTGCAAACGTTCTTTATAGTCATCTGGAATATCGATAACTAACGTTGACTGAATAAATGCTTGAGCAACAGGGGTTTTAGGATGAGAGAAAACTTCACTCACTTTATCTTGCTCAATAAGCTGACCACCGCTGATTACTGCGACTTGGTCACAAATGCGTTTCACGACATCCATTTCATGAGTGATTAATAAGATAGTTAAACCTAAGCGACGGTTGATATCTTTCAATAATTCTAAAATAGAGCGCGTCGTTGCTGGGTCTAATGCACTTGTTGCTTCATCACACAGTAATACTTTAGGGGAGTTTGCTAAGGCACGGGCAATAGCAACTCGCTGTTTTTGACCACCAGACAGGTTTGCTGGATAGGCATCTTTCTTTTCAGATAAACCGACTAACTCGAGTAATTCATTAACCCGCTGTTTAATGGTTTCTTTCGGCGTATTGTCTAATTCTAATGGCAGTGCCACGTTATCAAACACAGTGCGCGAAGATAATAAGTTGAAGTGCTGAAAGATCATGCCGATTCCCCGGCGTGCTTTCGTAATTTCTTTCTCTGGCAGAGACGTTAAATCTTGACCATCAACAATGACTTGCCCTGATGTTGGACGTTCCAGCATATTCACACAACGAATTAAGGTACTTTTACCTGCGCCGGATGCGCCAATAACACCATATATTTGACCAGCAGGAACATGCAGGCTGATATCAGTCAGCGCCTGTATATTACGGTTTCCTTGCTGGAACACTTTATTAATATTTGAGAGCTTAATCATTCTATCTTCTATTCTCTGACGAATTATATTCAAGATACTGTATCTAACATACATTGGATGTTAAGGCGTCTAGACGTCTAAGTCAATAAAGTTTGATGGATTTATTCTATTCTCATTTCATTTCTTTTCATGAGATACTAAAAACCATTTCAGTTTGAGGAGTAAAGCAGTGAGTAAAGGCATTCCAGCAATCTTTCTAGATAGAGATGGCACAATTAATATCGACCATGGCTATGTACATCAAATCGATGACTTCGAATTTATCGATGGCGCTATTGAAGCCATGATTGAACTCAAGAAGATGGGATATGCATTAGTTGTCGTGACTAATCAATCTGGTATTGGTCGTGGTATCTATACTGAAGACCAGTTTATGACGCTGACTGAGTGGATGGATTGGTCTCTAGCCGACCGTGGTGTTGATTTAGATGGTATCTATTTCTGCCCTCATCACCCAGATGCAACAGTAGAAGAATATAAGCAAGAATGTAATTGCCGCAAACCAAAACCAGGAATGCTTTTAGATGCTCAGCAATTTTTAAACATTGATATGGCTTCTTCTATTATGGTTGGCGACAAACTTGCAGATATGCAAGCGGGTAAAGCGGCTCTTGTGGGTACAAATGTGTTAGTAAAAAGCGGTGAACCTGTTACAGATGACGCTATTGCGAGTGCAGATCTGGTAATTAATAGCCTTGCAGACCTGCCAAAAGCCTTAAAAAGCATCACAAAGTAACCATTTTGAGTGATAAATCAGCACTTGGAAATTATTTTTAAAAAAACACTTGCGAGATTTTGGCAGCTCCCTATAATGCGCATCCGTTGTCACGACAAACCGGCTCGAAGAAAACCTCGAAGCCCCGTGATAACAGAGGTGAAGAAAGAAAATAGTTGAAAATAATCGCTTGACTTTCTAAATAAAAAACGTAGTATACGACACCTCGCGACAACGACCTAAAGTTGATAATCGTAAAGATTAAGTCGCACCGCTCTTTAACAATTTATCAGACAATCTGTGTGGGCACTCACAGGACACTATCAAAAAAATATTTGATTTTAAGTCTTGAAGAGTGACTAACACGTTAATTCATATATATGAACTAATAGGTAATTTGGTTTCTTCGGAAATCAAACGACAGTAACATTCTTTGAGCATCAAGCTTTTTAATTGAAGAGTTTGATCATGGCTCAGATTGAACGCTGGCGGCAGGCCTAACACATGCAAGTCGAGCGGTAACAGGAGAAGCTTGCTTCTCGCTGACGAGCGGCGGACGGGTGAGTAATGTATGGGGATCTGCCCGATAGAGGGGGATAACTACTGGAAACGGTAGCTAATACCGCATAATCTCTTAGGAGCAAAGCAGGGGAACTTCGGTCCTTGCGCTATCGGATGAACCCATATGGGATTAGCTAGTTGGTGAGGTAATGGCTCACCAAGGCGACGATCCCTAGCTGGTCTGAGAGGATGATCAGCCACACTGGGACTGAGACACGGCCCAGACTCCTACGGGAGGCAGCAGTGGGGAATATTGCACAATGGGCGCAAGCCTGATGCAGCCATGCCGCGTGTATGAAGAAGGCCTTAGGGTTGTAAAGTACTTTCAGTTGGGAGGAAGGCGTTGATGCTAATATCATCAACGATTGACGTTACCAACAGAAGAAGCACCGGCTAACTCCGTGCCAGCAGCCGCGGTAATACGGAGGGTGCAAGCGTTAATCGGAATTACTGGGCGTAAAGCGCACGCAGGCGGTTGATTAAGTTAGATGTGAAATCCCCGGGCTTAACCTGGGAATGGCATCTAAGACTGGTCAGCTAGAGTCTTGTAGAGGGGGGTAGAATTCCATGTGTAGCGGTGAAATGCGTAGAGATGTGGAGGAATACCGGTGGCGAAGGCGGCCCCCTGGACAAAGACTGACGCTCAGGTGCGAAAGCGTGGGGAGCAAACAGGATTAGATACCCTGGTAGTCCACGCTGTAAACGATGTCGATTTGGAGGTTGTTCCCTTGAGGAGTGGCTTCCGGAGCTAACGCGTTAAATCGACCGCCTGGGGAGTACGGCCGCAAGGTTAAAACTCAAATGAATTGACGGGGGCCCGCACAAGCGGTGGAGCATGTGGTTTAATTCGATGCAACGCGAAGAACCTTACCTACTCTTGACATCCAGAGAATTTAGCAGAGATGCTTTAGTGCCTTCGGGAACTCTGAGACAGGTGCTGCATGGCTGTCGTCAGCTCGTGTTGTGAAATGTTGGGTTAAGTCCCGCAACGAGCGCAACCCTTATCCTTTGTTGCCAGCACGTGATGGTGGGAACTCAAAGGAGACTGCCGGTGATAAACCGGAGGAAGGTGGGGATGACGTCAAGTCATCATGGCCCTTACGAGTAGGGCTACACACGTGCTACAATGGCGTATACAAAGAGAAGCGACCTCGCGAGAGCAAGCGGAACTCATAAAGTACGTCGTAGTCCGGATTGGAGTCTGCAACTCGACTCCATGAAGTCGGAATCGCTAGTAATCGTAGATCAGAATGCTACGGTGAATACGTTCCCGGGCCTTGTACACACCGCCCGTCACACCATGGGAGTGGGTTGCAAAAGAAGTAGGTAGCTTAACCTTCGGGAGGGCGCTTACCACTTTGTGATTCATGACTGGGGTGAAGTCGTAACAAGGTAACCGTAGGGGAACCTGCGGTTGGATCACCTCCTTACCATTGAAGTGTACTTGTGAAGTGCTCACACAGATTGTCTGATGAAATAGAGTAACGGTATCGATAGGCTTGTAGCTCAGGTGGTTAGAGCGCACCCCTGATAAGGGTGAGGTCGGTGGTTCAAGTCCACTCAGGCCTACCAAATTTCGTTTATACGTTGTTGCAGATTAGCTCGTTTACTTATTGTAAACTTCGCCAATCCGCGCCTAGTCTAAACAAAATTGGAACGATTCAACTAAGCAAGCAAGCCTTGCCTAAATTAAATTTGTCATTTTAATGACTTAATCGATACTGGAATTACCTTTATGGGGCTATAGCTCAGCTGGGAGAGCGCCTGCCTTGCACGCAGGAGGTCAGCGGTTCGATCCCGCTTAGCTCCACCATAAACTTTCTGATTATTCAGAATAGATTAGAAATAGTCTATTGCGAATAATTATGCTCTTTAACAATCTGGAACAAGCTGAAAATTGAAAACAACGCACATTGTTTATCGCTTAAACAATGTGAGAGTCTCTCAAAAATCTCAACTTGAATAGTGTACTTTGAACTATCGAGTCGACGAGCGAAATGAGTTCAAGGCAGCCCGCGCACAGCAAGCGCAGCATACAATAGTATGTGAGCATTGCGCGCACGGACTAACGCCGAAATCATGAAGCACAGTCACTCGTTGTAAGAAGACACCTTCGGGTTGTGAGGTTAAGCGACTAAGCGTACACGGTGGATGCCTAGGCAATCAGAGGCGATGAAGGACGTGCTAATCTGCGATAAGCGTCGGTAAGGTGATATGAACCGTTACAACCGACGATTTCCGAATGGGGAAACCCAGTGCAATTCGTTGCACTATCGTTTGATGAATACATAGTCAAACGAGGCGAACCGAGGGAACTGAAACATCTCAGTACCTCGAGGAAAAGAAATCAACCGAGATTCCCCTAGTAGCGGCGAGCGAACGGGGAGCAGCCCAGAGTCTTAATCAGCATTAGCATCAGGAGAACGGTCTGGAAAGGCCGGCAGTAAAGGGTGATAGCCCCGTATCCGAAGGTGTTAGTGTTGTGAACTCGACGAGTAGGGCGGGACACGTGTTATCCTGTCTGAATATGGGGGGACCATCCTCCAAGGCTAAATACTCCTGATTGACCGATAGTGAACCAGTACCGTGAGGGAAAGGCGAAAAGAACCCCGGCGAGGGGAGTGAAATAGAACCTGAAACCGTGTACGTACAAGCAGTGGGAGCCCCACCACCAAAGCATTTTCTGGTGTTGAGGATAACTTTGAAGTGGCATTCAACACGCGTTGACGGAGCGCTTTTTGCGACGTCCAACACACAAAACAAGCAGTGAATGTGCTTTGGGGTGGGGTGACTGCGTACCTTTTGTATAATGGGTCAGCGACTTATATTCTGTAGCAAGGTTAACCGTATAGGGGAGCCGTAGGGAAACCGAGTCTTAACTGGGCGAATAAGTTGCAGGGTATAGACCCGAAACCCGGTGATCTAGCCATGGGCAGGTTGAAGGTTGGGTAACACTAACTGGAGGACCGAACCGACTAATGTTGAAAAATTAGCGGATGACTTGTGGCTGGGGGTGAAAGGCCAATCAAACCGGGAGATAGCTGGTTCTCCCCGAAAGCTATTTAGGTAGCGCCTCGTGAACTCATCTTCGGGGGTAGAGCACTGTTTCGACTAGGGGGTCATCCCGACTTACCAACTCGATGCAAACTACGAATACCGAAGAATGTTATCACGGGAGACACACGGCGGGTGCTAACGTTCGTCGTGAAGAGGGAAACAACCCAGACCGCCAGCTAAGGTCCCAAAGTCATAGTTAAGTGGGAAACGAAGTGGGAAGGCTCAGACAGCCAGGATGTTGGCTTAGAAGCAGCCATCATTTAAAGAAAGCGTAATAGCTCACTGGTCGAGTCGGCCTGCGCGGAAGATGTAACGGGGCTAAACTATGCACCGAAGCTGCGGCAGCGATATGTAAATATTGTTGGGTAGGGGAGCGTTCTGTAAGCCTGTGAAGGTGTGCTGTGAGGCATGCTGGAGGTATCAGAAGTGCGAATGCTGACATAAGTAACGATAATGCGGGTGAAAAACCCGCACGCCGGAAGACCAAGGGTTCCTGTCCAACGTTAATCGGGGCAGGGTGAGTCGACCCCTAAGGCGAGGCAGAAATGCGTAGTCGATGGGAAACGGGTTAATATTCCCGTACTGGTGATAATTGCGATGGGGGGACGGAGAAGGTTAGGCTGGCCGGGCGACGGTTGTCCCGGTTTAAGGATGTAGGCAGGTGAATTAGGCAAATCCGGTTCACTATATGCTGAGGTCTGATGACGAGTCACTACGGTGGCGAAGTAGCTTATACCCCGCTTCCAGGAAAAGCCTCTAAGCTCTAGATTATCATTAATCGTACCCCAAACCGACACAGGTGGTCAGGTAGAGAATACTCAGGCGCTTGAGAGAACTCGGGTGAAGGAACTAGGCAAAATGGTGCCGTAACTTCGGGAGAAGGCACGCTGGCATTAGGTGAAGTGGTTTACCCATGGAGCTGAAGCCAGTCGCAGATACCAGCTGGCTGCAACTGTTTATTAAAAACACAGCACTGTGCAAACACGAAAGTGGACGTATACGGTGTGACGCCTGCCCGGTGCTGGAAGGTTAATTGATGGGGTTATCCGTAAGGAGAAGCTCTTGATCGAAGCCCCAGTAAACGGCGGCCGTAACTATAACGGTCCTAAGGTAGCGAAATTCCTTGTCGGGTAAGTTCCGACCTGCACGAATGGCGTAATGATGGCCAGGCTGTCTCCACCCGAGACTCAGTGAAATTGAACTCGCTGTGAAGATGCAGTGTACCCGCGGCAAGACGGAAAGACCCCGTGAACCTTTACTATAGCTTGACACTGAACATTGAGCCTTGATGTGTAGGATAGGTGGGAGGCTTTGAAGCGTGGACGCCAGTCTGCGTGGAGCCAACCTTGAAATACCACCCTTTAATGTTTGATGTTCTAACGTTGCCCCATTATCTGGGGTGCGGACAGTGTCTGGTGGGTAGTTTGACTGGGGCGGTCTCCTCCCAAAGAGTAACGGAGGAGCACGAAGGTTGGCTAAGCATGGTCGGACATCATGCGGTTAGTGCAAAGGCATAAGCCAGCTTGACTGCGAGAGTGACGGCTCGAGCAGGTACGAAAGTAGGTCTTAGTGATCCGGTGGTTCTGTATGGAAGGGCCATCGCTCAACGGATAAAAGGTACTCCGGGGATAACAGGCTGATACCGCCCAAGAGTTCATATCGACGGCGGTGTTTGGCACCTCGATGTCGGCTCATCACATCCTGGGGCTGAAGTAGGTCCCAAGGGTACGGCTGTTCGCCGTTTAAAGTGGTACGCGAGCTGGGTTTAGAACGTCGTGAGACAGTTCGGTCCCTATCTGCCGTGGGCGTTGGAAGATTGAAAGGGGCTGCTCCTAGTACGAGAGGACCGGAGTGGACGCACCACTGGTGTTCGGGTTGTCATGCCAATGGCATTGCCCGGTAGCTAAGTGCGGAAGAGATAACCGCTGAAAGCATCTAAGCGGGAAACTTGCCTTGAGATGAGTCTTCCCTGACCCTTTAAGGGTCCTAAAGGAACGTTTAAGACTAAGACGTTGATAGGTTGGGTGTGTAAGCGTAGCGATACGTTGAGCTAACCAATACTAATGAACCGTGAGGCTTAACCTGACAACACCGAAGGTGTTTTAGAGAGATTGAGTTGATTCAATAAAGTGGAAGCCACAAGGTAGACACACAGCTTGTTCAGGATTGATATTCTGGTTTAAGAAAAGACTTAAACGGGAATAAACAGAATTTGTCTGGCGGCAATAGCGCGGTGGTCCCACCTGACCCCATGCCGAACTCAGTAGTGAAACGCCGTAGCGCCGATGGTAGTGTGGGGTCTCCCCATGTGAGAGTAGGGAACTGCCAGACATTAAATTAGCCGAGAAGCCACCCATTGGGTGGCTTTTTTGCGTTTGAAGGGGATGAAAAAGGGAGGATAAAGGCAACATTATTATCCTCTGAAGCAGTCCCATCGAAAGCGTTCCCTTTAGACCGGGCGAATAAAAGTACTTCAACGGTGAATCGCTGATCCGACATAATCTCAAATCTCAAATAGGCTAACTGCCCAAAAGTGTCGAATATTGCCTCACTCTCCGCCTTCATCAAGCGGTAATGAATTCCTCTATTTACATGCATATTTTTCCTTTGCTAAGTCATTATCTAGCAGGCTTATCACGGCTAATGACAGAGAATTTGGCGGAGATAGTCAGGCTGACCTCGTAAAGTCAAAAAAAGGAATAATAAGTTCCGTAAGATTACCCGCAAGATATTTGATATACTGCACTTGATTCAATCAAATCAATGCTAAACTAGCATAGTCGACAACAATATTGTTGTTATCAATTTCGTAGGGAATCCGGTACGTGGCTAAAAGAACCTATTCTGTTCGGTACATTGCGGGCGAGCCTGCAAAACGTATTCAGCCTATGCCAATCCATATGCTAGGAGATTCTCTTCCTATTGGTCTTCCTCTGTTTCCTGCGGGTGATACATTGGATGTCGTTACGTGGAATATTTATAAGCAGCAGCGACCAAATTGGGAATCTACGTTAGCAGAGCTCGTTAAAGAAAAAAAACTGTTATTGCTTCAAGAAGCACAAATGTCACCCGAATTGGTTTCTTTTGCGGCTTCACATCAGTTGATAGCCGATCAAGTTCCTGCTTTACCTTTTTCTCCTCATCCATCTGGGGTAATGACACTCGCGACAGCTCACCCTATTTATTGTTGCCCATTACGGGAAAAAGAACCGTTATTACGTTTAGCTAAATCAGCGTTAATCACGGTTTATCCATTGCCTAATGGCAAGCATTTAATGGTCGTGAACGTGCATGCAATCAACTTTAGTTTTGGGGTTGATGTGTATACGAAGCAGTTGAGTAAGTTAGGCTCCCACATTAGCAAACATGTCGGTCCCGTTATTCTCGCGGGGGACTTTAATGCATGGAGCCGCCAGCGTGTGAATGCATTGAAACGCTTTATTCGTTCAGTTGGCTTGAAGGAAGTTCTCTTCGATTCAGATTTACGGACAAAAGCTTTTGGCCGTCCATTAGACTTTATGTTTTATCGTGGCTTAAAACTGAAAGAAAGCCAGGTATTACAGACGGATGCATCAGACCATAACCCTATCATTACCCAATTTAAATTAACTAAGTAATGCCTTTTTAAGATTATCCCACCTTATTTATCCCTGTAATTATTGTAGATTTTATTCTCTATTTCACGGGGGGTTATACCTTGAAACGACTATTACCCATTGCTTTACTATTTTGTATGCCCTATGCATTAGGAAAAAATAACCTTGAATTGGCAAAACAGGCTGAACAATTACCTCGCCTTGTTGTTTATGATTCATCTTATCGCCAGATAGATTATCCCAATGGGGATGTTCCCAGTCATTATGGTGTCTGTTCTGATGTTGTGATCCGCAGTTACCGTAAGCTGGGAATCGATCTTCAAAAACAGCTTCATGAAGATATAAAGAAAAACTTTAGCCAATATCCAAGCCAAAAAATGTGGGGACTTCGTAAGCCAGATACCAACATTGATCATCGGAGAGTGCCGAATTTAGAAACATTTTTCACGCGAAAAGGCACGGTTAAGCCCATCACTTTAAAAGGAGATGATTATTTACCCGGCGACATCGTTTCATGGCGTTTAGATAACGGTCGTCCACATATAGGAATTGTGACATCCATCAAAGCATCAAATAATCAATATTACTTAGTGATGCATAATATTGGATATGGACAAGTCGCTGAGGACGTTTTATTTAAGTGGAAGATTGTTGGGCATTATTCATACTAATACTTTTATTTCAATGGGCTATAATGGATTTTTATTTTATTATTTATGAATGAGTGACTTTTCTTTTACCGGATAAAGTACTTTAATGTTTCGAGGTGATTAGTTTTTTTTGTTGATTTTCGAATTATATGCAATTTATTGTATTGGTTATTGTTGGCATTAAACTATATTTATTAAGTATAAGAGCGGCGATGAGTAGGTTTTATTTCTTAAGGATTTTAGATCATGAAAAATAGAGTTATTGTGGATGGTGGTACCATGTCAGCTAATATTTTGGCTAAAAAACTTAATAAAGACATTTTTTCAAAAAATAAAAATAATGTGAATAAAAGATAATTCGATACATTATTATAAACCTGCATTTATGTATGTGGCTTTTAATATATTCTTTAAATAATAGCTAAGCGACCTGAGTGTGAATTATTAAGACCAGAAATTGAATTAGTCATTGGTAAAGTTGACTCGTTTGATTTTAAAAATAAAGAATTACACTCAAGAATTAATAAAAAATATCACTATGACTATTTAGTCGTTGCCACAAGGTGTATCCCTAGACCTGTGCGCATTGAAGGATTAAAGAAAATGGGTAACCATTATTATGCTCACGTAAATTAGCCGAACAATTAGCTAAGATTGAAAAAGGTTGTATTTTTATTACTGTTTCATTTCCTGAAGCATGACATGTTCCCCATCAATGTGATATAGCACCGATGGAAATAATACTCATGATTGATAAGTTGTTACGTAAACGTCGGGTTAGATATAATATTGAAATTGTTTATATCTATCGAGCAGTTGCACAATTACTGCATAATTTTTTATTCATGCACAATCTGTTTGTGAGGATATTCCTGAGGTATTTGTTACCCGAAATATTAAAACCCAACAAAGATTTACTTTAAATAAAGTCGACCCAGATAAGAAATTGGTTTATTCCAAAGAAAGGGATAAGTAGCCTTTCGATTTATTAATTAGTACACCACTTATTACTGCGGTAGAGGCGGTCGTAAATACCGAATTAAGTGAACATAATAATGGTGAAGGTTGGTTACCAACCGACCACGAAACAATGCAAATTATCGGTTCTCGATTATCTCAATCCCAAGGAGGGTAATTTTTCGGAGGTGGTATGAGTTTAGATATAAAACGTTCTTTCGAAACACGGGCAATTCATAGTCACTATCATGCACAGGATCATTTAGGTTCATTGGCACCGCCAATTTATCAAACATCGACTTATGTATTTCAAAGTGTCGAAGAGGGAGCAGCCTGTTTTAGTGATGAAAAAGATGGCTATATTTATACCCGAATTAATAATCCAACATTAAGTCTATTGGAAAATAGAATTGCCTCTCTTGAAGAAGGGGAGGCTGCAATTGCCTTCTCGTCTGGTATGGGGGCAATCACGTCAACATTTTGGACACTATTAAATCCGGGTGATGAACTGTTAGTCGACTTAACCGTATATGGCTGTACTTATGCCTTTTTTCATCATGGATTGGCTCGATTTGGTGTGAAAGTTAAGCACATTGATATGAGTGACCCAGAGAATGTCGCACAAGCCATTACGGAAAAAACGCGCATGATATTTTTTGAGTCACCCGCTAACCCGAACATGCGTTTGGTGGACATTGCTGCGGTGAGTGACATTGCTCATCGACATAATATCTTAGTGGCAGTCGATAATACCTACTGCACGCCGTATATTCAAAAACCTCTGACACTGGGGGCGGATATTGTGCTGCACTCTTTGACCAAGTACATGAATGGTCATGGAGATGCCATGGGAGGAGCGGTAGTTACAACAGCAGAGTGCGCAAAACTAATCCGATTAGTTGGTTTGAAAGATATGACGGGAGCATGTTTATCTCCTCATGACGCTAACCTGATTATTCGAGGGATAAAAACCTTGTCTGTTCGTATGGATAGAATAGTCCAGAGTACACAGAAAATTGCTGAATATTTAGAAGCGAACCCAAAAGTAACTACTATTATGTACCCGGGTTTACCCAGCTTTGGGCAATATCAGTTAGCCCAAAAACAGATGAAATTAGCCGGAGGTATGATTGCATTCGAGCTAAAAGGGGGACTTGAAGCGGGTAAGCAGTTCTTAAACCATTTAGCGCTATTCTCTAGAGCGGTGAGTCTGGGGGATTGCGAGTCGCTGGCGCAGCATCCTGCTAGTATGACTCATTCGACCTATACACCGGAAGAAAGGCTGCAATACGGCATTAGTGATGGGCTGATTCGATTATCTATTGGTTTAGAAAATGTTGATGAGTTAATTGCAGATATTGAACAGGCGCTTGCGTCAGCGTGATGTAACAGAACTAACGGTTCCATAAAATCGAAAATCATTAAAAAACAGCCCTAGATCTGCTCGATGTAGGGCTGTTTTATTGACCTCTTAATGAAAAGGGATCAGCGTTTCTGGTAATAACGCATGGCAAAGAAGGTGATACTGAGTAAAGCTACCCACACAAAGCCTACGATTAGGGCCACTTGTGTATCTTTAAAGAAGCCTAATAGGGCGATAACAAACACCATAAATGCAATGGTGATTGCAGGGCCAACAGGCCAGAACGGCACTGGGAATTTCAGTTTTTTGACTTCTTCTTGGCTCATCTTACGGCGCATTGCCACTTGAGACAGTAAGATCATTAACCAGACCCACACCGTCGCGAAGGTCGCAATTGACGCAATGATCACGAAGATTTTTTCTGGTAATAGGTAGTTAAGGTAAACCCCTAATAACATCACAACAGACATGACCAGCACTGTCACCCATGGCACACCGCTTTTGGTCAATTTGGTAAAGACCTTAGGCGCTTGCCCATCTTGAGCCATACCATACATCATGCGACCAGCACCAAAAATATCACTGTTGATAGCGGAAATTGCTGCTGTGATCACCACGATATTCAGGATATTTGCTGCAGATTGAATGCCTAAGCTATCGAAGATTTGGACAAACGGGCTGCCGTTTTGACCAACTTGGTTCCATGGATAGATACACATCAGAATAAACAGCGTTAAACCATAGAATAATAGAATACGGATAGGTACGGCATTGATAGCTTTTGGTATGGTTTTTTCAGGATCTTGTGCTTCACTTGCCGTGATACCAATCACTTCAATACCGCCAAAAGCAAACATGACGATTGCGAGAGAGGCAATCACCCCTTCAATGCCGTTTGGCATAAAGCCGCCATGCTCCCACAAGTTTTGGATACCCACTTCATGGTTAGTTTCTTGACCAAAACCGTAAATCATCAAGAAGGCGCCGCCGACAATCATGGCAATAATGGCGCTGACTTTAATAATCGATAGCCAGAATTCCATCTCACCAAAAATCTTAACGTGGCAAAGATTGAGCGCGCTAATAAATAGCACGATACTCAATACCCACACCCATTGGTCGACATGAGGGAACCAGAAGCCCATGTACATCCCGAAGGCAGTAATATCGGCTAAACAGACCACCAGCATTTCAAACACGTAGTTCCAGCCGGTTAAAAAACCAGCTAAAGGACCCATATAATGGCTTGCGTAGTGAGAGAATGAACCTGGGACTGGATGATGGACCGCCATTTCACCAAGGGCGCGCATCACCATAAATACGGCGGCGCCACCTAACATGTAGGCAAGTAACACCGCGGGACCTGCAGCCTGAATTGCAGACGCAGAACCGTAGAATAGCCCTGTACCAATCGCGGACCCTAAGGCCATAAAGCGAATGTGCCGGACACTCAGCCCCTTTCTGAGTTGATTTTGTTCACTACTTTGCATGTCTTTTCCTGTCATTGACTTTATTTCGAAATATTGTACCGAATATTGTTTCGGTTTCGTTGATTGAGTTGACGTACTTTCCTGAACGCTGGGTGACTACATTATCACAAAGTGCATTGCCCGCGAGATAGATATCTGCAATATAATATGCGCCAAATGGAATCTTCTAGGAGCAATATGAAATACCCAATTAATGAAATCTTCCAAACTTTACAGGGGGAAGGTGTTTTTACCGGCGTTCCTGCTGTTTTTATTCGTTTGCAAGGCTGTCCAGTTGGCTGTAGTTGGTGTGATACCAAACAGACCTGGGACAAAGAGCCCGCGAAGGAATCTACATTGGGTGATATTGCATTAAAAACACAAGACAGTGATTTATGGGCAATGTCCGATGCCGAAAGCTTAATCCAATTAATGCACCAAAACGGCTATACCGCAAAACACATTGTGATAACGGGTGGAGAGCCGTGCATTTATGATTTAACAACCTTAACGCAATCCCTTGAAGCGAGTGGGTTTCAATGCCAGATTGAAACCAGCGGCACTTACCCAATCATCTGCACTGAAAATACTTGGGTCACAGTCTCGCCAAAAGTAGGTATGAAAGGGGGATTGCAAGTGCTCGAACAAGCGATTAATCGTGCCAATGAAATCAAGCATCCTGTAGCGCGTGAAAAGGATATTGAAGCCCTTGATCAGCTATTATCTTTGCGAACTCAGGGTGAGCCACCGATTGTGGCGCTTCAGCCTATTAGTCAAAAAGTATCAGCGACTAAGTTATGTATTGATACCTGCATTCAACGCAACTGGCGGCTATCCATTCAAACCCATAAATATCTGAATATTCAGTAATCATTATGCCTTGAGCTGTAGGTGATAACTTACAGCTCAGCCATCCTACAGCTCGTTAATACCATCGCTTAGGCTTCTTCGCGATACACACAGCCTGCATTGCAGGTTTCTTTAACCGTAATGGCGCTTAAGAGTGGTAATAGTGGCTTGGTTTGTTGCCAAATCCGGCACTGTTGCAAATAGAATCGTGAAGCTGAGCTTTTCCGCTCAAAGTGGATTAAAGTCCGAATACTCTATTCACGAGGCGCACTTCTCCTAACGGTTGGCCATAGTAAAAATGTTCTGCTTGACCTTTGCGAAGCGCACGCATCACCTCAATTCCTTTAATGGTCGCATGTGCTGTTTTAATTGATTTAAACCCTAAGGTGGGATTTATCACGCGCTTCAATTTTCCATGATCACATTCAATGACATTATTGTGAAATTTGATTTGTCGATGTTCTACATGTGTAGGGCATTTTCCTTCTTCTTTGAGAAGGTTAAGCGCTCGGCCATAAGGTGCGGCTTTATCTGTATTGATAACCCTGGGGATTTGCCATTTTTTAACGCGATTGAATATTTTTCTTAAAAATCGATAAGCTGCCTTGGTATTACGACGAGGCGAGAGATAAAATTCAATGGTGTACCCTCGACTATCGACAGCTCGGTAAAGGTACGTCCATTTCCCATTCACTTTGATATAAGTTTCGTCTAAATGCCAATTGTTGAGGTCGGAGGGATTACACCAATACCAACGTAACCGCTTTTCTATTTCTGGTGCATAACGTTGAACCCAGCGATAGATTGTCGTGTGATCTACATTTACACCGCGCTCAGCCAACATTTCCTGAAGTTCTCGGTAACTGATACCGTATTTGCAGTACCAACGTACAGCCCAAAGAATGATAATACCAGTGAAATGACGACCTTTAAATGCATTCACCAAACGGACCTCAGTAATGAAATAGTTAATTTAGCATACCGGCTACTTAAACTTTGCAACAGTGCCCCAAATCCAGCGGGCAAGTACTTCACTCGTCGGGTTTTCTAACCCTTCAATCTCATTTAAATAGTGATGATCTAGACGCTCATAGATAGGTTTAAAGGCGCTTTTTACATCAGCAAAATCCATGATCCATCCCGTATGCGCATCAATTTCCCCCGTGATTTCTAAGCGTACCATGAAAGAGTGCCCATGCAGGCGACCACATTTATGCCCCTCGGGTACATGTGGAAGGCGGTGGGCGGCTTCAAAGTGAAAATCTTTGTAGATAGTTGTGCTCATAAATTTCTCCTTACTAATGTTTAGCAGCGTATTCTACTGTTATTTTCACTAAAAATGTCGTTATTTATTGATTCCTGTCTAATCTTTTTATTCGATATTCATCATCGAATATTTTCTTTAGGATTTTTAGCTATTAGTTATGGCTATAGTTTCTTATCTTCCTAGTTATGGCTGTTATAACCTTTATCTTCATTTGGGATAGAGAATGGCATAAATAACGTTTTATTGATTATTCAATGATGGATCACGTTGGAGTGACAAAATAATGCAAAACAAGCAACCTCCATTATCAGCATTACCGATTTCGACGGAGCAATTAGGGCGCTTACAAACCGTGGTGGGGGATTATTCATCTCACCAACTTGCTTGGTTATCTGGCTATTTGTGGGGGATAGTGAATCAAAACGGTACGCTGAGCGAGCCTGTGATTGCAAGCAATGCCCCTCAAGAAACGGTGACCATTATTTCTGCATCCCAAACGGGCAATGCCCGCCGTTTAGCTGAGCAGCTTCGAGAAAAGCTACTGAGTGAGAAAATCAGTGCCAATTTAGTCAATGCTGGCGATTATAAGTTTAAGCAGATCAATCAAGAAAAAGTGGTGATCGTCGTGGCATCCACCCAAGGTGAAGGGGAGCCAGCCGAAGAGGCCGTTGCATTACATAAATATTTGAATTCAAAGAAAGCTCCTGATCTCTCAAGCGCTCATTATGCGGTTTTTGCACTTGGCGATTCTTCTTATGAGCATTTTTGCCAAGCAGGAAAAGATTTTGATAGCCAGTTTGCGAAACTCGGGGCGAGTGCGTTGCTTCCTCGGGTTGATGCGGATGTTGAATATCAAGCATTGGCGGACGAGTGGGTAAGCTCGCTGACGCAAATTTTAAAAGCGCGAGTGCCTGCTCAATCAGATAGCCAGCTCATCAATACTCAATCTGGCAGTGTGAATCAGCTCGATTCTTCCCCATACACTAAAACAGCACCATTAACTGCCTCGTTGTTGAGTAATCAAAAGATAACTGGCCGCGGTTCCGACAAAGATGTACGCCATATTGAGATTGACTTGGGGAATTCAGGCTTACGCTATCAGCCAGGAGATGCTCTTGGTGTGTGGTTTGATAATGACCCTGCATTAGTGGATGAGCTGATTAGCCTGCTATGGCTACAGGGGGATGAGGACGTATTTATTGGTCAACAGCGCCATTCGCTGCGTGATGCATTAACTTACCAACTGGAGTTGACCCAAAATACCCATTTGATCGTCGAAAAATACGCTCAGTTATCCAAAGACGATAGCTTATTAGGCTTGATCAGCGATAAGCCAGCCATTATGCAGTATGCGCAAACCACGCCGATCGTCGATATGGTACGCCAAGCGGCAGCTCAACCAAGTGCGCAAGAATTTGTGGATTTACTGCGCCCATTAACACCGCGCTTGTATTCCATTTCTTCTTCACAGGCAGAAGCGACTGATGAAGTCCATGCCACCGTTGGTGTTGTACGCTATGACATTGATGGACGTCCAAGAACAGGGGGCGCTTCTGGCTTTTTAGCGGATCGTCTCAATGAAGGCGACGAACTGCGGGTGTTTATTGAACATAATGATAATTTCCGCCTACCCGCAGACTCAAATACTCCCGTAATTATGATTGGTCCGGGAACGGGTATTGCTCCATTTCGCGCTTTCTTACAGCAACGAGATAACGACGGTAGCGAAGGTAAAAACTGGCTGTTTTTCGGTAATCCGCACTTTGTTGACGATTTCTTATATCAAGTGGAATGGCAGCGTTATGTCAAAGACGGTTTGCTGACCCATGTTTCATTAGCGTGGTCACGGGATCAGGCTGAGAAAGTGTATGTGCAAGACAAATTGCGCGAACAAGGTAGCGAAGTGTGGGACTGGATCCAGCAAGGCGCACATATTTATGTGTGTGGGGATGCAAACCGCATGGCGAAAGACGTGGAACAAGCATTATTGGATGTCATCAGCGAGCACGGGCACATGGATGAAGAGCAAGCGGATGACTTTTTAAGTGAGCTGCGTGTGATGCGCCGTTATCAGAGGGACGTTTATTAATGAGCAATGAACATCAAAAAGCTGCACCTCAGCCAGCCTTAGTGGTTGAAGGAAAGCTCGCTGACAGCGAGCGGATGAAGCAGCAAAGTAACTATTTACGAGGCACTATCAAAGACGATCTCAAAAACGGCTTAACGGGCGGTTTTGACGGAGACAACTTCTTGCTGATTCGGTTTCACGGCATGTATCAACAAGATGATAGAGACATTCGCGCAGAGCGAGCTGAGCAGAAGCTAGAACCGCGTCATGCCATGATGCTGCGTTGTCGCTTACCGGGGGGCATTATTACCCCGAAACAGTGGCTTGATATTGATAAATTTGCCTCTGAGCACACGTTATACGGCAGCATTCGTATTACTAACCGTCAAACATTCCAGTTTCACGGTATTCTCAAAGGGGATGTGAAACCCGCGCACCAAATGCTCAGTCATGTGGGGCTGGATGCGTTAGCTACCGCCAATGACGTAAACCGTAACGTACTGTGTACGTCTAACCCAGTGCAGTCCGAACTGCATCAGCAAGCCTATGAATGGGCGAAAAAAATCTCTGAGCATTTGCTCCCGCGTACCAGTGCGTATGCTGAGATTTGGTTGGATAAAGAAAAGATTGTGACCACCGATGAAGAGCCGATTTTAGGGCAAACCTATCTCCCTCGGAAATTTAAAACCACGGTGGTGATCCCGCCATTGAATGATGTGGATCTCCATGCCAATGATATGAACTTTGTGGCGATTGCTGAAAAAGGGCAATTGATCGGTTTCAACGTGCTGGTGGGCGGCGGTTTAGCGATGACCCACGGCGATACCAACACGTTCCCACGTCTTGCCAGTGAATTTGGTTTTATTCCTTTAGATAAAACCTTGGCAATTGCGGAAGCGATAGTCACAACGCAGCGCGATTGGGGAAACCGAACTGATCGTAAAAATGCTAAAACCAAATACACCCTTGAGCGCGTTGGGATTGAGGTGTTTAAGGCGGAAGTGGAAAAACGTGCTGGTGTGCAGTTTGATGCTATTCGCCCTTACCAATTTACGGAGCGCGGCGACCAAATTGGCTGGCTTAAGGGGATTGATAACCGCTGGCATTTAACCTTGTTTGTGGAGAATGGGCGCTTAATCGACTTAGCGGATAAACCGTTAAAAACCGGCGTTGCCGAAATCGCTAAAGTTCATAAAGGGGATTTTCGCCTAACGGCCAATCAGAACTTAATTGTGGCGGGGATTGCGGAAGAAGATAAAGCGACAATCGAGAAAATTGCCATTGAGCACGGTTTGATGAGCGGTGAAGTGACGCGCCAGCGTGAAAACTCGATGGCCTGTGTCTCTTTCCCAACCTGTCCGCTGGCGATGGCGGAAGCTGAGCGCTTTTTGCCGGAGTTTGTCACGCAAGTTGAAAACATCATGGCGGCGCATCACGTGGCGGATGAACATATTGTTTTACGCGTTACGGGCTGCCCAAATGGTTGTGGTCGCGCGATGCTGGCAGAAGTGGGGCTGGTGGGTAAAGCCCTCGACCGTTATAACCTACATTTAGGCGGGAACCGCATCGGTACGCGTATTCCGCGGATGTATAAGGAAAATATCAGCAGCGCAGAAATTTTAACCATCCTTGATGAGCTGATTGGTCGCTGGGCAACAGAGCGTCAGCCGAATGAAGGTTTCGGTGATTACCTGATCCGCGCTAATGTCGTGAAGCCAGTACTCAATTCTGCTATCGATTTTTACGAGGTTAAGGAGGCGGTATGAGCCGACTTCAATTAACGCAAGTTCAGGCGTTAGATAAACAAGCCCAAGTCGCTTATTTGGCGGAGTTCAACGCGAAACTTGAAGAGATGACCGCGCTAGCCCGCATTGAATGGGCGGTTGAACATCTTCCTGCTGAATTTGTGTTGTCATCAAGCTTTGGTATCCAAGGTGCTTTGGCGCTGCACTTAGTCACGCAAGTGGTGCCCAATATTCCGGTCATTTTAACGGATACTGGCTATCTGTTTCCCGAAACCTATCAGTTTATTGAACAGTTAACGGAACGGTTAAATTTAAACGTAAAAGTGTACCGAGCGGCGACCAGCCCTGCATGGCAAGAGGCCATTCATGGGCAGTTGTGGACTCAAGGGGTTGAGGGAATTGAGCGTTATAACCAATTGAACAAAGTGGAGCCTATGACGCGGGCGCTGCATGAATTGCAGGCGCAAAGTTGGTTTTCAGGATTAAGACGAGAACAATCGGCGAGCCGAGCGGCGTTACCTGTATTAAGTATTGGGCGCGGGATTTTTAAAATTCTGCCAGTGATTGATTGGAATAATAAAGAGGTTTATCAGTATCTGACCAAACATAATTTACCCTACCATCCATTATGGGAAAAAGGGTATTTATCGGTGGGAGATACTCATACCAGCCGTCCGTGGGAACCCGGTATGAGTGAAGAACAGACGCGTTTCTTTGGCTTAAAACGTGAATGCGGGTTGCATGAAAATTAATGTGTTTTAAGAAAATTAAAGACTTGGTTTAAATAATTAATTACTTGCATTACTAATAAGTAAAAAACTAATTTATTTGTGTAATAACAAAGGGATGCCTTTATTTAAAATAAGGGTATCCCTTTATTTTTTATTTATGTCAAATTGCGGGAGATAGGCTTAATTTACTGGGTTTCCCTCACTTCATTTAGCTTATGCCTTTCTGTTCCTATTCATGCTTTTTTGTCATTTCAAAGTGATCAATTCACGCCATATAGTCAATTTCATTGCTCTTATAATTAAAATGCTGGATGGAAGCGATTTATGGATTACCTACCCTTATTTGTGAGTGTGCGAGAAAGACAAGTGGTCTTGATTGGCGGCGGTGTCGTCGCGGCTCGTAAAGCCGAATTATTATTGAAAGCTCATGCCTCGCTGGTGGTGATTTCCCCTGAGCTTTGCGAAAGCTTGCAGTTGGCATATCAACAAAAAC
This sequence comes from Providencia alcalifaciens, assembly GCF_020271745.1. Lineage (NCBI taxonomy): Bacteria > Pseudomonadati > Pseudomonadota > Gammaproteobacteria > Enterobacterales > Morganellaceae > Providencia > Providencia alcalifaciens. The sequence goes on along the minus strand of NZ_CP084296.1, from coordinate 465,999 downwards.
AATTGCATTGGGTGCAGCAGCCTTATCAAGCTTATCACCTTGATGATGCTTACTTGGTGATTGCTGCCACGGATGACCAAGCGCTCAATGAGAAAGTTTTTCATGATGCGCAGCAGCGCCATATTTTTGTCAATGTGGTGGATGACCAGCCCTTATGTTCCTTTATTGTTCCCTCGATTATCGACCGTTCTCCCATTATGGTGGCGATTTCATCGGGTGGAACCGCACCTGTCTTAGCCAAATTATTACGGGAAAAACTGGAAACATTGTTGCCGACATCGCTGGGTAAAATGGCGGAGATTGCAGGGCGTTGGCGTGAGCGCGTAAAACAGAATTTGACCAAGCTCAGTGAGCGTAAACGTTTTTGGGAATTGAGTTTTAGCGGGCGCTTTGCCTCTTTAGTGGAAAGTGGACAACTGGATGATGCCGAAAAGCAGCTGGAGCAACAGCTAACGAAGCCGGATAACCAAGGGGAGCTGACTTTAGTGGGGGCGGGGCCGGGTGATGCGGGGCTATTAACACTTAAAGGGCTGAGAGTACTGCAAAATGCGGATGTGGTGTTGTATGACCATTTGGTGAGCACGGAAATCCTTGACCTTGTTCGCCGTGATGCAGACAAAGTCTGTGTGGGGAAACGGGCGGGCAACCACAGTGTTTCCCAAGAGGAAACCAATCAGTTGATCGTCAACTATGCTCAGCAAGGCAAAAAGGTAGTGCGCTTAAAAGGTGGGGATCCGTTTATTTTTGGGCGTGGCGGTGAAGAGTTGCAGGTTGCTGCCGAGGCCAATATTCCTTTTCAAGTTGTACCCGGTATCACTGCTGCTATTGGTGCGGCGGCTTATGCAGGGATCCCGCTGACTCACAGGGAACACGCGCAGAGTATTACTTTTATTACCGGTCATTGCCGTCAAAATGGCGCTGAGCTGGATTGGCAAGCACTAGCACGCGGTCACCAAACACTGGCTATCTACATGGGTACCGTGACAGCAGCTAACATTTGTCAGCAGCTTATTCAATATGGGCGTCATCAAGATACCCCCGTTGCGGTGATTGGCTGTGGGACTCGGCAAAATCAAAAAGTGATCGTGGGGGCGTTGCATGAATTGGAGTCATTGGCTCAGCAAGCGCCAGCGCCTGCATTAATCGTCATTGGCGAAGTGGCGGCATTACATCAACAGCTGGCGTGGTTTGGTCAGCAACCCGAAACCATCCAATGGCGCTCAGCCGTGCTGGAATTGGCTTAATCGAGGAGTAAATCGTGAACGAAAAAAAATTAACCCACTTACAGCAATTAGAAGCGGAAAGTATTCATATTATTCGTGAAGTGGCGGCGGAATTTGCGAATCCCGTGATGCTCTATTCCATTGGTAAAGACTCATCCGTGATGCTGCATTTGGCTCGAAAAGCGTTTTATCCGGGCACGATCCCTTTCCCTTTGCTGCATGTGGATACCGGATGGAAATTTCGTGAAATGTACCAGTTTCGTGATGAGACGGCGAAAAAATACGGTTTTGAATTATTGATCCACCGAAATCCAGAAGGGGAGCGTCTCGGCATCAACCCATTTATTCATGGTAGTGCTAAGCATACGGACATCATGAAAACCGAGGGCTTAAAGCAGGCGTTAGATAAATATGGCTTTGATGCTGCATTCGGTGGCGCTAGGCGTGATGAAGAAAAATCACGGGCAAAAGAACGAATTTATTCATTCCGTGACCGCTCGCACCGTTGGGATCCGAAAAACCAACGACCGGAGCTTTGGCACAATTACAACGGACAAATCAATAAAGGGGAAAGCATCCGCGTTTTCCCATTATCCAATTGGACTGAACTGGATATTTGGCAATATATCTACTTGGAAAACATCGACATTGTCCCACTCTATTTTGCGGATGAACGCCCTGTAATTGAGCGCGATGGTACCTTAATCATGGTGGATGATCGGCGCATCGAGCTAAAAGCGGGAGAGGTCATTACCAAGCAAAAAGTGCGTTTTCGGACATTAGGCTGCTGGCCATTGACGGGAGCCGTGCCGTCAAATGCTAGCACTCTGCCTGAAATTATCGAAGAGATGTTGCTATCCACCACCAGTGAACGCCAAGGGCGTTTGATTGATAGTGACCAATCCGCCTCTATGGAGCTGAAAAAGCGCCAAGGCTATTTTTAATCAATCGGTGAGGAGAGCAACATCATGGCTGAATTAGCGTACAACGATGCAATGGCGCATCAAATTCAACAGCAAGGCGGCGTGGAAGCTTACTTACAGGCTCAGCAACATAAGGGTTTATTGCGATTTCTTACCTGCGGCAACGTGGATGATGGAAAAAGTACCTTGATTGGGCGCTTGCTGCATGACACGCAACAAATCTACCAAGATCAATTGTCAGTTTTACAGAGCGACAGTAAGCGGATTGGCACGCAAGGTGAGAAATTAGATCTGGCGCTGCTGGTGGATGGATTAGCTGCCGAACGCGAGCAGGGGATCACCATCGATGTGGCATATCGTTATTTTTCGACAGAAAAACGCAAGTTTATCATCGCAGATACCCCCGGACATGAACAATACACCCGCAATATGGCGACCGGCGCATCAACGTGCTCACTCTCTATTCTGCTGATCGATGCTCGAAAAGGCATTCAAGAGCAAACGCGACGCCACAGTTTTATTAGTACGTTATTGGGGATCCGCCATTTGATCGTCGCGGTGAATAAGATGGATCTGGTGGATTATAGTCAGTCCGTGTTTGATAAAATCCAGCAAGATTACCTGCAATTTGCGCAGCAACTTCCGGTGGATTTAAACGTCTGGTTTGTGCCGATATCTGCACTGGATGGGGATAATATCGTATCACCAAGCGGTAATTTGCCGTGGTATCAAGGGGAAACATTATTGTCGCTGCTAGAAACGGTGCAAGTCACTCAAACGGCCGCTAACCAGCCACTGCGCTTTCCTGTGCAATATGTGAACCGCCCAAATTTAGATTTTCGTGGCTACAGTGGCACGGTGTCATCGGGGGTTGTACAGGTGGGGCAACGCGTGAAAGTGCTGCCTTCTGGCAGTGTTTCGACCATCAAAGAGATTGTGACATTTTCCGGTAACCCGCCAGCAGCCATTGCAGGAGAAGCTATCACGCTAGTGCTGAACGATGAAATTGATATCAGTCGCGGTGATTTGATTGTCGCTGAAAGCGAAGAATTACTTGCAAGTCAGCACGCGTTAGTTGACGTGGTTTGGATGTCTGAGCAGCCTTTGGTGCAAGGTCAACAAGTGGATATTAAAGTGGCGGGAAAACGCAGCCGAGGCAAAGTTGAAAATATTCAATATCAAGTGGATGTGAATAATTTAACGCAGAAAGTGGCCACGGAGCTGCCATTGAACGGCATTGGTTTGGTGGCGTTTTCTTTCGATGAGCCGCTACTACTGGAAAATTACCAAAATAATGGGGATACCGGTGGGATGATTTTGATTGATAGGCTAACAAACGTGACGGTGGGAGCAGGGCTAGTTCGAGAAGCGCAGCCAGAAGAAACGGTACACCGTGGTGAATTTAGCCAATTTGAAATTGAACTTAACCAACTGATCCGCCGCCACTTCCCGCATTGGGGTACCCGTGATGTGTTAGGTGGGAAATAACGTCATGGATACACTGGAAAACAAGCCACCTGAAAATATTGTTTGGCATTCCCATAATGTGACTCGGCAATGGCGAGAGCAGCGCAATGGTCACAAAGGCGCGGTGCTGTGGTTTACAGGGTTATCTGGGTCGGGAAAGTCCACTTTGGCAGGGGCGATAGAGACACAGTTGGCGAGCTTAGGGATCAAAACTTATCTTCTTGATGGAGATAATGTTCGCCATGGATTGTGTCGAGACCTTGGGTTTAGTGATGCAGAGCGGCAGGAGAATATTCGACGGATTGGCGAAGTTGCCAAGTTAATGGTGGATGCGGGGCTGATTGTGGCGACGGCGTTTATTTCTCCCTATCAGGAAGATAGACAGCGAGTTCGCGAACTGTTTGAACCCGACCAGTTTTATGAGCTGTATGTGGATACACCCATTGAGGTCTGTGAAAAGCGAGATCCCAAAGGGTTATATCAGCAAGCGAGAGCAGGAAAAATATCCCATTTCACGGGGATTGACTCGCCTTATCAATCGCCACAAAATCCAGAACTGCACCTTGATGGGCTGCGCCCTATCCATGATTCTTTAGCGCAGGTGATTCAACTGCTGCAACAGCGAAATGTTATTTCTATAGCAAATTGATTTTTACTTAAATATCATCCTTTTCTACATTTATAGGGAATTGGGTGATATTTAATCTCTTCTAGCGCGAACAATTCTGACTTTTTTAGACAATATTTGCATCGCAGTAGCGTCATGCGCTTAGTTATGGGATGATTAGCAAATCATTTCAGGGGGCAAGATGGGTAAATTAACGCTACTATTAATTGCGATATTAGCTTGGTTACAATATTCCTTATGGTTAGGCAAAAATGGCATCCATGACTATGTCAAAGTTAAGGATGATGTTGCTGCGCAGGAAATTGTGAATGCGCGTTTAAAACAGCGTAATGAGCAGCTATTTGCAGAAATCAATGACTTGAATGATGGTCAGGATGCAATTGAAGAACGCGCACGTAGCGAGCTAGGTATGTTAAAGCCTGGGGAATCATTCTATCGAATGGTCAAAGAGCGTAATAATCCACCGTCATCTCAATAATCATCGTGTAGGGTAGTCCACACCCAAGAGCCTGATAATTTCTGATGTAAGATTCGAATCATGATAAATCCAAGAACATCCAGTGCAGCACCGATTGTTGCTCTGATCCCCGCAGCGGGAGTGGGCAGTCGTATGAATGCAGATTGCCCAAAACAATATTTGTCGGTCGCAGGGAAAACCATTATTGAACACACCATTGACGCCTTATTGCGTAGTGGAGACGTACAAAAAATCGTGGTTGCATTAAGTGCTGAAGATGATTATTTCCATCACCTCGATATTGCCAAAGACCCTCGTATCGTCACGGTTACCGGGGGGAAAGCGCGTGCAGATTCAGTATTATCAGGATTAAACTATCTGGTACAGCAACCTGAATATGATGATGCCTGGGTATTGGTACATGATGCGGCACGTCCGTGTCTGCATTTAGATGATTTAAATGCCATCGTTCAGTTAGCCACTCAGAATGATTGTTGTGGGGGCATACTGGCGGCTCCGGTTCGGGATACGATGAAGCGGGGCGCAGAGGGAACGCAAAGTATTTCCCATACCGTTGAGCGAGAAGCGCTCTGGCATGCCTTAACACCGCAGTTTTTCCCATTAGTATTACTACGCGACTGTTTAGATAAAGCATTGAAAGAAAATGCAGTGATCACGGATGAGGCTTCCGCACTTGAGCATTGTGGCTATCAACCGATATTAGTATCGGGACGAGCTGATAACCTTAAGGTGACGCGACCAGAGGACTTGGCACTGGCGGAATTTTATCTTTCAAGAATGAAATCATAAGGAAAAAAAATGAGAATCGGACACGGTTTTGATGTGCATAAGTTTGGTGGTGAAGGTCCTATCGTTATTGGTGGCGTTCGCATTCCTTACGAACAAGGTCTTATCGCACATTCGGATGGTGATGTGGTCTTACACGCGCTGACAGATGCCATTTTAGGTGCTGCGGCACTTGGGGATATCGGAAAGTTATTCCCAGATACTGACCCTGCTTATAAAGGCGCAGATAGCCGAGTATTACTCAGAGAAGCCTTTTGCCAAGTCCGTAAAAAAGGTTATTTAATTGGTAATATCGACGTGACTATCATGGCGCAAGCACCAAAAATGTTGCCACATATTCCACAAATGCGTGTGAATATTGCTGAAGATCTCGAATGCCACATGGACGACGTCAATGTGAAAGCAACCACCACAGAACAATTGGGCTTTGTGGGCCGTAAAGAAGGGATTGCTTGCGCCGCTGTAGTTTTACTTATCAAAGATAATAGTAATGAAAGTTATGAATGTTCAGTACCTGCATGGTAAACCCCTCTCTTCAGGGACATTAAAAAGTATTCCTGAAGATTTCGTGGTGAAAGAAGACTTAGGTTTTGAGCTTGATGGCGAAGGCGAGCACGTTATGGTTCGCGTCGAAAAAACAGGCTGTAATACTTTATATGTCGCAGAACAGCTAGCAAAGTTTGCTAAGGTCTCCGCTAGAGCCGTCAGTTACGCGGGATTGAAAGATAGACATGCGGTGACGGAGCAGTGGTTTTGTCTGCAAATGCCGGGTAAAGATACGCCCGATTTTTCGGCTTGGCAGCTTGAAGGGTGCCGTGTATTAGCGGTCACTCGCCAGAAACGCAAATTACGAATTGGCTCTCTAAAAGGGAATCAATTCGAAGTGACATTGCGGGATATTACGGACACCGATGATGTAGAACAACGCTTACAAAAAGTGGCTGATTTAGGTGTTCCAAACTATTTTGGTGAACAACGTTTTGGCCGGGATGGGCAAAATTTGGTTCAAGCTCGCCGCTGGGCAAATCAAGAAATTACAGTACGTGAACGAAATAAACGCAGTTTTTATCTCTCTGCTGCGCGGAGTGCTATGTTTAATGATATCGCCAGTGCGCGAATTGCAAATCATACACAGCAACACGCTATGTTGGGAGATGCACTGCAATTAACTGGACGTGGTAGCTGGTTTGTGGCGACGCTAGAAGAGTTAGATTCTCTGCAAGCGCGTTTACAATCTACTGAGCTAAGTGTGACAGCGCCGCTTCCCGGAGATGGCGATTTAGGCACCCAAGATGATGCCCTTGCTTTCGAGACTCACTGTTTACAAGATTATCAGCCATTTATGGCACTAATGAAAAGTGAGCGAGTTTCTCCAGCGAGACGAGCTGTACTGGTTAAGCCGCAAAATCTGCAATGGCAGTGGTTAGATTCGTCAACCGTAAAGCTGTGCTTCTTCCTGAATTCAGGCAGTTTTGCCACGAGTGTTGTACGCGAAATTATTAATCAGGATTGTGTGGATGCTGAATATATTATTGAGTAACGATGATGGGGTAACGGCGCCTGGAATACAAACGCTGGCGGCGGCATTACGTCAACATTATCATGTGCAGGTGATTGCACCCGACCGTAACCGTAGTGGCGCTTCAAACGCATTAACGTTGGATAGACCATTAAAAATTCAAACATTAAATAATGGTGACCTCGCTGTTCAAGAAGGTACACCGACGGATTGTGTGTATATCGGGGTGAATAAAGTCGTGCGCCCTCGCCCTGATATTGTGGTGTCTGGAATCAACTGCGGCCCAAATCTTGGGGACGATGTGATTTATTCAGGTACCGTTGCGGCGGCAACAGAAGGGCGTCACTTAGGTTTACCTTCTATTGCGGTTTCATTAGATGGTGATGTGCATTATGAAACGGCGGCCAAGGTGACATGCGATATCCTCACTATGTTGCAAAAAAATCCTTTGCGAGCGGGCAATATCTTAAATATCAATGTGCCAGATATTCCTTATGATGAGCTAAAAGGGATTAAAGTCACCCGCTGCGGTAGCCGTCATGCGGCATCTGAAGTTTATAATCTGGAAGATCCTCGCGGTAATATGCTGTATTGGTTAGGGCCAGTCGGGGAAATTCGTGATGCAGGTCCGGGCACGGATTTTGAAGCTGTACAAAATGGCTATGTTTCAATAACACCGTTACAAGTGGATTTAACGTCTTATAAAACTCAGTCAGTATTAGAAGAGTGGCTAGATAAGTCAGGAGTGAAGGCAAAATGAAAATTGGGCTCATGAAAGAACTGCTGGCACAGTTGCGCCAACAGGGAATTCACGATGAGCGCCTATTAGACGCGCTCGCGCTAGTTCCTCGCGAACGGTTTGTTGACGAAGCGCTCTCTCATAAAGCCTACGAAAATATCCCATTACCCATTGGTCATGGGCAGACCATTTCACAGCCGTATATTGTTGCAAAAATGACCGCATTATTGGCGGTCAAACCGACGGACCATGTGTTGGAGATTGGTACGGGCTCTGGGTATCAAACTGCGGTTTTGGCTCATCTTTGTGAACATGTGTATTCAGTCGAAAGAGTCAAAAGCTTGCAATGGACGGCAAAACGTCGCTTTAAGTTGTTAGATTTACATAATATTTCTACTCGCCACGGTGATGGCTGGGAAGGCTGGCAATCAAAAGGTCCTTTTGATGGGATAATTGTCACCGCCGCCCCTAGCGAAATTCCGTCATTGTTACTTAAGCAGTTAAAAGATGGAGGACGCCTAGTGCTCCCTGTCGGTGACAAAGATCAGGCTCTGAAATTAATTACCCGTCGCGGTAATGATTATCACACGAATGTGATTGAAAAAGTGCGTTTTGTCCCTCTTGTTGCCGGTGATTTGAGCTAATAGCCCTTTAAGTTATTTTGAGTTAATGGGCTATTTCACTCAAACTGTTAAGTGATAATCTCAATTTGTTATACTTTTGATACATTTAACTTGTCCATTATTTTATATTTCTGCTTTAATAAGCGAAATATTTTAAGATACTAATATTCAATAAGCATTAATTGCATTCTAACCCTTTAGTATCAGCTCAGATTTTTCTTCACGGGAGAAGAAATATGAAAATTGTTAGCCCAATAAACAGAATTCGATGGGCGGTTATCTTTTCATTTAGCGGTGCTTTATTAGCAGGATGCTCAACGCCTTATCATCCCGCAGCACCGATTTCGAGTGTGAATGATGGAGGTTCATCTAGCCAACAATCTGCACCAAGAACGGTGCCGAATCCTCCATCCAATACTGGAATGAGTACGGCGATGCCTTCAGACAGACCTAATTTGTCGTCTAATAGTTCGATGGGAAATAATGCCTCTAGACCGGTTTCAACCAGCAGCGATGGACGTATTGTTTATAACCGAGACTACGGCCGCATTTCTAAAGGGAGTTATAACGGAAACACTTACACCGTTCAGCGCGGTGATACTCTGTTTTATATTGCCTATATAACGGGTAATGATTTCCGTGAATTAGCATCGAAAAACAATATTTCTGAACCATACAGTCTGAATGTAGGTCAGGTGATAAATATTGGTAATACAAATGTGAACTCGAGCACACAATTGGCATCAAATAGTCAACAGCGCCCGGTTGATATTCAATCAACTAATGGGTATCCTGAAAATAGTAGTGGGCAAAATTCAGGTAAGATGTTGCCGAATAACAAGAAACCAGCCTCAACGGTTTCAACGACAACAGCGAGCCCAACTACTACGACTGCAACAGCAACAACCGGAAGTAGCACCAACAATTCGTCAATTAAATGGCGTTGGCCAGCAGATGGGAAGATGATTGAAGGCTTCTCTGATGCACAAGGCGGAAACAAAGGTGTTGATATTGCTGGTTCTCGCGGTCAATCTGTTATTGCAGCTGCGCCTGGTAAAGTCGTATATGCTGGTAATGCACTGCGCGGATATGGAAATCTCATAATAATAAAACATAACGATGACTACTTAAGTGCCTACGCACATAACGATACGTTACTTGTGCGTGACCAACAGGATGTTGCTGAAGGTCAAAAAATAGCCACGATGGGTAGTACAGGAACAAGTTCTGTTCGTTTACATTTTGAAATTCGTTATAAGGGAAAATCAGTAAACCCGTTGCGTTACTTACCGCAGCGATAAACTGGGCGGAGTGTCACATTCCGTCCTCATTATCTTGGGTCGGAGTGACTGATGAGCCAAAGTTCGCTGAAAGTTAACGAGTTGTATAATGACCTCGATGAAAATGCGATGGATGAAGCATTTGATGAGAGTCAATTCAAAGAAGAGGATCTAGTTTCAGAACTGGATGAAGACACGGAATTACTCCAAAGCGCGAGTCAACGTGTTTTGGATGCAACCCAAATTTATCTCAGTGAAATTGGATTCTCTCCACTCCTCACAGCAGAGGAAGAAGTTTTCTATGCCCGTAGAGCCCTTCGGGGGGATGTGGCATCGCGTCAGCGTATGATAGAAAGCAACCTTCGCTTAGTGGTAAAAATATCTCGCCGTTATAACAACCGAGGTCTTGCCTTACTCGATCTGATCGAAGAAGGAAATCTCGGGTTGATTCGTGCAGTTGAAAAGTTTGATCCTGAAAAAGGATTTCGTTTTTCAACGTATGCGACTTGGTGGATCCGTCAAACGATTGAACGCGCCATCATGAATCAAACCCGAACAATCCGCCTACCGATTCATATCGTCAAAGAACTCAATATTTACCTTCGTACAGCCCGTGAACTTGCTCAAAAGCTCGATCACGAGCCAAGTCCTGAAGAGATAGCTGAGCAATTAGATAAACCTGTTGAAGATGTCAGCCGAATGCTTCGCTTAAATGAGCGCATTACATCGGTTGATACGCCTATCGCAGGGGATTCTGAGAAGTCACTGCTGGAAGTATTATCGGATGATAATGATTCAGGGCCTGAAAACACTATCCAAGATAACAACTTAAAAGAAAATATCGTTAAGTGGTTATATGAACTCAATCCGAAGCAACGTGAAGTCTTAGCGCGTCGTTTTGGTTTGTTGGGATATGAAGCGGAAACTCTGGAAGAGGTTGGGCGCGAAATTGGGCTCACTCGTGAAAGAGTTCGTCAAATTCAGGTAGAAGGTTTAAGACGTTTAAAAGATATTTTACAAGGTGAAGATTTAACGTTGGAAGCGTTATTTAATATGTAATCTGCCGTGTTAAACAACATAAAGCCCCTGTTATCGTTGATAACAGGGGCTTTTCTTTTTAGTCGGTGGAATTAATTAATCGGTACGCCGCTATGGAATTTAAAATCATTATCTGGTGTTGAAATTAATTGCGCTTCAACTTCCCCATAAAAACGCACACGCTCAGTAATATCTGTTTTACTAATCAACTGAGCAAGTTGCAGATAATCCTGATAATGGCGTGCTTCTGAACGTAGTAATGAGGTATAAAAATTGGCAAGTTGCTCATCCAAGTGCGGCGCCAATTTGGCAAACCGCTCACAAGAGCGCGCTTCAATATAAGCCCCAATAATGAGTTTATCCACCAAGGTTTTCGGGTCATGAGGGTCTAAATGGCTGAATAACCCTTTTGCGTAACGACCTGCGGTGATCCCATCATACGCAATGTCCCGTTGATGCATAATTTCTAGTACTTGGTAAAAATGGTGCAGTTCTTCTTTGATTAACAACACCATTTTATCAATCAAGTCTTGGCTATACGGCGACTGCTTCTTCGCTAAGATCTGTTTTGAAATTTGGTTCTTATTTTTCAATGTATGAACATCACCAATGCGGTCATACGCAAAGGCTTCATAGGGTTTGAACCACTCTAATAAAATTGCCGCACTTTCTTTATCCACTGCATATTTGCGAATTAAAAACATGGCACTTTGCGCCGCTTTTAATTCACACAGCAGGTGATCTTTCAAAATCGTCGGCAAATTTTCAGGTTGACTGGCTTTATATATCCACGTCTCAGGGGTTTCACACTGCAAAAATTGCTTAATCGGCGCTAATAATTCAGCATACTCATCCATGCTACTTATCCATTTCCTTTAAACGATATAGCCAATCAAGAGCTTGGCGTGGAGTCAGCTTGTCAGGGTCGATTTCCTCTAAAGCGGCTAATACTGGAGATGGCTCCTCTTCCACTGTCTCTAAGAAGCTCAGTTGAGCGCTATCTACATGACTCCCATTGGCATTATTGGAGATAACTTCCAGCTCTTTGAGTTTTTGTTTTGCGCGTTTGATCACTTCTTTTGGGACGCCAGCCAGTGATGCAACAGCTAAACCGTAACTCTTGCTCGCCGCGCCATCTTGCACATTGTGCATAAAGGCGATGGTATCACCGTGTTCAATTGCATCGAGGTGAATATTGACTGCACCTTCCAGTTTTTCCGGTAAGGTAGTTAATTCAAAATAGTGAGTCGCAAATAAGGTCATCGCTTTGATGCGATTAACTAAGTTTTCAGCACACGCCCACGCTAAAGAAAGCCCATCATAGGTAGATGTACCGCGGCCAATTTCATCCATTAGCACTAAGCTGTGCTCAGTCGCATTGTGCAGGATATTGGCTGTTTCGGTCATCTCCACCATAAAGGTCGAACGCCCAGATGCGAGGTCATCAGATGCACCAACGCGCGTAAAAATATGGTCAATAGGCCCAATGACGGCTTTACTCGCTGGCACAAAACTGCCGATATAAGCCAGTAAGGTGATCAGAGCCGTTTGACGCATATAGGTACTCTTACCGCCCATATTGGGACCCGTAATGATCAGCAAGCGGCGCTGTGGAGAAAGAGACAGCGGGTTAGAAATAAAAGGCTCACTAAGCACTTGCTCCACAACAGGGTGACGACCTTCAGTAATTTGAATGCCGGGTTTGTCTGTTAATTGAGGGCAGGCGTAACCAAGGGTGTCTGCGCGCTCTGCGAGGGTGGAGAGGACATCCAACTCAGCCAGCGCTTCGGCACTGGTTTGTAACGCGGCTAAATGCGGTAGCAGCATATCAAACAGTTCATCATACAAGGCTTTTTCGATAGCTAGCGCTTTGCCTTTTGATGTCAGTACTTTATCTTCATACTCTTTCAATTCAGGGATAATGTAGCGCTCCGCATTTTTCAGCGTTTGGCGACGAACATAATGAATTGGCGTGAGGTGGCTTTGTCCACGACTCACTTGAATGTAGTAACCGTGTACCGCGTTATAGCCCACTTTTAGGGTATCGATACCCAGTTTTTCACGCTCACGAATTTCTAAGCGGTCTAGGTAATCTGTTGCACCATCCGCTAGTGCTCTCCATTCATCGAGTTCGCTGTTGTAACCAGTGGCAATGACGCCACCATCACGAACTAAAACTGGAGGGGCATCAACAATCGCCTTTTCGAGCAAGCTTTGCAGTTCATCGAATTGACCAATACGTTGCGTTAGCGCACCGAGGTAGCCGCAATCTGATTGCGCTAGAATTTGGTGAATATCATGATATTGCTGGAATGCATGGCGCATGCGGGTTAAGTCGCGAGGACGCGCTGAGCGTAATGCAAGACGAGCGAGTACTCGCTCTAAGTCACCGATTTGGCGAAGGAACGGCTGTAGCTCAAAGCCGTATTGTTGCAGTGCGCCAATGGCTTGCTGGCGGTTGTTTAGCACAGTGAGGTTACGCAATGGGGTATGAAGCCAGCGTTTTAGCATACGGCTCCCCATTGGGGTGACACATTTGTCTAGAATCGCGGCAAGGGTATTTTCGGTGCCCCCTGCAAGGTTTTGGGTTAGTTCTAAATTGCGGCGAGTTGCCGCATCTAAAATTACATTATCTTGTTGTTTTTCCATGATAATGCTACGAATATGCGGTAACGCAGTTCGTTGAGTATCTTTCACATATTGCAGCAAACAACCCGCTGCGCGTAAGGCTTTGTGCGCATTTTCAACGCCAAAACCGATTAAATCTTTGGTACCAAATTGCAGGTTTAATTGCTGTTTTGCCGTGTCTAATTCATATTCCCATAATGGGCGGCGGCGTAAGCCTTTATTAAGTTCAATCAATGACATGCTAGCGAAATCCTCAGGATAGAGTAATTCCGCTGGACGGGTACGCTGAAGCTCGGCTTTTAATGATTCTTCATCATCAATTTCACTGATGATAAAACGACCCGATGCGATATCTAAGGTCGCAAAACCATAGCCTTGAGACTCTTGCCATACCGCTGCCAGTAAGTTGTCTTGGCGTTCATTGAGTAATGCTTCATCGGTAATAGTACCCGGTGTCACAATACGTACCACTTGGCGTTCAACAGGGCCTTTGCTGGTGGCAGGATCTCCAATTTGTTCGCAAATGGCGACAGATTCTCCCATCTGTACCAACCGTGCTAAATAGTTTTCAGCTGCATGGTGAGGAACGCCTGCCATCGGGATAGGTTGACCGGCAGATTGACCACGCTTGGTGAGAGAAATATCCAATAACTGAGACGCTTTTTTAGCATCATCAAAGAACAGTTCGTAAAAATCCCCCATACGATAAAACAGCAAAATATCGGGATGTTGTGCTTTGAGTTTTAAGTACTGCTGCATCATTGGTGTGTGGGATTCGAAATTTTGGCTGTCAGTCATGGGGTTATCTATATTAACTTATTGAATTAACTTGATTCTATGTTTTTTCATTGTCTCATAAGATCTCATTATATCTTATAAAATACCACAGAATCCCATATATAAGTGTAGGTTAAAGTGTAGGTTGTTAGTGGTGATATGGTATAATGGGCATAACAAAACTGATAACCTACACTTTTCACTAAAAATCTTTAATTATCTTATAGTCAGCGCTAAACAAGGTAACACTTATGAGCCAAAAGCAGCCAGCAAAACCCTTATCAACGAAAGCCATTGAGGCAATGAAACCTAACAGTAAAGATAGGTCTGATACAGGTGAAAATACAGGTTTACGTGTATTTTGTGGCGCAACAGGCATTAAGACATTTTTCTACCGTTATACTAGCCCAGTTACACACAAACTTGTACAGCTAAAGATCGGTAATTTTCCTCAAACTTCATTAAGTGAAGCGAGAGTTAAGTTACAAGAGTTGAAACAGTTACGTCAATTAGGTCGATGCCCTGTCACTGAGCTAAAAGAAGAAAAGCAATATAAAAAACAAGAACAACTCCAGCCGCAAAAAACACAGTTAACAGTAAAAGAACTTGTTGAGCTTTATTTAGTTGATCATATCGAAGATCGTAAAGGCAAAGACGGTAAAATTATTTCTGGTTCAAGAAAGAAGAAAGGGCAAAAGGAAGTTCGTCGCATGCTTGAAGCCGATGTTGTACGTGTTTTAGGTGAGCTTATGGCGCATGAGGTGACCCGAAAAGATGTGATAGAGCTTGTACGTGAAATTAATGGGCGAGGTGCTAAGGTTCAAGCAGGTAATGTATTACGTGAATTGTCAGCAGCCTATGAGTTTGCAATCGGTCTAGAGTATTTTGATGATAATTTTGCTAACCCCGCTTTATTGGCAAAATCGAGCTTGCAGCAAGCTAAGTTTAAGCTAACCAGTAATAAAGGTACTCGTTATCTAGATGATAATGAACTCAAAAAATTTTTAGCATGGTTACCTAGTTCTGCTTATACCAATGTTGTGAAAAATGTTTTCCGTCTGACGCTTTGGACGGGTTGCCGAACTGGTGAAGTGTGCGCAATGGCTTGGGATGATGTGGATCTTGAAAAAGGAACTATTCATTTGAAAGAAACCAAGACAGGAATTGAACGATACGTGCAATTACCCGAGCAAGCAGTCACCTACTTGAAATCAATGCGCATGAACTCCGATAAATATCTTTTCCCATCTCAAGTAACCAAGTTGCCGATTCAACAAAAATATCTAACAGAATGTGCGTGGCGTTTACGCAAAGAAGGCAAGATGCTAGATATCCCTGATTGGTCACCTCATGATTTACGTCGAACAGTACGTACTGGGCTAGCTAAACTAGGTTGCCCCAATGAAGTGGGGGAGGCGATACTTGGGCATTCACGTAGTGGTATCGAAGGAACGTATGATTTATATGGTTATGAGAGTGAATGCAAAGTGTGGTTGCAGAAGTGGGCGGATCATATGGGGAGTTTGGTATGATATATTAAACTGTGAATTAATAATAATAGTAAGCGGCTGTATTTCTGTGGACACCAATCAACTATGCGGCAATACGAGCAGTGGCGCCTGCAATAAACAGTTCAAGTAACCGTTCTTGTTTGTATTGACTGAGTCTACTTTTTCTCATGGAACTATCCTAGATGATCTTAGTTATCTAGGACTGCTCCAATTATATCTAATACTCATAATTTGAAAGCAGTGTTGAAGTATTAAATATGACATTTACTGATAATCCATCCTTTTGATAATTATCACAAGTTATCAGCCTGTTCTATTAGATTTTTGGCTATAAATAGGTAACAATAGTTCCATTATTTTTACTGATGTAAGTAATGGAATAATGGCTAAAAAACCGAAAGAAACCAAATCTGAACCGTTAGAAGTTATCCTGTGGAAAGCCGCTGATAAATTGCGTAAGAATATTGATGCAGCAGAATACAAGCATGTTGTGCTGGGATTAATATTCTTAAAGTATATTTCTGATTCGTTTGAGTCTCACTATGAAAAGCTTAAAGCGGGACAAGGCGAGTTTGCAGGGGCAGATCCCGAAGATAGCGATGAATACCTTGCTTACAATGTGTTTTTTGTGCCTGAAAAAGCACGTTGGACAAATTTACTCAATAATGCAAAACAGCCCAATATCGGTAAATTAGTCGATGACGCTATGGAAGCCATCGAAGAAGATAACCCACAATTAAAAGGGGTATTGCCAAAAGTTTATGCACGTCAAAACCTTGATGCAACGGTACTTGGCGAGTTAATTGACCTTGTGGGTGATATCGCTTTAGGTGATGCTAAATCACGCTCTGCGGATGTACTAGGTCATGTTTTTGAATATTTCTTAGGTGAGTTTGCGTTAGCAGAAGGTAAACAAGGCGGTCAGTTCTATACACCGAAATCAATTGTTTCCTTACTGGTTAACATGCTAGAGCCTTATGAAGGACGTATTTTTGACCCGTGCTGTGGCTCTGGCGGTATGTTTGTTCAATCAGAAAAATTTGTTGAATCCCACCAAGGGAATATTGATAACATTTCCATTTATGGTCAAGAGTCTAACCAAACCACATGGCGTTTGGCGAAAATGAACTTGGCTATTCGGGGTATTAACTCTGAGCAAGTAAAATGGAACAATGAAGGCTCGTTTTTAAATGATGCCCATAAAGATTTACGTGCGGATTTTATTATTGCGAACCCGCCGTTCAACGTCTCTGATTGGTCTGGTGAACAATTACGTAAAGATGCCCGCTGGCAATACGGTGCGCCACCAGCAGGGAATGCAAACTTTGCGTGGATGCAGCACTTTTTATATCACTTGTCACCGAAAGGGCAAGCGGGTGTGGTACTGGCTAAAGGGGCGCTAACTTCGAAAACATCGGGTGAAGGCGATATTCGAGCCGCATTAGTGAAAGATGCGAATGTGATTGATTGCATAGTTAACTTGCCCGCTAAGTTGTTCCTAAATACGCAAATTCCTGCTGCGCTATGGTTTATGCGCCGTGATCGTAATAACTCTTCGGTGTATCAAGATCGTAGTGATGAAATTTTGTTTATTGATGCACGAAATCTGGGTCATTTAATTAACCGCCGCACTAAAGTGTTATCGGATGAAGATATTAAACTGATTTCAGATACCTATCATAATTGGCGTAATAAAAATGGCGAATATGAAGATGTCGCGGGTTTTTGTGCCTCTGTCGCTATCGAAAAAGTGGCTGAACTGGATTATGTGCTCACACCAGGTCGTTATGTAGGTCTTGCTGATGAAGAGGATGATTTTGATTTTAAAGAGCGTTTTACCCTACTAAAAGCCGAGTTTGAAGCACAATTAGAAGAAGAGGCAAAGCTTAATCAGGCGATTGCGGAGAATCTGGCAAAGGTGATGGTATGAGTGAGTGGGTAGGGCACTGTTGCAAAGTTTAAGTAGCCGGTATGCTAAATTAACTATTTCATTACTGAGGTCCGTTTGGTGAATGCATTTAAAGGTCGTCATTTCACTGGTATTATCATTCTTTGGGCTGTACGTTGGTACTGCAAATACGGTATCAGTTACCGAGAACTTCAGGAAATGTTGGCTGAGCGCGGTGTAAATGTAGATCACACGACAATCTATCGCTGGGTTCAACGTTATGCACCAGAAATAGAAAAGCGGTTACGTTGGTATTGGTGTAATCCCTCCGACCTCAACAATTGGCATTTAGACGAAACTTATATCAAAGTGAATGGGAAATGGACGTACCTTTACCGAGCTGTCGATAGTCGAGGGTACACCATTGAATTTTATCTCTCGCCTCGTCGTAATACCAAGGCAGCTTATCGATTTTTAAGAAAAATATTCAATCGCGTTAAAAAATGGCAAATCCCCAGGGTTATCAATACAGATAAAGCCGCACCTTATGGCCGAGCGCTTAACCTTCTCAAAGAAGAAGGAAAATGCCCTACACATGTAGAACATCGACAAATCAAATTTCACAATAATGTCATTGAATGTGATCATGGAAAATTGAAGCGCGTGATAAATCCCACCTTAGGGTTTAAATCAATTAAAACAGCACATGCGACCATTAAAGGAATTGAGGTGATGCGTGCGCTTCGCAAAGGTCAAGCAGAACATTTTTACTATGGCCAACCGTTAGGAGAAGTGCGCCTCGTGAATAGAGTATTCGGACTTTAATCCACTTTGAGCGGAAAAGCTCAGCTTCACGATTCTATTTGCAACAGTGCCAGAAACACTCACCATGACAGAGTGAAATACCTCATTGACCATCGCAACATTGGCTAACTCATACAGGCCGCGTATGCGGCCTTTTTAGTCTGGATATTGAACATCTACTTCATTCTTTCGAATCTCTGATGAGATTTTTGAACACGCCTTTATGGGGTCGTCTCAGAAAACGGAAAATAAAGCACGCTAAGCCGGTGGCAGCGGTCGCAATGGCCTAAACTTCCCCGCACCGACCTTGGCGCTGCTGCGCCATAGGTAATCGCCGGTCAGGTTGATGTGCTCCCACCCCAGCGGCGACAGATATTGCAACAATGTGTCGTCCAGCGCCGTGCCGTTGCCACGCAAAGCACTGGTGGCACGCTCCAGATATACCGTGTTCCACAACACGATGGCCGCCGTCACCAGATTGAGGCCGCTGGCCCGGTAGCGCTGCTGCTCAAAACTGCGGTCGCGGATTTCACCCAATCGGTAGAAGAAGACCGCCCTGGCCAGCGCGTTGCGCGCCTCGCCCTTATTCAGCCCCGCATGGACGCGGCGGCGCAGCTCCACGCTTTGCAGCCAATCCAAAATGAACAGCGTGCGCTCGATGCGCCCCAGCTCGCGCAACGCCACGGCCAAGCCGTTCTGGCGCGGGTAGCTGCCGAGTTTGCGCAGCATCAGCGAAGCCGTTACCGTGCCTTGCTTGATGGAGGTGGCCAGCCGCAGAATTTCATCCCAATGGGCGCGTATTTGCTTGATGTTCAGCCTGTCGCTGCTAATCATCGGCTTGAGCGCGTCATAGGCGGCATCGCCCTTGGGGATGAATAGCTTGGTTTCGCCCAAGTCACGGATACGCGGCGCGAAGCGAAATCCCAGCAAATGCATCAAGCCAAACACGTGATCGGTGAAGCCTGCCGTGTCGGTGTAGTGTTCCTCGATGCGCAAGTCCGACTCGTGGTACAGCAGGCCATCAAGCACGTAAGTTGAATCACGAATGCCCACGTTGACCACCTTGGCACTGAAGGGCGCGTACTGGTCGGAGATATGGGTGTAGAAAGTCCGTCCTGGACTGCTTCCATACTTCGGGTTGATATGACCAGTGCTTTCTGCTTTGCTGCCGGTTCTGAAGTTCTGGCCGTCCGACGATGACGTGGTGCCGTCACCCCAGTTGCCGGCGAAGGGTTGCCGAAACTGCGCATTCACCAGCTCGGCCAGCGCCGTCGAATAGGTTTCATCGCGGATGTGCCAGGCTTGCAGCCAAGACAGCTTGGCGTAGGTGGTGCCAGGGCAGGACTCGGCCATTTTGGTCAGACCCAGGTTGATCGCGTCGGCCAGGATCGTCGTCAACAGCAAGGTTTTGTCCTTGGCCGTGTCGCTGGTCTTCAGGTGTGTGAAGTGGCGGGTGAAGCCCGTCCATTCATCGACCTCCATCAGCAACTCGGTGATTTTGAGGTGCGGCAGCAGCATAGCTGTCTGGTCGATCATGGCTTGCGCGGCGTCTGGTACTGCCGCGTCCAGCGGCGTGATCTTCAGGCCTGACGCGGTGGTGATGATGGCATCCGGTAAGTCGTTGGCCGCAGCCATGCGGTTGACTGTGGCGAGTTGCGCCTCCAACAATTCCAACCGGTCATGCAGGTATTGGTCGCAGTCGGTGGCCACTGCCAGCGGCAATTCGCTGGCCAGCTTCAAAGTGGCGAACTTCTCGACCGGCACCAGGTATTCGTCGAAGTCCTTGAACTGGCGAGAACCCTGCACCCAGACATCACCGGAGCGCAGCGCGTTCTTCAGCTCCGACAGGGCGCATAACTCGTAGTAACGCCGGTCGATGCCGTCGTCGGTCAGAACCAGCTTTGCCCAGCGCGGCTTGATGAATGCGGTTGGCGCATCGGCGGGCACCTTGCGCGCGCTGTCGCTGTTCATGCCGCGCAGCATGTCGATGGCATCGAGCACACCCTTGGCGGCGGGCGCAGCCCGCAATTTGAGCACGCCCAGGAACTGCGGCGCGTAGCGGCGTAGCGTGGCATAGCTTTCACCGATGTGGTGCAGGAAATCAAAGTCGGCAGGCCGCGCCAATGTTTGCGCTTCGGTGACGCTGGCGGCGAAGGTGTCCCAGGGCATAACGGCCTCGATGGCGGCGAACGGATCGCTGCCGCTTTGCTTGGCCTCAATCAACGCTTGACCGATGCGCCCATACATCCGCACCTTGTCGTTGATCGCCTTGCCGGAAGCCTGGAACTGCTGCTGATGCTTGTTCTTGGCCGCGTTGAACAGCTTGCCGATGATGCGATCGTGAAGGTCGATGATTTCATCGGTGACGGTGGCCATGCCTTCGATGGCCAGCGCTACCAGCGTGGCATAGCGTCGTTGCACCTCGAACTTTGCCAGATCAGCAGGCGTCATCTGGCCACCTTCACGAGCGATTTTGAGCAGGCGGTTCTGGTGAACCTGCCGCTCGATGCCTGCGGGCAGATCAAGTGCTTGCCAGGATTTCAGGCGCTCAATATGTTCGAGCATGTGGCGAGAGTTCGGTTTGGCAGGCGACTGGCGCAGCCATGCCAGCCACGTCACTTTACTGCCGTCCTTGCGCTTGAGAAGTTCGTCCAGGCGCTGACGGTGGGGTGATAACAAAGAATCGGTCAGCGCCGCGTAAATGCGTCGGTTGGCACGGGTGATGGCCTCGGCGCTTGCGCGCTCGATGGCATTCATGGCGGGCAGGATAATGCTCTGCCGCCGCAGATTCTCGACAAGTGCGCTCGCCAGCACGATGCCTTTGTCGGTCTGCAAGGCCAGCTCGGTCAATGTATGCACGGCTTGCCGATAGTGGCTCATGGTGAAGGGCTTGAACCCAAAAACCGTTTGCAGCTCGACCAAGTGCTCCCGCCGTGTCTGTTCGCGCTGGCCGTACTCGCTCCAACTTTCCACTGGCATCTTGAGTTGCGCGGCCACCATGCGCAACAGGGGCGGAAACGGAGGCTCATCGACGCCCAAAAAGGTGCCAGGGAATCGCAAGTAGCAAAGCTGCACAGCGAAGCCCAATCGATTCGCGGCGCCGCGACGCTGACGGATCACCGACAGGTCGGTTTCGTTGAACGTGTAGTGCCGTATCAGTTCGTCTTTGGCATCTGGCAGTGCCAGCAGGCTTTCGCGCTCGGTGGCGGACAGGATTGAGCGGCGTGGCATGGTCAGTCTTCCCGCAGGTACTGGTACAAGGTTTCGCGGCTGATGCCGAAGTCACGGGCCACCAAGGTTTTTTGGTCGCCTGCCGCAACTCGCCGTTTCAACTCGGCAATTTGTTCGCTGTTCAGCGATTTCTTTCGTCCCCGGTAGGCACCGCGCTGCTTGGCCAGCACGATTCCCTCGCGCTGACGTTCGCGGATCAGGGCGCGCTCGAACTCAGCGAAGGCTCCCATGACCGACAGCATCAGATTGGCCATCGGTGAGTCCTCGCCGGTGAACTTCAGCCCTTCTTTGACGAACTCCATGCGCACGCCCCGTTGTGTCAGCCCTTGGACGATGCGGCGCAGGTCATCAAGGTTGCGTGCCAGCCTGTCCATGCTATGCACCACCACGGTGTCGCCCTCGCGGACGAAGGCCAGCAGCCTTTCCAGCTCGGGACGCTGGGTGTCCTTGCCAGAAGCCTTGTCGGTGAACACCCGCGCCACCTGAACACCCTCCAATTGCCGTTCCGGGTTCTGGTCGAAGCTGCTGACGCGGACATAGCCGATGCGTTGACCTTGCAAGATGCCTCCAAAGGCAAAAGTGTCAGGATGAAATCTATTACCTTTGACGGAATATGTCAATCAATAGGAAATTTAACTCTATTCTGACATCGTTTGTCGTTTTCAGAAGACGGCTGCACTGAACGTCAGAAGCCGACTGCACTATAGCAGCGGAGGGGTTGGATCCATCAGGCAACGACGGGCTGCTGCCGGCCATCAGCGGACGCAGGGAGGACTTTCCGCAACCGGCCGTTCGATGCGGCACCGATGGCCTTCGCGCAGGGGTAGTGAATCCGCCAGGATTGACTTGCGCTGCCCTACCTCTCACTAGTGAGGGGCGGCAGCGCATCAAGCGGTGAGCGCACTCCGGCACCGCCAACTTTCAGCACATGCGTGTAAATCATCGTCGTAGAGACGTCGGAATGGCCGAGCAGATCCTGCACGGTTCGAATGTCGTAACCGCTGCGGAGCAAGGCCGTCGCGAACGAGTGGCGGAGGGTGTGCGGTGTGGCGGGCTTCGTGATGCCTGCTTGTTCTACGGCACGTTTGAAGGCGCGCTGAAAGGTCTGGTCATACATGTGATGGCGACGCACGACACCGCTCCGTGGATCGGTCGAATGCGTGTGCTGCGCAAAAACCCAGAACCACGGCCAGGAATGCCCGGCGCGCGGATACTTCCGCTCAAGGGCGTCGGGAAGCGCAACGCCGCTGCGGCCCTCGGCCTGGTCCTTCAGCCACCATGCCCGTGCACGCGACAGCTGCTCGCGCAGGCTGGGTGCCAAGCTCTCGGGTAACATCAAGGCCCGATCCTTGGAGCCCTTGCCCTCCCGCACGATGATCGTGCCGTGATCGAAATCCAGATCCTTGACCCGCAGTTGCAAACCCTCACTGATCCGCATGCCCGTTCCATACAGAAGCTGGGCGAACAAACGATGCTCGCCTTCCAGAAAACCGAGGATGCGAACCACTTCATCCGGGGTCAGCACCACCGGCAAGCGCCGCGACGGCCGAGGTCTTCCGATCTCCTGAAGCCAGGGCAGATCCGTGCACAGCACCTTGCCGTAGAAGAACAGCAAGGCCGCCAATGCCTGACGATGCGTGGAGACCGAAACCTTGCGCTCGTTCGCCAGCCAGGACAGAAATGCCTCGACTTCGCTGCTGCCCAAGGTTGCCGGGTGACGCACACCGTGGAAACGGATGAAGGCACGAACCCAGTGGACATAAGCCTGTTCGGTTGGTAAGCTGTAATGCAAGTAGCGTATGCGCTCACGCAACTGGTCCAGAACCTTGACCGAACGCAGCGGTGGTAACGGCGCAGTGGCGGTTTTCATGGCTTGTTATGACTGTTTTTTTGTACAGTCTATGCCTCGGGCATCCAAGCAGCAAGCGCGTTACGCCGTGGGTCGATGTTTGATGTTATGGAGCAGCAACGATGTTACGCAGCAGGGCAGTCGCCCTAAAACAAAGTTAGACATCATGAGGGTAGCGGTGACCATCGAAATTTCGAACCAACTATCAGAGGTGCTAAGCGTCATTGAGCGCCATCTGGAATCAACGTTGCTGGCCGTGCATTTGTACGGCTCCGCAGTGGATGGCGGCCTGAAGCCATACAGCGATATTGATTTGTTGGTTACTGTGGCCGTAAAGCTTGATGAAACGACGCGGCGAGCATTGCTCAATGACCTTATGGAGGCTTCGGCTTTCCCTGGCGAGAGCGAGACGCTCCGCGCTATAGAAGTCACCCTTGTCGTGCATGACGACATCATCCCGTGGCGTTATCCGGCTAAGCGCGAGCTGCAATTTGGAGAATGGCAGCGCAATGACATTCTTGCGGGTATCTTCGAGCCAGCCATGATCGACATTGATCTAGCTATCCTGCTTACAAAAGCAAGAGAACATAGCGTTGCCTTGGTAGGTCCGGCAGCGGAGGAATTCTTTGACCCGGTTCCTGAACAGGATCTATTCGAGGCGCTGAGGGAAACCTTGAAGCTATGGAACTCGCAGCCCGACTGGGCCGGCGATGAGCGAAATGTAGTGCTTACGTTGTCCCGCATTTGGTACAGCGCAATAACCGGCAAAATCGCGCCGAAGGATGTCGCTGCCGACTGGGCAATAAAACGCCTACCTGCCCAGTATCAGCCCGTCTTACTTGAAGCTAAGCAAGCTTATCTGGGACAAAAAGAAGATCACTTGGCCTCACGCGCAGATCACTTGGAAGAATTTATTCGCTTTGTGAAAGGCGAGATCATCAAGTCAGTTGGTAAATGATGTCTAACAATTCGTTCAAGCCGACCGCGCTACGCGCGGCGGCTTAACTCCGGCGTTAGATGCACTAAGCACATAATTGCTCACAGCCAAACTATCAGGTCAAGTCTGCTTTTATTATTTTTAAGCGTGCATAATAAGCCCTACACAAATTGGGAGATATATCATGAAAGGCTGGCTTTTTCTTGTTATCGCAATAGTTGGCGAAGTAATCGCAACATCCGCATTAAAATCTAGCGAGGGCTTTACTAAGCTTGCCCCTTCCGCCGTTGTCATAATCGGTTATGGCATCGCATTTTATTTTCTTTCTCTGGTTCTGAAATCCATCCCTGTCGGTGTTGCTTATGCAGTCTGGTCGGGACTCGGCGTCGTCATAATTACAGCCATTGCCTGGTTGCTTCATGGGCAAAAGCTTGATGCGTGGGGCTTTGTAGGTATGGGGCTCATAATTGCTGCCTTTTTGCTCGCCCGATCCCCATCGTGGAAGTCGCTGCGGAGGCCGACGCCATGGTGACGGTGTTCGGCATTCTGAATCTCACCGAGGACTCCTTCTTCGATGAGAGCCGGCGGCTAGACCCCGCCGGCGCTGTCACCGCGGCGATCGAAATGCTGCGAGTCGGATCAGACGTCGTGGATGTCGGACCGGCCGCCAGCCATCCGGACGCGAGGCCTGTATCGCCGGCCGATGAGATCAGACGTATTGCGCCGCTCTTAGACGCCCTGTCCGATCAGATGCACCGTGTTTCAATCGACAGCTTCCAACCGGAAACCCAGCGCTATGCGCTCAAGCGCGGCGTGGGCTACCTGAACGATATCCAAGGATTTCCTGACCCTGCGCTCTATCCCGATATTGCTGAGGCGGACTGCAGGCTGGTGGTTATGCACTCAGCGCAGCGGGATGGCATCGCCACCCGCACCGGTCACCTTCGACCCGAAGACGCGCTCGACGAGATTGTGCGGTTCTTCGAGGCGCGGGTTTCCGCCTTGCGACGGAGCGGGGTCGCTGCCGACCGGCTCATCCTCGATCCGGGGATGGGATTTTTCTTGAGCCCCGCACCGGAAACATCGCTGCACGTGCTGTCGAACCTTCAAAAGCTGAAGTCGGCGTTGGGGCTTCCGCTATTGGTCTCGGTGTCGCGGAAATCCTTCTTGGGCGCCACCGTTGGCCTTCCTGTAAAGGATCTGGGTCCAGCGAGCCTTGCGGCGGAACTTCACGCGATCGGCAATGGCGCTGACTACGTCCGCACCCACGCGCCTGGAGATCTGCGAAGCGCAATCACCTTCTCGGAAACCCTCGCGAAATTTCGCAGTCGCGACGCCAGAGACCGAGGGTTAGATCATGCCTAGCATTCACCTTCCGGCCGCCCGCTAGCGGACCCTGGTCAGGTTCCGCGAAGGTGGGCGCAGACATGCTGGGCTCGTCAGGATCAAACTGCACTATGAGGCGGCGGTTCATACCGCGCCAGGGGAGCGAATGGACAGCGAGGAGCCTCCGAACGTTCGGGTCGCCTGCTCGGGTGATATCGACGAGGTTGTGCGGCTGATGCACGACGCTGCGGCGTGGATGTCCGCCAAGGGAACGCCCGCCTGGGACGTCGCGCGGATCGACCGGACATTCGCGGAGACCTTCGTCCTGAGATCCGAGCTCCTAGTCGCGAGTTGCAGCGACGGCATCGTCGGCTGTTGCACCTTGTCGGCCGAGGATCCCGAGTTCTGGCCCGACGCCCTCAAGGGGGAGGCCGCATATCTGCGCAAGCTCGCGGTGCGACGGACACATGCGGGCCGGGGTGTCAGCTCCGCGCTGATCGAGGCTTGCCGCCATGCCGCGCGAACGCAGGGGTGCGCCAAGCTGCGGCTCGACTGCCACCCGAACCTGCGTGGCCTATACGAGCGGCTCGGATTCACCCACGTCGACACTTTCAATCCCGGCTGGGATCCAACCTTCATCGCAGAACGCCTAGAACTCGAAATCTAACGTCCGTTCGGGCATCGAGGTCCATGTCGGGGTGGGACGGGCCCGTGGCTTCAAGATCACTTGCAGTCCGACCGCGATGTCTTGGTTGCGCGAGAGGTTGTCGATATCCTCCACTTCCATCATCAACCCTGGATAATGCCGCCGCCGTCATCGCCGCCGACGCCCGTGCCGGGCTTTTCGGGCCTGTCAGGCTTGCTCGGCCTTCAGCCTGCCTGGGCGAGATCTCCGGCGGACGGATTAACGGCGGAGCTTCGCCGCCTTTCGTGCGTGTGAAGGCCGAAGATAGTTCTCTCAAAAACATCCGTTTATGAGAGATACCAAATGTCATTTTCAGAAGACGACTGCACCAGTTGATTGGGCGTAATGGCTGTTGTGCAGCCAGCTCCTGACAGTTCAATATCAGAAGTGATCTGCACCAATCTCGACTATGCTCAATACTCGTGTGGGCTCTGTTGCAAAAATCGTGAAGCTTGAGCATGCTTGGCGGAGATTGGACGGACGGAACGATGACGGATTTCAAGTGGCGCCATTTCCAGGGTGATGTGATCCTGTGGGCGGTGCGCTGGTATTGTCGCTATCCGATCAGCTATCGCGACCTTGAGGAAATGCTGGCGGAACGCGGCATTTCGGTCGACCATACGACGATCTATCGCTGGGTCCAGTGCTACGCCCCGGAGATGGAGAAGCGGCTGCGCTGGTTCTGGCGGCGTGGCTTTGATCCGAGCTGGCGCCTGGATGAAACCTACGTCAAGGTGCGGGGCAAGTGGACCTACCTGTACCGGGCAGTCGACAAGCGGGGCGACACGATCGATTTCTACCTGTCGCCGACCCGCAGCGCCAAGGCAGCGAAGCGGTTCCTGGGCAAGGCCCTGCGAGGCCTGAAGCACTGGGAAAAGCCTGCCACGCTCAATACCGACAAAGCGCCGAGCTATGGTGCAGCGATCACCGAATTGAAGCGCGAAGGAAAGCTGGACCGGGAGACGGCCCACCGGCAGGTGAAGTATCTCAATAACGTGATCGAGGCCGATCACGGAAAGCTCAAGATACTGATCAAGCCGGTGCGCGGTTTCAAATCGATCCCCACGGCCTATGCCACGATCAAGGGATTCGAAGTCATGCGAGCCCTGCGCAAAGGACAGGCTCGCCCCTGGTGCCTGCAGCCCGGCATCAGGGGCGAGGTGCGCCTTGTGGAGAGAGCTTTTGGCATTGGGCCCTCGGCGCTGACGGAGGCCATGGGCATGCTCAACCACCATTTCGCAGCAGCCGCCTGATCGGCGCAGAGCGACAGCCTACCTCTGACTGCCGCCAATCTTTGCAACAGAGCCTCCGTCGCCATGCTCACCTCGCTTTGGTGGGCACTGTTGCAAAGTTAGCGATGAGGCAGCCTTTTGTCTTATTCAAAGGCCTTACATTTCAA
Source organism: Providencia alcalifaciens (assembly GCF_020271745.1). Classification (NCBI taxonomy): domain Bacteria; kingdom Pseudomonadati; phylum Pseudomonadota; class Gammaproteobacteria; order Enterobacterales; family Morganellaceae; genus Providencia; species Providencia alcalifaciens. The sequence continues at coordinate 438,260 of NZ_CP084296.1, read as the reverse complement.
AAACTCTGCTTACCAGGCGCATTTCGCCCAGGGGATCACCATAATAAAATGCTGAGGCCTGGCCTTTGCGTAGTGCACGCATCACCTCAATACCTTTGATGGTGGCGTAAGCCGTCTTCATGGATTTAAATCCCAGCGTGGCGCCGATTATCCGTTTCAGTTTGCCATGATCGCATTCAATCACGTTGTTCCGGTACTTAATCTGTCGGTGTTCAACGTCAGACGGGCACCGGCCTTCGCGTTTGAGCAGAGCAAGCGCGCGACCATAGGCGGGCGCTTTATCCGTGTTGATGAATCGCGGGATCTGCCACTTCTTCACGTTGTTGAGGATTTTACCCAGAAACCGGTATGCAGCTTTGCTGTTACGACGGGAGGAGAGATAAAAATCGACAGTGCGGCCCCGGCTGTCGACGGCCCGGTACAGATACGCCCAGCGGCCATTGACCTTCACGTAGGTTTCATCCATGTGCCACGGGCAAAGATCGGAAGGGTTACGCCAGTACCAGCGCAGCCGTTTTTCCATTTCAGGCGCATAACGCTGAACCCAGCGGTAAATCGTGGAGTGATCGACATTCACTCCGCGTTCAGCCAGCATCTCCTGCAGCTCACGGTAACTGATGCCGTATTTGCAGTACCAGCGTACGGCCCACAGAATGATGTCACGCTGAAAATGCCGGCCTTTGAATGGGTTCATGTGCAGCTCCATCAGCAAAAGGGGATGATAAGTTTATCACCACCGACTATTTGCAACAGTGCCGTTGATCGTGCTATGATCGACTGATGTCATCAGCGGTGGAGTGCAATGTCGTGCAATACGAATGGCGAAAAGCCGAGCTCATCGGTCAGCTTCTCAACCTTGGGGTTACCCCCGGCGGTGTGCTGCTGGTCCACAGCTCCTTCCGTAGCGTCCGGCCCCTCGAAGATGGGCCACTTGGACTGATCGAGGCCCTGCGTGCTGCGCTGGGTCCGGGAGGGACGCTCGTCATGCCCTCGTGGTCAGGTCTGGACGACGAGCCGTTCGATCCTGCCACGTCGCCCGTTACACCGGACCTTGGAGTTGTCTCTGACACATTCTGGCGCCTGCCAAATGTAAAGCGCAGCGCCCATCCATTTGCCTTTGCGGCAGCGGGGCCACAGGCAGAGCAGATCATCTCTGATCCATTGCCCCTGCCACCTCACTCGCCTGCAAGCCCGGTCGCCCGTGTCCATGAACTCGATGGGCAGGTACTTCTCCTCGGCGTGGGACACGATGCCAACACGACGCTGCATCTTGCCGAGTTGATGGCAAAGGTTCCCTATGGGGTGCCGAGACACTGCACCATTCTTCAGGATGGCAAGTTGGTACGCGTCGATTATCTCGAGAATGACCACTGCTGTGAGCGCTTTGCCTTGGCGGACAGGTGGCTCAAGGAGAAGAGCCTTCAGAAGGAAGGTCCAGTCGGTCATGCCTTTGCTCGGTTGATTCGCTCCCGCGACATTGTGGCGACAGCCCTGGGTCAACTGGGCCGAGATCCGTTGATCTTCCTGCATCCGCCAGAGGCGGGATGCGAAGAATGCGATGCCGCTCGCCAGTCGATTGGCTGAGCTCATGAGCGGAGAACGAGATGACGTTGGAGGGGCAAGGTCGCGCTGATTGCTGGGGCAACACGTGGAGCGGATCGGGGATTGTCTTTCTTCAGCTCGCTGATGATATGCTGACGCTCAATGCCGTTTGGCCTCCGACTAACGAAAATCCCGCATTTGGACGGCTGATCCGATTGGCACGGCGGACGGCGAATGGCGGAGCAGACGCTCGTCCGGGGGCAATGAGATATGAAAAAGCCTGAACTCACCGCGACGTCTGTCGAGAAGTTTCTGATCGAAAAGTTCGACAGCGTCTCCGACCTGATGCAGCTCTCGGAGGGCGAAGAATCTCGTGCTTTCAGCTTCGATGTAGGAGGGCGTGGATATGTCCTGCGGGTAAATAGCTGCGCCGATGGTTTCTACAAAGATCGTTATGTTTATCGGCACTTTGCATCGGCCGCGCTCCCGATTCCGGAAGTGCTTGACATTGGGGAATTCAGCGAGAGCCTGACCTATTGCATCTCCCGCCGTGCACAGGGTGTCACGTTGCAAGACCTGCCTGAAACCGAACTGCCCGCTGTTCTGCAGCCGGTCGCGGAGGCCATGGATGCGATCGCTGCGGCCGATCTTAGCCAGACGAGCGGGTTCGGCCCATTCGGACCGCAAGGAATCGGTCAATACACTACATGGCGTGATTTCATATGCGCGATTGCTGATCCCCATGTGTATCACTGGCAAACTGTGATGGACGACACCGTCAGTGCGTCCGTCGCGCAGGCTCTCGATGAGCTGATGCTTTGGGCCGAGGACTGCCCCGAAGTCCGGCACCTCGTGCACGCGGATTTCGGCTCCAACAATGTCCTGACGGACAATAGCCGCATAACAGCGGTCATTGACTGGAGCGAGGCGATGTTCGGGGATTCCCAATACGAGGTCGCCAACATCTTCTTCTGGAGGCCGTGGTTGGCTTGTATGGAGCAGCAGACGCGCTACTTCGAGCGGAGGCATCCGGAGCTTGCAGGATCGCCGCGGCTCCGGGCGTATATGCTCCGCATTGGTCTTGACCAACTCTATCAGAGCTTGGTTGACGGCAATTTCGATGATGCAGCTTGGGCGCAGGGTCGATGCGACGCAATCGTCCGATCCGGAGCCGGGACTGTCGGGCGTACACAAATCGCCCGCAGAAGCGCGGCCGTCTGGACCGATGGCTGTGTAGAAGTACTCGCCGATAGTGGAAACCGACGCCCCAGCACTCGTCCGAGGGCAAAGGAATAGAGTAGATGCCGACCGAACAAGAGCTGATTTCGAGAACGCCTCAGCCAGCAACTCGCGCGAGCCTAGCAAGGCAAATGCGAGAGAACGGCCTTACGCTTGGTGGCACAGTTCTCGTCCACAGTTCGCTAAGCTCGCTCGGCTGGGTCGCGGGAGGGCCGGTCGCAGTGATTCAGGCCCTTCTGGATTGTGTTGGTCCCCAGGGCACGATTGTCATGCCCACGCACTCGGGTGATCTGACTGATCCCGCAGATTGGAGATCGCCGCCCGTGCCTGCCGATTGGGTGCAGATCTTGCGCAACGAGATGCCGGCATACGATCCGCAAACCACACCAACTCGGAACATGGGTGCAGTGGCTGAATTGTTCCGGGCGTGTCGCAAACACTTTTGGAGGCAGCTATCACCCAGCCAAGGCCGGTATTTTCATGCTTTGTTAACCTTTTGCAGTCCGAAGAGGCGCGCAAGCAAATCATTCTGGTCATTGACGGTCCAGCCGCCTGAAAAGCCAAAGCCCTTCCGCAGCCACAGCATCGCCTCGAAACCCGCGATGGTTCGCCGCGCCGTGTTAAAGGATTGGAAACCGCCGATCTTCGGCATGTTCTTCTTCACCCGGAAATGGTCGCTCTCAATCCCCTGCTGGAGATGTTTGGTCACATAATGCACGGGATCGGGATGGAGAAGCCCATCATCAACCGACGTTTTGATCGTTGACGGGAAGGTGTTGGCCCCGTCCGTCCCAATCCTGTTCGGCGACAACAAGGGTTCATCTTTAAGCATCTTTCGGAAGAACCGCTTGGCAGCGTCGAGATCGCGCTTAGCGGTCAGCAGGAAATCCACCGGATTGCCATGCTTATCGATGGCTCGGTACAGATAGCGCCATTTGCCGCGGATCTTGACATAGGTCTCATCAATCCGGACCGAGCCGCAATGGGGTCGACGAAACTGCCGCAGCCGTTTCTCGATGACAGGTGCATAAGCCAATACCCAGCGGTTGATCGTGCTATGATCGACCTCGAAGCCCCGCTCGCGAAACATCTCTTCCAAGTCACGATAGCTGAGCGGGTAGCGCAAGTACCAGGCAACCGCCTGTACAATCAGCCAGGCCTCGAAATGCCTGCCCTTGAAATCATCCTTCGACTGGCGCTTCAGCTTTTCGGCAATGGTATTCAAAATCATCGGCTCGCTCCGCAATATCAGGAGCGGCAACTTCTCTCCCCATGGTCAACATCGAGTTAACCTGAAGAATTTGCGACAAGGCCATGCGTTCCGCTCCGGAGATGTCTGGCTTACTAGGTCCCGGCGCTATGGCGATCTGAAACACGCACTCGTTCCGGCACAATCCATCGCGGAAGGCGGTCGTCTCGCTGTGCCATTGCGGCCGGAGGAATGGCTGGCAGACCGGCAAGCTCGCCTCGACATGCGGTTGCGCGAGCTTGGCCGTGCCGCTCGCGCAGGCACGATCCCGGGCGGGTCGATTGAAAACGGCGTTCTGCATATCGAGAAACTCGAAGCCGCCGCGCCGACAGGCGCCGAAGATCTGGTGCTCGATCTCTACAAGCAGATCCCGCCCACGCGCATCACCGATCTCCTGCTGGAGGTGGATGCGGCGACCGGCTTCACCGAAGCGTTCACCCATCTGCGCACAGGAGCACCCTGCGCTGACCGGATCGGGCTAATGAACGTTATCTTGGCGGAAGGGATCAACCTCGGCTTGCGCAAAATGGCGGATGCGACAAACACCCACACCTTCTGGGAATTGATCCGCATTGGACGGTGGCATGTCGAGGGCGAAGCCTATGACCGGGCGCTGGCCATGGTGGTCGAGGCACAGGCAGCGTTACCCATGGCCCGGTTCTGGGGCATGGGCACGTCGGCTTCGAGCGACGGACAGTTCTTCGTCGCTACAGAGCAAGGTGAGGCCATGAACCTGGTCAACGCGAAATATGGCAATACCCCGGGCCTGAAAGCCTATAGCCACGTCTCCGACCAATATGCGCCGTTCGCAACCCAGGTGATTCCTGCAACGGCAAGCGAAGCGCCTTACATCCTCGATGGCCTGCTGATGAACGATGCTGGACGCCATATCCGCGAGCAGTTCACCGACACGGGCGGCTTCACCGATCACGTCTTTGCCGCATGTGCCATTCTCGGCTACCGGTTCGCTCCGCGCATCCGCGACCTGCCATCCAAACGGCTCTACGCGTTCAATCCGTCGGCCGCCCCGGCGCACCTGCGAGCGTTGATCGGCGGAAAGGTCAACCAAGCCATGATCGAGCGCAATTGGCCCGACATCCTGCGCATCGCCGCCACCATTGCTGCCGGGACCGTCGCGCCAAGCCAGATTCTGCGGAAACTCGCCTCCTATCCGCGGCAGAACGAGCTCGCGACAGCCCTGCGGGAAGTCGGTCGCGTCGAGCGCACCCTGTTCATGATCGACTGGATTCTGGATGCCGAACTCCAACGGCGTGCCCAGATCGGGCTCAACAAAGGCGAAGCTCATCATGCGCTGAAGCGGGCAATCAGCTTCCACCGCCGCGGTGAAATCCGCGACCGTTCCGCCGAAGGCCAGCATTACCGCATCGCCGGCATGAATCTGCTCGCCGCCATCATCATCTTCTGGAACACCATGAAGCTCGGCGAGGTCGTTGCAAACCAGAAACGCGATGGAAAGCTGCTATCGCCCGATCTCTTGGCCCATGTTTCGCCGCTCGGATGGGAACACATCAATCTCACCGGAGAATATCGCTGGCCAAAGCCTTAGCGTAGGATTCCGCCCCCTCCCGCAAACGACCCCATCCAGAGTTAGCTGTAGAAATGATTATGCCAGTCAAGGCTTTTGAAGAATTCTGCGCACACCATCAAGTACAGCACCTAAGTACGGATGATTTTGCAAAGATTGAATATGACCGCATGAAGTGGCGATTTGGACAGGCCGGTATTAGAGAATAAAAACTCTAGTCTTTATTAAAAAATCAGGAAGATTTATATGCAAATTGATATTAAAACATCTTCAGTTAAGCCTTTAAGAAATACTTATGCTTATATTGAAAAAAGATTTGGTGATAAACCAGCTTCACGTTATCAAGAAGCGACCTACGATATTCAGGAAGAAATTAATTTTCATTACAAACCTTTATGGCAGCCTGAATTTGATCTTTACGATAAGGGCCGTACTGTAATCCAAATGAAAGATTGGTACGTGCTTAAAGATCCTCGTCAATTTTATTATGGGGCTTATACCCAAACTCGAGCTAAACAACAAGAGATTTTAGAAAGTAATTTTACGCTTGTTGAAAAACACGATTTATTAAGAAATATTTCTGAAGAAATTCTAAACAAAGTAACGAAATTACTACTCCCACTTTATTGTAAACAAGACATTTTTATCTTTTATATTCAATGGCTTATTTTCCTGCTAATTGGTAATACCATGAAAAATACCATGCTCAGAAAAGGCTTAACAATATTTTGAAAAATTGCCTACTGAGCGCTGCCGCACAGCTCCATAGGCCGCTTTCCTGGCTTTGCTTCCAGATGTATGCTCTTCTGCTCCTGCAGCTAATGGATCACCGCAAACAGGTTACTCGCCTGGGGATTCCCTTTCGACCCGAGCATCCGTATGAGACTCATGCTCGATTATTATTATTATACTCTGTACACGACAAATTTCACAGAACCCTTATCCTATCAGGATTCTGCTTTCTTAAAATTGCCAAAATTTCCTTAAACTCTTCTTTTTTCCCAAAACCAATTAAACGCTGAATCGCCATTTGAACATAGTCTAAACCATAGCGAAATAAACTCATTGAGAGTCGTCCATGCTTCTTTATTTTTATCGCTTTTTTTTGATTATGTTGCCATTCACCCGTTAAGTAACACCAACAGAAGCTTATAGCTAACACCGCAATCAATTTTTTCACTCGTCTAGGGTCTGTCAAGCGCGTATTTTCAAGATTAAACCCGCGTCCTTTGAGACAACTGAATAAGGTTTCAATTTCCCAGCGTAATGCATAATCCTGAATAGCATTGGCATTAAACTGAGGAGAAACGACGAGTAAAAGCTCTCCATTTTCTAACTGTAGTGCACTTATATATAGTTTCACCCGACCAACCAAAATCCGTCGTTTACGACATTCAATTTGACCAACTTTAAGATGGCGAAATAAATCACTAATTTTATGATTCTTTCCTAAATGATTGGTGACAATGAAGTTTTTTTAACACGAATGCAGAAGTTGATGTCTTGTTCAATTAACCATGTAAACCACTGCTCACCGATAAACTCTCTGTCTGCGAACACATTCACAATACGGTCTTTACCAAAAATGGCTATAAAGCGTTGAATCAAAGCAATACGCTCTTTCGTATCTGAATTTCCACGTTTATTAAGCAATGTCCAAAGGATAGGTATCGCTATTCCACGATAAACGATTGCGAGCATCAGGATATTAATATTTCGTTTTCCCCATTTCCAATTGGTTCTATCTAAAGTCAGTTGCACTTGGTCGAATGAAAACATATTGAAAATCAACTGAGAAATTTGACGATAATCAAAATACTGACCTGCAAAGAAGCGCTGCATACGTCGATAAAATGATTGTGGTAAACACTTGATGGGCAAGGCTTTAGATGCAGAAGAAAGATTACATGTTTGCTTTAAAATAATCACAAGCATGATGAGCGCAAAGCACTTTAAATGTGACTTGTTCCATTTTAGAGATTTGTTTAAGATAAGATATAACTCATTGAGATGTGTCATAGTATTCGTCGTTAGAAAACAATTATTGTGACATTATTTCAATGAGTTATCTATTTTTGTCGTGTACAGAGATTATTATAGAAGCCCCCATGAATAAATCGCTCATCATTTTCGGCATCGTCAACATAACCTCGGACAGTTTCTCCGATGGAGGCCGGTATCTGGCGCCAGACGCAGCCATTGCGCAGGCGCGTAAGCTGATGGCCGAGGGGGCAGATGTGATCGACCTCGGTCCGGCATCCAGCAATCCCGACGCCGCGCCTGTTTCGTCCGACACAGAAATCGCGCGTATCGCGCCGGTGCTGGACGCGCTCAAGGCAGATGGCATTCCCGTCTCGCTCGACAGTTATCAACCCGCGACGCAAGCCTATGCCTTGTCGCGTGGTGTGGCCTATCTCAATGATATTCGCGGTTTTCCAGACGCTGCGTTCTATCCGCAATTGGCGAAATCATCTGCCAAACTCGTCGTTATGCATTCGGTGCAAGACGGGCAGGCAGATCGGCGCGAGGCACCCGCTGGCGACATCATGGATCACATTGCGGCGTTCTTTGACGCGCGCATCGCGGCGCTGACGGGTGCCGGTATCAAACGCAACCGCCTTGTCCTTGATCCCGGCATGGGGTTTTTTCTGGGGGCTGCTCCCGAAACCTCGCTCTCGGTGCTGGCGCGGTTCGATGAATTGCGGCTGCGCTTCGATTTGCCGGTGCTTCTGTCTGTTTCGCGCAAATCCTTTCTGCGCGCGCTCACAGGCCGTGGTCCGGGGGATGTCGGGGCCGCGACACTCGCTGCAGAGCTTGCCGCCGCCGCAGGTGGAGCTGACTTCATCCGCACACACGAGCCGCGCCCCTTGCGCGACGGGCTGGCGGTATTGGCGGCGCTGAAAGAAACCGCAAGAATTCGTTAACTGCACATTCGGGATATTTCTCTATATTCGCGGTTCAGCAGGCATGTCCCCTTTGAGGGCGACCCGACGACAGGATAATCGACCTTATGGTGCGCAAATATTTCGGCACAGACGGTATTCGTGGCAAAGCCAACGAAGGCGCGATGACGGCGGAAACCGCCTTGCGCGTCGGCATGGCGGCTGGCCGTGTCTTTCGTCGCGGTGACCACCGCCATCGTGTCGTGATCGGCAAGGATACGCGCCTGTCGGGCTATATGCTTGAACCCGCGCTCACAGCCGGTTTCACCTCGATGGGCATGGACGTATTCCTTTTTGGCCCGCTGCCGACAACGTATAGGAAGAATAAACGCCCTTTTCACCCAAGTCCAACAGCTTTGGACCGCAGTTGACTCTTTCGACACCCCTGCGATGCAACCCAATCCGGCTGACGGGGAGCCAGCAACGCTGAAAATTTACCCTCCTCTTTCCCACTAGCGGCTCCTTTTCCGACAACCAGCACGGCGGATCCCTGCCGCGGCGCTGTGAACGCAGCATTTTGATTGGTATCGTTGGCCTTCAGGCTCGTCAGTCAAACAGACCCAGGAGCAGCTCAGCCGGTGGCGCCCGGCTTTCGGGTAACGCCCTGGTCCCGCTGGTTTCGGCTTTGTGCTTCAGGTGATCAAGGATCTGCTTGATCACTATAGGGTCTTCAATGCAGGCGATGACTTTCATGGCGCCGCCGCAGCCGCTGCAGGTCTCGATGTCGATATTGAAAACACGCTTGAGCCGTTGCGCCCATGTCATCGACGCTCGCCGTTGTGCTGGTGTTGCCGGTTCATCAGCCACCCTGACCTTGTTGCCCCTGCCCCGTTTTGCCGGCGTGACCAACGCCCGGTGCCGACTGTTGGGTGCGAACACCCCGTGGAAGCGGGTTAGGTTGACTCTGGGCTTCGGTACCAGGGCGGCCAGCCTTGCAATGAAATCCAATGGTTCGAAAATGACGTGCGTGGTGCCGTCCCGGTACGGCGTCTTGAGCTGGTAGCGCACGTTGCCGCCTCGTGTTAACGACAGCCGCTTCTCGGATACCGCCGGGCGGCTGATGTACCGGCACAGCCGTTCGAGCTTCTTGCGTTCATCGGCCCTGGCCGCCACGCCGGCGTGCAGGCTGGACCCGGCTACCTTGCCAATCCCGTCACCGAACGGATCACCACTGGTCGGCAGAGTTTGCAAAGTGAACACCTTTCGCCCCGCCTGTGAACCGACAGCGATACGGTAAGTGATCGAGTGCCCCAGCAGGGGTGTCATCGGGTCGTCATCCACCGCATCCGAGGCCAGATAGCTGTTTTCGACATCCCGTTCCAGCAGGCCTTGCCGTTCCAGATAGCGACCCACCCGGTGGGCGATGGTGTGCGTCAGCTGGGTGAGCTCTGGGCTGGTCGGCGCCTTGACCCAGCGGAAACGCGCTGAGCCGTGGGATTGCTCGACATACACACCGTCGAGAAACAGCATGTGGAAGTGAACATTCAGATTGAGCGCCGATCCAAAACGCTGGATCAGGGTGACCGCGCCCGTCTTGGCCACTTGGTGGGTATGGCCCGCTTTCTTGACCAGGTGCGTGGCAATGACGCGGTAAACGATGCCCAGCACCCACCCCATGATCTCGGGCCGGCTGGCAAACAGGAAACGCAGCTGAAACGGGAAGCTCAACACCCACTGACGCATGGGTTGTTCAGGCAGTACTTCATCAACCAGCAAGGCGGCACTTTCGGCCATCCGCCGCGCCCCACAGCTCGGGCAGAAACCGCGACGCTTACAGCTGAAAGCGACCAGGTGCTCGGCGTGGCAAGACTCGCAGCGAACCCGTAGAAAGCCATGCTCCAGCCGCCCGCATTGGAGAAATTCTTCAAATTCCCGTTGCACATAGCCCGGCAATTCCTTTCCCTGCTCTGCCATAAGCGCAGCGAATGCCGGGTAATACTCGTCAACGATCTGATAGAGAAGGGTTTGCTCGGGTCGGTGGCTCTGGTAACGACCAGTATCCCGATCCCGGCTGGCCGTCCTGGCCGCCACATGAGGCATGTTCCGCGTCCTTGCAATACTGTGTTTACATACAGTCTATCGCTTAGCGGAAAGTTCTTTTACCCTCAGCCGAAATGCCTGCCGTTGCTAGACATTGCCAGCCAGTGCCCGTCACTCCGCGGTCTTCACTGCGTGATCGAGTTGATCGACACCCGCCGTGACACGCTCCATGAAGTGCCTGCCTGCGTCTGTTAGCCGAACGCCCCGCGCATGGCGCTCAAATAGCAGGACACCAAGGTTATCCTCCAGCGCTTTCACACGCGCGCTGACGCTCGACTGGCTGATACCAAGTGCCTTGGCCGCATGCCGAAAATTCAGATGCTCGGCGACGGCGATGAACTGAACAAGGGAAATGAGCGGTATCCTGCCAGACAGGATACCGACATTCACGAGGTTTCGATGGTTAGTGCGCCGCATCGGAGCGGGCCTGCTACCAGTCGTCGGTTAGACGACTGGCGACTTCTCGGTGGCAGCCCCACGGAGCCGAAGGAGCACCAGCCCCAACGAAACCAGTACCGCCATCGCCGTGGCGTAACAGATCACGGGCCACGCTGTGTCACCGTTTAAAAGTGCCACCGCCAATGTCCCGACAATGCTGACTATCAGGCTTTGAACGCAGAAGTAGAACGCGACCGCTGATCCCGCGATGTCGTCGAACTCTGCCAAAGCGCCGTTCGCGGTAACGGACACCGTGAAGACAATACCGACCGCGACAACCCACATCGGTAGGATGAAGGTGAGGAATGACGGCGAGCCGTAAAGTTCGCCGATCCCCAACAGGACCGCTCCGCAAACAAGCAACGCCATCCCACGCGCCACGCATCCTGCGATGCCCCATCTGGCGACAAAGGACTTCGCGAAACGGGTTGTCACGATCATTACAAGCGCGACAGTGGCGAAGGCAAAGCTGAATCCGATCTCGGAATATTCCGCTTGGCCTATGAGCACACGGGGAGCCGTCGAGAAGAAGACGAAGAAGGTGCCCATACCGGCGCTAAAGCCGACAGTGTAAACCCAAAAAGCCGGACTCGCGAAGATCGGCAAGACAGATCGGCGCGTCTTGACTTGATCCAGAGGGCGGGTTTCGTGCCACCTGAAACCCGCATTTAGGAGTGCGAGCATCGCCAGTATAGCCAAAGTAATGAATATCGCCTGCCATCCCAAGAACTCGCCGATCAATGCTCCGGCGATAGGGCCGAGCGCAGGCACGAACGCCAGCATCGAACTGAAAAGGCCGTAGATGACGACACCCTCAGGACGGTTGGCATAAACGTCGCGAACCGTCGCGAACGTCGCCACCAGCATGGCCGACGCGCCCACTGCTTGAAGTAGACGGAAAGCGACAAAGGCCGGTGCAGTTGAAGACCAAGCTGCTCCCAGAGACGCAATGACGAAAGCCGTTGCGCCCGCAAGTAGAATTGGCCGTCGCCCGATTCTGTCTGAGAGCGGACCAAAAATCACCTGGCCCACGCCGAGCATCACCATATAGAGGCTCAACGTGAGTTGGATCATAGCGGGCGTCGTGTTCAGGATGCCGGGCATCGCTGGAACGACAGGGAGATAAATATCCATCGCCAGTGAAGCGAGGATGTCGAAAGGAGCCATCAGCAGCAGTGCTGCCGGCAGCGTATAGGCCCACGCGGGGCGTGTGGTGGTCATGACGAATCAACCCTCGATTAAGGAATACCGGGCGACGTCTGCTCGTCAGCAATCAGATGAGACTAGCCTTACAGAGCGCCGCAACAACAATACTGGTTGTTGCGGCTTACTTGTCTGCTGACTTGGAATTTCCCATCTGATTACTCCACGCTTACGAATATGAATTGCTACATTTTATCAGATTATCTTTTGCTTCGCAATGCGGCATGGGCGCACTCAGCGTTCCAGCCCCCTCTGCCGCCCTAACTGCCACGACACCGACCCGCCCTGCACGATGCCCATAACCTCGCGGCCGAGTTGGCGGTCGATGATCGGCCGCCACGGGACAAGGGTGAACTCATGGGATTTCTCGACCACGGCGAACTTGCCGCTCGATAGATGCACGGTTCCGGTAAACTTGCCGCTGACGCTCTCGCCGTCCGTGGCGGCGCGGAACGGCAGGCCCTTACTCAAAGCCATATCCGATCCGACGCCGGCTACCTCGCGCTCCCGCAGGATGGCGAGAAGGTTGCGCCGGTAGAAGACGCGGCTGTCCCGGCTGCGGGTGGCGTCGCCCTGTTCGATATGGTGCTCGCGGCGCTGGTCCATGGCTTCGCGGACTTGTTGCCCGAAGCCGGTTGGCGCAAGGTCGGCCGTCTCGCCGTGGATCAGCCGCCGGTCCAGCCAGGTCGCGCCGTCCGATCCGATCTGTTTGTTCAGATCGACCGGGGAAAGGACGCGAACGCTGGCCTGACTGTCTCGGCCGGCGTCATGGGCGGCGGCACGGCTGACCAGATCATCGGGGATGCGCCATTGGTCGGCGTCGATCCGCTCGACGATACCGGCCCGGCGTAGCGCCTCCAGCCGGCGCACATGGGCATCGACATAGCCCTCATAGTCGCCGCCTGGAACGCGGCACGTATAGGAAGAATAAACGCCCTTTTCACCCAAGTCCAACAGCTTTGGACCGCAGTTGACTCTTTCGACACCCCTGCGATGCAACCCAATCCGGCTGACGGGGAGCCAGCAACGCTGAAAATTTACCCTCCTCTTTCCCACTAGCGGCTCCTTTTCCGACAACCAGCACGGCGGATCCCTGCCGCGGCGCTGTGAACGCAGCATTTTGATTGGTATCGTTGGCCTTCAGGCTCGTCAGTCAAACAGACCCAGGAGCAGCTCAGCCGGTGGCGCCCGGCTTTCGGGTAACGCCCTGGTCCCGCTGGTTTCGGCTTTGTGCTTCAGGTGATCAAGGATCTGCTTGATCACTATAGGGTCTTCAATGCAGGCGATGACTTTCATGGCGCCGCCGCAGCCGCTGCAGGTCTCGATGTCGATATTGAAAACACGCTTGAGCCGTTGCGCCCATGTCATCGACGCTCGCCGTTGTGCTGGTGTTGCCGGTTCATCAGCCACCCTGACCTTGTTGCCCCTGCCCCGTTTTGCCGGCGTGACCAACGCCCGGTGCCGACTGTTGGGTGCGAACACCCCGTGGAAGCGGGTTAGGTTGACTCTGGGCTTCGGTACCAGGGCGGCCAGCCTTGCAATGAAATCCAATGGTTCGAAAATGACGTGCGTGGTGCCGTCCCGGTACGGCGTCTTGAGCTGGTAGCGCACGTTGCCGCCTCGTGTTAACGACAGCCGCTTCTCGGATACCGCCGGGCGGCTGATGTACCGGCACAGCCGTTCGAGCTTCTTGCGTTCATCGGCCCTGGCCGCCACGCCGGCGTGCAGGCTGGACCCGGCTACCTTGCCAATCCCGTCACCGAACGGATCACCACTGGTCGGCAGAGTTTGCAAAGTGAACACCTTTCGCCCCGCCTGTGAACCGACAGCGATACGGTAAGTGATCGAGTGCCCCAGCAGGGGTGTCATCGGGTCGTCATCCACCGCATCCGAGGCCAGATAGCTGTTTTCGACATCCCGTTCCAGCAGGCCTTGCCGTTCCAGATAGCGACCCACCCGGTGGGCGATGGTGTGCGTCAGCGGCACTGTTGCAAATAACCACGAATGGTAAGCTGAAGACTGTTTTAGCTAAAGGTGCAGCATATGAATCCTTTCCATGGTCGGCATTTTCAGGGCGAAATCATTCTTTGGGCTGTGCGCTGGTATTGTAAATATGGCATTAGCTATCGTGAACTGCAGGAAATGCTGGCCGAACGGGGTGTGAATGTTGATCACACGACTATTTACCGTTGGGTTCAACGTTATGCTCCTGAAATAGAAAAACGTTTACGCTGGTATTGGCGTAATCCTACAGATCTGAGCTCGTGGCATATTGATGAAACCTATGTAAAAGTGAATGGACGATGGTCTTATCTGTATCGTGCAGTCGATCAACGTGGCGATACCATTGATTTTTATCTTTCTTCTAGACGTAATACCAAATCAGCATATTGTTTTCTTGGAAAAATTTTAAATAATGTGAAGAAGTGGCAAATTCCACAAGTGATCAACACGGATAAAGCACCCACATATGGACGTGCTTTATCACGGTTAAAACGGGAAGGTAAATGTCCACCAGACCTTGAGCACAGGCAGATTAAGTATAAAAATAACGTGATTGAATGTGATCATGGCAAGCTAAAGCGGATCATCAGGGCCACATTAGGATTCAAATCTATGAAGACGGCTTATGCCACAATTAAAGGTATTGAAGTCATGCGTGCACTACGTAAAGGACAAGCATCGTCATTTTATTATGGTCAGCCTCAGGGTGAAGTGTGTCTAATCAACAGGGTTTTCGGTCTCTAAGTACTTTTTAAAGGGAACATCATCGACTCAAATCTCTATTTGCAACAGTGCCAAAAAAACCAACTTCAAGTTGGTTTTTCTTTTTTAATCATCAGTGGCGACCTTAACACCATATCCAATTAAACCTGCAAGGCTAGCATAGGCTATTTTGGCATAAATCGAACCCCACCAGACCGTAATTTTACTGGCACCAAATTCCCGAACCGTTTGCCCCATAAAATTAGTGGTTTCATAGAAATTTTTAGCAGAATAACCTAACGCAATATGATCAAGGACAGGGAATAAACTAAAAGCTAAACCTACTGCTGCTGCGGGGAAAGTAAACTCTCTTGATAGACCGAATTTTCCAGTAATAAATACAAGCGATACCACGATAATTAATCTAATGATAGTCCATAGCATCACTGTGAAAGGCAAGTTAAAGATGCCTGCTCCCTGCCACGCAAGACCGCAAACAACTAGGGGTCGTCTCAGAAAACGGAAAATAAAGCACGCTAAGCCGGTTGCAGAGGCCGTAGCGGCCTGAACTTCCCCGCGCCGATCTTGGCGCTGCTGCGCCATAGGTAATCACCGGTCAGGTTGATGTGCTCCCAGCCGAGTGGCGACAGGTACTGCAATAGCGAGTCATCGACGGCATGACCATTGCCGCGCAACGCATGCGCCGCACGCTCCAGGTAGACCGTGTTCCACAGCACGATGGCCGCCGTCACCAGGTTGAGGCCGCTGGCCCGGTAGCGCTGCTGCTCGAAACTGCGGTCACGGATTTCACCAAGGCGGTTGAAGAACACGGCACGGGCCAGCGCATTGCGCGCCTCGCCCTTGTTCAGCCCGGCATGCACGCGGCGGCGTAGCTCGACGCTTTGCAGCCAGTCGAGGATGAACAGCGTGCGCTCGATGCGGCCCAACTCGCGCAGCGCGACGGCCAAGCCGTTCTGGCGCGGGTAGCTGCCGAGTTTCCTGAGCATCAGCGAGGCCGTCACCGTGCCCTGCTTGATCGAGGTGGCCAGCCGCAGGATTTCGTCCCAATGGGCGCGGACGTGCTTGATGTTGAGCGTGCCGCCGATCATCGGCTTGAGCGCGTCATAGGCGGCATCGCCCTTCGGGATGTAGAGCTTGGTGTCGCCCAGGTCGCGGATGCGCGGCGCGAAGCGGAAGCCCAAGAGGTGCATCAGGGCGAAGACGTGATCGGTGAAGCCCGCCGTGTCGGTGTAGTGCTCCTCGATCCGCAGGTCGGATTCGTGGTACAGCAGGCCGTCGAGCACGTAGGTTGAGTCGCGCAGGCCGACATTGACCACCTTGGTGTGGAATGGCGCGTATTGGTCGGAGATGTGGGTGTAGAAAGTCCGTCCTGGGCTGCTGCCATATTTTGGGTTGATGTGCCCCGTGCTCTTTGCCTTGCTAGCGGTTCGGAAATTCTGTCCGTCCGATGATGATGTGGTGCCATCGCCCCAGTGCCCGGCAAAGGGATGCCGAAACTGAGCGTTGACCAGTTCAGCCAACGCTGTCGAGTACGTTTCGTCGCGGGTATGCCAGGCTTGCAGCCAAGCGAGCTTCGCGTAGGTCGTGCCGGGGCAGGACTCGGCCATCTTGGTCAGGCCCAGGTTGATCGCGTCGGCCAGGATCGTGGTCAACAACAGGTTCTTGTCCTTGGCCAGATCGCCCGATTTCAAGTGCGTGAAGTGCCGGGTGAAGCCCGTCCACTCATCGACTTCGAGCAGCAGTTCGGTGATCTTGACGTGCGGCAGGACCATGGCTGTCTGGTCTATCAGCGCCTGCGCGGTGTCGGGCACCGCCGCATCCAGCGGCGTGATCTTCAAGCCCGACTCGGTGATGATGGCATCCGGCAGGTCGTTGGCTGCCGCCATGCGGTTGACGGTGGCAAGTTGTGCTTCCAGCAGCGTCAGCCGCTCATGCAGATATTGTTCGCAGTCGGTGGCCACGGCCAGCGGCAATTCGCTGGACTGCTTGAGGCTGGTGAACTTCTCGGGCGGTACCAGGTAGTCCTCGAAGTCCTTGAACTGGCGTGAACCCTGCACCCAGATGTCGCCCGAGCGCAGGGAGTTCTTCAACTCGGACAGCGCGCACAGTTCGTAGTAGCGCCGGTCGATGCCGGCGTCGGTCATCACCAGTTTCTGCCAGCGCGGCTTGATGAAGCCGGTCGGTGCATCGGCTGGCAGCTTGCGGGCGTTGTCGGTGTTCATGCCGCGCAGCACCTCAATGGCATCAAGCACGTTTTTGGCGGCGGGCGCGGCCCGCAGCTTGAGCACGGCAAGGAATTCCGGTGCATAGCGGCGCAGGGTGGCGTAGCTCTCGCCGATGCGATGCAGGAAATCGAAGTCATCGGGTTGCGCGAGCTTCTGCGCCTCGGTGACGCTCTCGGCAAAGGAATCCCAGGACATGACGGCCTCGATGGCGGCAAACGCATCGCGGCCTGATTGCTTGGCGTCGATCAGCGCCTGACCGATGCGCCCGTACAGACGTACCTTGGCGTTGATGGCCTTGCCTGACGCCTGGAACTGCTGCTGATGCTTATTCTTGGCAGCGTTAAACAGCTTACCCAGGATGCGGTCGTGCAGGTCGATGATTTCGTCGGTGACGGTGGCCAGCGCCACGAGAGTGGCGTAGCGCCGTTGCGGCTCGAATTTGGCCAGGTCGGCGGGTGTCATCTGGCCGCCCTCGCGGGCAATCTTGAGCAGGCGGTTCTGGTGAACCAGCCGCTCGATGCCGGTAGGCAGATCGAGTGCCTGCCATGCCTTGAGGCGTTCGATGTGTTCCAGCATATGCCGCGAATTTGGCTTGGCCGGAGACTGGCGCAACCAAGCCAACCAGGTCGTCTTGCCGTTGTCCCGGCGCTTGAGCAGATCGTCGAGGCGGCGGCGATGCGCGTCCGCCAGTGGTTCGGCCAAGGCGTCGTAGATGCGCCGGTTAGCACGGGTGATCGCCTCGGCACTCGCCCGCTCGACGGCGTTGAGGGCGGGCAGAATGACCGACTGCCGCCGCAGGTGCCCGATCAAGGCGCTGGCCAGCACGATGCCTTTGTCGGTTTGCATCGCCAGCTCGGTCAGCATCTGGACGGCCTGCCGGTAATGGCTCATGGTGAAGGGCCGGAAACCGAACACGGTTTGCAGCTCGCTCAGGTGCTCGCGCCGGGTCTGCTCCCGCTGGCCGTACTCGTTCCAGCTTTCGACGCCGACCTTGAGCTGGTCGGCGACCAGCTTCAACAAGGGCGGGAACGGTAGTTCATCGACGCCCAGGATGACGCCGGGAAAGCGCAGGTAACAGAGCTGCACCGCGAAGCCCAGCCGATTGGCTGGCCCGCGCCGCTGTCGGATGATCGAGAGGTCGGTATCGTTGAATGTGTAATGTCGGATCAGGTCGTCCTTGGAGTCCGGCAACGCCAGCAGGCTTTCCCGCTCGGCGGCGGACAGGATGGAACGACGTGGCATATTTACTGATCCGTTCTCAAGTATTGATACAGGGTTTCGCGACTGATTCCGAATTCACGAGCAAGCTTGGTCTTTTGCTCGCCAGCCTCGACACGTTGGCGCAGTTCGGCAATACGCTCAGACGACAGGGATTTCTTCCTGCCACGGTAAGCCCCGCGTTGCTTGGCGAGCGCAATACCCTCGCGCTGACGCTCGCGGATCAGGGCGCGCTCGAACTCGGCGAACGCGCCCATCACCGAGAGCATCAGGTTCGCCATCGGAGAGTCTTCGCCAGTAAAACTGAGGTGTTCCTTGACGAATTCGATATGCACGCCGCGTTGTGTCAGCGTTTGCACGATCCGGCGCAAATCATCGAGATTGCGCGCCAGGCGATCCATGCTATGCACCACCACGGTGTCGCCGGTGCGGGCGAAGCTTATCAGCGCTTCCAGTTGCGGACGCTTGACATCCTTGCCGGATGCCTTGTCGCTAAAAGCGCGATCAACCTTGACGCCTTCCAGTTGCCGTTCCGGGTTCTGGTCGAAGGTGCTGACCCTGATATACCCAATGCGCTGTCCAGTCATGGAATTCCCTGCAAAATGTCAGGGAAGACTCTATGACCTTCAACGAGATATGTCAATAAATTCAAAATTCAATCCTATCCTGACGCAATTTACACATGGCATCTGACATCAGGTTAGGGTATGCCTCAACCTGACGGCGGCGAATCACAAGCGTCCGGTTTGACGCTGGTTTCGGTCGCAGTGCTGGCCCGCGCCTGGAAGCGCTGATAGCACTCCAGCCCGCAGAAATGCTCCACGTACTCGGCCCCTTCCGGCGTGAAGGCGGCATCGAGCGGGATTTCCTTGCAGCACACGCAGCAACTGGTGCTCGGTTCATTGGCGTTCATGGTGGTGTTCCTCCATTGGTTGACGAAGCCGACGAAGGCCGCCGCCGGCATCGGCCTGGCGAACAGGAAACCCTGCACCGTGTCGCAACCCGCCTGCCGCAACCACGCAAGGCAGTCGGGTGTTTCCACACCCTCGGCTACCACCTCCATTGTCGTTTTCAGAAGACGGCTGCACTGAACGTCAGAAGCCGACTGCACTATAGCAGCGGAGGGGTTGGATCCATCAGGCAACGACGGGCTGCTGCCGGCCATCAGCGGACGCAGGGAGGACTTTCCGCAACCGGCCGTTCGATGCGGCACCGATGGCCTTCGCGCAGGGGTAGTGAATCCGCCAGGATTGACTTGCGCTGCCCTACCTCTCACTAGTGAGGGGCGGCAGCGCATCAAGCGGTGAGCGCACTCCGGCACCGCCAACTTTCAGCACATGCGTGTAAATCATCGTCGTAGAGACGTCGGAATGGCCGAGCAGATCCTGCACGGTTCGAATGTCGTAACCGCTGCGGAGCAAGGCCGTCGCGAACGAGTGGCGGAGGGTGTGCGGTGTGGCGGGCTTCGTGATGCCTGCTTGTTCTACGGCACGTTTGAAGGCGCGCTGAAAGGTCTGGTCATACATGTGATGGCGACGCACGACACCGCTCCGTGGATCGGTCGAATGCGTGTGCTGCGCAAAAACCCAGAACCACGGCCAGGAATGCCCGGCGCGCGGATACTTCCGCTCAAGGGCGTCGGGAAGCGCAACGCCGCTGCGGCCCTCGGCCTGGTCCTTCAGCCACCATGCCCGTGCACGCGACAGCTGCTCGCGCAGGCTGGGTGCCAAGCTCTCGGGTAACATCAAGGCCCGATCCTTGGAGCCCTTGCCCTCCCGCACGATGATCGTGCCGTGATCGAAATCCAGATCCTTGACCCGCAGTTGCAAACCCTCACTGATCCGCATGCCCGTTCCATACAGAAGCTGGGCGAACAAACGATGCTCGCCTTCCAGAAAACCGAGGATGCGAACCACTTCATCCGGGGTCAGCACCACCGGCAAGCGCCGCGACGGCCGAGGTCTTCCGATCTCCTGAAGCCAGGGCAGATCCGTGCACAGCACCTTGCCGTAGAAGAACAGCAAGGCCGCCAATGCCTGACGATGCGTGGAGACCGAAACCTTGCGCTCGTTCGCCAGCCAGGACAGAAATGCCTCGACTTCGCTGCTGCCCAAGGTTGCCGGGTGACGCACACCGTGGAAACGGATGAAGGCACGAACCCAGTGGACATAAGCCTGTTCGGTTCGTAAACTGTAATGCAAGTAGCGTATGCGCTCACGCAACTGGTCCAGAACCTTGACCGAACGCAGCGGTGGTAACGGCGCAGTGGCGGTTTTCATGGCTTGTTATGACTGTTTTTTTGTACAGTCTATGCCTCGGGCATCCAAGCAGCAAGCGCGTTACGCCGTGGGTCGATGTTTGATGTTATGGAGCAGCAACGATGTTACGCAGCAGGGCAGTCGCCCTAAAACAAAGTTAGCCATTAAGGGAGTTAAATTGAAAATATCATTGATTTCTGCAGTGTCAGAAAATGGCGTAATCGGTAGTGGTCCTGATATCCCGTGGTCAGTAAAAGGTGAGCAACTACTCTTTAAAGCGCTCACATATAATCAATGGCTCCTTGTCGGAAGAAAAACATTTGACTCTATGGGTGTTCTTCCAAATCGCAAATATGCAGTAGTGTCAAAGAACGGAATTTCAAGCTCAAATGAAAACGTCCTAGTTTTTCCTTCAATAGAAAATGCTTTGAAAGAGCTATCAAAAGTTACAGATCATGTATATGTCTCTGGCGGGGGTCAAATCTATAATAGCCTTATTGAAAAAGCAGATATAATTCATTTGTCTACTGTTCACGTTGAAGTCGAAGGTGATATCAAATTCCCTATAATGCCTGAGAATTTCAATTTGGTTTTTGAACAGTTTTTTATGTCTAATATAAATTATACATACCAGATTTGGAAAAAAGGCTAACAATGCGTTGCAGCACCAGTCGCTTCGCTCCTTGGACAGCTTTTAAGTCGCGTCTTTGTGGTTTTGCTGCGCAAAAGTATTCCACAAAGCCGCAACTTAAAAGCTGCCGCTGAACTTAACGTTAGGCATCATGGGTGAATTTTTCCCTGCACAAGTTTTCAAGCAGCTGTCCCACGCTCGCGCGGTGATCGAGCGCCATCTGGCTGCGACACTGGACACAATCCACCTGTTCGGATCTGCGATCGATGGAGGGCTGAAGCCGGACAGCGACATAGACTTGCTCGTGACCGTCAGCGCCGCACCTAACGATTCGCTCCGGCAGGCGCTAATGCTCGATTTGCTGAAAGTCTCATCACCGCCAGGCGATGGCGGAACATGGCGACCGCTGGAGCTAACTGTTGTCGCTCGAAGCGAAGTAGTGCCTTGGCGCTATCCGGCGCGGCGTGAGCTTCAGTTCGGTGAGTGGCTCCGCCACGACATCCTTTCCGGAACGTTCGAGCCTGCCGTTCTGGATCACGATCTTGCGATTTTGCTGACCAAGGCGAGGCAACACAGCCTTGCGCTTCTAGGCCCATCCGCAGCCACGTTTTTCGAGCCGGTGCCGAAGGAGCATTTCTCCAAGGCGCTTTTCGACACTATTGCCCAGTGGAATGCAGAGTCGGATTGGAAGGGTGACGAGCGGAACGTCGTTCTTGCTCTTGCTCGCATTTGGTACAGCGCTTCAACTGGTCTCATTGCTCCTAAGGACGTTGCTGCCGCATGGGTATCGGAGCGTTTGCCTGCCGAGCATCGGCCCCTCATCTGCAAGGCACGCGCGGCGTACCTGGGTAGCGAGGACGACGACCTAGCAATGCGCGTCGAAGAGACGGCCGCGTTCGTTCGATATGCCAAAGCAACGATTGAGAGAATCTTGCGTTGAGCGGCATGTGCGAAAAGTGCATCGACCCGCGCCGAGGGCATCTGATGCCTAACTCGGCGTTCAAGCGGACGGGCTGCGCCCGCCGCTCAACTATGCGTTAGATGCACTAAGCACATAATTGCTCACAGCCAAACTATCGGCACTGTTGCAAATAGTCGGTGGTGATAAACTTATCATCCCCTTTTGCTGATGGAGCTGCACATGAACCCATTCAAAGGCCGGCATTTTCAGCGTGACATCATTCTGTGGGCCGTACGCTGGTACTGCAAATACGGCATCAGTTACCGTGAGCTGCAGGAGATGCTGGCTGAACGCGGAGTGAATGTCGATCACTCCACGATTTACCGCTGGGTTCAGCGTTATGCGCCTGAAATGGAAAAACGGCTGCGCTGGTACTGGCGTAACCCTTCCGATCTTTGCCCGTGGCACATGGATGAAACCTACGTGAAGGTCAATGGCCGCTGGGCGTATCTGTACCGGGCCGTCGACAGCCGGGGCCGCACTGTCGATTTTTATCTCTCCTCCCGTCGTAACAGCAAAGCTGCATACCGGTTTCTGGGTAAAATCCTCAACAACGTGAAGAAGTGGCAGATCCCGCGATTCATCAACACGGATAAAGCGCCCGCCTATGGTCGCGCGCTTGCTCTGCTCAAACGCGAAGGCCGGTGCCCGTCTGACGTTGAACACCGACAGATTAAGTACCGGAACAACGTGATTGAATGCGATCATGGCAAACTGAAACGGATAATCGGCGCCACGCTGGGATTTAAATCCATGAAGACGGCTTACGCCACCATCAAAGGTATTGAGGTGATGCGTGCACTACGCAAAGGCCAGGCCTCAGCATTTTATTATGGTGATCCCCTGGGCGAAATGCGCCTGGTAAGCAGAGTTTTTGAAATGTAAGGCCTTTGAATAAGACAAAAGGCTGCCTCATCGCTAACTTTGCAACAGTGCCTTTAAGCGTGCATAATAAGCCCTACACAAATTGGGAGTTAGACATCATGAGCAACGCAAAAACAAAGTTAGGCATCACAAAGTACAGCATCGTGACCAACAGCAACGATTCCGTCACACTGCGCCTCATGACTGAGCATGACCTTGCGATGCTCTATGAGTGGCTAAATCGATCTCATATCGTCGAGTGGTGGGGCGGAGAAGAAGCACGCCCGACACTTGCTGACGTACAGGAACAGTACTTGCCAAGCGTTTTAGCGCAAGAGTCCGTCACTCCATACATTGCAATGCTGAATGGAGAGCCGATTGGGTATGCCCAGTCGTACGTTGCTCTTGGAAGCGGGGACGGACGGTGGGAAGAAGAAACCGATCCAGGAGTACGCGGAATAGACCAGTTACTGGCGAATGCATCACAACTGGGCAAAGGCTTGGGAACCAAGCTGGTTCGAGCTCTGGTTGAGTTGCTGTTCAATGATCCCGAGGTCACCAAGATCCAAACGGACCCGTCGCCGAGCAACTTGCGAGCGATCCGATGCTACGAGAAAGCGGGGTTTGAGAGGCAAGGTACCGTAACCACCCCATATGGTCCAGCCGTGTACATGGTTCAAACACGCCAGGCATTCGAGCGAACACGCAGTGATGCCTAACCCTTCCATCGAGGGGGACGTCCAAGGGCTGGCGCCCTTGGCCGCCCCTCATGTCAAACGTTGGGCGAACCCGGAGCCTCATTAATTGTTAGCCGTTAAAATTAAGCCCTTTACCAAACCAATACTTATTATGAAAAACACAATACATATCAACTTCGCTATTTTTTTAATAATTGCAAATATTATCTACAGCAGCGCCAGTGCATCAACAGATATCTCTACTGTTGCATCTCCATTATTTGAAGGAACTGAAGGTTGTTTTTTACTTTACGATGCATCCACAAACGCTGAAATTGCTCAATTCAATAAAGCAAAGTGTGCAACGCAAATGGCACCAGATTCAACTTTCAAGATCGCATTATCACTTATGGCATTTGATGCGGAAATAATAGATCAGAAAACCATATTCAAATGGGATAAAACCCCCAAAGGAATGGAGATCTGGAACAGCAATCATACACCAAAGACGTGGATGCAATTTTCTGTTGTTTGGGTTTCGCAAGAAATAACCCAAAAAATTGGATTAAATAAAATCAAGAATTATCTCAAAGATTTTGATTATGGAAATCAAGACTTCTCTGGAGATAAAGAAAGAAACAACGGATTAACAGAAGCATGGCTCGAAAGTAGCTTAAAAATTTCACCAGAAGAACAAATTCAATTCCTGCGTAAAATTATTAATCACAATCTCCCAGTTAAAAACTCAGCCATAGAAAACACCATAGAGAACATGTATCTACAAGATCTGGATAATAGTACAAAACTGTATGGGAAAACTGGTGCAGGATTCACAGCAAATAGAACCTTACAAAACGGATGGTTTGAAGGGTTTATTATAAGCAAATCAGGACATAAATATGTTTTTGTGTCCGCACTTACAGGAAACTTGGGGTCGAATTTAACATCAAGCATAAAAGCCAAGAAAAATGCGATCACCATTCTAAACACACTAAATTTATAAAAAATCTAATGGCAAAATCGCCCAACCCTTCAATCAAGTCGGGACGGCCAAAAGCAAGCTTTTGGCTCCCCTCGCTGGCGCTCGGCGCCCCTTATTTCAAACGTTAGACGGCAAAGTCACAGACCGCGGGATCTCTTATGACCAACTACTTTGATAGCCCCTTCAAAGGCAAGCTGCTTTCTGAGCAAGTGAAGAACCCCAATATCAAAGTTGGGCGGTACAGCTATTACTCTGGCTACTATCATGGGCACTCATTCGATGACTGCGCACGGTATCTGTTTCCGGACCGTGATGACGTTGATAAGTTGATCATCGGTAGTTTCTGCTCTATCGGGAGTGGGGCTTCCTTTATCATGGCTGGCAATCAGGGGCATCGGTACGACTGGGCATCATCTTTCCCGTTCTTTTATATGCAGGAAGAACCTGCATTCTCAAGCGCACTCGATGCCTTCCAAAAAGCAGGTAATACTGTCATTGGCAATGACGTTTGGATCGGCTCTGAGGCAATGGTCATGCCCGGAATCAAGATCGGGCACGGTGCGGTGATAGGCAGCCGCTCGTTGGTGACAAAAGATGTGGAGCCTTACGCTATCGTTGGCGGCAATCCCGCTAAGAAGATTAAGAAACGCTTCACCGATGAGGAAATTTCATTGCTTCTGGAGATGGAGTGGTGGAATTGGTCACTGGAGAAGATCAAAGCGGCAATGCCCATGCTGTGCTCGTCTAATATTGTTGGCCTGCACAAGTATTGGCTCGAGTTTGCCGTCTAACAATTCAATCAAGCCGATGCCGCTTCGCGGCACGGCTTATTTCAGGCGTTATGCAGCCAAATCCCAACAATTAAGGGTCTTAAAATGGTAAAAGATTGGATTCCCATCTCTCATGATAATTACAAGCAGGTGCAAGGACCGTTCTATCATGGAACCAAAGCCAATTTGGCGATTGGTGACTTGCTAACCACAGGGTTCATCTCTCATTTCGAGGACGGTCGTATTCTTAAGCACATCTACTTTTCAGCCTTGATGGAGCCAGCAGTTTGGGGAGCTGAACTTGCTATGTCACTGTCTGGCCTCGAGGGTCGCGGCTACATATACATAGTTGAGCCAACAGGACCGTTCGAAGACGATCCGAATCTTACGAACAAAAGATTTCCCGGTAATCCAACACAGTCCTATAGAACCTGCGAACCCTTGAGAATTGTTGGCGTTGTTGAAGACTGGGAGGGGCATCCTGTTGAATTAATAAGGGGAATGTTGGATTCGTTGGAGGACTTAAAGCGCCGTGGTTTACACGTCATTGAAGACTAGTCCTTTGCATAACAAAGCCATCAAACCGGACGCCAGAGATTCCGCGCCTGTTGCGCATGGCTTCGCCATTTTATGCGCAATAGGCGCGCCACCCTGTCGCCGTTTATGGCGGCGTTAGATGCACTAAGCACATAATTGCTCACAGCCAAACTATCAGGTCAAGTCTGCTTTTATTATTTTTAAGCGTGCATAATAAGCCCTACACAAATTGGGAGATATATCATGAAAGGCTGGCTTTTTCTTGTTATCGCAATAGTTGGCGAAGTAATCGCAACATCCGCATTAAAATCTAGCGAGGGCTTTACTAAGCTTGCCCCTTCCGCCGTTGTCATAATCGGTTATGGCATCGCATTTTATTTTCTTTCTCTGGTTCTGAAATCCATCCCTGTCGGTGTTGCTTATGCAGTCTGGTCGGGACTCGGCGTCGTCATAATTACAGCCATTGCCTGGTTGCTTCATGGGCAAAAGCTTGATGCGTGGGGCTTTGTAGGTATGGGGCTCATAATTGCTGCCTTTTTGCTCGCCCGATCCCCATCGTGGAAGTCGCTGCGGAGGCCGACGCCATGGTGACGGTGTTCGGCATTCTGAATCTCACCGAGGACTCCTTCTTCGATGAGAGCCGGCGGCTAGACCCCGCCGGCGCTGTCACCGCGGCGATCGAAATGCTGCGAGTCGGATCAGACGTCGTGGATGTCGGACCGGCCGCCAGCCATCCGGACGCGAGGCCTGTATCGCCGGCCGATGAGATCAGACGTATTGCGCCGCTCTTAGACGCCCTGTCCGATCAGATGCACCGTGTTTCAATCGACAGCTTCCAACCGGAAACCCAGCGCTATGCGCTCAAGCGCGGCGTGGGCTACCTGAACGATATCCAAGGATTTCCTGACCCTGCGCTCTATCCCGATATTGCTGAGGCGGACTGCAGGCTGGTGGTTATGCACTCAGCGCAGCGGGATGGCATCGCCACCCGCACCGGTCACCTTCGACCCGAAGACGCGCTCGACGAGATTGTGCGGTTCTTCGAGGCGCGGGTTTCCGCCTTGCGACGGAGCGGGGTCGCTGCCGACCGGCTCATCCTCGATCCGGGGATGGGATTTTTCTTGAGCCCCGCACCGGAAACATCGCTGCACGTGCTGTCGAACCTTCAAAAGCTGAAGTCGGCGTTGGGGCTTCCGCTATTGGTCTCGGTGTCGCGGAAATCCTTCTTGGGCGCCACCGTTGGCCTTCCTGTAAAGGATCTGGGTCCAGCGAGCCTTGCGGCGGAACTTCACGCGATCGGCAATGGCGCTGACTACGTCCGCACCCACGCGCCTGGAGATCTGCGAAGCGCAATCACCTTCTCGGAAACCCTCGCGAAATTTCGCAGTCGCGACGCCAGAGACCGAGGGTTAGATCATGCCTAGCATTCACCTTCCGGCCGCCCGCTAGCGGACCCTGGTCAGGTTCCGCGAAGGTGGGCGCAGACATGCTGGGCTCGTCAGGATCAAACTGCACTATGAGGCGGCGGTTCATACCGCGCCAGGGGAGCGAATGGACAGCGAGGAGCCTCCGAACGTTCGGGTCGCCTGCTCGGGTGATATCGACGAGGTTGTGCGGCTGATGCACGACGCTGCGGCGTGGATGTCCGCCAAGGGAACGCCCGCCTGGGACGTCGCGCGGATCGACCGGACATTCGCGGAGACCTTCGTCCTGAGATCCGAGCTCCTAGGGATCGCCTCAGAAAACGGAAAATAAAGCACGCTAAGCCGTAAGTAAGCGTGCTCCTGTGAAAGCCACAGCTAAAACTGCGTAGTACACATGGCACTGTTGCAAAGTTAGCGATGAGGCAGCCTTTTGTCTTATTCAAAGGCCTTACATTTCAAAAACTCTGCTTACCAGGCGCATTTCGCCCAGGGGATCACCATAATAAAATGCTGA
The DNA here is from genome assembly GCF_020271745.1 of Providencia alcalifaciens. Lineage (NCBI taxonomy): Bacteria > Pseudomonadati > Pseudomonadota > Gammaproteobacteria > Enterobacterales > Morganellaceae > Providencia > Providencia alcalifaciens. The sequence continues at coordinate 410,273 of NZ_CP084296.1, read as the reverse complement.
GGCCTGGCCTTTGCGTAGTGCACGCATCACCTCAATACCTTTGATGGTGGCGTAAGCCGTCTTCATGGATTTAAATCCCAGCGTGGCGCCGATTATCCGTTTCAGTTTGCCATGATCGCATTCAATCACGTTGTTCCGGTACTTAATCTGTCGGTGTTCAACGTCAGACGGGCACCGGCCTTCGCGTTTGAGCAGAGCAAGCGCGCGACCATAGGCGGGCGCTTTATCCGTGTTGATGAATCGCGGGATCTGCCACTTCTTCACGTTGTTGAGGATTTTACCCAGAAACCGGTATGCAGCTTTGCTGTTACGACGGGAGGAGAGATAAAAATCGACAGTGCGGCCCCGGCTGTCGACGGCCCGGTACAGATACGCCCAGCGGCCATTGACCTTCACGTAGGTTTCATCCATGTGCCACGGGCAAAGATCGGAAGGGTTACGCCAGTACCAGCGCAGCCGTTTTTCCATTTCAGGCGCATAACGCTGAACCCAGCGGTAAATCGTGGAGTGATCGACATTCACTCCGCGTTCAGCCAGCATCTCCTGCAGCTCACGGTAACTGATGCCGTATTTGCAGTACCAGCGTACGGCCCACAGAATGATGTCACGCTGAAAATGCCGGCCTTTGAATGGGTTCATGTGCAGCTCCATCAGCAAAAGGGGATGATAAGTTTATCACCACCGACTATTTGCAACAGTGCCCGATCAGCTATCGCGACCTTGAGGAAATGCTGGCGGAACGCGGCATTTCGGTCGACCATACGACGATCTATCGCTGGGTCCAGTGCTACGCCCCGGAGATGGAGAAGCGGCTGCGCTGGTTCTGGCGGCGTGGCTTTGATCCGAGCTGGCGCCTGGATGAAACCTACGTCAAGGTGCGGGGCAAGTGGACCTACCTGTACCGGGCAGTCGACAAGCGGGGCGACACGATCGATTTCTACCTGTCGCCGACCCGCAGCGCCAAGGCAGCGAAGCGGTTCCTGGGCAAGGCCCTGCGAGGCCTGAAGCACTGGGAAAAGCCTGCCACGCTCAATACCGACAAAGCGCTGATGAATCCCCTAATGATTTTGGTAAAAATCATTAAGTTAAGGTGGATACACATCTTGTCATATGATCAAATGGTTTCGCGAAAAATCAATAATCAGACAACAAGATGTGCGAACTCGATATTTTACACGACTCTCTTTACCAATTCTGCCCCGAATTACACTTAAAACGACTCAACAGCTTAACGTTGGCTTGCCACGCATTACTTGACTGTAAAACTCTCACTCTTACCGAACTTGGCCGTAACCTGCCAACCAAAGCGAGAACAAAACATAACATCAAACGAATCGACCGATTGTTAGGTAATCGTCACCTCCACAAAGAGCGACTCGCTGTATACCGTTGGCATGCTAGCTTTATCTGTTCGGGCAATACGATGCCCATTGTACTTGTTGACTGGTCTGATATTCGTGAGCAAAAACGACTTATGGTATTGCGAGCTTCAGTCGCACTACACGGTCGTTCTGTTACTCTTTATGAGAAAGCGTTCCCGCTTTCAGAGCAATGTTCAAAGAAAGCTCATGACCAATTTCTAGCCGACCTTGCGAGCATTCTACCGAGTAACACCACACCGCTCATTGTCAGTGATGCTGGCTTTAAAGTGCCATGGTATAAATCCGTTGAGAAGCTGGGTTGGTACTGGTTAAGTCGAGTAAGAGGAAAAGTACAATATGCAGACCTAGGAGCGGAAAACTGGAAACCTATCAGCAACTTACATGATATGTCATCTAGTCACTCAAAGACTTTAGGCTATAAGAGGCTGACTAAAAGCAATCCAATCTCATGCCAAATTCTATTGTATAAATCTCGCTCTAAAGGCCGAAAAAATCAGCGCTCGACACGGACTCATTGTCACCACCCGTCACCTAAAATCTACTCAGCGTCGGCAAAGGAGCCATGGGTTCTAGCAACTAACTTACCTGTTGAAATTCGAACACCCAAACAACTTGTTAATATCTATTCGAAGCGAATGCAGATTGAAGAAACCTTCCGAGACTTGAAAAGTCCTGCCTACGGACTAGGCCTACGCCATAGCCGAACGAGCAGCTCAGAGCGTTTTGATATCATGCTGCTAATCGCCCTGATGCTTCAACTAACATGTTGGCTTGCGGGCGTTCATGCTCAGAAACAAGGTTGGGACAAGCACTTCCAGGCTAACACAGTCAGAAATCGAAACGTACTCTCAACAGTTCGCTTAGGCATGGAAGTTTTGCGGCATTCTGGCTACACAATAACAAGGGAAGACTTACTCGTGGCTGCAACCCTACTAGCTCAAAATTTATTCACACATGGTTACGCTTTGGGGAAATTATGAGGGGATCTCTCAGTGCATTGCCTCCAATTCCCATAATTTATTACGCCGATAATAACTTGGTGTAACCTTAAAAATGTACTTAAATCGACGTGTAAAAGATTGTTGGGAATCAAATTGATATTTTAATGCGATCTCAAGGATAGTTTTTTTCGTCAACCTCAACTCAACAGCCGCTTTCGTCAAACGACGAGCACGAATATAGCTAGCCAGTGTGACCCCTGTTACTTTTTTGAACAGCCGCTGAAAATACCACTTGGTATAACCCGCTTTATTCGCCACATCATCAAGCAGTAAAGACTGATCTAAATTATGTTCAATCCATAATAGAACATCTTTGATAACCGTTGTATGAAACTGCTTATCATCATATCTTAATTGGATGTTATTAGCTTTATTTTGATAGCGAGAATGCTGTTCAATATACATAAAATAACCTAAATGTTCTTAAGATTGTCACGACCACATCATCATGATACCATAAACATACTGACGGTATGTTATTTTAAATCTATCATGGAAAATAAAAATCATCAACAAGAAAATTTTAAGAGTACCTATCAATCACTGGTTAACTCAGCACGAATATTGTTTGTTGAAAAAGGCTATCAAGCTGTTTCAATAGATGAGATCTCGGGAAAAGCGTTGGTGACCAAAGGTGCCTTTTATCATCACTTTAAAAATAAAAAACAATTACTCAGTGCCTGTTATAAGCAGCAATTAATTATGATTGATGCCTACATCACAACAAAAACTGATTTAACAAATGGTTGGTCTGCCTTAGAAAGTATATTTGAACATTATCTTGATTATATTATTGATAATAATAAAAACCTTATCCCTATCCAAGAAGTGATGCCTATCATTGGTTGGAATGAACTTGAAAAAATTAGCCTTGAATACATTACTGGTAAGGTAAACGCCATTGTCAGCAAATTGATCCAAGAGAACCAACTTAAAGCTTATGATGATGATGTGCTTAAAAACTTACTCAATGGCTGGTTTATGCATATCGCAATACATGCGAAAAACCTAAAAGAGCTTGCCGATAAAAAAGGCCAATTTATTGCTATTTACCGCGGCTTTTTATTGAGCTTGAAAGATAAATAAAATAGATAGGTTTTATTTGAAGCTAAATCTTCTTTATCGTAAAAAATGCCCTCTTGGGTTATCAAGAGGGTCATTATATTTCGCGGAATAACATCATTTGGTGACGAAATAACTAAGCACTTGTCTCCTGTTTACTCCCCTGAGCTTGAGGGGTTAACATGAAGGTCATCGATAGCAGGATAATAATACAGTAAAACGCTAAACCAATAATCCAAATCCAGCCATCCCAAATTGGTAGTGAATGATTATAAATAACAGCAAACAGTAATGGGCCAATAACACCGGTTGCATTGGTAAGGCTCACCAATAATCCCTGTAAAGCACCTTGCTGATGACTCTTTGTTTGGATAGACATCACTCCCTGTAATGCAGGTAAAGCGATCCCACCACCAGCCAATAAAATTAAAACAGGGAAAACTAACCAACCTTCAGATATAAACGCTAAAAAGGCAAATGCACTACTATCTGCAATAAATCCGAGCAGTACTGCCGTTTTTTCGCCCCATTTAGTGGCTATTCTTCCTGCCACAAAGGCTTGGAATACTGAGTGTAAAAGACCAAGACCCGCTAATGAAAAGCCAACCATCATGCTATTCCATCCAAAACGATTTTCGGTAAATAGCACCCACACCGTTGCGGGAATTTGGCCTATCAATTGCGCTGAAAAATAAATAATCAACAAAATGGGCATCGTTTTAAATAAAGTGATGTATACCGAATTCGATTGCGTCTCAACCCCTACTTCGGTATCTGTATTATCACGTGTATTTTTGGTTTCACGGAACCAAAACATAACCACAAGGAAAGTGACAATATTTAGCAACGCAGCGATAAAAAAGGGACTATGCGGTGAAATCTCTCCTGCAAAACCACCAATAATAGGCCCCGCTATTAAACCAAGCCCAAAACTTGCCCCTAACCAACCGAACCACTTCACGCGTTGAGAAGCTGAGGTGGTATCGGCAATGACCGATGCCGCGACAGCCCCAGTAGCTCCTGTGATCCCTGAAAGCAAACGGCCTAAATACAGCATCCAAAGCGCACTTGAAAAAGCCAGCAATAAGTAATCCAGCGATGCGCCTATTAATGACAACAACAGCACTGGGCGCCGACCAAATCGGTCAGACATTTTTCCAAGCCAAGGAGCAAAGATAACCTGCATTAACGCATAAAGTGCAAGCAATACGCCAAAGTGGTTAGCGATATCTTCCGAAGCAATAAATTCACGTAATAACGTTGGCAAGACTGGCATGATAAGGCCAATCCCCATGGCATCGAGTAACGTAATTACCAATGCGATCTTTGTCGAACTATTCATTTCACTTTTCTCTATCACTGATAGGGAGTGGTAAAATAACTCTATCAATGATAGAGTGTCAACAAAAATTAGGAATTAATGATGTCTAGATTAGATAAAAGTAAAGTGATTAACAGCGCATTAGAGCTGCTTAATGAGGTCGGAATCGAAGGTTTAACAACCCGTAAACTCGCCCAGAAGCTAGGTGTAGAGCAGCCTACATTGTATTGGCATGTAAAAAATAAGCGGGCTTTGCTCGACGCCTTAGCCATTGAGATGTTAGATAGGCACCATACTCACTTTTGCCCTTTAGAAGGGGAAAGCTGGCAAGATTTTTTACGTAATAACGCTAAAAGTTTTAGATGTGCTTTACTAAGTCATCGCGATGGAGCAAAAGTACATTTAGGTACACGGCCTACAGAAAAACAGTATGAAACTCTCGAAAATCAATTAGCCTTTTTATGCCAACAAGGTTTTTCACTAGAGAATGCATTATATGCACTCAGCGCTGTGGGGCATTTTACTTTAGGTTGCGTATTGGAAGATCAAGAGCATCAAGTCGCTAAAGAAGAAAGGGAAACACCTACTACTGATAGTATGCCGCCATTATTACGACAAGCTATCGAATTATTTGATCACCAAGGTGCAGAGCCAGCCTTCTTATTCGGCCTTGAATTGATCATATGCGGATTAGAAAAACAACTTAAATGTGAAAGTGGGTCTTAAAAGCAGCATAACCTTTTTCCGTGATGGTAACTTCACGGTAACCAAGATGTCGAGTTAACCACCCTTTAGATTCATAAAGCGAAAATAATGCGGCTCCAACGTACCCACCTAAATGGAAACGGCGTTCACTCCAATCTAAACACGCACAACAGATTTTACGTGAATGTTTGGAAGGAACGTCAATTCCCATTTCATGAAAATATTGAATACCACTTAATGTGATCATTGAACCATTTTCAGTGATCCATTGCTGTTGACAAAGGGAATCATAGATCTTAACGGCAACTTCGCCAGCTAAATGATCATAGCAAGTACGTGCTTTTCGTAAATGCACTGGCGTGGAAACTTTGGCATGTACGCCATGGTTTAAGGAGATCCCCATCATACTTTCCATCAATTCAGCAATATCTTTTCCTGCTAGCCGAAAATAACGATGCTTGCCTTGAGCTACTACTGTGATTAGCTGGCAATCTAATAATTTAGATAAATGACTGCTCGCCGTTGAAGCTGATATATTCGCCACAGAACTTAGCTCAGTGGCCGTCCAAGCTCGCCCATCCATCAAAGCACTGAGTATTTTAACTCGTGAAATGTCAGACATAGCCGCCCCTATCGCGGCTATTGAGGACTCAAAGGTAACCTCTTTTCGTATTAAATTAGCCATCGCAAGTTCACTTTATTGCCCAAGGGAGCGTAACAGATGCAGCCATACTATCATTGTCCGTTATTAATATCAGTTGGTTAGCATGGTCACTGTATTGCACTAAAATATTAATGTTATTCTCCGCCAATACTCGTGCTATTTCGCCAAGTTCCCCCGGTTTTTCCTGTTTTAACTTACGAATTAATGGTGTCCGGATCGCAAGTACTAACAGTCCAGCTTGCTCTAGCGCTATTTTAGCTTCCTTTCCTTGTTCAACAAGAAAATGAGCATGGCATTCATCACCAACCGTAAATATCCCTCCCCCTTCCAATCCAATACCTTTATTACCTAATGTTTTTCCTAGTAATGCTAATTGTCCTATTTGATTATCTAAAACAACGTGAACATCAAACATTATCCTTGTCCTTTTTAAATGAATATTCGCGAGTAATATGAGCAATACTAATTTTGTAAAAATCAAATATTGACTCTCGCCCTTCTTGTTGAGCTTTCGCATGTAAAACATGATTTTTCCATTGCAGAACTGCGTATTCGTTTTCCCACCAAGATAGCGATAACATTTTTCCTTCTGTAGCTAGACTTTGAAAACGTTCAATTGAAATAAAACCAGCTACATGACTTAATAGTGGTCTTAACTCCTCAGCTAAAGTCAAATAGCGAGTTTGTTGGTCGGGTTGTATTTGCACCTCAAATATTACAGCAATCATATTTTTCTCCGTTATTAATCAACAAACAGAGTAATCCACCCGAAAATTAACACTTCGATAAGCAACGAAATATAGAAAGGTCATGCTGCTGTTTTATGTTGTATATCACACTTCTTTAAATTGCTCGGCCTGCGCTTATCATGTTCTCCTTCTCTTATAATTTTGTTTATTATTTATACTTTTTTATTTTTTGCTATCACCGAAAATAGTGCGGATCCCGCATGGTATGGCACTGTTGCAAATAGAATCGTGAAGCTGAGCTTTTCCGCTCAAAGTGGATTAAAGTCCGAATACTCTATTCACGAGGCGCACTTCTCCTAACGGTTGGCCATAGTAAAAATGTTCTGCTTGACCTTTGCGAAGCGCACGCATCACCTCAATTCCTTTAATGGTCGCATGTGCTGTTTTAATTGATTTAAACCCTAAGGTGGGATTTATCACGCGCTTCAATTTTCCATGATCACATTCAATGACATTATTGTGAAATTTGATTTGTCGATGTTCTACATGTGTAGGGCATTTTCCTTCTTCTTTGAGAAGGTTAAGCGCTCGGCCATAAGGTGCGGCTTTATCTGTATTGATAACCCTGGGGATTTGCCATTTTTTAACGCGATTGAATATTTTTCTTAAAAATCGATAAGCTGCCTTGGTATTACGACGAGGCGAGAGATAAAATTCAATGGTGTACCCTCGACTATCGACAGCTCGGTAAAGGTACGTCCATTTCCCATTCACTTTGATATAAGTTTCGTCTAAATGCCAATTGTTGAGGTCGGAGGGATTACACCAATACCAACGTAACCGCTTTTCTATTTCTGGTGCATAACGTTGAACCCAGCGATAGATTGTCGTGTGATCTACATTTACACCGCGCTCAGCCAACATTTCCTGAAGTTCTCGGTAACTGATACCGTATTTGCAGTACCAACGTACAGCCCAAAGAATGATAATACCAGTGAAATGACGACCTTTAAATGCATTCACCAAACGGACCTCAGTAATGAAATAGTTAATTTAGCATACCGGCTACTTAAACTTTGCAACAGTGCCCTTTATGACGGGTTTGAGTGGGACTCTGTTAGACGATAATAATCTCAATTACTCTATTCAGCAGTCGTACGGTAATCATAATCAAAAAGCCCAAGGTAATGCATCATTATCCTACAAGAATGGCTATGGCATTGCGAATGCAGGCTACAGTTATGACCAGTTTTCGCAGCGAGCTAATTATGGACTAAATGGCTCAGTGGTAGTGCATTCAGATGGTATTACTTTATCACAACCTATTTATGACTCCTTTGCGATAGTTAAAGCACCGGGCGCACCAGGCGTTAAAATACGCAATAAAACAGGGATCAGTACTGATGGTAGAGGCTATGCGATTGTGCCTTATCTTAACGCTTATGCGCAAAATGAAGTGACATTAGATACCACATCACTCCCTGATAATGTTGATTTGCAAACCAGCTCAGCGACTTTAGTGCCTACAAAAGGGGCGGCAATGGTCGCTGAATTTAAAACCTATACCGGATATCGCCTTTTACTCACATTAACTCATCAATCAAAAGCCATTCCTTTTGGCTCAATGGGAAATTTAATTTCTGCTAATCATGAAATTTCTAGCAATGGTATTGTTGGCGACAATGGTGATATTTATTTAAGTGGAATGCCTGAAAAAGGTGAAGTACATATTAAATGGGGCAAAAATCCAGATGAGCAATGTACCGCACACTATCAATTAACAGAACAACAGCAGCGAATGCCAGTAGCCGTGTTGCAAGCAACATGCGAATAAGGAAATAAAATGAAGCTATTATTAAAAATATTATTTACTTTTACTTTCCTTATTCCAGTTTCATGGAATGTTTATGGTGCGGAGCAATCAGATATATATTCTGATTTCGCAATACCTGATAGTAATTTATCATTTGATAATGTAGAAGCTGAAAAGCAATCTGGTGAATTAATTGGTGATGGTTGGCAAGTTTTTACAGGGCCTGCTTGCGAAAGTAATTTAAGTAACCCGAAAGAAACAGAAAATTTCGCCTATTTTAGAATGTACGATGCAGCAAATAGGGACACTGGTTTAACCGTTAATTACGAGGGGACAGCATTTACTGTCTATAACGGTACTACGAGTGGAATTGGTTATGCTTGGGGATTTAGAGAAGTTGGTACTACGGAATGGCGCACAATTAAATCTCAATACTATGATTACTATTATGCTGTTGAAAAACCAAATACAGATCTCATGATCGAAATTGCTTATGCTAGAGTGCGTGTTGATGGCTTGCCGCCATCAGGTAAAAATAGAATTACTCGTGATGCTAGAGCTTTTATTACCTGCTATAAAAAAGATAATAGCGATTATTACTATAGCGGTTATGTGAGCAATGGCTTTACGACTGTGACCTCGACAGTTTCGACATGTAATATTGATACCAAAACATTAAATGTGGATTTAGGTGATCATAATCTTGCGGAAGTTAGCAAACTTGGAATCGGGGATAACTTTGGTTTTGCACAAGAAGATATCACAATGAGTTGCCATCCAGGGATCCGAGTTTATGCAACTATAGGTGAACATGGGAGGGCATCTAATATTGGTAGTAATGTTATTCAATTAACAGATACGGCTAACTCTCCTGGATATGGAGTACAAGTTTTTTATAATAATGACTCAGTACCATTACACGTTGGTGGTGATGATAAGCAAGTGGGGAGTTATCATCGGTTCCTATTTCGTTCTGAGTCGGCACAAAAAATTTATAACCTACCGTTTATTTTTAAATATGTAAAAACTGGATCTATCAGTAAACCCAGCTCTGGAAATGCTGCATTGACCATCACTTTTGGTTATGACTAAAGGGGATAATATTGTGCAATTACGTTATCGAATCATGAATGTATTTCTATTATTGAGCTTAAGCAGTTATGCATTGGCAACCGTATCCGTAAATTATAAAGGCAGTATTAAACACTCAAGTTGTGGGATCAAAACACAGAATGTGAGTGTTGACTTGGGGACTTGGTTAACTAACAGTAAAAGTGGTTTTGGCTATGAGGTGAATAGTCAGTCTGAGTGGATAGAGTTTATGCTTGAATTTGATTGCCCTGATACGATGAGTTTGATAAATGGACAATTTCAAGGGATGTCAGAATCGAGTGGGAAATATTTAGCATTAGATACTGGTAGTGGTTATTCAACAGGAGCCGCTATTGAATTACAAAGCTTCGAAAATAGCAGCGGTAGCTGGGTTAATCGAGAAATGAATACTCTTTATAATTTTATGAAAGATGAAGCGGTTAACCAAGGTAGCACGTCATTAAAGGTAAGAGCTCGCTATGTTCAAACTAACAGCAAATTGACTCAAGGCAAAGCCAATGCCTCTGTGACCTTTGTTATACAGGCGAATTGATATGATGAGCAATAAAGTGTTCTATAGCATCTTATTGGGTTTCTTGGTCGGAGTGATTAATCCAGCCTATAGTTATGACACGTTAGTCCAAATTACCGGATCTGTGAAGCCGTCGACTTGTGAGTTAACATCAAAAACGATTGAAGATATCCAGTTGGGTGATATTTATTTGAGTTCAACGGGATTTGGTTCCGCTGTTGGTATAACGAGTGAAAAAATTAGTTGGTCAATCAGCTTAAAGTGCCCCAGTGATATCCCAGTTATTATGATCCCTAAAGGAAACAGTTATTCAGGCCAACCAAATGTATTGGCACTAAATACCGATGCAGGTAGTGCTATCGGCGTTGGTGTTGAAACTGAATACTCAGTAGAAAATAGCGATTGGCAATTACTAAAATTAAATGTGCGAAATAATATTATTGATAAAGTGCAAAAAGAAAGTGATATAGATATCTCAATGAGAGGATATTATAAACAAATAGAAGAAAAAGTAACCGCAGGTGCGGCAAATGCTTCTATGACAATTGATATTATTTACCAATAAAAAAGCCGTCAATGGCAGAATCCTGACTAGTTCGGATATAGGTTAACAACTTTTCAGGCATAAAACGCTCGATAAACTTTATCGGGCGTTTTATTGTTTAATAATAAGTGTGCCCGTTTTTCATTATCTAGTTCCTTTTCAACCGCCTTCATGCGTTGTTCAGGCATTTGCCAGCCTCATCGTGCCCATAACCTTCACATGGGAAAATTACCGCACAATATCTGTATCCGCGTTTAGAAAAAATGTTTAAGGAACGCGATATTGTGATTGCAGAAACAGGAACGGTATCAATGGGCTCGGGTTTTGCTTTGCTGCCGAAGATGCTCAGTTTCACAACCAAACATTATGGGGGCAATTGATTGGGCAGCTTCAACGGCATTAGGTTTTACTGATTGGTATTGTCAAAAAATCACCACTTGTGATGTTAGACTCCGCCATTAAACAAGCTGAAGTGATGGACTCGGCAGATTATATAGAGACAGTCATGGATAGATACACCTCTTCAGATCGGGCTAAAAAAATCAGGTCAGTCTGTGGTATCGTATATTCGTTTTGACATGAAACTGAGTCATATTTTTAGTGCTGATTTAAAATATTAGAAATCGTATAAATAAAAGCAATATCTGCTAAATTTAGCTCGATATTACATTTGATATTCATTGCTACATTCTTTATTTTAATAGGTAAATATAATCTTATATTATCAGGTAAATAATATTCTTTTAACGATGCTCGTAATTTCACTGTCTAAAAAAGAGTGTATTTAAATGAGTAACGTTATTTTAATAAAAGGTGATTTTGATGAATAAATTAAAAATAGCATTGGTTTCTTTGATGTTTTTAAGTCCATTTGCGATGAGTGCAACCGAGATTAATTATGTCCAATCCATGGAAATGAAATTAGTTGGCAACATTAATATCGTCATGAATGCAGCAACAACAACGGATTATGTGAATGCGGTATCACAAAAAGCGGATGAAGCAGGTGCAAATTACTTTATTATTACCTCAGTGAACTCTGAAGGTGAAGGTAACGATATTTCAATCAATGCTAGCTTATACAATAAATAGTCTATATTTATATTTTATGCGTTATGATCCCCTGCACTTAAGTTGTCGTTAAGTGCAGTTTTTTTATATACCATTCATTTTAGCCGCAAGACTCCCACCTTATTGAATTACCAAGAATACAAACAAAAATTTAATTTTATCTGTGTTAAAATTTTAGCTAAAGATATCCATTATCAGTTGTTCAGGGAGGGATCTCAGTCTTATGTCTGAAGTATTAACTAATTGGTTAATGGAATATGGCTATTGGGCTGTATTTCTTGGCGCGATGCTTGAAGGAGAAACAGCCGCTTTTCTATCGGGAGTGGCCGCGCATAATCAATTGATCTCTTATCCTTTGGCTATGTTATTTGCTGCGCTTGGTGGTGTCGTCAGTGATAATGTGCTTTTTTTGGTCGGGCGTTATGCGGGGGCGCAGGTATTGCCTAGATTTCAAAAACATCAGAATAAGATTCGACGTGTTCAGCAGTTAATACAACGCCATGAAAATTGGATTATTATTGGGATCCGCTTTGCATATGGAATGAGAACTGTTGGACCGATTATTATTGGGGCCAGCAAGGTGAATCCGCTCAGATTTTTTGTATTAAATCTCCTTGGTGGCGCGATTTGGGGATGCGTGATTGTGTCGATCGGCTACTTTGTCAGTTCCTTTGTATTCACGCTCCCATTTCACCCACATTTCTCTTGGCTAGCTATCATTGTATTGGTGATTGTTGGAGTTTGGTGGATCCGCCGGGGGCGACGCTGAGGCTCTCGTCGTTTATGATTGTTAGCCACCGTAGCAGAGAGTGGCTAAATGTCATTATTTAAGATATTTTGGTATTTCTGCCTTGATTAATTTCCCTATTGCTTGCAGTAAATCTGAGGCTTCATATCTATCAGTGATGATTTCAATGTAAGCCGCAGAGTCTATTTTATCGAGATGATTAAGAACGGCATTAAGCTCTTCACAGGTGGTGACTGTTTGGCAATACCATTCCTCACATCCGAGTGCGGAAGGGAGCTGCGTATAATTCCATGGGGGGATATCGTTGTAATAGGCTTCGGGTTCATTGCATAAAAAACGCTCAATTAAATAGCCATCATTATTAAGCACAAAAATAAGTGGTTTCAACCCCCAGCGAGCAAATAAGCTAATTTCTTGCGCTGTCAATTGATGGGCACCTTCGCCAGTAGCCAGGATCACCCTGCGATGAGGTGCGGCAAGTGCTGCACCAAGTGCCGCAGGGGTTGCCCAGCCAATCGAACCCCATAGAGATTGAGTTTGAAAAGAAACTTCTTTAGGAAGAAGTGCAAAACTTAGTCCCATGGAAAATGTTCCCGTTTCCGCTATCACAATGTCATTTTGCTTAATAAACTTTTCAAATCGAGGGTATAAATAATCACTGGTTATTTTTCTGTTGTCATTGCTAATTGGTTCCCCTAAACCGCGAACTTTTATCGTACTACTCGGAATAAATGTCAGAATATCTTTTAACTCAGAAAGTAGCTCATAGATATAGACATCAGAATAGACCGTCGAATCGATAACCACATAATTATCCATGATATGGATTATATTATTAGTGTGAAGATTCGCGGTGAAACACCCTGTATTCACATCACTCATTACCGCGCCAATATTTAGAATGCAATCGCAGCGTTCAATAAACTCGGCAATGGCAGGGTTCATTAAATACCCACTGTACATACCTATATATTGTGAGTGGGTTTCATTTAAAACGCCTTTATCCATAAACATTGTGGCATAAGGTAAGTGAGTGACTTTAATCAGGGCTTCCGCTTCTTTGACTAAATCAAACCGTGATATGAGTGAACCCAGTAAGGCACATGGAGATTCACTGTAGTTGAGTTTATTGGCTATCAAACTGATGACTTTTTTTAAGGTATCAGGACGACTACTTGGTAATGTGAGCGGTTTGATGCTCTGCACAACGATGCGTTTCACTGCATAATCAGCAGGAATGCCAATATAAACTGGGCGTCTTTGAGCAAAAGCCTGAGTGATTAAACGGGTCATTTCACTGACACAGTTTTCTGGTGTCAAAATCGCATGAGCACACGAAAAGGATTGAGCGACGTTGTAAAATACATCGAAATCACCATCACCTAAAGTATGGTGCATAATAGTTTGATTTTTTTGGATATGGCTGGCGGGCATTCCAACTAAATGAAAAATAGGTAATCTTTCCGCATAAGCCCCTGCAATACCATTTAACGCACTGAGTTCTCCAACTGCAAAGGTTGTCGAGAGGGCTGCAACCCCCTTTAAGCGGGCATAACCATCTGCGGCATAGGCAGCATTTAATTCATTGCAGTTTCCTACCCAACGTAAATTTGGATCCGCACAGACGGCATCATTAATAGGAAAGGCATAATCACCTGCAACACCAAAAATATCATTAATGCCGAGAGACTGTAATCTGGATAAAACATGCTCAATGACGGTTTGGGTCATGTAATTTCTCCATGTAGTTTTAATACGAACCGATAATTATTGGTTTTATTTTTAATTTTCAGTCAATTATTTCAAATGCATATAGATAATAGTAGATGGAATAACCAAGAGGAGAGTGTCTTTTTTTATTAGAAGTGGTAATAAAAAGAGTGATTAAGAAGGGAATTGAACAAAAAAGATGACAAAAGGAATAAAAGGCATTCAAGAGAATAAATTTAATCTTTTGAATGCCATAGAATAAATTAAAACTAGCGCTGTGCTGCGGTCACCATAACTTCAACGAGTACTTGCTCCCGAGCCATATTCGCTTCAACAGCGGCTCGAGCAGGGCTAAATTCAGCCGGCATCCAAGCTTCCCAAACGGTATTAAAGTCAGCAAAATCACGTTTCATATCTTTTATCCACACTTGAGCAGATAAAATACGGGTTTTATCGCTGTTGCTAGCTGCTAATAATATGTCAATTTTGTTTAATACATCTTGGGTTTGAGCGGTAATATCTTTGCTTAAATCCGTAGGCACTTGTCCAGATAAGTAAACTAATCCAGCATATTCAACGCTGTCTGCTAAGCGTGGTTTTGGGTTATTACGTTTAATGGACATTAATTACCTCGTTAATCCTTCTAGTGAAATAGGAGAGCGCTGCTGGGTAATTAGCTGAGTTAATATCTCTGCGCTACCCGCTGCTAATGTAAAACCTAAACTGCCGTGACCCACATTGAGCCATAAGTTATTGTGTGTCGTTTTGCCTAACATTGGTGGTCCCTTTGGTGTTGACGGACGTAAACCGCACCATGTTTCTGCTTCATCAATTTTAGGCAAATTAGGGAATGTTTTTTTAATAATACTTTTTAATGCAGAAATTCTGTTTTCTCGTAATCCAAATTTGTCATAACCAATATCGACCATGGCCGCGATGCGTAATTGATCATTAAGTTTGGCGTAGACAATTTTATTGCCGTAGTCGGTAACGCTAAGTTTAGGAACAATATGTGCCATTTGTGGGTATTCCACACTGAGGCTGTAGCCTTTTAAACCGAGAATTGGCACATCAATGCCAAGGGGTTTTAATAGCTCACGGCTACCATTGCCTGCGCAAATCACCACATCATCCGCTTGAATTGTGCCTTGATTTGTTTCGACACCCGTAATGGCATTGCCAAATTTAATAAAGGATTTGACCGAGTGCTCAAGGCATAATGTAAATTGTGGCTGTGTCGATAAATAAGCCAGAATATTTTTGCAGAATAAATAGCAATCTGCGGTTTCATCATCAGGGGCGTAAATTGCGCCCACTAATTGTGATTGAATATTCTTTAATGCAGGCTCTAATTCAACGATTTCATCGGCATTAAGGACTTTTTGAAATTCTTTATCCACGGTTTCACTGGCTTTTTTAAAGCTAGATTGTTCGCGATGGATAATTAATTTTCCCGATTTTTCCCAAGCAAAGTCTGCTATATCACCATTGGTACGCCAAGTATTCATGACATTTTGACTGAGTAGCGATAATCGTAATAAATGAGCGCCATTAATTTTATTGGTTGTGCGGTTACAGGCTAAGGTGAATTGGGTCATCCAAGATAGCTGTTGTAATGTAAAATCGATTCTCAAATTTAATGGAGAATCATTTTTACCCATCCAGCGTAAGCCTTGTAATGGAACGCCCGCATCTGCAAGCGGCGAAACATAGCGATAACTTAATTGTCCACCATTAGCAAAGCTGGTTTCCATGCCAACGTCAGAATCAGATTCAATTAATGTGACGGTTTGACCCGCTTTAATTAAAGCATATGCGGTACTTAATCCAATCACTCCAGCACCGATCACTACCACATGTTTAGTCATAATATTCAGCAACCAATAATAACTTAGGAGTTATCATTTAACGGCGAATAGTTAGACTAAACAATTGAGTTTTCATCACCAGAGTATAACTTTTGGTTAACTACTGCGTTGCGTTTTTTTAGTATTAGCGACAAGGTGTTTACATAATTTTGTGCGGCTTTCGTGAGCGGCCTATCCGCGCGATGGAAAACGGATACGGCTAAATGCAAATTTTCTTTAAGCGGATAAATCATCGATTCTGGCAGGGTATGTTCCGCAGAAAAAATGTCGGTAATACTGCAACCTAGACCAGCACGAACGAACTCCGCGGCCATGTGGTAGGTATGCACGCTGATATTGGATTCCTGAAACTCATGCACCTGTTGTAGTAGTTGCGAGAGGGAGTCGGAGCCTGGGTGGATCCAGCGTTCTTGGTCGATATCCACCAGTGAAACAGGGGATTTTGCAGGAGCTTGGCTATCCACATAGACGAGAGGAATATCAGCAACAGGCAATACGGTGATCCCACCTTCAATGGCCAAATTAAATGCGATGCCAATATCAAGATCTTGTTGAGTTAATAATTGCAAAATATCTGTGGTGTGATGGGTACCAATAGTGAGTTTGATATTTGGATGTTTTTTGATAAACAGCGCGGTAACTTCAGGCACTAAGTTAAGCCCCAGACTTGGTAAACACCCAATAGCTAATTTGCCTTGTGGGTTTCTAGATAAATTCTGTGCCAAAATTCTGAGTCTATCTAAATTCTGATAAACCTCTTTTGCCTCTTCAAATAATAAATTGGCTTCATCTGTTGGCAGTAATTTCCCTCGGATCCGTTGGAATAAAACGAGTCCCAATTGCTGTTCAGCATGTTTGAGGGCTTTACTCGCCGCTGGCTGGGAAATGTGCAGAACTTCAGCTGCGCGAGTGAGTGAACCGCAGGTCATCACTGCATAAAAGATATCAAGGTGCCGTAACTTCATTATTGGTCGTCCATGGTTAGAACTGGGTAATACTTTGCATTTTTTCTTATTCTACAGAAAAAAATATCATGGATCCGATATCGGGGTCACTTACCAGAAATGAAAAATGCCGGCTCATATACATTTGGTTATGAGCCGGCATGGGTTATCAAGAATTATGCGATGGATGCGCCTAATTCAATATATAACTTGATGATGATACTGTTGGTGATATCCACCAGGAACGCACCGACCATCGGTACCACTAAGAAGGCTTTGTGTGATGGGCTAAATGCTCGAGTAATAGTTTGCATGTTGGCGATTGCTGTTGGCGTTGCTCCCATTCCGAACCCACAGTGACCTGCACTAATAACGACGGCATCATAGTCGCTGCCCATCATCTTGAAGGTGACAAAGCAGGCGAATAGCACCATCACCACGGTTTGTACCGCAATAATGATTAATACTGGACCTGCCATGCTAGCTAATTGACCAAACTTCAATGACATTAGCGCAATAGCAAGGAATAACGAGAGCGCCACGCTGCCTAAAACGTCAACAGTGGGCTCGAAAACTTCATGTTTAAACACGTGAGTTAAGATATTACGGATGATGATGCCGACAAACAGACACCAAACGAAAGTCGGTAAGTGCATTGGTGTATCTTTTACTAACTCACTGATATAGCTACCCGCAACGATACAGATAATCAGCATTGAAATCGTTTCAATGATGTTATTAGCGTTGATTTTTCTTTTTACCGTTGGTTGTTCAAATGCTTCAAGGATGGTCTCTTTTTCTTGCTCGGTCGCTTTTGGAATTGTCACTTTTTTCAGTAAGTGGCGAGCGACTGGCCCACCGACAAGTCCACCTAGAACCAGCCCCATAGTTGCACAAGCCATCGCTAGCTCAACAGCACCTGTTACGCCATATTTATCTGCAAGGATAGGTCCCCAAGCACCAGCGTTACCGTGACCGCCTGTTAATGTGATTGAACCTGCAATCAGACCGATAAATGGACTTTCGTTTAGCATGACTGCCATGCCCATGCCCACCGCGTTTTGGATCACAATTAAAATGGTAACAGCAAGTGTTAAAATAACGAGAGGTTTCCCGCCTTTAATTAGTCGAGCAAAGTCAGAGCTCAGACCAATTGACGAGAAGAAAGCGATCATCAATGTGCTTTGTAATGAGGTATCAAACGAAAAAGTATAGCCAGCCGCTTTATCAACAATTAATAAAACGATAGCAACAATAAATCCGCCGACAACAGCATCAGGAATATGGTTTTTCTGTAGAAAAGGGCTGATTTTCACCACAATCATCCCAATAAGCAGCGCTAAGCATGCAAACAATAGCGTATAGCTGGCATCTAGGGTCATTATTTTTACCTCACATTTGTTTACCAGAGCATTCACTTTTGTAATTTAACATTAGTGTTAAATAAAATTACTTTGCTTAACTTTTGTTTAACAATGAGTTTTGTTGGGGTTGATATAACTTTTAGTTAACTAAATCGTTCTAAAAAAGTACTTTCATTGATTGGTTTTAGTCATTAATAGAGGGTTATTTAATCAATGAAATCACTAGTCATTACTTATTGCATTGATTTAATGGGTTATTTATTTTTCTCTCACCTGGTGGGAAAATGACGTAACTTTATCATCTTTTTTCGATTGATAGCGCTGGGGTTAAGTCATGGTAATTGTTGGAAATGTGATGGGTGGCATAAAAGCCACTATATTGTTAATGAATGTTAAAAAGTTGCAATACAACTCACGTTTTAGTTAGTTTTAATGGCGATGAATCTGCTTTTTCTACATCAAATTGAGGCTAAAATTAGTATAAAGACCAATATTTTGAAGCACCTTTCATGCTTTATATGGATTAAATCTTAGGGTGCAGTATTTATTTCCATTGTATTGTTATCATCGAAACAAGATGATCATTTAACTGATTGTATTTAAATAAAATAAAAAACAATCTTCAGATTTTAAATGATATTCATTCTCTGAGGGGAAAATGTTTTTTATTGGGGGATTGGTTATGATGAAGATTAATTCAGATATCTTAATTAGGGTATTTTAAATGAAGAAAACCATTCGCCAAGTGACTTTTGATTTACTACGTCAATTGAATATTACGACCATTTTCGGTAACCCTGGTTCGACTGAAGAGACATTCTTAAAAGATTTTCCGAGTGATTTTCGTTATATCCAAACATTACATGAAGCTTCTGCTGTGGCGGCAGCTGACGGTTATGCTCAGGGAATGCGCAAAGTAGCAATGGTCAACTTGCATACCTCTGCGGGACTTAGTAATGGAATGAGTAATATCCTGACCGCCTATATGAACCGTACGCCACTGATTATTACGGCGGGTAACCAAACTCGTGAAATGTTGCTGATGGAACCTTGGTTAACCAATATCGAGCCTGAAACCCTACCAAAGCCATGGGTCAAATGGAGCTATCAGCCGGAGCGTGCGGAAGATGTACCTGCCGCTTTTATGCGGGCATATGCGATGGCGCTTCAGCCACCCGCGGGACCCGTTTTCCTATCAATTCCCCTTGATGATTGGGATAAACCTGCCATTGCACAAGAGGCGGTTGTTCGTGAAGTTTCGCAGCGCATAGGTTATGACCCTGTTCGCTTACAGGCATTTGCGGATGCCCTGAATTCAGCCAAAAATCCAGTACTGATTTATGGTTCAGCCATTGCGCGAGGTGAAGGTTGGGATGCAGGCATTACGCTAGCTGAAAAATTAAATATTCCTGTTTGGGCGGCTCCCGCCTCTGAGCGCCCGCCGTTCCCTGAATCGCATCCATTGTATGCGGGGGGATTGCCTTTCGCGATGGGGCCGTTGTCAGACAAGCTGAAAGGACATGATTTAGCGTTGATTATTGGGGCGCCTGTTTTCCGTTATTATCCTTATGTAGCAGGCAGTTATTTACCAGATGGAATGCGTTTACTACACATTACTGATGACCCTATCGAGGTAGGAAGGGCACCAGTTGGTGATAGCTTACTCAGTGATGCGGTACTCGCGATTGAAGGGCTGACACCGTTAGTGGATGCCAGAACAGCCTCGAAAAATAAGATTGAGAAACAGTCTCATGGTATGGCCCCACACCCTGCTGCGCCAGAAGTGAAGGGAAATTCAACGGTATTAAGCGCAGCACAGCTATTTAAAGCGCTGAGAGAAGCTTCCCCGAAAGAGACCGTCTTGGTGGAAGAATCGCCGTCAAACCTTGGCGAGCTGCACCGTGAATGGCCAATTGATTCACCGGATTTTTTCTATACGTTTGCCAGTGGATCATTAGGTTGGAACTTGCCAGCAAGTGTGGGAATTGCTTTAGCGGAAAAAGACAGTGGCCGACACCGCCCTGTAATGTCGATTATTGGCGATGGTTCGATGCAATATTCGATTCAAGGACTATGGAGCGCCGCACAACATAATTTACCGATTGTGTTTGTGATCCCTCGAAATAGCGAGTATGCCATTTTAAAATCCTTCGCTGTGTTAGAAGAAACGCCGGGGGTTCCGGGGCTGGATATTCCAAACTTGGATATTGTGGCGTTGGGTAAAGGTTATGGTTGCACGGCGTTAAAAGCCACGACGGTGGATGAGGTTAAAGCGGCTTGTCGTGAGGCATTTAAGCGCCAAGGCCCAACGGTGATTGAAGTGCCTATTCAACCTCAAATTCCCCCACTGATTTAATATGCAGATTTAAATTGGATGCAGATAGAAAAATAGCCTCAAATAGAGGCTATTTTAATAAAGAGGTTTAATAAAGAGGGGAGCAGATTTAGTGCTTCACTAACGTTGAGAAGTAATACACTAATGGCACTGCGAGGATCCACAGACTGATTGGAATTTCACGCCACTTGCCTGCCACCGCTTTAATTAAGATATAAAACAGTAACCCGCCTGCAATCCCTGTACCGAAACTGTTCGCGATTAACGTGATCATCACCATCATTAATACTGGCAGACCATCGGTAAAATTAGCTAAATCCACTTTACGTAATCCGCTGAACATATTTAAGCCAATTAAAATCAGCGCAGGTGCGGTGGCTTGCGCCGGGATCATTAACGCGATTGGGGTAAACAGTAACATAAGCAGGAACATGAACGCCGCCGCTAATGCTGTCATACCCGTTTTACCACCCGCTTCCGCCGCCGCTGAAGATTCAATTAATGCAGTTGCCGCAGGGATACCAACCATAGGACCTAATGCTGCTGCGATGGAATCCACAATAAACGGGCGGTTGATATTCGGCATATTGCCTTCTTTATCCAGTAATCCGGCTTCGCCACCGACGGCTAATGTGGTTCCCATGGTGGAGAAAAACTCCGCGGCGAAGAACACAAACAAGAAAGGTAAGAAGGTGATGTTTAAGGCGCCAATTAAATCCACTTGACCTAAGACAGGCGCAATAGAATGGGGCATGCCAATAAAACTTTCTGGTAACTTTGTGACACCGAACGGAATACCCAGTAGGGTGGCGAACAAAATGGCCCATAAGATCCCACCGGGAATACGGCGAGCTTGTAATGCGATCGCTACAAAGAAGCCCGCAAGAGCGACTAAGGCGCCTGGAGAGAGAAAATCCCCCAGCATTAATGCGTTAGTTTTTGGGTTGGCTAATACCAGACCTGCGTTACGAAAACCTAGTACTGCGACGAATAGCCCAATCGATGCCGTTAAGCCCAGTTTAATGGATTGTGGAACAGAACGAGTCACCACTTCGCGCAAACCAAATTTGGTTAACAGGAAAAATAAAATGCCAGACCAGCAGGCGATACCTAAGCCGATTTGCCAATCAATCCCTTCACTGCCTGCAAGCGTGACCCCCACCAACACCGAGCCACCAATACCGGGACCGACAATAAAAGGCAGGTTGGCGTAGAACGCCATTAATAGGCTGGCGAGGACAAACACGATGATAGTGCCTGTGGTCGCCGCGCCTTTATCCATACCACCGGCAGCTAACAGTCCGGGAATAACCACCAGCAAATAGGCGGCTGCAAGGAACCCAGTGGCTCCGGCGAGGCATTCTGTTCTGATTGAACTGCCACGTTCACGCAGTGCAAAACGCCTTTCTAACCAACTCCCTGATGTTGGCTGATGAAGAGAATCGTTAGCCATTAATTGGCGCTCCTATCATTATTTTTTATTGGATGAGTGTTTTTAATACCGCTATTGCTTTGGGTTCGTTCTAAGACGGCGTCAACTATCTGGCGAGTGGTTCCGCAAGTCAGCCCTAAATCGGTTAAATGTGGGCCAGCATTGCAGGCAAGACAAGTGCCTTCGATGGCTTTAAATACGCGATATGGCGGTTCCCAGTCAGCAATTTGACTGCTTAATTCTCTAAGTTGGCGAAATTGTTCTGCCAGCTCAGGTGCAGGTAATTCCGAGAGCATACCTGCAATGGGCATGGCCACATGAGCAAGGATCTTGCCGTCTTGAACTAACGCCATACCGCCACCACTTTCAATCAGTAGGTTGGCAGCCATTGCCATATCGTTGGCATCACGACCGAGCACCACAAGGTTATGGGAATCATGGGAGTAGCTGGTGGCTATGGCGCCGCGTAATTCTCCCCATCCTTTTAGTAAGGCAATTTGTGGTTTGGCGTCATGGCGTCCATGGCGATGTTGTACGCGGATCAAACTAAATTCATCAGGCAGTAGCACGATACCATTTTCGACTTGAACATCGACCTCTCCCCACTGAGTAAAGCGGGCGCCGCTAATATGGCGTAAGCGCGCAGTACCATTTTGTAAGTCAGCTAATTGAAGCTGGCAATCCTGAGGTGAGATTGGTGTCAGGTGCATGGTATCGCGTGGTGGTAAAATCGTATTTTCAGTGGCAATCGGCGAAATAAGTTGCCCATTTTCTGCCACTTTTTTACCGTCAACATAAACTTGCTGCGCTTTTAAGGTATCGAGAGAATCAAGAACCACTAAGTTGGCTCGGCGGCCAGCAGCTATCAAACCTAAATCGTTGCGCTGTAAGCGAATTGCCCCATTGAGTGTGGCAAAGCGTAGCACATCAGTGGCTTGCATACCGTGTTCAATTAATAAATTCAGCAGAGCAATGACACCGCCTTTTTCAATCAATATATCCGGTGGAACATCATCTGTGCATACCGTGATTTGTGAGGATAAATGAGGCAGTGTTTGCAATGCCGCCACAATTTCAGGGAGCAGGTAAGGGTGAGAGCCTCGAATTTCCAATGTCAGCCCCGCACGTAGTTTTTCAAGGGCATCTTCCGCGGAAGTGAGTTCGTGGTCGGAGGTAACGCCAGCAGCAAGATAAGCTTGTAAATCAGCACCTTTTAATCCGCGGGCATGGCCTTCAATGATTTTGCCGGAGCTTAATCCTGCTTCGAGGATCTCTTCCATGCGTTCGCTGCCATTTAGCACGCCGAACATATCCATCACTTCCGCTACGCCACGGACTTCCGACCAGCTCAACATTGTGGACATCTCTTGTCCTGCAAAGTCTGCACCTGACATTTCCAATCCTGGTGTTGAAGGCACAGAAGAAGGGGCGGCAACCATCACATCAAGCGGTAAATTACGGCTAGCATCAATGGCATAGCGTACGCCATCTAATCCCAATACGTTGGCAAGTTCATGGGGATCCCAAAATACGGCGGTGGTGCCTTGTGTGAGGACAATGTCAGCATAACGAGCAGGGGGAAGGTGGGAACTTTCTAAATGAACGTGGGTATCAATAAAACCCGGGGAAATAAATTTTCCTGATAAATTATGGGTTTCATGGCTATCAGTACGACTTCCTGTTGGATGTACGCTGGCAATCAGCCCTTCAATGATACCGATATCCGCAGGTCGAATTTCCCCAGTGACCATATCGATAATATTGGCATTGGTGAGTAAAAGGTCAAAAGGCATTTCGCCTTTTGCGGCTTGTACCGCGCGACGTCGAGTTTGATTTGTTAGCTTCATAAAACACCATCTCAAAGATTTATGTCGCTACTTTATGAGCAAGGCAAACGTTTGCCAAGATGATAAAATTTATCGAATCATAAAGAGAGGTTATAATGCAGCCCATCATGATAAGAATGACGATCCGATTTGCGAGGAAATACAATGACTGAGCCATGGCAGCGCCTTCCGGCATTAACACTAAAGCAGTTGCAATATTTTGTGACTCTGACACATCTGCGTCATTTTACCGAAACCGCAAATCGTTTAGCGGTGAGTCAGCCAGCATTGAGCAGCGCGATACGGCAGATTGAAACTGTGATTGGCGGTAAGTTGATTAACCGTACGGCAGCGTCAGTGACATTGACGGAGCTAGGCGCCGCAATCTTACCGCATGCGGAGCGTATTTTAAGTGTTTCCCACCGAGGCTTCAGCGATATTCAAAAAATTATCGAAGAGGGTGGCAATGGCACATTGCGAATTGGGTTGGTTCCTTCCGTCAGCTCGTTATTATTCCCGATTATTCCTGAACAATTACAGCAATATTTTCCTAAGCTGAATGTGGAGTTTTATGACCAAACTAATGACGCATTAGTGAATAAATTGGTGAATAACGAAATTGATTTTGGGATAGGCGTATTAGATAGCTCCGTTCCTGAAGAGTTAACCTTATACCCTTTGCAGGATGACCCATTTGTTGCGGTGATCCACTGTGATGAATTTATTTCAGATAATACATTTCATCTGCCGTGGAAATGTTTAAATAATCGTGATATTGCCATGTTTTCAAAAGGAAATATTAATCGATTAGTGAGCGCAACAATTGAAAGTAATCGTTTTAATATTAATCCTCGATATCAAGTCGATTATATTGAAACCTTATATGGATTAGTGAGATCGAAATTAGCGATTGGCATTTTGCCTCAGTTATATACGGTGCATTTACGGGATCCTGAGCTAAAAGTTTTACAGTTACAACAACCCGCATTAACGCGTTCAATATCATTAATGCGTAATAGCCAAACGCTAACACCAATGATGGAATCTGTTTTCCAGCTATTATTTAAAGCATTACGTCGCACGCCTACTCATCAATCTTAATTTAATAGCGCTTTTCTATACCTAATTTTTTATAGTTTGCCATTATTGTTTGATTTTTAACGATTAAGGAGTGCTAAGCACTAATGGTAAAACTATTTTTATTGAGATGAATAAAATCATCCCCCTTGGCTGTTTATTTTTTGGTCTTTTTTTTGATGTGTAATATGTTGAGGATATACATGAAAGCTATATTGAAAGCCAGCCTGCTCACAACAGTAATGCTATTGGTTACTGCCTGTGGTGATCTCAATATTATGGGAAATAAAGGAAAGTTTTATTATAGCAATCCGACAGAAAGCACGATTTCCTTTAAAGTGGATGGTAAAGATTATCAGGTCGAGCCTGGCCAGTATGGAGCAGTATCATTAGCCAGTGGTGAACATACGCTTGAAGATGGTGCAGGAAATGTCACCAAATTTATGGTGTTTGAACATAACTCAGGGGGGATCCTAAACCCTAATCATGGGGTATATTACACATTCTCTGAAGTGTATACCGAGCAAGATAAATATAAGGGTTATCAACCAGCACCGCGAAATGTCACTATTTATGGGCATGAATTAAGCTTACCTATCAAAAGCAGTAATGCTACGGTGATTGATGGCAATTTATTCCGTTGCACTTACCCAATTGGCGAAGCGTTGCCGGGTGCCGAGAATAAGCAATACAAGCAAGAAGATATTAAATCAAAGTGTTTTGATCAATCAGAGCTAATTGAATATTTTGCGAACGAACACGACCAAAATTTAGTACCTAATTCACAGCAAAATGAAGACAATAACTCGATTAGTCAGCATTTAAGTTATCAAGTACCTCAAGCGGCTTTCAGTGATCCACAGGTTCAATCGGTGGCTAATCAGATTATAGCGTTGACAGAAATGCTGAAAAATGCGAACAAAGTCGATATTCATCAAGACTTGAATAAACAATATCATCAATTAACTGTTCAGTTAGTCGAAACATATACTGAAAGTCCTTCCAGCAATGTGGCTGAAGAATATATAAAACTTAATGGATTTATAAAAGAAATTAATAAACTCAGAAATTATGGTGTGTGGGTAAGATAAGTATATTCCATCAAATTTATCTGAGCGTCTTTATAATTAGGAATTTGCTTATAAATTAAGCAGAGAAATCTTATGTGATATCCCGTTGAAACACGGAAACTAAGAGGTAGTTTCGTCAGGATAATATGATAAAGAGGCTCAGTGATGAATTTATTTAAGACTTCATTTTTTACTGCTATATCTGCCGTATTCCTACTCTTTTTTTCCAGCGTCTCTGGCGCTAAATCCATTATTGAACCAGTTAAAGATTCTGAAGTATTAGACTTAGTGTTTATCTTGGATAAAAGCGGTTCCATGTCTGGTTTTGAATCTGACACTGTCGGCGGATATAACAGCGTGCTGACAGAAAATAGAAATAAAGCGGGTAAAACCTTTATTACTACGGTGTTGTTTAATAATAAAAGCAGTTTATTACACAATAGAGAACCCATTGATAAAGTTAAAAATCTCACGCTGGATGACTACTCTGTCGGTGGAAACACCGCATTATTAGATGCCATTGGCGATACCATGGTAAAAATGCGTGAGAATAGAAAAATCACAAAGAATAATAATGTGTTGTTTGTGATTATTACTGACGGTGAAGAGAACAGTAGTACGAAATACAGTCAGTCTAAGATTAAATCTATGATTAAATCTGCAGAAGTTGAGGATAAATGGGACTTTATTTTCTTAGGTGCCAATATTGATGCGATTACGGCTGCGGATAATATCGGTATTAAGAGTTCTAATGCCACAGGTTATGTCCAAGATGGCACGGGTTACGATAAGGCGTATAAAGCAGTCAATAAAGCCGTAGAAGCAAAACAGAATGCCGCACCAATATCAGAGGAATGGAAACAGGAAGTTGAGCAAGACGCGAAGGATCGCAAAAAATAAGAAGATAATAAAATCAGTCTGTAAATGAACGTGTTGTAAATGAAGATGCTGAAGGCCCCGAAATAATAGTCGGGGCCTTTTTTATGACGTTATTTAGTGGCTTTCAGCGCGGCAAATAATTCTTTAGCGAGTTGGTCTTGCTCTGATTGAATACCGGGTAAAACGAAATAGTAACCACCACCAAACGGTTTAATATAGCGCTCCAGTGGTTCGCCATTTAACCGTTTTTGAGTATCAATAAAACCAGTTTTTAAGTTCTTTTGATATGAAACAAAAATCAGCCCCATATCCAATGCGCCGTTATCGGTTAAGCCGAGGGAATAGCTGTAACTGCGGCGGCGTAATTTTGCGGTATAGCGAGTTGGGTTTCTTGGTTCGGCACGGCGCATATGGGAGTCAAATAAGACGCGGTCACCGTGAGGATCTTTGTCGAACGCGGGGTCATCCATTTCGGACTTCATCCCCATTGGCGCGCCTGTTGCTTTATGGCGTCCAAAGTCATTTTCTTGATCTTCCAGTGGGGTTCTATCCCAAAATTCGAGATTAAAACGAATTAGGCGAACGGCTTGGTAGGTTCCACCGACACACCAGGCTGGCTCTTTGCTATCTTCCGTGACCCAAATTAGTTCATCCATTAATTTGCTATCATCGGTTGGTGCATTACCGGTGCCATCTTTAAAGCCAAATAAATTAATTGGGGTAGAGCGTTTATCGATATCCCTTGATGGTAAGAACCCATCGATTTTCCATAGCGGGAAACAATAAGGTGAAGTATGGCGAAGTATATCACGCAGCGCATAAATCACACTTTCTTGGCTATTGGCACAAATTTGCAGCACCACATCGCCACCACACCATTTGTCTTCTAAACGGTCGTTCGGGAAGCTGGTCATTTCCACCAATTGGCTCGGTTTAAGCTTTTCTAATCCAAAGCGTGAATCAAATAAGCTATCTCCCAAGGAGACCGTGACACTTAGGGCATCAGGCTGAATGAGGGTACCTAAAATCCCAGACTCTGCGGGAGGCATTTTATCATTCTGATTCGGCGTAGATTTTTGTACTTGGGTCAGAAAGGCAATACGTTGAGTTAATACTGTGAACAGCGTTTGCAGCTCATCAAGAGTCGTCGACGTGATTCGAAAAGCGATAAATGAAGCATTTTTCTGTTCTGGGGTTAACACGCCTGCTTGGTGTGAACCTAAATAATTGATGCTTTTGTCATAAGTCAGCTCGCAATCCGCAATGGATGCTTTAGCACTGAGGGCGGGTGCAGCAAGGATAGCGCCCCCCATGACTAAGGTTTTTAGCGCATGGCGGCGAGATACTTTAGATTGAGAAAACCCCAAAGGTTGTGACTCGCTTTTTAGTTTATCTTGCATAAATTTATGCCTTAATATTTATAGTAAACATCAACATCCAACTGAGCGCGTAATGTCGCGAGCAGTTCAGCTTGTTGCGTTAACAGGGAATAGAGCGCCATTTTGTCTTGTTGTTTTAGCTGGCTATAAGGCGCGTATTGACCTTTAGCTAATTGATATGACTGCACAATTTTATTAATTTTTTGATCATTTTCTTTTATCTGATCAAGGGTCTTGGATTCAATAAACGGGCTGATCACCTCGATGATGGCCTGAGACCCCTTGATATTTGCCGCCATATCCGACAGGTCAGAGAGGCTATAAATATTCTCTTGTCCCGATAGTTTGATTTCGAGGATCATCTCCACAAAATCGGCGGAAGCTTGCACTAGTTTCGGTATTTCAATGGTTTCGGTCAGGACTCGTTTTTGCAGATCGCGCCCTTTTAATCGTAATTCATCAGAAGCTGGCAGCGCCGCTTTGAGATCTTGTTTGGAAAATAGGAGATATTCAACCAAGTGAAATCCTACGAAGCGGTAATCTTTTTCTTTATCCAGAAAATAATCCGCTCGAGAGTTGATAGTTCGGTCGGTATTACCAAATAGCACAATGACTGGACGCACGGTTTCATAGTGCTGGTGGGCTTGAATATAGGCCGCTTTCGCCTGCGCTAATTGGCCTTTTTGGACACTTTGATTGAGCTTTTCTAATTGCACCACCATTTCACTTAACTCATTGTTGACGAAAGATAAGTATTCTTGAATGGCAGGCTGATATTTTTCAGGGGTAGGAATATCCCCCTTAGCAATGATAATGTTGTCCCCTGTTTGCACAGGGGAGCGTAGGGCTTTGCCATAGGCAGTAGATGCCATGAGTGACGCGACGATTACGCTTATGGCTAAGCGGGTGATTTTACGCATTTTGTAAGTTCCGTTTAGCGGCATGGTTTTTGCTCCAAACAAACAGTGCGAGGATCACAATCCAATAGACAACAAAGGTGATGACACTGAGCCAAATTGGCTGTGAACGGTATGCAAAGAATGATGAGATAAAGTTGCCAACCACACCGGAGTCATCCAGTAATGCGCTGGTATCCCATGCAGGGTAGATTAAAAATTCAGGAATTGGATAGTCAAACTCAATCATTAAGTTTGAAATCTCTTCAACGCCTCGGAGTAATAAGGAGAGGGCGAGGAACAGTAAAATCACGCCAGTGACTTTAAAGAAAATTTTCCATGAAATAATTCGGTTAGTTAATAAGAAGGCATACAGAGTCATGCCTGCAATAACGATACCTGCGGCAACTTCAAAGATAAATTCGTTAGCATTTTCAGCGGTTAACGACATGATAAAACTGGAAAGGAAAACAACAATTTCGCTGCCTTCACGGGCAATTGCGATGGCGATGATTAAGGTCGCACCCCACCAACTATGGTGTTCGGCATTACGATTGATACCTGATTCCAGCTCTTTTTTCATCGAGCCGCCGCTTTTGTTCATCCAATAGACCATTTGAACAATCAAGATACAGGCGAGGATCTCCATGACTATCATGAAAATAGATTGTCCGGTGTCATCAAGGACATTGAATACGCCATAAATCAGCAGAGCGAGTAAGATGGACATGGCGATACCGAGTCCAACGCCGCCCCATAGGTATTTCATCCCGTTGCGAGCATCAGGGTGGCGTTTTATCCACGCATAAATGATGCCGATCACTAACAGCGCTTCAAAACTTTCGCGCCAAACTACAAAGAGAACTTGTCCCATGTTGAATCCTACTCTTTAGCGATGATCTCGCCTTTTGGATGTGACAGATGGAAATCGTCGAAAAATGTGTAACTACCTGGTTTTAAAGGTGCAATAACCACCACGGAACTGGCTCCGGGCGCCAATACTTTTTCTTTGCGCAGTTGTAAACTTTCGAACTCTGCGGGTTCAGTGCCTGTATTGGTAATTTTGATACGAATAATAGTTTTTGCTGGCACTTCCAGAACGCGTGGGATTAAATCCCCATTTTTCATTTCTAATTCAACGGTATATTTTTCGGCGCTTAGGGCAGATTGCGGAAGTACTGCACAAATAAATACCAGTAAAAAGCGGAGTAATGTTTTCATCGTTGGCTCAAACTTATTGAAAATTGAGAGTTCCTTACTAGCGAAAAAGGGCTCGCACAGAATATTACCCCCGCGAAAGCCCTCAGCGCATGATTGAAAAATTAGTAACTGCCTTTGCGACCAATGCCGGCATAGTCAAAGTCCCAAGAGACTTCGAACGGTTCGAACCAAGGAGCAACCCCGGTTTCTTTATCAATGTGGCGGCCGAAAGCGACTTGTTGATTGTGTGAAGGTGGATAAACTTTATAGGTAACGCGATATTTACCATTACCGTTCAGTTTAATATTTTCACCGTAGTGAGGACCATCGCTTGCTACCATCGGCATAAAGGTGCCTGATTGAGTCTGTGGCTTATCACCCAGTTTGGTGACGGTATATTCGACAGTTAAGTAAGGCATCCAATCGCCTTCTGCAAAGCCATTCGGGTTCTCTTCTACCGCGCGAATGTCGGCTTCTAAGTGAACGTCGGCTTTATCCGCTGGCAGGTGAGACATCTTTTGATGACCTTCTCCGGTGTCCATAGTGATAGGCTGTAAATAAACACCTTGGATTTCCATGCCGTTTTTAATGACAGGTTGACCGAGAGGATACTCTTGAGCAAAGGCAGATAGAGAGAATAAGGTTAAGCCCAAAACGGCTGTCTGATAAGATAATTTCATTGTGACATCCTTACCTGAAAAAGTGAAAATAAGAGGGGGGGTGTAATGATAATCATTACTATTAACAAAAAACAAGCAGAATGTTTTAGGCTTATATCCAATCCTTACTGTGAATATATTTAAATTTAATATTAATCAAAGTGTTAATAATTTCTTTTTTGGTGATAAAAAATAAGTTATTGAAAGATGATTGGCTTCAGACACCGTAGTCGGTTCTATATGCTATAGTCGAAATGTTAAACGGTATTTATTAGCTATAAAGTCGAGGTGCTGGAGATGCAAAAACGTTATTTGGATTGTTCCGCTTCTGAAATTGCAAAAATGAATAAGAAAAGCTTACTGGAAGCGATTAAAGCCAGTGAAGGGCGGTTACTGGTGAGTGAAACTATCGGGACTATTCAGCCTGTCTTGATGAACGTCACCAATGCGGAGCTGGCAGCAAGTCAAGGCGCCGACATTTTGCTATTGAATGTTTTTGATGTGAATAATCCTGTGATGCAGGGGTTGCCAGAAGGCATTGCAGCTGATGACATTATCCGTACCTTAAAGCACTTAACAGGACGTGCGATTGGTGTGAATTTGGAACCTGTTCCTGCAGGGTTTAATAATCCCCATCAAGATAAACAGTGGAAAATCTCAGAAGGGCGTTTGGCCACTGTCAAAAATGCCCTGAAATTAAAACAGATGGGGGCAGATATTATTGTCCTGACTGGGAATCCGGGTAATGGTGTCACTAACCAAGAAATCAACCAAAGCCTCAAAGAACTCAAAGCGGTGGTGGGGGAAGATATTGTTCTTATTACGGGAAAAATGCATGCCGCGGGAGTCCTCAATGCGTCTGCTGAGCAGTTAATTACCGAAGAGGATATTCATTCCTTTATTAAGAGCGGTGCAGATATTATTTTACTGCCAGCACCGGGAACTGTTCCGGGAATATCTTCGGAATTTGTGCAGAAAATGGTGAGTTATTGTCACTCTCAGCGAGTAATGACCATGACTGCGATTGGTACATCCCAAGAAGGGGCTGATCTGCAAACGATTCGTCAGATTGCCTTAATGTGCAAAATGGCAGGAACGGATCTACATCATATTGGTGACTCGGGTTATAACGGCATCGCCTTACCTGAGAATATCTTGAATTACAGTATTGTGATCCGCGGAGTTAGACACACCTATTCCCGTATCGCACGCTCGATTAACCGCTAATTTTTGCTGTTTTTCTGAGTGAAATTCCTGCACTAGAAATAGCGCGGGAATTTCGCTCGAAATATCATTTTCATCGCTAAAAAAATATACAATTCCCGCTATACTTCAGGTAAAATCCAGCCCATTTTTTAAAACAATATCTATAACATAATAAAGAAGTGAGCTATGTCGCAAAATACGAATTCAGTGCCAAAGATTGGCTTTGTTTCGCTTGGCTGCCCCAAAAACCTCGTTGACTCAGAGCGTATCTTAACGGAGCTGCGTACTGATGGTTACCAAGTCGTTCCTAGCTATGACGATGCCGATCTGGTTATCGTGAACACCTGTGGCTTTATTGATAGTGCCGTTCAAGAGTCGTTAGAAGCTATCGGCGAAGCGTTGAACGAAAATGGTAAAGTGATTGTGACAGGATGCCTGGGCGCAAAAGAGAACCAAATCCGTGAAGTTCATCCAAAGGTATTAGAAATTACGGGCCCACATAGTTATGAACAAGTGTTAAATCACGTTCATCACTATGTGCCAAAACCAGAGCATGATCCGTTCTTTAGTTTAGTCCCAGAACAAGGCGTAAAATTAACGCCAAAACATTATGCTTACTTAAAAATATCCGAAGGCTGTAACCACCGTTGCACTTTCTGCATCATCCCTTCTATGCGTGGTGACTTAGATAGCCGTGCTATTGGTGATGTATTAAATGAAGCCAAGCGTTTAGTGGAATCAGGCGTTAAAGAGTTACTGGTGATTTCTCAAGATACGTCTGCTTATGGTGTGGATGTTAAACATCGTACTGGGTTTTGGGATGGTCAGCCGGTGAAAACCAGCATGGTGGGATTATGTGAGCAGTTAGCTTCTATGGGGGTTTGGGTTCGTCTGCATTACGTTTACCCATACCCACATGTTGATGATGTGATCCCATTAATGGCAGAAGGTAAAGTATTGCCTTACTTGGATATTCCATTACAGCACGCCAGTCCGAAAATTTTAAAACTAATGAAACGTCCGGGTGCGGTAGAAAGAACGTTAGAGCGTATTAAACGCTGGCGTGAAATTTGCCCTGAGCTGACATTGCGTTCGACGTTTATTGTCGGTTTCCCAGGTGAAACAGAAGAAGATTTCCAAATGCTGTTGGATTTCTTACAAGAAGCTCGATTAGATAGAGTCGGTTGCTTTAAATACAGCCCAGTTGAAGGCGCAAAAGCCAATGAACTGGCTGACCAAGTACCTGAAGAGATTAAAGAAGAGCGTTATCATCGCTTTATGCAGCTTCAGCAAGAGATATCAACTCAGCGCTTACAAGAAAAAGTGGGGCGCGAACTTTTAGTGATTATCGACGAAGTCGATGACGAAGGTGCAGTGGGTCGTAGTATGGCTGATGCGCCAGAAATTGACGGTATGGTGTACCTCAATGGGGAGTTTGATGTGAAAGCAGGGGATGTCGTTAAAGTGCAGATTGAGCATGCTGATGAATATGACCTGTGGGGCACCGTTGTTACCGAATAAAAAACAGGCTATCTTTTAGCTCGAAATATAGCCTGCGGATCACTTCGCAGGCTTTTTTCGACATAACTCACTATTTTGAGTTTTTTCTATTTTTCAAATGCTTGATCTACATCATCCCGCCAAGATCTATCAAATCATAACTTGATCTAGAATATAAAACTTAACTGGCAAGTTGACATAATCAGGGAGAATACTTATCGAAGAATAAGGCTGATTATGACAATTGATTTTACAATTCCCAAACTCGCACAGCTTACAGAAAAATCATCATGCTCCATTAATCCGGAGTTATTGGTACAACTGGCAAGTGAAGCCATCGCTAGTGGCTTATCACCTATCCATGATTTCGATATTGAAGGGATGTTGTTGGATAAATACGGTCAAACCTTATGGTCTAACTGTAAATCAGACAGCAGTACCGTGTTGCCATCTTGGATATTCTCTCAAATGCAGGTCACTGCGCTAGATGACCAGCCGATTAACTCACAAGGACATACTTATTATTTTGCCCCTATTTATGATGAAACGCGGTTGCTAGCCATGTTGGTGTTACGTGGGGAGTCAACCTACAGCAATATACTGTTAGCACTCACTCTTACCCTAGGGAGAGAAATTAGTGAAAAGCTGAAGTGTCACTTTTACTGGCAAAAGCTTTCAGAGAAGACTCACGGACATAATCTGTTCCATGACTTAAACATCCATGAAGTGGAAAAAGCGTTAATTATCGAAGCCGCGCTGGCATACGGTGGAAAAATTCAGGAGATGCATCAAGCGTTAAATATGGGGCGTACTACGCTGTGGCGTAAGCTGAAGCAGTACCAGATTGATATTCGTGAATATAAATTCTAACCCCGCCAATAAAAAAGCTTCTACTGATTTTCAGCAGTAATGTTGAAAACGTTCGAAGCATCCAAATCACACAGCCTTACGGTAATCACTAAGCCCAAGATATCAATGTATATTGATTGTGGGCTCAGTCACGCCTTGCGGCGAAACGAAAGAGAAGAAATGAAAAAGAGTGAAGATTATCAACCTATTTTGTCGATAAGTATGTTGAGCTCAGTACGCTTTTTTTTAGGAATTGGTTTTAATTTGATGCTATAGATTTTTATTTTAGTGAACTTGCTTTCTCGATGTTAGAGTGAATGGCTATTGGGGTGCATATAGTTTTATATTTTATTCTAAGCTAAATATATTGATTTTAAATTTATCTATGAATGCGGTTTTTATTGTTAATACTGGAGTTATAGTTTCCTTGTGTGAAAATGATAGTGCAATTTATTTAATTTTTCATTGTTGACTAAAAAATAGTTATTTTAGGATGCTAAATTAATGAATGAGGAATAGAAAGCATAATTGTCATGTTAAGTTTGATAGTGAAAAATAGTTAACCGAATAGTTAAGTGAATAGTTAAGTTAAATGATTAAATTAAATGATTATCTAAATGAAAATCTAAATTTAATTATATTTTTCTGGGCAATTGCGAAAGCGAAAAAATGCCTAATGGCTTTTTGATGAACCATTAGACAGGAAGGAGAACTGCTGAATAATAAGAATTAAGTGTTTTCAGAATAAGTATTAATATATTCATACTCTTGGATTAATTGAGGTAGTGATTTTATTCCTAGTTTTGTATAAATATTTGAACGGTGTACTTCTACGGTTCTTGGCGATAAGGACAGTTTTTCAGCAGTTTCTCTACTGGTATTTCCGTCTAAAATCATGTCCATGATTTCACGCTCTCTTGCAGAGAGGCGATCGAATTTATCTGCTAAATAGATATATTTTTTATGATTTTTATTTTGTTTATCAAAGTGTTCATTAGCTCCTTGAATAGCGCTTAGAAACACTTTGTCATCAAATGGAAATGCATAG
The DNA here is from genome assembly GCF_020271745.1 of Providencia alcalifaciens. Lineage (NCBI taxonomy): Bacteria > Pseudomonadati > Pseudomonadota > Gammaproteobacteria > Enterobacterales > Morganellaceae > Providencia > Providencia alcalifaciens. The sequence continues at coordinate 374,407 of NZ_CP084296.1, read as the reverse complement.
AAATCAAAGGCTCCAGCCTTGAAACAGTCTCTGCATAGTGCCGCCGAAGGTTCTTCTGCGATGACGATAACAGGGACGACAGCTAAAGATTGAGTAAGATTTTTTAATTTATTAATATGATTTGAGTCATTGCCTACGAATAATAAAACACAATCCTTTGCATTTTCTTCCTGAGGGTAGGTATAAGTACTAATAAATATCTCTTCGTCATTATAGAATTTAAAAATAAAATCAAAAGATTCCATCTTTGATTTCAGTTTATTCTTAAAGACATTATCGTTTTCAACGATTACATGAATGGCGCTATTCATCACCAAACTCCTGTTAAACGGATTTGACATTCAAATTAACGTAGCTTAATAGAATGAGAATAATTTACCGATGAAAATAGTAATATATTTTCAACTATTCTTTTTTATAGATTATTGCTGAACGTAAATGATATTAAAAAAAGTATTTGACTAATTTTAATATAAAAAAGAAACAAAGGTTAAAGTATGTGTCAAAACGTAACATCTGTTTAATGTTTTGTAACAAGATAGAGTTTTAAGCTTGTCTTACGATTATTATGTTTTCTAGATAACCTGAAAATAATGTTATTTAGCTAAGTAATAATATCGCAAAATGCTAGTCATAAAAAGCACTATTAGCAATTTTATGAAATTTAATTAATCATCCTTCTTGATATTTTTTATCTGTTTTTTTTATGTATTGTGGTGAAGCCATTAAAATTATTGCAGTAAAGTTGCAAAGTATTCTGAAAATTTGAGTGAATACACGTAATGATTTCCTTAAAAGATATTGCGATATTGGTTTGCGTATTATTAATAAAAATGTTTAGTTTGATTAAACTGGTCGATAACCTTAGTGATAGTTTTCACTTCAACCTATTATCTTTGCGTTATTGGCGTATTATAGAGAAAAAAATCAACCATACTTTCATACGGATAAATTATGTTGCTGCGTTCAGGGGTAGCATTAGCTATCTTTTCTTATATCCTTTGGGGGATAACCCCGCTGTTTTATCGATTACTTCCTGATGCTCAAGCCATGGAATTACTGGCGCAACGACTGATTTGGTCTCTTCCGTTCTTATTTTTTATTCGGTTACTTATCAAGAATAAATCTCTGTGGAAGCAAGTGTGGGCGGATAAACGTTCAATTGTGCTGTGTTTTTTTAGCTCCTCGATTATGGCTGTGTCGTGGACAACCTTCACCTATGCCTTAACTCATGGACAAGTATTGGCCGCGAGCTTGGGTTATTTTATTAATCCGCTATTTTCTATCTTGCTTGGTGTGATTTTCTTGCGAGAGCGTTTAGTCTTCGCTGAAAAACTTGCGGTTGTGTTTATTTTCTCGGGTGTTGCCTACCAAATTATTCAATATGGGGAACTGCCCGTTTTAGCCTTAGTCATGGGAAGCGCCTTTGCGGTTTATGGTTTGATCCGTAAATTTATTCGTTTTGATGTTATCACCTCGCTGTTTTTAGAGGCGCTCTGGTTATTACCCTTGGCGATAGGTATTACCTGGTGGTTATCAGCGAATGGAATGAGTGCGGTAGAAAATGGTGATTGGCAAACCAAAGTGCTGTACATGCTGGCTGCGCCTGTGACTATCATTCCATTACTCTTTTTCACGGCAGCGATTAAACGCACAACATTAACGGTGATTGGTTTAGCGCAATATATAGAGCCAACAATTCAATTCTTGTTAGCGGTTTTCCTGTTTAATGAAATTTTCGATTGGGTCAAAGGGGTCAGCTTTACCTTGATTTGGATTGGTCTACTATTTTGTGTGTTAGCACTACTCCATAAACGCTATGGCAAAGGCGCTCGTCGCCAACCTTATGTGACCGGGCGGGATGAACCTCCTCAAATTTAACCTGAAATTTTAATTGGTTAGCCTATTTTGCAGATAATACTGTTAGCGGGCTATGCTTCTATTATGGTCAAGGCAAACGATTGCGTATATAATCCCAGCCATCTTTTATACATTATCTTTTATGTAGCAGCATTTATTTCTGGGGATATAAGGTCATTATCATGAGCCAATTAGGTACTGCACTTTGTTCTAGCGCGACAAAAGTTATGCTTCTCGGATCGGGGGAGTTAGGTAAAGAAGTGGCGATTGAGTGCCAGCGTTTGGGTATTGAAGTGATTGCGGTAGATCGCTACGACAATGCCCCCGCGATGCATGTTGCTCATCGCAGTTACACCATTAATATGTTGGATGGTGAAGCACTACGTCAACTTGTTGCGAGTGAAAAGCCGGATTTTATCGTTCCTGAAATTGAAGCTATTGCCACTAAAACCTTGGTTGAGCTCGAAAAGCAAGGGCAAAAAGTTGTGCCATCCGCCAATGCGGTTTACCTAACCATGAACCGTGAAGGGATCCGCCGTTTAGCCGCTGAAGAGTTACAACTGCCGACGTCTGGATACCGCTTTGTAGAAACGAAAGCGGATTTTGAAGCCGCAGCCCATGAAATTGGTTTTCCCTGCATTGTAAAACCGGTTATGAGCTCATCAGGAAAAGGGCAGAGCGTCATTCGCTCAGCGGAGCAGCTGGATAGTGCGTGGAATTATTCCCAAGAAGGCGGGCGTACAGGTCAAGGTCGCGTGATTGTTGAAAAAATGGTGAACTTTGATTTTGAAATTACCTTATTAACCATTAGCGCGGCAGACGGTGTGCATTTTTGTGCGCCTGTGGGTCATCGCCAAGAAAAAGGTGATTATCGCGAATCTTGGCAGCCGCAAGCAATGAGCGACGTTGCGTTGCAAAAAGCGCAGGACGTGGCGAAGAAAATTGTCACCGCTTTAGGTGGATACGGCTTATTCGGCGTGGAGCTGTTTGTCTGTGGCGATGAGGTTATTTTCAATGAAGTTTCTCCTCGCCCTCATGATACCGGCATGGTGACGTTGATTTCTCAGAATCTGTCTGAATTCGCATTACATGTTCGCGCTTTCTTAGGCTTACCGATTGGCACTATTCGCCAGTATGGTGCCAGCGCATCGGCCGTGATTTTACCTGAGCTGCATAGTCAGAATGTGGTTTTTTCTGGCATTCATGAGGCACTCGATTCTGATATTCAATTGCGTTTATTTGGTAAGCCGGAAATTGCTGGGACTCGTCGTTTAGGTGTGGCGCTCGCGATTGGGGATTCGATTGAGCAAGCGTTAGAGATGGCAAAAACGGCGGCGGCTAGAGTGAAAGTAACAGGATAGTGATTATTCCCCCGCCTATTGGGTTTTGGCGGGGGGGCTTTTTAGGGTGACTATTGTCTATCTTCAATAATCATAGCGGCTGCGCGCTCCGCAATCATGATGGTTGGTGCATTGGTATTGCCACTTGGAATTTCTGGCATCACGGAACAATCTACCACGCGTAGTTTGTTGACCCCATGAACGCGAAGACGTAAATCAGTGACGGAGTTTGTGGTATCAGTACCCATACGGCAGGTGCCAACGGGGTGATAAACCGTTTTACAGAAATTACGGACAAACTCTTCTAATTGAGTGTCATCATGCTGAACTTGGGCTGTAGGCATTAACGTATTTTTACTGACAGCTTGCAATGATGGTTGGCTTAATACTTCTAAACCGAATTTCACCGCACGTTTACAACCTTCCATATCTTCTGGATCAGCCAAGTAATTCGCGTGAATTCTTAACGGATCTTGCGGGTTTTGGCTACGCAGTAAAATTTCCCCGCGAGACTTAGGCTGTAAGTAACCGACTTTTAGTGAAAAACCATGAGCCGCAGGCAGTGGTTCTCCCGGTACATCATCCCAGCTATCTAAAATAGGTAAAAAGTGAATTTGCACATCAGGGCGACCTTGGTTGCAACTGTCTTTAAAGGCGGCGCCTTCTAAAACGTTAGAGGCGAGTAGCCCACTACGAAATGCCATCCATTCAACTCCATGTTTAATAGCGGCAAAGCCTTGGTCGGCACCAAATAAGCTGATGGGCTCTTTGGTGGTGACGTTGATGGACATATGCAGATGGTCGTGAAAGTTTTTACCCACCGGTAAATTAGCCAGCGTTTTGATCCCTAAAGAGGAAAGATGTTCTTCAGGACCGATGCCGGAGAGCATTAATAGCTTCGCTGATCCCATTGCGCCGGAGCAAATCAGCACTTCTTCACGGGCAAGGGCTTCGACTTCGTGGCCATTTTTACCTTGGTAAGCCACACCAACAGCTTGCCCATCGTGAATAATAATACGGTTAACTTGGGTATTGAGCTTGAGGGTTAGGCGGTCGCTATTTGCTACTGATTTCAAATAAGTTTTAGAGGTGCTGGCTCTCTCCCCATTATGGGTTGTGGTTTGATAGAAACTGGTCCCTTGTTGGCTCTCTCCATTAAGGTCATTAACATAAGGTAAACCATGTTCTTGGGCAGCTCGAATGAATGCCATAGAAAGCGGATGGCGATAACGGTTTTCACTGACAGGAAGTGGCCCTTCCGTGCCGTGATATTCTCCGGTTAAGCTTTCATTGCGCTCTGCTTTTTTAAACCACGGTAGGACGTCTTGATAACCCCAGCCTTCGCAGCCGTACTTTTGTTCCCAGTTATCATAATCTTGTTTTTGTCCGCGAATGTAGATCATACCATTGACTGAACTACTGCCCCCCAACACGCGACCTTGAGCAATTTGCATTTTGCGGTTATTGGCATGAGGTTCTGGTTCGGTTTCATATGGCCAACTTTTTTGGGCAATAATTTTTGCTACGCCAGCAGGCATACGGATAAACATGTGGTTATCGCTACCGCCAGCTTCAATAAGCAACACGCGAGCTTGAGTTTCTTGGATCAGGCGTGCGGCGAGAACACAACCTGCGGATCCTGCACCGACAATAATATAGTCATATTTTTGTGTGCTCATTTTATTTCCCCATTGAAATTAACATTCAAATATCATTTATTTAACAATAACGCGTTTGGATTATTAATGTATAAATAATGTTCTGTTAGTGTGATTCACTTCAAAAACAATTTCCTCTGTAATTATTTTTTGGTTTTATCTAATTATTGTTATTTAAAAGGAAAATATGAATTTCATAATTTTTTAGTCTTGTCTTTAATTTTATTAACAAGTTAATGTTTTATTGATTGGATTATTCTTAGTGAAAAATAGTGTGAACGAAAAAGATGCATAGAAAGGAATTACGCGATTATCTGATACCCATTTGGGACGCTTTAAGGGATGCTGAGAGCCCAATAAAATGAGAGGCGCCTTTACGAATGAACCTGATACGAATAAAAAGCATGCTGATGGGTTTATCTATTTCTGTGTTTATGGCAACGATGGCGGCAGCCATGCCGCTTGAAGAACAGTTTCAGTTAATGGCGGAAGATGAAAGTGAAAAAATCCGCTGCTTTGAACCTTCGTCATCTTTCCTTTATTGCCTTAAAGGAAGCGTATACACAAAAAATGGTATCAGACTCGTGGATAGGCAGGGTAATGAAGTGTATCAATTTTACTATTTTGATAATGGTCTCGATCCTGCGAGTGAAGGGCTATACCGAATTCGTCAGGGGAAAAAGATCGGTTATGCCAACGCGCAAACCGGAGAGATTGTGATTGAACCGATTTATGATTGTGCATATCCATTCGAAAACGGCAAAGCTAAGGTCGGTGAGAAGTGCGAGCGGCAAACTGACGGAGAACATAGCTGGTGGGTTGGGGGAGAATGGCAAGAAATTGTTAATCCATTGCGTAGAGAAAATTAGCGTTTTATTCATGTATTAACCTCAAGAATTTAACAAAAGTCACAATCTAAACATGATTTTAAAAGTTACTTAACTTGTTGAAATAAAGAATATTTGGTACGCAGATCACATTTTTTGAGGGTTTGACGACGCTGGAAAACCATTCACTGTAAAAAACTAACCGCTTAATTCTGTATGCCACCACTCAAGGTAACTCTTCGCTTTTCCTGATAGTAATTTCTTACCATACCCACTATGGCAGAACTCAATTTTTCACATTCAAAATCATTCAACCACTGCCTATTAAAAAATCATTTGTTATTCATCGAAAACGACTAACAACAACGTTTTCGCAGTTTAATAAACGGTAATTACGTATTAATGGCATGTTCGTTCTACCTTAGAAGGGTGTTCTATGAACAAAAATGGTATTTTAAAACACATTCCATGGATGATCCTCGGTATCATCGGTGCAATCTGTTTAGGGGTTGTCGCGCTAAGACGCGGCGAGCACATTAGTGCATTGTGGATCGTCGTCGCATCTGTGGCGGTGTATCTGATTGCTTATCGCTACTACAGCTTATATATCGCTAAAAAAGTGATGAAGCTGGATGAAACGCGTGCGACGCCAGCGGTCATTAATAATGACGGCTTAAACTATGTTCCAACCAATAAAAACGTTCTGTTTGGTCACCACTTTGCGGCTATCGCAGGGGCGGGGCCATTAGTTGGACCAGTATTAGCGGCTCAGGTGGGTTACTTACCGGGAACATTGTGGCTACTGGCAGGGGTTGTCCTTGCGGGGGCGGTACAGGACTTTATGGTGCTGTTTATCTCCTCACGCCGTAACGGTGCATCCCTTGGTGAGATAGTTAAAGAAGAATTGGGTCCAATCCCAGGTACGCTAGCACTGTTTGGCTGCTTCTTAATTATGATCATCATCCTTGCAGTATTGGCGCTGATCGTGGTTAAGGCACTAGCAGAAAGCCCATGGGGTGTGTTCACGGTTTGCTCTACTGTGCCGATTGCGCTCTTTATGGGGATATACATGCGCTATATCCGACCAGGGCGTGTGGGTGAAATTGCCGTTATCGGTATTGCACTGTTAGTCGCATCTATTTGGTTTGGTGGTGTGATTGCTCATGACCCTTACTGGGGTCCAGCGCTGACCTTTAAAGATACGACCATTACTTATGCATTAGTCGGTTATGCGTTTGTTTCCGCGTTACTGCCAGTATGGCTGATTTTGGCGCCTCGTGACTACTTAGCGACATTCCTGAAAATCGGCGTTATCGTTGGTTTAGCGGTGGGTATTGTTATCCTGAACCCTGAACTGAAAATGCCAGCGGTGACGCAGTTTGTTGATGGTTCTGGTCCAGTTTGGAAAGGTACACTGTTCCCATTCCTGTTCATTACCATTGCGTGTGGTGCGGTGTCTGGTTTCCACGCCTTAATCTCTTCAGGTACGACTCCAAAACTGTTAGCGAACGAAAAAGACGCACGTTACATCGGCTACGGTGCGATGTTAATGGAATCTTTCGTGGCTATCATGGCGTTAGTGGCCGCTTCTATCATCGAGCCAGGCCTGTACTTTGCAATGAACACTCCACCATCAGCATTAGGTATCACTATGCCTAACCTGCATGAGCTGGGTGGTCCTGATGGCGCTGCAATTATGGCGCAACTGAAAGATGTGTCTGTTCATGCGGCAGCAACGGTCAGTTCATGGGGCTTTGTGATTTCTCCTGAACAAATCATGCAAACAGCAAAAGATATCGGTGAGCCTTCGATTCTGAACCGTGCGGGTGGTGCGCCAACCTTAGCTGTCGGTATTGCGTTTGTATTCCACGAAATTATGCCGGCTGCCAACATGGGCTTCTGGTATCACTTCGGTATTCTGTTTGAAGCACTGTTTATCTTAACTGCACTGGATGCGGGTACCCGTTCTGGTCGCTTTATGCTGCAAGATTTACTGGGTAACTTCGTGCCATTCCTGAAGAAAACCGATTCTCTGTTTGCTGGGATCATTGGTACAGCAGGATGCGTAGGCTTATGGGGTTATTTACTGTATCAAGGTGTGGTTGACCCACTGGGCGGCGTTAAGAGCTTGTGGCCACTGTTCGGTATCTCCAACCAGATGCTGGCAGCGGTAGCGTTAGTCCTCAGTACAGTTGTATTAATTAAGATGAAACGCAGTAAATACATCTTAGTGACTGTGTTACCAGCGGTATGGTTATTAATCTGTACTACATGGGCACTGGGACTGAAATTATTCAGCGATAATCCTCAATTAGAAGGTTTCCTATACTTAGCGAAATCTTACAAAGATAAAATCGCCGCGGGTGGTGCTGAGTTAACGGCACAAGAAATTACTAATATGAATCACATTATTATTAATAACTACACTAACGCGGGTCTGAGTATTCTGTTCTTAGTGGTGGTTTACGGTATTATCTTCTACGGTATTCGTGTGGGAATGAAAGCCCATAAAAACCCAAATCGTACAGATAAAGAAACCCCTTATGTTCCTGTTCCGAAAGAGGGTGTGAAAGTGTCATCTTCACACTAAGAGCAGAATAATGCATCGAGTTAAGTTTCACTCGAAACAATAAGGGAAGCCCGGCATTGTACGAAAACGCAGTGTCGGGCATTTTGCCTTTGGAGATGGTTATGTTTGGAAACTTGGGTAAAACCGGTAAATATTTAGGGCAGGCGGCGCGTATGCTGGTGGGGATCCCCGATTACGATACCTATGTGCAGCATATGAAAGATAATCACCCCGACAAACCTGTGATGACCTATAAAGAGTTCTTTCGTGAACGACAAGATGCTCGCTACGGCGGCAATGGTAAAGGCGGATTTCGCTGCTGTTAACGCACTTTCTTATAAATGAATGGCATGATGAGGGCAATAATGAAACCAATCAATGTAACGATTTTAACGGGCTTTCTGGGCGCAGGAAAAACCACGCTATTGAGCCATATCCTCAATGCGGGTCATGGTCATAAAATTGCCGTTATCGAGAATGAATTTGGCGAAGTGCCGATTGATAATGCATTGATTGGCGACCGTGCCACGCAAATCACTACCTTAAGTAATGGCTGTATTTGTTGTAGTCGTTCTAATGAATTAGAGAATGCGTTGTTGGATTTATTGGACGGCTTAGACAGCGGTAAACTCGATTTTGAGCGTTTAGTGATTGAATGTACGGGCATGGCCGATCCGGGGCCGATTACACAAACATTTTTCTCCCATGAAGTGCTGTGCGAGCGCTATTTATTGGATGGCATTATTACCTTGGTGGATGCGGTTCACGCCGATAAGCAACTTAATGATTTCGCCATTGCCCAAGCGCAAATTGGCTATGCTGACAGAATCCTTCTCACCAAAACTGACATAGAGCCAAATACCGATGCGTTGATTGAGCGTTTGCAGCGAATTAATGCCCGAGCGCCGATTTATCCGGTGGTTCATGGGGATATTAATTTAGATTTGTTGTTAGATATTGAAGGCTTTTTGCTGGATTCAAAACTCAATGTTAAGCAGCCGACTTTCCGTTTTGCCCCTAAGCAGCAAAATGAAGTAGGGTCGATTGTGCTGGAGTTTGATTACCCTGTAGAGCTGATGGCCGTCTCCCAAGTGATGGAAGATTTGCTGCTTGGTTTTGCAGATAATTTATTACGTTATAAGGGAATTTTGTCCATCGTCGACGAACCAAAACGCCTATTATTCCAAGGCGTCCAGCGCCTTTATAGCGCCGATTGGGACAGAGATTGGGGGGAAGATGAAACGCGCAGCAGCGTCCTCGTTTTCATCGGCATCGACCTCCCAGAAACCGAAATCCGCGAAAAATTCGCCGCACTAGAAACCAGAAATTAAAAATCAGAATTAAGCTACAGCAATAGAAATTAGAAGTCAGAATAAAATTCAAAGTCAGAATCAAACTCAAAGTTATTAGCGCTGAAGGAAGGCGACAAACGCCAGCTATCCCTAGGAGCATACAAGAGTATGTGACTAGGGTAGCTAAGAGAAGTCAACGCACCAGCAGCGTTAAGAACGAAGAGTTTTAGAGGACATTATTTCGATGATTTGGATATCCGTATGCCGCATTGAGCCTGCTGCCAACGAACACAAATTCGTAATCGACTGATCCACATCATCCGATACAATCCCGTCCGAGCCTCTTACGCAGCTATTATCTAGCGCCATCAATACGGCTTTGTATGCCGCACTCGCACTGGTGGAGACTTTCATCGCACAGCTGTTGGATGCGCCATCACAGATCATGCCACTGACGTCGCCGATCATGCTAGAGATTGCCATTGCGACCACTTCATAGCGGGCTTCTAATAACCATGCAATCCCTGCGGCAGCGCCCATCGCAGCGGTGGTTGCCGCACATAATGCAGAAAGCGCAGGCAGTTGGTTATGAATATAAATGGCCATTAAATGGGAGAGCATCAGCGCACGAGCTAGCTGTTCTTCGGTAGATTGCAGATAATCAGCAGTGACGACAACTGGCATGGTTGCAGCAATACCTTGGTTACCGGAACCGGAATTACTCATTGCGGGTAATACCGCACCGCCCATACGTGCATCGGAGGCTGCCGTCGTGCGGATCATAATTTCGGATAATAAATCTTTGGATAATAAACCGCGGTCACGTTGAGCCTGTAGCGTTTTACCAATATGCAGGCCATAGCTATTGCGTAAACCTTCTTGAGACAACGCATCATTTAAGTGTGCGGCTTCAAGAATGAAACGAATATCGTCTAATGGTGCTTGAGTTGCGAACTCATAAACCGCTTTAGCGGTGACTTTCGGTAAGCTGACATCGGTACCACAATCAACGGGATCCCGGATTTCTGTTTTATTCTCAGTAATATCGAACAGAACCTGATCACCGTGGATAATTTTGACAATATGAGTATGAGAGCCAGCGATGATCACCGTGGCAGAGTCATTTTCGCTGTAGGCTGTCGCTTCTGAATAAACAACATCATCACAAGGGGATTTAATATCAACGGTGATGGAACCGTCTGCGAGCATCGCTTTACTGCGAGCAATCGCTTCAGGTGATGCTGACTTTAACACTTCTAACCCTGCATCGGCATCTCCGCCCACAGCACCTAGCGCTGCGGCAATGGGTAATCCTACCATTCCTGTTCCGGGAACGGTGACACCCATACCATTTTTCATGAGATTTGGAGAAACAAATGCGGCAACGCGGATCACTGGCGATGACAGATAAGACGCTGCTTTTGCCGCTGCATAAGCAAGGGAAATGGGTTCAGTACAGCCCAGCGCAGGTTTCACGTCTTGTTTGACGGCATTGATAAAATATTGCCAGAGAAGTTCTTCAGTTTGCGTTGCCATGGTTATATCCCTAAAAGTCATGTGGTGATGGAATTATTTTAATGAAGAGGGCGGAGAAAAACTTCACAATGTTTATGGATAAATGGGGATTGGAGAGAAAATTTATCTCCAATATGATTTATTAGGGGGAAATATTTTTAAATATGATGCCGATCACAAAAATCCTACCTATTTTCATAGGTAGGATCCAGTAAGCTTAGCTTTCTAAATCGAGGCGTTTACTTTGCCATTTACGTGAACGCCAGCGCCACGCATTGGTGAGCCCGCGAACCCATTCATCGACAAAGAATCCAATCCAGATACCGATTAACCCCATTTCCATTTTTATACCAAGGAAATAGCCTAATGGAATGGCGATACCCCACATAAAGAGTACGGCGGTCAATAATGGGAACTTCGCATCACCGGAGGCACGAAGGGCGTTTACCATGACGATGTTGATAGTACGTCCCGGCTCTAAGAACACGGATAATAAGAAAATTGGCAGTAATAGCTGAATGATACCTTGATCGTCCGTTAAGCTTTCGAGTATGGGTGCGCGGAATAACCAAAATACAAACACCACGCCGATAGTGACGTAAAAGCCCCATTTCAAACTCTTAAACGCACGGCGATAGGCATCTTCAAAGCGCTTAGCGCCCACGAAATGCCCAACCATAATCTCATTACCAATACTGATGGAAATTCCAAACAGCATAATAAATAGCGAAAGCTGGAAGTAGAGGGTTTGCGCCGCAAGGGCGGTTTCACCCATTAAGCCGATAAAGGCGGATGCGGTCATAAAGTGCAGGATCCACACCAAGTTTTCGCCCGCGGCAGGTAAACCAATATGCAGGATTTTGCTGAGCATTTTACTGGACCAACGGATCAGCATCATTGGGCTAAACTTAATTCTTAAACCATAGAACAACAGGCAGAACAGTAAAATGACTGCCACAACGCGCCCAACCACCGTTGACCATGCAACGCCTTCCAGGCCATATTGCGGTAAACCAAAGAACCCATACAGCACAATCATGTTACCAATTACGGTAATGATGTTGGCAATCAGCGTGACCCACATCGCGGGCTGAGCTTTGCCATAAACGCGTAAACAAGCCGCGAGAATGATGGAGATCGCTTCTGGAATTAAACAAATACCCAAAATGTGTAAATACGCATACCCATCATCCATTAAGTGGGATGGGGTATTCATGATGGTCAGAATTTTGTAGCCAAAAAAGAGTGCAATTAAGGCGCTGGAGAAACCTAATATAAAGTTAAATGCGATGGAAATATGAATAGCTTGGCTGGCTTTATCACGACGTCCCGCCCCCAGATATTGGGCGATAACGACGCTACATCCCACGCTAATAAAGTTAAAGATAGTAATAAATAGGTCAAAGACTTGATTCCCGACCCCCATTGCAGCGAGGTAGGCGGTCGATACATGGCTCACCATGTAGGTATTAATTAATAAGGTGGCCAAATGAAGAAAAATATCAATAAAGATTGGCCAACTGAGGGAATAGAGTGACCTCTCAGTGACATCGGGCTGATGCATTAAGAACCTTTGTATTCGTTGAAATTAGAGAAAAGAACGAGATTTGCTCGGATTCTACCTCTAATTGATAAAGTAACCTAGTAATAAAAGCCGGAAGTTTTTAGAGAATTAAGCTTTGTTTAATCTATATAAATTTGTTATTGATATGTATCTTGTATTTGAAATATGACATCAGAATGACCGAGGAGTTACAATGACAAAAATTAAAACAGCAATAGTGGGTTACGGCAATATTGGTCGTTATGCACTAGAAGCTGTTCAAGCCGCTGATGATTTCGAATTAGTCGGAATTGTACGTCGTAATACCCAAGATATTCCAGCGGAATTAACCGGGTATAAAGTGGTTGATGATATTGAAAAATTAGGTGGCGTGGATGTTGCGTTACTTTGTTCCCCTACACGGGCTATTGGAACTTTAGCTGCGAAAATCTTAAGCCTAGGGATTAATACTGTAGATAGCTTCGATGTGCACTCTGATATCGTGGCATTAAAACACCAGCTTGATAGCGTCGCGAAGAAACATAACAGTGTATCAATTGTATCGGCAGGCTGGGATCCGGGTTCTGACTCCATCATGCGTACTCTGATGTTAGCGATGGCACCAAAAGGGGTGACTTACACGAACTTTGGACCAGGTATGAGCATGGGACACAGTGTGGCTGCGAAAGCGGTTGATGGCGTGAAAGATGCGCTTTCAGTCACCATCCCTCTAGGCACTGGCGTCCATCGCCGTATGGTGTATGTTGAGCTGGAAGCCGGTGCAAATTTTGATGATGTGGTGCGTGGGATAAAGCAAGATAGTTATTTCTCTTCCGATGAAACCCATATTCGTCAAGTGGATAGCATTGATGCATTAAAAGATGTGGGGCACGGGGTTCACATGACCCATAAAGGGGTTTCTGGTGCGACGCATAACCAATTATTTGAATATTCAATGCGTATCAATAACCCAGCATTAACATCGCAATTTATGGTTTCTGCCGCAAGAGCGACCATGAAACAGCCTGCGGGCGCTTATACCGTCATTGAAATCCCACCAGTGAATTTCCTGCAAGGTGATTTAGATAGCTTAATCGCTAAGCTGGTTTAATTTTTAGATAGATTTAATTTTTAGATAGATTTAATTTTTAAATAGCTTTAATCACTGATTAATGGTGCGCGGTATAATAAATAGTTTTGTGACCGCGTGCCATTTTCTCTCCTCGCTTTTTATTTTATTCCCCTTCAGAATAACGCCATTATTTAGGATTAGTTCGACACAAGTGTAAACGAGTGCCAATGGAGACATGGAATGGAAACACCAAGGGAAAATAAACCGGTTACGAATAAAAATAAAGGGCGCCAATCTTCAGCGGCAAGTTTTTTCCCTAAAAAGAAAGCGGTAAAAAGTGTAAAAGAGAGCCACAATTCATTCAGTATCATTCGTGCCTTTTCCAAAATAATGAATTACGGATTTTCGTTATTCTATGTGGGTTTTATTATTTCAGTTTGGTTTTTCCCTGAAAATTACAGTGTCGAGATTATTTATAACCTCACGCTGATCCTTATATTCGAGTTTATTCTGGTGCATTCCGGCGTATTTATGTCGGTATCTAAGAATTTTTTTGTGATATTAGGATTCGCCTTGGTTTATGGTCTTTTTGCTCTAGCTATCAATGCCTCAGTATTGGGGGATTCGCCAGTGATCCTCTATCTCTACAGTGCGACCGTTGCAAACCGTATGCTGTTTGGATTAACCAGTCGAACTGACCAAGAGCGGCAAGAGAACCTGGGTTATTCTGCCTTAATGGCAATAAACTTTATGTTCAGTATCGTTACTGCGCTGCTGTTATCGTGGATGGTGCCTTATGGTGGGCTTACTCCAGAGTATCTTGAATCCATTCATTATTTAGATTCTATTGGTACGGGCGGAGAGTTTCCTGAAAAGCCGCATGTGGCGTTTGCGTTTGGCGTGCTTTATTTTTCGTTGCCTGTTGTCTTGCCTGCATTATTTGGGCTACTGAGTTTACGCAAAAAGAAAAAAGACCAAATGGTCGATGTGGATGGCCAATAAGTTGAATAATAAATAGAAAGAAAAACGCCTACCGAAGTAGGCGTCCTGGTGTTGGCAAAATAAAATAAAACAAAAAATACAGAATGAAAATTAGCGAGTTATTGATTTAAATTGCTGTGTGGTCTCTTTCAATGCCACTTCTGTCGGCAAACGTTCCATAGAACTTGCACCGTAGAAGCCGTGGCAATCTGGGCAGTGCGCTAAAATATATTCTGCATCTTCAGGCGTGGCGATAGGGCCACCGTGACACAGAATAATCACATCATCACGCACGGATTTTGCGGCTTTCGCCCAATCATTGATAAGTTCAACGCAATCTGCCAGTGTGACGGCGGTTTCCGCACCAATGTTACCACCAGTGGTCAGGCCCATGTGTGGCACAATAATGTCTGCACCTGCTTGTGCCATTGCAATGGCATCTTCACGGCTAAAGACGTATGGCGTGGTTAATAACCCTTTTTCATGTGCCATACGGATCATATCGACTTCTAAACCGTAGCCCATGCCGGTTTCTTCTAAATTGGCGCGGAAGTTACCGTCAATCAGCCCGACGGTTGGGAAGTTTTGTACCCCAGCAAAGCCAGTCGCCTTGATATCATCAAGGAATTTATCGAACTGACAGAATGGGTCGGTACCGTTAACCCCTGCAAGCACCGGGGTGTGCTTCACGACAGGAAGAACTTCTTTCGCCATATCCATCACGATTTCGTTGGCATTACCATAAGCCAGCAGACCGGCGAGAGAGCCGCGTCCAGCCATACGGTAACGACCTGAATTATAAATAACGATTAAGTCGATGCCACCGGCTTCTTCACATTTAGCGGACAGACCAGTACCTGCGCCACCGCCAATGATGGGTTCTCCACGAGCAATCATCTCTCTGAAATTTTTCAGTAAGTCTTCGCGGTTATGTTTCATTGATGAACCTCTACTTGTTTACTATTTCCTGGTGTAATTCAATAACCTGCTCACAGAATTCAGGGGAATTAATGTGATGCGGGCTTAATATTAATTGTCGTTTTTCTGTTGTGACTAAGTGCTGTGTTAATGCGTCGATAAAGGCTTGGTCTGCCTGAGGATCCCAAAATGGTGCACCGTCGATATCTAATGCGGAAAAACCAGCTGTTGGGATAATAAAACGAATTTCGCCTTCACAAGCATTCAGCTTTTCTGCTATCCAATGCCCCATTTGACGATTCTCTTCTACGGTCGTTCTCATCAGAGTGACTTGGGCATTATGGTGATAAAACTGTCTATCTTTATATTGTTCTGGCACGGTGGAAGGGCGACCAAAGTTCACCATGTCTAATGCACCGCAAGATAATACGCAAGGTGTTTGAGTTCGTGCGATGGCACCAAAGCGGTCTTCATCGCAAGCCAACACGCCACCAAATAGGTAGTCGCACACTTCCGTGGTGGTGATATCCAAAACGGAATCTAATAAGCGGCTATCAATCAATTTTTCCATGGCTTTGCCGCCACTTCCTGTTGCATGGAACACTAGGCAGTCATGGTCGTGTTCTAATTTTGCAGTCAATTGCTGGACGCAAGGGGTGGTGACACCAAACATGGTCAAGGCAATTGCAGGTTTATTTTCGGCGGTATCGGTTTCACCGTTATCAAACCAGACTGCGCCGGCAATTTGGTTGGCGGCATTTTTCAGGACTTTACGTGAAATGGCATTGAGTCCAGAAACATCCGTGACGGAGTACATCATGGCGATATCGCTCGCGCCGATATACCCGGAAATATCGCCTGATGCCATGGTGGAGACCATAAGTTTTGGCACACCGACAGGTAAAATTTGCATTGCTGGTGTAATCAGTGCCGTACCCCCTGAGCCGCCTAGCCCAAGTATTGCAGCGACGTCAGTTTGTGCAGCAAGATAGAGGCTGAAGGCTTGCGCCATCGCTTCTATCGCTTTCCCGCGATCCCCGCAGAAAATGGCGCCAGCACCTTGAGGGTGGAAACTGGCAACCATTTCAGCGGTAACATCAGCATTTTTTTCTAATAATGATGGCTGAGTACTTAAATCAACGGTACGTACAGCAAGCCCTGCATTTTTAATTAAGTCACTGACATAAAAAAGTTCAGCGCTTTTGGTGTCTAGGGTACTTGCGACATAAATAAAACCCTGATGCTTTGGCATAGAAAAATCCTTTGTTTTTTATGTAACTTTATTTGGTTACTTAATATGTGTAGGGTTTGTTGAATTTTTCATCTCAATGAGACTATAGTATCATTTATGATAAGTCAACAATGAGACTGGAGTCTCATTTTTTGTGTTGTTTGTTTGGATATTCAGATGATGATTTGTATCTTGTTGATAAAACATTATAAATAGAGTGGCTATCATAAAATAGTTAAATCAGAGTAATGGTTTTTGTCCATGAATATTTAAATATAATGATTTACCGTGCTGTATTTATAGCGTAATTTCGAGAGCGAGCACACAACATGCTCACCAGATGATTAAGAATGCTTATCGGCGAATATGTATTGTGAAAGATATTGTCTACACTCATAGAAAGGCGATTTTAAGGATAAAGATATGCCACTGAGCCATCTCATGCCAGACTATAAAGGAACGCGTAAACGTACCTATAACTTACTCGTGTCAACGGCGGTTGAGCTATTTGAAAAAGGGGCAATGCCGTCAGTGTCTGAGTTAGCGATGGAAGCGGGGGTTTCGCGAGCGACTGCGTATCGTTATTTTCCAACGCAAAGTGATCTGATTGCAGCGACAGTAAATGTTAGCCTCGGTCCTATTTTGACGTGGAAACCGCAAAGCGAAAAAACAGAAGAGCGGATCGATGAGCTGTTACGCTACGCGTTCCCGCGCATGTTTGCTCACGAAGGCGTTTTGCGTGCGGCCTTACAAACATCACTTCAACAGTGGGCACTTGGGCGTTCATTACCCTCACCGGAACCCGAAGAGAAACGATTAGAGCGCGGTAATCGTAAAGATATTTTGGCGATGGTCACATCACCGATGAAATCTGAGTTTCCGGATGAAGTCATTGATAAAGTTATCAAAGCGTTTTCTGTGATCTACGGTTCGGAAATTTTCTTGGTATTAAAAGATATCTGGAAATTGGATAACGATCAGGTCACTGAAATTGCACAATGGATGGCAAAAGCCATTATTAATCAGGCTACTGCAGACAAACAGCAGATTGAAACGCCATAGACATTTCCCCCTCTCAAATTCGCCTAATATCCTCCTGTCTATCGGGGGATTTTATGCACCTCGTAGGATTATCAGTTAAACCTTCACGAAAAACAGACATGATGATCATTTCAGCATTCTTAGCCTTATGATCTTGAATGATTGTGATATAACGTAATCACATAATTAATTATATCAATGGTTACTGTCCAATGATAAAGCTGATAAAAATGAGTGTCGGGATCATTCTTTGTGCCATTGTTGGCGGCACACTCACTTATATCGGCATTCCTTTAGCGTTGATGTTTGGTCCGATTATCGCCATTATTATTTTTCACCGCTTTGGTTTCTCATTCCCCATCCCTAAGCACACCATTACCTTTGTTCAAGTGACGCTCGGAACCTCTGTAGGATTGATGTTTAATCAAGTATCGCTCAAGGATGCAGATAACTTATTGTTACTGTTATTGATGCTGGTGGTCTGTTTGGCAGTGCAGTTTTCATTTAGTTTTTTCTGGTTTTACCGCAAGGTAGGGTGGACAAAACAGGAAGCGATGTTAGGCTCGGTACCGGGAGCGATGGCGGCTATCCTTGCCTTAACGGATCATACCCATACGCCACCGCAAAAAATTGTCATCTCTCATACTATCCGTTTGATTATCCTTATTTTATTGGCGGGTTTGGTCGTGGGAAGTGAGGGGGAGCCTCAGCCGCTAATTGAATGGCCAGCGTTAACCCTCGAATCCACATTCTGGTTATTGGTGATTGTGACGGTAGGGGTGGTGGTCGGAATGTTTTTGCAACGCCTCCGAGTGCCGGCTCCTTTTATGTTAACGTCCCTCGGGGCGGCAACGTTAATTCAAGGTTGGATTGATGTTCAGCTCCATTTCCCATTGATGTTGACTGAGTTGAGCATGGTTTTAATTGGGATGAATATCGGTAATCATTTCATTGTGTTCCCACTATCCGCGCTGATAAAAAATATTTACTCTTCAGCCCAAGTGGTGATCATCAATATTATTTTGACTTTTTTGATCACGGTGTTTGCTGCGTGGATCACGGGGTATGATATTGCGGTGTTATTGCTGGCTTGGGCGCCCGGAAGTATGGAAGCCATGACTTTTGCTGCAATAACGATGAATTTGGATGCTGGCTTTGTGATGTCTAACCATATTATTCGAATGGTGATTATCCAAACGATTCCATCGATAGTTCTGTTTTGGCAGGAACGAAAAGGGAAGAAAGAGGGATAAGAAGGAAACATGTATCGATGTGGATGATAAGAGATATCGACATGTTTCCGCAGGAATTTTAGGCTTATTTTACGTAAGCAAATAGCCCTAAAGAGTCTCTCGCCAAGGATTGACATTTAAACTCTTGGGTCAGTGGAATACCTTTTAAATCATCGTAGCTTTCTTTATTCAGCTTGCTCATTTTATCTGAGTTATAGTTTCCCAAGTCCCATTTATTACTTTTTGCAAAGTAAACAATGGCGCGTTCAATTTCTCTGTCAGGAATTTGGGAATAGCCGCAATCATATTTTAAATAAATAAATACGGCGGTCAGATCAGCGAGGTCTTCAGCTTCATTGGTAGAGAGTGCTTTAGCGGTGTTGGTTAGCCCCAAAAGCATCATTAAGCATGACATCAATATAAATTTTTGCATTCGATATTCATCTGGTTTTTATGTCAAGTAACATTAGCATAAGAACATACTCGCATTACATCAAGTTGCCTGATTTCTTTATGTCTACTATGCACTTTAGATTATTTTGTGTATAGATTTGTTAGTCAATTCTAACTTTCTTAAATCTTTGTAATAAACCCATATTAGATGCATGGGTTTATTGACCTTCCTGTAAGGGGAAGCTTTATGATTCTAATCATTAAACCACGTTTTGCTTGGCAAGAGCAATTTCAGACTTGTCATACCGTGCTCACTGATTGTTGATTTTGATAAATAAAAGGAAGGTTATCTATGTTACGTCGTGATTTTCTGAAGCTGAGTGCTATCGCTTATGCCGCGAGCGCACTACCAGTTTGGAGCCGCATGGCTGTTGCTGCTGGGAATTATCCCACATTGGCTATTCCACCACTTGTAGAACCGGATTCACAAGGGAATATTCAAATCGCCATCAAGCAAGGTATTTCACAGTTTGTACCGGGTAAAAAAACCACGACGTGGGGATATAACGGCGATTTATTGGGTCCAGCACTTAGCCTGAAAAATGGGCAGCCAGTAAACATTAATATCACCAACCAATTATCCGAAGAGACAACCGTACACTGGCACGGGCTGGAAATCTCCGGCGAGCAAGATGGCGGACCTCAAGCGATTATCGCTCCCGGTGCTAGCCGTAAAGTCAATTTCACCCTCAACCAACCGGAAGCCACCTGCTGGTTCCACCCTCATACCCATGGAAAAACGGGTTACCAAGTGGCGATGGGGTTAGCGGGATTAGTACTTGTTAAAGATGAAGATAGCCAAAAGCATGGCTTACCGAGCGAGTGGGGCGTCGATGATATTCCCGTTATTCTGCAAGATAAACGCTTAAAAGATGATGGACAAATTGATTATCAATTAGACGTCATGAGTGCGGCCGTGGGCTGGTTTGGGGATATGATGCTGACCAACGGAGCGGTTTATCCTAAACATGTTGCGCCGAAAGGTTGGATCCGCCTGCGTTTATTAAACGGTTGTAATGCTCGTAGCTTGAACGTATCGACCAGTGATGGACGTAAAATGTATGTGGTGGGCAGTGATGGTGGATTGTTGGCTGAACCTATCCCATTAACTGAATTACCGATTTTAATGGGCGAGCGCTTTGAAGTATTGATTGATGCCTCAGACGGTCGTTCCTTCGATCTTGTTACTTTACCTGTCGGCCAAATGGGGATGACCATCGCGCCATTTGATCAGCCACTGCCTGTTTTACGCATTGAAACGACTTTGAGTGCAGGTGCTGGAAAATTACCTGAGCAATTAGCAACGATTGCTGCTATTCCTTCACTGACGGGGCTAAATCGCCGTAAATTCCATTTGATGATGGATATGCGCTTGGACATGCAAGGCATGGCGATGCTGCGTGAAAAATATGGTCCGCAGGCGATGGGGAGCATGGGCGGTCATGGCGGTATGATGGGGAATATGGACCATTCCAATATGAATGGTGGCAATATGGGGAATGGAAACATGAACCATGGAAATATGAATAACAGCAATATGGGCCATGGCAATATGGCGGCTGGCACGCAAAACAGTGGCGGTCATTGCGGTATGGGCACGGGTGATCTGGATATTCATAATGCGAACACCATCAATGGGCAGGTTTTCTCAATGACCCATCCTGCGTTTAATGCGCCATTAAATCAGCAAGAGGTTTGGGTGATTTCAGGGCGTGGCGATATGATGCTGCACCCATTCCATGTTCACGGAACGCGTTTTAGGATCCTCAAAGAAAATGGTCGTCCGGTTGAACCGCATCGCCAAGGCTGGAAAGATATTGTGAAAGTGGAAGGCCAAGTGAGTGAAGTATTAGTGGAATTTAAACATACTGCGACGCCACAGCACCCTTATATGGCACATTGTCATCTACTGGAGCATGAAGATACCGGCATGATGATGGGCTTTACTGTAGGTTAAGGTCATCGAAACTGGCAGTGGCGATGTGGTCACTGTCAATTGTTTTGTCGTCGCGTCTTTGTGTGGCTTATGTTAAAATTACGCGCTTTCCTTTCCCATACATGCGTAATAGATGATGAAACATACTCTAGATGTAATGATCTCTGAAGAAGAGATTACTCAAAGAATCAGTGAATTAGCAGACAGCATTAGTGCTCATTACCAAGACAAACAAGGTGATTTAGTACTGGTTGGTCTGTTAAAAGGCTCTTTCATTTTCATGGCGGATTTATGCCGTAAAATCACTGTACCTCATGAAGTTGATTTCATGACCGTATCAAGCTACGGCAATGCAATGACATCAAGCCGTGATGTGAAAATCGTGAAAGACTTAGATGAAGATATTCGCGGTAAGCATGTGCTGATCGTGGAAGATATCATTGACTCAGGCAACACGTTAAATAAAGTCCGTGAAATTTTTGGCCTGCGTGAGCCAGCATCTGTGGCAATCTGTACATTGCTTGATAAGCCATCTCGCCGTGAAGTGGATGTACCAGTTGAGTGGATTGGTTATTCAATCGAAGATAAATTCGTTGTCGGTTATGGTATCGACTACGCGCAGCAGTATCGCCACCTGCCGTATATTGGGCATGTTACTTTGCTGGAAGAGTAAGTTTTTTAAACGGTATTCTTAGCAATAAAAAGAGCAGCGTAGGCTGCTCTTTTGTTGATGACAAAGAGGGATAAAAGCGTGGTTTTTCCCTCTTTGTGTTATCAGGCGAAAATCAATAAATTGATTTTCCTTGTTAATTTTACAACCCAAACGAACCATTTCCAAACCTGATGGGTTTGTTAATGGTCTGAGAGCAGCCTAGGCTGCTCTTTTGCTATCTCAGTTTCGAATACTATGATTGTTTTCGAAAAATTATTTTTTCTGTGTGAGCTTAGAGATAGACTCACGATAACCTAACTCTAACTTCTCGCGGCTATCAGAGGTAATGTGTAAGTCGTGTAAGCGACCATTATTGATACCGTAGACCCAGCCGTGGATCATGATTTTCTGACCACGTTTCCATGCGGATTGCATAATAGTGGAGTGACCTAAGTTATACACTTGCTCAACCACGTTTAATTCGCAAAGACGATCTAAGCGCTCGCACGGTTTCAGTTCACCTAACATAGAGCTATGGCGATACCAGATATCTCGAATGTGTAATAACCAGTTATTGATCAAACCTAATTCGGTGTTATCCACCGCAGCTTCAATACCACCACATCCATAGTGACCACAGATAATAATGTGCTCGACCTCCAGAACATCAACAGCATACTGAATAACTGATAAACAGTTTAAGTCCGTATGGATAACTAAGTTCGCCACATTACGGTGAACGAAGAGATCCCCTGGGGCTGCGTTGATCAGCTTTTCGGCAGGCACTCGACTGTCTGAACAGCCGATCCATAGAAATCTTGGTTTTTGAGCTTTTGACAATTCTTTAAAGAATTCAGGATCTTTTTCTTTTACAGACGCTGACCATGCTTCGTTATTAGCAAACAGCTCTTCAATTTTTCTCATCATGACTTATAGCCTAGTTGTGTGACTTTGCGATAAAATCTTATACAGCATTTATTGATTAAATAATAATTAGTTATACTAATTTTACATCTATGATGAACCACTCATTTATACATGACAACCCTCATTAAGGGGGATGTTGAATAATATATTGTTAAATTATTATCACTTTTCTGCATAACATCCGACAGGAAAAAGTGGCATCATTGATCTATATTGCCTCCAAACAGCACCAAGAATAAAGGTATTTTTAATATATGACTTACGCACTGGAACTATCGCAGCTGACCAAAACCTATGCAGGTGGCGTGAAAGCGTTGCGTGGCATTGATTTAAGCGTGGAAGATGGTGATTTCTATGCCTTACTTGGACCGAATGGTGCAGGAAAATCAACAACGATTGGCATTATTAGCTCATTGGTCAACAAAACCAGTGGCTCGGTGAAAGTGTTTGGCTATGACTTAGATAAGCAAGTTGTGCTGGCTAAACAACAACTTGGATTAGTGCCTCAAGAGTTCAACTTTAACCCGTTTGAAACGGTCTTACAGATTGTTTTAAACCAAGCGGGTTACTATGGCGTTCCTCGTAGTGTGGCAAATCAACGCGCTGAACAGTATCTCACACAGTTAGATCTGTGGGAAAAACGTGATGAACGCGCCCGTAATTTATCCGGGGGAATGAAACGCCGCCTGATGATAGCTCGTGCCTTGATGCATCAACCAAAGCTGTTGATCCTCGATGAACCGACAGCCGGTGTTGATATTGAATTACGTCGTTCTATGTGGACGTTCCTGAAAAAGCTGAATGCACAGGGCACCACCATTATTTTGACCACTCACTATTTGGAAGAAGCAGAAATGCTGTGCCGTAATATCGGAATCATTCAGCATGGTGAGCTGGTGGAAAATACCAGTATGAAGCAGCTTTTAAGCCAGCTAGAGTCAGAAACGTTTATTTTCGATTTGATGCCAAAAAGCCCAATTCCAAGTCTAACGGGGTATGAATCTCGCTTAGTGGATACGTCAACTCTCGAAGTGGATGTGAAACGTGAGCAAGGGCTAAATGGTGTATTCAGCCAGTTAAGTGACCAAGGAATTCAAATTTTGAGTATGCGCAATAAGGCTAACCGCCTTGAAGAGCTGTTTGTCAGCTTAGTGAAAAAAGATAACCAAGTTTCTGAGCAGGAAGGTGCGCAATGATCTCGCTATATTGGGTTGCCCTAAAAACGATTTGGATCAAAGAGGTCACTCGCTTTGGTCGTATCTGGGTGCAAACGTTGTTGCCACCTGTGATCACCATGTCGCTCTATTTTGTGATTTTCGGAAACTTAATTGGTTCACGAATTGGTGATATGGGCGGCGTAGACTACATGCAGTTTATTGTCCCTGGTCTTATCATGATGGCGGTGATCACTAATTCATACTCCAACGTCTGTTCGTCATTTTTTGGTTCTAAATTCCAGAAAAATATCGAAGAGTTATTAGTCGCTCCCGTACCGACTCACGTGATTATTGCGGGTTTTGTTGGTGGCGGTGTGGCACGTGGGATTTTAGTAGGTTTTTTAGTCACCGTTGTCTCCTTGTTCTTCATTCCATTACAGGTGCATTCTTGGGTAATGGTAGTGGTAACACTGCTGCTGACGGCGATTGTATTCTCCCTTGCTGGTTTATTGAATGCGATTTTTGCCAAAACCTTCGATGATATTAGTATTATTCCGACCTTCGTATTAACGCCGCTAACGTATTTGGGGGGAGTTTTCTATTCGTTATCTTTACTGCCTCCATTCTGGCAGGCGGTTTCTAAGCTCAACCCAATTGTGTATATGATAAGCGGCTTTAGATATGGATTTTTAGGCATTGCAGATGTGTCTATCGTCGTGACTTTGAGTGTATTAATGGTGTTTTTAATTATTTTCTATGCTTTGACATGGTATTTAATTGAACGAGGTCGTGGATTAAGAAGTTAACCTAGCAAATAGGTTGAGCTGAGGGGGAAATGGGACTTTTCGCCTAATAGCATAAAGAGGGAAAATCACGCGTTTATCCCTCTTTATTTGTCACTTTAAATGCCCCTAATAGGGGCATTTCTATATTAAATTAAGCCACTTGAACCGGTACGGCTTTAGCAATGCGGCTCATGGTGTTGTTCGCATCAAAGTAAGCCACTTTGGGTTGATGCTGGCGGGCTTCTTCGTCAGGCAACATGCCGTAAGTACAAATAATGAGTTTATCACCAACCGCCGCGCGACGTGCCGCTGCACCATTGACAGAGATTATTTTAGAACCGCGTTCCCCTGCAATTGCATAGGTCGAAAAACGTTCGCCATTATCCACATTATAAATATCGATAGCTTCGTATTCTAAAATGCCAACGGCATCTAAGAAATCCTGATCGATAGCGCAAGAGCCTTCATAATGGAGGTCAGCTTGAGTGACGGTGGCGCGGTGGAGCTTACCTAGTAGCATTTTTCTTTGCATTTCTTCTTCCTCATTCAAGCCACAGCGTTGTTAGCTATGTGCTCTTACCTAGTCACATTTATTCTTCCTCATTGTATGCCACAGCGTTGTTGGCTGCGTGCTCTTGCCCTAGTCACATACTTATGTATGCTCCTAGGGTCGCGTTTACTTGCCGCCTAGCTGTGACAGCAATGAGTTTGAATAAATATTAGGTGACTTGAATCTAAAGTATTTTGTTTTTAAGCGATATCGAGCGGTAACTCGACTTGCAGATTGTCGATTAAACGGGTTTGACCTAACCACGCAGCCATTAAAATTACGGCGCGGCGGCTGGAAACCGTCAGTTCACCGAGGTTATCTGCATCGCGAATAAATAATTCGTCAGGGGTAAATCCGGCTTGGCGCAAAGACGCTTCCATTTCACCAATTAAACCCGTAGCAGCAGCGGGAGAATCAGCCAATTTCTCGCCCGCTTTTTGCATAATGGCAAATAATTGTGGTGCGATTTTCAGCTCTTCAGCAGACAAATTATTATTACGGGAACTCAGTGCTAAGCCATTTTTGGCCCGCACAATCGGCACGCCAACAACTTGAATATCGAAAGAAAGGTCAGTCACCAATTTACGCACTAACTGAAGCTGCTGATAATCTTTCTCACCAAATAATGCGATATCAGGCTGAACGAGATTGAATAGCTTGGTCAGTACTGTTGCAACGCCACGGAAATGCCCAGGACGGCTAGCCCCTTCTAACATGGTAGAAATTTCAGGTACTTCAACGTAACTTTGGTTGTCCATACCTTCAGGGTAAAACTCGGTGGCAGACGGGGCGAAAACTAAATCGACATTTTTACGTTTCAGTTTTTCGCAGTCTTCCTGCAAGGTGCGTGGGTAATTGGCTAAATCGGATTGACGGTCAAACTGCATTGGATTGACAAAAATGCTGGCAATGACAATGTCGGCTTGCTGTTTAGCTTGGTCAATCAGTGTCAGGTGCCCATCATGTAAATTGCCCATCGTTGGGACAAACGCAATGCGTTTGCCTTCTTGTTTCCAGCGACGAATTTCACGGCGCAAGATTGGCGATGTTTCAACGATCCGCATACTTCCCATCCTTATCGTTATATTTTATACAGAATTACGAAAATGAGTGAGCGTCACTCGGATAAATTTCTTGCTCAACTTCTTGAATATATAGGCGAATAGCATCATGAATATTGCCCGCTTCAGCCAAAAAGTTTTTCGCAAATTTTGGTGGTTTGGCCGTGATCCCTAGTGCATCATGCATCACCAGAATTTGCCCATCAGTGCCATTACCCGCACCAATTCCAATGACAGGTAACAACAATTCTTCAGTGACTTGGTTAGCAAGAGATGTCGGTACACATTCAAGAACCAGCAGTTGAATGCCTGCATTCTCAAGAGCAATCGCATCTTTAATAAGCTGGTTGGCGGTGACTTCATCACGACCTTGGACTTTATAACCCCCAAGGACATTCACCGCTTGCGGGGTTAAACCTAAGTGGCCACAAACCGGTACGGAACGTTCACACAGCATTTTGACGGTTTCACATAGCCAGCTGCCGCCTTCTATTTTCACCATATTTGCCCCAGCCTGCATCAAAATAGCGGCATTGGCACAGGCTTGCTCAGGGGTGGCATAACTCATAAAAGGCATATCAGCGATGATAAATGCGTTAGGGGCGCCTTTGCGTACACAGCGGGTATGGTAAGCAATTTGCTCGACAGTGACAGGAAGGGTACTGGTTTCGCCTTGGATAGTCATACCTAAGGAGTCACCAACCAGCATCACTTGGATACCTTGCTCAGCAAACAGTTGAGCAAAACTGGCATCATAGGCGGTAATGGTGGCAAATTTGTGTTTCTCTTTTTTATATTGACACAAATCAGCAAGAGAAATGGGTTTCATTAAAATAACCTCCGGAAATGATTTCTCTTATGACCATACCTGAACGAGGTTAAACACATTAGGAATTTATTCCCAAAGCATTAGGCCATTTCGAGGGACATGTGTAAGTCTTTCTGACAGTTTTTCACCATCAGGAAAAATCAGGGAAGGGGTAATATCACTGAGCGGGTACAGCATAAACTCACGCTCTTTTAGCCCATAATGTGGAACAGTTAAGCGCTCGGTGTGGATCACTCGATTGCCAAACAGCATGATATCGAGATCTAATGTTCTCGGCCCCCAGCGCTGATCGTTACGAACGCGTCCTAAATCCAGTTCAATTTTTTGGGTATGATTGAGCAAGTCTTCAGGTTCGAGTTCAGTTTCCAGTAATACCGCCAGATTGAGATAATCAGGCTGATCCTGTGGGCCGAGGGGTTTAGTTCGATAAATAGAGGAAGTGCTCACAACGCGAGTGCTTGGAATCGCATCTAATGCGGCAATCGCTTGTTGTGCTTGCTTCAGTGGCTCGCCTAAGTTGCTGCCAATGGCAATGTACACTTGCTCCATCTCTTTATCTCTCTATCTTTATCTCTCGATGGTGATCGCAACGATTGCTTAAGCCATTGCGATTGATACCATTATGATTTATTCGGTTTTCTATTACTGGATTGTGATGAACGATGCGGACGTTGGCGGCGGCGAGTTGGCGCACTACCGAGTTCCGAAATCATTTCACGCTGTTTCTGAGCATTGGCTTGTTGGAAGTCATTCCACCATAAAGCGAGTTCTTGTAGCTCATTACGGTGTTCCACATTGGCTCGAAGCTCTAATAAATCAAAGGCTGCACGGAATTTCGGGTGTTCCATCAATTTATTCGCACGGCGCCCTTGGCGACGAGGTAAGCGTAATTGCAACATCCAGATATCACGCATGGTGGTGGTGATACGTTTTGGGATTGCGATAGAGCGGCACTGTTCGTCCAGTATATCGTTCATGGCAAGTGCAAAGGCATCATAGTAAGCGAGACCGCCTTCCTGTGATAGTTTCTCTGCGTGCTCAGTGACGGGATACCATAACATGGCTGCAAATAAAAATGCAGGGTTGACGCGCTTATCATTTTTTAGTCTGAAATCGGTGTTTTTTAACACTTGTTCAATGACTTTTTCCATTGGTGAATCACCATTCTCAGTGAAGCGACTCGCAATCACAGGGAACAGTTGTTCAAACAGATGGTACTGATTCAGCATTTTATAGGTGGCGTAGCCATAACCGGCTTGAAGTAATTTTAATGACTCTTCAAACAGTCGAGCGGAAGGGATTTCACGCAGCAACGGGGCTAAGCGATGAATCGGCTCTGCGGTATTTGGCTCGATGCGCATATTCAGTTTACAGGCGAAACGAACGGCGCGGATCATACGAACCG
The DNA here is from genome assembly GCF_020271745.1 of Providencia alcalifaciens. Classification (NCBI taxonomy): domain Bacteria; kingdom Pseudomonadati; phylum Pseudomonadota; class Gammaproteobacteria; order Enterobacterales; family Morganellaceae; genus Providencia; species Providencia alcalifaciens. The sequence goes on along the minus strand of NZ_CP084296.1, from coordinate 345,573 downwards.
GATCTTCACGGTAGCGTGTTTCTGGGTCGCCTATCAGACGAATGACACCTTCTTTTAAGTCTTGTAACCCATTGACGTAATCGCGTACGGAGAAATCATCAATGTTGTAATACAGGCTGTTGACGGTGAAGTCACGGCGGATAGCATCTTCTTCAATGGAACCGAAAATGTTGTCGCGAAGCAGCATGCCATTTTGCGCTTGAGATGACAGGTTTTTATCATCGACTTCTTGGTCGTGGTGACCTCGGAAGGTGGCGACTTCAATAATTTCTGGACCAAACATAATGTGAGCAAGGCGGAATCGACGACCAACCAGTCGGCAATTACGAAATAGCTTGCGAATTTGTTCTGGGGTTGCATTGGTGGTGATATCGAAATCTTTTGGCTTTTGGCCTAATAATAAATCACGTACACCCCCGCCAACTAAATAGGCTTCATAGCCATTTTTATTGAGGCGGTACAACACTTTCAGTGCATTTTCACTGATGTCATCACGCGAGATTGTGTGCTCAGCGCGTGGAATAACGGTAATCGATTCTTGTTTCGTCACGGATGTTCGCTTTTGTGTTTGAGCATCGGAACGTTTAGAGGGACGAACCGCTTTCTTTGTTTGTCTCGTATTCTGGTCATGTCTAGTATTCTGCTCATGCCGAGTTTTCCTCTCAGATTTTTTCTCTGATGCAGAAGGAGTGACTGGCCTTTCACCGGCTGCCTGTGTGTCTCGCGCACCACGCTTTGGCATCAAGTCCTGTTCTGCGGACGATGCTGGCTCATTGCGAGATAAAATATTGCGGCAGAAATTTGCTACTCGGTTAAAAATAGTACACCTCGATGTCATTACATAGATTCATTAAACAAAATAAGCGGCTAATCATAGCTCACTGAAGTTTCTTTGAGAATGGTTAAACGAATAAAAGTCATGGCTAATTATATTTTATATCAATTAACTTAATGAATATTATACAAATTGTAGTTTTTGAGCGAGGCGCAAACGATAACAAATGTAGAGAACATGAGAGAGGTCAAAATGAGAAAAAGGGAAGTTTAAACTTTTTTGAGGGTGCGAATCCTTATAACGGCGCAGGGTTAATGCGCCGTTGAGGACTCCCAAAACAACAATTAGCCAGCCATCTGCTTTTCGCGGATTTCTGCTAATGTTTTACAGTCGATGCACAAATCTGCTGTTGGACGCGCTTCCAAACGACGGATGCCAATTTCCACACCACAAGATTCGCAGTAGCCAAAATCTTCATCTTCAACTTTCTTCAGCGTCTTTTCGATCTTCTTGATCAATTTACGTTCGCGGTCGCGGTTACGTAATTCGAGGCTGAATTCCTCTTCCTGAGCGGCTCTATCAACGGGGTCTGGAAAGTTAGCTGCCTCATCTTGCATATGAGTAACAGTCCGGTCCACTTCATCTCTGAGTTGATTGCGCCATGCTTCGAGAATGAGCTTAAAATGCGCCAATTGGGCTTCGTTCATGTACTCTTCGCCAGCCTTCTCATGATAGGGCTCAACCCCGGCAATGGCGAGAATGCTTAAGGACGATGTCTTACGTTTTTGCCCTTCTTGCATAATGCTTCTCCTACACACGCAAATTTTACAAAAACCCCAAGGGGGAAAATTTAAGGTCGCTATAAATATCAGAAGACAGCCGTCTTGGCAATCGTTCATGTGATGAGTTTTGCAATGCTGTGAGGATAAGCGTGTTTCTTCCCTTCACTAGCACTCCTAACTCGATGACCTTGTTTAAATATCGACTAAACTAAAATGACTTAGTCGGGGTGAAGCGAATTGATGTCCCTATTTGCATTTTTTGTTTAGATATATCCACTTGATAACACAGAACTTCGACGCCATTGGTTATAGCTTGTTCTAATAACGCTGCATATTGAGAGTCAATGTGTGCTGCTACGGATACTACGTGGATACCGCTATGTAAAATTACAAACATAAGTATGGCGCGTTTTCCTCCTTTAGCAATCAAAGTCAGCTCTCTAAGGTGTTTTTGTCCTCGGGTTGTCTGAGTATCAGGAAAATAGCCATGGTTATTTTCCAGCAAAGTAACAGATTTTACTTCAATAAAACAATCAGCTAATCCCTCTTGAGTGAGTAAAAAATCAATCCGACTGTTTTCGCTGCCATACTTCACTTCTGGGGTCACTATACTGTAGTCAGATAATTCTGGAATATGCTTTTTTGCCAATGCTTCTGCCACTAATTGGTTCGCCCGCAGCGTATTAATACAAATCAGATGGTCATTTTTGGTTTGCGTTAACTCCCAACTGTACGGATATTTTCGTTTTGGGTTATCCGATGTGGAGTACCATACGGTATCTCCGGGGGTTGCACAGCCCGTCATCGCCCCGGTATTTGCGCAGTGTATCGTCATTTCCTCTCCCTCGGGTGTGACGACATCCGCTAAAAAACGTTTATAGCGTTTAATTAATGTGGCTGATTTTAAAGGGGGGATAAATTCCATGTATTCTCCTTTTTACCGAGTTGTTCGTGACATAACATAACACCATGTTCTATATGGGCTTAGGTAATAGACAGTATTAATGCGTCATATTCGTTAATGCTACAATTCGTTAATGCTACAATGCTTCTCATAGAAAGTTAAACGTCATGGAGTTACCCCTTAGTGTTCCCTATCTTAGAAGTAAGTGATGACTTACTCGCTGCTTTAGCGAAATCCTCTCAAGTTCTATTGCATGCGCCGACGGGGGCAGGGAAATCAACGGTACTGCCGTTAGAAATCCTCAAACGTGGACAGATAGAAGGGCGGATTATTATGTTAGAGCCGCGGCGTATTGCAGCGCGTTCAGTCGCCGCTCGCTTAGCCCAGCAGTTAGGGGAATCGGTAGGGGAAACCATTGGTTTACGTATGCGCTCAGAAAGCAAAGTGAGTGCAAAAACACGTTTGGAAGTGGTGACGGAAGGGGTTCTCACGCGTCAATTACAAAATGACCCGATGCTTGAAGGTGTTGGATTGGTCATTTTGGATGAATTTCATGAACGTAATTTGCAGGCTGATTTAGGGTTAGCGCTATTATTGGATTCTCAGCAAGCGCTACGGGACGATTTAAAAATTCTGTTAATGTCCGCTACGCTTGATGATCAAGGGCTGAGTCAGTTATTTCCTGATGCGCCAGTGATCAGTTCACAAGGGCGGGCATTCCCTGTTCAACGAGAATATAAGCCTATCAATCCGAACAAACCGTTTCATCAAGAAGTTGCAAGTGCGGTTTGGCAACTGATGCAGCAACAAGCTGGCTCTTTGTTACTCTTTTTACCGGGAGTGGGTGAAATTGAGCGGACGAAAAGCGAGTTAGAAGGGGTAGTGACTGACGATGTGATGTTGTGCCCAATGTATGGTGCGCTGTCAATTCAAGCCCAGCAACAAGCGATTCTGCCTGCCCCTGAAGGAAAACGTAAGGTCGTGCTGGCGACCAACATTGCGGAAACCAGTCTCACCATTGAGGGAATTCGTTTGGTGGTGGATAGTGGTTTTGAGCGAGTGGGACAATTTAACCCACGAAGTGGGCTTACAAAGCTAATTAAAAAACGCATTAGCCAAGCCTCAATGACTCAGCGTGCGGGGCGTGCGGGGCGTTTAGAGGCGGGAGTATGTTGGCACCTAATAAGTGCCGAACAAGCCGAACGTGCAGCGCAATTTAGTGAAGCACAAATCAACAATAGTGATTTAAGCGGGTTATGGTTAGCGCTCCTTCAATGGGGCTGTCACGATATTTCTCAACTCCAATGGTTAGATGTTCCCCCCGAAGCGGCATTATCGGCAGCGAAAACCCTATTATTCAAATTGGGTATCACAGATGCCCAAGGAAAACTCACGTCGATGGGCAGTAAAATGGCGGGAACAGGAACGTCAGTTCGTACTGCTGCCATGCTGTATCACGCGCAGCAAACTCAACATAAATCCGTTATTCAACTTGCTGCATTATTAACGGCAATTATTGAAGAGCCTCCCCGTGGCGGTGTGGTCGACCTACATACCCATTTAGAACGTCCGACGGATAACTGGTGCAAACGCGCTTCTATTTTGAGTGGTGAAAAGGTTACCTATTCTTTAGGAAAAACCACTGGGTTGATTAGTGAGTGGTTACCAACCTTACTTGCCACAGGGTTTCCTGACTATATTGCGAAATCCCGCGACAATCAAACCCGTTATCAATTAGCCAGCGGGTTAGGGGCAACACTGAACGATAATGACCCGTTGATGGGCAATGAATGGCTGATGGTGGCGGCATTATGGCAGTCAGAAACTTCTGCTGATGCGCGTATTTCACTGGCATATCCTATTGACATTGAAAAACTTCAACGGGATTGTCAGCATCTTTTTAGTACCCAAGAGACAGTTGAATGGGATGAGCAGCGGGGGAGCTTGCTGGCATGGAGGCGTTTGCAATGTGGACAGTTAGTTGTGAAATCTCAACGGCTGACTAATCCAGAACCAGAAGAGATTAAAAATGCACTGGTTTACTGGCTTCAGCAAAATGGTTTGCAACAGTTAAACTGGCAAGAAAATACCCTGCAATTACGTATTCGTTGTGAATTAGCGGCGCGCTATTTTCCTGACTCACCATTACCTGCAATGGATGATGATACTTTGCTCGAGACGCTTGATGAATGGTTAGCCCCTTATCTGAATGGTGTGACAAGCAAGAAAAAGCTGCAAGAAATTGATTTAATGAATTTATTATTGAATCGATTGGATTGGCAGCAACGCCAGTGGCTAGACAGCACTTTCCCTGTAACCTATGTCGCCCCTTCTGGGAGCGAGGTAAGTATTCACTACGCGCTAGACAAGCCACCGGTGATTGAAATTCGCTTGCAAGAAGTGTTTGGTGAAAAAGCCAATCCAACCGTGGCAAATGGTAAAGTGACGCTAACATTATCGCTACTTTCGCCGGCAAGGCGCCCTATTCAGATAACTCAAGATCTTGGTGCGTTTTGGCAAGGAAGCTATAAAGAGGTACAAAAAGAGATGAAGGGGCGTTATCCAAAACATCCTTGGCCAGATGACCCTGAGAATGCCGAACCAACGCGACAAACAAAAAAAGCAATGATGCGTGCGAAATAACCTAATTTTGTGCTCTAATAACGGGTTGTAAATTAGGCAATGGCACCCAATAGACAGCGTAAGGAAGTGTAATTAGGAGCTTTCTTTCGTGAAATTCCTTGAATTATGAGCCAAAATTAGCCTTATGTTACATCTACGTATCTGTAGTTGTACTTGTGCATGTATAGTTAGATTTTAATGCCTATTTAGGTATAGGAGATATGGAGCGACCATGTCCGGTAAAGATTTTGAACCCATTGGTAGACGTAAAAGACGCGCTGCTGAGAAACCGTCATCCTCTTCACGCCGCCGTAGACGCCGCGATGATTATGATGAAGATCTCTATGATGATGAAGATATTGATGATGAATATCTTGATGATGAAGACGATGAAGAAGAGCAAATGACCAAAAAAGGCTCAAAAAAGAACAAACCTCGCAAGAGTAAATGGCGCTGGTTCTGGCTGCTAGTTAAATTAATGCTGGTACTCGCAGTAATACTGGCGGCTTACGGTTTTTATCTAAACCAACAAATTAAAGAACGCCTTGATGGTAAGGTGTGGGACTTGCCTGCAGCGGTATACGGACGCATGGTAAATCTTGAGCCGGGTATGGATTACAGCCAAGCTGAAATGACCAACCTGCTCGAAGGGATGCAGTACCGTAAAGTCAGCAAAATCACCACGTCCGGTGAGTTTGTAGTGAAAGGCAATACCATTGAAATTTTGCGTCGTCCATTTAATTTCCCAGACCAAAAAGAGGGGCAAGTCCTCGCGCGTCTGGTGTTTGAAAATGGCATGTTAAGCAAGATTGAAAATATTGAAAATGGGCGCTCATTCGGTTTCTTCCGTTTAGATCCGAAACTGATCACCATGATGCAATCTGCGAATAATGAACAGCGTTTAGTGCTGCCAATGGCGGACTTCCCTGAATCCTTGGTGAAAATCCTCCTCGAAACGGAAGATAGAAACTTTTATGAGCATGATGGTGTTAGCTTATATTCTATCGGCCGTGCGGTGGTGGCGAACGTCACTGCGGGTCGTTCCGTGCAGGGGGGAAGTACCTTAACGCAGCAGTTGGTGAAAAACCTATTTTTAACTAACGAAAGAACCCTGAAACGTAAAGCTAACGAAGCCTTAATGGCATTGATTTTAGACTACAATTACAGTAAAGAACGTATTCTTGAACTGTATTTGAATGAGGTCTATTTAGGGCAAAATGGTAATGATGAAATTCGCGGCTTCCCGCTGGCGAGTTTGTATTACTTTGGTCGACCAATCAATGAGTTAAGTTTTGACCAACAAGCGTTGCTGGTGGGAATGGTGCAAGGTGCATCAACCTTTAACCCGTGGACTAAGCCACAAAATGCGATTAAACGCCGTAATATTGTGCTTAAAATTCTCGAAACCCGCGGTGTTATCGATAATGAGATGTACCAAGTTCTGAGTGCTCGACCGCTCGGTGTGAAAAATAAAGAGGGATTAGTCGCATCTCAACCCGCATTTATGCAGATGGTGAGACAAGAACTGAGCGAGAAGCTTGGGGATAAAGTTAAAGATCTCTCTGGCGCGAAAATTTTTACCACCTTAGATCCTGTGGCGCAAACGGCAGCGGAAAATGCGGTAGAGTTCGGTGTGGCTGATTTACGTAAAGCACGTAAATTGGATGATATCGAAGGTGCCATGGTGGTTGTCGACCGTATTAACGGCGAAGTGCGTGCAATGGTCGGCGGCTCTGATCCTCAATTCTCAGGTTTCAACCGAGCACTGAATGCCCGTCGAAGCATTGGTTCTTTAGCAAAACCACCGGTTTATTTAACGGCGTTAAGTGAGCCAGACCGCTTCCGCTTAAATACGTGGTTATCCGATGAACCGCTGACTATCAAAGTCGGTAATCAAAGTTGGAGTCCACGAAACTATAGCCGTAACTTCAATGGCCGTATGATGCTGGTGGATGCATTAGCGAAATCACAAAATATTCCAACCGTAAACTTAGGGATGGAAATTGGTCTCGACCAAGTGATGAATACGTTTATCCGTCTGGGTGCGCCAGAAAGTGCGATGGAAAAAGTGCCTGCGATGTTATTAGGTGCGGTGAACTTAACGCCAGCTGAAGTGGCGCAAGTATACCAAACCATTGGTGGCGAAGGTAATCGCGCAAAATTATCTGCATTACGTTCAGTGATTGATGGTGATGGCAAAGAGCTGTACCAAAGTTACCCATCCGCAGAGCGTGCCGTACCATCTCAAGCTGCTTATTTAACGCTATTTGGTATGCAGCAAGTCGTGCAGCAAGGGACTGGACGCGTATTACTGAATAAATATGGTAAATACAATCTGGCAGGTAAAACGGGTACCACCAACGACCTGCGTGATAGCTGGTACGCGGGTATCGACGGTAAGGAAGTGGCTATTGTCTGGGTCGGTCGTGATAACAACGGACCAACACAGTTAACAGGCTCAACAGGGGCATTACGCGTTTATCAGCGCTATTTAGATAACCAAACGCCACTAACACTGATCAACCGAGCGCCAGAAGGGATAACCGACATGCGCGTCATGATGGATGGTCAATTTAGCTGCTCCGATTTAGGTGGCGGCAGAATGTTGCCAGTCTGGACAGATGATCCGCAAAGCCTATGCCAAGGATCAGCATCGCAAGATCCAGCATGGAATTTAAATGGAAATAATGAGGCGCCACAAGAGGATACCGCTCCTGACTGGGTTAAGGATATGTTTGGCGATTCTCCATCCAATTCTCCGTCATCCCGCACGCCGTAGCGTTGTTGGCTGCACTCGGATACTCGGGTCACATACTTATGTATGCTCCCCAAGATGTCTTTGCTCACCGCCTTGCCACAACATGAACTATTTAGAGAATTGCATTGTTCATGTTGTGCCTGCGTTGACATAGTGTCATTGCTGGGGAATGTTTCCTGAGAACTCCTCGTTTGCCGCCTAGCTACAGCGTACGGGATTTAGGAGAATGTTGAGTTTGGTTGGAAAAGAAAACAGATCAAAAAATAGATCTTAAGAAATAGATAAAAAATAGGCTCAGTCTTTGCAGATTGAGCCTATTTTTATGGGTGTGCGGGGATTATTCGGCTTTGATTTTTGCCAGTGCAATTTCCGCGGCATCGATGGTACGTTGAATATCTTCATCGCTATGGGCGATAGACATAAAGCCCGCTTCGAAAGCAGATGGGGCGAGGTAAACGCCTTCTTCTAACATGTAGTGGAAGAATTTCTTAAAGCGATTTACATCGCACTTCATCACGTCTTGGTAGCATGTTACTGATTCGGCGTCAGTAAAGAATAGACCAAACATCCCACCCACATGGTTGATTACCATAGGCACGCCTTGCTCTTTAGAAACACGAGCTAAGCCACGAGCCAGCTTATCGGTCAGCTCCGTTAAGCGTGCATGAACCCCCGGTTGAGAGACTTCATTTAAGCAGGCTAAACCCGCCGCCATGGCAACAGGGTTACCAGAAAGTGTACCTGCTTGGTAAACAGGGCCGATTGGCGCTAATTTTTCCATCACTTCATAGCGACCGCCAAAAGCGCCTACTGGCATACCGCCACCGATGATTTTACCTAAACAGGTTAAATCCGGTTGTACGTTGTAGTGATCTTGAGCGCCACCGAGTGCAACACGGAAGCCTGTCATCACTTCGTCAATGATCAGCAGTGCATTGAATTCATCACATAATGCGCGCAGACCCGGCAGGAATTCTGCGGTTGGTGGAACGCAGTTCATGTTGCCCGCGACAGGTTCAACAATCACACATGCCACTTCTTCTGGGTAGTTTTCGAAAGCTTGGCGCACAGAGGCTAAATCGTTGTATGTGCAGGTTAAAGTATGCTTAACGAAATCTTCAGGTACGCCTGGAGAGTTAGGCTCACCCATTGTCAGTGCACCGGAACCTGCTTTTACTAATAGGCAGTCAGCGTGACCGTGGTAGCAACCTTCGAACTTAATAATTTTATCGCGACCTGTATAACCACGAGCAAGGCGGATCGCGCTCATGGTGGCTTCAGTACCGGAGTTGACCATACGGATCATATCGATAGATGGGACTAATTCGCACACCAGTTTTGCCATTTCCACTTCAGCAGCCGTTGGCGCACCAAAGCTTAAGCCTTTATTGACGGCTTTAATCACCGCATCGCGGATAGCAGGATGGTTGTGACCCAATACCATTGGACCCCAAGAACCCACATAATCAATGTAAGCTTTGCCATCGACATCATAAATGTAAGCGCCATCAGCGCGCTCGATAAATAACGGGGTACCACCCACACCATTAAAGGCGCGAACCGGGGAGTTAACACCGCCAGGGATCAGCTGTTGGGCTTCATTATATAATTCTTCGGAATGGTGCATTGCAGGGCTCCTGAAAAGAGACTAAATAAAAAGTTGCCGCTATTCTAAAGCACAAGGGCGATTAAACCAATGCTATCAATCACAATGATGGTTCAATCATAAGGATGAATAGTAACTCTGTGCTCAATTGTGTAACAACACTTGAACCTATGAGTCATGTGACGGATAATTGAGAAATTGATCTAAGTAGGCGTTGCCTTACATATGAATTTACCGGTCACCGGTCTGGAGTAATAAATGAGTGATGATGTAGCTCTGCCTCTGCAATTTACCGATAAAGCAGCAATCAAAGTCAAAGACTTAGTTGCCGATGAAAATAACCCAAACCTGCGTCTGCGCGTCTATATTACGGGCGGTGGTTGCAGTGGTTTCCAATATGGTTTTACCTTTGATGATCAAATCAACGAAGGGGACATGACCATCGAAAAACAAGGTGTCGCACTGGTTGTAGACCCAATGAGCCTGCAATATTTAGTGGGTGGAAGTGTGGATTACACCGAAGGGTTAGAAGGGTCGCGCTTTATTGTGACGAATCCGAATGCAAAATCCACTTGCGGATGTGGTTCGTCGTTCAGCATCTGATCTTTCGTTATATTTTGCGCTGTGGCGGTGTTGGCTTCGTTCAGCTACTCGGGTCACATACTTATGTATGCTCCCCGAGATATCCTCACTTGCCGCCTAGCCACAGCACAAACTATTTAGAAAGATTATTTCGTGAGATTTTAAACGAAAAAAATTAGTTTAATTATCTTATTGTCCTGTTGTATTAATTCTGCTCAAAAAATCCTGCTGTAATCTTAGATTCTTAACTTCTTTTCTTAGTTTGGTAGTGCGTTTAGTTGATCACATAGCTGCTCGGTGGCATTGATGATGCGGGGGCCGGCGCGGTGGAACCAATCCTCATTTAAGCGAATAATGGGAACATTGAGTTGGGTGCCCCAGAAAGCTTTGACGGCATTTTCTTGCTCGGGTGAGCCAGTCATGATGATGGCATCGGGCTTGCGAGTGAGGACTTGCTCACGGCTGACTTGAGGCCATTGTACTGCGCTGTTTTCAAAAATATTCTGAGCGCCGCAAGTCTTAACCACATCATTTTGAAGAGTATGATCACCAGCACTAAATAATGGCTGAGTGCCTAATTGAATAAATAATTGCTTAGGTTTCTTATTATTATCTAATTTATCTTTTTGCATCTTTAACGTGCTGCGCATTCGGGCGATATTTTTTTCTGCCACTTCTGGGTGAGGGCTGTATTGTGCAAGCGCCTCTAGTGAGGAGATAACCCCATCAATGCTTTGCGAATCAAAATAGACAATTGGAATCCCCAACGACGCCAGCTGATCCAATGGTCGCTGTGGATTACCGCCTCGCCACGCCAAGATCAAATCCGGCTTTAAGGCAATAATCCGCTCCACATTTAAGCCTTGCCAATCCGCAACTTGTTCGAGTTTTTGGGCTGATTCCGGATAATCGGAATAGGCACTCACGGCAATTAGGCTATCCTCCAACCCCGCGGCATAAGCCAGCTCCGTATTGGCAGGGGATAAACTAATAACTCGGGATTTTGGGGCGGCGAATGCGCTACTGACTAGGCTTAAGAAAAATAGAAAACCAATCAGTGAGCGCATGATTTTGGTCGTTAGATTCATAGCATTACTTCACAAAAAGGTATTAGAAAAGGCATAAATGAAGGTCAGTTATGCCTTAAGAGAGTAAGAAATAAATTACGCTAATGCCGTGACAATTGCAGTAACCATCAGGGATGATTGACGTGCAGCGACAGGTAAGAACTCGTCAAAGCTAGTGTGGGACTCTTTATCTGCCACATCTGAAATTGCACGAACCACCACAAAAGGCACGTTAAACTGGTAGCAAACATGGCCGATAGCCGCGGCTTCCATTTCAACGGCAGCAACGTTCGGGAAGGTAGCTTTGATGCGCGCTAAAGGTTCGGCGCCATTAATAAAAGCATCACCGCTGCAAATTAGACCGCGCACCGCATTCATATCTAGCGCTTTGACACATTTTTCGGTCGTTTCAATGAGTTTTGCATCGGCAATAAATGCAGGTGGGCACTGCGCCATTTGACCAGGTTCATAGCCAAATGCGGTGACATCCGCATCGTGATAGCGAACTTCCGTAGAGACAACAATATCCCCAACATTTAAACGTGGATCTAAACCGCCCGCTGACCCTGTGTTGATCACCACATCTGGTTTACAGTGTTCTAACAGTAAAGTAGTACCGATTGCCGCAGCGACTTTACCGATGCCTGATTTTAATAAAGCAACATCAATGCCGTTCATTTTTCCTGTATAAATTTCACAGCCAGCAAGGCTCAATGTTTGGCAACCTTCGATTTTTTCGCGCAGGCTCGCAACTTCTTGCTCCATCGCACCTATGATACCGATTTTCATTATGTCATACTCACTGTTGATTAATTAGACACTTATGTCGTAGATGGCTAAAGTGTAACATTGAAAGGTGGGTTTTCCTCTGCCTTTTCTTTGAGGATTCAGGAATAAAACGGTAAGGCGCAGAGGCTAGCATGGCGGGAAAAGAGATTAATTTTGTTAAAAAACTGAGTTTCCAACGTAACTACATGAGTAGTGGAAAAAATCAAAAAGTCTCACCCGATGATGAAGATGCCGTAAACCGTCTCTTTGAAAGTGACCGTGGGCGGATTATCAATTCCGCTGCGATTCGTCGTTTACAACAGAAAACCCAAGTTTTTCCCCTTGAACAAAACTCCGCGGTACGCAGCCGTTTAACCCATTCTCTTGAAGTCCAACAAGTTGGGCGCTACATCAGCAAAACGGTGTTGGGTGAACTGAAAAAGAAAAAACTGCTTGATGAATATGGTTTAACCGACCGTTGTGATGCCTTTGAAAGCCTCGTGGAAATGGCGTGCTTAATGCATGATATTGGCAACCCACCGTTTGGGCATTTTGGTGAAGCGGCGATTCAACGTTGGTTCAGTAAATTATTATCGCCAGATTATCTATTCACTCCTGAATCGCCAGATCCTTGTAAAATTAAAGCGTTGCAACTAACAGGTAATGAAAAGCAGGATCTCTTCCGTCGTCAGCTTAAGCGTGATTTATGCGCGTTTGAAGGGAACGCACAAGGGCTGCGTATGGCTCACCGATTACTCAAACTGAATTTAACCTACGCGCAAATTGGCTCTATTTTGAAATACACTCGCGGCGCTTATGACCTTGAGCCTATCCCGCCTGAATTTAATTATTTAATGAAAAAACCAGGCTATTACTGGTCTGAAGCGGATTTTGTCAGCGAGTTAAGTAAAAAGTTGGAAATGGGCAAATATTGCCGTTTCCCGCTCTCCTATATCATGGAAGCCGCGGATGATATCTCTTACTGTATTGCGGATTTAGACGATGCAGCAGAAAAGGGTATTTATACCGTTGAGCAATTAATTGGGTACCTAAAAGCGGAGTGGGGTGAGGTAAAATCAGGGGATCTCTTCGATCAAACCATCCTGCGCGCATTCAATAATATCAGCGATAACCACACAAGGCGCATTCAGCAAGATCAGTTTTTCATGTATTTACGCGTCAATATTACAGGAAAACTTGCCCATTACAGTGCTCAGCGGTTTATTCAAAACCTGCCTGAGATTTATCACGGCAGTTTTAACAGCGCGTTACTTGAAGATAAAAGCCAAGAGCATCGCCTATTAAAAGCCTTAAAAACAGTGGCCTTTAAGCATGTATTTAATCACCATGAAGTGGAAGAGTTAGAGTTACAAGGCTACCGAATTATCAGTGGGTTATTAGATATTTACAGCCCACTGTTGATGATGGATAGAGCGGATTTTGCGGCATTAGTGGCGCAAAATTACCATAAACACTTTTTTATCGAAACTCGCCTATTTCATAAGTTATCGAATAAACATCGACTCTCCTATAACGAAGCCTTAGAAAAAATCTCAGTCACCAGTGATGCGGATAAATCGATGCTAGAGTTTTATTATCGAGCCAGGCTGCTCCAAGACTACATTAGCGGAATGACTGACCATTATGCTTATGAAGAGTATCGAAAATTTATGGTGACGAATTAACGTTGATAAAAAAAGTCAGTATATAGCGTGACAAAAAAACTAAGTGGTCACTAATTTTGGTAAAAAAATGCTATGATAGCCCGCTAATTTGTCTACCCAATTATCAGGTAGTCGCAGTGATAAAGTAAGCCGTTATACAGCAAACACGGACTTACCAACCTGCGGCTTGAAATAGAAATTATTTAACCCCGTTTAGTGACTACTTATGGCCCAATTTTACTCGCCAAATCGCCGCACCACCCAACGCCGTCAAATCACGGTTCATGTCGATAGTTTAGATGCCGCTGGGCAAGGTGTAGCCCGCCATGATGGCAAAGCCATATTTATCACTGGTTTATTACCCGGGGAAGAGGCTCAAGTCGAACTGACTGAAGATAAACGTCATTTTGCCAAAGCCAAAGTTATTAAACGTCTCAGTACCAGCTCTCAACGTGTGAAACCCCGCTGCCGTTATTTTAATCAATGTGGCGGATGCCAACAGCAGCATGTAGAGATTGGGCTTCAACGCGAAAGCAAAGCGCAGGCTTTACAGCATTTAATGGGACGTGAAACTGGGTCTGTATTGCCACCTATCTCGGTGATTGGTGGTGAAGAATATGGCTATCGCCGCCGTGCGCGTTTAGGGCTGCAATATCAAAATAAATCCAATCACTTAATGATGGGGTTTCGCCAAAACCAAACCAACACGCTGGTGGACATTAAAAGTTGTTCCGTATTACACGCGGAACTTGATGCTCTGCTAACACCATTGTCCAGTTGTTTAAATCAGCTATCGATTGCCAGCAAATTAGGGCATGTTGAACTGATTCATGGGGATAATGGCAATCTTATCCTGTTACGCCATTTAGTCCCTGTTGACGCATCTGATAGAAAGCGCTTGCGAGAATTTGCCAAATCTCATGCACTCAGTATTTGGTTAGCCGGGAATGAAGGGCAGTTAGTCCCGCTTGAGACTGACTCCCCGTTACCTGAATATCAGGTGGCGGATGAAACCCTACAATTTAGCCCTGCCAATTTTATTCAAGTGAATGGCGAAATTAACCAGCACATGGTGGCGCAAGCTTTAGCATGGTTGGATCTAAGTCTTGAAGATAGGGTATTGGATCTTTTCTGTGGAATGGGTAACTTTACGTTACCCATTGCCCGTTTAGCAAAAATGGCGGTTGGCGTTGAAGGTGTTGAAAATTTAGTCACTCAAGCCAGAAGTAATGCCCAGCGCAACTCAATTGAGAATGCGGCGTTCTATAATGAGAACTTGGAAGAGCAGATCCACACTCAGCCGTGGGCGCAAGAAGGTTTTAATAAAGTGCTGCTAGATCCTGCTCGAGCAGGTGCCGCTGGCGTAATGGAACATTTAATTAAACTGATGCCAGAAAAAATTGTCTATGTTTCTTGTAATCCAACAACGTTGGCAAGAGACAGTAAAGTTTTACTTGAAGGCGGGTATCAGTTATCTCAATTGCGGATGTTGGATATGTTTCCGCAAACTAGTCATCTGGAATCTATGGCGCTATTTGTTCGTAGCCCAGAGGTGTAACAGGTAGGGAGAATATATGGTTGCAGTAAGAAGTGCGCATTTAACCCCAGCAGGTGAATTTGCCCCCGAAAAGTGGGTTAATGATTTGGGTTTGAATAACAAACAATCAGAAGAAAAACTCATCCATACCTGGCAGTATTGCCACGATAAATTATCGGGGCAGGATATTGCGCCTCTGCTACTGTGGCGCGGCATTGAAATGACCGAAATTTTATCCACGCTCAGCATGGATATCGGTAGCTTACAAGCTGCGTTACTGTTCCCTCTGGTTGAAGAGGGAAAACTCGACGAACAATCCGTTATTGATGATTTCGGTCAATCCATTCATGCGCTGGTGAAAGGCGTGATTGAGATGGACGCTATCCGCGAACTTAAAGCCACGCAATCTAACGAAACCAGTTCCGTGCAGGTGGATAACATCCGCCGTATGCTGCTGTCGATGGTGGAAGACTTCCGCTGCGTGGTGATTAAACTCGCCGAGCGTATCGCCCATTTACGTGAAGTCAAAGATGCCAGCGAAGATGAACGCGTCTTAGCGGCAAAAGAGTGTTCCAATATTTATGCGCCGTTAGCAAACCGCTTAGGGATCGGGCAATTAAAATGGGAATTAGAAGATTTCTGTTTCCGTTATCTGCACCCTGATGAATACAAAAAAATTGCGAAATTGCTGCACGAGCGCCGTATTGACCGTGAAGAGTACATCGACAATTTCGTCAGCACGCTACGTAAATATATGCTCCAAGAGCAAATCCAAGCGGAAGTGTACGGACGACCAAAACACATTTACAGTATTTGGCGCAAAATGCAGAAGAAATCCTTAGCATTTGGCGAATTATACGATGTGCGAGCGGTGCGTATCGTGGTTGAACGCCTACAAGATTGTTATGCGGCATTGGGGATTGTTCATACCCATTTCCGCCATTTACCTGATGAGTTCGACGACTATGTAGCGAACCCAAAGCCAAATGGCTATCAGTCAATTCATACGGTGGTTTTAGGCCCAAATGGTAAAACCTTAGAGATCCAAATCCGTACCCGCCAAATGCATGAAGATGCAGAGCTGGGCGTTGCGGCGCACTGGAAATATAAAGAAGGTGCAAGTGGTGTCGGTAAAGGCAGTAGCTACGAAAACCGTATTGCATGGCTGCGTAAACTGATTTCATGGCAAGAAGAGATGGCGGATTCTGGCGAAATGCTGGATGAAGTGCGTAGCCAAGTGTTTGATGACCGAGTCTATGTGTTTACGCCAAAAGGCGATGTGGTGGATTTACCTACAGGTTCAACACCTCTCGATTTTGCGTATCATATTCACAGTGATGTCGGCCACCGCTGTATTGGGGCGAAAATTGGTGGGCGCATCGTGCCATTTAGCTACCAATTACAGATGGGTGACCAGATTGAAATTATCACCCAGAAACACCCAAACCCGAGTCGTGACTGGCTCAATCCTAATCTCGGTTACGTGACGACCAGCCGTGGACGGGCGAAAATTCAAAACTGGTTCCGTAAACAAGACCGCGACAAAAACATTCTGGCGGGGCGTCAAATTCTCGACAGCGAATTATCCCATCTGGATATCAGTTTACGAGACGCAGAAAAACAGTTGATTGCCCGCTATAACGTGCACTCACTGGATGAAGTGTTAGCGGGAATTGGCGGTGGTGATATTCGTATCAACCAATTGGTTAACTTCCTACAAGCTAAGTTTAATAAAGCGACGGCAGAGGAAGAAGATCGCGCTGCGATGAAGTCGCTGGAGAATAAATCTGGCGTACCAAGAGCGCCATCCCACGGCAGTGGTCGCGTGGTGGTTGAGGGCGTCGGCAACCTGATGCACCATATTGCTCGTTGCTGCCAGCCAATTCCGGGGGATGAAATCGTCGGCTTTATTACCAAAGGTCGCGGAATTTCGATTCACAGCGCGGATTGTGAACAGCTTGCAGAGCTACAAAGCCACGCGCCAGAGCGTGTCATTGATGCAGTTTGGGGTGAAAACTACTCGAGCGGTTACTCGCTAGTGGTGAGAGTGATAGCCAATGATCGCAGTGGATTGCTGCGCGATATTACGACGATTCTGGCAAACGAAAAAGTCAACGTGTTAGGGGTAAGCAGCCGCAGCGATGTGAAGCAGCAGCTCGCCACCATCGATATGACCATCGAGCTGTATAATATCGAAGTGCTGGGAAGGGTGCTTTCAAAACTGAATCAGTTGGCGGATGTTATTGAGGCGAAACGCCACTCTTCCTGATTTTCTTCATATTTTGAGCTGTAGGGGTGTTGGCTGCATTCACTAACCCTAGTCACATACTTATGTATGCTCCTAATTTTCTTCATATTTTGGCGTGCAGCGTTGTTGGCTGCGCGCGTTCGCCCTAGTCACATACTTATGTATGCTCCTAGGGTCTTTCTTACTTGCCGCCTAGCTGCCCATCCAAACTATTTTGAAAATATCCTCTCTGTCGTTTACTGAACTAAAACTTAAAAGATTTAGCGTATTTAATTTAATTTGGTTAAGGTATCAACCTCATTAAATCACCACGTAATAATTTTTGATAAGGGTTAAATATGCAGCAGGGCAATAAACAAATTGAACGGTTACTCACTATTATGACGCGTTTGCGTGACCCGCAAAATGGCTGTCCGTGGGATACGCAACAGACGTTTAAGACCATAGCCCCTTATACCCTTGAAGAAACCTATGAAGTTCTAGATGCCATTGAACGAGAAGATTTTACTGACTTAAAAGGCGAGTTGGGGGATCTCCTCTTTCAAGTGGTGTTCTACGCCCAAATGGCACAAGAGCAAAATCTATTTAATTTTGATGATATTTGCCAAGCTGTCAGTGACAAACTCGAACGTCGCCATCCTCATATTTTCGACGAAAATAACCAACTCAGTAGCCAAGAAGTCATTGCAGGCTGGGAACAACGTAAAGCCAAAGAACGAGCAGAGAAAGACCAATACTCGGTATTGGATGATATCCCAAATGCACTTCCTGCCTTAATGAAAGCCTATAAAATTCAAAAACGTTGTGCCTCAGTCGGTTTTGATTGGGATACGCTGGGCCCCGTGGCAGGCAAAGTCACCGAAGAGTTAGCGGAAGTGATGGAAGAAGCCACTCAAGCAGTCGTGGATGAACAGCATCTTGAAGAAGAAATTGGCGATTTGTTATTTGCGACCGTCAATCTCTCTCGCCATTTAGGGCACAAACCTGAGCTTGCCTTACAAAAAGCGTGCAGTAAATTTGAGCGCCGTTTTCGTGAAATCGAAAGACGATTAGCCAAAACTGGCAAATCGACAGAAACTGCTACACTTGATGAGATGGAAGCATTGTGGGTGTCTATCAAATTAGATGAATGACCCAATCCAGGCTGCTAAATTTTGCAAAGAATGCTTGTCGATAATGATAGTCATGGATTGAAAGAGTTATTCAAAATCAAACAATCGGCAAAATGATGTTTTTTCAGTGATAGATTAAGCTGAAAGGATTTAGCATTTACACAAAAATGTGTTAATCTTGCAAAACAGTTGAATAGCGCCCTAGAAAGTGACTATTTATCAAACGATAAATATTTTTATTTTTAACTTGCTGATTTATTTAAGGTATTAATGAAAACTGGCCTTATTGAGCTTAGAACATTTGTAGGAGATTTAAGGTTCGGGTATACTGTTTTCCCGTCCTGTTATATCCATCATCTTTTAAACCTAAACGTTCAGGTTCAGCATGAAAACTAATTATATTTTTGTGACCGGCGGGGTCGTATCCTCTCTGGGTAAAGGCATTGCCGCAGCCTCCTTGGCGGCTATACTCGAAGCCCGTGGACTCAATGTGACCATTATGAAACTGGATCCCTACATTAACGTAGATCCAGGCACAATGAGCCCAACCCAACACGGGGAAGTTTTCGTTACAGAAGACGGCGCTGAAACTGACTTGGATTTAGGTCATTATGAGCGTTTTATTCGTACCAAAATGACACGTCGCAACAACTTTACGACTGGACGTGTTTATTCTGAAGTCCTGCGCAAAGAGCGTCGTGGCGACTACTTAGGCGCGACCATCCAAGTTATTCCTCATATCACTAATGAAATCAAAGATCGCATCATCCGTGGTGGTGAAGGTCATGACGTTGTATTAGTCGAAATCGGCGGTACAGTTGGTGATATCGAATCTCTGCCATTCCTAGAAGCTATTCGTCAAATGGCTGCGGAAGTGGGCCGTGAGCGCACACTGTATATGCACTTAACATTAGTGCCATACTTAGCGGCTGCGGGTGAAGTGAAAACAAAACCAACACAGCACTCAGTGAAAGAGTTACTGTCAATTGGTATTCAGCCTGATGTGCTGATCTGTCGTTCAGATCGCGTCATTCCTGCGAATGAGCGCGCGAAGATTGCCCTGTTCTGTAATGTTCCAGAAAAAGCGGTTATCTCTCTGAAAGACGCAGATTCTATCTATAAAATTCCTGGCATGCTTAAAGCTCAAGGTTTGGATGAGTACATTTGTAACCGTTTCCGCCTTGAATGCAAAGAAGCTGATTTATCTGAGTGGGAACAAGTTATTTACGAAGAAGCCAATCCAGCTGGTGAAGTCACCATTGGTATGGTGGGTAAATATGTTGAATTACCAGATGCATACAAATCAGTTATCGAAGCGCTGAAACATGCGGGTCTGAAAAATCGCTTAACCGTGAATATTAAGCTGATTGATTCTCAAGATATCGAAACCCGTGGCGTTGAGCTACTCAAAGATCTGGATGCGATTTTAGTCCCAGGTGGATTCGGTTCTCGTGGTATTGAAGGGAAAATTCTGACGGCACAATATGCCCGTGAGAATAAAATTCCTTACTTAGGTATTTGTCTGGGAATGCAAGTGGCGCTGATTGAATTTGCACGTAATGTTGCGAACATGAAAGACGCGAACTCCACTGAATTTGATGCAGATTGCAAATTCCCAGTTGTTGCGCTGATTACCGAATGGCGTGACGAAGATGGCAACGTTGAAGTGCGTTCTGAAGAGAGCGACCTTGGCGGTACAATGCGTGTTGGTGGTCAGCAATGTCATTTAACCGATGGCAGCTTAGTGCGCGGTATGTACGGCGCAGAAACAATTGTTGAGCGTCACCGTCACCGTTACGAAGTGAACAATCTGCTGTTGAAACGTATCGAAGATGCGGGGCTGAACATTGCAGGTCGTTCTGTGGATAATAAACTGGTTGAAATCATTGAAAATCCAAACCACCCATGGTTTGTGGCTTGCCAGTTCCATCCAGAATTCACTTCGACCCCAAGAGATGGTCATCCGTTGTTTGCAGGTTTTGTTAAAGCCGCTGGTAAGTACCAGAAAGGTGAGTTGAAATAAGATACGGGGAAGTCGGCAATTTTCGCCAACTTCCCGAAATTTAACTTGTACTGAGGAAAACCTAATGTCCAAAATTGTTAAAGTGATCGGTCGTGAAATCATTGATTCTCGTGGTAACCCAACTGTTGAAGCTGAAGTACATTTAGAAGGTGGTTTTGTTGGTTTAGCTGCGGCTCCATCAGGCGCATCTACAGGTTCTCGTGAAGCTCTGGAACTGCGTGATGGTGATAAATCACGTTTTCTGGGTAAAGGTGTTCTGAAAGCTGTTGCGGCTGTTAACGGTCCAATTGCTCAAGCCGTTATCGGTAAAGATGCTAAAGATCAAGCAAACATCGATAAAATCATGATTGACTTAGATGGTACTGAAAACAAATCTAAATTCGGTGCAAACGCAATTCTGGCAGTTTCTTTAGCAAACGCGAAAGCAGCTGCTGCGGCAAAAGGTATGCCTCTGTATGAGCATATTTCTGACCTGAATGGTACTCACGGTCAATATTCTATGCCTCTGCCAATGATGAACATCATCAATGGTGGTGAGCACGCAGACAACAACGTTGATATCCAAGAATTCATGATCCAACCAGTTGGCGCACCGACTCTGAAAGAAGCGGTACGTATGGGTTCTGAAATTTTCCATCACTTAGCAAAAGTACTGAAATCTAAAGGTATGAACACGGCTGTTGGTGATGAAGGTGGTTATGCGCCTAACTTAGAATCTAACGCTGCTGCACTGGCTGCTATCAAAGAAGCGGTTGAGCAAGCGGGTTACGTTCTGGGTAAAGATGTGACTCTGGCGATGGACTGTGCAGCTTCTGAGTTCTACAACAAAGAAACTGGCAACTACGAGCTGAAAGGCGAAGGTAAAACCTTCACTTCACAAGAGTTCACTCATTACTTAGAAGAACTGACTAAACAATACCCAATCGTTTCTATCGAAGATGGTTTAAACGAATCTGACTGGGATGGTTTCGCATACCAAACTAAAGTTCTTGGCGATAAAATCCAATTGGTTGGTGACGATTTATTCGTAACTAACACCAAGATCTTAAAAGAAGGTATCGAGAAAGGCATCGCCAACTCTATCCTGATTAAATTCAACCAAATTGGTTCTCTGACTGAAACATTAGCTGCGATTAAAATGGCGAAAGATGCTGGCTATACTGCCGTTATCTCTCACCGTTCAGGTGAAACTGAAGACGCAACTATCGCTGACTTAGCGGTTGGTACTGCTGCAGGTCAAATCAAAACCGGTTCTATGAGCCGTTCTGACCGTGTTGCTAAATACAACCAACTGATCCGTATTGAAGAAGCTCTGGGTAACAGCGCGCCATTCAACGGTCTGAAAGAAGTTAAAGGCCAAGCATAATTTTTTGTTTGCTTAGTTTTATAAATGGGTCGAGAAATCGACCCATTTTTTTTGTCTGAAATAAATAATTTTGAAAGTATTTAAACCTTATAGATAATGCGGAATAACTCCATCTCGTCCTTTTTAATTTTTATGCTACTAATAAAGCCGCAATCAAATAGTGATTGTTTGGATAATTAACATGAATATTAAATAAGGATATTATTATGGGGAAGGATAGCCATGAGTCGCTATTTACCGCAGCAAAACAAATGCATGCATATGTGAAAAAAAATGCGGACTTAATGAAATGCGCCGCTAAAATAAAATTAGATTATCAGCGAAATGGTGCGTGGAATGAATCACTTTCGAATCGAAAAGTGGCATTAGAAGAGAAAATTACAGATATTACCTATATTAATTATAGCCACACGATTCCTTCGGGTATCGAAGGTTTAAATATCATTGAGCAAAAACAATTCTTAGCTGATTTTAAAAAAGATTTCTTAGAACATAAAAATATTGAAGTTAAAGTTCAAGGGAAAAATGATAATAATTTTTCATCGTTAAATGATGATGAATTGTTAGATGGTGCTGCATATCGAATATTACCGAAGAATTATCGTGAGCGATATAATAGCCGCTCAATGTTAATGTCTCGATTAACAGTCAATGTGAAGAAAGAATATTTTTCCGATTTAGCCAAAGCATTGATGCAACTCTATGAGAATGATCCTCATGGAAAAGTGATGCAGTCAAAAATTATGGGGCCTAAAAAATTAGGTCGAATAACGGATCAAGCGGTGATTTATTTTTCTGAAGCGAATCTACAAAGTGCGACAGAAATTAGCCAGCAACTAAAAGCATTATTACCCGAAGATGCGATGATTGAGCACGTTCCTATGGGAATGTATCGAATTGAAAAAGGCTTTTCTTATTCAGAAACTCTTGAAGGGCAATCCAGTAGCCATGGTGAATCAAGATCTGAAATGATATCTAAAGGGATTGTATTATCACTGATTTCAGATAAACCATTAGAACAAAGCCTTTCTAAAGTATTAAGGGTGCAAGGCTACGATGTGGAACAGCCGGCTTTGTTGTCTCAGTCTGTTAAGGAAACGTATTTTGATATTTCAATTACAGGCCGTGGAACGAATTCAGACAATCAGCCTAGTCCAGACATTGACAAATTTAAGCAGAACCCAATTGAATTCGCTCGCGACTACAATATTAATACCAAAATACTTAACTCTATTTTGCAAATACCAACGGAAGGAAAAATATTATTCAGTAAAAATTTTGGTAAAGGCTATCAAGTTGAATATGTAGACGCCAGTTATCGTCAAGACTCACGTTACGCCATAGATTGCTATCTTTTAGACTCAAAGGCGCGAAATAAAGAAAGCAAACGTGTCGAATATGTAGATATTCCTAAAAATCATCCGGAGAAAGAATTTTTATTTACCGGGTTATTACGTGGCGAGTCTGTTGTGGTGACTGAATTAGACCACGAAAACTACCGTGTCTATCGCGATAACCGCGCTGATGCCTCATTACTTTATGATAATGTTGTGATGGCTGTTGACGCGCGGGATTACACGATCGCGGAGCAAAATATTAGTAAAGCTAGCGCATTTATGTATTTTAATGGCAATGAGTGGACATTGATTGTTCAACCCCAACGTAATCGAATCTCCCTTAGTGCGGAGAAAAATATTGTTAGAGTCCAAAAGGCGGGGGACTATAATCTTTCCAATAGAAAGCAGCATTTTGAAAATATGAGAGAGCAACTTCATAGTGAATTAAAAATGTTGGCCAAAAAAGTTAATATAAAAATTGACGATATTCCAAATGAAGAAACTCTATCATCAGAACAACTGACCGAACCCTTTGAAAACGATTCATCATTAAAAACGTGGCTGGATATTGGCAGTCAGGTAAAACAAAAATTAGATACCCAAACTCAAGAATTAAAAAAAAATCGCCAGTTACTAGAGGAAAGTTTAATTGGTGTGACGGATATAGCACGTAAAAAGAAAATAGAAAATGCCATTGAAATGAACAAAACGATTGTCTCAATGCAAAATAAACAATATGGCGAGATTTTTTATCATTTACGTGAAGTGGAATACAGTTGGTTATGGCAACGTATTAAAACAAAGCAAGGCATGAATGCAGTTGTTAAAATTAAAGAGCTTGATCAGAATATAGAAATAAACTCGCCATATGCTTACTATTTAACAATCAATGAACGGTATGAAAATTTAATTTACCTGCATAAGTTAACGCGAAATATTCGATTTAAAAATGAATTTAATGAAGGAATAAAAAAATACAAAGACATCAGTATGCAAGGTGTCAATGACGCAGTCCCTTCACAGCAACTGAAAAAAATGTACGTCACAAATGAGTATACGGCAAGAGAACGAGGTGCGTTATATCGTGTTATTCAAGAAACAGCACATGCTGAATATATCACTAACGTATTGACGCAAACAGGGAAAATCAGCGAGTTATTTTCTGAATCTGGTAGTAAGGAAAATCGATTAATTCCACAAGATTTTTATTTATCGTTAGTAAAAAATGAATCTGGTGGGCGCTGTTACCCACTGGTAAGAGGGATGTCAGTGAGCTTAGCGCGAGAAGGGCATCTAGGTGCAGATAAACTCATTGACAAGCTATACATCGCAGCGGCCAACCCAGAAAGTCGAGATTCTCTATTATTACAAGATTCTCTGAAAAAATTACACTCTAATGTTGAAGCTGTAGAAGCCTCTTTTTCCCACGGCATTATGGGACTGAAAAAAATCCAAACCCTGCTGGATATTAAGCCTGAAACCATAATGTTTGCTGTGAATAGCAAAAGTCACTCAATGCTGATAGGTAAAACAGTGATTGAAGGGAAAGGTACTTATTACTTTTATGATCCTAATTTTGGTTTGTTTTCATTTAAAAATAGTAAGTTGCTTTTTTCATGCTTAAAGAAATTTTTCAATGAAAAGAAAATGTCTGATTACTATTCAGCCTATGAAGTTGATAATAAACCGGCATTTGAATTGGTTTTTATTAATACAGATGATATGGCAAAGGTCCCTATCGGTCATCATTTAACAGTCAATGATTTAAGTACGGATGAAAAATTATCTGATTTAAGCGATAGAGGGAAAAAAGTCGAAGAATTAATTTTTAAGCAAAAAAAAATTATTGAAGACACAAAATTAAAAAGCTCACTGACAATACTGGATGCTCAGCAGTGGGGAGAAAGAATCAGTGAAGCAACAATGAAACTCACTGCGGAAAAACACGTTAATGGAAAATGGATCCCTCTATTTTCGAGTGTGGAGCAAGCAGACAATAATATATATCGAATTAAATTTATCCATGTTGATAACACCAATCTAACTCGTTGGGTTGAAACAAGTGATAAAACGTTTATCGAGTTTCACCAATATTCAATCGAGCAAATGGGGATATTCAGTCGGTATTATCGATTTGAAGAAAATGAAATGAAAGCACAGCTCAATGAAGTGAATTCTATTTCCGTTGATGGTTTGAATGCAGGGATTGCGATTCAATCTATTATTCAGTGGGTGGAAAATAGAAATCGCAATGACGTCTCAGAGAGTAAAAATTCGCCCAATTTATTTTTGGCGCTAAAAATTCATACCTACGTGAATTATTCGATGATGGCATATAGCACCGTCAATGATATGACGAAAATAAATAAAATCATCAAGCTCGGATTAAAAACGGAAAGTGAAATCAGTACAACGGAGATGAATTGCTTCTTTTCATCAATGGCAAAAACAGCAAATGAAGGGTTAGCAACCATTTTTAGTGGTGTACTCGTGGGATTTGATATTTACGAACTCACAAATGCAGACAATGATCCCGAGCGCATTATATTTGGAACTCAACTTACTTTTGATTCAGCGAGTTTTGTGACTGGCGTTGGTGGGATTGGGCTAAGTGCAATGGGGAGTGCCACGGCAGCAGCTGCATTAGGGAGCGCGAGTGTGATGGTCGCAGGGTTAGGTATTGGCTTCGTGGGGCTGGCACGTAATTTTGCGATTATTGGCGAAGATGCAAAAGCCGTCGGCCTCTATTTTTCTACGTTGGATAGCGCCTATAACGGCAATGGCTACGATTTTATGGCAGATAAAAAGTTGCTGCTCCCCAAATTTGGCGCTGTATTTAATTCGCTTAACTTAAGAAATAACCAAATTCAATTTGATAGCCAATATATTTACCGAACAAGCTCACGCTCTTCGGGAGGAGGTCGCCATAACTATATATTTTGGGCAGGAAACTTCCCAACGATGGTTAAAGACCGAGGGCAAGCAATAAATATCCGTCAGGGAATTGGCTACCAGTCAGCGATGCATGAATTAGATTTTAGTCATGCCGATTCCGTTATGTTACCTGTTATTCCTAAGTCCTATATTAAATACAATTACAACTTATGGCCGGGATGTACATCGCGTCATGATAATGGTTTTGATGTCATTCGCCGACTAGAGCAAGGCGATAATTTTGATTATGATTTCTATATTTTCCCCAGTGAAAATACTATCACACAGATTTTCCATGAATATGTAGATACTTCCATCGATGTTATTTTGGATGAAAAAAATCGTGAGTTAGTTATTCCACAGCTAGCAAAGGAATGGCATGGAAAAATAAAATATAAAATAAAAGGCTACGGTGGAACGTATAAGCTCAATCTAAATAATGGGGTTTGTATCAGTCTAACGGATGATGTGAAAAACAATCAAAATTCAAAATGGATTATAGATGCTAGTGGGCTTGAAGATTGCACAGTTAAAATTCTAAATAATCAACTGATGGTTGGTAATATTAAAATTGATGTCGATATTGACAGTGTGCAAGGCCAAATCATTGTCATTGATAAAAATAAAGAAGTGCAAGAAATTGATTTTTCATCAGCTCAGGTAATTATTTTGAGCGAAGATGAAAAAATTTGGAAAGGAAAGTCCAAAAGTTTAGAACAACATTTACAGCACTATGCGAGGCAGCACCAAACTCACCGGCAGTATATTGCTATCGATAATCATCAATACAATGGTAAGGATGTGGGGCGAGCTTTCTATGATGTGAGCAATCAGCGCTATATTTTTATTGATACTCTTGATGCTAATAAACAGTACGCTACTTTAAGTACAGTGATGGATGATACGGCTTATTTCTACTTACCAGAACAAAAACAAATATGGGAAGTGGATATTGCAACAGGCGTGGTGAATGCTGAATATCAATTAGAAAATCAAAATAATCGTCCATTTGAAATATTACAGTTATGGAAAGGTGATGGACATATTTATTTTTCATGTAAATATATTGATACCAATGAAGTTGTTAATTTTCAATTTGAGCAAAATAAAATTAGGTTAATTGGCTTAAACACAAATTCAATTTTATTAGAACAATTAGCTCAAACACCAACTCAGTTTTCGGCGATAACGCCTCAAGCATTCCTACAAAACTATATGTTAAGTAGCATTCATAAATCTAATGGTAAGCAGTCTGTGCAGATTGACGCTGATTTAGGTCAGTGCGTGACGATATCAGGGGTTGATAGTAACCAAACTTTGCATCGTTATTGGTTAAGAACGGAGGATAACCTTCTCGTTAAACCCAATCTATCCCCCTCTCTTGGTTATGGTGAAGAGCCGACCAATATCCGATTACACCAAAGCCATTGGGCTATTCCGCCAGATTTGGCATTAATGGGAAGTCTATTTGATGATAAAGGAACGGAAATTTTCTTTTTTTATAGCCGTAAAAATAAAGAACTGTATCGCCAAGAAGGCGCGGGGCAGGACATATTAAACGTGATTAAACCGACGGCATGGTTTTTAAATACCCCTCATAACTTACAAAATGTTGTATTTTGGCAAGGTAATTTATTTATGTCTGATTCGGATGGTGTCGTTTGCCAAGTCGATGCCAGCGGGAAATATCATCCCGTTGCATTAAATGAGATTTGGTTTAAAGAGCAGGTAAACTGGTGGGAAAAATTGGGCGGTTATTATTGCTGTAAAACAATCACATTGATTGGGCTAAATAAAGAAAATTCCCAGCAAGCTATTCCTGCGTGGTATTTGAATGGAAACGTGATTATTGCTCATGAATTATCATTAGAAAATAATATCCAATTTCTAGGATTAAGTGCAGATAATTCAGCTGGATTGATTTTTGATCCCATTGCTAAGAAATTGTATCGCCAGCCATTTGCGATGGAGAGTCAGTTATCTTCTGCATTTGGACAAGGACATAACTTGATTAGCGGCGCTCAGTTACCAAAAATTGTCGATGTTTACCCGAGTTTACGGTTTGATAATGTGAAAATTGTCAGCAATGGTCTGTTAATGTTTGCTGAAAGCGGTGAAATTCTGTATGTCGATATTTTAGCGAATGAATACCAATCACAAAGCGCTCATATCGGTTCTTCATTGATTATTCGTGGTAGTAAGAAAAATGACAGGTTATCACCTGCAATCATTCAGAATGTGAAAAACATCGTGTTGAGTGCCGGGGATGGGCAGGATACCTACAGGATTTCAAAAGAAGCATGGGCGTATTACCACTCCATTATTATCGATAATCATGCGCTTGATTTTCAGTTAGATACGTTAATTTTACCTATCTCGGAGAGTGAAGAGTTGGTGGTGAGCCAGCATAATGACGATTTATTTATCACCGATATGAGCCAAAATACCACGCTAGTGTTAAGGCAAGTTTTTGGCGATCAAAAACAGGCTCATCAACATTTGCAGTTACGTTTTATCAACCAAACAAAAGATGTGTCATTGGAACAATTTATTCAGCGCCACTCACTGAATTTAACGATTAATCTGGCAGAAACGCATATTGACCTTAAGAATTATCAGCGTATTGAAAGCGATGTTTATTTTTCGTTGTTGTCGGAACAAACGGCAGGTTTTGAGCAGAAAGATTCATTAGGAATGGCTCGAATGGATACGCATTGGTTACCGAGTATGACATTGCATAATAGTTTGTTTAGTCACTCACCCCAAGGGTAATTCATAAAAATGTAAGCCAGACTGAATTACATCGTTAGCTGGCTTGCAGCTCACAAAATGGTGATAGAATTATTTATCTGAACTATCAAATTGTTATATATTTCGGTTGAGGATAATTTATAGAGAAAAGTAGTAGTTAGTTATGCTTACCTATGTGTTGTCTTAAGTAATTAATTGCCATTTTTGTGAATTACCAGTGAGATTTTTACGATTTTCACCATAAAGTGAGTAAATTGCGGGGCATAGATCTCAATTTTAGGTTCTCTACATTTTCATCCCATTCAATTAACTCTATATTTTACTCCTCTTAAAAAACGATTAACAAAATTTACTCGAAAACTTAAATTGCTTCCGAGCTATGGAGTTAACATGGATGCTTCCGAATCTTTGACACCATCCGCTTCTCCAACCCCTTCAAATAAGCGTGGTTGGATTATCCTAGCGGTTGATATTGTAGTTTTACTTTTACTGTTAAAATTTTTGCCTTTTGATCCAAAAGCAAACGCGGGACTGGCTTTAATGGTTTTTGTGGGCGTACTTTGGTTAACAGAGGCAATTCACGTCACTATTACGGCATTATGTATCCCATTACTGGCAGTTGGGCTGGGATTAATGGGGACAGGGGATGCGTTAAAAGCTTTCGCGAACCCAATTATCTTCTTGTTCTTTGGTGGATTTGCTCTCGCGACGGCACTGCATATTCAAGGCCTTGACCGCCTAATAGCTAACCGCCTGTTGATGGCTGCTCGTGGACGTTTATCTGTCGCAGTAATTCTATTGTTTGGGGTAACCGCTGGGTTATCCATGTGGATCAGTAACACGGCAACAGCCGCAATGATGTTACCGCTGGTTTTAGGTATTCTTTCTAACCTTGATGTTCGCCATGAGCGCAATACGTTTGTATTCGTGTTATTGGGCGTGGCTTATAGTGCCAGCATTGGTGGCTTAGGAACGATTGTAGGTAGCCCGCCGAATGCGATTGCCGCTTCTGCGCTTGGCTTAGATTTCCTATCATGGATGAAATACGGTATTCCAATCATGGTAGTTTTACTGCCAATGATGTTTGTTTTGATGTACATGATGCTGCGTCCGAACTTAAAACACCGTTTTGACATTGAATTAGAAAAAGTTGAATGGAATGGTAAACGCATTACCGCAATGAGCATTTTCTTTTTAGCGGTTATTTGTTGGATCACCAGTACATTTATCAGCGAAGCTTTAGGTGGTGTGAAAGATTTAGATACCATCATCGCATTGAGTGCGGCAGTATTAATCGGTATTACGGGCGTGGCGAGTTGGTCACAAATCCAAAAAAATACTGAGTGGGGCGTATTAATGCTGTTTGGTGGTGGCTTGACACTCAGCGCGATTTTGAGCTCATCTGGTGCAAGTAAAATCATGGCAGACTGGATGCAAATGACATTTGGTGAAAGCCATTGGTTTGTGATCATTCTAGCAGTGACGACTTTTATTATCATCCTGACGGAATTTACCAGTAATACAGCTAGTGCGGCACTGTTGGTT
The DNA here is from genome assembly GCF_020271745.1 of Providencia alcalifaciens. NCBI lineage: Bacteria > Pseudomonadati > Pseudomonadota > Gammaproteobacteria > Enterobacterales > Morganellaceae > Providencia > Providencia alcalifaciens. The sequence continues at coordinate 315,192 of NZ_CP084296.1, read as the reverse complement.
CCAATCTTTGCAACAGTTGCGGAAGCATTAGGTATGCCAGTCATGGCGCTAACCATGATCATCGGTATCGGTGCATCTTGTGCCTTTATGTTACCTGTCGCAACACCACCGAATGCGATTGTATTTGGTTCCGGTTATATTCGACAAATTGAAATGGTACGCGTAGGTGCTGTATTAAACGTGGCATGTATCATTGTAATTTCTCTGTTTGCTTGGTTCTTCTGGCTGTAATAGCACTCAGAATATGAATCAAAAGAGAAGTTGCTACTAAAGCTCAATACAAAAATAGCAACATAAGAAATAGTACGGCCTCAGAGAATGAGGCCGTTTTTATTTCTGATGCTGTTGAAGTGACAAGCACCTATTGGTTTTTTCCTAGCAGAAAGGCTCCTGTTCTGAATACTGAAATCTCACTATTACCTCGTAGTGAGGGATTTCTGGTTTGAGTAAATCCTTTAATATCAATTATATCCTGCGGACAAAGAGTGCATACTTTGCATAATATTTGATGGCTTTCAAGAGGGCGGATATTACCAAAAGTCGTGACGTCCTTGTCTGTCACAAGATGGTGTGCTTGTTGATGAAAAGTCTCGATTTTCGTATAACGATCCGCATTCAAAATACCGTCATGAAGGGAGGGGGAAATGGTGTTTGATGGATTGAATTTGTGTTGTTTCGAAGAAGTGATAAAAGGGGTATTTTGGTGATTGAAGCGATTAGCAAACAAGGCTAGCTTTGCTAATTGAAAAGGTGAGAATGATGAGGATTGGCTAGATGTATGTGAATTAGCTAGCTTGATGACTCGTTGTTTTGGCGAATATCCCTCCCTTTGGGTGATTCTCGCCCATATCATCTTGGCGATTTGGATGGTCAAACTCCGCTGACCATGGTTTTCATTACTCAAGAAAAAATTATGCTCAATAGCTGCTGTTGAACGAATATTCCAACTGAGCTGAAAGGGTCTAGTTAGCATTATTGTGTGAGTCATCTGTTATAAGTTCCTTGCTATTAAATGTCCTTAACGAGAATGACTATAACGCTAATTTTCCATTCTGAAGTTAACAAAAAATAAGAGAGAACTATTAAAAATTTTAATAAGAGCTCATTAATTATGCTCAGACATTAAAATGAATAACCTTGCTTTTACTGTATATAGTTCGTCTTAAAGTTAAAGTGAATGATAAGTTTTATTATGAAATAAAATATTAAGTGTAATAATTTGCGTGTTCTTTTATTTTGGGGTTTTATGGATTGAAGTGATATTTTAAAAAAGGAATTATAGGTATGAATATGGATTTATTCCGCTCTCAGTTTTTATATATTAATCTTTTTAATGTTGACCGGGAGTTTTACTCTGAAAAACGAGTTATTTTATTAAAGGATAATATACAAGATAAGCATATTCAATTGGATTATAAAACGTTAAGTTCGTCTCCTAGAATAATTAATCAAATATTATTTGATAGTACTTTAAAGTCGCCTTTATGGTGGAAGACGCCCGCTTTACTGAATTCAGCAAGTCCTAACATTGCACAATTTAAAGAGAATTCCATATTATTTTCTCAATCTTTCGCTATTAGTGGAGATAGTATAATGAAAATAGGGAAATTGCCTTCTAATGGTCTTGCTCAATTTACAAAAATAGCGCCGAATATATATGCTATTGAGTTGGCGCAAGGTTCTGCAACCCTTAATCCCGAGCTAACAGTCAATGCGTATTTTTTAGGTTATAACGGAGCGAATCAGTCAAATCGCATGCCTGCATATGTAGATATTCCAATACAAGCAGCAGAAGATAGCTTTCTATTTACTGGTGGGTTAAGTGGGTGCTCAATTGTTGTGACAAAACATGATGATAGTACATACAGGGTCTATCATGATGGGCGCGTTAACAGTTCAATACTCTATGATAATGTGGTGATGGCATTTGATTTTCAAGACTATCAAGTCCCTGGAACAGCGGAAGGTTTAGCTTTAGTTTATATGCGATATAAAGAGGGGCAATGGGAATTAATATTACAACGCCAGGAATATAAAATTCTTGATGTTGCTCCTATTCCACACTTACGTGAACAAGGAGAAATAATTAGTCATTTATACCCTAATAATGAATTTTCTCACTTAAGTTTAGAAAGGTTCAATAGTTATCGTAGTAAAATACACAAAAAAGTAATCGATCTTGGAAAGGATTTCAATATTGATACATCTAATATTAAAGATGAAATTTACTTGGGTGGCGATTTTTCATCAGAGCATCCTGCTATTGATTCATGGGTAAATTTAAATAATAAAATAAAACAAAAAATCAATGATGAAAGAATTCATATTAATGAAAGAATAGATAATGCTAGGATGGAAATTGATAAGATAAATGAATTAACTTCAAGTGAAGTTGGTATCTCATATGAAAATAGGATAAAAAAAGATGAGCTGAATGAAATTATTAATATGAATAAAAACTTACGTGAATACTACAAACAAAACTATGACCCTATATTCTCTGAGTTATTATCAGTAGAGCGAAGTTGGTTATGGTTACAAATTAAAAATCATCATGGAGAGAAGGCAGTTATTCAAATGGAAGAAAATAATATTAAAGCAGGGGTGAGTTCTTATGATTTAAGACTAAGGAATCAATTTGATATAATATTAAATAATGATATATGGAAGGGGAGTGCTGAGTTTAATTATGGGGTTGATAATTATAAAGATATAAATATCACCGGGTTTGATCATGAAATGTCTTTATTGGAGATGCAAAGATTTTATATTAATGGTGGATTGAAATTAAAGGAAAGAGGCGCACTGTCTCAATATATTAAAATAAAAGAAAAATCCGATTATATAAAAAATATTTTAGATCTTACATCTCAGATGGATGCATTTTTCCAAAAAAGTGGAAGTATTCAGCAACGAGTAGCCCCTCAAGATTTTTATTTACCTTTAATGGAAGATGATTCAGGTGGACGTTGTTACCCTTTAGTTCGGGCTATGTCAGTGGCTCTAGCATTAGATGGTAATAAAGGTGCTGATGAATTACTGAATAAAATGTTCCTTGCGGCAGCCTCACCAAAAGAAAAAAATTCTGTTTTATTAAGATTATCATTGCAAAATTTACATTCAAATATACAAGCTGTCGAAGCATCCACTTCCGTTGCTTTACTTGACTTAACTGGGATAGAAAAGGCACTCACTGAAGGTGAGGCAATGAAAATGTATGCCTTAAATACTCAAACCCACTCAATGTTAATAGGAAAATTAAGTAACAGTGGCAAGGTTTACTATTATTTTTATGACCCTAACTTTGGAATTTATACCTTTGATGATCATAAAAAATTATTCTCTGCTTTAAACCATTTTATGAATAAGAAGAAAATGGCTTATAAATATGATGCGTTAATTGATAAATCAAAGCCTATATTTGAGCTTATTGCTATTGATGTTGAGAAAATGGCAAGTGTTGGTGTTGGCTCGGGATTAAATGTAGGAGATCTCGTTTCTTCTACGGACCTATCTGAGGTTACTCAGAGTCACCAAGTCATGAAAGTTTTTTTAGAGAAACAAAACACCTTAATGGAAGACAGACAAATCAAAACCTCCCTTTGTATTTTAAATGCTGAACAATGGGGAGCTCGCCTTGAATCGTCAATCAATAAAATTAGCAAATTAAATCAGTTAGACGAAGGTTGGATTCCAGTGTTTGCTAGTACAGATAAACTTGATAGTGGGCAATATCGGGTTCAGTTTATCCATCGAGGCGATGAAGAGGCGCCTCGTTGGATTGAAACGGAGGACGCTACATTTTTTGAATTCAAACAATATTTTAATGAGTCCATAGCGAATTTTAGCCAGCACTACACGTTTAATGACTTAGAGCTACAACACGAGGATATGTCAGAAGGTACGATTAATGCTGAACATGTTGACGGGCTTAATTCCGCCATTGGTATTAAGGCATTGATTGAATGGTCTGCAAATCGTAATCGCCAATCAGTAACCTCAGAACGTTCTTCCAATCTAGATGCAGCCTTGAAAATTCATGCTTATGTGAGCTATGCCATGATGGCTCATGGAGCACTAAATGACATATCAAGAGTTACTCAATTGGCAAGTACACTTTGGAAGGATGGAGCGGCGGTTGTAACAACAGAGATGAATAGTTTTTCATCTTCCCTTTTACGCACAGCAAATGAAGGTGTTGGCGCTATTTTTCAAGGTGCGATGGTTGGTTTTGATATTTATGAGCTCGCAAATGTAGAGAATGAGCAGCAAAGTGCAGTTATTGGAACTCGATTAGCCTTTGATTCCTCTGTACTTACCACCAGTATTGTGGGATATGGAGCATCTATGTTAGGTGCTGAAACTGTTGCGGGTGTTGCAATGCCTCTAGCTGTTCCTTTAACCGGTCTTGGCATAGGGGTCGCGGAATTAGTAAGAATTAATGAGCGTCATGCTGGTGAAGCGGCAGAAGTTGGTGCTATTTTTACACATTATAAAGAAATCTATCAAAATGCAGCTATATCCTATCATGCTGAAAAAAAACTATTGATACCAACAAATGGTATTGTCATAGAGGATATCGATTTTTTAGAGCGAACATTCACTTTAGGGAGCCAATATATTTACCGTGGTGAAAAAAGATCATGGAGCATAGGACATAGTGCTTTAAGTGATTTTCAATCGTCACCACGCGCGGAGATTAATAAACGTAACGCTATTAATGTGAGGGAAGCTGTTGGCATTTTTTCAAATAAGGTCAGCTTTGATAGTACACAGTCTAATACCATTGTGCTGCCTGCTATTCCTAAATCGTATATTAATTATAAATACAGCTCTCTATTTGGTGGAACATCCCGAGGAGATAGTGGTTACTCTATTCTTAGAGAGATGGAGGAAAACTATCAATTTTATTTCGATTATTTTTATTGTGGCTTGGAATATGTTATTTCAGAGTTAAACTTTGAATATGTTTTTACACCGATTAATATCAAGCTGGATTCTGTAAATAAGCATTTAATTATTCCTACATTACCAGATTCTTGGCATGGTTATATAGAGTACGATTTTATTGGGTATGGTGGTGAATATCAAATTTCTGTCAATCATGGAAGTTATTTAAAATTAAAGCAGTCACCATTTTTAAATCATCAATCTACCTGGGTTATTGATACCAGCTTTATTGATAGTGACCAAAATATGGCGATTAAAATTATGGATGATCATATAGAAGTCGGTAGCATGACTATCTATGTTGATGATTCAGCTAAACTTAATGTAATTCGTCTGGTTAATAGCCAGCAAGAGATCACAGAAATTAACTTTAAAGATAAAGTGGCAGAAGTGATTAGCCTGAATGGAATACACTGGAATTTAAAAGAGCGCTCAATTGAGTCTTTTCTTGATGAGTTAGCTCAAAAAGGTGAGTTACATAAGCAGTATGTGGTTGTTAATCATTATCAACATCATGGTGTAGATATTGGTCGTGCTTTCTATAGTATTGCAGATAAGCGTATGTTTTATAGCAACTCTATAAATAAAGAAAATCAATCTGCGATATTGGTTTGTATTAGTGGTGATGATGTTTATTTTTATTCTGAAAAAGAAAATATTGCATGGGTAGCTGATATTCATTCAGGCTCTCTAAAAATGCATTTTGATTTTATAGATCTTTTAGGTCATGATGCAAAAATTGAGAAAATGGGAATAACTAATAATATAGTCTGTGTCGAAATAACAAAGATATATAGAGGAAGTAAAGTAAATCTTACCTACCGTATAGTGGATAATCAATTAGAGCTTTACTGTATTTCTAATGATGCAGTTTTAATGTCTATATTGAATAAAACAAATGCGGTTATTCCTCCTCAAAGACGTGATCAAATTTTAAAACACAGCTATTTGACCCATTCGAATACCATTGAATCTAGCCAAGAAAATATTGATGAATCCCCTTTGTCTCCATTACCTAAATTAGCCAAAATGGTGATGATTAAAAATACAGATCATCTAGGTATCATGCACGTTTATTGGTTACGCACTGATGATGGCGTATTAATTAAGCCTAACTTAGAAAGACCTTATAATTATGACCAAGAGCAAGTTTCACATCTATCTCAGACACTACATTGGTTTTCGAGTAATCCGAATGAATTAGCGTATATGGATAGGCAGCTTGCGAATAGAATTCCATTCGAAGAAGTGATTGGAAATACTTATGTTGGTTTTATGAATAGACATGAATTACTCGAAATTGAAGGTTTATTCACGGTAAGTAAAACAACACCGACATTGTTAAAAATTGTAGGCACTCGTTTTAAATGTTTTGATCCACTAACGGATACTTGGAATTGGGAGCCACCAACCGATCTAACATTGGTTGGTAGCCTATTTGACGATAATGGAGGCGAGGTTTTTTTCTTTTACAGCAAAGAGGATGATGTTATTTTCCGCCAAGAGGGGCCAGGGCAAGAGGTTATTGATCTTCATAATCCAACGGCTAAGCGACTAAGTTTTAGTGAAATAGAAACAGTTTTTAATTGGCAAGGTAACTTATTGGTTTTACATAAAAATGGTGTAGTAAAGCAACTTAATGTTAATGGCAGTGCTGAGGTGGTTGCGCTGAATAAATTAGGGGCTGAAAATAAACCAGTTGATTGGAATATCTTAAATGATTTTATTAATGAGCCGAATGCAATCACATTATTGGGTCTAAAAGGTAAAGAAGAAGAGCAAATTTTACCCGCTTGGTATTTTAAAGGCCAAATCATTATTAACAAATCATCATCATCTGAGAATACATTACAGTTTTTAGGGTTTGATCAACATGCAGAGAGTGGAATTATATTTGATGTACAGACTAAAAAACTGTATCAGCAAAAAGCCATCTCTAGTACCCAATTGGCTGAAATATTCACTGATAATGCTGTTTTACAATTGCCGGAGTCTTTACCTAACCCAGTTGATTTATATCCGACGATAGCGATAAAAAATGTGCAGAAAATGGGGGATGGGTTAATGATACTCACTCTTGAAGGACAAATTATTTTTTATCCATTATCTAATCAAAGTCAATTCGGCTCATCATTAGTAATAAAAGGGACTAATCATGGTGACATTCTTGCACCAACGCAATTAAAAGATGTTCAGACGTTGATCTTGAGCGGTGGGGAAGGGAAAGATACCTATCACTTGAGTATGGAGGATTGGCAGCATCATCAGGCAATTATTATTGATAATCAATCACAAGATAAGGCCGTTGATTATCTGATGCTCCCGATAAAAGTTGAGAATAATTCGATTTTTGTTAATCGACGTAATAGTGATCTAATTATTACTGACTCCATTAATCAAACATCATTGGTGTTACATAATATTTATGGCTCAAATGATTCAGAGAATCGGCACTTAATAATTCATTTTGATGACAGAACTATAAATACAAGTGACCTTGCGAATGTCCTTAATACAGCCCATGGTGCAATGTATCTATCGCGTTATTTTGAAGATAAATCAGAGTGTAATGATAATTTGGATTCTTTAGCTGATAGTTGTAGCCAATTAACGCCAACTAATGATCTCAGTCCTTTTCAAGGCGCAAACGGGCTATTGAATCAGCACACATCAAAAATATTACCAGTCAATGCAGTTCAGCATTTTCTAAGCTAATCATGCTGGATGAGAATAAAATGAAAAGCCCCCAATGAAGGGGGCTTTTTTTAACGCATTAGTGATTAATGAGCTGCTGGCGGCTGATGGTTATCAACGTGCTCTGGTGTCTTTGCAAAACGGCGACGGATCACCACAAAGAATACCGGAACGAAGAAGATAGCCAATGATGTTGCTGCGAACATACCACCCAGTACACCTGTACCGACCGAGTTCTGCGCCGCAGAACCTGCACCATTACTGAATACCAGAGGGATAACGCCCAGCATAAATGCCAGTGATGTCATCAGGATTGGTCTTAGACGCATTTTAACCGCATCTAATGTTGCTTCAATCAATCCTTTACCTTCTTTCTCCATCAAGTCTTTGGCGAATTCAACAATCAAGATTGCGTTCTTCGCCGATAACCCAATGGTGGTTAACAGTCCTACTTTAAAGTAAACGTCGTTATCTAAGCCTCGTACTGAGGTGAAGAGTAACGCACCGATAACCCCAAGTGGAACCACTAACATAACTGAGAACGGTACAGACCAGCTTTCATACAGTGCAGCCAGACACAGGAATACAACAATCAGGGAAATCGCATACAGGGCAGGTGCCTGGTTACCAGACAAACGCTCTTGGTACGACATACCTGTCCACTCATAACCGATACCCGCAGGTAGGTTTTCTGTGGTCAGTTTTTCCATCATCAGCATTGCAGCACCGGTACTTTGACCTTCTGTTGCTTGACCTTGAATGTTCATTGCTGGAACACCGTTATAACGTTCTAAACGTGGTGAACCATATTTCCAAGGATCTTGAGATGTGTCTAAGAATGCCGAGAATGGCACCATTTTTCCTTGGTTATTACGAACATACAGGTTGCTGATATCTGACGGCAGCATACGGCTTTCCGCGTCACCTTGTACGTAAACTTTCTTCACACGACCGCGGTCGATAAAGTCGTTGACGTAAGTACCACCAAACACGGAGCTGAGAGTTGCGTTGATATCGCTGATAGCAACGCCTTGCGCCTGAGCTTTTTGTTGGTCGATATAAATACGGTATTGCGATGTATCATTCTGACCGTTTGGACGAACACCTTGCAGAATTTCAGGGTGCTGAGCTGCCAGTCCAAGTAACTGATTACGAGCTTCCATCAGTTTTTCATGACCTAAGCCACCCTTATCAACCAGTTCGAAGTCGAAACCATTTGATGTTCCTAATTCGACGATGGCAGGTAAGTTAAAGGCATAAATCATCGCACCTTGTTTTTTAGATAGCGCAGCGTTTGCACGCGCAACAATCGCATCAACATGGTTTTCTTTGCCTTTACGCTCATCCCAGTTTTTCAGAACGACGAACGCCAGACCCATGTTTTGCCCTGCACCTGCAAAGCTAAAGCCACCAACAGTAAATACAGACTCAACGTTTTTACCTTCATCTACTCTGAAGTAATTACTCACTTCATCCAAGATGACTTCGGTTTGCTCTTGAGTTGACCCCGGTGGTAACTGCACCATGGATAAGAACACGCCTTGGTCTTCTGCTGGTAAGAAGGATGATGGCAGACGAACGAACATAAATGCCATACCTACGACCAGTAATACGTAGATCACAAGGTAACGACCTGTACCATTCAACATACGGCTGACGCTGTCTGTGTAATGGTGAGCTTGCTTTTCAAATACGCGGTTAAACCATCCAAAGAACCCTTTTGTGGAACCATGGCTGCCTTTTTCAATTGGCTTCAACATAGTTGCACACAGTGCAGGGGTCAGGATCATCGCAACTAATACCGATAGCAGCATCGATGAAACGATAGTGATAGAGAACTGACGGTAAATTGCCCCTGTAGACCCACCGAAGAAGGCCATTGGGATAAATACCGCAGACAGCACCATTGCAATACCGACCAGAGCACCTTGAATTTGCCCCATGGATTTTTTGGTCGCCTCTTTTGGTGGCAGACCTTCTTCTTGCATAACACGCTCAACGTTTTCAACAACAACGATGGCGTCATCCACGAGAAGACCGATGGCAAGTACCATCGCAAACATGGTTAAGGTGTTTATCGAGTAGCCAAAAGCAGACAAGATAGCAAAGGTACCTAACAGAACCACCGGTACGGCGATAGTTGGGATCAATGTTGCACGGATGTTCTGTAAGAACAGATACATAACCACAACAACCAGCATGATCGCTTCAACTAGCGTTTTAACTACCTCGTTAATCGAAATCTTAACGAATGGCGTTGTATCGTATGGGTAAACAACTTCTAACCCTTCCGGGAAGAACGGTTCCATCTCAGCTAAAGCTGCACGTACGTTATTAGCGGTATCCAGTGCGTTAGCACCCGTTGCTAATTTAATACCAATACCTGCTGCTGGCATACCGTTAAAGCGAGCAACGGTACTGTAGTTCTCCGCACCCAGTTGAACAGTGGCTAAATCTTTTAAACGGACTTGAGAACCATCTTGGTTCACACGCAGTAAGATGTTAGAGAACTCTTCAACGTTACTTAAACGGGTTTGAGCAATAATTGAGACGTTCAAACGCTGACCGCCAACAGGAGGAGTTCCCCCTAACTGACCGGCTGCAACTTGGTTGTTTTGTACACGAATCGCGTTAATGACATCCGAAGTTGTCATATTGTACTTAACAAGTTGCTCTGGTTTTAACCAAATACGCATTGCATATTGGGTACCAAATAGCTGGGTTTCACCAACACCATTTACACGGCTAAGTGGGTCTTTAATATTTGACCCTACGTAGTCGGCAATGTCGTATTGACCCATTGAACCGTCTTTAGAAATAAAGCCTGCAACCATTAAGAATGAGCTGGTTGACTTATCCACACTAATACCTTGTTGCTGTACTTCTTGAGGTAATAGTGGCATCGCCAACTGGAGCTTATTCTGTACCTGTACTTGGGCAATATCGCCATCAGTACCCGCTTCAAAAGTCAGCGTAATACTTGCTGAACCTGATGAATCACTGGTTGATGACATGTACACCAAGTTATCGATACCGTTCATATTCTGTTCGATAACTTGGGTCACCGTATTTTGTACCGTTGACGCATCCGCCCCTGGGTAGTTAGCTGAAATGGAAACAGCCGGCGGTGCAATCGTCGGGTACTGAGCGACAGGTAACTTGATAATTGCCAGCAGACCCGCAAGCATGGTGATAATCGCAATTACCCATGCAAAAATTGGTCTATCTATAAAAAACTTAGGCATTAATCAATAGCTCCCTTATTTAGACGCGGTTTCAGGTTTGGCCTGAGTGTCTACAATGGATTGAGTTTCTAAGTTTGCTTGCTTTGGAACAACCACGTCACCTTTCTTGACTTTTTGTAAGCCAATTACAATGACTTTATCACCACTATTAACACCATCAGTGACTAACCAGTTGTTACCAATTGCTTGTGCGATTTGTACTTTGCGTACTTCAACTTTGTTTTCAGCGCCAACAACCATCACTTGCGCATCACCTTGCGGAGTACGTGCAACACCTTGTTGTGGGACTAAAATCGCGCTTTCTTTCACACCATCTTCTAAAATAGCGCGAACAAACATACCTGGCATCAGCTCTTTGTTCGGGTTAGGGAATACGGCACGCATTGTGATGGAACCTGTGGTTTCATCAACAGTCACGTCAGAAAACTCTAACTGTCCTTTCTGCGCGTATTCTTGTCCACCACTAATGACTAAGCTAACAGGCGCTTTGCCAGGCTCTTTTTGCAGAGCACCATTTTCGATTTCAGCTTTTAAACGTAGGAAATCTTCACTCGATTGAGTGACATCCACATAGATTGGATCTAACTGTTGAACGCGCATCAGTTCAGTTGCTTGACCAGCAGAAACTAAAGCACCTTCAGTCACGTTAGATTTACTCGTACGTCCACTGATAGGGGAAGTGACTTTGGTATAATCCAAGTTAATACGTGCTGTTTCAACTGCCGCTTCAGCGGCTTTTACCGCTGCTAATGATTGTGCATACGTTGAGCTAGCTTGATCGTACTCTTGTTGGCTAATGTAATTCGTACCAAGAAGTGGCTTATAACGTTTAACTGTTAATGCGGCAAGATTTGCATTTGCTTGCGCTTTAGCTAATTCTGCTTTAGCACTATTGTAGGTCGCTTGGAAAGGTGCCGGATCGATTTGATACAACGATACGCCAGCCTCAACATCGCTACCTTCTTTGTAGTTACGTTTTAGGATGATGCCACTTACTTGTGGGCGAACCTCTGCAATACGAAATGCAGATGTACGGCCTGGAAGTTCGGTCTTAATGGTCAGAGGTTCAGCTTTCAGCGTAACAATTCCTACATCAGGCGCCGGGCGTTCACCGCCACCTTTCTGTTCTTCGTTACAACCAGATAACGCTAAGCCGCCTGAAAGGACCAACAGAGCCAGAGGTAACACCCCTCTGTTTTTTCGCATAAGTTAACCTCAATTAATCGATATGAGTTCAAAACAAAATTAAGAAAAAAAGCAAATTATATGATTTATCACTATGCTATAGTACAAACATACACTAATGTATGTAAATCAGCTTTCGATAAAAACGGGCGTCAATGGCACGAAAAACTAAACAACAGGCTGAAGAAACCCGTCAGGAAATATTAGATGCAGCCATCAAAACATTTTCTGAACGAGGAGTGACAGCCACATCATTAGCCGATATAGCTAAAGCTGCGGGTGTTACCCGAGGAGCTATATATTGGCATTTTAAGAATAAGGTGGACCTGTTCCATCAAGCCTGCGAATTTAGCGATAATCAAATTACTCAAGCTGAGGATTATTATCGTTCGAAATATACGAATGATCCACTTTTAATCCTAAGAGAATTGCTAATATATATTCTTACTGATTTTATTAGTACTCCTAAAAACCGCGCATTAATGGAAATCTTTTTCTTAAAATGTGAGTTAGTCGGAGAAATGGCTGCTGTCGTTGATTTTAAACGTGAAAACTATCTGGCAATCGAGCAGCGGATTATTAAAAATTTACGTGATTGTGTGGATGCGGGACAACTTCCTGCCGATTTAGATTTAGCGTGTAGTGCAGTTATGATCCGTGCACTGATGTCAGGCTTACTCGAAAACTGGTTATTACAGCCAGAGAGTTTTATGATAGACGCACATACGACGACGTTAGTCGATACTCTATTAGAAACGCTCAAAAATAGCGTTTCGCTGCGAGTCAAATTGACGCCAAACGAATAATCGGAGAAAACCATGTCATCCATTTTGATCATTGCAAATGGCGCGCCATACGGAAGTGAAATGTTATTTAATTCTCTGCGCTTAGCCATCACACTAAAAGAGCAACACCCACAAACAGACCTGAAAATCTTTTTAATGTCTGACGCAGTTACTGCCGGGATCACAGCGCAAAAACCGAAAGAAGGATATAACCTTCAGCAAATGCTAGAGATTTTAACCGCGCAGAATGTCCCTGTGAAATTATGTAAAACTTGTACTGATGCTCGCGGTATCAGTGAGCTACCATTAATTGATGGCGTCGAAATCGGCACATTGGTTGATTTGGCTGCATGGACATTAGACGCTGAAAAAGTTCTCACTTTTTAATTTTATAGCCATTGATTAAAAAAGCTTTTTAAGATTGGGCTGCGGTTTGTCAAAATTGCAGCTCAAATAGCAAGTTAGAACTAATTAATATTAGAGCTAAACAATTTAATTAAGCGCTAGATAATAGTAGGATCACAACGAGATATCATGGGCTCACTGATGCAATTGCAATATAGAAAAGTGTGGTTATATTCAATCAGAATATTTTTGGTATTTGCCATCACCTTCTTTTCTTTTCAAATCTCCGCAGCAACAATTAATAACCTTCCCAGCAAAAATGAGATAAAAACAGAGCTCAATTCGCTAAATAAAAAAAATAATGCAGGGCAAGAAGATAAACTCGCTATCGCTGATTTGGAAAAGTCATTAAATTATTATGATGAACTGGAAAAACTCGATCAGCGTTCAGACGAACTGCAAAAAAAATTAAGCCACTCCGGTGAGGAATCAAAAAAAGCGGTTCAAGGTTTATTACAAATAAAAAATCAGAATGAAAATCCTGATATTAACTTTCAGCACCAAATTGAAAATAGCAGTCTGCAACAATTAGAGTCCATGTTGGCAACCCATTTGGATTCCCTACAAGCGGAGCAAAATGATCTCGCCACTTACAACAGCCAATTGATCGGCTTGCAAACTCAACCTGAGCGCGCTCAGGCTATCATGTTGGACAATGCCAGAAGACTGCAAGAGATCCGCAACGAGCTTAACAGCACATTGACTGACTCCAGCAAGCTGCGCACCACACAAGTGAATATGCTGCAACTTGAGCAATACCTTCTACAGCAGCAAAATGAATTTCAAAAGCACGTTCTTCAAGCCAATACGCAACTCCAAGATGTTCTTCAAAAACAACGTGATTACACGGCAGCGTATATTGAACAGCTCGATGGTCGTATCCAAGTCATTCAAGAATCGATCAGTAAAGAGCGCCTCAATGACTCTCAATCAACGGTACGTGAAGCTCAAAATACCTCTACCGATGATTCGGTACAGCAAAATCCTATTATCCAAAAAGAGGTGGAGATCAATAACAAGCTGAGCAACCGCTTGATTGAAGTAACCCAAGATGGCAACAAAATGGTTCAAAATGGCATCCGAGTGAAAACTTGGCTAGAACGCGCCACGCAGTCAGAGCGAAACTTAAAAGAGCAAATCAACGTATTACGCGGCAGTTTGCTGTTATCGCGAATCCTCTTTCAGCAACAAGTTGATTTACCCGCTGATATCCTAACCAAAAATTTGCCTGTTACCATCGCTGACCTACGTTTGGAGCAGTTTGATATAAACCAGCAGCGTGATGCGTTATACCAACCTACGGATTACATTAATAATTTGGAGCATGAGCAAGCGGTTAAGGTCGGAGAGCAAGAAAATACCCGTTTGTTTACCCCGGAAGATAAAGCGGCACTGGTAAAAATTCTGGATGTTCGCCGTGAATTATTGGATGAATTGAATTTACAGCTAGGCGGGCAAATCTCCCAAGCCATTAATTTGCAATTGGATCAAAACCAATTATTGAGTGTGGTCAGCTCGCTTGAACATACATTGGCTCAGCAGATTTTCTGGGTAAACAGTAATAAACCGATGGATATTGAGTGGTTAAAAGCGTTCCCAGAAGCGGCCACAAATCAATTAACTCACCTTGATTTTGATTTTTCATTCTCTAGCCTGAAAAAAGGCCTGATGAATTCACTTTGGGTGACGATCCCTTTGTTATTGGCGGCACTGATTTTTGTCTGGTTGAATCGAAAAATCACCCAGCGCCTGCATGATATTGATCAGCGTTTATCCAGCTTGCGTAACGACAGCGTATTGAATACGCCGCTGGCTCTGTTACTCACGTTGCTGCAAACCATTCCAATTTCATTGGTGGTTATCGCCATTGGTTACTGGTTCTTAAAAACCGGTAACCTGCAAGGGGAGTTTATTTGGTCTTATTTCTTGCAACTCGCTATTTTCTGGGCGCTATTTGAATTGACGTTCAGGGTGTTAAAACCTCAAGGTATCGCAGAGAAACACTTTAATATTGAGCATGAAAATGCCCAGCGTATGCGCCGTCGAATGGTGCGTTTATCGGTACCGCTGATCCCGCTTATCTTCTTTTCCACCTATGGAATGATTAACCCTCTGAAGGTGTCTGAGGATGTGATTGGGCAGCTCGTGGTTTCTATTTGTTTATTATTATTGTGTATTTTTACTATTCCGTTCTGTAAACAGGTTTGGAAGGAAACGGGTAGCCACTTAACGCGCTCGATTTTGATCACGTTACTGACATTCTCCCCACTGATTTTAATCGGCTTGATGATTGCGGGTTACTATTACACCACACTCCGTTTAGCCAACCGTTGGTTAGATAGCTTGTACCTGCTGGTGCTTTGGTACATCACGTATAATGTCTGTTTACGCGGACTCAGTTTAGGCGCAAGAAAACTGGCGTATAAACGTGCGCTTGAGCGTCGAGCGCAGTCAAAACAGCAAGAAGAGACGGAAAACGAGCCTATCAAAGAACCGCCAATGACCATTGAGTTAATTAGTCAGCAGTCATTGCGCTTAACGACCATGGTGTTGTTTATTATCTTTGCGTTTGCGTTTTACGCCATTTGGTCTGATTTTATTACGATTTTCTCCTTCCTCGATAGTATCCAATTATGGGGCTATACCGCCACATCTGCGGAAGGGGCAACTATCATGCAGCATGTGACCTTAGCTAACCTGATTTTAGCCGTAGTCATCGTGGTGGTGGCGTGGATCATGACGCGCAACTTACCGGGGTTACTGGAAGTGTTGGTGCTATCGCGGCTCAAACTGCGTCAAGGTTCCACTTATGCTATCACCACCATGTTGACCTATGTGATTGTTAGCATCGGGGCGATCGCATCCCTCGGGATGATTGGGGTCACGTGGAATCAGTTGCAATGGTTAGCTGCTGCCTTAACCGTTGGTCTTGGTTTTGGTTTACAGGAAATTTTTGCGAACTTCGTTTCGGGGATTATTTTACTGTTCGAAAGACCGATTCGTATTGGGGATACCGTCACCATCGGAACTTATTCGGGCACGATCAGTAAGATCCGTATTCGTGCCACCACAATCGTGGATTTCGATCGCAAAGAGGTGATCATCCCGAACAAAGCATTCGTTACTGAGCGCTTAATTAACTGGTCGCTGTCAGACACGGTCACGCGAATTACGGTCTCTATAGGTGTCGCGTATGGATCAGATCTGGAAAAAGTGAAGCGGGTATTACTGCAAGCGGCAACTTCTAACAGTAAAGTGATGACAGATCCTGCGCCTGCGGCATACTTCTTAAGTTTTGGTGCCAGCACATTAGATCACGAATTACGTTTTTATGTGCGTCAAATTGGTGAGCGTACCATCACCAGTGATGAAGTGAACCGTGAAATTGACCGGTTATGCCGTGAAAACGATATCAACATCGCCTTCAATCAATTGGAAGTGCATTTACATAACAATCAGGGTGATGAAGTGCAGGAAGTGACGAAAATTATCAAAGACAAAGATAATGATAAAAATGGCGATGAAAAATAACCCGCGTTAATTACCATTCTGACAGGCTGCTTCGGCGGCCTGTTTCTTGAGGTAATCCTGCTTAACCATCTCTAACGCTTTCAGTACGGTACTGGTATCGACTTCAGCTGATTCTAACAAGTAAATTAAATCCACAGCGAGCTGGATTTCGAGTGGTGCAGTGTCCAGTGTTTCCATTCATGACCCTTTAATCAAAAAATTGGTTTTCTTGGTGCTCAATGGCTTTTTCAATACGCATTAATGCTTGTCTACAACGGTATAAACGACCGGCTAACGCGGCGAGCTCTTTTTGGCACTGGTGCTGTAAATATGCGTCAGTTAAGCCACTTAAATAGAGTTCTTTTTCGCTCACCATCGCCTGTAAACGGCGTTCATAATCTTGATGTTGTGATAAACGTTCATATAAATCAACCTGTTCCTTTTTCGTCCGAAAAGAATCTTCTTTTTCTCGTAGTCCTTGTGTAGACAGTTCACGAGAGATAGCTTGCATTTGATGCACGATTTTTTCAGTTAAAAAGTTTACTTGCTGGGTATGGTTCAGGGCAACGCTATTACACAATTGCTGATACAAGGTATTGAGCTCTTTCTGGCAATCACCCAGCTTGGTGGATTTATGGCTAAATAGCTGCATATCAAATCGGGAGTGTGAAAACTCATGGTCTTTGATGGGAGCGACGCGCGCCGCTAATTCATCAATCTGCTTTTTCAATGCCTCTAACAGAGCCTGTGTTTTCATTTTTTATTCTCAATAAATGTGAAAAGTGGCGGAATATTGATATCCAACAATAAAACTTACAGCAAATAGACGGCTTCTTATTGCATTTTGATGGCAGTTTGCATAGATTCTACCCTTTCGTATTTACTATATTGGTTTTTATTATGACCGCTAAAGAGCAACAACTGCAATTGATTAAAGAAAGTATCGCGACTATCCCTAACTATCCAAAAGAGGGTGTGCTGTTTCGCGATATTACCACACTGTTAAATGACCCGGCGGCTTATCAAGCGACAATCGATATGCTGGTTGAGCATTATCAAAACAAAGGTGTGACCAAAATTGTTGGTACTGAAGCCCGTGGTTTCCTGTTCGGCGCTCCTGTTGCATTACGCTTAGGCGTGGGTTTTGTGCCTGTGCGTAAAAAAGGCAAATTACCGCGTGAAGTTTTAAGTATGACGTATGATCTGGAATACGGCACCGACACACTAGAAATCCATAAAGACAGCATTACCGCACAAGACAACGTGCTAGTAGTGGATGACCTGCTAGCAACCGGCGGCACTGTCGAAGCGACCGTGAAAATGATCAAACAGCTAGGCGCAAAAGTCGTGGATGCTGCTTTCGTTATCGGACTGCCAGATTTAGGCGGTGTTGAGCGTTTAGCAAAAGAAGGCGTTACTTCCTATAGTCTTGTTGAGTTCCCTGGCCACTAATCTGCTCCACACTCTTCTTACTATTTTTACTGCGGTCTCGCCCAATGGGTTGAGGCTGTGGTAGCATGGTACTATTATTATATTTATCAATATCCCATGTTGAATAACAGTGGAATCCATGAGCTATCAGGTACTTGCCCGTAAGTGGCGCCCCCAAAAATTTTCAGACGTTGTTGGTCAGCAGCATGTGTTGACTGCACTTGCTAATGGGCTTGAGCACCAACGGCTTCATCACGCTTATCTTTTCTCGGGTACCCGCGGTGTCGGGAAAACCACGATCGCCCGTTTGTTTGCCAAAGGGTTAAACTGCGAAACGGGGATCACGGCAACACCTTGCGGGAAATGCGCCAACTGTTTGGAAATTGAACAGGGGCGATTTGTTGACCTGATTGAGATTGATGCGGCATCACGCACGAAAGTCGAAGATACGCGAGAATTACTGGATAACGTCCAGTACGCGCCAGCGCGTGGTCGCTTTAAAGTTTACCTCATTGACGAAGTTCACATGTTGTCGCGCCACAGTTTTAATGCGCTGCTTAAAACACTCGAAGAGCCACCGGAACACGTCAAATTTTTACTTGCCACGACGGATCCGCAAAAACTGCCTGTCACAATTTTATCCCGCTGCTTACAGTTCCATCTGAAAGCGTTGGATGTCCCTCAAATCAGCGAACAGCTTGAGTTGATCCTGAACGCGGAAAATATTGAACACGATACTCGCGCTCGTCAGTTGATTGCCCGCGCCGCAGACGGCAGTTTGCGTGATGCGTTGAGCTTGACTGACCAAGCAATTGCCATGGGGCAAGGTAAAGTGACCGCGGATATCGTGAGCCAAATGTTGGGCACGCTTGACGATGAACAGCCGCTTGCCATTATTGAAGCCTTAGTTCGTGCAGATGGTCTTGGTGTGATGGCGCAAGTGGAGCAAGCCGCTGCCCGTGGTGCTGACTGGGAAAATTTACTGGTTGAAATGCTCTCTCAGCTTCATCGCATTGCAATGATCCAGCTACTGCCCGCGGAACAAGAAACGGATCCTTCCTCTACGGAAGGGCGCCTAAGACAAGTGGCTCGATTAATTTCCCCAGCGGATCTTCAACTTTTCTACCAAACCTTGCTGGTGGGGCGCAAAGAACTGACATTCGCGCCAGAAAGACGCATGGGCGTGGAAATGGCGCTATTAAGAGCGTTAGCCTTCCACCCAAAGAGCATTATTGAAGAAGTGGAATTGCCACCGAAATTGGTTTCAAGTGCGCCAGCGCCTGCTTTTCAGCCGGAACCTGCTCCATCAACGGTAAGGCGTCCAGCTCCGCAACCAGCGAGTGCAGATAACTTACCGGAAAATAGCCCAACCTTGCAGCTATTGAAAGCCAGACAGGCACTACAAACGCCACAAAGTGAGGATCCGAGTCCAAAAAAGACTCATCCGGTGACGTCCGAAAGGGCTAAGCCGGCGGTTTCAGCACTTGAACGGCTGGCCGCGGTAACCAGCAAACATCAGCAAAATGTGATGGAGAAAGCGTCACAGAAGACAAAGCCTGCGAAGCCGAAGCCCTATCAGTGGAAGCCTCAAAATGGTGAAGTTCTCGACGCAAAAGAGACTGTGACAACGCCAACTGAGATCAAAGAGGCGTTGGAATATGAAAAAACCCCTGAATTAGCAATAAAAATCACCGAAGAAGGGCGCGAGCGTGATAGTTGGTCGGGGGAAATTGCGCAATTAAATATTCCTAAGCTAGTTGAACAATTGGCTTTGAATTCATATAAAGAAGAATTGAACGAGTCGCAAATTGTATTGCACTTGCGCTCCGCTCAACGCCATCTTGATAAACCTAACGCTCTAAAAGCGTTGCAAGATGCGTTGAGTGAACATTATGGTCGCCCTGTTGAACTGAAAATCGTTCACGATGATAATACGGCGGTGAAAACGCCGCTGGAATGGCGTCAGGCGATTTATGAAGAGAAACTGGCGCAAGCCCGTCAGTCTATTATTGCGGATAAAACAATTCAAAAATTGCGTGCCATGTTTGATGCGCAGTTGGATGAAGAGAGTATTCGCCCCGTTTAACGCTACAGTTGCGAATCTGTAGCCTCAGTTGTGAGAGAAAACTATGTTTGGTAAAGGTGGATTGGGTAACCTGATGAAACAGGCCCAGCAAATGCAAGATAAAATGCAGAAAGTTCAGGAAGAAATCGCTCAACTCGAAGCTACTGGCGAATCTGGTGCTGGCTTAGTCAAAGTGACCATCAACGGTTCACATAACTGCCGCCGTGTTGAAATCGATCCTAGCCTGTTAGAAGATGACAAAGATATGCTGGAAGACTTGATTGCTGCGGCATTCAACGATGCAGCGCGTCGTATCGAAGAAACACAAAAGGAAAAAATGGCTAGCGTATCCAGCGGGATGCAACTGCCACCAGGCTTTAAGATGCCATTCTAATGCAAACGAGTCCGCTTCTTGAATCATTGATGGAAGCGCTGCGCTGTCTCCCTGGAGTGGGACCCAAGTCAGCGCAGCGAATGGCTTTCCAACTTCTGCAACGTGACCGTAGTGGCGGAATGCGTTTGGCTCAGTCGCTGACTCGTGCAATGTCCGAAATCGGGCATTGCCGCGATTGCCGCACATTTACTGAGCAAGACACCTGCAATATCTGCGATAACCCGCGCCGTCAGCAAAATGGCCTGATTTGCGTAGTGGAAAGCCCCGCAGATATCTACGCTATCGAGCAAACCGGACAATTCTCGGGTCGCTATTTCGTACTCATGGGGCATTTGTCGCCATTAGACGGTATCGGACCGATGGATATCGGGCTGGATAGGCTCGAAGAGCGACTGGCATCGGAAAATATCACTGAAGTGATTTTGGCGACCAACCCGACAGTAGAAGGGGAGGCGACGGCGAACTATATTGGCCAGATGTGTGCGCAGTATGGGGTGGCGGCGAGCCGGATTGCGCATGGGGTGCCTGTCGGTGGGGAGTTAGAGATGGTTGATAGTACGACGCTTTCTCATTCGTTGTCAGGCCGCTCGAAGTTGTAATATCCTCGTCATATTTCAAATTGTAGGGGTGTTGGCTGCACAACCTTACCCTAGTCACATACTTCAGTATGCTCCTAGGGATAAGCTTGCTTGCCGCCTACCTACAACTTTGAACTATTTAGAGGATGATGGTGGGGAGTTGTTTTTAAAATTTAAAGGCAAACCCCTCAAAGCAAAAATCTTAAAGCAAAACCTTCGTAGTTTTTGGTCATTTCCTTTCGTTTAGATTAATTTGGCTGCTAATTTGTGGTTAGTGGTTGAATTCTATTTTTTTGTCCCCAAATTAGTTTCCATCGATAAGTCAAAACTAACTATTAGATTGATGATATAGAGGCGATTAATGAGTATGAAAGGACAAGAAACTCGTGGGTTTCAATCAGAAGTCAAACAACTGCTACAGTTGATGATCCACTCTCTTTACTCAAATAAAGAAATTTTTCTGCGTGAGCTCATTTCCAACGCATCCGATGCGGCGGATAAACTGCGTTTTCGTGCATTATCTAAGCCTGAACTGTATGAAAATGACGGTGAACTGCGTGTGCGTATTAGCGCAGACAAAGACAAAGGTACTCTCACTATCAGTGACAACGGTATCGGTATGAGCCGTGAAGAAGTGATTGAAAACTTAGGTACCATCGCTAAATCAGGCACTAAATCATTTTTAGAATCATTAGGCAGTGACCAAGTCAAAGATAGCCAAATGATCGGTCAGTTTGGTGTGGGTTTCTACTCTGCGTTTATTGTCGCGGATAAAGTCACCGTGCGCAGCCGCGCCGCAGGTGCTGATGCGAGCGAAGGGGTATTCTGGGAATCTGCTGGCGAAGGTGAATACACTATTGCAGATATCGAAAAAGCCGATCGCGGAACCGAAATCACCTTACATTTACGTGATGACGAAAAAGAATTTTTAGATAACTGGCGCTTACGTTCTGTTATCAGCAAGTATTCTGACCATATTGCGCTGCCCGTTGAAATCGAAGAGAAAAACGAAGAAGACGGCACAGTTACTTGGGAAAAAATTAACCAAGCGAAAGCACTGTGGACGCGCAGCAAATCTGAAATTTCAGACGAAGAATATGTGGAATTCTACAAGCATATCTCCCACGACTACGCAGACCCACTAACTTGGGCGCATAACCGTGTGGAAGGAAAGCAAGAATATACCAGCCTGCTGTATATTCCATCTCAAGCCCCATTTGATATGTGGAACCGCGACCAGCGCCACGGGTTAAAACTGTATGTTCAACGCGTCTTTATTATGGATGACGCTGAGCAGTTTATGCCTAATTATCTACGCTTCGTTCGTGGGGTGTTGGATTCTAACGATTTACCGTTGAACGTTTCTCGTGAAATTCTGCAAGATAGCGCTCTGACGCGTAACTTGCGCAGTGCACTGACAAAACGTGTTCTGCAAACACTGGAAAAACTGGCGAAAAACGACGCAGAGAAATACCAAACATTCTGGCAGCAATTCGGTCTGGTCATGAAAGAAGGTCCTGCGGAAGATATGGGGAACGGTGAAGCGATTGCAAAACTGCTGCGCTTTGCAAGCACTCATAACGACAGTAGCGTACAAAATGTTTCGCTGGAAGACTACGTAAGCCGCATGGTGGAAGGTCAGGAGAAGATTTACTTTATCACTGCCGATAGCTACGCCGCGGCGAAAAGCAGCCCGCATTTAGAGCTGTTCCGTAAGAAAGGCATTGAGGTTCTGCTGTTATCTGATCGCATTGACGAATGGATGATGAACTATCTCTCTGAGTTTGATGGCAAACAGTTCCAATCTGTGAGCAAAGCCGATGAGTCATTAGACAAATTAGCGGATGAAAACAAAGCAGAGCAAGAAGAAGCCGAGAAGCAGTTAGAGCCATTTGTTGAGCGTGTGAAAACCTTCTTGGGCGATCGTGTAAAAGAGGTGAAACTCACTCATCGTTTAACCGATACGCCAGCTATTGTGACCACTAATGCGGATGAAATGAGCACCCAAATGGCGAAATTATTCGCGGCTGCGGGTCAAGCTGCGCCAGAAGTGAAATATAACTTCGAGCTGAACCCGAGCCATGCATTGGTGAAAAAAGCATCTGAAGTGGAAGATGAAAGCGTGTTTGCAGATTGGGTGGATGTACTACTCGACCAAGCCTTATTGGCAGAGCGTGGCACGCTGGAAGATCCAAACTTATTCATCAAAAAAATCAACGAATTACTTTTAAAGTAGTCCATTAAGGTATTTTCGTTTTCGAGCATAAACCACGTAAAAAAGCGATTTTTTGCGTGGTTTTTTTCTTTTGCGAAAAAAGATAAATGGGAAAACGTTTACGTGTCTTCTTGAGTCAGATGCCATGCTAATGGTATGGTAGAGCGTTTTCTTTTCAAATTATAAAAAACTAAATAGCAAGGGGTTTACGCAATGCGTATCATTCTGCTTGGCGCTCCAGGCGCTGGTAAGGGCACTCAAGCTCAATTTATTATGGAGAAGTTTGGGATCCCTCAGATTTCAACCGGCGACATGTTACGTGCCGCTGTAAAATCAGGGAGCGAATTAGGTTTACAAGCTAAAGAGCTGATGGATAACGGTAAATTAGTGACTGATGAACTGGTTATCGCATTAGTGAAAGAGCGCATCAAACAAGATGACTGTCGCAATGGCTTCTTGTTGGATGGGTTCCCACGTACCATTCCTCAAGCAGATGCAATGAAAGAAGCTGGCATCAACGTTGATTACGTTTTAGAGTTCGACGTTCCAGACGAAATCATTGTTGAGCGTATCATTGGTCGCCGTGTTCACGCACCTTCAGGTCGTGTTTACCACGTCACTTTCAACCCACCTAAAGTTGAAAACAAAGATGACGTGACAGGTGATGAGCTAACTATTCGTAAAGACGACCAAGAAGACACGGTTCGTAAACGTTTAGTTGAATATCATGCACTGACTGCACCATTAATCGCTTACTATCAAAATGAAGCGAAAGCGAGCAGCACTCAGTACTTCAAGTTAGATGGCACTCGCAAAGTGACTGAAGTGAGCGCAGAGTTAGCAAAAATTTTAGGCTAATTTTTCTGAGCTTGATCTAAATAGATTCAAATAAACAAGGCAGCGCAAAAACGCTGCCTTTCTTTTTGTGCCACAAGTTGGCAAAATTAGTTATTAAAATCTGTTATTGTTGGGAATAATTATCAATTAGGAGCTGTTCTAATGTTAGAAAAAAAATATGGAATTCTATTGGTAAATTTGGGAACTCCCGATGCCCCAACAACAGCCGCCGTTAAACGCTATTTAGCAGAATTCTTAACTGACCCCCGTGTTATCGATGTTTCCCCATTGATTTGGAAGCCTATTTTGTATGGCGCTATTTTGCCAATCCGCGCTTCCAAAGTAGCCAAACTTTATGGTTCAATTTGGATGGATGAAGGTTCGCCATTATTCGTTTATTCACTGCGTCAGAAAGAAAAATTATCTGCATTTTTTCCTAATACGCCGATTGAGCTGGGAATGACTTACGGCTCTCCGTCAATAAAGAGTGCTATCGACAACTTAATTGCACAAAATGTCACGGATTTAGTGGTTTTACCGTTGTATCCTCAATATTCATGCACCACCACCGCCGCGGTTTATGAAGCTATCACTCGCGCTTTTAAATCTATGCGGACTATCCCGTCTGTGCAGTTTATCCGTAGTTATGCTACGCACCCGGCGTATATTCAAGCTTTAGCTGAATCTATTGAAGCCAGTTTTGCTGAGCACGGTGAGCCGGATAGGTTGATCCTCTCTTTCCACGGTATCCCGCAGCGTTACTGCGATTCAGGGGATATTTATGATAAAGAGTGTGAGCAAACCACCGAATTATTAAAGCAAGCCCTGAAATTCCCAAGTGACCGAGTGTTAATGACTTACCAATCTCGATTTGGTCGAGAACCGTGGTTAAGTCCATACACTGACCAGACAATGAAAAAGCTACCGTCAGAGGGGGTTAAGTCAGTGCAAGTGGTTTGCCCAGGATTTTCGGTAGACTGTTTAGAAACATTAGAAGAAATTAGCGAGCAAAATAAAGAATTTTTCTTACATAATGGTGGTGAGCAATATCGTTATATTCCTGCACTGAATGACAGCGATATCAGCATTAATATGATTCAGTTAATTCTGAAAAATTACTTAGAAAGGGTGATTTGATAGGTAATTTTATAAAGAAGGTTAATGGTTATATCCAAAACTTAAATTTTGACTATAATTATGACCTCATTATTCAACGGTATAATTTAGAGTGCGTTGTTTGGACTTAACATGACTGAAAAAACCAATTTATCTCCAGAATTAAAAAAACAGCTAGAGCAAGATCCGCAATATAAATTGCAGCACAATGATGAAATCGATCTCATGGCGCTGCTGGCGGTTCTGTTCAAGAATAAATCATTGATTATTATTGCAACAGTCATTGTTACCGCACTGAGTATTGGGGTTGTCAAAATGTTACCTCAGAAGTGGACGAGTGAAGCGGTGATTATCCCGCCAACGTCTGAAGAGGTAAAAGAAGCGAATGAATTTTCAGCGCGCTTAAATGCATTAGGCATGGAAGTTGACTTGGGTTCTCAGCGTATTTACAACGAATTTATCGTTCAATACCGTTCTAAAGTTAACCAAGAAGCTTTCGTTAAAAGCACCGATTATTTTAAAACACTGCTTGATAAACTCGAGAATAAAAATGATCCGCTCGAGGTTCAACGCTTAGTAAATCGTATCATTTCGGATTCGATTAAACTGAAATACAACGGTAAAGAAAAAGACAGTGATGATAGCGACATCGTTCTGTCATTTACTGCGCCAACAGCGGTTGAAGCCCAAGACTTAATGGATGGCTATATTCGTTATACGGCGAGTATTGTTCGTAAAAGAATGAAAACTGAAGTGGATAATGCGATTGCACGCCAACTGATTTATAGCGTTGAAGCATTAAAACAAGATACCAACAAAATCCAAATTTCGTATGATGTTAAAATTGAGCGTTTAAAACGTGCTATTACCATCGCGAAAGCTGCTGGAATTACACGTCCAATCGCAAGAGATTCAGTGGCAATCAATGATGACCCTGATTATCCAATTGCATTAGGTTCAGAAGCGTTAGAAGAAAAACTGGGTATTGAGTTAAAGAACCGTGACTTAGCATTAATCAGTGAAAAACTGCAAAATGCAAAAGTCTACATTGATAACTTAAACTCGCTGACGACCAAAGAATTAGAGTTTGAACCCGTCAGATTTATCCTGACTCCCGATTTACCGATTACTAAAGACTCACCTAAATCGATGCTTATCGTCGCATTAGGCGCTATTCTTGGCTTTATTATGAGCTGTGCGTTTGTACTAGGTCGTGATCTGTACCGTAACTATAATCAGCAAAATACTCGCCGCAAGTAATCACTCTAAAGCGTTATAAATACCTAACCGGCACCTTTTTATCGAAGGGTGTCGGTTTTGTTTTATCGTGTTAGAATACGGTAATGTTCCTTTTTTAATGTTCCCAATATGAAATTCCCCGGTCAACGCAAATCTAAGCATTACTTTCCCGTCTCCCTCAGAGACCCTCTTTTACAACCGATGAAAGAGATGTTATCTGATGATGAAAACTGCAAATCGTATATTGTGGGTATCGATCAAACACTCGTCGATATTGAAGCAAAAATTGATGATGAATTTATTGAACGTTATCAACTAAGTAAAGGTCACTCTTTAGTCATCGAAGATGATGCAGCTGAAGCGCTCTATAAAGAGCTCACCGATAACAAACTGATCACCCATGAATTTGCAGGCGGCACAATAGGGAATACGCTTCACAATTACTCTGTCTTAGCCGATGACCGTTCCGTCTTATTGGGCACGATGTGCAACAATATTCAGATTGGTAGTTATGCTTATCGCTACCTTTGCCACACTTCAAGCCGTATGGATCTAAACTACCTACAAGGGGTAGATGGTCCTATCGGGCGCTGTTTTACGCTCGTCACTGATAATGGTGAACGTACGTTTGCGATTAGCCCTGGGCATATGAACCGCTTACACCCTGATAGCATTCCTGAAGAGATTATTGCAGGCGCATCAGCGCTGGTATTAACGGCTTATTTAGTGCGTTGTAAGCCGGGGGAAACCATGCCGGATGCGACGATGCAAGCTATCCATTATGCGAAAAAACATAATGTTCCTGTGGTACTCACATTGGGAACCAAGTTTGTTATTGCTCAAGATCCGCAATTCTGGCGTGATTTCCTCAAAGATCATGTCTCAGTGGTCGCTATGAATGAAGATGAAGCGATGGAATTAACTGGCTTTAGCGATCCCCTATTGGCATCCAATATGGCGCTGGATTGGGTTGACCTTGTTTTGTGTACTGCAGGGCCTTCAGGGCTGTATATGGCAGGTTTTACGGAAGAAGAATATAAACGTAAAACTCAGCACCCATTATTGCCGGGTGCTATTGCTGAATTTAACCTGTATGAATTTAGCCGCGCGATGCGCATGCAAGATTGCAAACAACCTCGTCGCATCTTCTCCCATATTGAACCTTATATGGGCGGCCCCGAAAAAATCATGAACACCAATGGTGCGGGAGATGGGGCATTATCTGCGTTACTGCATGATATTACGGCGAACTCGTATCACCGTTCAAATGTGCCTAATTCCAGTAAGCACGAACGCCAATATCTCACTTACTCTTCACTGGCGCAGGTTTGTAAGTATGCGAACCGTGTGAGTTATCAAGTGCTTTCTCAGCATTCACCGCGTTTAACCCGCGGGCTACCGGAAAAAGAAGATAGTTTAGAAGAATCCTATTGGGATCGCTAAATTAAAGTAGGTAGTACAAAAATAATAGGTAGTACAAAAATAAATAGTATAGAAATAAAAAAACACCTCGACTGAGGTGTTTTTATTTTTATCATGAAGCGAACGATTAAGCTTCTTTGGCGATCCCCGCAGGGTGCTCAGCTTTAACCGCCGCAACCGCTTTCTCATCTTCTTGTTCATAGCGCATCGCTTGTGGAACAGAGATTTTAATCGCAATAAATACCGCTAAGAAACCGCCCACTAATTTACCTAACAGAATGGGTAGCACTAATGTGGGTTGGAAGTTTGCAGTAAAGGCTAAGTGGTCGCCAATCGTCGCTTGAGCACAGACCCCAAAGGCCACGCACAATACTTTATCCCTTGCACGCATTTCTTTGAATAAGTGGTAAGTCGCGATGATATTTGCCATCACCATAATAAAGCCTAATGAACCTGTATCACTCAGTTTTAATCGACGGCTGAGTGCGCTGACTAGCGGTTTGCAGTAACGTTGGAACAGGTAACAGATAGGGAATGTTCCTGCGAGCATGATCCCGATATAACCTGCAATCTCGATCGCACGGAATAACTCATTTTGATCGGCAAATAGCGGATCGAAACCCCAAGCCCCAAAGACTTTACTAAATACGCCTGTAAAATGTTCCACAATGGAGAAAGCTAATACTAATTTTACGAAAGCATCCATGATCTTACCAAAGATCAAAAAGCCCGTAACCATCAGCATTGGACGATATTTTAAGCCCGCAGCCAGCAAGAAACAGAAAGCGAATAGCGGCATTAAATATTGCAGCATCGTCAAGAAATCAAGGGTGAGTTGATGCGTGGCTGGGGAGTTAGTCGAAATAATATCGCGAACAGGAATATTATTGAGTGTGATCAACAGCAATGAAGCCAATACCCCGAATGGGATTGAGATCAATCCTGCCATTGCCCCTAAGGCTAAATATTTGTGATCTTTACGATTTAACATCGTTAAACCAACGGGGATCAGATACACAATGGTTGCCCCAGAGGTATAACCGATCAACATCGCAGTGATCCACATATCGCGATTCGTGGTTAAGGCATCTGCTAACTGATAACCCCCCATATCCACAGCGATAATCGATAGTGCTGCAATGGAAACATCAGAGCCGACAGAGCTAAATATTGGCCCTAAGATATAAGATATCAATTGTGAAAGTAGCGGAACGGCTGCCATGATCCCTGCTTGAGCGAGAAACACGGGACCAATAGAAAAAATACCGTTTACAAACTCTTTTCCGAGGTCGCTGGCAGGTCTGACAATCGATGCAACGGCACCAATCACGGCTCCGCACATGATTAAGTAGATAATATAGTTTCCGAATTCGGCCATAGTAGGGTTTCCTTTCTTTTTTATTGTTGGAAAATTAATTTCTGAGCTGGCGAGAACGGGCAATAATGTCGCGATACTGTTCCATTACACCTTGCATGTTGGTGCCGTCTGGGCGCGTGACACTGGTGTTACGTCGTATCGCCATTTCATGGCTTATTCCCAAACCTTTACGAGCAAGCAAGGCAGCCCCGAGTGCTGTGACTTCACGATTTGCTGGTGCTTCAATATTTTTTTGTAATAAATTGGCTAAAAACTGCTTAAAGTACTGATTTGACGATAACCCTCCATCGACTGAAATGGACTGACCTAATGGAGAGATTTTCTCCATTGCGAAAATAACTTCGGCGGAGCGGGCGGCTATTCCTTCTAAGACCGACTGCATCATATCTTTCTTATCGGTATCTAATGAGAGTCCTGCCCACAAGCCGGCAGCGCTGCGATCCCAATAAGGGCAACCTAAACCTGAGAGTGCAGGAACAAACGCTAAACCACGTTTAATTGCGGGTTCATCGCGAAAATCGGAAAGCTCATCAAAATCCTCAAACAGACCGATTTTACGTGCCCAGTTGATTGCTGAGGCGGCGTTATACACGCCACCATCTAAACCGAAAACAGGGGCTTCACCCGGAAATTTCCAGCAAAGTGTGGGTAACAACCCGCTTTGATGAGTTTGTGGGATATCGCTTCCCGTCAAGGCTTGCAAGAATGCGCCAGTACCAAAGGTAATCTTGGCATCCCCTTTTTGGCGGCAGCCATGACCAAATGTTCCAGCAAATTGGTCGACAATAATGGCGGTGACTGGCGTGAGATGTCCGTCGAGATTGACGGCGCCAAAGTCACCGATATTGTCGCGCAGTGGTGGCAAGCAATGGATTGGTACACCAAAAATCTCACACAGCTGTGGATCCCACTCTAGGGTATGAATGTTGAGTAAAGAGGTACGTGATGCGGAGTTATAATCCGTCACAAAAACATCGCATAAACGGTCAAGGAAAAATGCATCCATAGTACCTATGCGTAGTCGATTTTTATCCGCAAGGGATTTGGCACCCACCACATTCTCCAGAATCCATCCCATTTTACTGGCAGAGAAATAAGGATCTAAGGGCAGTCCCGATTTTGATTGAACAAGAGGCTCAAGCCCTGCATCTTTAAGCTGCTGGATGGTTTTTTCAGTACGTAAATCTTGCCAAACAATCGCGTTATAAAGAGGGCGTTTAGTCTGAGCATCCCATGCAACAATGCTTTCGCCTTGGTGACAAATACCAATAGCATCCACGACTTCACAGCTATTCAGACACTTGATGATGTTCGTTAGGATCTCTTCAGGATCGTGCTCAACCCAACCACTGTTTAAGGTGATTTGCTTGTGTGGAATACTCATCGGGGAATGGTAATGGCCGCCTTCTTCAAAGACGACGACCCGGGTTCCCGTTGTTCCCTGATCGATAGCGGCATAACGTTGATTGAGCATCGCTGAATTTCCCAGTGTTATAAATGTTGTAAATAGGTTTGTTTTTTTGCCTACTATCGTTTAATCGGAAATAAAATCCACAAAAAACTCACAATAACTTCTGTGAATGTGAGAACTGTCACAATAAGATAACAATGTGAGAAGTTTTTGGAATGTTATTGTGATTTATGTTGTTTTATATATTGAGGTTGTGGGAATTATGTGGTTTTATGTGTCCAAGTTTTATATTAAGGATTTCAGCCATGAATGCTAATAATAAAAAAATGTGGGATGTCATTGTCATCGGCGGGGGTGTCATTGGCTGTGCAGTGACCCGAAAATTCACATTGATGGGCGCTAAAACACTGCTGTTAGAGCGTGGTGGCGATATTTTATCAGGAGCAAGTAAAGCAAATAGCGCGTTGTTACATACTGGTTTTGATGCCACACCAGGGACATTAGAATTGGAATGCATGCAAGATGGGTATCAGGAATTCATTGATATTAGAGAAAAAATGAATTTACCGTTACTCAAAACAGGTGCGTTAGTCGTGGCTTGGAACGAAGAGCAGCTCAATAAGCTGCCAGGTATTGTAGAGCAAGCACACACTAACAACGTCATGGATGTGGGAATGATAGATAAAGCAGAACTTTATCGTCGAGAACCCCATTTGGCTGAAGGTGCGCTGGCAGCGGTTGAAGTTCCGGGGGAGTCGGTGATTGACCCATGGAGCACACCACTGGCGTATTTAACTCAAGCCGTGAAACACGGCGCAGAATATCAATTCCACTGTGAAGTGACAGCAGGTGAGCTAAATGCGGGAATTTGGACATTATCCACATCAAAAGGTGAGTTTTCTGCCCGATTAGTGATTAACTGTGCAGGTATTAATGGGGATATCGTGGAATCTATTTGCCACCCATCACCATTTGAAATTAAACCGCGCAAAGGTCAGTTCTTGGTATACGACAAAGCAGCTGCGGCAGATATCAATGCGATCATTTTGCCAGTACCCACCGCGATTACGAAAGGTGTTCTGTTATCGAAGACCATTTTCGGTAACTTATTGTTAGGCCCGACAGCAGAAGAACAGCAAGACCGCTGGAAAGCAGAAGTGAAGCAAGAAGTCTTGCAAGATTTAATCGACCAAGGCTCACGTATGTTGCCATCACTGCATAATTACAGTGTGACGGCCACCTATGCCGGATTACGTCCCGCCACAGAAGAGAAATATTATCGAATTAATGATTACCCCGAAAAGCAGTGGATATGTGCAGGGGGAATTCGCTCAACGGGCTTAACGGCAGCATTGGGGGTCGCCAATCACTTAGGGAAACTTTACCAAGAGAATTTTGACGCATTATTTGAGCTATCACCGCCAACTGAATTAATTTGGCCTAAGATGCCGATGCTTTCTGAATACGATGAGCGTGATTACCAATGTAAAAATAATGGCGGCATTGTGTGTCACTGTGAATTAGTGACTCAACGAGAAATTGAAGCCGCGTTTGATTCTGACATTCCACCAGAATGTTTAGGTGCGCTTCGTCGTCGAACTCGCGTCATGATGGGGCGTTGCAACGGTTTTTATTGTAGTAGTCAGGTCGCTGAAATTATTAACGGTCGCTTTGACAATACTTTAGCGGTGGAGGCAGTGAAATGAGCTTAAATTACGATGTGATCATTATTGGCTCTGGGCCGGCGGGTATCGCGGCAGCACAAACATTGCGTCGCCGTGGTATTCACAATATTGCGATTTTAGAGCGTGAAGCCCACGCGGGTGGTGTTCCACGCCATTGCCAACACCCAACTTTCGGTTTGTTAGTATTTAAACGCCCAATGAAAGGCAACCAGTTTGCTGAGAAAATTGTGAAAGACTTGGGAGATACACCAATATTGACGCGTTGTACGGTCACTCAATTACAGCCAAATGGTGTACTAACGGTCACTACACCAGATGGTGTGGTTGAGATGCGCGGTAAACGTATTTTGATTGCCACTGGGGTTCGTGAAACTCCACGTCATCCTCGGCTGGTGTCAGGTTTACGTCCTCAAGGTATTTTAACTGCGGGGGCATTGCAGCAATTTGTCTATTTAAAAGGGCAAAAGCCGTGCTTGAACCCAGTAATTGTTGGCAGTGAGTTAGTCAGTTTCTCCGCATTATGGACGCTAAAAAATGCGGGTGTAAAAGCCAAAGCCATGATTGAAAGCGGCGAACGAATTTTGGCTTTCAAACCCGCTTCATTGTTTGCTAAAGCCATGGGAACCCCGCTGTATGTGAATAGCAAAATCACAGAAATAGGTGGATTAGAAAGAGTCGAATATGTGATGGTGGAAACCTCAGGGCAAATACGCAAAATTGAGTGTGACTCTGTGATTTTTACAGGGGGCTTTGTGGGCGAAAATACGTTAATTCGTAAAAGCCACCTGAATTTTGAAGCCAATACAGGAAAACCTGTAACTGACCAGCGTAGCCGCTGTTCTGATGGCAGCTATTATGCGGCGGGGAATATGCTGCACCCTGCGGATATGGGGGATCAATGCTACCAAGAAGGGGAGATCACCGGCGGGTATATTGCAGATGATTTATTAGCTAATCATCATCAAATGGATGTACAGCAAGGAAATAGATTACCTATTCGATTTGCTGAGCCAATTCGTTTTACGGTACCTGCATGTATCAATGTGTCCGAAAATACAGCGAAAAATGTGGATTTCAACATTCAAGTCAATACGGCGATAACGGGAACAATTCGCGTGATGGCGGGCAATACCGTGCTGTATGAAAAGCGTCGTCGCTGCTTACCGACACGTCGTATTTTGCTGAAAAATATCGATTTAACAAAAATCCAAGCGAGTGCTACTGAAATTACTGTCACTGTTGTATAGTGCTGGAAATGTTAAATGGTCAGAAGGATTAAACTATGTGTGAGGGACGCTCCTCAAAAGTACGACACCAAACCATCATTGAGATGTTATCAACTCAAGGGCAGGTGTATGTACAGGAGCTTGCAACGCATTTTAATGTGGCGCAAGAAACTATCCGCCGTGATCTTAGCAAGCTTGAAACTCAAAAATTATTAAAGAAAGTTCATGGTGGGGCTGTCAATATTCAGTCCAAATTTGAGCGTAATTTTACAGAGCGAGCGCAAGCTGCTGTTGATGAAAAGAAAGCGATAGCCGCAAAAGCGGCGGAATTAATTAAGCCCGGAGACACACTGTTTATTGATTTTGGCACGACAACGTTTGAGTTTAGCCAACGCATTAAGTCGATTGATAATATTACGGTGATAACAAACTCACCGTTGTTAGCCAATACATTGCAAGAAAACCCTACCATCGAAACGATTTTGATTGGTGGACAATTTAATGCGGCACAAAATGCCTGCTTAGGTGCAATCGCATTAAAGAATATTACAGAGTTTTTCGCAGACTATGCGGTTATCGGCGCTGGCGCTTTTCATCCTCAACATGGTGTGATGGATCAACACGTTGATGAGGCGGCAATTGCGCAAAAAATGCAGGAAAATAGCGATAAGCTGATGGTGCTAGCTGATGGAACAAAAGCCCATAAGCATGCGATTAATTTTGTTGCAGGATGGGAAAATATCGATTATCTCATTACCACTAGCAAAGAGTTTAAATTAGCTGAAAATAAAAAGCGCCCAAAAACCAAAATTATTATTGCAGATATTCTGTAAACCATAATAAATCAAAGTATTACTCATTTAATTTATACCCTATGGAAAATAATTTATTTATTTTTCATAGGATTACTGTACTTAAAATTCGTTAAATACGACACTAGGAACTGAAATGAAACTTTATTTTATTGCGTGCCCATACTCTGATCCTGATAGCGATATTGTGGAAATGCGTTTTCAAGCTTGTACCCAATATGCAGCGGAATTAGCGCTTAAAGGCATTGCAACCTACAGTCAAATTACCATGACTCATCCAATCAACCAGTATCTAGCCTCGCAAGGGCAAAAAGTGGCATGGTCAGCGATTGATATGGAATTTTTAAAGCGCTGTGATGGCTTGATTGTTCTGACTCTCGCGGGATGGGAAAAAAGCGGTGGTGTTGCCGCAGAAATCCAATTCTTCAAAGATAAAGGTTTACCTGTGTGGACTGACAGTGAATTTTCTGAACAAATGCTGAATTCATAATAAAAAAGCCGTAACATTAATCAGTTACGGCTTTTCTGTTTTCAATTAAAAATAAACTTAATTGACCATGAACTTAGTGGCTCGGTTTTAGATACTCATCCAAATTTTTGCCATCAAGGTTGTGATTATCTTTATCCTTATCATCCGGGATAGCACAACCAAATTCAGCCACATCATTACACATTAACGTGGTGATAGATTTTGCAATCTCATGTTCACCAATAATAATGTGGTCAGCACCGCGCTCTTTAATAAAGCTCACTTCATCATCATAGTGGGCACGCACGACCACAGTGATATTCGGATTTAGCTCTTTGGCGGTAGCAACAATCTCACCTGCTTCATAACCGTTTGGAATGGTCAGTAACAGTGATTTCGCGCATTCAATACGGGCAAGGCTTAGGGTTTCTTTACTTGCGCCATTACCCAAGATGGCACAGAAACCATTTTCAGCCAGCTCTTCAAAGCGTGCTCGGGTATCTTCAACCACAACCAGTGGGATTTCACGACGACGCAGTTTATCCGCCAGCATGCCGCCAACGCGACCGTAACCGACGATCACCGCATGACCAGAAATATCCACTGGGATCTGAGTTTCTTCTTCCAGTGTTTCTTCCAGAAGTTGCTCTTCGATGGTCTCGGTTTTTTCCAGATATTTATCCAACAGACCGAATAATACTGGGTTTAGCATGATGGAGACAATAGCACCGGCTAATACTAAGTTCTGTGCTTCAATATCCATTACGTTAAGGGCGAGACCCATGCTTGCCAGAATAAAGGCGAATTCACCAATTTGTGCCAAGCTGACGGCGATGGTGAGTGCGGTTCGCCGCGAGTGGCCAAACATTCTAACGAGAACCAGTGCCGCTGCGGATTTACCTACGATAATAATCGCTAACACGCCTAAGATGCCGAGCGGTTGTTGAATAAGTACCATTGGGTCGAACAGCATCCCTACCGAGACAAAGAATAGCACCGCGAATGCATCGCGCAGAGGTAATGTGTCTTGTGCAGCGCGATGGCTCAGCTCAGACTCATTGAGTACCATCCCAGCGAAGAAGGCTCCCAGCGCGAATGATGCATCAAAGATAGCAACAGCAGCGTAGGCAATACCCAGCGCAAGGGCTAAAACAGCCAGTGTAAACAGTTCACGGGAACCCGTGGATGCGGTGCGGGATAAAATCCAAGGAATAACCTTACGACCGACCACAATCATAATTAGGATAAAGGCAACGACTTTGCCGATTGTCCAAGCAAGGCTCATCGCCAGTTCGCCGAAATTGGACTCTTTGCTATCCATAATACCCGCAATGGCAGGCAGCAGAACCAGCGTCAGAACCATGGCAAGGTCTTCAACAATCAACCAACCAATGGCGATTTGACCACGCTGGCTTTCAATAAGTTGCCGCTCTTCTAGGGCTCGTAATAGTACAACGGTACTGGCAGTGGAGAGACAAAGTCCGAAGACAATCCCTGTGAATATGCTCCAGCCAAACAGCATGGAAAGCCCTAAACCTAATAGGGTGGCAACCGCGATTTGTGCGATAGCGCCGGGGATGGCAATGGCCTTAACGGCAAGTAAATCTTTCAGTGAAAAATGCAGACCAACCCCAAACATCAGCAGAATAACCCCAATCTCAGCAAGTTCAGGGGCGAGTGTGGAATCAGCAACAAAACCGGGGGTAAAAGGACCTGCTAACACACCTGCGGCAAGATAGCCGACAAGTGGCGAAATTTTTAAGCGCTGCGCGAGCATGCCTAATATATATGCAAGGGCGAGACCACCAACAATGGTTGTAATTAAGGGCGTTGAATGCTCCATTAAGTCTCCTCTGGTTTGTTTATGAATAAAAAGGTGGGTACATGCCTTTGGCTTTCAAAATGTTGATGACGTTAATCACCATTTTGAAATACAAATTGCGTGTTTATCTATTTTAGCGGTTTTGAAAACAAATTTCTTTAAAAAATTGCCTAGTTTCTAAAAAAAATCGAGCTGATAAGGCTAAATCGTTACAAGCTTTTTATTTTAGTCATTTTTATGGATGTCTTTTGTTAAATAAAGGAATGGTTATCCATACTTATAAAAACATAAGTATGGATAAAATAAGGTAATAAGACTATTTGTTGTTTATATTTGGTAATAATACGGTAGAAATGCCTAATAATGGTAGAAAGGCACAGTATTGATAAACTTGCTCAATACTGGTTTGGTCTGCAATATGACCCAAGACAGCAGCACCAACACCTCCCATACCAAAGGCTAAACCAAAAAATAGCCCTGAGACCATCCCCGTTTTACCCGGGATTAATTCTTGAGCGTATACCAAAATGGCTGAGAATGCTGAGGCTAAAATCATCCCGATGATCACAGTTAGGACGCCAGTCCAGAATAGTGAAGCGTGAGGTAAAATCAACGTAAATGGGGCAACGCCAAGGATAGAAAACCAGATAACATACTTACGCCCAATTTTATCGCCAATAGGGCCACCAATCATGGTACCCGCCGCAACGGCGAATAAAAACACAAACAAGTGAATTTGGGCGTTTTGTACCGAAACACCAAACTTATCGATTAAATAGAAAGTGTAGTAGCTGCTAATACTCGCTAAATAGAAATACTTTGAGAAAATTAAAATTAATAAAACGCTGAGTGAGCCAATCACCAATTTTCG
Organism: Providencia alcalifaciens; assembly: GCF_020271745.1. Taxonomy (NCBI): domain Bacteria; kingdom Pseudomonadati; phylum Pseudomonadota; class Gammaproteobacteria; order Enterobacterales; family Morganellaceae; genus Providencia; species Providencia alcalifaciens. Next base: position 277,447 of record NZ_CP084296.1, on the reverse strand, counting down.
AGGCAGTACTTTAATTTCACCATGAATGACGGGCTTTTTCTTTGCGGCGCGATGTTGCTGTTTATACCAACTGCTAACTTGCAAAAGAATAATAATGGCGAGTAGTGCCGCGAACGAGAACCAGCCGATGTTGCCTTTACCATAAGGTTCAATGATCAGTGCGGCGAGTAGGGGACCTAATGATGCACCGAGGTTACCTCCCACTTGGAAAAAGGATTGGGCTAAACCATGGCGTCCACCGGATGCCATCCGCGCGACTCTTGACGATTCGGGGTGGAATACAGAAGAGCCAGTACCCACTAACGCGGCAGCTACCAAGATAGTTGGAAACGTTTCTGCCATGGCTAATAGCAGTAAGCCTGACAAGGTAAAGCTCATGCCTATCGGTAAGGAATAGGGTTGTGGGTGTTTATCTGTGTAATAACCAATAATCGGCTGTAAAAGTGATGCCGTGACTTGGTAAGTGAGGGTAATCATCCCAATTTGAGCGAAGCTAAGGGAAAAATCAGATTGTAATAAGGGATAAATCGCTAATATTAGCGACTGGATCATATCATTTAGTAAGTGAGAGACACTGATTGCCGTCAGAATACTGAAAACGGTTTTTCCCGTTTTATTGGCGGGTTTGGCGCCGCCATTCACTGCTGTTTGCTTACTCATGATCGTCACTTTAGTTGGTGAAAATGTAATTTGAGGAAAGATTTAGTTTGTTGCGTAATTGTAACCAATATAACTAATATAGAAATTATTTAAATGGCAATATGAGAGGAATGGGTAAATTGGTAGAAAATATTAGTCGATCCAGATCTCATTTCTTTGTAACAGCGCTCTGTTTGTGCATAGCCGCTCAGATCTTGCCGTCATTTTTATGCTATAAGACTGGGTTGCTTAACTCTAAGCTTACTTAACACATAGCTCATTGACACATAACAAACTACGTAATCGGTAGAGATTTCTATACCAGCAGGGAGAATGTATGAAACTGACATTTAAGGCATCCGCGTGCGCATTAACTGTCTCGTTAGCGCTGTTACCCGCAGCGATGGCAAATGCGTGGGAAAAAGATAAAACCTACAACATCACTATTTTGCATACTAACGATCACCATGGTCATTTTTGGCACAATGAAAAAGGTGAGTATGGCTTAGCGGCACAAAAAACCGTGGTTGATGAAATTCGTGACGAAGTGGCGAAGCAAGGTGGTAGTGTTTTATTACTCTCTGGTGGGGATATTAATACTGGTGTGCCAGAGTCTGATTTACAAGATGCTGAGCCTGATTTTAAAGGTATGAATTTGGTGGGCTACGATGCGATGGCGCTTGGTAACCACGAGTTTGATAACCCACTAGAAGTCCTAAAGCAGCAAGAAAAATGGGCAACGTTCCCATTCTTATCTGCCAATATTTATCAAACCAGTACAGGTAAACGTCTCTTTAAACCTTATCAAGTTTTTGATAAACAAGGCGTAAAAATTGCTGTTTTAGGTTTAACGACGGATGATACCGCGAAAATCGGTAACCCTGCGAACTTCCCTGATGTTGAATTCCGTGTACCAGCCGATGAAGCCAAAAAAGTGGTGGAAGAGCTACGTGCAACTGAGAAACCAGACATTATTATCGCGGCAACCCATATGGGGCACTACGATGATGGCAACCACGGTTCTAACGCGCCAGGGGATGTGGAAATGGCGCGCAGCTTACCCGCGGGCTATTTAGATATGATAGTGGGTGGTCACTCACAAGACCCTGTTTGTATGTCTCAAGAAAATAAAAACTACAAACAAGAAGACTATGTGCCGGGAACCCCATGTGCACCAGATAACCAAAATGGCACCTGGATTGTTCAAGCCCATGAGTGGGGTAAATATGTGGGTCGCGCCGATTTTGAATTCAAAAATGGTAAATTCACCTTAAAACACTATCAACTGATCCCTATTAACCTGAAGAAAAAAGTGAAGAAGGACGACGGATCATCGGATTACGTCTACTACACACAGCAAATTGCGCATAACCCTGAAATGACAAAATTGCTAACCCCTTATCAAGATAAAGGTGACCAGCAATTAGGTGTGAAAGTCGGTTCAGTGGAAGGCAAGTTGATTGGCGACCGTAATAAAGTGCGCTTTGAGCAAACCAATATGGGGCACTTACTGCTGGCGGCTCAAAAAGAGCGTGCAGGGGCTGATTTTGCCATCATGAGCGGCGGTGGTGTGCGTGACTCCATCGAAAGCGGTGATATTACCTATAAAGATGTCCTGAAAGTACAGCCATTTGCTAACGAATTAGTGTATGTGGACTTTAAAGGCGAAGAGGTTCTGCCATATCTGCAAGCCGTCGCTAATATGAAACCTGACTCAGGTGCTTACGGCCAGTTCTATAATGTGAGCCTGACTCTGAATGCTGATGGCACAATCAGCGACGTGAAGATTGATGGCAAACCCGTCGATAAGAATAAAACTTACCGTATGGCGACATTAAACTTTAACGCGATTGGCGGTGATGGTTATCCAGCTATCGATACTCATCCAAACTACGTTAATACGGGTTTTGTGGATGCGGAAGTGCTCAAAGGCTATATTGAGAAACATTCCCCATTAAAAGCCGCTGATTACGAGCCAAAAGGCGAGATTGTTTATAAAAATAAATAATCGGTAATGAGTATCAAAAAGCCCCTTGATTGGGGCTTTTTTGTTTTTTACGATTCTTTTTTAATATCCGCGAAGCTGGCATTTAACACACTCGCCAGATCGCTTGGGGCGAGTTCTAAATCCAAACCGCGCTTGCCGCCGGAAATAAACATAGTCGTAAATTCTTGGGCTTGGCTATCAATCACGGTTGGAAGTCGTTTTTTCTGACCTAATGGGCTGATCCCACCCAGCAAATATCCCGTAGTTTTTTGGGCAATTTGCGGATCGGCCATTTCCACTTTTTTGACTTTAAATACCTTGGCGACAGATTTGAGGTCGAGTTGCCCAGAAACGGGAGTGACAGCCACCGCTAAGGTTTTTTGATCGCCATTAAGCGCGACTAATAAGGTCTTGAAGACTTGTTTGGCATCTAGGCCTAATTTTTGGACGGCTTCATCACCAAAATTACTTTCATTTGGATCGTGATCATAAGGGTGTAGCGTGAATTTAATTTTTTGTTTTTCCAGTAATTTTACTGCCGGAGTCATAATTATTCCTTTTCTTTTTTCATGACTGGATTTGATCAATTATCGTTTCGTAAATAATCAATCAAGCTCTGTTCCCCAAATAAATGCAGTGCCCCTACGGCGACCACATAATTACCTGCTGGCAAGGTTTTCAGTTTGCTCGCCCATTCCTGATTACGCTGGGTCATCAACACATTATAAACCCCTTCGCTAAAGGTATTGGGTAATGTAACGCAATTTTCTGGTTGAAAATCCAGCCACCAGCTAATCATAGTTTGCAAGGAACGGGCATTAGCACGCCAATGGATTAAGGTATCTTGCAATAATGGCAAGCCATCATCGGGTAAATTGAGCAATAATTGCACTTGGGAGTCTACACCCTCTAGCTCAATGATGGGCTTATTTTGAGATTGCGCGTTATGGATCAGTTGGTAGTCAATCCCGTAGTGACCCCGTAAACCCAATAACTGCGCCTGAGTGGCTTGCATAGTCAGGGCGACTTGCCAAGAAGGAAGATGGTCAAACTGAGTTGGGGATAGTCGTATCTCTTGGCAGTATTGCAAAAACAGGGCAAACTCGGCGTCCGTTAATCTCTGTGAAATAGGCGCTATCAAGGCTGTAGATGCAGGGAATGGGGAATTTGCTTGAGTGATATCCGCTTCAACAATCAGCCCATCTGCGAGGTTGATTTTATCGAGCAAGGTCGCGGATAAGGGAAACATATTTTCGGTTCCCATATGAATACTGCCGACAATGTGCAGTTTTAACTGGCTAGACAGCCGTACATCAATAGCAGGATAAGGGTAATTTGGCGCGACTCCTCGGTGCAGCCAACTTTTTAAGTTTTCGAGTAGTTTTCCCATTTGATATTTATCCTGATTTAACGACTGAGATAAACAGAGTAAACAATCTTGTGGGAATTTGCGAATCACACCGCACGATACGGTCTATTACTAAACAGAAGAATTGCATATAAAAAATAGCGCCTCATTATCAGGCGCTATTAATTATATTACGTGAGTCAATTATGCAAATTAGTCTTTACGCTTTAATAGGCTTAATAGAGAGAATAAACCGAATGCACTGAAAATTAATTCGATACCGATTAATGCGGTTAACAGCGCAATAGAGGTAATCGGACCATTGCCAATTAATAGGTAAGCAATAAAGAAGTCCAGAACCCCGATAATAATCTGCATCCAACCACCCGCAGATTTAATTTGCTGGATACCGGCATATAGGCGCATTACCCCGCCAATAATAAATAATGCCGCAATCACCATTGCCATGGCGATTAGGCCCTGTAAAGGCTCTTTGATAAATGCATAACCGACGATGCAGTAAATAATCCCGATGACAAATCCAAAGAGACGAGACCAACCCGTATAGATAGTGGTGCTCAGGATGCTCACGATGGCGCCGACGCCACTTAAGATTAATAACACACCCACAATAGCGCTGACAGCAATACCAGAGGCGACCGGATTAGCTAAACAGGCGATACCACCTAGCAGTAATAACACGGCGAGAACCGCCAAAATATTACGTTGCTTTTTCACGTCACCATTGGCTAAGTTGGTGAGCTTTTCGCGATTAATATTTAACATGGAACCCTCAAACAGTGAAAATAATTAAAATCACTTAATTATAGAACAGGAATGATAAAGTCACTGAGGTATTCGGGCGATTTATTGCGTTGAGTCAAAATGTTGGAAAAGCCACCTTTTAAGGTGCAAAGGTGGCTTGATAAGGTTATTTTTCAGGTTTGAAACGTAATAGGCGATTGGCGTTGCTGACCACGGTAATGGAAGAGAGCGCCATGGCTGCGCCTGCCACAACAGGGTTCAATAACGTGCCCGTAATTGGGTATAAAATACCGGCTGCAATCGGAATACCTAACGAGTTATACACGAAGGCCCCAAACAAGTTCTGTTTCATGTTGCGCAGAGTCCCTTTGGAGATAGACACTGCATCGGCAACACCGTGTAGGCTTTGGCGCATTAAGGTAATTGAAGCAGTTTCAATCGCAATATCACTGCCGCCGCCCATGGCGATTCCTACATCGGCGCGAGCGAGAGCGGGAGCATCGTTAATACCATCACCCACCATTGCTACTTTATGACCTTTGGCTTGCAAAGCTTCAATCGCCGCAGATTTTCCGTCTGGCATCACACCTGCAATGACTTCGTCAATGCCGGCCTCTTTGGCGATCGCTTTGGCTGTGACAGGGTTATCCCCTGTGAGCATCACTAAGCGGAAGCCTTGTTTATGCAAACGGGCGAGGGCGCTGACACTGTCTTCACGTAATGGGTCACGAATAGACAATAGTGCCGCAATCTTACCATCAACCGCCAATAACACCGGCGTGACCCCAAGAGACGCTTGCTGATGGAGCGTTTCATCGATTTCACGGGTATCAATTTGGTTTTCAGTCAGCAGTTTTTGATTGCCCAGTAAAACGGTTTTACCTTCAACAACCGCTGAGACGCCTAATCCAGCTAAAGTTCTAAATTGCTGATTGGCAACAATATCCAGCCCTTTTGCACGGCTAACAATTGCACGAGCCAGTGGGTGGTTAGAGCCACTTTCGAGGGACGCAGCAAGTTGCAGAGCTTGTGACTCATCAAAGCCGTTGAACAGGTGAATATCGGTAACTTGTGGCATCCCCTCAGTTAAGGTCCCCGTTTTGTCAAAGACGATGGTATCGAGCGTACTTGCTTGCTGTAAGGCATCGGCATCACGCACCAATACCCCAAACTCCGCCGCGCGACCGACACCGGATATAATCGACATTGGCGTTGCAAGACCTAAGGCACACGGACAGGCAATAATCAGTACCGTGGTCGTGATAACCAGTGCGTAGGTAATTTGTGGCGCGGGGCCCACGAAATACCAAATTGCCCCTGAAATCACTGCGATAGCCACCACAACAGGGACAAATACCGCCGAAATACGGTCAGCTAATTGCCCGATTTGTGGTTTGCTGCTTTGCGCTTGACGAACCAGATGAATAATACGCGCTAACGTGGTTTGGCTACCCACAGCGGCGGCGCGGAATAACACGGTACCATCTTGTACAACCGTTCCTGCGTGCACGGCATCGCCACGGCTTTTTTGCTGTGGGATGGGCTCACCGGTTAGCATCGCTTCATCCAGCCACACTTCGCCTTCAATGATTTCGCCATCGACAGGGACACGATCCCCTGTGGTTAAGCGTAAAACCATACCTTGTTTCACTTGTGCGAGAGGCATATCGACTTCCCCTTGCTCAGTGACAACACGGGCCGTTGGTGGCGTTAAATCCAATAACCGCTCTAAGGCTTTGGAGGAACGCTGGCGTGCGCGCTGCTCAAGGGCATGACCTAAGTTAATCAGACCGATGATCATGGCGCTGGCTTCGTAATAAAGATGGCGAGCTTGTTCTGGGAACAGTTCAGGCCAAATATTGACGACAATCGAATAGAGCCAAGCCGCTCCAGTACCTAAGGCAACCAAGGTGTCCATGGTGGCGCTGCCATTTTTTAAGCTTTGCCATGCACTGCGATAAAAATGCCCACCCGCAAAAATCATCACCAGCAGCGTTAATACCCCGATAGTGAGCCAAATGTTGTGGTTATCAGCGCTTAACATCATGTTGTCGCCGATCATCCCCCAAATCATCACGGGTACACCTAAAGCAAGGGCAAGCGCAGATTGCCAACGGAAGCGGCGCATATTCGCTTGAGCCACTTCTTGCTGGCGTTCACGGCGTTTCGCTTCATCTTGGATAATTTCAGCGCCATAACCTGCTTTTACGACTGCTTCAACGAGGTCATCGGGCTTAGCGGTTCCTGTCACTAACGCACTACGTTCCGCTAAGTTCACTCGCGCATTTTCCACGCCAGGTACGCTATTAAGTGCCTTTTGTACTTTGCTGACGCAGCTGGCGCAGGTCATGCCATCGAGTAATAATTGAATGCTGTCATCGGTAACAGCAATATCAGGTTGTTCGCCGAGGTCAGACTCTTGTGCCGGAATATCACAAACTGCCGCTGAACCCGTTTCCGGCTGTTCAATTGATGTTTTCAGCGGCTCAGTTTTTGGGGAGCTAGCACCTTCTTGGGCAAGTTCTGCGTGGAATCCTGCGCCTTCTACCGCTGCGATTAAATCGGCAGCAGAGGCAGTGCCATAAACTTTCGCTAGTTGAGTATCTACAACCGCGGCAGCAACGCCTTCAACGGCTTCTAATGCTTGCTGAGTTTTCCCTGCGCATTTCATGCAGTTTAAGCCAGAGAGTTGCAATTCTACATTTGGCGCAGTAGCTTCAGTGGCTTCATAACCTGCATCGACAATGGTTTGAATGAGGGATTCGACGTTAGCGCTGCTTTCAATCACAGCATAATCAATAGTGACCTTGACCGATTCAACATCAGGGCGTGCTTGCAGTGCTTTTGTCACGGAGCCGACGCAATGCATGCAGCTCAAACCTTGTAAGGATAGAATTATTTTCATTTTTGATTCTCCGAGCCTTCCAATAATTAGGGGCTATAATTTGTACACAAAATCAGTCTATAATCCGCTATGTAGTTAAGGTTAAACCTTCCCACAAGGTGAAGGTCAAGGGGAATTATGAATATTAGTGAAATTGCCAAAAAAACCGGTCTGACTGCCAAAGCAATTCGCTTTTATGAAGATAAAGGGCTGATCACACCACCGGAACGCGGGGATAATAGTTATCGCTATTACCAAGCCAGACATCTCGATGAGCTGATGCTATTGAAGCAAGCCAAGGATGTGGGGTTTACGCTGGAAGAGTGCGGAGAATTGCTGGGATTATTTCGTAATCCAAGTCGCCACAGTGCAGATGTGAAAAGTGCGACGATAGCGAAAATTGATGAAATTCAGCAGACGATTTTAAAACTGTCGGCTATCCGCGATACGTTACAAGAATTAGTGGATGTCTGCCCCGGTGATGAAGGGGCAGATTGTCCAATTATCGACCACCTGGCACGTGGCTGTTGTCATCATGGTAAGGTTTAACTTTTAAGGTTATTCCATCTACCGCAATCACTTCCACTTCGGCCTCAGCTTTTAAAGGGATGTCGCTATAAACGCGCCAACTGCCATCGGCGAGGCGCACGCGGCTAAACCCCTCTTCGGTATCAGTTAGCAAGCGTGCCCTGATACCAACCAGCTGGTGGCTGATTTGGTTGACATCATCGGCGCTGCTGGCTTTGCGGTGGCTGAGCCATTTTCGCCATAAAATCGCAGAAACGACGGTAAATACCGCAAATAAGATACCTTGCCATTCCCAACTGAGGAATGGCAATGCAAAGGTGAGCACCCCAACGGTGACGGCGGCAATGCCGGACCATAATAGGTAGCCACCGGTACCAAGAAGCTCAGCAATCAGCAATAGTCCCCCAAGACATAGCCAAAACCAGACGGGTTGAGTGCTGATAAGCTCTATCATTCTTTAGCCTGCTTTTTGTTTGCGCCCATTTTTTTGCTTTCGCCAATGAGTTCAGTGATCCCACCAATCGCGCCCATTAAGTTGCTGGCTTCTAATGGCATCATGATCACTTTGCTATTTTCCGCTGAGCCAATGCTGGTAAGGGCGTCAGTGTATTTTTGTGCCACAAAGTAGTTGATAGCCTGCATATCACCAGCGGCGATCGCTTCAGAAACCATTTGAGTCGCTTTGGCTTCCGCTTCAGCCGCTCGCTCACGCGCTTCTGCTTGTAAGAAGGCTGATTGACGTTCACCTTCCGCTTTCAAAATTTGCGACTGCTTTTCACCTTCCGCTTTTAAGATAGCCGCTTGACGAATACCTTCCGCTTCCAGAATATCGGCACGTTTGGTTCGTTCTGCTTTCATCTGGGCGTTCATTGCACTGACCAGCTCTTTTGGCGGTTTGACATCACGAATTTCGATACGGGTGATTTTTACGCCCCACGGGTTGGTGGCTTCATCCACCACGTGCAGTAAGCGACCATTGATAGAATCACGTTGGGAGAGCATTTCATCCAGCTCCATCGCCCCAAGGACCGTACGGATGTTGGTCATGATCAGGTTCAGAACGGATAATTCTAAATTGCTGACTTCATACGCAGCACGCACTGGGTCAATCACTTGAATAAAGCAGACTGCATCAATGGTCACGTTGGCATTATCACGAGAGATAACTTCTTGGGATGGAATATCAAGGACTTGCTCCATCATATTGATACGGCGACCAATTTTATCCATAAATGGCACTAAAAGGTGTAAACCCGGCTGTAAAGTGCGGGTATAACGCCCAAAGCGTTCAACCGTCCACTGGAAGCCTTGCGGTACCGTTTTTACGCAGGTGGTAACGATGACCACGGCAACAGCGACAAGAATGATAATTGGTATGGCACCAGAAGCGAACAAATCCATAGGTAATCCTTAACTAGTAAAGTAATGAATAAACTTGGCGACGGAACTTGCTCGCAAGTGCATCACCTGTTCCCATTGCTGACATGATATCCATCATGGTTTTTTTGATTGCGCCATCCCCTGCGTTTAAGTCTTTGCGCAAGAAAGTGAGCAGCATGTCTAACGCTTCTTCATTGCGATTGACTTCGTGAAGCTTTAACGCCAGTTGAACAGCTAACGTGGTATTTTCTTGATCTTGATTGAATTCTTTTATTAATTGCTGAATTTCTGGGGTATCCGCAGCTTGTTTTGTTAATTCAATTTGAGCCACTAATCCTTGATAACGGCTGTCTTTATCTTGCATTGGCACGGTGGCTAACAAGGTTTCGGCATCATCAATTAAATGTAGACCAATTTGCACTTCGGCTAGTAAGAACGTGATATCGCTGTTTTTAGGTGCAAGCTGGTTGGCTTCTTTCAGTAATGGTAGGGCTTCTTGAAGTTTGCCTTCGGCCACTAATTCAGCGGCTTGCGCGGCTTTTAACTCTTCCGGGCTTGGTAATACGCGAGAGAGTATTTGCAGCACCGCCTCTTCAGGCTGTGGACCTTCGAAGCCATCAACTGGGCGACCATTTTGCAGTACATAAACCGTCGGAACGCCTTTTAAGCCAAACTGGCTGGCAATCATTTGTTCTTCATCGCAGTTAACTTTGGCGAGGATAAACAGCCCTGCGTAGTCTTGAGCAATACGCTCTAACATGCTGGTGAATTCTAAGCTTTGTGGGCTGCGTGGTGACCAAAAGTAGAACATGACAGGCATGTTCATGGATTGTTCGATGGTCTGGTGTAGGTTGGTCTCGTTAATATCAATAATTTGTGCGTTAGCTAACATAAAGAGTCTCTTTAAAATTCGTTATTAATCATGTCAATGAAATGGGGGCTTAGTTCTGTTTTTTCAATCTTTCTTGCCCTGGCCCGCGAGGACTTTGTCCATCAGCTTATCGGGTAATACACGTTTTAGTATACGCACAAAAACCGTTAATAATGTGACAGAGTAGCGCACACGTGGACGCGGACTCTCTAATGCCAAAATCAATTTTTTGACCACATCTTCAGGATATAACGTAAATTTTGCGGCAATCCCCGGATTCTTAACTGGCTTATCTTGCTGAGTTTGTGCCACATTTTGGGTAAAGGCACTGTGGATGGGACCTGGCTCAATTAAGCTGACGTGAATACCCGAGCCTTGTAACTCCAAACGTAATGCATCTGACCAGGCTTCCAATGCGTATTTACTGGCGGCATAAGCTCCGCGACCCGGCGTTGAAATAATGCCCATCACGGAGCTTGTTTGCACAATACGACCTTCATGGTGCGGCAGCATGGCGGGAAGCAGTAGGAAGGTCAATTGGTGAACTCCGAAAAAATTACTGGAGAATTGGGATTCCAATTGCTGGCGGCTCACGGTGTTCAATGGGCCATATACCCCGAATCCAGCGTTATTGAATAATCCGAAAAGTTTCCCATTACACAGCGTCAGAACCTGCTGAGCGGCAGCCTCAACACTGGCAGAGTCATCTAAATCTAATGCCACGGTTTCGAAGCCAAGTGATTGTAATCGTTCAATATCAGCCTGTTTTCGGCAGGTGGCAATCACGCGATAACCACGCTGTTTTAAAGTCTGCGCAGCGCACAATCCTATGCCACTTGACGCTCCTGTCACTAATACCGTTTTTTGCATAACTTTACCTACTCTGGGCGGAATTTTCGCTATCATATTGGTTCATTATGATTTATTTAAAACGATTCGGAAATTCAATTAATAGAATTTCCGAGATGATTTTTCTGATAACGTTTACTTAGCTAATAAATAGGGTGCGAGTTGTTTTTCCATAAAATCCGCAATTGTGGGTTGGGCTTGCTCGGTTGGATGAATACCATCAGGTTGGATCCATTCCGGTTTGGTGATCACGCTTTCCATAAAAAATGGGATCAGCGGAAGGTGATTTTTTTCAGCCAGCGTTGGGTAGATTTTTTCAAAGCTGGATGTGTAGCGTTTGCCGTAGTTTGGCGGTATACGAATTTGCATTAAGAGCGGTTTAGCACCATTTTGCTCTATTTGGTCAATAATCTGTTGTAATGTTATACCTAACTGTTCAACAGATAGCCCTTGCAAACCATCATTAGCTCCCAGCTCAATCAGCACCCAATCAGGTTTGTGCTGAGCGAGGAGAGCGGGGAGACGCTCTAACCCTTGAGAGGCGGTATTACCACTGATACTGCCATTAATAACTAAAATCGGTGGCGATTTTTTTTGCCAACGTTCGGCAAGTAATGTTGCCCAAGCTTGCTCGGCGGGTATTCGATAGCCTGCACTAAGACTATCACCGAGAATTAATAGTTTCGTTGCCGCGAGTGTTTGTCCACTGGCGGTGACTAATAGGAGAAAAACCAATATATGTCGGCGCAAAATATTCTTGAAGTTCATCATCTCATTAAACGTGTTGGTCAAGGTGAACATGAACTGACTATATTGCAAGGAGTCGAGCTAATTGTCGAGTCTGGTCAGACAATTGCCTTAATTGGTGAGTCAGGGTCAGGAAAATCCACCTTGTTAGGTATTATTGCTGGGTTGGATGATGGCACTAGCGGAACCGTGAAGTTGCTTGACCAAGACTTAACGACCATGGACGAAGAAGCACGGGCGCGATTACGGGCGCAAAGTGTCGGCTTTGTTTTCCAATCTTTTATGTTAATACCAACGCTGAACGCCCTTGAAAATGTGCAATTACCTTCATTGCTACGCGGTGAGTCCGAAACCAAAAGTCATCAACAGGCGGTGAGCTTACTGACGGATTTAGGGTTAGGAAATCGCTTAAAGCATATGCCAGCACAGCTTTCGGGTGGTGAGCAGCAGCGCGTGGCATTGGCACGGGCGTTTAATGGTCAGCCACAAATCTTATTTGCTGACGAACCTACAGGGAACCTTGATCGCCATACGGGGGATAAAATCGCTGATTTGTTATTCGCGATGAATAAAGAGCACGGTACTACGTTGATTTTGGTCACCCATGACAATGAGTTAGCCGCTCGTTGCCAACGTCGATTACGGTTAGTGGATGGGCAGTTGAGGGAAGAGTCATGATTTGGCGCTGGTTTTGGCGTGAATGGAAAACGCCGTCTCTGTTGATTGTGTGGCTAGCATTGACCTTGGCAGTCGCCTGCGTGCTGGCGCTAGGGCGGATCAGCGATCGCATTGAAAATAGTATGAGCTACCAGAGCCAAGAGCTATTAGCGGGAGATTTGGTGCTGCGTTCATCCCATCCGAGTGAGCCTGTATGGCTAGCTGCGGCGCAGCAAGCCGGGCTGACATTGAGCCAGCAGATTTCATTTTCGACCATGGCGTATTCTACTGCTGATGAAGAGGGGCGCCCGCAGTTAGTGTTAGTGAAAGCGGCAGATGCGAGTTATCCCCTATACGGTGACTTAGTCACCGAACCTGCGGGGTTAAAACCCACTAAAGGGCATATTCTTGTCGCCCCGCGTTTATTGGAATTACTGAACTTAAAGGTTGGCGAACAGATTGATATCGGCGATGGGACGTTTACGATTTCAGGGACGCTAATTCAGGAACCTGATAGTGGTTTTAACCCGTTCCAAATAGCGCCAAGGGTGTTGATCTCGATTGAGGATGCGCCATTAACTGGGGCGATTCAAGTCGGAAGCCGCTTAACGTATCGCGATATGTTTGCGGGTTCTCGCCAAGCGATTGATGCATTCAAAGAGAAATATGATGCTCAGTTACGTAGCGATCAGCGCTGGTATACCTTGGATGATGACAGCGGTGCGGTGGGAAAAACCTTTAAGCGCGCTCAGCAGTTTTTACTGTTATCGGTGTTGCTAACGCTGTTATTGGCGATTGCGGCGGTGGTGGTGTCGATGACCCATTATTGTCGAAGCCGTCATCAACTGATAGCGGTATTGAAGACCTTGGGGGCAGACCGAAGTGCGCTACGCAAGTGGATTATCGGCCAGTGGTTAGTGATTTTAGTCGCTGCGGCATTATTAGGTTCCTTGCTGGGGCTGGCTTTTGAAGGCATTTTAATGCAGATACTGTCGGCGATGTTACCTAAAGCCTTGCCGAGCGCCAGTTTTTGGCCGTGGATATGGGCGGTGGCAACATTATTTATCATCGCGATTATTGTGGGGATCCGTCCTTACTACCAATTAATGGGAACCCAGCCTTCTCGAGTGTTACGGGAAGATGCTAAATCACCAATTTGGCCGCTGTATTATTATCTGCCTGTGGTTACGCTGATTGTGGTCGGCGGGTTATTCCTGTTTGCGGGAGTCAATCCACTATTATGGTCAATTTTGCTGGGGATTGTCGTGGTAGCGGTGCTTTTAGCATTGATTGGTTGGTTAGGGCTGTGGTTGCTGAAAAAAATACAGTTTCGCCAGCTAAGTCTGCGTTTATCAGTGAGTCGCTTATTGCGCCAACCATTACAAACTATCACGCAGATGAGTGCGTTTTCACTGTCATTTATGTTGTTGGCGTTGTTGATTTTGGTTCGAGGGGATCTTTTAGATCGCTGGCAACAGCAGCTGCCTGCGGATAGCCCGAATTATTTTCTGATCAATATGAGTCAGTCTCAGCTTGATCCTGTCACGCAGCTTTTAAAGCAGTACCAAGTCACACCAACGGAATTTAATCCGGTTGTGTTAGCGCGTTTATCGGAAATTAATGACCAGTCTGCGATGGAGTGGGCGGATGCGCGCGATCCTAATAATAACACGGTTAGGCGAGAGCTTAGCTTAACCTGGCAATCCACATTGCCGCCTGCGAACGAGTTAGAGCAAGGGAGTTGGCCACCAAAAGCGGGGGAAGTTTCCATTGAGCAAACCGTCGTTAAAGAGTTAGGGCTAAAAATCGGCGATAAATTGACGTTCAATGCCGGATCGCAGATTTTCACAGCAAAAGTGAGCAGTATTCGTAAAGTGGATTGGGAAAGTTTGCGCCCAAATTTCTACTTTATTTTTGCGGAAGAAACGTTATCACCAATGCCGGAAACGTGGTTGAGTAGCTTCCATTATGATGGTGATGGGCAGTTGTTAACCCAGCTGAGTCATCAGTATCCAACCATTAATGTATTGGATACAGGCGCTATCATCACGCAAATTCAGCAAATTTTACAACAGGTCAGCCAAGCTTTAGAAGTGATGGTGGTCTTGGTGATTTTCTGTGGCTTATTATTGTTACTCGCACAGATTCAAGTGGGGATGAGCCAACGAGAGCGTGAGCTGGTGGTGTATCGCACCCTTGGCGCGAGCAAAAAACTGATGCGCCGTACTTTATGGAGTGAATTTGCCTTACTTGGTGGAATGGCAGGGCTTGCCGCGGCATTTGGGGCTGAAGTCGCGCTATGGTTACTGCAAACTAAGGTATTTGATTTCCCGTGGCAGCCAGAATGGCGCCTGTGGGTGTTATTGCCGCTCTGTGCTGGGTTCTTGTTATCGGTGTGTGGCGGTTGGCTGGGACTGAGGTTACTCGGCACTGGCAATCAGCATCGTCGATTATCGAACGGTTAAATTTATCAAAAGTTGAATAGCCACGAAGGTGGCTATTCAATTTAAAAATGAAAATCGGATGCTTGAGTTTCATTTTATAAATTTTTTAAGTTAATGTATCCGACATCAAATAAATATTATTTTGTTAGTACGAATGGTTAAACTAACTGTCTCTAATCCTTCACAAAAGCTTCATTCACCATGGTTATTATTCGCCTATCAATTATTGACGGTATGAAATAGGAAAATAACAATGGTTGGCCTTACACCAATAACTTTCAAACTAACATCCCTTTCTTTATTAATTGGTTTACTCTCATTTAGCACCGCAGGGGCCGCTCAACAAATTTCACAGAAACAAGTACCCGCCACACTTGCAGGGCATGCCATTTTATCGGTGGATGCGACAGTATCAACGCCGGAAAATGCACCTTCGGATATGCAACACAGTGGTAAATACACCACAGGAACCCGTGTTGATACACTGAGTAAAGTAGAGGGAAAATCCGATGGGCGTCCAACGGGCAAGTTTGTGCCAATCAAGGGGCAGCCGTTACAAGGTCATTCGGGTATCAAACGTATGGATGATGGTACTTACTGGGTGCTCACTGATAACGGTTTTGGGAATAAAATGAATTCCCCTGATTCTATGCTCTATTTAACTCAATATGATATTGATTTTAAAACGGGAAAAGCCAACCCGCTGAAAACAATTTTTTTCCACGACCCCAATAAAATTATCCCTTTTCATATTATTAACGAAAGCAGTGAGCAGCGTTACTTAACAGGCAGTGACTTTGATCCAGAAAGTTTTCAATTTGCCGATGGAGCCTTGTGGGTGGGAGATGAATTTGGACCTTATCTCATCAAAATGGATTTAGATGGCAAGGTTTTGGCGCTATTTGAAACGCAAGTTGAAGGCAAGAAAGTTGTTTCCCCTGACCACTATACACTGACAACGCCGGGCAAACCTGCGGATAAAGTGACTTTCCAAGTCAATCGCTCAAAAGGTTTTGAGGGGATGGCATCATCGCCGGATGGATCCAAACTTTATCCGATGCTGGAAGGGGCTTTGTGGCAAGAAGATAAACAAGATTATGAGAATGTGAACGGCAAAAAAGCGGCGCGTATTCTTGAATTTGATGTGAAAAAGCAAGATTGGACTGGGAGCAGTTGGTTATATGTGTTTGAAGATAATCAAAATGCCATCGGTGATTTTAACCTGATTGATGACACTCACGGTTTGATTATCGAACGTGATAATGGCGAAGGTACTGCGGATAAAGCGTGTGCGGAAGGCGCCACAAACAAAGAAAACTGCTTTAGCAACTTAGCGAAATTCAAACGTGTTTATCGCATTGAGTTTTCGGATAAAAATGCAGGTGGAGCAGTGGATAAGCAAGCCTATGTTGACTTAATGAACATCCAAGACCCTAACAAGCTAGCCAGAAAACCGCTAAATGATGGGGTATTTACTTTCCCATTCTTCACGATTGAGAACGTGGATGTGGTGGATAATGAACATATTATCGTCGGTAACGATAATAACTACCCGTTCTCTTCCAGTCGTGAACCCAATCAAGCGGATGATAATGAATTTATCTTGCTGAAAGTACCTGAGTTATTGAAGTAATTCGTCATCGGTTGTACGGGTAAGAAGTCGAATGTGTAAATGGATCCTTGTTTTTCCCTTGGTTTGATATTCGCTCGGGTTACCCCCGAGCTTTTTTCTGTTTAGGGGTTAATCTTTTTTTACCTCTAAAGCCGGAGGCTTCATCATTAAAGTAAAAAATAGGATCACGATAACCGGAGCGGCAATGGTTAAGAATGCAGGGGTAAAACTGCCTGTAATATCCTTAATTGCACCTGCGATAAATGGCGCCAAGCAGGCAATTGTTGAGATTAAATTGACGACGGAGAATAACTCTAAATAAGGTCCGCGACCAAAATAATTAGACAGTAAAACACTGGACGCTAAGAAGGTCATACCGTAGCCGACACCTACACAAATCACGAACAAAATCAGCCAGAACCATGATGTGGAGATACTCAGCGCTATTACGCCAAGCACCATGATAATTAGGCTACCAATCAGTAAGCGTTTAGGCTCCAGCCATTCACCCGCAGCGCCCCCTAAGAAGCGCGAAAATGCATTCACAAATGCCATGGTACTCAGCAAAGAAACCGCGATGGTCATACCAAATCCACGCTCTTCAATGTGTGCCACTGCAAAACTGTTTACTGTAATACCGCACCATAAAAAAGAGGTATAAGTCGCAGCAATTAAATAGAACTGCCAAGTGCGTAATGCGCGGCGAACTGTCCAAACCTCTGAGGTACGATAAATAGGTTTACTCGCATGACTGACTTGTTTTTGCATTACTTTCTTGGCGTGATCTTGTTCTTTTTTCCCTTCACATAATGCCAAGATAGTGATGATGGTGACGATGCTAAGATAAACTGCACATAATACCCAGTGCATCCGCCAAGAACCTAATTGATTCGATGCGTAGAAGTAAATCCAAGGACCCGCAACGCCGCCTAATCCACCAATCGTGAAGTATAAGCCAAATGCCAGAGATTGTTTTTCAAATAGGCGAGAAAGTACATAGGTGCCCGGAACGGTCGCTAAGAGTGTAAATCCGATGCCAATCAAGGCGGTGCCTAAGAAATAGGTGCTGATTGCTTCGGTGGAATAGAGGCTATAAAAGCCAGAGCAGAACACAAGCATACCTAAAAGTAACGTGAGGCGAACACCGACTTTACGGATTAGCAATGAAGGTAGAAAGCTCGCTAAACCGCAGGTTAAACCGAGTAATGTAAAACCGAAGCCTGCCTCAGTCCAACTCCATTTTAATTCGCCGATCATGCTCGGTAATACGACGCCTAATGAGGTGAAAGTAGTGGCGGTAGCAAGGAAGTAGACCAGTCCGAGGAGAATAAGAATTGACCATTGGTATAATGGGCTAAATGGTGAGGCTTGTGTTTCTGGCATATACACTCCAGTGGCGCCCTAGTGAGTTAGTCATCACTCACAAGAGGAGTAGGGCAAAAATAGCACAATGCCCGAAATATTAATTTCAGGCACGAATAGCGCTATTTTCCCTATTTTTGGCGAGAGTACCAGCCTAATTTTGTTTTTGCCCACTCAATGCCACTTTTATACTCATTTGGTAACATAGGGATCAAATTATCTAGGGTATTTTCGAGTTGATGGACATCGCTATGGGTCAGGTTTAGGTGACCCACTTTACGGACTGGGCGCACTTCTTTCTCATACCAATGTAAATGGACTAAAGGCAGATTTAACCATTCTTGGTTAACATCCGTTCCAATTAAATTGACCATCACCGCAGGGCTGAAAACTTCTGGCGTTGGCATCGGTAAATTTAAAATTGCGCGTAAATGAAGCTCAAATTGGCTAATGGAAGCGCCGTTTTGAGTCCAATGCCCACTATTATGAACGCGAGGGGCGATTTCGTTGATCAGCAGTTTATCGCCAACCACAAAACACTCCATTGCCATCACACCAACATACCCTAATTCATCCATCACGGCACTGAGCATCGCCTGTGCTTGTTGCTGCTGGACAGGGTTTGCATCAGGGAAGGCGACACTGGTGCGTAAAATCCCTTCTTGATGAAGATTATGGGTGATTGGGTAGAACACGGATCCACCAGATTGGCTACGGGCACCAATCACGGAGACTTCCGCATCAAATGGGATCCCTTGCTCGACAATGCATTCACCGTAAATTTCTGCCGGGAGCGCTTGTTCATCACCGGGGCGAACACGCCATTGACCACGACCGTCGTAGCCACCCGTTCTGCGTTTCACTATCAAAAAATCACCCAGAGTGGCGAATAATTCTGGCCATTGGTCTGGAGATTCTAATCGTGCCCAAGGCGCCGTCGATAAATTTAACGAATCGAACAGGCTTTTTTGTGGGAAGCGGTCAGCTAGCCGTGGAAAAATATCACGGTTAATAAACGCATTATGACGTGCTAATTCTTTGGTTAATGGGGTTTCAGGCCAGCGCTCAATTTCAGCGGTGATCACACTTTGCTGATAAGGAACGGCTTCAGGCTCTGCATCTAATCCAACAGGAAAGACAGAAATACCCAGTGGTTCGCCTGCTTGGCGCAGCATGCGGCCTAATTGACCATTCCCAAGGACACAAACCGGTTTCATTACGCTTCCCTCGGATCTGGGTTATTTAATACGTCGTTGGTTTGTGCTTCACGCCATGCGGATAAGCGATTGTATAGCTCACTATCATGAGCCGCTAAAATTTGTGCGGCTAACAGTGCGGCGTTAGCTGAGCCCGCTTTACCAATCGCGAGTGTACCAACTGGAATACCTTTTGGCATTTGAACGATAGAATACAGGCTATCGACACCACTTAATGCCGCGCTCTGAACTGGGACGCCAAGAACGGGGACTAGCGTTTTTGCGGCTAACATTCCCGGTAAATGGGCTGCACCACCGGCACCAGCGATGATCACTTCAAAACCATTTTGTTTGGCATTTTCAGCAAAGGAAAACAGTTTGTCTGGCGTACGGTGGGCGGAAACAATCTCAACATGGAAAGGCAGTTGCAGTTCGGTCAGCACGTCAGCGGCATGCTGCATGGTTGTCCAATCACTTTTAGAACCCATAACAATGGCGATTTTTGCCGCAGATTGAGCAGGAACTTGGGCAGTCATTTGGTGTGATCCCTGTATTGAAAAATATCACCCTAAGGGTGGGAATGTGAATTGCCCCGATCATATCACGGTAATCGGGTAAGGAAAACGTTTGCGTGATTATAAAATAAGCAAACGGTCGTGTTGATGACCCACAATTTACCTGTGTGTCTTTATCAAGATAGGAATTGTAAAAAGGAAATAATGTTAAAAAGGAAAGAAAATAAGCTCAATGCCGTTTTCGTTGATAACAAAGGCGGAGCCTTCGCTGTGCCAGGCGCCTAAGACTCCACGAAAATGAAGTTGGCCACCAAGATTAATCTCGTGGATAGCTGGTCGATGGGTATGTCCGTGGATCATCCATTGTGCTTGATGTCGGTTTAAGGCATCAATCACTGCGTCAGAATTGACGTCCATAATGGCTTCGGATTTCATGCTGCTGGCATATTGGCTATTGCGACGCATTTTTTGTGCAATGCGGCGGCGAATAAAGAGTGGTAGAAGTAAAAATACTCGCTGGATCCAAGGTGTATGGACTTTTTTACGGTAGTTCTGATAAGCGGCATCGTCGGTGCATAACGTATCACCGTGCATAATTAAAATACGCTGGTCATAGAGCTCAAGTAAGGTTTCTTGGGGCAAAATGGTCATGCCACACTGTTTTGCATAACGTTGACCCAATAAAAAATCGCGATTGCCATGAATGAAATAGCAAGGAATACCGCGTTCACTCAGTTGTTTTAGGGCTTGAGACACTTGCTGATGCAAAGGGGTATTATCATCGTCGCCAATCCAATAATTGAAAAAATCACCGAGAATATACAGGCTATCGGCGTGGATGGCCTGCTGTTCAATAAAGGAAAGAAAACCGGCGGTGATCGCCGGTTCATCTTCACTTAAATGCAAATCTGCAATGATATAAGTGGACATAAATTCAGGGATTACTCGCTGACAGTCACTTTTTCAATCACAACGTCTTCGCGAGGTACGTCTTGGTGGAAACCACTGCGACCTGTAGAAACGCCTTTGATTTTGTCAACAACGTCCATGCCTTCAACGACTTCAGCAAATACGCAGTAACCCCAACCATCTGGGCGCTCTGAACGGAAGTTTAAGAAGTCATTGTCAGCGACGTTGATGAAGAATTGTGCTGTTGCTGAGTGTGGATCGTTAGTACGAGCCATTGCTAATGTACCGCGGCTGTTTTTCAGTCCGTTATTAGCTTCGTTCTTGATAGGCGCTTTAGTGTCTTTTTGATTCATGCCCGGCTCAAAACCACCGCCTTGGATCATGAAGCCGTTAATAACACGGTGGAAAATGGTATTATTGTAGAAACCTTCGCGGCAGTAAGTTAAAAAGTTTTCGACAGTGACAGGTGCTTTGTCTGCGAAAGTTTTGATAACGATGTCACCGTGATTGGTATGAAATGTAACCATAATAGCTATCCTGAATAATTGTTTTTTATGCGCTAACTTGCGAAAGCGTTGAGATCAGCAAGTTTATATCACAGATAAAACCTGACTTGAAGCGACAGTGTGTTTGTAAAATAGGTTATCCCATAACAATGGCCGAATAAATAAGGCGATAAAGTCAGGTGCTAACCTTGCTTTCTTCGGGTGATCGCGATTCAATACCGTGCTATTTTCGTAAGGTTGAATCTGGATATTTTATCCTCAACATCGCGATAATCTGATGTATGATAGATATACACGTACTAATAAAATGGAAATAAAAAGATGCTGCAGATTTTCAATACACTGAGTCGTCAAAAAGAAGAATTTAAACCCATCCATGCTGGAAAGATTGGGATGTACGTGTGTGGCATCACCATTTACGATTTGTGTCATATTGGTCACGGTCGTACTTTTGTGGCTTTCGATGCAATTAGCCGCTATTTACGCTATTTAGGTTATGACCTGAATTATGTACGTAACGTGACGGATATTGATGACAAAATCATTAAACGCGCCGCTGAAAATAATGAAAGCGTGGAAGAGCTAACGACGCGCATGTTAGCGGAAATGCACAAAGATTTTGATGCATTAAATATCCTACGTCCAGATAGCGAGCCGCGTGCAACTCGCCATATTCATGAAATTATTGAGCTAACTGAAAGCTTGATTGAGCGCGGTCATGCTTATGTTGCAGATAATGGCGATGTAATGTTTGAGGTCAAAACTGATCCAAACTACGGTTTATTATCTCGTCAAGACTTAGACCAACTCCAAGCGGGTGCCCGTGTTGAAGTGGCTGATGTAAAACGTAATCCAATGGATTTCGTGTTATGGAAAATGTCCAAAGAGGGTGAGCCAAGCTGGGAATCACCGTGGGGATTAGGTCGTCCAGGTTGGCATATTGAATGTTCGGCTATGAACAGCAAAACATTAGGCAACCATTTTGATATTCATGGCGGCGGTTCAGATTTAATGTTCCCGCATCATGAAAATGAAATTGCACAATCGACTTGTGCCCATGATGGCCCGTACGTTAATTACTGGATGCACTCCGGTATGGTGATGGTTGATAGAGAGAAAATGTCTAAATCTCTCAATAATTTCTTTACCATTCGCGATGTATTGGAGTACTACGATGCAGAAACTGTACGTTACTTCCTGCTTTCGGGTCACTATCGTAGCCAACTGAATTATACAGAAGAGAACTTAAAGCAGGCTCGCACTGCGTTAGAACGCTTGTATACAGCACTGCGTGGTACGGATAAATCGGCTGCACCAGCGGGGGGGGAAGTGTATAAGAGTCGTTTCTGTGAAGCGATGAATGACGACTTCAATACACCAGAAGCTTATTCGGCGTTGTTTGATATGGCGCGTGAATTAAACCGTCTGAAAACTGAAAATATGGACGCCGCAAATGGTATGGCGGCTCAATTACGTGAGCTGGCAAAAGTACTGGGACTGTTAGAGCAAGATCCTGAAACCTTCCTGCAAGGTGGCGCACAAGGCGAAGATGATGCGGAAGTTGCAAAAATCGAAGCGCTAATTAAACAGCGTAACGATGCACGTCAAAGCAAGGATTGGGCGCTGGCGGATCAGGCCCGTGATGCGTTAACGTCGATGGGGATTGTGTTAGAAGACTCGTCAGCCGGTACAACGTGGCGTCGCAAGTAATATTCGTCATATTTCGCATTGTGGCGTTGTTGGCGTCACTCGGCTACTCGGGTCACATACTCATGTATGCTCCCCGAGATATCCTTGCTAGCCGCCTAGCCACAACACGAACTATTTAGAATATTGTTCTTTATCGTTTTTCACGTAACACCTGTTTGCCTACAATTCGAATAATTTAGCTTAACTAGCTTAACAAATAAGAATAAAACCACTAAAAATAAGCAAATTTTTGGTGGTTTTTTTTATGAATGTTGCGGCTAAATATGCAAGCGTAGAGTGGGGCAGTTGTCGATACTGTTCAGTGAAATATAGACAGTGGAATTTAACATTGGGTCACCGAAACGGTGAATTCACTCACAATGAAAACATAGATAAGGATAAATATGTTTCCAATAAACGCTAATCGACTAACCGTATCGCAATCGACAGAATTTCCAGCATCATCAAGTAAAAGCCATTTCCCTAAGCGTATTAAGTCTATCCAAAATATCTCCGAACTTAGCCAAAATTTGGCTGAAACAAAACCCGTCAAAAGAAATAGACCAAAGCTAAAACTAAATATAGAAGCTGCAACTCAAGCTACGGCATTTGATAAATTAACTGAAAAAACGCGGTTACTGATAAATGAAAAAAACATTGAATACGACATGGAGAATAGAGGCCAGCGCTATCAGGATATCGGTAGTGCGAAACACACGCAAATATCAATACGGAGCGCCAATAAATCCATTGTGCCTCTCGCTGCAAATCGACTACAAATTAATGGGGAAAATTTAGCCATTCGCTGCCAATACCCCGAAGATAATGCTCAAGCCATTGAAAATCATCTCTCTATGCTTATGGCAAACAAGACACCGTTATTAGTCGTTTTAGCATCAAAACAAGAGATCCACGGCTCTATTTTTCAAAAAAATAAGCTTCCACCTTACTTTATGAGAAGTCAAAAGTATGGTGCTATTGAAGTCACTGCTGAGCGAGAAAAAAAAGACTATATAGTAGACCCTAAACAAACAAATACAGGGGGGAAACCGTTGGAATTTAGCCAATATAGAATGGATATTGTTAATGGTTATAAAAAGCATTCAATCCCTGTGATCCACGTGACTAATTGGGATGATGGTGGGACGGTGACAACAGCGGAATTAGTTAAATTAAACCAGATCATTAGAATCATCAATGAAGGTAGCTTATTTGAGCTCTATAAAAATCAAGGAGTAGATATAGAAGGAAAAAATAAACCGCTTCCGGTTATTCATTGCAAAGCTGGCATTGGCCGAACAGGGGTATTAGCGGCATGCATGCAGTGGAGAAAGGCAGGAAATAAACTATCGATGGAAAATATCGTATTAGCGTTACGGGAGACAGGAAGCCCGAATATGGTTCAAAATGAAGCGCAATATCGGCAATTACAAGCATTAATAAATGTGCCATTATCCCCAAAAAAAACAATCAGTAAGTGGGCTTTTTGATTGAATAATAAAAGGTAAGCTGAAATGGTCTCAGCTTACCTAGACTAACCTATTCTTGAACCTGAATTTGTTCGCTTCCCATAGAAACGACTTTGCCTGCGACGATTTTGCAGCGCTTGCGCGTTTCAACAACGCCATCAACTTGCACTAAGCCTTCAGCAATCATTGATTTTGCCATCGCGCCACTTTCTGCCCAACCTTCAATTTTTAGCAGGTCGCATAGCTCGATATGGGGATGACCATCAAGATGAAAAATATCCATTGTGACTCCAAATTACATTAAATATCGTGGTACTCTTCGCACGCCTGTAGCGTGTTTTGAATCAGTGTCGCCACGGTCATTGGCCCAACACCGCCCGGTACTGGCGTGATCCATGCAGCGCGTTTTGACGCTTCATCGAAATCAACATCTCCAGTCACTTTTCCATTTTCTAAGCGGTTAATCCCCACATCGATAACGATAGCGCCCGGTTTTATCCATTCGCCCGGAATAAAGTTAGGTTTACCCACAGCCACGACCAGTAAATCCGCATTACGGACATGCTGTTCGAGATCTTTGGTAAAGCGATGGGTGACGGTGGTGGTGCAGCCCGCTAATAATAATTCAAGGCTCATCGGACGACCAACAATATTTGATGCGCCAATGATAACGGCGTTTAAACCATAGGTATTAATGTCGTAACGCTCAAGTAAGGTAACAATCCCTCTTGGAGTACAAGGACGTAGGCGAGGTGCACGTTGACATAAGCGACCGACGTTATAAGGGTGAAAACCATCGACGTCTTTATCGGGGTGAATGCGTTCAATCACTTTGACGTTATCAATGCCAGCAGGTAATGGTAACTGAACTAAGATGCCATCAATTTCACTATCTTGGTTAAGGTCATCAATTAGCTTGAGCAGTTCAGCTTCAGTCGTCGTGTCTGGTAAATCATAGGAGCGAGAAATAAAGCCAACTTCTTCGCAAGCACGTCGCTTACTGCCAACATAAATTTGAGATGCGGGGTTAGCGCCTACGAGAATAACGGCAAGCCCGGGTGCTCGTTTACCATTGGCAATACGAGTTTGTACTTTTTGAGCAACTTCCTGTCTAATTGCTTGCGCAATCGTTTTCCCATCAATAATTTTTGCTAACATCTGTAACTTAATCCATATATGAGACACGGGGGATGCCTCTATTTTGTCAGAACTTACCCATAATGTCAGGTCTATCTGATAGATAAAGTGGTCATATCGTTATTTAAGTAGTGAAAAGCCATTGACTCAGCGCTCAGCAACCGTATAATTCAACGCCATCAGCCAGATAGGCTGCCTGCGCATACAATGCGCCCTTAGCTCAGTTGGATAGAGCAACGGCCTTCTAAGCCGTAGGTCACAGGTTCGAATCCTGTAGGGCGTACCATTAATTTTCAATCACTTACCATCATTTAAAATTCTCTACTTTTGCTAACTGGAACGTATTTGGGACGAAAGTACCGAAAATAGTGTCTATTTGCTTCGCGTGTTCAGTTAAATGATTAGGTGCTAAGTGAGCATATCTTCTCACCATATCAACGGATTCCCAGCTGCCCATTTCTTGTAAAACTGAAAGGGGGACTCCAAACTGAATTAGCTAACTCGCCCATGTGTGCCGTAAATCATGAAAGCGGAAGTTTTCTATTCCTGCACTTTTGAGTACGGCTCGTCATGCGGTGTTAGAATCAACTCGCATTTTTCTAACTCTTGGCGTCAACGTTCCGTTTGGTCTCTTTTTAGATTCAGTATGAACAAATACCCATTTGTGATGGTTCCCTATTTGTTCCATGAGAGTCAGGCAAACTGTATCATTCAAAGCTACACCAATGGCTTGGCCTGATTCGCTTTCTTCTGGGTTTATCCACGCGACCCGGATACGCGCCTGTTGGTGAATTAGCAGAATAACCAGTTTATAAAATTCTACAAACGTCCTTTATTGAGCGACATTAATAGGTGTTTATATAAGTTTATATCGGTAAAGGTACATTGATTGCCGAGGATATATAAACATGACTAGTTAAACGTTCTGATTGAGGTGTGTATGACAACAATAGTATGGGATGGAAAAACGCTAGCATCAGATAGCCAGTCTCAAGTTGGCAGCATGGTAACAAGCATAGACAGCCCGAAAATACATCGTCCTCAACATGGGAAGTGGGTAATAAATAATAGTGAAATTAAAACCATTGGTATTGCTGGTGATATCACCGCTAATAAAGCGACAAGAGCTATGCATAGGGCGTTGGTTTTAGGCAGAACAGGAACGCAAGGTGCTATCGGTGACTCTGCTATTTATAACAGAGCGTTGAATGAGTCTGAAATGTCATCAACATTCAACGCGATTAAAGCGTGGGCGCAGGCTAAAAAGGAAATAGTTATCTAACTTAAAACCCACTCACATACTATCTCTGTTTATACATCCTCAGCATCACACCCACATCAGTATCTGAAGCTTCAGCAATAACCATTAGGTCATTCATTGGCTATTGATATCCTTGCTCGGCGATGAATATGGCGGTTTCTGCTTAAACTTAACCATATAATATCGCATTGTTCATTTTGTTATTTAACACTTCATTAATTGGATTATATTTTATTGTTAAAGAGTCCTGATTGTTTAAAGTAAAGCAAGGTTATGAGTGAGGTCTTGGTTTTTATTTTATTGATAATAAAAAGTTTCTTGTGGTGTATTGGAGTTTTCATCTATGACGAATAAATTAAAAGTCATTAATGGAAGATAATTCCTTATTATTACTAATTCTATTTGATATGTTATCTATGAAATAATATTTCATTCATTTATTTAATTATATTCAGAAAAAGATAAGTCGGTATTCGTCACTCCACATTATTCATAATTACATTGCAATAAAATAACGTTTATTTCTTGTTACATTTAAATTTAAAAGAGTAATGAAAATGAAAGAAAAAATCGAAGATTACACTGGGCCTGCGGCAGGTTGGGGGGCTGTTAAAGCTGTCGCTGAAGCTATACGTGAACAGATGGATATTGTACCCGACATTATTACTATGTTTGAAATGAATAAGCCTCAAGGTTTTGACTGTCCCGGTTGCGCATGGCCCGACCCTAAACATAGTGCATCGTTTGATATCTGTGAAAATGGTGCAAAAGCGATGGCATGGGAAGCTACGGCAAAGAGAACGACACTTGAGTTTTTTGCGAAACATACAGTTAGTGAATTGTTAACGTGGGATGATTATGACTTGGAAAACGAAGGTCGTCTAACTCACCCAATGAAATATAATGCGCAAACAGATTGCTATGAAAAAATTGAATGGGACGATGCTTTTGCTCAAATAGGCCAACGGTTATCAAATTACTCAGATCCTAATTCTGTTGAGTTTTATACTTCAGGTCGAACTTCAAATGAAGCTGCATTTTTATATCAGCTTTTTGCCAGAGAATATGGAACCAACAATTTTCCAGATTGTTCAAATATGTGCCATGAGCCGACAAGTGTCGGTCTTGCCGCCTCAATAGGTGTGGGTAAAGGTACGGTATTACTTGACGATTTTGACAAGGCTGATTTAGTAATTTGTATTGGACATAATCCAGGAACGAATCATCCTCGTATGCTCAGTTCACTTCGTGAAGTATCAAAACGAGGTGCCAAAATTATCGCAATTAACCCTTTAAAAGAAAGAGGATTAGAGCGATTTACTTATCCGCAAGATCCAATTGAGATGTTGGCGCTAGAGTCCACGCCTCTCGCAGGATATTACTATAAAGTTAGAATCGGTGGAGATACTGCATTAATTAAGGGTGTCATTCGCATCATTATTGAGCATCACGATGCGGCGGTAGCAAAAGGTCAAGCGCCTATATTAGATAATGAATTTATAAGTACTCATACCGTTGGTTTCGAGAAGCTTAAGCACGATGTGCTGTCTACTTCTTGGGATGATATTTTATCTGTGAGTGGCATGACTCGCGATGAAATGGAACAAATTGCTCAACTTTATATTGAAGCAAAAAGCACTATTATCTGTTATGGAATGGGAATTACGCAGCATCAGCATGGCACTCAAAATATTCAGCAACTCATCAATCTTTTATTATTGAAAGGTAATATTGGTCGGGATGGTGCGGGAATTTGTCCATTGAGAGGGCATTCTAATGTGCAAGGCGATCGTACCGTTGGAATAACCGAAAAGCCAAGCCAATCTTTTCTAGACAAAATCGAGCAACGCTTTGGTTTTAAGCCTCCAGTCGCTTTTGGTCATGCGGCCGTGGCTAGCATGCAAGCAATCTCTGAAGGGAAAGTCAACGCATTGATTTGTATGGGTGGGAATCTTGCTGTTGCTATGCCGGATAAAGATGCGTGCTACAGTGGAATGAAAAAACTTGATATGGCTGTTCATATTGGGACCAAACTTAATCGGTCACATTTGTTGACGGCAAAGAATACATTTTTATTTCCTGTCTTAGGTCGTACAGAAGTCGATATTCAAAAATCAGGTCCGCAAAGCATTACAGTTGAGGATTCTATGTCAATGGTACATGCTTCACATGGCAAGCTAAAACCTGCTAGCCCATATTTAAAGTCTGAATGTGCAATTGTTGCTGGTCTTGCCAAAGCGACAATTCCTAATTCAAAAGTTGAATGGGATGATTTCATTGATGATTACGATAAAATTCGTGATGCAATGGAAGCTGTATTACCAGGTTTTGACGATTACAATAAAAGAATCCGAGTTCCTGGTGGTTTTCATTTAACAAATGCAGCGGCTCAGCGTAAGTGGTTAACTCAATCAGGTAAGGCAAACTTTATAACAACTGAAGGTGTTATTGAAGATCCGAAGTCTGCGACACATAGCGAGTTAGTTTTGGCAACTATACGCAGTCATGACCAGTACAATACAACCATTTATGGAATGAATGACCGCTATCGTGGTGTTTTTGGTCAGAGAGACGTCATTTTTATCAGTGAAGCGCAGGCAAAAAAACAAAAATTATCTGCTGGTGATAGAGTCAATGTTATTGCCTTGGATAATCAGCAAAATAGAACTAAACGTCGTTTAGATAACCTAAAAGTAGTTATCTATGATATGGCGGATCGCTGTGTTGCCACTTATTTTCCTGAAGCAAATAATTTGATAGCGCTAGATAACTTTGACCCTCAATGTGGTATTCCTGCGTATAAAAATATTCCAGTAATCTTAGAGAAGGCAAGTGTTGTATCCTAATCGTTTTAAATCACAACCACCCCTATAGGGGTGGTTTATTTGGCACTCTAAAGGTATATCAACGACGTCGTTTAAATGATGTCGGTTTCTCTTCTGTTATGCCGAGTATCTTTACTGTATTTCTTATCTAATCATCCTCTCATCCTCTCATCCTCTCATCCTCTCATCCTCTCATCCTCTCATCCTCTCATCCTCTCATCCTCCCATGCTATCGGCTAAACTCATTCAACATTGGCGAGCTGGCTTTCCTTGGCGCTCTATAAACAATCCATTCAATATTACGTAGTATTTATATTGCCTAAATACATTAATATTTCTAAATTATTTTTAATTTATATCTTGTTAGTTTAGCTCAACGATTCGAGGTGAATAAATCATTGCATAAAGATATGATAATTTATGGGTACGTTACGCTGATATTTTTATGGAAGTTTAATTATTTAATTTATAAATTCATTGGATTTAAATTAAATACTATGATTAAAATCTATAAATAAAGGTGAAATAGTGATTGTAATAATTATTTACATATTTATTTAACTGCTGCTAGGATTATTCTTGCATGTGGATATACTGAATTCAATTTTTTGTTTTTCTTGGGAATTGTTTTTAACTCTTAATTGGGGTTTTTTGTGTGTTACACAGTCTGTACTGTTTTATTGTTTTTTATGAATTCATTATATTCAAATTTGGATTGTCTTTTTTTGATTTATTTTTATCTTTACGGATTAATTCCGATTTGGTGGTTATTGTTTTCCATTAATTAACGGTTTTATTTTTATATATTGGTTATTATTGTAAATTATTGTTTCTATTTCACATGTATATCGTGTTATGCGAGCCTTGTTTCATTTAAAGAAATATCTTCTATTATCTATTTAGAAAATCATCTGGCTTTATAACATGTTGATTTTTATGTTTTAATATTTTACTCATATTTGATTATTTATTGATTTAAATGAATTAATGTTTATGATTGATAGCCTGTGCATATCAAACAGCTCTTTTTTGATCGGAAAAAACAATTTTTAACTGCGGTTTTGATTCTATAATTTAATAACAGCTGAAAAGTGTTTTTCTATATCGATAATATAAAATAATCAGCGAAATATGATCTGAGAGGTTTGAAATGCGAGATTATGAACCATTATCAAATAATATTGGTAGGGTGTTAAAAGCCTATCGTAGGCGCGCTGGGTTAACAGGAAGTGAATTAGCGAAGCGTATTAATGTAAGTCAACAACAAATATCTCGGTATGAAAATGGCGTGAATAATATATCATTTGACAAACTTGTTATATTATTCAATGCGCTTGAGATGAGTAGCAGAGATATTGATGTTTTCTTCGAAAAAATGAAGTGTCTGTTTGATTCTAGTGTATGTAAACACTCTAAAATAGAGTGACACACCCTTATTTATTAAAATAACTCAAATTTAATTAAATTGTTTTGGCAATTTTATTAAATTTGGTCGTTTTAATTATGGTGTCCTGAAGCCTATATTTGTTTTTTCTATCAAAATGTACTTAATAAATAAACATAAGGAAATATTATGAAAGTTAAATCACTAGCACTTGTTATTATTTCAGCTTTATCTTTAGGTTCAGTCGCTGCAATGGCTGCAACAACAACCGTAAATGGCGGTCAGGTGCACTTTAAAGGTGAGCTAGTGAATGCTGCGTGTGCTGTTGATGCGGGTTCTGTGGAGCAAACTATACGTTTAGGTCAAGTTCGTACTGCTAAATTAGCTAAATTGGGTGATACCAGTAGTTCTGTTGGTTTCAACATCCAATTAAACGACTGTGACACAACAGTTGCTACTTCCGCAAAGGTTGCCTTTACAGGTGTTGCTGCAAATGCAACTAACCCAACCGTTTTATCTGTTGCTTCTTCAGCTGCAGGTGCAGCGATTAACGTTGGTATCCAAATTTTAGATAGTAAGAGTGTGCCTCTGGGTCTGGATGGTGCAACATTCAGTAACCCTATCGCTCTGAATGACGGTACAAACGTTCTGCCATTCCAAGCCCGTTACTTCGCACTGGGTACAACAACTGCTGGTGTTGCTAACGCAGATGCAACCTTCGCAGTTCAATACGAGTAATCACTAAAAAGGATTAGGGATATTCCGGTTGATAAGCCAAGGATGGCTTTTATTCACAAACCAAAAGGTGGAAGTTTATGAGAGAGCTGCTGGTAGTTTCACTCCTGCTGTTTTCTCCATTTTTGCAAGCTGGGAATAAATGGAAAGTTCAACTTCCTGGCGGTGGGATGCGCTTTCAAGGGGAGTTAATTGCAGAAGGCTGCACTGTTGAAACTTCAGACCGTAATTTGGTAGTGAATATGGGGCAAGTGCGTACCAATGCATTCAAGGCTCCAGGTCAAGATTCAGCACCGACTGCGTTTGATCTTCACCTCAGAGAGTGTAGCGATGCTGTCAGCGAGTATGTATCCATAACCTTCAATGGTGTGGCTAATGAAATGAACCCTGATATTTTTGCCATCGGTGATGGACCTAGCACTGCGAAAGGTGTGGGAGTTGCCATTTTTGATTCAAAAAATGCCTTAATTCCGGTGAATAGTGCTCCACGTAAAATGGCGAATCTGCGTGATGGGGATATGACATTGCATTTTGTTGCTAAGTATCGCTCTACAAGTGAGAGCATCATGGGCGGGAAAGCGAATGCACAAGCACTATTCTCACTGACTTATGAATAAAAATATCGAAAAAGACAGTGACATATTTATTTAATTTTTTAGTAAAAAAGGACAGATGTAAACATGAAAACCAGAAAAATATATAAGTTTATTACCACCTTATTACTTTTACTCTGTTCGACCGTGTCTACTCAGGTTTATGCGGGTGTTGCATTAGGTGCAACGCGAGTGATTTATCCTGCGGATCAAAAACAGGTTCAACTTGCTGTTACCAATAATGATGAAAAGAGTGTTTTTCTGATCCAATCATGGGTTGAAAATGCCAATGGTCAAAAAGATAGCCAATTTGCGATTACACCGCCCCTGTTCACGATGAAAGGCGTTAAAGAAAATACATTGCGTATTATCGATGCGACAAATAACCAACTACCGAAAGATAGAGAAACGCTGTTTTGGTTGAATGTGAAAGCGATTCCAGCAATGGATAAAGCGAACATGAGCGAAAACACACTGCAGTTAGCGATTATTAGCCGCATTAAATTGTATTACCGTCCTACTGCTCTCTCTATTGCACCGGATAAAGTGGCTGAAGAATTACGCTTTAAGCGCCAAGGTAGCTCACTGATTGTGGTTAACCCAACACCTTATTTTGCCACTGTCACAGATTTAAAAATCGGTGCAGCGAAATTGGATAACGTGCTTGTTCCGCCATTTGGTGATGCGTCAGTGAATGTTCCTTCCAATGGAAATGGTGCTATTAGCTATCAAACCATTAATGATTACGGCGCATTAACGCCGAAAATGACAGGAAAAATACAGTAAAAACTGACGTTTTTATTTCTCGAAAATAATTAAACATCATTCCTAATTGGAAAGTTTGCTGAGCAACATTGTTGATCGGAGGGAACATGTCACATCTGACATCTAAAAAAGGGCTATTAGTTTCAAAAAAAGGATCATTTTTGGGATGCAGATTCGAACGCCTTTTTCCTTTGGTTCCGCTGGCATTCTTGATAGGCGCATGCCTTTATCCAACATGGGCGATGGCAGAGTTGTATTTTAACCCTCGCTTTTTAGCGGATGATCCTTCGGCAGTCGCAGATTTATCTGCGTTTGAACAAGGGCAAGAAGTGCCTGAAGGGACTTATCGTGTTGACCTCTATCTTAATGATGGCTATTTACTCACCCGGGATGTGAATTTTGTTCTGGATAAAAATGATAAACAGTTATCCCCTTGTTTAACGCCGAATGAACTGGCCAAGATGGGGATCAATACACTAGCGCTGCCAGAATTACAGACGAAGCCCAAAGATACCTGTGAACCATTAGCCTCCATCGTGAAGGATTCGACGGCGAAATTTGATGTGGGCTTGCAGCGGTTATATATCACTGTTCCGCAGCTGTTTATGAAAGACAAAGCGCGAGGTTTTATTCCTCAAGAGCTTTGGGATTCAGGGATCACGGCAGGACTTTTAAACTATAGCCTGACGGGAAGCCGTGCGCGTAACCAAGACGGAAAGTACAGTAGCTATAACTATTTGAATTTACAAAGTGGTTTAAACTTTGGCGCGTGGCGCTTACGGGATAACTCTACTTGGAGCCAGAGCACAGGCACAGCAAATAGCGAAACTCGCTGGGAACATATTAATACCTATTTAGAGCGCGGCATCAATGTGATCCGCTCTCGTTTAACACTGGGTGATAGCTACACTCCGGGGGAAATTTTCGATAGTGTTAACTTCCGAGGTATTCAATTAGCCTCGGACGACAATATGTTGCCTGAAAGCCAAAAAGGATTTGCGCCCGTGATCCGAGGGGTTGCTCGTGGCACAGCGGATGTCTCTATTAAGCAAAATGGTTATGAGATCTATCGCAACACATTCCCCCCGGGACCGTTTGTGATTAACGATCTCTATTCTGCGGGGAATAGTGGTGATTTGCATGTGACGATCACGGAAGCAGATGGATCCGTACAGAGCTTTACCGTGCCGTATTCATCCGTTCCGTTACTCCAACGTGAAGGGCATACTCAATATGCTGTAACAGTAGGGGATTACCGTTCGGGAAGTAGTAATCAGGAAAAACCGACATTCTTACAAACGACGTTACTGCACGGTTTGTCATATGGCTGGACGCTCTATGGTGGAACTCAGTTAGCCAATCGCTACCAAGCTTTTAACGCTGGGGTGGGTAAAAACATCGGTATCTTTGGGGCGTTATCTATCGATATTACCCATGCCAATGCCAAGCTGCCAGATGACAGCAACCATCAAGGCCAGTCAATTCGTTTCTTATATAACAAGTCTCTGAATGAAACGGGGACGATTATTCAGCTGGCGGGCTATCGATATTCAACAAAGGGTTACTACTCATTTTCGGATACGACTTACAAGCGGATGTCTGGGTATAACCTTGCGACGCAAGACGGCATTATCCAAGTAACTCCTAAGTTTTCTGACTATTACAACTTAGCCTATAACAAACGCGAAAAAATCCAGTTAACCCTAACTCAGCAGTTGGGTGAGCAATCCACGATGTATGTAACGGGAAGTCATGAAACATATTGGAATACCAGTAAAGCGGATAAGCAATTACAGGTAGGAATTAACACGCTGATTAAAGGGATTAGCTGGGGATTAAGTTACAGTCTGTCCAAAAACTCATGGCAGGATGGCAACGACCAAATGCTGGCATTGAACGTTAATATTCCCTTTAGCCAGTGGTTACGTTCGGATAGTCAGTCTATCTGGCGTAATGCCAGCGCAAGTTACAATGTTTCACACGATCTCAAAGGTCGTGTGAACAACACGGCAGGTTTATACGGAACATTATTGGAAGACAATAACTTAAGTTATAGCGTTCAAGCTGGGTATGCAGGTGGTGGGCAAGGCAACTCTTCGGAGACAGGCTATACGTCACTGAACTATCGTGGGGCTTATGGAAATGCCAACGTCGGTTATAGCTACGCCGATAACATTCGCCAAATTTACTACGGTGTGAGTGGGGGCGTCTTAGCGCATGAAAATGGATTAACGCTGAGCCAGCCAATGAACGATACCGTGGTATTAGTGAAAGCGCCGGGTGCAGGGCATGTAAAAGTTGAAAACCAAACTGGGGTTGAAACTGATTGGCGGGGCTATGCGGTATTACCTTATGCCACTGAATATCGTGAAAACCGTATTGCTTTGAACACCAATACGTTAGCGAACAACGTGGATTTGGATGATCCGGTCATGAATGTGGTGCCAACTCGTGGTGCTGTAGTTCGCGCTGATTTCCAACCGAAAGTTGGGATCAAAGTTTTGATGACGTTAACTCGCCATGGAAAACCAGTGCCATTCGGTTCGGTGGTCTCATCCGGCGAAAATAATGGTGGCAATATTGTGGCGGAAGATGGGCAAGTTTACTTAACAGGGTTGCCGCTAACCGGACAATTAATCGCACGTTGGGGGAATGGGGGGGATGCTCAGTGTAAGGTCAATTACACACTGCCAGCAGAAAGCCAGTATCAAATCCTCAGCAAGTATAGTGCCGAGTGCCTCTAAGGAGCTCATAGTGTTTGATAAATCGAATATTTTTTTTGCCTCAATACTGACCTCTTTGTGCTTATGTTCCAATGTATTGGCGGCCGACAGCACCATTAATATTAAAGGCAATGTACGAGATAACACTTGTGCCGTGGCTCCTGGTTCACAAAGCCAAGTGGTGGATTTGCTACTGAATGCGGTGAAACAGCTGCACTCAGTGGGGGAAGTGACACCAACGGTGCCGTTTCGTATTGAGCTAACACCTTGCGGTTCTGCGGTAACGGCAGTCAAAGTCGGGTTTGTCGGTATAGTAGACTCGAGTAACAAAACCTTGCTGGCATTAGAACCCGGTAGCGCAAATGCGACAGGGGCAGGTATTCAGATTTTAGACAGCGCTAAAGATCCATTAGTCCTCAATGCGGACTCAAATAATATTGCATGGACGCCTTTAGTGGCAGGAAAAGCCAATACGCTCAATTTCAATGCACGTTTAATGGCGTCAAAATTGCCCGTTACGGCAGGGCATATTCGAGCAACTGCCACATTTACGCTCGAATTTCAGTAAATAGAGGATGCGATGAATGGCGTATAAATCAACAATGATGACAGCTTTAATTTTGGGGCTGTTATCTTCATCAATAACCTCCATACATGCGGCTGACGTAATAGTAACGGTCAATGGGAGCGTTGTTGCGAAACCTTGTACGGTATCAACCAAGACGGCCAATGTGGATCTGGGTGATCTTTACACGTTCAATTTGACCTCACCGGGGTCGGCATCGGATTGGCATACTGTGTCGCTGGATTTGACCAATTGCCCTGTTGGTACATCGGTGGTCATGGCGACCTTTAAAGGTGTCGCTGATTCGGTGGGATACTACAAAAACCAAGGTACGGCAGGCAATATCCAGCTACAACTTCAAGATTCATCGGGCAATAATTTAAATAACGGCGCACAAAAACGCATGCCAGTCAGCGATGCAACGCTTTCAACCAGTTTTCCTTTACAGGTAAGGGCAATATCGGTGAGAGGCGGGGCGACACAAGGCTCCATTCAAGCGGCAATTGATGTCACCTACACGTATCTGTGAGCAATATTATGAATATAAAACAGCTAGTTAAATTAATCTTTGTTAACTCATTTATCTATTTTGTCGGGGTTTCTTCGGCGTATGCTTTTACCTGTTACGACTCAACAGGAAACGTTTTAAGCTACACACAAAGCCCAGTGACCGCCAATGCGTATGTTAATTTGCAGCCAAGTGTTCAATTAGGTCAAAACTTAGTGGTCGATTTGTCGAATTCAATATTTTGTAAGAACGATGACCCATCAGCGCGACGTGACCAAGTGAATATGATCCGTGGTTCCGCTTATGGTGGGGTATTGAATAACTTTCGAGGCTCATTACGATATTATGGCTCAAGCTATACGTTCCCTTTGACTAACGCAACTCACCAGCAAGATTTTCCATTGGGCAATTACACAGCATGGAATACTCAATTGTATTTAACCCCCATTTCTGCGGCGGGTGGTGTAGTGATTAACCGAGGAACCCACTTTGCAACATTGGTAATGTACCAAGTTGGTTCTAACATCGTGGGGGGCGGTAACGTCAATACATCGACCTTTACATGGAATTTGTATGCCAACAATGATGTTGTGGTACCTATTGGTGGTTGTGATATTTCTTCGCGTAATGTGGTGGTCAACTTACCGGAATATCCGGGAAATGCTCAGCCGGTACCGTTATCTATCTATTGCGCTTCGAGCCAAAATATCTCCTATTATTTAACGGGGACAACGGATACTAGCAGTAACATTTTTGCGAATACACTCTCAGGCGCTAACGCCGCAAAAGGGGTAGGGATCCAGATGGTTAGTAATGGTAACGCGATTCCAGCAAATCAAAATGTCCAGTTAGGTCGAGTAGGAACGTCGGCAGTGAACTTAGGGTTAAGTGCGCGATATTCAAGAACCCAAGGTCAGGTGACCGCAGGGAAAGTGCAGTCCGTGATTGGCGTGACATTTATGTATGATTAGTGAATGAATTAGATAGATGAAAAGGCTCAAGAAGAAATATTTTGAGCTTTTTTTGTTTTTAATAAAGATTCAATATACTTGGCGGAAATCCTATTGATCCGTATGTAGCGCTGGATCTTTTATCATTTCCCCATCACTGAGATGCTAACTCATTAATACTATTGTGGAATAAAGCCGTCATTGTCATTTTGATAATGCGAGCTGCCATTCAAAAGGCATTGAATGGCAGGCTATCCACAAAAAATCCTTCACAAAAAAATAAATACCAAATAATAAAACATCAGTAAATTTTAATAGTCATTAATGCATATTATTAACCGATGAAAACAATTTGCAAACGAGATTGATTATCAATATACTTTTTTAGACCAGTTAAAAATACTCAATGTACTAGTTTAAGCATCACTTCACCTTGGAGAAGATAGCAACATGTTGAAAAAAATGTATTTTTTACGTAATAAAACGCGTTTAATTACGTTGGCCTCATCGCTTATTGTTACCTGCGCACTGCCTGCTATGGCAAAGGATTCCCTAACGTTATACACCACTCGTGAACCGGGACTGATTCAGCCACTTCTGGATGCTTTTACCAAAGAAACTGCCATTGACGTCAACACAGTCTATGTCAAAGACGGCATGCTAGAGCGCGTCAAAGCGGAAGGTAAAAACTCCCCGGCAGATTTATTAATGACGGTAGACGCTGGGAACCTCATCGATCTAGTTGAAGCAGGTGTTACGCAGCCTGTTGATTCAAAAGTATTAACGGATGCTATTCCTGCTTCATTACGCGATAAAGATAATCAATGGTTTGGTTTATCTATGCGCGCTCGAGTGTTGTATGCCGAAAAAGATTTACCGCTAACTAGCATCACTTATGAAGATTTAGCCGATCCAAAATGGAAAGACAAAATTTGTATCCGCGCAGGTCAACACCCGTATAACACGGCGTTAGTGGCAGCAATGATTGCCCACGACGGCGAAGCGAAAACGGAAGCATGGTTACGCGGCGTGAAAGCTAACTTAGCGCGTAAAGCGACGGGCGGTGATCGCGATGTCGCTCGTGATATTCTTGGCGGTATCTGCGATGTTGGTTTAGCGAACTCTTATTATGTGGGTCACATGAAAAATGCCAAAGAGGGCACTGACGCGCGTAAATGGGGGGATGCTATCAAAGTGGTTCAGCCAACCTTTACCAATGGCGGTACGCACGTCAACATTACTGGTGCAGCAGTTTCGCGTAACGCACCACACAAAGAGCAAGCGGTTAAACTGATGGAATATCTGGTTTCTGTTCCTGCACAGCAACTGTACGCTCAAGCAAACTATGAATATCCAATTCGCAAAGGTGTTCCACTGGATGCCACTATCAATAACGCGATTGGTGAAATCAATGTGGATACCCTTCCACTTACCGAGATTGTGAAATACCGTAAACAAGCGAGTCAGTTGGTAGATAAAGTTGGATTCGATCAATAAAACTGGCTTAACCTCTACGCGCGGGGCTTTCGGGTTGCCGCGCGTTGGTTTCTCGCCATTAACTCTTTCTGTGGTGGTCATTACGCTTGGCGTTCTGACCCCTTTGTTGTTTTTATTAGGTCTGGCAGCAAGCTCAGGATTCAGCCATTGGGAACATTTGATGCGCTATGTGCTTCCCGATGCCACCTTAAATACCTTAATTTTACTGCTGGGTGTTGGTGCCATGGTGATGACCATTGGCGCGGGGTGTGCATGGTTGGTGACAGCGTTTGATTTCCCGGGTCGAAAGCTGTTTAGCTGGGCGCTACTACTGCCCCTTGCGATGCCAACCTACATTGTGGCGTTTGCATGGCTAGATTTACTGCATCCTATTGGGCCGATTCAAGAATTTATTCGTAGCTTGTTGGGGTACGACACACCGCGCCAATTCCGCCTTCCTGATCTCCGCTCGATGACGGGTGCCATTTTGTTGCTTGGTTTGGTGCTTTATCCCTATGTTTACTTAACCATGCGAGCCATGTTTATGAGCCAACCAGCACATTTGCTGGAAGCTGCTCGAACTCTTGGGCTCAGTTCCACGGGAACATTTTTCCGAGTGGCGCTACCGATGGCGCGACCTGCCTTAGTGGTGGGTACTAGCCTCGCTCTGCTGGAAACCCTCAATGATATCGGTGCATCGGAATTTTTAGGTGTGAATACATTGACTGTGACGGTGTACACCACATGGGTGACTCGCTCTGATCTGCCCGCTGCGGCGCAAATTGCGTGCTCGATGTTAACCGTGATTATCTTACTGCTAGCATTAGAATATTACGGTCGAAAAAATCAACGTTACAGTACTGGGCGGCAAATGCGCGGGATCTTGCCATCGCGCTTGGTCGGGTGGCGAGCCATATTAGCCACATGTGTCACCGCGCTACCTGTTGTGTTAGGTTTTTTAGCACCGGCACTTTTTTTAGGGTGGGAAAGCCTTAAACGCATCAGTGACAGCATGACAATCTCAAGCAGCTTGTTGCAGTCATTGCAAAACTCATTATTACTGGCGGCGGGTGTTACCGTCGTCGTGACGTTGGTGAGTATTGTCGTGGCTTGGTATGCAAGAGCGAGCGCGATTTCCGGTTCATCTCAAGAATGGCGACGCACCTTGATGAAAATTGCTTCTCTGGGTTATGCCGTGCCCGGAACGGTGTTGGCGATAGGCTTGTTAACTCCGGGTATGGCGCTGGATAATTTTCTGGCTGAGCTATTGGATTTTAGAGGATTACCACTGTTATCAACGGGAATTTTATTGGTCATTTGTTGCTCAATTCGATTTATGGCTATCTCCATTGGGGCGATTGATGCTGGGTTAACCCGCATTCCTCCGAGCATGGAACAAGCCTCAAGGCTGCTAGGGGAAAGCGAGCTACGAACGTTCTTTCGCGTGCACCTTCCGCTATTACGTCCGGCTCTCGTCACCAGTGCATTATTGGTCTTTGCGGATGCGATGAAAGAGTTGCCGACCACATTACTGTTACGTCCAGTGAATTTTGAGACGTTGGCAACCTCGTTGTATGCAGAGGCAGCACGAGGAACCTATGAAGAAGGTGCGATTGCAGCATTATTAATTGTGCTAGCAGGGACATTGCCTGTGATCCTTCTAGCGCGCAGCCAGCTGACTTCATCTCAATCAAAACGGTCGTCTCAATAAAAACAATCATCTTAATAAAATTGATTATGTTAAGGAATGTCTTCGGTGTCAGATTCAACCTTAGTTCTTGACAATGTCCATGTTTCTTATGGCAATAAACATCAACGTAACCATGTGCTTAATGGTTTCTCTTTGCATATTGATGCAGGGGAAATTGGTTGTTTACTTGGCGCTTCGGGATGCGGAAAAACCACTGCATTGAGAGCGATTGCTGGGTTTGAACAGGTAGAGCAAGGAACCATTTACGTGGGGGGGCGCTGTGTTGCAGGCCCAAATCGTCACCTACCACCTGAACAGCGTAATGTTGGTATGGTTTTCCAAGATTATGCATTGTTCCCTCATTTAACGGCGGCGCAGAACGTGGCATTTGGGTTAAGAAAACAGCCTAAAGAGCAGCAATACACTCGTGTCCAGCAGCTATTAACATTGGTTGAATTGAGTGGTTTAGCGGAACGCTATCCTCATGAAATGTCGGGTGGTCAGCAGCAGCGCATTGCATTAGCGCGAGCGTTAGCGCCGCAGCCAGCGGTGCTGTTATTGGATGAACCGCTTTCTAGCCTTGATCCTGATAGCCGAAAACGCTTAGGGCAAGAAGTGCGGGATATTTTACGCGCGGCTGGGCAAACAGCGTTGTTGGTGACCCACAGTGAAGATGAAGCTCAGTTAATGGCAAATAAAATCAGTTATTTAAAAGAAGGGCGATTGCTCGAGGAGTAGCTGAAAGTACTCATGGGAAGGAATAGAAAAACCAATGCCGAGTGAACGGCATTGGGAACGCGATTATTTAAAGCAGGTTTGCGCCCAGCGGGCTAACCCCGCGGTAACCGAGCCAAAATCATCACCACGAACAATGGGGATGTTCGGCAGTTGTTCTTGAATCGCTTGATGTAAGATAGGCGAGCGGGCGCTACCGCCAGTGACAAAAATAGCATCTGGTTGAACCCCGCCTTGTACAACGGCTTCTTTCACCAACTCAATCATTTTGCTTTTTGGTGATTCAATCGCATCAATCAATTGATTACGTCCAATATTCACTTCAAGCAGCTCTTTTGATAATGCAATTTTCGCTAAGTAATTTTGTTCGTCAGAGAGCGCGATTTTCGCCTCTTCCGCTTTGCGTACAATACTGTAACCCAGCGTTTGGTGATAAACCTCGAGCAAACGTGCGAGCAGGGCTGGTTCTTGAGCATCTTGCTGTAAGCGGGTTAATGCATTGAGGTTAGCGCGAGAATAAAACTCTTTTTGCGCTTCCACATTGTTAATGGCAATCGGATTCCAAAACTGCAACAGAGGCATTTTTATCCCCGATTGATATTGGCTTTCCATACCAAAGAGCTGCATTAGCTGTTTTAAGGCGATGAAAATATCCAGATCGTTTCCGCCAACACGTTGACCTGTATGTGCTAACAAAGAGTTAGTGCGGTCGTGGCTGTCTTTGTAACTGGGTCCCATTTGGATCAGTGAACAGTCAGTGGTTCCCCCCCCAATATCGACGACTAGGATGGTTTTATCTTTTGTGAGGGTGGATTCATACTCTAACCCTGCGGCAACCGGCTCAAACTGGAACGCAATATTCTGAAATCCAGCACGTTTAGCGGCTTTTAATAAGATAGCTTCCGCTTGCTGGTTAGCAAGTTCACCACCACGTCCATGGAAGTTAATTGGGCGACCAATCACGGTGTCAGTGATGGTTTGCTGGGTACTTGCTTCGGCGGTATGCTTGATATTTGCCATCATGGCGCACACTAAATCTTCGAAGAAGCTCACTTGAGTTTCGTGTAAGCCTGACGCACCTAAAAAAGATTTGGGTGATTTTACATAGTAGACATCACGAGGGTCGCTTAAATATAAGTCCAGTGCAGCTTGCCCGAAAACAAT
The DNA here is from genome assembly GCF_020271745.1 of Providencia alcalifaciens. Lineage (NCBI taxonomy): Bacteria > Pseudomonadati > Pseudomonadota > Gammaproteobacteria > Enterobacterales > Morganellaceae > Providencia > Providencia alcalifaciens. The sequence continues at coordinate 234,579 of NZ_CP084296.1, read as the reverse complement.
ATCTTCCGGCTCTAATTCAATGCCTTCATCCTGATTAAACGCCATGGAGCGACGGAGGATTTGCTGGCCTACTGAGTCCGTCGGAGAAATATTCAGATGGCGAAATAAGTGCTCTGAAACTGATTCTCTTGTTGGCGCACACAAAGTTGATGGAATATAAAAATTACTGCCTTCAAGGGGTAACAATTGCGGTTTTCCATCTTTCATGATTGCGACGGAGCAGTTAGATGTTCCGTAGTCAAAACCAATAAACATTTCGCCTCCAAAATCTAGGGTGCTTTGAAAAAAGTGCAAAACTGTATATCAACCTTGCGGGAAATGCTATTGGAACCGTATTTTTATTTTGTGTGGGAACCTAATTTGACGCAAGGAGAAGGACAACATAATTGTGTAGGATGAGCAGAATTATTTATTCAGAAATAGTCTATCGGGGATCAAATGAATCAAGCCAAAATTGAATTGATGTCTGAAACTACGTACATAGAATGTGAGTGTTCGAAAATGGAAAAGATACCAACCAATACTTGTCGGTGGTTTTATGAATGTACAGGTTGCGGTGTATTATTAAAGCCATTAGAAGGGGATTGTTGCGTTTTTTTTCCTATGGCACAGTGAAATGCCCGCCAATCCAAGAAGCTGAATTAACAGGCAAGCCTTCATGTTGCTGTAAATAAGGCGCAGAGAAAAATAATTAATTTCGTGGGGAATAGATAATATTTAATCAAGTATAATTATCTATTCTGGCAATTTTTACGCCACAAGTGATTAAACTCTTCGAGCGGAAATTCCATTTCATCTCTATCCAATAGGGCAATAGAAACGATATTTCTACCATCTTCATTTTGGTATGTTTTCACCATAAAACGTTTGTAGGTATAGCTATTTTTTGCATCAAATACCAGAACTTGACCACAAACGTAGCCTAGTGTACCACGGTCAGAGGTCTCTCTGATGACATGGTATTTCACATCTTTAAACTCGACGGTTTTAGGAAAGTTTAACAGGTCTTCCACTGCCCGTTCTGATTTCTTGATAACATCTAAATCAGGTGTGTAGTTAGCTATTACTCCCGCAAGGAATGATCCTCCTGCGATAAGAATAATCACTAAGATAGAAAGCATCTTATTCGTCATGATATTTTTCTAGACTATTATATTTAATAAATAAACATATTATTGTTTTTATAAATTATGGATACCACGAGGTAATAAAGGTTCAGGAGCCTTTATTATTTTTATTCACTGTTTTCCTCTATTTTCCATTAATTTAGCCATGTGAATGGCTTCAATAATTTGAGCGCGATTAACTCTTGGATTATTACTATCGAGTAAATTTTGCCAGATATTAATCGCCGTTGTATAGTTGGCATTGATAAAGGCATCCGAGGCTAATAACATCAATGCGGTGACTTCATTCTTATCTAGACTTAATGATTTGTCTATCATTTTCTGTGTATCATTTGTAACCACTTGTCCTGCTTGATAATACATCACGGTGGCGATTGCAGCATAGAGTTGCGCATTCTCTCCGCGATATTTGAGTGCGTAGCCATAGGCAATTAAGGCATTTTCATAGCTATTTTGATAAAGATAGTATTCACCTAAAACAGCCCAAAGCTCACTATTTTCAGGGGATTGACGGATATCTGCTTGTAAACGTTGTAGATCCTGCGTTTCACGCTCCAGTGGTGTAAAAAGTAAAATGGGGTCATTTTGTCTTTGATACAAGTCAAGAGTGGACTGGAATCGCGGTAATAAAAAATAGCCCGCTATCATAATGCAGATTATGATGGCAATAAGGGTGTTACTTATTTTATTCCAATGAGAATAGTGAAATATTTTTTCATTATTGATAGTCGGTAATAACTGGATGTCAGAGTGATCTTGGTTGCATTTTTCTATTAATGGAATAGCGGAGTCTAATAATATAACTCGCTGATTAATTCTATTTTTTATTTTTAATGTTTTCCATAAAATAAAGATAATACAAAGACCAGCAAATACGGGAAGTAACCATAATAGTAGGGTGCTAAGCGTTAATGGGGGATTATATAAAACAAAGTCACCATAACGCTCGGTCATATAGTGTTTAATCTGAGATTCGCTTTTTCCTTCAGAGACCATTTTAAAGACTTGATGGCGCATGCTGACTGCCGTAGGCGCATTGGATTCCAACAAGTTTTGGTTTTGACATTGCGGGCAACGTAGCTGTGAAGCAATCTGCAAGGATAACTCTTGCTCCTCATTGGAGTTAAATACCCATGTATCCACAATTTGGGCGTGCGCATTCAAGGAGCACAGCAGTAGGAGTAGCGTAACGATTTTTTTAATCATGTTTCCGCCCCCTAAACCAACTTATCAGCGCACCTAAGCACATCACAAATCCACCACCCCAAATCCATTGAATGCCTTCTTGCACATAAAAACGCATCGCATAGCGTTCAGGGCCCGTTTTTTCTCCCAGCACTACATACCAAGAACGCAACCATCCCCAGTGGATCCCCGGCTCTATCATCAGTTGCTGGCGAGCCATATATAGGCGGCGCTCAGTCACAATATCAAAGCCATTTTTTGAGTTTTGGTCTACGTTTTTGCTGACATGGATCAGCGCTTTTTCGGTGGTGTAGTTGGATTCAGCTGCCAGTTGTAATTGCTGAAATTGGAATTGATATCCGCCAACTGAGATAGATTGCCCGACGGCGATATTTTGGCTGATTTCTGCTTTCTGTGTTGAGGAAAGGGCGATCCCCATGGCGAACAGAACAACCCCTGCGTGAGCGATAATGGCAGGGAATTTCTGCTGTAAAATAATTAACAGCCGTTGAAGTGGCTTGTGATTATCTTTTTTGGCAATATCGCGATATTTGAGCGTGACAAGGGCCATCACCACCAGCATAAACAGACCAAATGGCAATAACGTCTGATTGAAATAGGGGGCGCCTACTGAGATCTTACCTAATCCTAATAGGCCATAGAGCATCGGATATAACGTGCCAGTTAGTACGATACATAGAACCACGGTAAACAAAATCAATGTCAGTAATAAATAGATTTCTTGTGATGTTTTGCGCCGGGGTTCTTGAGGGGGGAATTTTGCCTTCCAACCATAAATAAACAGAGCACCAAGGCTTAAAACGCTAAATAGCAAAAATAGTGGAACAGCACGCACGTTATCTAAGGCGAACGCATGAACGGACACTAAGATCCCAGAGCGGACAATCAGTGTACCGAGCAGCGCTAAAATTAACGTGATAATCGCCAGTAACAGACTCCAATGGCGATACAGTCCTGTTCGACGAGTGATAGATAAACTGTGCAGTAATGCCGTGGCAGAAAGCCAAGGAAGTAAGGATGCATTTTCAACCGGATCCCAAAACCACCATCCTCCCCAACCCAATTCACTGTATGCCCACCAGGAACCGAGGATGATACCGCTAGTAAGTATGTACCAACTTGGCACCGCAAAGCGCCAACACAATTGAGCAATCGGCTGACTGGAATTTTCGTGAAGTAGGGTAGGTGTCGCAATTAATGACGCAAGCACTACTGCTGCCACTAGCATCAATCCGCTGTAACCAAGGTAAAGTAGTGGAGGGTGTAAAATGAGCCCCCAATGTTGCAGCATCGGATTGAGATCGCGGCCTTCAATTGCAGGCGGAAACAGGCGTTCAAACGGGTTGGAATAGAACACAACAAACAGCAATAACACGGTGCAAATAGCAGCCAGTACACACAACGTTAAAGGGAAAAAGGGACTATTTTGGCGGCGATAACGCCAGGCAAATAACGCACTCCAGCCGGAGAAAAATAGCACCCACAGGAGCAGTGAACCCTCGTGTCCTCCCCAGACAGCTGCAATTTTGATAACAAGGGGGGATAAACTGTGGCTATGCTGGGCCACATAAATAACGGAAAAATCACTGAAAACAAAGCTGGCGGTTAAACAGAGAAACGCGGTTAATAAAAAAATAAATTGCAAAGACGTCCAGAGCACGCCCTGAGACATTTGCCTCGGGACGTGCCTGAAAACGCCAATAAACCCCAATAGGGTATGATAGCCGGTGATACACAGCGCCAGTAGCAAGCTGATAAACCCTATTTCGGGAAGGAAAATTTCCAAGTATCACCTTTATTCTAAGTCGGTTATGCGACGGTCAGTTGTCCTGCGTACAGGACAAAAAAACGCAGGAAAAACACGCCAATTAAGCTCGCGCCACTGACCACAATAACTCGAAAAGCTTGGCTACCTTGTTGTTGCCATTTTTTCAACGCAAGGGGAATAACAAATCCAATCCCCACGACGCCAAGCCAGAACCACCACGTCCAGAAACCGCCGCCTAATGCCGCAATTAACGAACGCAGTTTGCCATCATCACCGAGCGCTAACCCCACAAAGAATGCGGCTAGCAAAAATATCTCTAACCAGACGACGAAGCTTTCTACGCGGTGTAAAAAGACCGTTTCAGGGTTATGAACATTTTTGCGATAGCGCAGGACTACCGCCAGTAAACTCACCGCCAGTCCCGACGAAATTCCCGAAAAGAGGAATAAAGCCGGTAATATTGGGTTGTTCAAGAACGGATAGGATTTGAGGGCCGATAACAAGAATCCCGTATAAGCTCCCAGTAATACTGCTAAGACTAGCATAGCAATATCTAACCCGCGCATGATGCGACTTAGCCAACCTAAAACGCGAGGCACCATCGTTAGCTTTGGTAGCCATTTTTGTTGCAGTTGGATGAGTTCCTGCTCATAAATTTTAGCCAGCCAAACCACTAACACTGCCATGTAAACTTGGAACAGCATCACCCCCATGGACATCACTGAGGTTGGGCTGTAGTGAAACATCAATTTCCAGAACGTCCATGGACGAGTTAAGTGGAAAATGAGGATCAGTAAACCGAGAATAATGGTGGTCGGTGCTAAAATTAGCGTGGTACGCATGATGGTGCTATTGCTGGCGGCAGCATTGGGTACATATTGGCGCATCAATACTGCCAGAACCACTAACCCCGCAGAGATACCAATCAAAAACAGGTAAACAGCGATAGGCCAGTCCCAGACTAACGACTCAAAATGAAAAGCTGAAGTGGTTGTCATTGGCTAACCTCCCCATATTTAAAGGGAACTCGGTACATTTTGGGTTTCGTTCCCAGAGCAATTTTGAATCGATAGGTCGGTTTTTCATCCAGCATTAGCGATACCGCACTGTTTGGATCATCTAAATTACCAAACACCAGCGCTTTGGTTGGGCATGCTTCGACGCAAGCCGGTTGTTTCCCTTTTTTGAGATTGGTTTTACGGCAAAAGTCGCATTTATCGGCGGTTTTGCTGATGGGATGAATAAATCTGACGCGGTAAGGGCAGGCGGCAATACAGTATTGACAGCCAACGCACAGATCGGGGTTTACATCCACAATCCCCGTGGTTTTATCAATGAATGAAGCCCCTGTAGGGCATACATCGACACAAGGGGCATGTTCGCAATGTTGGCAAGAGTGACGGAAGAACCGATATTTGACGTCAGGGAATTGACCGATAGGTTCACTACGAATAATCGTTAGGCGTGATACGCCTTCAGGAACTTGGTTGACTTCCCGACATGCATCCATACAGGCGGTACAGCCGATACACAGTGTTTCATCGTGGATCATGCCATACCGCACCCCGTCAACTTTCATGGTATTGGCGAGGGAATGCCCCGCCACACCGCCTACCGCCGCCAGTGCGCCCGAATAGATAATGAATTGACGACGAGAACAACTCATGGCTGCTCCTTAAGAACATTCACCGCAGCTGGGTTAAAGTTCGGGTTATCTCGCTGATCTGAGTGACAATCTACACAGATTTTGACCTTACCTTTATCATTCAGCACTTTCATGGTGTCTTGCTTAGGATGGAGGTCATGACAACTCGCACAAGCCACTTTGGCCACGTGAACATCGTGTGGCCAAAATGCTTTTTGCAGCTGTTCAGGTAAGTGGCAAGATAGACAGACGCTATTTTGTTGTTCCACACTGTACATCGGGTCATTAAACCGCATGACATCTTTAATGCCTTCACGGTGATTTGGGCCCGGTTTACCATGACAATTGGTACACGTCACTGGCAAATTATTATTCGGGTTGATGACCTCAGCATGGGTGCCATGCATCCCTTCTTTATCGGGTTTATGGCAATCAAGGCAAGCATTGTCTGGATTACGCTGCTGCGTAACTTGCCAACGACCGTCTTTGCTAGCTTCTTCAGCCATTTGTGGTGTTGCCGACGCGGATATTGCCCATAACAAGCCTGACGCCAGCACCCCAGCAGTTAATAACGAACGTAGTACGCTCATATTCACTCCATTGGTTATCGCACCCCAGTGAACTGGGGTGAGTGGTTATTTGGCTAACAGGTCGTTTTTACGTGCCTGTGCATCCCATTCAGGTACCACAGTCTTTAAAAACTCTTGTTTTTCAGCATTAATTTTCTGCATATCCAAGCCGATGGCTTGCTGCGCTTTATCTTTAGTGGAGATATCCGGGATTGCTATTTCATGCGTAATGCCTTTTGAACCCAGTAAACGGGCCAGTTTGGCACGGGCATCTGCAGCTTTATCCATTGCACCACCCAGCATACGTAACCCTTCATCTGGGGCATGCATGTGGATACCGTGTGACGCGATAGATAAATCCCAACGCCACTGTGCATGACGGATATCTGCGAGGATATCTTTCATTTCAGCATCGGTTGCACCCGCATCCCAAGCTGCTTTAGCTTCAAAGTGAGCGCGCACTAACTGATCTTCCACTTTGATTTTCATCTCTTGGATAGCTTTTTTACGCTCAGCAACGACGCTTTGCAGCTGCTCTTTGCTTTGTGTGTGGCAACTGCTGCAAGTCTGTTCGAAGTTATCGAACGGATTGCCGATTTTATGACTGGTATACAGTTCCCCTTTTTCGTTTTGCAGTTTCGGCATATGACAGTCGATACAGGTCACATTGTTTTTGCCGTGGATACCCGCGCTCCAAGTTTCATATTCAGGGTGTTGGGCTTTAATCATTGGGGTTTTAGATAGGGAGTTTGTCCAGTCAGAGAACCCAATATTGTCGTAGTACACTTCCATATCTTCGACTTTGGTGCCGTTATCCCAAGGGAATTTCACCGATTTGGTTTCGCCAGAAAAATAGTATTCAACGTGGCATTGACCGCACACCATAGATTGTTGGTCGAAGCGGCTCGCTTTATCGAATGGTTTGCCAATGACTTCCATGGCACGCTCAGCGTACGGGCGAGATAGAGTGAGTTCAGGCTTACCTTTGGCAAACTCAGGGGAGTCTGTTTTGTGGCAATCCGCACAACCCAATACGTTGACAACTTCAGGGCCGCCTTTTGCCCATTTGCCTTTGAAGTAGCCATCTTCCCCATGTTCCTGAATTAATCGAGCAACGTCAGGGCTTTTACAGCTCCAACACGCCATAGGAAGAGGACCGTCTTCAGCATTTTTGGGCGCACCTGTTCGCAGTGTTTCACGAACATCGATAATCGCGTAGGCGTGACCACGAGGTTTATTGTAGTCACGAGAGAATGGATACCCTGCCCATAAGATGACAAGGCGAGGATCTTCATCCAGTGCATCTTCTCGTTGTGATTGTTCTGAAGTTGCTCGCCATGAATGGTATTGATCAGGGTGCGCCGCTTCAAACGTTTCGTTTCGAGCGTTGATGGTTGATGTGGAATCTGTTGTTGGAGTTTGTGCCTGTACAGAGGTAAATAGAAATATCCCTACAAACACACTCAGTAAATGCAGTGCATTATTTCTTATCTTTGCCATAAGGGCCTCGAGTGTTTTTCAGCCAGCCATCCCATTAGCTGTATTTATTTTTATATTTGATAACAATCGCACTATTGCTATCAGACAATTGCCAACTTATATAATTAGCAAAAAACCACACAAAAAATATTGTCTTTGATCAATAATTAAAATGAGTTTACTTTTTAATCGATGGAAAATAATAAAAATGGAGAAAATTGACTAAATAAAAAAATATTAAATTTTAATTTTTAAAAAATAATATGGATTCAATCATCAAATAGTAATGATTATCATTTTCTTTTGGTTTTTTTATTATCTTAATGATATTTATGGTAAATTGTATTTTTACCAATATGATGAATAAATAAATTGGTTAATTTTTAAATTAAAACGTGCGTAAAATCAAAAAAAGTAAATATAGTTTTTTGTAAAAGTGCTCATGATATACTACTTTAGTGGTATATGTTTTCATTAATTATAAATTTGACTATTAAAAATAAGGTTTAAATTCGTATTTCATATTTATGAAATGTTAATGAATAATTATAAAACGACCTTATATCTGCATTTCTCAATATTTATACTGTGTTTTTGATGTGAAACGTCAAAGAATGGCTATTTTCTTTATAAGAATGCAAAAAGTTAGTTTACCTACTAGGTAGTATGTATTTTTGATAGTTAGCTAATTAATATCGACTATAAATAATCATATAAAAAGTGCGGTTTATCAGTCTCTTTTAGCAATTTTTGGTTGGGCAATGTAAAGGAAATAAACATGGTTGATATCACTCGTCGGGGAGTTTTAACGGGGGCTTGGCGTAATACTGCACCCGTAATTCGACCACCATGGAGTGGTAGTGAGGCACATTTTATTGAACAGTGCACGCGTTGTAACCAGTGTATCGCGAGTTGCGAAACGGCAATTTTGCAACCGGGTCCTGGTGGCTATCCCATGGTCGATTTTCAGCGTGGTGAATGCACATTCTGTTATGCATGTGCAGAGGCCTGTCCTGAGCCTATATTCCTTCCTCAAAATACCCAGCCTTGGAATATCAAGATTGCCATTGGGCAACACTGTCTGGCGTACAAATCGATTGAATGTCGCCGTTGTGAAGACAGTTGTGAACCTCAAGTGATCGCCTTTCGTCCATCACTGGCCGGTATTTACCAGCCAAATATTGATATGCAGGGTTGTACAGGTTGTGGCGCATGTGTCGCGGGATGTCCTGTATCAGCCATTACCATGGAGCATGAAGATGCACAATAACTGGCAAGTTTGCAGTTTGATTGTTCAAGTCAAAAGTGAACGCATTTCCGCTGTAACCAAAAAATTAGCGAAACAACCTAACTGCGAAGTGGCTATTTCCTCCCCTGAAAATGGCAAGTTAATTGTGGTTGTGGAAGGGGAAGACAGTAAAACGCTTTTAGATACTATCGATTTTATTCGTGATATCGATGGTGTATTGGATGTTTCACTGGTTTATCACCAGCAGGATGAGCAATGTGAGGAAAAAGTATGAAACTCAGTCGTCGTAGCTTTATGAAAGCCAATGCGATAGCGGCCGCTGCTGCGGCGGCAGGCGTTGGCGTACCAAGTATTGCGAAAGCAGTGGTTGGTCAGCAAGAAAGTATTAAATGGGATAAAGCACCTTGCCGTTTCTGCGGTACAGGTTGTGGGGTCTTAGTTGGAACGCAAAACGGGCGTATCGTCGCGAGCCAAGGTGACCCTGAAGCCCCTGTTAACCGTGGTTTGAACTGCATTAAAGGCTATTTCCTACCAAAAATCATGTACGGAAAAGACCGTTTAACTCAACCACTCCTGCGTATGAAAGACGGTGAGTACGATAAAAACGGTGAATTTACCCCAATTACATGGGAAAAAGCCTTTGATGTGATGGAAGAGAAAGTCAAAACCACCCTCAAAGAGAAAGGCCCTGAAGGTATCGGAATGTTTGGTTCCGGTCAGTGGACGGTTTGGGAAGGTTATGCCGCATCCAAACTATTTAAAGGTGGCTTCCGTTCAAACAACTTAGACCCAAATGCGCGTCACTGTATGGCATCGGCGGTTGTCGGCTTTATGCGTACCTTTGGTATGGATGAACCGATGGGCTGTTACGATGATATCGAACATGCAGATGCTTTCGTGCTGTGGGGTTCGAACATGGCGGAAATGCACCCAATTTTATGGTCGCGTATCACCAACCGTCGTCTATCTAACCCTGATGTTCGTGTCGCTGTACTGTCTACATTTAAACACCGTAGCTTCGAATTAGCGGATAACGGCATTGTCTTTACGCCGCAATCAGACTTAGTGATCCTCAACTACATCGCTAACTACATTATTCAAAACAATGCGGTGAATCAGGACTTCCTTGATAAACACGTTAATTTACGTCGTGGGGTTACTGATATTGGTTATGGTTTACGTCCAACCCATCCTTTAGAGCAGAAGGCGAAGAACCCAGGTTCAGATGCGTCTGACCCAATGACATTCGAAGAGTACAAAGCGTTTGTTGCGGAATATACCCTCGATAAAACCGCTGAAATGACGGGTGTTCCGAAAGATCAGTTAGAAGCGTTAGCTAAGCTGTATGCAGATCCTAACGTGAAAGTGGTTTCCTACTGGACAATGGGCTTCAACCAGCACACTCGTGGCGTCTGGGCGAATAACTTGGCGTATAACCTGCACTTATTGACCGGTAAAATTTCTCAGCCAGGTTGTGGGCCGTTCTCCTTAACGGGTCAGCCGTCAGCCTGCGGTACTGCACGTGAAGTGGGGACTTTCTCTCACCGTTTACCTGCCGACATGGTGGTCACCAACGAAAAACACCGTGAAAAAGTGGAAAACGTTTGGAAATTACCAGCGGGAACTATTCCAGAAAAAGTGGGATTACACGCTGTTGCTCAAGACCGCGCATTAAAAGATGGCAAGCTCAATTTCTACTGGGTGATGTGCAATAACAATATGCAGGCGGGCCCAAATATCAATGAAGAGCGTATGCCGGGCTGGCGTGACCCACGTAATTTTATCGTGGTTTCAGACCCATACCCAACTGTCAGCGCACTGTCTGCTGACCTGATTTTACCGACAGCGATGTGGGTAGAAAAAGAAGGGGCATTCGGTAACGCAGAGCGCCGTACACAATTCTGGCGTCAGCAAGTGCCCGCACCAGGGGAAGCTAAATCTGACTTAATGCAGATGGTACTGTTCTCTCGCCGCTTCAAAGCGGAAGACGTTTGGCCGGAAGAGTTATTAGCGAAGAAACCAGAATATCGTGGAAAAACGCTATACGACATTCTGTTTGCTAACGAGGCGGTGACCAAATTCCCGATTACAGAACTGGCTGCTGACCAACTGAATGATGAATCCCGTGAACTCGGCTTCTACCTGCAAAAAGGGCTATTTGAAGAGTATGCAAGTTTCGGCCGCGGTCATGGTCATGACTTAGCGGATTTCGATGCATACCACAAAGCTCGCGGTATCCGCTGGCCAGTTGTGGATGGTAAAGAAACGCAATGGCGCTACAGCGAAGGTAATGACCCTTACGTAAAAGCGGGACAGGGTTATCAATTCTACGGCAAGCCAGATGGTAAAGCGGTAATTTTTGCACTGCCATTTGAACCCGCTGCAGAAGTCCCAGATGCAGAATACGATTTATGGCTATCCACAGGGCGTGTCCTTGAGCATTGGCATACCGGCAGTATGACTCGCCGTGTGCCTGAGTTGCACCGTGCATTCCCTGAGTCCGTCGTGTTTATGAACCCGCTGGATGCGAAAGCGAAAGACTTGCGCCGTGGAGATAAAGTGAAAGTGCTTTCTCGCCGTGGTGAAGTGATCTCAACCGTGGAAACTCGTGGCCGTAACCGTCCACCGAAAGGTTTGATTTATATGGCATTCTTCGATGCATCTCAGTTAGTGAATAACCTCACTCTGGATGCAACGGATCCGCTATCGAAAGAGACGGATTACAAGAAATGTGCAGTTAAAGTGGAAAAGGTGTAATTGCGTATGTCCCAGAAACCGAGTTCCCAGAATAGTCGCCGCCGTTTTTTGCGTGATGTTGCTCGCGCTGCGGGTGGACTGGCGGCTGTTGGTGTGGTACTGGGGCTTCAGCAACAAACCTCCCGAGCGAGCGGAGTGCATCTTCGCCCGCCGGGTGCCTTAGACGAAAGTGCCTTTGCAAGTGCCTGTGTGCGCTGTGGTCAATGTGTGCAAGCGTGTCCTTACGATATGTTGAAACTCGCCACATTGGCGTCTGGCATGGCAGCCGGTACACCGTATTTTATTGCTCGTGAAAACCCGTGTGAAATGTGTGAAGACATTCCTTGTGCCAAAGTGTGCCCAAGTGGTGCGTTGGATAAGGATATTGACTCCATCAATGATGCACGTATGGGGCTGGCAGTGTTACTCGACCAAGAAAACTGCTTGAACTTTCAAGGGTTACGATGCGATGTGTGCTACCGAGTTTGCCCTGTGATTGACGAAGCTATCACACTGGAACTTGAACAAAACCACCGAACGGGTAAACACGCGCGTTTCTTACCGACTGTGAACAGTAATTACTGTACGGGGTGCGGTAAATGCGAACAAGCGTGTGTGCTTGAGGAGTCGGCAATTAAAGTATTGCCACGTTCGCTGGCGAAAGGGGAATTAGGTCACCATTACCGTTTTGGTTGGCTGGAGGGAAACAATGGCAAATCGTAAGCACGATGCCGGACGTGAGGCTCTGGCGAAAAAAGGGTGGTGGGGAAGCCATAAATGGTTGGTATTAAGACGTACCAGTCAGTTGTTAGTGTTAGCCATGTTTTTAAGTGGTCCATGGTTTGGTGTGTGGATCTTACATGGCAACTACAGTAGCAGCTTATTGCTGGATACGATCCCATTGACGGATCCGCTGATTACTCTTGAAAGCTTAGCAAGTGGTTACTTACCGGGGATCTCCGCGTTAATCGGTGCAGGGATTGTTTTCGGGGTGTATGCCCTGTTAGGAAAACGGGTTTTCTGTAGTTGGGTGTGCCCTGTGAATCCGGTCACGGATGCAGCGGCATGGCTACGTCGAAAATTCGAATTCAATCAATCCGCCACGATCCCACGTTACATCCGTTATGTTTTGCTGGGTGTTATTTTGCTGGGATCTGCATTAACAGGTACGCTGCTTTGGGAATGGATTAACCCCGTTTCTCTGATGGGACGTAGTTTGATTTTTGGTTTTGGTAGCGGCGCTTTAGTTTTAATTGCACTATTTTTATTCGATTTATTGGTCGTGGAACATGGTTGGTGTGGTCACTTATGCCCACTCGGCGCACTGTACGGTGTCGCGGGGTGTAAAGGGGCTTTAGTCGTGACCGCCCATAAAAAAGAGCAGTGTAACCGCTGTATGGATTGTTTCCACGTTTGTCCTGAGCCGCAAGTTTTGCGCGTTCCGGTTCTTGATAAACAAGCCCCAGCACAGATCACGGCGAAAGATTGCACAACGTGTGGTCGTTGTATTGATGTCTGTTCTGAGGACGTTTTTAAAATAACACTAAAATGGAGTTCGGGAGCTAAATCATGAAAAACCCTGTCCTGAAAAGAACATTAAGCCGTTGGATAGCGGGTATGGCCGTTGTCGTGAGCAGTTTTGCATGGTCGGCGAATGGCGTCGATCTGACTCAATCACCAGAAGTGTCAGGCACACCAGAAAGTGGCATTCATATTCCGAAAGAGCAGGAAAAAATGGCGCTGAACTACGTTAATCAGCCACCGATGATCCCTCACAGTGTTGAAGGGTATCAAATTACCACGAACACAAACCGTTGTTTGCAGTGCCATGGTGTCGAAAATTATCGTACCACTGGCGCACCACGTATTAGCCCAACACACTTTATGGATGCGACAGGTAAAGTATTAGGTGAAGTGGCACCAAATCGTTATTTCTGCTTACAGTGTCATGTTCCTCAATCTGATACTGCGCCGATTATCGATAATACCTTTACCCCATCTAAAGGCTTCGGGAAATAAGGGGCGGATATGACTAATAAAAGTGATAAACCGGGTATCATTCGCCGGGTTTGGCAGTGGTGGTGGCGTCCAAGCCGTTTAGCGTTAGGCACGTTGTTGATTATCGGTTTTGTCGGCGGTGTTATTTTCTGGGGCGGTTTTAATACCGGAATGGAGAAGGCCAATACGGAAGAGTTCTGTATTAGCTGCCATGAAATGCGTGAAAACGTCTACGAAGAGTATATGGATACCATTCACTATACTAACCGTAGTGGGGTGAGAGCGACATGCCCAGATTGCCACGTACCTCATGAGTTTGTGCCAAAAATGGTGAGAAAAATCAAAGCCAGTAAAGAGCTGTATGGTAAGATTTTTGGCGTGATTGATACACCACAAAAATTTGAAGCACATCGCCTCGAAATGGCGCAGAATGAGTGGCGGCGGATGAAGGATAACAATTCCCAAGAGTGCCGTAACTGTCACAACTTCGACTATATGGATTTTACCGCTCAAAAAAGTGTCGCTGCAAAAATGCATGACCAAGCATTAAAAGACGGAAAAACCTGTATTGATTGCCATAAAGGTATTGCGCATAAGTTACCAGATATGCGGGAAGTGGAACCAGGCTTCTAAGAAATAGGCTAGTTGGCTAATTGAGTCAGCTAGCCTAAGTTGTATTTGTGATAAATCAATAAAATTACGTGGTTTTTGTGTATTGTAGCTAATATTAATGCACAGCATTTTGTGAGACAAATCGGGGCTATTAACTATGTGGAAAAAGCTTCACCAATTAGCAATTCCAATGAACCTATATAAAATATGCGGGCGATTAGCTCCAGTGTTCATTGTGTTAAGTGTGATCTTTCTGGCGGTGGGCTGGGTTTGGGGCTTTGGTTTTGCCCCAACCGATAAAACACAGAGTGATAGCTACCGGATTATATATATTCATGTCCCTGCGGCCATGTGGTCGATGGGGATTTATGCCACGATGGCTATCACGGCGTTCATCGGTCTTGTCTGGCAAATGAAAATTTCTGAGTTAGCCATTGCTGCAATGGCGCCTGTCGGCGCTGTATTCACCTTTATCGCGCTTGTCACTGGCGCCACATGGGGTAAACCGATGTGGGGAGCTTGGTGGGTATGGGATGCGCGCCTAACCTCCGAATTGATCCTATTATTCTTATATGTTGGGGTTATTGCCCTATGGCACGCTTTTGATGACCGCCGTACAGCAGGAAAAGCAGCTGCCATTTTAGTGTTAATTGGGGTGATCAATTTGCCTATTATTCACTACTCAGTTGAGTGGTGGCAAACCCTGCATCAACCATCAACACGTATGCAAGAAAGTATTAATCCGGCTATGCGTACCCCGTTACGTTTAGCTATTTTAGGGTATTTATTCCTATTTATTTCGTTGACGCTAATTCGTCTGCGTAACCAACTGTTAATGTTAGAGCGTAACCGACCTTGGGTACTGGAACTGATGACTAAGCGAGGAAACCGCCATGAACGAGGGAACAACCATGAATAGTGCTTTTGCCTCTTGGAGTGACTTCATCGCCATGGGGGGATATGGATTTTATGTTTGGTTAGCGGTTGCGCTAACCCTTTTGCCATTAGCGGCACTGTGTATCCATACTTATATTCAACGAAAAATGATTTTTAGCGCGATTGTTCAGCAACAAGCGCGTGAAGCAAGACAAAAAGCCGCTAGAGCGCGCAGGGAGGGGATGTGAATATTCGTCGCCGTAACCGACTGTGGTTGGTTTCATCCATTATTTTAGGTGTTGGGCTGACTTTTTCATTGGTGCTATATGCCTTAAGTTCCAGTATCGACCTATTTTATACCCCCGGTGAAGTGATTTACGGGAAGCGAGAAACGCAGAAAGTGCCTGAAGTCGGGCAGCGTTTGCGAGTTGGTGGAATGGTTATGCCCGGCACCGTGGTACGTGATCCTGATTCATTGAAAGTCACCTTTACGGTCTATGATGCAGAAGCTGAAATTGATGTGAGTTATGACGGTATCCTCCCTGATTTATTCAAAGAAGGGCAAGGCGTGGTGGTGCAAGGGGAATTAGAACCGAATAATCATGTGATGGCGAAAGAAGTGTTAGCCAAACATGATGAAAACTACACACCACCAGAAATTGAGCAAGCGATGCAAGAAAACCATAAACGTCCTGCTGCAATGTATAAGGACAATGCATCATGATCCCTGAGATTGGTAATATCCTGTTGTGTCTAGCATTAGGGGTCTCTGTATTACTCTCTTTTTATCCTCTATGGGGTGTGGCGCGTAATGATGCCCGTATGATGGCGGCATCTAGACCATTAGCATGGTTGCTGTTTCTCTGTATTACAGGGGCATTTTTAGTGTTGATTAATGCCTTTGTGGTGAATGATTTCTCCGTCACTTACGTGGCAAATAACTCCAACACGCAATTACCGATTTGGTACCGAGTGGCGGCAACATGGGGCGCACATGAAGGGTCACTGTTGCTGTGGGTGCTGCTAATGAGTGGCTGGACATTTGCTGTGGCGTTATTCAGTTATCGTATGCCTCTGGATATTGTGGCGCGGGTGCTAGCGGTAATGGGAATGGTCAGCGTCGGCTTTTTGCTGTTTATCATTTTTACCTCAAACCCATTCTCTCGCACCTTACCCTCCTTCCCGATTGAAGGTCGTGACTTAAACCCTCTGCTGCAAGATCCGGGACTGATTTTCCACCCACCATTACTGTACATGGGCTATGTGGGCTTCTCGGTGGCGTTTGCCTTCGCGATTGCGGCATTACTCAGTGGTCGCTTAGATAGCTCCTTTACCCGTTTTGCACGCCCTTGGACGCTGGCGGCATGGTTCTTCTTAACGCTGGGGATTATGTTAGGGTCGGCGTGGGCTTACTACGAATTAGGCTGGGGTGGCTGGTGGTTCTGGGATCCGGTAGAAAACGCGTCGTTTATGCCGTGGTTAGTGGGGACGGCCTTAATCCACTCATTATCAGTCACTGAGCAGCGAGCCACCTTCAAAGCATGGTCGCTATTATTGTCGATATTTGCCTTCTCCCTGTGTTTATTGGGTACATTCTTGGTCCGTTCAGGTGTATTGGTTTCGGTGCATGCCTTTGCTTCTGATCCCGCACGAGGGCTATTTATTCTTGCCTTTATGGTGTTAGTGATCGGCGGCTCGTTATTGGTGTTTGCAATACGCGGCCATAAAGTACGTTCTAAGGTCAACAACGCATTATGGTCTCGGGAATCCCTGTTGTTAGGGAATAACGTGATTTTGACAGCCGCCATGTTGGTGGTGTTGTTAGGTACATTGCTGCCGCTTATCCATAAACAAATTGGTTTGGGAACAATTTCGATTGGTGAACCGTTCTTCAACACGATGTTTATTGCCTTGATGGTGCCCTTTGCATTGTTGCTGGGTATTGGACCGCTAGTACGTTGGGGACGTGACCGTCCTGCGGCAATTCGCAAATTGCTGCTAATGGCGTTAGTGTTGACATTCATTCTCTCTTTCTTACTGCCTTGGTTAATGCAAGATAGAGTCGAAGCACTGACGGTGCTGGGCTTAATGATGGCATGCTGGATTGTTATTTTGGCCTTCGCTGAAATGAAGGTACGCATCAGCAAAAAAATCAAACTGACCTCAAGTTATTGGGGAATGGTTTTGGCGCACCTTGGTTTAGCGGTGACTATCGTGGGGATCGCTTTTAGCCAGAATTACAGTATTGAACGTGATGTAAAAATGAAACCCGACGACAGTATTGTCATTCGCGGATATACCTTTGTATTTAATGGGGTACATGAAGCGGATGGGCCAAACTATCAAGGAGTAATTGGCACTATCACCGTGAAAGAGAATGACAAGGTGCTCACCACGCTGCATCCAGAAAAACGTTTTTATAGCACTAGCCGCTCAGTGATGACGGAAGCGGCTATTGATGGCGGGATTACCCGTGATTTATATGCGGCGTTGGGTGAGGAGATCTCCCCAAATGTGTGGACATTGCGTTTGTACTATAAACCGTTTGTCCGCTGGATTTGGGCAGGAGGGGTATTTATGGCAATAGGCGCGTTATGCTGCCTGTGTGACTCGCGTTATCGTCGTCGCAAGCTGCAAGGGGAAGCTGTATGAATCGCAAAGTTTTTTTAATTCCTTTTGTTATCTTTGCGGCGATTGCTGCCGTGCTGTTATGGCAATTAGTACGTAATGCTGAAGGGGATGATCCACGCTTGTTAGAATCCGCCTTGATTGGCAAGCCAGTCCCTGTTTTCCGTTTGGAATCCTTGGAAAATCCTGGGCAGGAATATGACACCGAGGTGCTGATCCAAGGGCAACCTATTCTATTGAATGTATGGGCAACATGGTGCCCGACTTGCCGTGCTGAGCACCAATATTTGAATCAGTTAGCGTCCCAAGGGATCCGCGTTGTGGGGATGAATTATAAAGATGATCGCCAAAAAGCGATCGGCTGGCTGCGCGAATTGGGTAATCCATACGCATTAAGTTTATTCGATGGGCAAGGCATGCTGGGGCTTGATCTCGGTGTATATGGCGCGCCTGAAACCTTTTTAATTGATGGGCAAGGGATTATTCGTTATCGCCATGCGGGTGCGGTTGATGAACGAGTTTGGCAAAACGAGCTGAAGCCGCTGTGGGATCGTTATAGCAAGGAGGCAAATCAATGAAATATGTGATTGCCTTGATGATGTGGGCGCTCAGCGCAGGTGTAAGCTTGGCTTCCACGGAAGTTTTTACATTCGAAAATGAACAGCAAGAGCAGCAATTTCGTAAGTTGGCAGAAGAGTTACGCTGCCCGAAATGCCAAAATAACAGTATTGCCGACTCCAACTCCATGATAGCCCTAGACTTGCGCCAGAAGGTGTATGAGCTGATGCAAGAGGGGAAAAGCCGCGATGAAATCATCGATTATATGGTGGCGAGATACGGTTATTTTGTTACATACAACCCGCCATTAACACCGCTCACTGTGATGTTATGGGGAATGCCATTTGTGGCTATTGCCGTCGGGGGATGGTTGATTTACGCCCGTTCTAAAAAGCGCGTTAGAGCCAGCCAAGTCGCTCAATATGATGATGACGAACCTCTGCCAGAAGCGAGCCGTGTGAGTGCTTGGGTATATATCCCCGGAATTGTGATAGCGCTGGGCGTTGCAGGTGCTGCGTATTATGAAGTGGGTAGCTACAGCAAAGTGAAAGAGTGGAATGTGGCTTATCAGCAAGCGCCAGCATTGTTAGATAGAGCGCTGAATGTCAATGAACTTCCACTGAATAATGAAGAAATGGAGAGCTTGGCTTTAGGCTTACGTACTCGCCTTCAAGAAGATCCACAAAATATTGATGGCTGGGTGATGCTCGGTCGCATTGGGATGGTATTAGGCAACGCCACCATGGCAACGGATGCTTATGGTCGTGCTTACCGCTTATCCCCTGACGATGATGCAGTCGCATTAGGCTATGCGGAGGTATTAACCCGTTCGTCAGACCCAAGTGATAACCAAGAAGGCAATGAGCTACTTAAAAAGCTGATTGCGAAGAACCGGACTAACGTTAAAGCGCTCAGCATATTTGCCTTTAATGCATTCGAACAAGGGCGTTATCCAGAAGCCATTTCGGCATGGCAAATGATGTTAAAACTGCTGCCTGAAAATGATCAGCGCCGAGATATTATAGAACGCAGTGTCGAGCAATCGTTGATGATGCTGCATGAGAAGAAAGAGGCACCGGAAGGGAAATAACGATTTTCGGGGTATCTGGCATTAATCTGATTGAATAAAGGGAGCTTAGGCTCCCTTTATTGTTACAAAGAAGTAATGGCAAGCTTTTACTTATGAATAACCCATTATGATTAACCAATAAAATAGCAAACGAGATCCATTTCAATTAAGTATTTAATGTTTAACAGTAATGTCAAAAAACAATAACAATAATCCTCTTATTACGATACAATCTGCGCCCATCTATAGGCTATGAAACACCGGAAAACCGTTGCATTTACGTCACACAATTCGACAATTTGCCGCTTACCTTGCCTTACTCGCTGTAGCGATGCTGTTCGTTGCGCCATTGATTTCAAAATCAATATCACATATGAACAACTGCTTGATGGGGCATGAGAAAATGGCGGAGCATTCGATGCAGCAGCATCATGAAATGCCATTGTCTGAACATTGCGAAGATGGCGGTGTGATGAACCATATGCTGATGACGGGGGTCGGACAATCACCGATGGAAGACATTGCGTGTGGTTACTGCCAACTACTCGTTCATTTCCCATTTTTGATTTTATTTGTTGCTGTTGTGATCCGCCAATTAGCAACCCTCGCTATCTTTGTTCCTTTCGAACGTTGTATTCAATTACGAATTTTCCGTCCTTGGTCATTGCAGTTAGCTCGCGCACCACCCACGTCCTATTGATTCTTATTTCTTTATTTAACGTAATTTAAAACTGCATTTTGTCTTCAATGGGCAAAACCACTTCGCTTATCCTGAAATTGAGCTTCATTTTCAGGAGGCTAGGCTATTTTTCAAAAGAAGCCGAGTGGTCATTAACCCCTTGAGCCAATAGCAGTAAGAAACAGATAAAAATAGGCTAAAAATGAACTCAATTAATTTTAAATTTGCACCGGTGACTGCGCTGGTAATTTCAGCTATCGCGTCAACATCCACTTTCGCTAAAGAAGAAAATAAAAGTTCAATCACCGATAGCTCGGTCATGATTGTCACCGCGCCAGTGGATTCGCCGTTAACCATTTCGACATCGCCGAAAACCCCAAGACAGCCAGTACCCGCGAGTGATGGCTCTGACTACTTGAAAACGATCCCTGGTTTTTCCCAAATCCGTAACGGTGGTACCAATGGTGACCCTGTTTTTCGCGGCATGTTTGGTTCCCGTCTTAAGATCATGACGAATGACAGTGAAATGTTGGGAGCGTGTCCTTCCCGTATGGATGCACCGACGTCCTATATTTCACCAGAAAACTTTGACTTGCTTACCATGGTGAAAGGGCCGCAAACCGTATTATGGGGGCCTGGAAACTCAGCGGGTACTGTACGTTTTGAGCGTGAAAAGCCTATCTTTACCAAGGGGGGCGTTCAAGGGAATGCGAGCGCATTGACAGCATCAAACCAGCGTTGGGATGCTAATGCGGATGTAAGCTTGGGAAATGAGAAAGGTTATGTACGCCTGACGGGCAATAAATCACGCTCTAATGACTATAAAGATGGTAACGGGGACAAAGTACCGTCTAAATGGGATAAATGGAATGCGGACGTTGCAGTGGGCTGGACGCCGGATGAATACACATTATTCGAGCTTTCCGCTGGGAAAGGTGATGGTGAAGCGCGATATGCAGGACGAGGAATGGATGGCTCTCAATTCAAGCGTGAAAGTTTAGGATTGCGTTTCGAGAAAAGCAATATCGGTGAAGTATTCGATAAAATCGAAGGGAATGTGTATTACAACTACGCTGACCATATTATGGATAACTACTCACTGCGTAGCCCAACGAGCACAATGGGATCAGGCGGCGGGCATATGAGCAGTGGTCATGGCGGCCACGGCATGATGATGAATATGCCAATGAAAATGCGTGTTGACCGTGAGACGATGGGCGGTCGAGTCATGGGGACGTGGTTATGGAGTGATTATGAGCTGCGTGCTGGGGCAGATATGCAGACCAATAAGCACCGTAAAAACAGCAATAATAGCTGGAAAAAAGATGCACAATTCCAAGATTATGGGGTATTTAGTGAGGTCACTTGGACGGCGAGCGAGCAAAGTAAGGTGATTGGTGGTGGACGTTTAGATCGCGTATTGGTGGATAATTACACTGATGTAGGGGCATCAGGTCGTAACACGGTCATGCCAGCAGGTTTTGTTCGCTATGAACATGCATTACCTGAAACGCCAGTGATGTTGTACGCAGGGGTGGGGTATACAGAAAGATTCCCTGATTATTGGGAGTTGTTCTCGCCAAAAATGGGGCCAAATGGCAGCAAAAATGTTTTCGACAACGTGAAAACCGAGAAAACGACACAGTTAGATATTGGTGCGAAATACAGTGATGATAAAGCCAATGCATGGGTTTCTGCTTATGTAGGGCGTGTCGATGACTTTATTTTATTCCGCTATAGCCCAACTAACGCCAGAATGAGCCAAGTTGAAAACGTCAATGCGATGATCATGGGCGGTGAAATGGGCGTGGCTTATCAACTGAGTGATGAATGGAAAGCGGATGCGAGTCTTGCGTATTCTTGGGGAAAAAATAGAACTGATGGGCGTGCGTTACCCCAAATGCCGCCGTTGGAAAGCCGCTTAGGTTTAACGTGGGAAAAAGGAGATTGGACAACAACGGGGTTGGTGCGCATGGTGAGTCGCCAAGATCGCGTGGCAATCAACGAAGGTAATGTTGTCGGAAAAGACTTCAGTGAGAGTGCAGGCTTTACGGTATTTTCGATGAATACTGCGTATCGTATTAATGACAGTGTAAAACTGAGCGCGGGAGTCGATAATTTGTTTGATAAAACCTACAGTGAGCACTTGAACTTAGCAGGTAATAGCGGATTTGGTTATTCGTCCAATAGCCCTGTTAATGAGCCGGGTAGAACATTCTGGGGTAAACTGAACGTCACGTTCTAATTTATTCAGCACTGAATTAAGCTAACAACCCGTGTAAAAGCGGGTTGTTAGTTTTTATGCGATAATAGGAACTATGCAATCACAGGAACTATGCAATCACAGGAACTATGCAATCACAGGAACTATGCAATCACAGGAATATAGTAATTCAGTTCTTGGATGTAAGTATGAGGGTGGCTAACAAAGTCTTCATAAGTTGGTGTTGATTTTAAAACATAATGTTCGATATCAGCCCCTAAGCCGCGAGCTATATCCATCTCAGCCAGTACTTTTCCATAAGCGGTATAAATAATGTCGTTATAGTCAGTGCCTTGCAAACTACCTATAAATTTAATTTGCAAATAATTGCCAGCGGGAACCATCAGTTTTTTAGTAAATGGTAGTATGACGTCAAGATCGTTTTCATCAAATGCCGTGGAGTAGAGAAAGCGACCTTCTTCATCGGAGCTTGTATCGACACCGTGGACAGCATACAAATTTTTGGTAACAATCTTGTTTTTATCTAAAAAGTTTTTCCAATACTGGCGTCGTAATTCTTCTGTTTTTAAGTTCCACTCATTAATGCCTTGTGTGTAGCGATGCGTCATACCCATTAAATGGATCTCTTTTAATTCAACTAACTCCACATGAGCTTCGAGTTCTTTACTTTCACGTAGAGGAAGGCAGAATCCTTCAATATGCCAGCCAGAGCGTTTACGATATTCTGAAGGCGTTACACCAAACTGTTTCTTGAATGCACGACAAAAAGTTTGTTGTGAATCAAAACGATAGCGTAGTGAAATATCCATGATGCTATCGCTCGTTAAGCGTAAAGCAACCGCAGAACAGGATAAACGACGAGCGCGAATATACGCGCCTAACGCGAGGCCTGTTTGGGTTTTAAATAATCGTTGAAAGTGCCATTTAGTGTATCCAGATTTATCAGCAACGGTATCAAGGGAGAGCCGCGACTCTAAATTTTGTTCGATCCAGAGAATGATTTCCCTGATAACACTTTCTTGTAGCATGGTTACCTTTCCAGTCACTTTTGCAACAGGCGTTATTTTAAGCGCCAAATCTGAGCATTTAAAGTTAGATAAAACTTATCGTAATTGAACATAGGATAGCATGTCTACTGACAACTTTTTTGTAAGCAATGTGAAGTTAGGTAAGTTTTAATCAGGTTTTTACACTCTAAATGATGGGTGGTTAGCTTATTGAACAGAGATAATGTATTAGGAATACGCTGAATTTTTGATAGGGCACAACGCATTTTTTGTTAACTGAGTAGTTATGCAAACGCAATGGTATTGATACAAATAGAACAAAATTAATTAACAAATGAATGGGGTTAAAGCAAATATTCAATAGGTTACTCGATTCAGTTGGTGGGGATATAGTTCAATCGTTATTCCTTAATATTCATACGTTGTATAACAAAATGGGTTATTTGAGAAAAGTTAAATAAATGATAAAAAATGATTCTGATAGTGATAGATGATTTAGTCAGGTATTATATAGAATATTTCTTATTGTTTAAGTGAATATGTCATTAGTAGATGATTATAAAATATAAGAATAAACTTAAGTATATAAACGTAAATTATCATTATTTGAAAAAATCTAAGATAAATCTTGATCATTGTTTTTGTGATTTTGTAATATATCCATACCGTGAATCATCATTAAATGAGTAATTAAATTTTTGCTTCATTATTTTATGGACGTGATAAGTAAATATACACAGGTATTAATCCGATTTTTATGTGATTACTATCACGATTTTATTTTTATATTACATGGATGATTGGTTTTATTTGTAATTAAAATCAATCTATTGCAGTTTTAAGCGAAAGATATCTATTTATGAATGTCACTAAATGATGTGATGTATGTCGTGTTTTATTAACATAAGTCAATTAATTCAACTTGGTGTGATGATAATTTAGCTGCCCTCATAATTGGTATTCAATCTAATAGTAAAAGGAGTATTTATGAATGAAAATGAAATTGCGAAAAAGCTAGGGATTAAGATCCGTATGCAAAGAGAGAGTCATAAAATGAGTCTTCAGCAAGCAGCTGATTTAATTGGTGTCTCTGAGGATGAAATGAATCGTTTCGAGAGTGGAGAAAGCTGCATTGATGTTGATTCTCTTTTTCAATTTGCGTATTTATTTAACTTGGAACCCGCATCATTCTTATATGGTGTTGTGAACATAAATAGTGGCGTGCGTAGTACAATTCACTAAAATATCAGTGAGTTATATTTTTATCATTTATTTTTAAAGGTTAATTATCACTAGGAAAGTAAAAAAATTCTATTTTCGAGACTGTTTTGATAAAAGAGATACCATGAATTTAATCGTCTGACCGGAAGAGATTATCTGTTTTACCATTATAGGTTGTTTCTTCCGGCTTAATACTCTGTTTTACTACTATAGGTTGTTTTTTTAGGCATAATACACGGTTTTTGGATTATACTTTCATACTATTGTTTACATACAATGACTGCCTATTATAAATAATCTTATAAAGCTCATCAAAATTATCGCATCTAAAAATAAAATAAAACTCTAGTCTTAATGTGAATTAATGAAGCACAAATCTAAATTATATCGATGGATAAATTTAACTTTATCCGAGTAATAACAGTCCTAATTTAATAATTTATAAGTAAATAGTCATATTTTTATACGGGAATATACGAATATTTATTAAACGTTAACGATTGTATTACTTTTTATGTTAAACAAATAAATAGATACATTTAGTCATGATTTATTCGTGATCCATTTATCAATATTAATATGCAGCTGTAAACTGCTGACGAATAAATTGTGGGCGCTCTATCTCATCTAATATCGCCACTGCTAAATCCTGAACGGATATTTTTGCAGGGGTATTTCCGTTCATTAATAGCTGTTTTCCGCCAAGGCGAAATGTTTCTGTCCGAGCGCCATCTTCAAGCATTGCGGCAGGAGAAACAAAGGTCCAATCTAAGCTATCGAGAGATTCCAACGTCGTTTTAAATTCTTTGACTGCTTGGGCTCCGGGCCAGATATTGGCTGGAAAATCGGGGGAATCGAGCAATAAGACACCAGGGGCGATTTCTAAGCATCCGGCACCACCAACCACAATAAATCGTTTTATACCTGCTTTTTTTACGGCCTCTAAGATCGCTTGGTTACCAGCAACAGTATCGCGGTACAGGTTAGGGTTACTCCATCCACCATTAAATGCGCTAAGTGCCACATCTTGACCTTTAAGCCGAGATGTTAGCCATGCCACATCCGTAATATCTCCGGATTCAGCAATTAAATGAGCATGTTGAGGAAGTTGATTGCTGTGACGAGAAATCGCAGTGACTTGATGGTGACGCATTAAGGCTTCAGAAACCAACGCCTTACCAACAAAACCCGTGGCTCCTAGAATCGATATTTTCATGTTTAGCTCCAGCAGCCTTTCATTTGTCAGGCTTGATGAATATTAATGAAAGTATAGAGCATGAAAATTTATTTAGTTATTTTTTATCTAAACTCTAGAGCAAAAAAATCAATCACATGGGAGGCCCTTTACTGAAATTCGGGGGACAGCCCCACGGAAAAGTCCTATGAAACTTGTCGTAATGGTTCAGCTATCGTCATAGAGAGGATCAAATCGCTGATAATGACGAAATCATGCTATTGGATCGCTATGTCTTGCGCATGGCGGGTTAACCATTGATTGAGTCATTGGTGGCTGCGCTCAATACCGTTTTATTGGTATTTTTCTAATCAAACATGGGCAGCTGACGATATAAATTAGTTGTTACTTCCACATCCGTTACGCGTGGAAATGGGTATTGAGCGTGATGAAAATGGGTTATTAACAATTGCTGTTCGTACAGATTTACAGGGTTGTAAAGGTCGAATGTTAGTATGGTGGTTTACCTTTTTTGAGGCTTCAGCTCATGAAAAAGCCATAAAGTAGGGGATATTTTCGGCGTAGTTTGCTCTTCGATTGGTTTTGCATTACGTAGCCGTTTCTTGCCATCGTTGTATTACGGCGAGCACCCAGATGGAGGAAATGGGCCATTAATCATGGTGAAGTAGGGGAGAGCTTAAATGAGATATCAACATGATAAAAATATAAACAAAGTCTGGATGGTTAGCGCTATCCCTCTGAATCGCGTTAGCTTTCCGGTTTTTTTTCTCTAAACAGTTTCAAGATAATACTGGTAATGATAGCGATAGCGCCACCTAAGGCAGTTTCAAGAACTCGGTCAAATAGTAAGGTATAGACAGGGTGATGCCAATAAACCACTTGTTCAAGAACCGAGAGGATTAGACTGGTGACGACAAAAGTCATAAAGGTATAGCCGTGATGAAAACTCATTGGCAGCAAAAAGGCGAAAACTAAAATAGCCACTAGACCAATATAAGGCATCAACGGGGTATTAAATAATAGGAATAGGAATAACACGGAAATTAAGCTACCTGCCACCCGTTGCAGTGTAATGTGCACAATACTTTCAGATTTTGGGTGTAATACAAAAACGAAAGTCAGCAATGTCCAATAGAAATGCCCTAAGTCTATCATCCGAGGAATAGCCAAAGTTAATAGTAATCCAATGGCATAGGTCATTGACCGTGGGATAATATTTTTACGTAGGGTAAATAAATTTTTTTCCACGGAAAGTGGCGTAATAATGGAATGGCGAGTCATTTTATGACTGAGAAAATAATAGGTGAGCAAGGTGACGCCACTACCAATTAAAAAACCTAAGGTCAGGCTTTTTGACACTTCAGGCAAGATTGTGCCAATGGTGGACATGATAATCATGAATTTCATGGTTAAGTCCATGACAGGATCTGTGCCATAGAGCTGATAATAGATAAATGAAAATATAGCCAGATAAATATAAAACCCAGTGCCTAAACGTAGCGTATCGCCAATATAGATAGCGACTAAAATCATGGATAGCCAAAAAGCAGTATAGAAGTAATTTTTATATTCTTTAGCTGCGTTAAATAGGTTAAATGAGTAGAGCGTCGAAAATGCTGCCCACATGGCGGCCTGAACATCGATCAGTGCGAGTGCAGTGAGGGCACTTAAAACTAAGCAGCTACTGAACAGAATTCCGTCATGGATGGCAGGGATTTTCTTCATATTATGATGCTCAAAATTCGTTATATAACCATTTAATTATTAAGAATATTCCATGATAACATACTGCTGTTTGAAGATAAATTTCCCCTTCAATAACGTATGAATCTTTGTTTTTGATGGTACAAATAAAGATGTTGATTATGCGTGAATGTATTCATCTATCTGAAAAAATGCATAATAGCGCAGAGCGAGAGCAATTTGTCGTCATGATAAGGAAGAATAAATGCAAATAATTAATCCCCATGATTTTGTTTGGGTCAGTAGTAATAACGATGTCCCTCTTGATACTCTGCCGGAATGGGTTCAAACGCAGTGGAATAGTAAACTCCCCCTTATTGTACACCGAGAAAAAGCTGATGAAAATCAATTAACTGTGGCTATTCGTGGTATTAAGCCTCATCAGCGAGTGACGACCCAAATTTCAAAATCGGCGATTACGCACATTATGAATGTGGAATCTTTAGTATCGAATTCCATTGAGCTGCAACGTTCGATGTTTATTGCGTTACCGCCTATCCAAGTTTTGTTACTAATTTCTCAGCACAATTGGCCTTGGAAATGGGGCGTGACGGGTAGCTGCGCTTATACACTGGCGACAGATATTCAAAGTATGCTGACAGATTGCGATCTGGATGTTGTGATCCGCTGCCCAACTCGTCAGCAAAAAGAAGATTTTGCGCAATTTGCGATTAAAGCGAATACGCCATATTGCCCAATTGATATTCATGTGGAAACACCGAAAGGCGGATTTTCTTTAGCGGAATGGTTTAAAAATGACCAAGTGACGCTGCACACCCCGACGGGGGATGTGATGACCGCAGATCCTTGGGATGAAAGTCTGTAGGTGATTTGCCACTAAAATAAGCAGGTTAGGTCTGTTTTTTGTTCGGATTGCTCAAAAATCAATTTTGATGCCCGTGCAGATGTTTTTTTAGTAATCAAAACAGCGTGATGGTAGATATTTAGAACAATAGGGTTATTGCTAACCCTATTTTGACGTTTTTTTGAAAATTAGTGTTGGATAGACGGCTAAATTTTTCGTGGCTACTTTTGCCATTTTCGAAGAAGCAAATATTCTCTTGAAAAGGGTTTGCCATGTTTTTAACAGGAGACAAACTTTTAGAGACCATGAGGAATAATTTTTGTTGGCAATCCATAATGTATACATACGCTAGCCTCTAAGAATGAAGAAAAAATAACTCATAGGCAGAGTATCAATTTAGCAGGAATAGAAAAAATTAGGTTAATTTATTCATTGAAATAAAAATATCACCTACCTATTTTAGAAAAGCTGAACTATATTTATAACAAATTTCTCTATCATATTAAGATAGGTAATAAGAAAAACAGCAGGTTAAATAATTCTACAATCTATTAGGTGTAATCTATTTACATAAATAGAATATTCTTTATTAAAGCTTTACGCTTGTAATAATAAAAATTACCTCTTTTTTATCATGATGATGATACTATTTGAATATCTTCGACAAAATATTTGTTTAACTTTAGGATAGGAATAAAGCCAGATTAACCTTATGATTATTCCCTCTTGGTAAAACAAGTAATTACCTTTAAAACTATATGGTTTTTAAACTATGCAATGGAAAAATAACACAACTCGTTATGGGCACCTTTCGCTGCTCATTCATTGGTTGGTCGCAATTGTCGTATATGGAATGTTTGCATTAGGCTTATGGATGGTGTCATTAGGCTATTATGACACCTGGTATCATCAAGCCCCTGAAATACATAAAAGCATAGGAATGTTGCTATTCTTTATCATGCTTTTTCGTGTGGTTTGGCGATGGATTTCTCCACCACCTAAGCCGTTATCGAGCTATAGCAAATTAACGAAATTTGCTTCAATTACGGTTCAGATTTTAATTTATATTATTTTATTCTCTATTTTGATCAGCGGTTATTTAATTTCAACCGCGGATGGACAAGCAATAAGTGTATTTGGTTGGTTTGACGTGCCTGCATTATTTACAGGTGCAGCAGAACAAGCGGATACAGCAGGTGAAATTCATCTTTATTTAGCTTGGGCTGTTGTTTTGTTATCTGTTCTGCATGCATTTGCAGCTTTAAAACACCATTTCTTTGATGGTGATATTACTTTAAAAAGAATGCTGGGTTTTAACCCCGATAAATAACGTGGAGAGAGTTATGTTAAAAAAATCTATTTTAGGTCTTGCATCTGGTGCTTTGTTATTAACAGCCGGCTCTGCTTTTGCAGAAACTTACACATTCGATAAACAAGGCCAACACGCATTTATTGAATTTCGTATTCAACATTTAGGCTACAGCTGGTTATACGGTAGCTTTAAAGATTTTGATGGTAACTTTACTTACGACGCGAAAGATCCGGCGAAAGATAAAGTTGAAGTGACGATTAAAACTGGCAGCATCGACACTAACCACGCAGAGCGTGATAAGCATTTACGTAGCCCAGATTTCTTAAATGCAGCAAAATTCCCAGAAGCAAAATTTGTATCTACAGAAGTGAAAAAAGAGGGTGACAAATACCTCGTAACAGGGGACTTCACCTTAAACGGCGTGACGAAGCCAATCACTTTGGATGCGAAATTAACAGGTGAAGGTAAAGATCCTTGGGGTGGTTACCGCGCAGGCTTCGAAGCGAAAGGGAACATTAAACTGAAAGAGTTTAATATCAAATCTGATTTAGGTCCTAAATCGCAAGAAGTTGAATTAATGCTGTCTGTTGAAGGTGTTCAAGTTAAGTAATTCGCATTTTTCGAATGCTTTTCCTTCGATTTTTCAAAACCGCAGAGACTGAAATAAGTGTCTGCGGTTTTTTCATTCTTAATTCCGATGGGAATTGTTAATTTTCTGCTTTTTTCTTCGTATTTACTCTTATTCCTATAGCGATATGGGCGCATTCACGACTAGAATACTAAGAGTTTATTATTAGTATTCGTTTTTTGGTTTTTGTTTTTAAAAGACAGATAGTTAAAAGACAAATTGTTAAAAGACAGATTGTTAAAAGGCAGATTCACTTTGAATACAAACAGTTCACGCAAAATCGCAGTAGTCGTTAGCATCATATTTATTATCTTTGCGCTGGGTTTTTACTGGTTAAGTAAAGATAACAACGTACTATCGACGGAAAGTAATAGCGAAATTCATTCCGAGGCCATTGCTCAAGTTGAAAAAGAACTGCCGATTTTAGTCACTATCAAAAAATTAAGCCCTGTCACTTACCAGAGCTTTGAGCCTTTAATGTCTCAATATGATCCTGCTAACGAAGATTTACGCCGTCAATTATTGGATCAGGTTGTTAGCCAATCAATGACGTTGGTCGTTGATCGCATGCCTTATGCTTCCGATGAAACAGTGATTAATTTTGTCGCTAAAGTGAACGACAATATCAAATCCTTGTTAGAGCAAGATCCATCAGGAAAAATGTGTTATGACGCGTTATTCCCACAGTTAAGGGACCCTGCGGATGTCATTCCGCCACAAAAAAGTCAAGATGTCTTATTAAAACAAGTGAGTGCGATCGATGCGTTGTTGATTTCCAGCGAAACTAGCGAGAAGCGCACAACGTTATCTGAAGTAGAGTATCAGATATTGATGGACTCTCTGAGAAGCGAATTAACAGCAAAATACGGAAATGACGTCACCATGCTGATTGATGTGAAGGCAGGGAAAAAATCACCCGCAACAGTTTGCCAAATTTCAATTAGTTTGTATGACTCTGCTCTGAATATTCCAGACAATCAGAAAAAAGCGGCATTATTACGCTCATGGTTTTCTGCAAAGAAAAAATAACAGCGGGCTGCCAATCTATTTGATTTCTTTAATAGGATTAACTCACTGGAAAACGTCAACAGTTTGATTAGGCGAGTTAATCCTTGTTGCATTTTGTTTCAATATCTATCCTCTAATAACACGCTGAAAACGATATACTGTCTAATATAAATAGTACTTATTTATTCGCGTGGCTTATCTGCGCTACTCATTCAATACCATTTGGAGGCAAGATGCGATTTGTGAAGAAAAGCATTGTTACGCTCTTAACCATCGCTGCAATTTATGTTCCTGCCATGGTTTCTCAGGCTTGTACCCGCGTTGTTTATCTCGGAGAAGACCAACAAATCATGACAGGCAGAACCATGGATTGGAAATATGATGTGGGCACCAATTTATGGATTTTTCCACGAGGTATGGAGCGAAATGGCGCAGCAGGGCCACAATCACTCAAATGGAAATCCAAATACGGTAGCGTGATAGCGTCAGGTTACGATATTTCTACGACGGATGGCGTTAATGAAAAAGGCTTAGTAGCAAATTTACTCTGGCTCGCCGAATCAAAATACCCTGAGTTAGATAATAAAAAGCCTGCGTTGTCTATTTCGTTATGGGCACAATATATGCTGGATAACTATGCCACGGTTGAAGAAGCGGTTGCCGCATTAGAAAAAACGCCATTGATAGTCGCGACTGATAAGGTTCCGGGACAAAATCGCTTAGCGACTCTGCATTTATCGCTGTCCGATGCGAGCGGTGATAGCGCGATTATCGAATATATCGATGGCAAACAAGTCATTCACCATAGCCGTAAATACCAAGTCATGACTAACTCACCGGCTTATGAAAAGCAGTTAGCGATGCAAGAGTATTGGCAAGGTATTGGTGGCACGGTAATGCTACCAGGAACCAACCGCTCAGCGGATCGTTTTGCTAGAGCTCAGTTCTACATCAATGCTATCCCACAAAAAACGACGCCAAATAAAGCGGTTGCCAGTGTGTTTGGGGTGATCCGTAATGTGTCTGTTCCATACGGTTTAACGTCGGAAACGTCTCCTGAGATTTCTTCTACCCGTTGGCGCACACTGGTTGATAGCAAGCGTCAACTCTATTTCTTTGAGTCTGCTTTAACGCCGAACATTTTTTGGACGGACTTAAAGAAAATTGATTTTTCCAATGAGACCGGAAAAGTGAAAAAATTAGATCTCGGTGAAGAGCAAAGCCATATCTATTCGGGGGATGCGACAGCGCAATATGTTGATACCAAACCGTTTGAATTTTTAGGGTTGAGTGCCGAGCAGTTGGGTTACTAAGTATTTAAAGTCAGGTTTTTAACGTCAGGTTGCTAAGCCCAAGTTTCTAAGCTCAAGATTCTGAATTTAACCTCCTGTGTAGCAGGAGGTTGATTCACATCAAATCATCCATTCTCTCTCTATGAAAACGTTGCACTATCCAGATGAACGTCATAAGATGTATTTAATATGCAACTTAAAGGTGACCCCATGACTGAATTAGTATGCTACAAAACCATGCCTGTTTGGGATAAGGCTTCGGTTCCGTTAATGTTTCAAGACCGCCATAACACCAAAGAAGACACATTTGCTCAATTGAAGGTATTACAAGGCTCTCTGGATTTTATTATTTTTAATGATGATGGAAGTGAGCAAAAATTTACTTTCGACACCGAAAACCAACCACCCGTGATTGAGCCTCAGGTCTGGCATCGTATCGCCGATTGTAGTGATGATATGCGTTGCCAGCTCTCTTTTTTATGTCGCCCTGAGATTGAATTTTATAAAAAATATGATCTTAGTATTCCGCATTCAGAAGTTCGTTACCTCTGCGAGAATAACTTGGCGAAACCGTGCAAAGTTTTGGATTTAGGTTCAGGGCGTGGGCGTAATAGCTTCTACCTTGCCCAGCAAGGGTACGATGTGACGGCGGTGGATATCAACCAAAACCATATTCAAGCCATTGAAACTGTTAAGCAGCAATCAGGTATAGAAAATATCCATGCCGCGCTATATGACATTAATAGCCACCAAATCCAAGGTGACTATGATTTGATTATTTCCACAGTCGTATTAATGTTCCTACAACGGGACAAAATTGCTGACATTATCGCGGATATGCAATCACACACTCGAGCGGGTGGGATTAATATAGTGGTATGCGCGGTAGAAACACCGGATGCACCACTGGATATGGTGCCATTTAAGTGCTTCTTAAAACCGGGTGAATTACAGCAATATTATCAAGACTGGGAAATTCTCAAATACAATGAAAACCCAGGACACTTGCATAGAACGGATGCACAAGGTAACCGAATTAAACTGAACTTTGCAACGTTGATTGCTAAGAAAAAATAACCTGCGATAGCGAAGATAATAGGTTGTAAAATTAACGAGGAAAATCAATTTATTGATTTTCGCCTGATAACACAAAGAGGGAAAAACCACGCTTTTATCCCTCTTTGTCATCAACATAATGGGTTGCCTAGGCAACCCATCTTGCGTTCTATGGTGAGGGATAAAATCAATTTTAGGGATTGGATGCTGCCGCTTGTTTTTCACTACGCTCTAAGGTTTTTTCGAGCAGCACAGAATAAAGTGGTCGACCCCCTAAGAATTGTGCCACCATCGTTGCGCCAATGCAGGTAATAATCATAGGTAAAATCAATTGATAGTTATTGGTCATTTCTAGCACTAAGACAATACCCGTTAATGGCGCACGCACTGTAGCGGCAAACAGCGCCCCCATGCCGGCTATCGCAAAGGTACCGACTTCAATAGAATAATTTGGGAACAGCTCCAGTGCCGCATAACCATAGATTCCACCAAACAGTGTACCAAGTGCTAATAACGGTGAGAAAATCCCTCCTGGCGCCCCAGAACTAAAGCTGATGGTTGAGGTTAAAAAGCGTAACGCAAAAAACACCATTAGCATGGTGATAGTGAAGCTATTGGCGACCATTTGATGGATCACACTATAGCCGCCTCCTACAACTTCAGGGGCAAACACACCGATAGCACCACAGCTCCCCCCGATCAAACCGCCCATCAAAACAAATCGTGACACTTTATTTTGGTAGAAAGCTAAAAATAGGCTTTGCAGGTAGAGCAAGAAGCGGTTAAAGCCAATTCCCACGATCCCAAATAACATACCTAAAATCAGATATAACCACAGGGTTTCCATGGGGGCAGAGGAGAATTGCCCTATATTCAATACCGCGGCTTCACCATTAATTAGGCGAAAAACAATGGTGGCACTGACGGCACCAATAAACACGGCCTTGATGGAAATCAGGCTGTATTTAAATTGTGGACGCATCTCTTCGATGATAAACAGGATCCCTGCTAATGGGGCATTAAAGGCGGTAGAAAGACCAGCAGCAGCACCCGCCGCCAATAATGTATGGCGAGATTCATTATCTTTGAGGCGAAATAGGTCATAAAACATTTGGCTAATGTTCGCCCCCAGTTGCACGGTTGGTCCTTCACGACCGAGCACCATACCGGAACCTAACGTACCTAACCCGCCGATAAATTTTACTGGGATCACGCGCCACCAACGGACAGGGCGCAAATCTTGCAATGCCCCTTCGATTTCTGGGATCCCTGAGCCCCCCGCTTCAGGTGAAAAGCGTTTAACCAAATAGTAGCCGAGCATGGCTAATAGGGCAGAAGTCACAAACATGGCAGGGATCACCAACCATTTGTTGGTGACATATTGGTTAACAGACGCGATACGAATATTGCTGACCCACTCAGTACCTAGCATAAATAGGGAGCCAATCAGCCCAACGGCGGCACCAATAATAGCCGCTAAAACAAGCACTTTGAGTGGCGTTTTATCGGATTCTTTCACGTGACGTAAAAAACTAAAATGGGTTTTGTTGTCTGATTTTGGAGTCGAATTAGCCTGCATCATCGCTTTTTGATTCTCTTAAAATGATTTAACAACAATAACTTATGAAGTATGAATGAAAGCATAGTATAGCAATACTGCTTTGAAACCCCAGCGAAAAATCAAATGAGATCAGTGAAACTGCCTATTCTACAACATTGAATAATTCTTATTTATAGTGAAAGTTAATGTAGATCAATAAACCTTCAAATAGAATTTTTTGGTGCTTTTCTATTTATTTAAAAGGGGTAATCTTAATGTTGTATATGAAATGCAACTTAAAGAGGTTTCCTCCATGTATTGTGTGCAATGTGAACAAACAATTAGAACTCCAGCAACCAATGGCTGCGCTTATTCGCAAGGTATGTGCGGTAAAACCGCTGAAACTTCAGACCTGCAAGATTTATTAGTTGCTGTCCTGCAAAGCTTATCTGCAAGTGCGGTGGTGGCGCGTGAACTGGGCATTATTGATCATGATGTCGACAGTTTCGCACCGCGCGCTTTCTTCTCTACATTGACTAACGTTAACTTCGATTCTGAACGTATTATCGGTTATGCCCGTGAAGCCATTTATCTGCGTGATAAATTAATCAAACACTGCCTGTCAGTGAATAGCGCAGTGGCATTTAACCATCCGCTTATTAACCTGCAATTAGCAGGGCAGGATATTGCTACCCTGCAACAGCAAGCGGCACAATTTGCGTTAGATATCGATAAAGCGCAAATTGGCGATGATATTCATGGCTTACGTATGCTGTGCCTGTATGGCTTGAAGGGCGCGGCGGCGTATATGGAGCACGCTCACGTTTTAGGTCAGTTTGATAACCAGATTTATGCTCAATACCATGAAATTATGGCATGGTTAGGCACATTGCCAGCGGATATGAATGAGCTGCTCGACAATGCAATGGCTATCGGCATGATGAACTTCAAAATCATGGAAATTCTGGATGCAGGTGAAACCGGGGAATTTGGTCATCCAGTTCCAACGGAAGTTAACGTACGCCCAGTTGCAGGTAAATGTATTTTGATTTCAGGTCATGACCTGAAAGATTTAAAAATGTTGTTAGAACAGACCGAAGGCACCGGCATTAATATTTACACCCATGGTGAAATGTTACCTGCTCATGGCTACCCTGAACTGAAAAAATATGCTCACTTAGTGGGTAACTACGGCAGCGGTTGGCAAAATCAGCAAGTGGAATTTGCTAAGTTCCCAGGCCCTGTTTTAATGACCTCTAACTGCATTATCGACCCTGATGTGGGTGAATATAAGGCGCGTATCTGGACTCGCAGCATTGTGGGTTGGCCGGGTGTGAAACATATTACAGGTGACAGTTTCGCCGAAATGATAGCGCAAGCGCAGGAAATGGCGGGCTTCCCATACACTGAAATCGAACACAAAATTACTGTCGGTTTTGGTCGTCAAACCCTGCTGGGTGCTGCGGATGCAGTGATTGATCTCGTTGCTCAGAAAAAATTACGTCACGTATTCTTAGTTGGTGGTTGCGATGGTAGCCGTGGAGAGCGCAGTTACTACACGGATTTCGCTCGCAGCGTACCGAAAGACTGCCTGATTTTAACGCTGGCTTGTGGTAAATACCGTTTCAACAAACTGGACTTCGGTACTTTAGAAGGCTTACCGCGTTTACTGGATGTGGGTCAATGTAACGATGCCTATTCTGCCATTATGTTAGCGGTGAACTTAGCAGAGAAATTAGGTTGTGGCGTGAATGACTTACCGCTGAGCCTGATCCTATCTTGGTTCGAGCAAAAAGCGATTGTGATCTTGTTAACCCTGCTTGCACTGGGTGTGAAAAACATTTACACCGGCCCAACAGCTCCGGGCTTCTTAACCGAAAATCTGCTGAATATTCTGAATGAAAAATTTGGTATGCGCAGCATTACCACGGTTGAACAAGATCTGGCGGAAATCCTGCCAGCGTAATTAGAAGGAACTCAGGGGGGAAGCGGCTTTCCCCCTTGCAAGGAGTAACTCATGACCATGCCAACAAGCCTATGCCCGAACAGAATGCAAATTCACTCAATTGTGCAGGAAACCCCTGATGTTTGGACTATTAACCTAATTAATCATGATTTTTACCAATATGAACCGGGGCAATATGCGCTGGTGAGTATCAGAAACAGTGATGACGTGATGCGCGCTTATACCTTGTCTTCATCGCCAGGACAAAGCCGTTTTATCTCCATTACGGTGAGACGATTAGACGAGGGTGCAGGCTCTTGTTGGCTGACTGGAACGGTAAAGCCGGGGGACTATCTTTGGTTGTCTGAGGCGCAAGGGGAATTTACATGTGCCAATGTACAAAGCCACCAATATTTAATGTTAGCAGCAGGTTGTGGCGTCACGCCGATTATGTCGATGACCCGTTGGCTGATGGCGAATCGCCCTGAAACGGATGTCAAAGTGCTGTTTAATGTGCGAGATGAAAAACAGGTCATTTTTGCCAATGAGTGGCAAAGATTGGTGCAGCAATATCCGCAGCGTTTGCAACTGTGTATCATGCCAGAAACACCCGATCACGGCGGTATTGCACAAGGTCGATTAAGCCAAGAAAAACTGCTGGAGTTAGTTCCAGATATTCATGGGCGAGTGGTAATGACTTGTGGACCTGTACCGTATATGAAAAATGTGCAGGCGTTTTCTAAGGCATTGGGCGTACCTGCGGAACACTTCTTTATGGAACGCTTTACTACTGGCGGGGATGAGGCCGTGAGTGAAGAGGTACTGAACTTAAAAATTCGTCACCGTTTAGTGAATTTTACAGTACCTGTGGGAACCTCGCTGCTGTCCGCGTTAGAACAGAATAAACAGCCGGTAATTGCAGCGTGCCGCGCGGGGGTATGTGGTAGCTGTAAAACCAAAGTGCTTTCGGGGAATTACACAACCAGCAGCACGATGACATTAACCGCAGACGAAATTGCTAACGGCTATGTTTTAGCGTGCAGTTGCCAATTACAAGGTGACACAGAAATCGCTTAATTGATTTTCGATAATATAAAATTTAATGCCTCATTAATTGCCATCTTATTATGAATATAAATAAGGTGGCTTTTTTGTTTATTAATCGATTTATTTTAGCGGCAAAAGATAATCAAAAAATAATAAAGTAATTTATAGCGTGATTATGACTTTATGTATTATGAATAATATAAGTTTCTATTAAAGTTACAAATGGTTACACGCTGAATTCTTGATATACATTAACTTAAACAAAACTTAAACGAGGGTGGGCTCTTAAAAAAAGAGCGGGGTAAAAGGGTGGTAATTGAACACTCAGTGGGTATAATTCGCGCCGCATCCAAAGTGCAGTATCTCGTTAGGCGAGGCTCCTATACAAACATAGGTTACTGATCTGACGACGTCGAGAGACGCCCAAGATTAGGACAGGATATATCGACCGAAGGTATATCCCCATGTAACTTCCTGATTTATTCAGGATACGTTGTATAGTGCTAAAACCGAGACGAAGAGATAGCAAACGCATTCTCTCATCTGGTTTCGCCCCTATGTGAGTACTGTTTGAGTAAACAACAGTAATAGGGACTAAAAAAAATGTCATTTTCTACCCAGCACAAAGCGGGTGCAGTAGCGATTGCACAATCCGCAATGAAAGACGCTCGTCAAAAGTCTAATCAAACACAACCCACTAAAATTGATGATTCAACTGTTAATGCTTATATGAGCCAATCATATTTGCCAGTATCGGTTGCCGACTCTGTGGCATGTGTGAAGAAAAGTCTTATTGAACATCTCGAAGGCGAACAAATTCCAACGTATTTATTTGTCGTAGATAGTGAAAACTATTTAAATGGAATTTTGTCCGTTAAATCATTACTTGCCTCAGCAGAAGATTTATTAGTGTCGGATATTATGCGCCACAATTATTTCTCTGTTTCCCCTGAACAATCCCGCCATGATGTTTATGATTTAATTAATCATAGTGGTTTGGATATGATCCCCGTTGTTCAGTTCGGCAAGTTGATGGGGGTATTACGTCCTCAAGATATTGCAGAGCTTATTGAAGACGAAAATACCCTCGATGCACAATTGCAGGGGGCCACTACGCCACTCGAAGAGCCATATTTAACCACCAGTCCAGTCACTTTATGGCGTAAGCGTGTTGTGTGGTTATTAATGCTGTTTGTGGCTGAAGCCTATACTGGGACCGTGCTGAAAGCGTTCGAAGAGCAACTTGAAGCCGCCATTTCACTGGCGTTCTTTATTCCATTATTGATTGGTACCGGCGGAAACAGCGGAACTCAGATCACATCGACCCTCGTGAGAGCGATGGCGTTGGGGGAAGTGAGTTTACGTAACCTCGGTGCGGTATTGAAAAAAGAAGTTTCAACTTCGTTCTTAGTGGCTATCACCATTGGTGGTGCGGCGTTAATTCGTGCCTGGATCTTAGGTGTGGGTCATGAAGTGACTATCGT
This sequence comes from Providencia alcalifaciens, assembly GCF_020271745.1. Classification (NCBI taxonomy): domain Bacteria; kingdom Pseudomonadati; phylum Pseudomonadota; class Gammaproteobacteria; order Enterobacterales; family Morganellaceae; genus Providencia; species Providencia alcalifaciens. The sequence continues at coordinate 194,873 of NZ_CP084296.1, read as the reverse complement.
GGTGAGTTTAACGATTGTGGCTATTACCGTATGGAGCGCGATTGTTTCTTCTATTATCCCAATGGTTCTGAAGAAGCTGAAGGTTGACCCAGCGGTGGTTTCTGCACCATTTATCGCGACATTTATTGATGGTACTGGCTTGATTATTTACTTTGAAATCGCGAAATTAGTGATGACGGAGTTCGCTTAAGTTCAGTCCTACCTCTTGATGCGGCAGGGAATTAACACTCTGCCGCTGACTCAATTTCTCGCTTAAGAATTTCACCGCATTTTCGACATAAATACTGGTTTTCCCCTCGCTCAACTTTGTTATGCCTTCTGATGGTAAGTTCATGAATTGTGTCGCAACCACAAAGATAACGAAAGGTTTGGCTTTTGACGCTGGTCACTGCAAAGTTGTGAGTCCGTTTCGCCGTTACCCCTAAAACAGTCTGCATCATCCATTTCCACTCATTGCCATGAGGGGCGATTCCTTTACGTCCAAATACACGGTAAACCAACAAGTGGGCGAGTTCATGAGGGATCACTTCATCTACAAAATTATCTGGATTTTCAATCAATAGCATTGGGTTGACTCGAATTTCCCAATCTTGCAAATAGGCGCTACCCGCGGTGGTACCGCGCTGTTTATAGTTGATGGTAGGTTCTGGAAATTTCTGTTCCAGCTTTTCTTCAGCTAACACTAGCTTTTCGCGCAGGGTTTTCATCACACGCTGTTGAAGATGGATGGGTACTCGGATTGTTTTCATGTCCTCAAGAATACGTGAAGTCATAGAGTTCTAACAAGTGATAATTGACATTCAATATATCAAAATATATATTATTATAAGGTATAATAATTTGCATTAGTAACAAGGGATCCAATGATGCCAAATAATGAACAACCAAACTCAGAACAGCTACTTTTAGCAATGAGCCAAGCAGCAACGCAAACTGCGTCATTATTAAAAACACTCGGGAATCCAGACCGATTATTATTGCTGTGCCAGTTAACACAAGGTGAGGCTTGTGTGAGTGATTTAGAAGCCTCGTTAGGGATTGTGCAGCCGACTTTATCGCAGCAATTAACCGTATTAAGAAATGAAGGGTTGGTCGCGACGCGTCGTGAAGGTAAGCGCATCTATTACTCCATTGCGGATGAGAAATTATTCACCTTACTCAATACCTTGTATCAACTCTATTGTCCTGTGAAGGAGATGTAAAATGACGATTGATTGGGCGAACTTTACGCCAGGCTCTGCGGCAATTGGCGGTGTTTTGATTGGTTTGGCAGTGGCAATATTATTGATTTTTAATGGGCGAATTGCAGGGATCAGCGGGATTTTAGCGGGTGTTCTTAAACCCACTAAGGGGGATACGGCGTGGAAACTGGCATTTATTGTCGGGATCTTGGTAGCTCCATTACTGTTTGTTACCTTTGTGTATACGCCAGAAGTCACTATTGCAACGAGCACGCCATTACTGATTGCGGCGGGGTTATTAGTGGGCTTTGGGACACGACTAGGTAGCGGTTGTACCAGTGGGCATGGTATTTGTGGCATGGCGAGATTTTCCCGTCGCTCTATGGTAGCGGTGGCTATTTTTATGCTGGTGGCATTTATCACGGTCGCCGTGATTAACCACTTTGGGTTAAGGGGATAAAGTGATGCCAATCATTATCGCGTTAGTTTCCGGTATTTTATTTGGGTTGGGCTTACTGTTAGCCGGTATGGGTAATCCCGCAAAAATCTTGGCGTTTCTGGATATCACGGGGAACTGGGATCCCTCGTTGTTGGTCACCATGGCAGTGGCAATGGTGATAAGCGGTATCGCATTCCAGTTAGTGAAAAAGCGCAAAACTAGTGTACTGAATTGCCCATTGCAGATCCCAACCAGTAAAGTTATTGATAAAAAATTAGTGATAGGCAGCGTGTTGTTCGGTTTAGGTTGGGGACTTGGGGGAATTTGCCCGGGACCTGCCATTTTATTAACCGGCATGGGGCTGACTCAAGGTATTTTGTTTACGTTGGCAATGATTGCAGGAATGGCAATTTTCCAGCTGTTTCAACGAACTGAAAAGTAATCAAAACGAATGAGTCAATTAATTTGGTTATTCGACCCAAAAAATGAGGCGAATAAATCAGTTAATTGACTCATCGATTTAGCACCATGAACCTGTAAATAGCGGTTCTTGGCTTAAGCGATATCGTGTACTGCGTCCACCGCTAGCACCTTCTTCAAGAAAACCATGCTCGACAAGCTCAGCTAAATGGCGTGTGGCACTTGAGCGACTCACTTTTCCCACAGCCATATATTGACGGTTATTGATCCCATCAGCAAAGTCACCATCCAGCATCCTATTAAGCACTTTTAACTGCTCTGGGCGTAAAATACGTTGGTCAAATCGATTCCAATATTTTGTTTTTTCAATAGTTAATTGGATCTGCTGCAAGGTTTCATTGATGGCACCATGTAGAGTGTCGATAAACCAAATCAGCCATTGGGTGAGGTCAACATCTCCACGTTGGGATTGTTCGAGTATTTGATAGTATTGCTTTTTTTGCTCATTGATACGTTGAGACATCGCATACAGCCTAACCGTGGTTTTCTCGGCTTGTGCTAAGGCTAAATCCATGATTAAACGTCCTATTCTGCCATTTCCATCATCAAATGGATGAATAGTGAGAAACCATAAATGGGCAATGCCAGCTCGAAGAATTGGGTCTAATGTTGAGTCATGTTGGCTGAGGTTAAACCACGACAGAAATTGTTCAATTTCATGAGGAATTTGCTCTGCTGGGGGCGCTTCAAAATGAATTGTGGGTTTATCTAATCGCCCAGAGACAACTTGTATTGCACTAGATCTAAAGCATCCAACGGTGATTTTATTAAACAGGTTATCATTCGCAAGAAACATTAATGCATGCCATTGGCAAAGCCGCGCAGCTGTTAAAGGCTCTTCAAGGTTGTTAATCGCATCTAAGGCGGATTCAACTAAGCCTTGTGTTTTTTTATCTATCGGAAAAGGCGCGTTATCGGAAATGCCCAAATGGTTAGCAAGAGAAGAGCGTACAGAACGTGCATCGAGCTTCTCGCCTTCAATATCACTGGAATAAATGATATTAGAAAGGATGTTATCTAATACGTATTGGCGGGTATCAAAGGTATCGCATCGACCATTAAGTTTGCCTTGAAGAAAAACAACATCGCGCAGTTGTGTTTGTAACTGCGTTTGGTCATAGGTAAATGTAGGCCAATTAGGTTGCTCCCAAATCCACATGTTGCGCTCCGATGAGGTGAATACTAAATCTATTCTACCCAAAAAGTGAGGCGAATAGAAAAGTTATTTAACTCATCACATCAGTGAGCAATTTTAGACATAAAAAACCCATCATTAAGATGGGTTTTTATTCAGCTGATTTTTGCGCTTAGCGTCAGGGACGTTAGCGAAAATTACAGGCCAGCAGCTTCGCGCAGTTGAGCCGCTTTGTCGGTTTTTTCCCACGGGAATTGTGGACGACCAAAGTGACCGTAAGAAGCGGTTTGTTGGTACATTGGGTGTAATAAATCCAGCATTTGAATTAGACCGTAAGGACGTAAGTCAAAGAATTCACGGACTAATTTCACGAGTAATGCTTCGTCAACTTTACCAGTACCGAAAGTTTCTACCATGATAGAGGTAGGTTCTGCGACACCGATAGCGTAAGAAACTTGGATTTCACAGCGGTCAGCTAAACCTGCTGCAACGATGTTTTTTGCAACATAACGCGCAGCATAGGCAGCAGAACGGTCAACTTTTGATGGATCCTTACCGGAGAATGCACCGCCACCGTGACGAGCCATACCGCCGTAGGTATCAACGATAATTTTACGACCCGTTAAACCGCAGTCACCCATTGGTCCACCGATAACAAAACGGCCTGTTGGGTTGATGAAGTATTTGGTCGCTGGAGATAACCATTCAGCAGGCAGAACCGGCTTGATGATCTCTTCCATAACCGCTTCGTGTAAAGCTTTTTGGTCAATATCTTCTGAATGCTGTGTGGACAGAACTACCGCGTCAATACCGACAATTTTGTTGTCATCATATTGGAAAGTGACTTGGCTTTTTGCATCTGGACGTAACCATGGCAGTGTGCCATTTTTACGAACTTCAGCTTGGCGCTGCACTAAACGGTGCGCATAAGTCACCGGTGCTGGCATTAATACGTCAGTTTCGTTAGTTGCATAACCAAACATTAGGCCTTGGTCGCCAGCACCTTGTTCTAAAGGATCTGCACGGTCAACACCTTGGTTGATATCTGGTGATTGTTTACCAATTGCGCTTAATACTGCGCAAGAGTTGGCATCAAAGCCCATGTCTGAACTGGTATAACCGATTTCGCGAACGGTTTTACGCGTAATTTCTTCAATATCGACCCATGCACTGGTAGTGATTTCACCACCAACCATGACCATGCCGGTTTTGACATAGGTTTCGCAAGCTACGCGCGCTTTAGGGTCTTGTTCAAGAATAGCATCAAGGACCGCATCAGAAATTTGGTCTGCAATTTTATCAGGATGCCCTTCTGATACGGACTCAGAAGTAAAGAGGTGTGTAGACATGAGATTAATACCTTAAGAATTCAAAGAACATTATAGTTGGATGTTTTAACATCTAGACGGCTATTCTAGACTTTTCATTAGAGAATTTCTACCAATTTTTAAGCTATAAAATGATAAGGGTATAATTCATTAATTCAGTTCGTTTTATTATAAAAATAGCATTTTAGATAATTTGCTTTTGCATTTTGGGGCTATTCAAGGTATAAACTGCGACCGTAGCGGATGGTTGTAATTTCCCGCTATATACCAGCAGGTCAGCTATGAATCTGCTTTCTATCAGGAATGTTTATAACCGGTTAAATTTTAATACATTATTAAAATTTTCAAGGGGAAAACAGTTATATTAGGGGTTAATGGGCGATGATCCATAATCTACTGAATAACAGTATCCAACCGTCTTACGCGGATCGCCGTGTGACATTGGCTTTTACTTTCCTGTCTATGTTGACTTCATCGCGAAGTTACCGTCATACCTATCATAGGTCCTTAATACTTAGTCAGTAATCTTAAAAAGTAATCTGCTAAGTCTGTGGATGTATATTGTCACCGTTTAGAAGTTCTAAGCACTTTTAATTACAATCTGAGTATCGCTGTTTCTCTGACATTACTGCCTAGTTGCATCATGCCTTTGGTGGCCGCTTGTCTGGAAGAAGAACGCATCACTCACCCCTCCATACTAGGAGTTTATTATGAATGATAATATCGCTCGCAAAATGCGCCAAACTTACAATATTGCGTATTGGGGCGGTGGTTACTATCAGGTGAATGAGCGCGGAAATGTCTGTGTTTGCCCTAATCCTGAAAACCCTGACACCTTTGTTGATTTAGCTGATTTAGTCTACCAAGTTAAAGAAGAGCAGGAACATTTACGGTTACCCGCGCTTTTCTGTTTCCCTCAAATTCTGCAACACCGCTTACGTTCAATTAACGCGGCGTTTAAACGTGCACGGGAATCTTATGGTTATAAGGGCGACTATTTTTTAGTCTATCCAATTAAAGTTAACCAACAACGCCGTGTGATTGAATCGCTAGTGAATTCTGGCGAACCTTTAGGGTTAGAAGCAGGTTCAAAAGCGGAGTTAATGGCAGTATTAGCCAACGCAGGTCGCACTCGTACGGTGATTGTGTGCAACGGTTATAAAGATCGCGAATATATTCGTCTGGCATTAATTGGCGAAAAACTGGGTCACAAAGTGTACCTGGTTATCGAAAAAATGTCTGAAATTGAGATGGTGCTGGAAGAAGCGCAAAAACTGGAAGTGACGCCTCGTTTAGGTGTTCGTGCCCGTTTAGCATCCCAAGGTTCAGGTAAATGGCAGGCGAGTGGCGGTGAAAAATCTAAATTTGGATTGGCTGCAACCCAAGTTCTGCAATTAGTTGAAATTTTACGTAATGCGAATCGTTTGGATAGCCTGCAATTATTGCACTTCCATTTAGGTTCTCAAATGGCGAATATTCGTGATATCGCGACAGGTGTTCGTGAGTCAGCCCGTTTCTACGTCGAGTTGCATCAATTAGGTGTCAACATTCAGTGCTTTGATGTGGGCGGAGGCTTAGGCGTTGACTATGAAGGTACACGTTCTCAGTCAGATTGTTCGGTTAACTATGGCTTGAACGAATACGCGAATAACGTGATTTGGGCGATTGGCGATGCGTGTGAAGAGTTTAACTTGCCACACCCAACGGTGATTACTGAGTCTGGGCGTGCATTGACCGCTCACCATACCGTATTAGTCTCTAACGTGATTGGGGTTGAGCGTAACGAATTCACCAAAACCACACCGCCGAGCGAAGATGCGCCACGTTCACTGGTTTCGTTATGGGAAACGTGGGAATCCATGCAGCATCAAGGTAATAGCCGATCACTTCGTGAATGGCTACACGATAGTCAGTTTGACTTGCAAGAAGCACACACTCAGTATGCGCATGGTGTGTTGGACTTAACACAACGGGCATGGGCAGAAGAGCTATACTTAAATATTTGCCGTCGTATTCAGCAAGATTTAGACCCTAGCAACCGTGCCCATCGCCCAATTATTGATGAGCTTCAAGAGCGTATGGCGGATAAATTCTATGTGAATTTCTCGCTGTTCCAATCGCTCCCTGATGCTTGGGGAATTGACCAAGTGTTCCCAGTCTTGCCTATTGAAGGCTTAGATAAGCCGTTAGACAGACGTGCGGTGTTACTGGATATCACTTGCGACTCGGATGGTATTATTGACCATTATGTTGACGGTGATGGGGTGGAAACCACTATGCCAATGCCAGCGTATGATCCAGAAAATCCACCGATGATTGGCTTCTTTATGATTGGGGCATACCAAGAAATTTTAGGCAACATGCACAACTTATTCGGCGATACTGCCGCCATCGATGTGTGGGTTGATAGCCAAGGCAACATTCGTTACTTGCAAAGTGAAGAAGGCGATTCCGTTGCGGATATGTTGCAATACGTGAAGCTGGTTCCTGAAGTGCTGTTAGAAAGCTTCATTGAGCAAGTGAAAGGCACAGGGCTGAGTGACGAGCTGCAAAAAGATTTTGTGAACGAGTTTGAAAGTGGGTTGTACGGTTACACTTACTTAGAAGATGAATGATTAAGGAACAGTGATGATGAATAGCACATTAGGAAATCAGGTTGATAATTCACTGGTTTCAAACGCATTTGGTTTTTTACGTTTTCCGTTAAATTTCCAACCATACAGCTCAGATGCTGATTGGGTGATCACGGGTGTTCCATTTGATATGGCAACTTCTGGGCGTGCAGGTAGCCGTCATGGGCCTGCGGCCATTCGCCAAGTTTCAACAAACTTAGCGTGGGAAAGTCATCGTTGGCCATGGGATTTCAAACTAAAGAACAAACTCAACGTGGTTGACTGCGGTGATGTGGTGTTTGCATTCGGTGACGCGCAAGATATGTGCGACAAATTGCAAGCGCATACTGAAAAACTGCTGGAATCAGGTAAACGTTGTCTAACGTTTGGTGGCGACCATTTTGTGACATTGCCATTACTGCGCGCCCACGCGAAGCACTTCGGTAAAATGGCGTTAGTGCATTTTGATGCGCACACTGACACATACGGTAATGGCAGTCTGTATGACCACGGCACCATGTTCTATCATGCGCCAAAAGAAGGTTTGATCGACCCAAATCATTCTGTGCAGATTGGTATTCGTACTGAGCATGATTCTGACAACGGTTTCACGGTATTGGATGCCGCTCAAGCGAATGATCGTGGTGTGGATGACATGGTTGCTCAGATCAAACAGATAGTGGGTGATATGCCGGTTTATCTGACGTTTGATATTGACTGCCTGGATCCTGCCTTTGCGCCAGGAACTGGTACGCCAGTGATTGGTGGGTTAACATCAGATAAAGCCTTAAAACTGCTGCGTGGCATTAAGTCACTGAATATTGTTGGGATGGATGTGGTGGAAGTCGCGCCAGCCTATGACCAATCAGAAATTACGGCATTAGCTGCAGCGACGATTGCATTGGAACTGTTATATATCCAAGCATCTAAAAAATAAGTTTTAATCCGCTATTTAAGGAGCCCAATGTTTCATTGGGCTCCTTTTTTTATACCTAAAGGCTGCGTTGTTTCAATTGGGCAAGAATGGAATAGGCCTGTGTCCACAGAACGGAGCTGCCTTCATGAGAGAACAAAAAATGTTCGCTATCAGGAAAACGCTGAGCCAGTGTTTTACCAAAATCAGGGGAATGCACAGTGCTCACATCTTGCTCGCCATACCACAGCGCGACAGGGCAGTGGATCTCTTCAGGATTGAACGGCCAATGCTGCAGTGCGACTAAGAGATCTTGAACATAGCCTTGATTACCTTGCATGAACGCACGTTCCATACAGTCACTGTAAGCGGCTAAGAAACTCTCTTCGCCATAAACCTGCTGGTCTATCTCTGCGCTACAGTTAAGAATAAACGCCAGTAACCATTGTGAGGTCACATTGCGCATCAGCCATTCCGATAAAGCACCGGGGGTATGAATGGCTTGTTCCTGCATATTAATGACATCTTGCTTTAATTGTGCCCGGGTTGCGGGAAACTCAAATTGGTCTTGCCCTGACACAAGCGATAATGAAACTGGAGAGGCGTAGCAGGCGAGAGCCATGGCGAAAACGGCACCTTGAGAGAAACCGACAACGGAAAATGACGGCAGTTTTTGAGCATTTAGAAGTTCTTGGATATCTTGAGCAAAACGTTGTAGGGATTTATGCTCATCAAAGGTGGATTGACCCAGTCCGGCACGTTCTGGGGTGATTAAGCGAATATTTAGCTCTTCAAGACGGTCAATGCCAAAGCCCAGTGTACCGCTCATCCCTGCGCCAGTACAAAAAATCACAGGGAACCCCTGTTCAGGACCTGATTCATACCAACACAAAAGGCGCCCATCAGATAATATCATCGACATATGGCGAGTATTGGATATTTTGTTGCTATACATAATAAATACCTACAAGATAGAATTTTTAGTGCGACATGTTAGTTTCTATCGCGAGTCGTCAATGACTTTACCGTTGTTATTTCCTATTTGCTAAAACAGATTTGTAGGGCAGGTAACTCAACCTGTTATAAATAGCTCAGAATTTTAAATTAAGAAATAGGCCAATTGCAAAATATACGCTTAATTACGGCTGTTTTACAGCCAAAAGGATAATTTATGCCATTTTCAGACTCAGAAAAGCAAATTCTATTAGCGGTGAAGGGAGTTGGACCAACAGTGATTAGTCGATTAGAACAAATGGGGTTTTCGTCTTTAGCGCAGTTAAGTGAAGCTTCTTATGATGAAATTTTAATTTCAGGCGCGGCACTAACGGGGTCAAGTTGTTGGAAAAACAGCCCTCAAGCTAAAAAAGCGGTGGAAGGCGCGATTGCAGCAGCAAAGGACGCCTTACGTTAAGCTGGCTATGACTATTTATGTTTCATTTAATGCTTGTTTTTCATTTTCCACTTTTTGCTGCGCAGAATATTGAGCATTTGCACTGACATGGAGAAGAACATAGCAAAATAGATATAACCTTTTGAAACATGTACCTGAACACTCTCAAGTAATAGTGTGAAGCCCACAAGGATCAAGAAAGAGAGTGCGAGAATTTTGATCGAAGGGTAACGTTCCACAAAATCACCAATAGGTTTCGCCGCGAACATCATGATCATGACCGCGATAATCACCGCAGCCATCATAATAAACAGATGGTCAGATAGTCCCACGGCGGTGATCACCGAATCTAAGCTGAAGATAATATCTAAAATTGCGATTTGCATAATGGCCCCCCAGAATGAAGTGACTTTTTTCTGAGCTATTCCTTCATCGTCTTCCCCTTCAATGGTATCGAAAATCTCCTGACTGGATTTCCAAATGAGGAATAAGCCACCAGCACACAAAATTAAGTCGCGGGCAGAAACGGTATGTTCAGCTAATGTGAAAAGTGGGGTCGTGAGGCGCGCGAGCCAAGCAATGGACGCTAACAGTGCCAAGCGCATACCCATCGCTGCAATTAACCCAATACGTCTGGCGCTATTTTGTTGATGGGCGGGCAATTTGCTGACGACAATACTTAAGAAAATAATATTGTCGATACCCAGAACGACTTCCAAAATTGTTAATGTTGCCAATGCCATCCAAGCATGGGGATCTAAGAACCACTCAAACATCTTATTGCCTTAAAAATGGAATAAAAAATCGTCTGTTTGGCACAGGCGATACCTTGACTGATTAACTGAGGTTAAAGTGCCGCGCTAATAATGGACCTGTAAAATCTTTTTTTAAATAGAAACCTCTCGGTAATGTCATTATTGGTTGCCCAAATTCACCAATACCTTCGGTTAGCGCTCGATTATTTGCCGCTTTGGGGCGAATTTGTAGGACTTGTCCGTGACGAGCCGTGATAGTTTCGACTTTTCCCAGCACAATTAAATCCATTAATTCTTCCCAATCTTGGCGTAAAAGTTGTTCTTCAAGCGCAGAAGGGCTCCAGATCAGAGGGTTTGCAATACGGCGTTGGGCAAGTGGAATTTGGCGTTCACCTTCAATCGGGAACCACAGAATGCGAGATAATTTGCGGCGGACATGGCTATTTTCCCATGTTAGACCGCTATTGCCTGTGAGTGGTGCGACAGAGACAAATGTCGTTTCTAATGGTACGCCATGGTGATCGATTGGGATTGTTTTAAGCTCCACGCCAATATCTGCAAAATCCTGTTCGGCTTTACTGCCTGCGGTCGCACCTAAAAAATATTCTAACAGTGTCCCGACCCAGCCTTTATCTCGTTTAAGGTCGGGTGGAATTGGGATACCTGCGATAGTCGCGAGCTCACCAAGCGTATAGCCAGCAAGGGCTTGCGCTCGAGCTAATAAGACGGTTTCGTTTTCTGGAGGTGAAGGCGGTATAAAAGACATAGGCAATAAAATTTATTTTGTATAAAAAATAACCAATAAAATGATCGCAAGATAGGGTGAGTATAACACTTTTTAGTCACCGTATTTAACTTCATGATATATATATGGATATTAGACAATAATCACAGGGGAGATTATGAATATTTAGGGTTATTCAACTTCATCCCAAGATAATCACAGGATCATGCACTAGGTTATCCACAGGATTTCTGGATAACTGTGAAAAACTGCGATTACTGTGTGCATTTACAGCCTTGACTAATGCCATTTATTGAAGCTCGTCACAAAAAGTGGGTAAGTTAAGTACATTCCTTGTGGATAAAACATGCATTGATTGATCTTTGCTCAGTTGAACTCCTAACAAAAAAAGGTGGGGAAACAGGCAGTGGATATCTCATGTGAAATCCATTTATTACTATGATTTATAATGTTTTATTTTTTAGTATGATTTTTTGTTAGAAATGAACCGTTGGGATATACCCTGATTACTATCTGGTTGTTCACATGGATATCCACAGAAAAAGTGAATAAAATCCATTTTACTCACCCCAACTGTTTATAACTATCATCAATTCTGTGTATTATCCTCAGTTGGCTTAAACCAAGCTGATTTAAAGTCAAACCAGCCAAAGGTATTCATACGAACACCCCGCATCGTTCTTTGTCCTTGTAGTTCTAGCCAGTGATGAAAAATTGGGTGAAAAACTTGGGAATCAATCAAGCTTTCACACCAAGATTCCACATCCAATTTTTGCTGGCGCCACAGTTGTAACTCTTCATCGAGGGTTTTCCTCAAACATTGGCGCAATAGCGGCATTTCGTACAAAGTGGCAAAGATTGAGAATTCAAGAGGCTTATAAAAGTTGGCAGTGGAGAGCCAGATATCGCTCTTAGCATCCCCATTAAACCAATCATCATAATCAACGATGTTAATTTTAAGCTCCACTCCTTGGGTCTCTAAGACTCGCTTCATGATGTGACTGATGGCATAGAATTCATGATGATGGCGGTAAAAGGTGACAGTTAGCTCAGTTAAGTCATCAGGTTTGGTGCGCTGGGAAAGCATTTTACTGTGATACCAATGAAGCAGTAACCCATAAGCTGGCGCCCAGTGGCGTTGATAGAAGGGGTCACAGTGTGCCAGTAGGTTGACGGGGGTTAAAAAGCTGCATAGCCATTTACGCACATCTTCCCGTTGAGAAATATTGGAGCGTTGATCGAATAACAGAAAATAACAACCTTCCTCCATGCGGCTTTCGAGAGAGCCATTGTGGCGTTTATCACCATCCATTTTTAATGTGGTGCACACCATCTGCTCAGAAAGTTCGGGAACCACCCAAATGGTCACTTCATCCAATAAGGCGCGATAGCCAAAATAGCGATCAAAAGCACTGATGGTGAGTTTTTGCGGGATGTTGGTTTCTACTTCATAAGGACCTGTACCAATAGGGCGTTGACTAAAGCCGTTGATGGTTTCCCATTCTTTCGGGAGAATGGCGGCATGTGGGCTGCCAAGTAACCAAGGAAATTGCGTGTCAGGGTGGCTAAGATGGACATCAATCACATAAGGTTGCGAAGAGGTGACTGAGTGAATATGTGAAAACAGTGGCCAGCACTGCTTTAGGCGCAGGAGAGAGTGGATAATATCCTCCACTTGCATTTCACGTCCATGATGGAAATAGATAGCCGGACGTAAATAAAAGCGCCAATGTTGCTCGTTAATAGCTTGCCAGTGGTGAGCTATACCATCTTCCACTTCCCCTTTTTCCTCATTTAAGTGAGTTAATCCATTAAATATTTGACTCATTAAGTGGATTTCAGAGCGGCGCATTGGGGTGCCGGGAAGTAAATTGGGAAAATCACGATAATAAATGATACGCAGTAAGTTCTTACCTTGTCGATAGCTGCGCTCGAGCTCGGATAAGACCATTTGGCGGATAGTCTCTTTATCGCCAACGAGCGCCACGAGTTTTTCAATACTCTCTTCTTTTAAAAGCTGTTCAGCTTGCGCTTGTTGTAGTTTTAATCCATTGATATGAAAGCTTAATATGGAGCGTTTACCGCGTCCTGCTTCTGCTTGCCAACTGAGCCAGCCATGGGACTGCATATTATTGAGCAGGGTGCGAACATGACGGCGAGAGCAAAACAAAATATCGGCAATATCTTGCAATGTGGTTTTAGTGTTTTTTCCCTGAAAGTGTTGCCACAAACGTACAAATTGCGTTTGTAATCGAGAATTAGACATAAAAGAGGAACTCCAGAATAAATTGCATCAATTTTAATATCCTATATTCCGTAGATAATAGTGGGCAGTAAGTAGCTCTATTAACCTGTCTATTGCAGGTTTACTCCCCCTTTATTGAGTAATGGTATATGTTTACCAGCCAGCATTCGCTGGCTTTTCTTTTTTCTTCATATTTCACGCTGTGGTTGTGATTGCTTGTCGCCTTGTCACAACGCGAACTATTTTGAAAAATATAAATGGGTAATTAATTGAATAATTGCATATTAAGAATTAATGGGGAAGGATTTATTGGTAGGTGTGGTTTACTGGAATTGAGTTCCACTTTTATACGTATAAACACGCAAGAAAAAGCCCACCGGAGTGGGCTGGAGATTAATTCATAAAGGCGGGGAGCTTTTGCTCGTAATCTTTGATTTGGTCAACGTGCTGTAATGTCAAACCGATGCTGTCTAAGCCATTCATCATGCAATGACGGCGGAAGCTGTCAATCTCGAAAGTATACACTTTGTCGCCTGCGGTGACGGTTTGCGCTTCTAAATCGACAGTAAACTGGCAACCTTCGTGGCTGTTTACATAGTTGAACATCTCATCCACTTGCTGTTCGCTTAATTTGATTGGCAACAGCTGATTGTTAAACGAGTTACCATAAAAAATATCGGCGAAACTTGGCGCAATAACCACTTGGATACCGAAATCGGTCAATGCCCACGGCGCGTGTTCGCGAGATGAACCGCAACCAAAGTTTTCACGGGCTAACAGAATGCTAGCGCCTTTAAATACAGGTTTGTTCAAGACAAAATCAGGGTTAGGTTGCTGGCCTTTATCATCTAAAAAACGCCAGTCATTAAATAAGTGCTGACCAAAGCCTGTGCGCGTCACTTTCTGCAAAAATTGTTTTGGAATAATGGCATCGGTGTCGACGTTTGCGGCATCTAAAGGGGCAACAATCCCAACATGCTTAATAAACTTATCCATGGTTTTCTCCTTTAGATTTGAATGTCACGAACATCAGCAAAATGACCGTTAATCGCTGCGGCAGCAGCCATTGCAGGGCTGACTAAGTGGGTGCGACCCGCACGGCCTTGACGACCTTCAAAGTTACGGTTGCTGGTGGATGCGCAGCGTTCTCCTGGATTCAAACGGTCGTTGTTCATTGCTAAGCACATTGAACAGCCCGGTAAGCGCCATTCAAAACCGGCATCCATAAAGATTTTATCCAAACCTTCTTGCTCCGCTTGGGCTTTAACAGGACCTGAACCTGGTACCACAATGGCTTGTACGCCAGACGCAACTTTTTTACCTTTGGCAATGGCAGCAGCAGCGCGTAAATCTTCAATGCGTGAGTTAGTGCAAGAGCCAATAAAGACTTTATCAATCTTCACGTCAGATAACTTAATACCAGATTCCAATCCCATATACGCCAAGGCTTTTTCCGCAGAAGCGCGTTCGACGGGGTCAGCAAAAGATTCTGGTGCCGGGATCGGCTGGTTAATGGCGATCACTTGCCCCGGGTTGGTTCCCCAAGTCACTTGCGGTGCAATCGTCTCGGCTTGGAGGGTGATCACTTTGTCGAACTTCGCATCATCATCGGTTTTTAACGTTTTCCAATACGCGACAGCATCATCCCAATCTTGACCTTTCGGTGCAAATTGGCGACCTTTCATATAATTAAAGGTGGTTTCATCGGGGGCGATAATGCCGGCTTTAGCACCTAACTCAATTGCCATATTACAGACGGTCATGCGACCTTCCATACTCAAATCTTCAATCGCGTCACCGCAGAATTCAACAATATAGCCCGTTCCACCTGCACTACCCGTCGTGCCTATGATGGCTAAGACGATATCTTTTGCCGTGATCCCCGCAGGCGCTTTACCCACCACTTCAATTTTCATGGTCTTGGCTCGCGCTTGTTTCAAGGTTTGGGTTGCCATGACGTGTTCAACTTCGGACGTCCCAATCCCAAAGGCTAATGCGCCGAATGCACCGTGAGTGGCAGTATGAGAGTCACCACAAACGATAGTTGTACCAGGTAAAGTGATGCCTTGCTCTGGTCCCATAACATGGACAATACCTTGATATGGGTGGTTTAAATCATATAAAGTCACGCCGAATTCTTCGCAGTTTTTCATTAATTCTTGCATCTGAATTCGTGCCATATCACCGCAGGCATTGATGTCTTTAGTCTGCGTTGACACGTTATGATCCATGGTTGCAAATGTTTTGCTTGGTTGATGCAACGGGCGATTTTTGGTTCTTAAACCATCAAACGCTTGCGGTGAAGTCACCTCATGTACCAGATGGCGATCGATATAAATTAAAGGGATTTCGTTTTCAACTTCACGGACAACGTGAGCGTCATATAATTTTTGGTATAAAGTCTTCGACATGTTAAACCCCTTCTTCAATATAACGGGCGATAATGTCACCCATTTCACTGGTACTGATTGATTGACCATTTCCCGCTAAATCTGCAGTGCGATAGCCATTTTCTAATGCTTTATTCACCGCTCTTTCGATGGCATCAGCTGCTTCCGTTTGATTCAAACTGAAGCGCAATAACATGGATGCGGATAAAATTTGTGCAATTGGGTTGGCAATATTTTTGCCCGCAATATCAGGCGCTGAACCGCCAGCTGGCTCGTACAAGCCAAATCCATCTGCGTTTAAGCTGGCTGAAGGCAGCATGCCCATTGACCCGGTGATCATCGCGCACTCATCGGAAATAATGTCACCGAATAAGTTGGAGCACAGCACCACATCGAACTGAGAAGGGGCTTTGATCATCTGCATCGCTGCGTTATCGATATACATATGATTAACTTCAACGTCTGGGTACTCTTTGGCAATTTGGTTCACCACTTCGCGCCATAATACGGAGCTTTGTAAAACGTTAGCTTTATCAATTGAAGTCACTTTATGGCGACGTTTACGAGCTGATTCAAAGGCAATACGGGCAATCCGTTCAATTTCATAGCGGTGATAAACTTCGGTATCGAAAGCATATTCTTCAGCGCCTTCGCCTTGACGTCCTTTTGGCTGACCAAAGTAGATCCCGCCGGTTAATTCACGGACGCATAAAATATCAAACCCTTGAGCAGCAATATCTGCGCGTAATGGGCAAAATGCTTCTAATGCTTGGTATAAGCGAGCAGGGCGTAAGTTGCTGAATAATTTAAAATGTTTACGCAATGGTAATAATGCACCGCGTTCAGGTTGGCTATCTGGTGGCAAATGTTCCCATTTTGGACCACCCACTGAACCGAATAACACGGCATCAGCCTCTTCACAACCTTTGATTGTCGTTTGCGGTAATGGCTCTCCGTGATTATCAATAGCAGCGCCGCCCACATCATATTCTTTGGTTGAAATCGTGATAGCAAAGCGCTTGCTAATAGCGTTCAATACTTTGTGAGCTTGAGCCATCACTTCTGGGCCGATTCCATCGCCCGCTAATACCGCAATATTAAAATTCGTAGACATGTTTACACCGCTTCCTTTGTATTAATTTGTAACTCTTGGTCAGAGATTTTTTGTTTTTGTTTTTCGACTTGTTCTGCACGCCAAATACTATTTAATACGTGCACCATGGCTTTTGCGGATGACTCAACGATATCCGTTGCTAATCCCATACCGTGGAAACGACGGCCAAAACATTCAGCGACGATATCTACTTGCCCTAATGCATTTTCCCCCTGGCCTTTCGCGGATAATTGGTAAGAAACCAATTTCATTGGGTAGTTGGTGATTTTACTAATGGCTTGATAGATAGCATCAACAGGACCATTTCCGGTTGCCGCTTCTGATTTTTCTGTTTTACCACACTGCATTTTGACGGTAGCAGTGGCAACAATGCTTGAACCTGACTGTGTACTAAAGTAATCCATGACAAAATGATCTGTTTCATCTTGTTGTTTCGCGAAGAAGGCTAAAGCTTCTAAATCATAATCAAATACTTGCCCTTTTTTATCTGCTAAGTTCAAGAATGCGGTATACAACTCATCTAAATTAAAATCTTTACCTTCGCTATAGCCCATCTCTTCCATGCGGTGTTTAACGGCGGCACGACCTGAACGGGACGTTAAGTTTAATTGCTGCTCTTTCAAACCGATGGATTCAGGGGTCATAATCTCGTAAGTTTCGCGATTCTTTAACACGCCATCTTGGTGGATCCCTGATGAATGCGCGAATGCGTTGCTACCGACAACTGCTTTATTGGCAGGAATGGGGGTATTACATAATTGGCTGACTAACTGGCTGGTGCGGTAAATTTCTTTGTGATTGATATTGGTGTGCACACCTAACATTTGTTCACGTAATTTAATCGCCATGATCACTTCTTCTAATGCGGTATTTCCTGCGCGTTCGCCTAATCCATTAATGGTACCTTCCACTTGACGGGCACCAGCTTGAACGGCGCTGATAGAGTTAGCGACGGACATCCCTAAGTCATCATGGCAATGAACGGAGATGATGGCTTTATCAATGTTAGGTACGCGCTCATATAAAGAAGAGATAATGCCACCGAATTGATATGGGGTAGTGTAGCCGACGGTGTCTGGGATATTAATGGTGGTTGCGCCTGCGCCGATGGCAGCTTCGACAATACGGCATAAGTTATCAATATCTGTACGGCCCGCATCTTCACACGAAAATTCCACATCATCGGTATAACGACGTGCGCGTTTAATGGAGTTAATCGCCATATCCATGACGCCATCAAACGTTTTGTTTAACTTTTTTTGCATGTGCAAATTGGATGTCGCTAAGAAAACGTGAATACGGAATGCTTCAGCCACTTTCAAGGATTCAGCCGCTACATCAATATCATTTTCAACACAGCGTGCTAATGCGCATATACGGCTGTTTTTGATTTCACGGGCGATAGTTTGAACAGATTCAAAATCACCCGGAGATGAGACAGGGAACCCAGCTTCAATAACATCGACACCTAAGCGCTCTAACGCGAAAGCAATTTGTAACTTTTCTTTAACTGATAAGCTGGCCTGCAAGGCTTGTTCACCATCACGTAAGGTAGTATCGAAGATGATAACTTGGTTGCTCATAATGCGTTCCTCATAGACTAAATTTTGTTGTTTTTAATTTTGTTTCTTGGATTCCCATCTAGCCGCAGGCATAAAAAAACCCGCTGGTTGCGCGGGCTTCTTTATGTTTGTGGACAGTATTTGTGTTACTTTCCATCCATAAGCATACCGCGCAAATTGACTGCGAGTAGTAGTAGGCTTAGTAGGCGGATAGAAAATATCATGGATAACTGGCTCTCTTTGAATTTCAAATAATCTGTATTTATTGATACGTGATTTCAATAATGATGTCAAACTTAATTTTTTAAGTGCTAAAAGCGTGAAAGTGAGTTCTTATCGATTATTGGAGTTTGCGTCTGATATTTATAATTTTTATGATGTTTTTGTCTATATTAGGCAGTAAAAATCAGGTTAAAATTTCGTCTAAAAATTAATGACATAATGATTTTTTTATAACGTAATGATTTTTATTATGTTTATGTAATGAAAGTATGCAGAGGTTAGATAAGAATCTTCATTGGTATTGATTGGGGTTATGCTTCAAATAAGGTTAATTATCTAATAAATAAATAATTAAAAATTAATCTGATAATGAGATTCAAGCGCGTTTATAGAAGAGATTTATTATGATTTATTCTTGAATTTGTTTTATTATTTTTATCGGAATGATGCTGGCTTTAATAAGTTACACGCACTCATTACATTGATGAATATTTGCATTTTATGATGATATCTATACCTCGATTCTAATTTATGGGCAAAAAGAATAGAAGCGTCGTTTTAATAAATGCAGGGAAAGCGAAATAACTTATCATGTATAAGTTGTTTTAAAAATAATATTTAATGATTTTATATTTTTCGTCAATATTGCTTTGATGGATCATGTTCATTAATTAAAAATGATAAATATATTTAGTGGAGTTAAAAATGACTGATTTTGATACGATCTCAACAGCAAAAAAAGAAAATAGCGATATTCATCTGCGTAATGTTGATTTGAACTTATTAACTGTTTTTGATGTTGTGATGCAAATGCAAAATGTCACTCGTGCAGCGCAAGTTCTCGGTATGTCTCAACCGGCAGTGAGTAACGCCGTATCCCGTTTAAAATCTATGTTCAATGACGAATTGTTTGTTCGTTATGGGCGTGGTATTCAACCTACTTCGCGTGCTAAACAATTATTTGGACCAGTAAGGCAAGCGCTTCAATTGGTGCATAATGAATTACCGGGTGCGGGATTTGATCCTAAGCAAAGCGAAAGAGCATTTAACTTATCTATTTGCTCTCCATTAGATATTCGCTTAGCGGCAACCATTGTTGATAAATTTAAAATTGCCTCACCAAACATTCAAGTTTTTATTCATTCTTTTTTAGGAAATAACATAGCGCATCAATTGAAATATCAAGAGATAGATTTTTTCTTAGGTTATAATCAATTCGAAAAACCCGAGTATCAACATCAGGTTTTATTTAATGATGAATTGGTTTTAGTTTTCGCTAATCAGCATCCAAGAATTGAAAATATCATTAATCAAGAAATATTAGTGAATGAAAGACACGCTATTATGGCAATGGATAATATCGGTTCATTTAGTAAACTGTATTACCATAATACAGAACTCTCACACACTGTCAGTTATCAAGGAACTGATTTAAACAGTGTATTGAACATTGTGGCACAAACAGACTTAGTGGCGATTGCACCTAAATGGTTAGTGGAACATCACGCAAGTCAACTGCAACTGCGTACCTTATCATTGCCTTGGGAAGATAATTCTCGCTCATGTTATTTAACGTGGCATGAATCGACGGCGCGAGATAAAGGCCATCAATGGATGAAAGCGCAGTTTTGCCAAATGATAGAACAGTTGTAAACTAAATTGACTCAATTCATTACAAGATAACGTTAGCGAGCACCCATAAATACTAACTCGCCATGATGGAAATATTGGCGAGTTTTGTTCTGTCTGTCGTATTTGCCAAAAATTTACACTTTATTCCTTTCCTCGTTTATCTTTCCGCTATACACTCCAAATATTCAGCTAACAGATGTAAGCTGAAAATAATAAAAAGTATCATATTAGGTCGTTTGTGAGTTTGCCGAATGACTTAAAATTCTAATGACCTATAGGGAATATACTTTGATTACTGAAAATCTATATCCATATCATATTGTTAACCGCATACGTTCTAGAATGGACGCGAGCGAGTCAGCGGATCGGATAGCTTTCAGTCAATGGGACAACGGACATCAATCAGAACTGACTTGGGCGGAGGTAGGCACCAAAACTACTGCGATTGCACGTCAGCTTTTGGCGATGAATATTGCCCCACAAGAGAATATTGGGCTTTTTGCTCATAATAGTATGAATTGGTCTTTGGTCGATATCGCAGTATTACAAATCAAAGCCGTGACGGTGCCTCTCTATGCCACAAGCAGTATCGATCAAGCCGCCTATATCATTAATGACGCCAACATTAAGATCCTCTTTGTTGGTGCCCAAGAACAATACCAAGTTGCTTGCCAATTACTCACACATTGTCCGCAACTCACTACTATCATTGCATTAGACGATAATGTCGAACTAGATAGTCAAGTGGCTAACAGCATGCACTTATCGACATTTATGTCCCTAGCTCAGCCTCACTATCAAGCTGAGTTAGATGCACGAATTGCAGCTCAAAATTTAAGTGACCTATTCACCATTATTTATACCTCGGGTACCACGGGTGAACCGAAAGGGGTGATGCTGGATTACTATAATATGGCAGCTCAGCTTTATCTTCATGACAACCGTTTAGAACTGTCCGAAGACGATGTTTCACTATGCTTCCTACCGCTTTCCCACGTTTTTGAGCGTGCATGGAGTTTTTATGTCATGCATTGTGGCGCTCGTAATGTCTATTTAACCAATACCAATTTGGTGAAAGAGGCACTTGCTGATGTTAAGCCAACGGTGATGTGTGCCGTGCCACGTTTCTATGAGAAAGTTTACAGCGCCGTACAAAGTAAAGTATCCCAAGCATCTGTTATGCGTCGTGCGGTTTTCAAATGGTCGATTGCGATAGGAAAACAAAAAGTGAAAGCGATGGCGAAAGGTAAATCGCTTTCATTTATCAACAACCGCTTATATGCATTAGCAGATAAACTGGTTCTGAGCAAAATTCGCCAAGGGCTCGGTGGTCGTATTCGTTTTATGCCAGCGGCGGGCGCGCGTCTCGATGATGATGTGATTGCATTTTTCTTATCTGCGGGTGTTGATATCAAATATGGCTATGGAATGAGTGAAACGTGTGCAACTGTTTCATGTTGGGAAGAAAATAAATACCCATTAGGTTCTATTGGGACGCCACTTTCTGCAATCTCTGTTCGTATTGGGGAAAATGACGAAATCCAAGTGAAAGGCCCTGTTGTGATGAAAGGCTACTATAATCGTCCGCAAGAAACGATTGATACGTTTACTGCAGATGGTTGGTTGCGCACAGGGGATGCCGGTAAAATCGATGAACAAGGCAATTTATATATTACGGATAGACTGAAAGATTTAATGAAAACGTCTAACGGGAAATATATTGCGCCACAAGTTATCGAAGGTGTTTTAGGTCAAGATCGTTTTATTGAGCACATTGCGGTCATTGCCGATGCACGTAAATTTGTTTCTGCGCTGATTGTGCCTTGTTATGACAGCCTTGAAGAGTATGCAAATTCAATTAACTTGAAATACCGAGATCGTTTAGAGTTGTTAAAAGACTCTAAAATTGTCGCGCTGTTTGAAGGCCGTCTTAAAGAGCTACAAAAGAATCTGGAAAGCTTCCATCAAGTGAAGCGTTTTACACTGTTACCAAGTAATTTTTCAATGGAGAAAGGTGAATTAACGCCTACGCTGAAATTACGCCGTAAAATTATTTCAGAGCGCTATCGATTAGAAATTGAATCTATGTATCAAGAGTAATTCCATATTTAATCGTGTTTTCCAAGCCCTTCAGTGGTTATCCCTGAAGGGCTTTGTTTTACCTGTCATTTATGTAAAATCGCGTTGCCACTATTTTTGCTTACCTTTTAGTTATTTCCGCTCTATTTTGATTGGAAACTAGTCAATGAATCTGCCGAATTTTCATGTTCAAGACAAAATGAAATCTTCCTTAATTTCTCTGCGAAATCAAATTTGCGTCCCACAAATGGTAGGGATATGTTAATAGCTGAATTTATGACTAACTTAATAAAAATTAAAGAGGGTCGTTCGGCTCTCTGTTAACTTGCAAATAGTCTGAGGGCAAACTCATGGAGATGTTGTCGGGAGCAGAAATGGTCGTCAAATCATTGATTGACCAAGGAGTTAAGCACGTATTTGGCTATCCAGGGGGCGCGGTTCTCGATATTTATGATGCACTGCATACCGTGGGTGGCGTAGAGCATATTTTGGTTCGCCACGAACAAGCGGCGGTGCATATGGCAGATGGCTATGCGCGCTCAACGGGGGATGTTGGCGTGGTGTTGGTAACGTCAGGACCTGGTGCAACCAACGCGATAACAGGCATTGCTACCGCCTATATGGACTCTGTACCCATGGTGGTTTTATCGGGTCAGGTAGCTAGCTCATTGATTGGGAACGATGCATTCCAAGAGTGCGATATGGTGGGTATTTCACGCCCAATCGTGAAGCATAGTTTTCTCATCAAACACGCGAAAGAGATCCCTGAAACCATCAAAAAAGCGTTTTATATTGCGGCGAGTGGACGCCCAGGACCTGTGGTGATCGACTTTCCAAAAGATACGGTAAATCCGGCAGCTAAATTCCCTTATCGCTACCCTGAATCCGTCTCACTACGCTCATATAATCCGACCTTGCAAGGGCACAAAGGTCAAATTAAGAAAGCGCTGACCAAATTAGTCGCAGCGAAGAAGCCGGTGATGTATATCGGTGGCGGCGCGATCAACGCTAATTGCTCTACGGAACTAATGACATTAGCTGAAAAACTTCAGTTGCCAGTGGTATCAACGTTGATGGGGCTAGGGGCATTCCCTGAAACTCACCAACAATCGGTGGGTATGCTTGGCATGCATGGCACCTACGAAGCCAACAAAGTAATGCATCATTCTGATGTGATTTTTGCGGTTGGAGTTCGCTTTGACGACCGTACAACCAATAACTTAGAAAAATATTGTCCGAATGCAACCGTGATTCAAATTGATGTGGATCCAACCTCAATTTCGAAAACAGTCAAAGCAGACATTCCCATTGTTGGTGATGCAAAGCTCACATTAGAACAGATGATTGCTCAACTAGACCATGCGGTTGCTGAACAAGATATCGCAGCATTACAAATTTGGTGGAAGGAAATCGGTGTTTGGCGCGAAAAACAGTGCCTAAAATACGCATTAAACCCAAGTAAAGTGAAACCACAACAAGCTATTGAGGCTATTTACCGTTTAACCAATGGTGAAGCCTATGTGACATCAGATGTGGGGCAACACCAAATGTTCGCTGCACTTTATTATCCGTTTGATAAACCGCGTCATTGGATCAACTCAGGGGGCTTGGGCACCATGGGCTTTGGTTTACCTGCCGCATTGGGCGTAAAACTGGCGCACCCTAAATCCACCGTGGTGTGCGTGACTGGCGACGGCAGTATTCAAATGAATATCCAGGAGCTTTCGACCGCGTTGCAATATGGTTTACCGGTGTTAGTTTTGAACCTGAATAATGGTTTCTTAGGCATGGTAAAACAGTGGCAGGATATGATTTATCAAGGTCGTCACTCGCAATCCTATATGCAGTCATTGCCGAATTTTACAAAATTAGCCGAGGCTTATGGACATGTGGGTATTTCAATTGCGTCCCCAGATGAACTTGAAGATAAGCTGAAACAAGCGCTAGTCGAAGTGAATGAAAATCAGCGACTGGTCTTTGTAGATATTAATATTGATGAAACTGAGCATGTTTACCCAATGCAGATCCGTGGTGGAGCAATGGATGAAATGTGGTTAAGTAAAACGGAGAGGACTTGATCATGCGTCGTATTTTATCAGTGTTATTAGAAAATGAATCAGGGGCATTATCTCGCGTTATTGGGCTTTTTTCACAGCGCGGCTATAACATCGAAAGCTTGACTGTTGCACCGACCGACGATCCGACATTGTCACGAATGACCATCCAGACAAAAGGGGATGCCAAGGTGCTAGAGCAGATTGAAAAACAGCTGCATAAACTGGTGGATGTACTGCGAGTCAGTGAGCTGACCGCGTCAGCCCATATCGAGCGTGAAATCATGTTAGTGAAGCTGCAAGCTTCCGGTTATGGGCGTGATGAAATTAAGCGAAGTGCCGATATTTTTCGTGGGCAAATCGTGGATGTGACGCCAACGCTGTACACCGTTCAGCTCGCAGGAACAAGCGATAAATTGGATGCATTCCTTGAAGCTGTGCGTGGCGTTGCTGAAATTGTTGAAGTTGCACGCTCAGGGATCGTTGGTGTTTCTCGTGGCGATAAAATTATGCGATGAAAAATTTATCCGCCGCAGGTAGAATAGAGCGGATTAAGGCCCCGAATGACTCGGGGCTGTTTCCCAAATTGCAAAGAGGTTAACGTGAAACTGGATGAGATAGCCCGTTTAGCGGGTGTTTCCCGCACAACGGCTAGTTATGTGATCAACGGCAAGGCCAAGCAGTATCGAGTCAGCGATAAAACTGTTGAAAAAGTGATGGCAGTCGTCAGAGAGCACAATTACCATCCAAACGCAGTCGCTGCAGGATTACGCGCAGGTCGCACTCGCTCAATCGGGTTGGTGATCCCTGATCTTGAAAATACTAGCTATACCCGTATAGCTAATTATCTCGAGAGACAGGCTCGTCAGCGTGGATATCAGCTTTTAATTGCGTGTTCAGAAGACCAGCCTGACAACGAAATTCGTTGTGTGGAACATTTACTTCAGCGCCAAGTTGACGCGATTATTGTGTCTACCGCATTGCCCCCTGAACATCCGTTTTATCAGCGCTGGGCGAACCGTTCACTGCCTATCATCGCACTGGATAGAGCATTAGAAAAAGAGCATTTCATTAGCGTGGTGGGTGATGACCAAGCAGATGCTCTGATGATCTCTAAAGAATTACGCAGATTCTCAGCTGAATCGGTCTTGTATCTCGGGGCATTACCAGAACTTTCTGTCAGTTATTTACGTGAACAAGGTTTCCGTAAAGCATGGGAAGGGGACACCCGCGAAGTCAATTATTTATACGCGAATAGTTATGAGCGCGATGCTGCAGCAGACGTTTTCTCCCATTGGCTAGATAGCGGTAACGAGATGCCGGATGCGTTATTCACAACGTCATTTTCTTTGCTGCAAGGCGTGTTGGATGTCGCATTGAAACGCAATGGCCGCTTACCTGAAAACATGGTTATCAGCACCTTTGGTGATAACGAATTACTGGATTTCCTCGGTTGTCCTGTGCTGTCTCTTGCTCAGCGCCACCGTGATATCGCAGAGCGTATTTTAGAATTGGTATTAGCCAGCCTAGACGAGAAACAGAAGCCAGAAACTGGAATTCGACGAATTCGCAGGGACTTATGTCGCCGTGGTAGTTTAGGTCGTAAACAGTAGTGGATAAACCTTATCCAATGGTGAAAAAACCAGTTTAATAGTTAGTGATGTTAATCAAGATTCTTAGTAATATATCCGCCCCTATCTATTAGGGGCTTTTTTTTTGGTGAAATTTATGGGCGATTGCGATTTATTTATTGTGTTATCCTATAAATATTTCACTTTAGGAGTTTTCCTAATACTTTTTTTGATTATTTTGTATTGATTTGTTTTTTTGCAAATTAATTTTTTTATAACCTATAAAAAAACCGATAAATACAATGAGAAAATTATTGTGAGCAAAATAACACTGTGAATTAAAACAGTTGTTTAATGTGTTGAAATATAATGATTTTATATAGTGATACGTATTGTTTGGTAGTTTTGTTTAAATAATCATCAATAAATGATGATCGAAAGGTAAAAAATAGACACGAAATAAACTGATTAAAAATGAGATGTATATATCATTTACTCAAATTTGTATGATTTTGCAGTAATAAAATGGATTTAAATATGTTTTACCTGCGTTTTATAAAATAAGTGAATTATATCAACTTGTTATTTCTCTTTTTCTTTCCAAGTAAGATTTTTTCCAACTTTTTCTTTTCTAAAACGTTCTGTAAATAAAGCTAAAGCTACGTGCGGCTGGCTTGACAACGTTTTCATACCATTCGTAAACTTTATAAGTGGAGAATTGTGGGGTAAAGTGGGGCAGTTGGAAATAAAGGGGAAAAATCAGGTATGTTTCGTGGGGCTACACTGGTTAATCTCGACAGCAAAGGGCGGCTAACCGTGCCTACTCGTTATCGAGGGATGCTGAGCGAGGAATCGAAAGGGCAAATGGTGTGTACCATTGACCTTCACCAGCCATGCCTGCTGCTTTATACCTTACCCGAATGGGAAATCATTGAGGAAAAACTGTCTAAGTTATCCACCATGAATCCCGCAGAACGTCGAGTACAGCGCCTTTTACTTGGTCATGCCAGTGAATGTCAGATAGACAATGCAGGACGTCTTTTGCTAGCTAGCACGCTGCGTCAACACGCAGGGCTAACAAAAGAGGTCATGTTGGTGGGCCAAATAAATAAATTTGAAATTTGGGATGAACAGATGTGGTACCAGCAGGTGGAAACTGACATCGCTGCTGAGCGTCTAGCCGACGAACCGCTGTCCGCCCGTCTACAGGATTTGTCACTATAACAATGACACAGCAACAATTTAAACACGTAACAGTACTGCTCGATGAAGCAGTGAACGGCTTAAATCTTAAACCAAATGGTATCTATATTGATGGCACATTTGGTCGCGGTGGGCACTCTCGCTTGATTTTAAGCCAACTGGGGGAGCAAGGTCGCTTGATTGCCATTGACCGTGACCCTGAGGCGATTAAAGCCGCTCAAGCGATTGATGACCCACGTTTTATGATTAAGCATGGCCCATTTTCAGCAATTGCAGATTATGTGGAAGAAGAAGGCTTAGTCGGCAAGATTGATGGTGTGTTGCTGGATCTTGGCGTCTCTTCTCCACAGTTAGATGACCCAGAGCGTGGGTTCTCATTTATGCGTGATGGGCCATTGGATATGCGTATGGATCCCACTCGTGGCCAATCAGCACAGCAATGGCTGATGACGGCAGAAGCGGATGATATCGCATGGGTGTTAAAAACATTTGGTGAAGAGCGTTTTGCAAAGCGCATCGCAAGAGCCATTGTTGAGCGTAATCATAATCCAGAAGAAGAGCCGTTAACGCGTACGCGCCACTTGGCTGAGTTGATTGCCAAAGTCAGTCCGATTAAAGACAGGCACAAACACCCAGCAACCCGCAGCTTCCAAGCGATTCGTATTTATATCAATAGCGAGCTGGAAGAGATTGAGAAAGCATTAAATGGTGCGATGTCTGTTTTAGCACCTGAAGGGCGTTTATCTGTGATCAGCTTCCATTCATTGGAAGACAGATTAGTAAAACGCTTTATTCGTCAAAACAGTACCGGGCCTTCTGTTCCTGCGGGAATTCCGCTGACAGAAGCGCAAATCAAAGAGCTAGGTGCCGCTAAATTACGTGCACTAGGCAAAATGAAGCCTTCCGAGAGTGAAGTTGACGAAAACCCACGAGCACGTAGCTCGGTGTTACGTTTTGCACAGCGAGCGGTAGAGTAATGACACCAGAAAGACACAGTTTAGCCAGAGTCATCGGTCGCGATTTATTTCGTTACGGAATTATTCCGATGATATTGCTAGCCGCGATAGTGATTAGCGCTGTGTTTGTGGTGACCACCGCTCATGAAACACGACTGCTGACTGCCGCCAAGGATAAGCTGTACGAAGAGAAAGATTTTCTCGATATTGAATGGCGAAACTTGATCCTTGAGGAGAATGCGTTAGCCAGTCACAGCCGTGTTGAGCGTTTATCTGTTGAGAAATTACAAATGGTTCATGTGGAGCCATCCCAAGAAAATATTATTGTTTCCAAGCAATAACGAAGGTTAAGAATGAAAGCAACCAAACCCGCTAAGAACAAGAAAACAGAAGAAGTCACCAGCTTTGTTCGCTGGCGTTTTGTTTTGTTGTGTGGATGTATTGGGTTGGCATTAGCAGGGTTGTTGACTCGCGTTGCGTATCTACAAATTATTGCCCCAGAAAAACTGGTAAAAGAGGGAGACATGCGCTCCCTTCGCGTTCAAGAAGTATCAACGGCTCGAGGAATGATCAGTGACCGAGAAGGTCGTCAATTAGCGGTTAGTGTTCCGGTCAACGCTATCTGGGCTGATCCTAAAGAAGTCTTTGAAAAAGGGGGCGTAAGTAACGATGAACACTGGAAAGCGCTCGCCGATGCATTAGATATTCCTCTTGAACAAATCACCACCAAAATTTCTGCTAACCCGAAAGGGCGCTTTGTTTACCTCGCTCGTCAAGTTAACCCATCTATTGGTGAATATGTCCGCAAACTAAAAGTTCCGGGGATCTATTTACGTAAAGAATCTCGCCGATACTATCCATCAGGTCCAGTGACTGCCCACTTATTAGGCGTAACGAATATCGATGGTGAGGGGATTGAAGGGGTAGAAAAAAGCTTTAACCGTTGGTTAAAGGGCTCTCCGGGTGAACGTACGGTACGCAAAGACCGTAATGGACGTGTTATTGAGACTGTTTCTTCAGTCGATAGCCAAGCAGCACATAACTTGATGCTCAGTATTGATGAGCGTATTCAATCTATTGTGTATCGCGAGTTGACGAAAGGCGTTCAAGAGAACAAAGCTGAATCCGGTGTGGCAATCCTTGTGGATGTGCATACAGGGGAAATCTTAGCGATGGCAAACAGCCCATCCTATAACCCAAATAACCTCGCGGGCACGCCGATGGATTTCATGCGTAACCGCGCCATCACGGATATTTTTGAACCGGGTTCTACCGTGAAGCCACTGGTCGTAATGAGTGCGCTGAATAACAAGATAGTAAAAGAAAATACCGTATTAAATACCTATCCGTACCGCGTTAATGGGCATGAAATCAAAGATGTTGCGCGTTATGCGGAGTTATCAATCACGGGTATTTTACAGAAGTCGAGTAACGTTGGTGTTTCAAAATTAGCGTTAGCGATGCCTGCCACAGAGCTGGTGGACGTGTATAGCCGCTTTGGGTTTGGCAAGCCGACTAATCTGGGGTTAGTCGGGGAAAGTAGTGGCATCTTTCCAAGTAAAAAAACACGGTGGTCTGATTTAGAAAGGGCCACCTTTTCATTTGGGTATGGGCAGATGGTGACTCCATTACAACTTGCGCGTGCCTATGCAACGATCGGTAGTTTCGGGGTATATCGCCCGTTATCGATTACTAAAGTCGACCCGCCTGTTCCGGGGACGCGAGTGTTTCCTGAGCCAATAATGCGCACCGTTGTGCATATGATGGAAAGTGTTGCTCTGCCAGGTGGCGGGGGAACACGTGCCGCAATTAAAGGCTATCGTGTTGCAATTAAAACAGGTACCGCGAAAAAAGTCGGACCTGAAGGGCGCTATATCAACGAATATATCGCTTATACCGCAGGGGTTGCACCCGCAAGCAGCCCGCGCTATGCCCTCGTTGTGTTAATCAACGAGCCAAAAGCCGGTAAGTACTACGGAGGTGCGGTATCTGCACCTATCTTTGGTTCTATCATGGGCGGGGTTTTACGTCTCATGAACGTTGAGCCAGATGCATTGCAAACAGACGATAAAAGTGAAATCGTGAACAGTCAAAAAGAGGTTAAAAGTGGCAGATCGTAATCTTTGTGAACTCCTCGCCCCATTTGGTGTGAGTACAACAAATGTCTCTTTACGAGAGATGACGCTAGACAGTCGAAAGGCTGCCGCGGGTGATCTGTTCATTGCTGTAAAAGGCCATCAGTCAGATGGTAGACACTATATTCCTCAAGCTATCGCTCAAGGGGTTTCTGCGGTGATTGCAGAAGCACAAGGCGAAGCAGAAGAAGGCGAAATTCGCTTTATTCATGGTGTGCCTGTCATTTATCTTAACGACCTAAACAACCGTTTATCCGCATTAGCGGGTGAGTTCTACCATCAACCTTCATCCCAAATGAAATTAGTGGGTGTGACGGGAACCAACGGTAAGACCACCACGACGCAATTAATTGCGCAATGGGCTAAAGGATTAGGCGAAACATCGGCAGTGATGGGAACGGTAGGTAATGGGCTACTGGGGCAAGTTTCTCCAAGTGAGAACACAACGGGTTCCGCCGTTGATATTCAATTAGAACTGACTCAATTACTGAATAAAAAAGCGACGTTGACGGCGATGGAAGTTTCTTCTCATGGCTTGGTTCAAGGTCGTGTTGCTGCGCTGCAATTTGACGCAGCAGTATTCACTAATTTAAGCCGTGACCATCTCGATTATCATGGTGATATGGCTAATTACGAGGCCGCGAAATGGTTACTTTTCTCTACTCATCAAACTAAAACTCAAATTATTAATGCGGATGATGAAGTGGGGATGAAGTGGTTGCAGCGCTTGCCGCAAGCTTGTGCCGTGACGATGGAAAATCGTATACCGGCTAACTGGCAAGGCCCATGGTTAAAAGCCACTGACGTGGATTATCACGATAAAGGCGCAACCATTCATTTCACGTCAAGCTGGGGTGAAGGTTCATTTGAAAGCCCATTAATGGGGGCGTTTAACGTAAGCAACTTATTGCTAGCGATGGCAACACTGTTAATGATGGACTACCCATTAGAGAAACTTTTAGCGACAACCGACGCGTTAATGCCAGTCTGTGGTCGTATGGAAGTGTTCAGCGTTGCAGGCAAGCCAACCGTGGTTGTGGATTATGCGCATACCCCTGATGCATTAGAAAAAGCGTTAGCGGCAGCGCGTTTACATTGTAAAGGCAAGCTGTGGTGCGTCTTTGGTTGTGGCGGTGATAGAGACAAAGGCAAGCGCCCTCTGATGGGAGCCTCCGCAGAGCAATACGCTGATAAAGTGGTGATCACCGACGATAACCCTCGCAGCGAAGATCCGCTGGATATTATCAACGACATCATGGCGGGTATTTTAGATTCTAGCCGCGTATTCGCGATCCCGGGGCGTCCAGAAGCCGTCACCAATACTATCTTACAAGCACAACCTGATGATGTGATTTTAGTGGCGGGTAAAGGCCATGAAGATTATCAAATTATTGGTTCTCGCCGTTTAGATTATTCAGACCGCTTGACTGTCGCAAGATTGTTGGGGGTGATGGCATGATCCCGATGACCTTAACCCAACTGGCGCAAATCACTCACGGTCGCATTGAAAAAGCGAGCAATAACGAATTTGTGTTATTAAACGTGAGTACTGATAGCCGTAAAATCGATGCTAGCTGCCTGTTTATTGCCTTAAAAGGCGAGCGTTTTGATGCCCATGATTTTGCCGCTCAAGTGGTGGATGCGGGCGCTGCAGCACTGTTAGTTAACCATCAACTGGATGTGAACTGCCCACAGGTGATTGTGGAAGATACGCGTATTGCGATGGGACAAATCGCCGCTTGGGTGCGTCAACAGTCTAAAGCGAGAGTGGTCGGGTTGACTGGCTCTTCCGGTAAAACATCCGTGAAAGAGATGACCGCCTCGATTCTGGCACAACGTGGCAAAACGTTATATACCGCAGGCAACTTGAATAATGATATTGGTGTTCCACTGACACTGTTCCGTTTAACGGATGAATATCAGTTTGCCGTGATCGAAATGGGGGCTAATCACCCATATGAAATTGAATACACGACCAATATCGTTAAGCCAGAAGCTGCATTAGTGAATAACTTATTTGGTGCGCATCTTGCTGGTTTCGGCTCTCCTGAAGGTGTCGCTAAAGCCAAAGGTGAAATCTACCAAGGCCTGTCAGAAGAAGGCACGGCGATTGTGAACTTAGATAGCTACTCTGATAAGTGGCAATTTAACCCTCGTCAAACCGTTTGGTATTACTCGCTGACTGAAAAAGCGGATTTCTACCCTTCCGATATTCAAATCAAACAGCTTACAACGGATTTCACGCTGCATACGCCAGTAGGACAGGTTGAGATCACATTGCCATTACCGGGCGTGCATAACATTGCCAATGTTTTAGCGGCAAGTGCATTAGCCATCTCGGTTGGTGCAACCTTAGAAGATATTAAACAAGGTATAGCCACCACGAAAGCGGTACCGGGGCGTTTATTCCCAGTGAGTTTAAGTGAGACGAAAGTCGTACTGGACGATACCTATAATGCCAATGATGGTTCGATGATTGCGGCGATTAATGTGCTGGCGAAAATGCCGGGCTATCGCATTTTAGTTGTTGGTGACATGGGTGAGCTTGGTGATTATGCCCATGAGTGCCATGAACGTGTTGGTTTAGCCGCGAAGCAAGCGGGCTTAGATAAAGTTCTCAGTGTTGGACAGTTAAGCGAAGTTATTAGCCAATCTAGCGAACGTGGTGAGCATTTTACAGCGAAACAAGATTTATTAACCCGACTAATTCCGCTAGTACAGCAGAATGATGTTGTTTCTATTTTAGTTAAAGGTTCACGCAGCTCTGCGATGGAAGATGTCGTGAATGCATTGAAGGAGTGCTTCGAATGTTAGTCTGGTTAGCCGAATTATTGGTTCATAAATTTTCTGCTTTTAACGTCTTCTCCTATTTGACGTTCAGAGCCATTGTCGGTTTGCTGACAGCATTAATTATTGCTCTGTGGATGGGACCGCACCTGATAGCTTATTTGCAAAAAATGCAAATTGGGCAAGTGGTACGTAACGAGGGCCCTGAATCTCACTTTAGTAAACGTGGCACGCCAACTATGGGTGGGATTTTAATCCTATTTTCTATCTGCATGTCAGTGTTGTTATGGGCACGTTTAGATAATCCATACGTCTGGTGTGTACTGCTGGTTTTAGTGGGCTACGGTATTGTTGGCTTTGTTGATGATTACCGCAAAGTCGTTCGAAAAGACACTCGTGGTCTGATTGCCCGTTGGAAATACTTCTGGCAATCAGTATTAGCACTCGTTGTTGCATTCTCTATGTATGCGATTGGGAAAGATACGCCAGCAACTCAGCTGGTTGTTCCATTCTTTAAAGATGTGATGCCGCAATTAGGTGTGCTGTACATCTTACTCGCTTACTTCGTTATCGTTGGAACCAGTAACGCCGTTAACTTAACAGATGGCTTAGATGGTTTAGCCATTATGCCAACCGTGTTCGTTGCCGCAGGTTTTGCCCTAGTGGCATGGGCAACGGGTAACGTTAACTTCGCTAACTACTTACACATCCCATTCCTACCACATGCCGGTGAGTTAGTAATTGTGTGTACGGCGATTGTTGGGGCGGGTTTAGGTTTCTTATGGTTCAACACCTACCCAGCACAAGTATTTATGGGTGATGTAGGATCTCTGGCATTAGGTGGAGCATTAGGAACTATTGCTGTTTTACTGCGCCAAGAATTCTTATTAGTGATCATGGGCGGTGTGTTTGTGGTTGAAACGCTGTCGGTGATTTTACAAGTTGGCTCTTTCAAATTACGTGGTCAACGAATTTTCCGTATGGCACCAATTCACCATCACTATGAATTGAAAGGTTGGCCAGAACCACGCGTTATCGTGCGTTTCTGGATTATCTCTCTCATGTTAGTCCTGATTGGACTAGCAACATTGAAGGTGCGTTAAGATGATTGGTTCACAGGCTCAGCAGTATCAGGGTAAAAACGTAGTGATTATCGGCTTAGGTTTAACTGGGCTTTCCTGCGTTGACTTTTTCCTTGCTCGTGGGGTTGTTCCTCGTGTGATGGATACCCGCGCTGTGCCACCTGGTGTTGATAAACTTCCGGAGAATGTTGCTTGTCATAGTAGCAGCTTAAATAATGAATGGCTGCAACAAGCTGACTTGATTGTTGCCAGCCCAGGCGTTGCGTTGGCAACGCCGCAGTTACAGGAAGCCGCAAGCAACGGTATTGAGATTGTGGGTGATATTGAGCTGTTCTGCCGTGAGGCGGATGCGCCAATTGTCGCAATCACAGGTTCTAATGGTAAAAGCACGGTGACTTCCCTTGTGGGGGAAATGGCGAAAGCGGCTGGGATTTCCGTCGGTGTGGGTGGGAATATTGGTATTCCTGCACTTTCCTTACTTAATCAAGGGCATAGCCTGTTCGTGTTGGAACTGTCTAGCTTCCAATTGGAAACCACGTCTAGCCTACGAGCAGCAGCAGCGACCGTGTTGAATGTGACTGAAGATCATATGGATCGCTATCCATTGGGGCTTGAGCAATATCGCGCAGCAAAATTACGTATTTATAATAATGCGCAACACGGCATTGTGAACGCGCAAGACCCGCTAACATTTCCACATGACCAGAGCGTTAACCAATACACCAGTTTTGGTTTAAATAGTGGTGATTACTACTTTGATACGCAAAAGCGTGTCTTAGTTGCTCAAGGTGAAGTGGTGTTGGATGTGGCACAAATGCATCTGACTGGACAGCATAATTATATGAATGCGCTGGCTGCATTAGCCTTAGCGGATACCGTGGCAATCCCTCGTGAAGCTAGTCTTAAAGTCTTAAAAGAGTATGCCGGTTTAGTGCATCGCTTCCAGTTGGTCTTTTTCAATCGCGGAGTGCGTTGGATTAATGACTCGAAGGCGACCAATGTGGGCAGTACAGAAGCGGCGCTGAATGGTTTGCATGTGGATGGCAACATTTATTTGTTGTTAGGTGGTGACGGTAAATCAGCCGATTTTTCTCCGCTCAAAGAATACATTTCGGCGGATAACTACCGCTTGTATTGTTTTGGTCGTGACGGTCAACAATTAGCGGAGCTTGCACCAGAAAAATCCGTACTGACAGATACGATGGAGCAGAGTATGCGCCTAATTGCGCCGTTGTTAAAATCTGGCGACATGGTGCTGTTATCTCCCGCATGTGCCAGCTTAGATCAGTTCAAAAGTTTTGAGCAGCGAGGTGATGTTTTTGCTCAACTCGCTAAGGAGTTAGGTTAATGACCATACCGGGTGCTTTGCGTTTAAAAAACTGGATCATCGGTGAAAAGAACGGCGTGATTTCAGGCACGACGCTCTACGACCGTACATTGGTTTGGTTAGCATTCGGTTTAGCGGCAATCGGCTTCATTATGGTGACCTCTGCATCGATGCCAGTCGGACAGCGATTAACGGATGACCCATTCTATTTTGCTAAACGTGACGTAGTGTATTTGGTCGTTGCATTTCTTCTGGTTTTAGGCGTTATGCGTATCTCAATGGCAACATGGGAAAAATACAGCTTTATTTTGCTGATGGGTGCATTGGGAATGCTGGCAGTGGTGTTGGTTGCGGGGAGCTCTGTTAATGGGGCATCACGCTGGATTGACATCGGTATTGTGAAAATTCAGCCCGCAGAAATTTCTAAGTTTGCGCTGTTTTGTTACGTTTCCAGCTATTTAGTTCGTAAGTCAGATGAAGTACGCACCAAGTTTTTCGGCTTTGTGAAACCGATGTGTATTTTGATTATGATGGCGCTATTGCTGCTGTTGCAGCCAGACTTAGGAACAGTGGTTGTACTGGTTGTGACTACGTTAGGGTTGCTGTTTTTAGCCGGTGCGCGTTTAGCACCGTTTATTATTGGTATCGCGGTTTGTGGCGTAGGTGTACTGGCTTTGATTATCTTTGAACCGTATCGTTTGCGCCGTGTGACATCCTTCTTAAACCCGTGGGATGATCCGTTTGGTAGCGGCTATCAGTTAACGCAATCTTTGATGGCGTTTGGTCGAGGAGAGCTCCTCGGGCAAGGTTTGGGTAACTCAGTACAGAAATTAGAATATTTACCGGAAGCACACACGGACTTTATTTTCTCTGTATTGGCTGAAGAGCTAGGTTATGTGGGTGTGGTTCTGGTGTTACTGATGGTATTCATGCTGGCGTTTAGAGCGATGATGATAGGGCGTAGAGCACTGCTAACCAACCAATTATTTGGTGGATATCTCGCGTGTGCCATCGGTATTTGGTTTACCTTCCAAGCATTGGTTAATGTGGGAGCAGCGGCAGGTATGTTGCCAACTAAAGGTTTAACACTCCCGTTAATCAGTTATGGGGGATCGAGTTTATTAGTGATGTCAGCGGCGATCGCTATGTTACTTAGAATTGATTATGAAACACGACTTGAGAAAGCTCAGGCGTTTGTAAGGAGTTCCAAATGAGTCAGGCAAAAAAATTACTCGTTATGGCAGGCGGAACTGGGGGACACGTTTTTCCCGGCTTAGCTGTGGCGCACTATTTGCAGGCTCAAGGTTGGGAAATTCGCTGGTTAGGTACCGCGGATCGCATGGAAGCCACTTTAGTACCGAAACACGGTATTGATATTGAGTTTATTCAGATCTCGGGTTTAAGAGGCAAAGGCATTGGTGCATTAATTGGTGCACCTTGGCGTATCTATAAAGCCATTCGCCAAGCGAAAACCATTATTCAACGCTATCAACCTGATGCGGTTCTTGGTATGGGCGGTTATGTGTCTGGTCCCGGAGGTATCGCTGCTTGGCAATGTGGTGTTCCTGTTGTTCTCCATGAACAAAATGGGATCGCGGGATTAACCAATAAATGGTTATCAAAAATTGCTAAACGTGTTTTGCAAGCTTTCCCCGGCGCATTCCCTGATGCACCTGTTGTAGGTAACCCTGTGCGTGAGGATGTACTGGCATTGCCGGCACCGCAAGAGCGCTTAACGGGTCGCGAAGGCGCAATTCGCGTATTGGTTGTTGGGGGGAGCCAAGGGGCTAGAATTTTAAATCAAGTCATGCCTGCAGTTGCTGGAAATGTGAGCAAACAGTTAAATATCTGGCATCAGGCTGGAAAAGGCAGTAAGGAATCGACAGAAGCATTGTATAATGATTTTTTGCAAAATTCAGGCGATTCTGAGTTTAAAGTGACTGAATTTATTGATGATATGGCACAAGCTTACGCATGGGCTGATATTGTGGTTTGTCGTTCAGGTGCATTAACTGTCAGTGAGATAGCCGCGGCAGGTTTACCCGCGATTTTTGTTCCTTTCCAGCATAAAGACCGCCAGCAATATTGGAATGCACTGCCTTTAGAACAAGCCGGGGCTGCGAAGATTATTGAGCAACCGCAGTTTACACCTGAAGCCGTTGTTGAGTTACTCAACAAGTGGGATAGAGCCGAATTATTGTCGATGGCAGATAAAGCTTATGGCTGTGCCATCACGGATGCAACCGAACGTGTTGCGGCGGTTATTTGCGATGTTGCGAAATAGCGTAAGTCTCGCAAATAGCCTGACCATACAAAATAGAATGTAGACAGAATTGATAGAGAAGCGAAATACAGTGAATACACAACAGTTAGCGAAATTAAGAACATCGGTGCCAGAAATGCGTAGAGTACGGCACATTCATTTTGTCGGCATCGGTGGTGCTGGCATGGGTGGTATCGCTGAAGTGTTGGCTAACGAAGGTTATGAAATTAGTGGTTCAGATTTAGCACCTAACGCAGTGACCCAGCAACTGACAGAGTTAGGCGCCACTATCTATTTTAATCATCGCCCTGAAAACGTTGAAAACGCGAGTGTGGTGGTAGTTTCTACGGCTATCTCTGCAGAGAATCCTGAAATTCAAGCTGCAAAAGAGCTGCGAATCCCCGTTATTCGTCGTGCTGAAATGCTGGCTGAATTAATGCGCTACCGTCATGGTATCGCAGTGGCGGGAACTCACGGTAAAACAACGACAACGGCAATGATTTCAGGGATCTACGCTCAAGCAGGCTTAGATCCAACATTTGTGAATGGCGGATTAGTGAAATCTGCGGGAACCCATGCGCGCTTAGGTAGTAGCCGTTATTTAATCGCTGAAGCGGACGAAAGTGATGCATCATTCTTGCATTTACAGCCACTTGTTGCGGTTGTGACAAATATTGAAGCTGACCACATGGATACCTATCAGGGCAATTTTGAAAACCTGACAGATACCTTCATCAACTTCCTGCATAACTTGCCATTCTATGGCCGTGCAGTGATGTGTATCGATGATCCCGTGATCCGTTCATTATTACCAAAAATCGGCCGTTACATTACCACTTACGGCTTTAGTGACGATGCGGATGTTCGTATCACCAAGTACGAGCAAAAAGGGAACCAAGGCTTTTTCACCATTGCTCGTGAAGGTATGCCAGAATTGACTGTTGTACTGAATGCACCTGGTCGCCACAATGCGCTCAATGCGACGGCCGCTGTTGCGGTGGCAACCGAAGAAGGCATCGACGATTTACATATTCTATCTGCATTAGTGGAGTTCCAAGGAACTGGCCGTCGTTTCGATTTCTTAGGCAACTATGCGCTGCGTAATGTGAATGGTAAAGAAGGCGAAGTGATGCTAGTGGATGACTATGGTCACCACCCTACAGAAGTCGACGCCACGATTAAAGCCGCTCGCGCAGGCTGGCCAGATAAACGCATCGTGATGGTTTTCCAGCCTCATCGTTATACACGTACTCGTGACTTATACGATGATTTTGCAAACGTGCTAGGGCAGGTCGATGTCTTGCTCATGTTGGAAGTTTATTCGGCGGGTGAGAAGCCAGTTCCGGGGGCTGATAGCCGCTCACTATGCCGTACAATCCGCAGTCGTGGGCAGGTTGATCCTATTTTTGTGGCAGAACCTGAACAAGTTTCACATATGCTGGCACAAGTTCTTGATGATAACGACTTAATTTTAGTTCAAGGCGCAGGAAATATTGGTAAAATAGCCAAAAATCTAGCAGAAACGAAATTACAGCCACCGATGGTTGAGGAATAAGCATGACAGAAAAAATCGCGGTTCTATTTGGCGGCACATCTGCTGAGCGTGAAGTATCACTTCAGTCTGGCAATGCCGTATTGGCGGGATTACGCCAAGCGGGCGTTGATGCGCATCCAATTGATACCCAAGATTTTCCTGTTATTGCATTAAAAGAGGCTGGGTTTGATAAAGCCTTTATCGCCTTACATGGTCGTGGCGGGGAAGACGGCACGATCCAAGGTATGCTTGAGTTTCTGGGGCTTCCATACACTGGCAGTGGCGTAATGGCATCTGCGCTGAGTATGGATAAACTACGCACCAAACAACTTTGGCAAGGTGCTGGACTCAGTGTTTCTCCATATATTTCACTTAACAAGCAGAAATATACTAATATTAAAAAAGAGCAGTTAGCTCAGCAAGTTAAGCACTTAGGACTGCCACTTATCGTTAAACCGAGTTTGGAAGGTTCCAGTGTTGGAATGAGTAAGGTTGACTCTCTGAATGCATTGCCAGAAGCCATTGAGCTTGCTTTCCAGTTTGATGATACGTTATTGATTGAAAAGTGGTTAAGTGGTCCTGAATATACGGTAGCGGTACTCGGTGATGAGGTTCTACCTTCAATCCGCATTCAGCCGCCGGGTATTTTTTATGACTATGAAGCGAAATATTTATCTGATGAGACTCAATATTTCTGCCCAAGTGGTTTAACAAACGACCTTGAAGCAAAACTGGCAGATATCGCAATACAAGCTTATCAAGCGGTAGGCTGTCGTGGCTGGGGACGGGTTGATGTGATACAAGATAGTGATGGGGAGTTCTATTTACTCGAAGTGAATACTTCGCCGGGAATGACCAGTCACAGTTTAGTTCCAATGGCTGCGCGTCAAGCAGGTTTGGATTTTTCGCAGTTAGTGGTACGTATTTTGGAATTGGCTAGTTGATATGTCACAGGCAGCGTTAAATGTAAGGCATCATAATCAAAATAGCGGTCAAGATGAAGATCCGCGCTTAAGACCAAGTAATGGGGCTTTTTTGGGCGGATTGATTTTCTTCCTCATGGTTGTCGGCACCATTGTGTGGAGCGGCTGGACTGTGATGAATTGGATGAAGGATGCAGATAGGCTGCCAATGTCCAAACTGATATTAACGGGAGAGCGCAATTACACCACCAATGACGATGTGCGAAAGGCAATTTTGTCATTAGGTCAGCCGGGAACCTTTATGACGGTGGATGTGAAAGCGATTCAAAACCAAATCAGTATGATGCCGTGGATACGCCAAGTTACAGTGCGTAAACAGTGGCCTGATGAATTAAAAATCCATATTGCTGAGTACAAACCCTACGCAAGATGGAATGACCAAAACATGGTCGACCAAGAAGGGCGTGTATTTACCCTTCCGCCAAGTCAAAATGGTAAAGGCGATTATGTAATGCTTTATGGTCCGCAAGGAAGCCAAACAGAGGTTTTGAAAGAATTTGCTGTTCTAAGTGGTATTTTGGCGAAAAATAATTTGAAACTAAAATCCGTTTCTATGACAGCACGCCATGCATGGCAGATTATTTTAGATAATGATGTAAGAGTCGAGCTTGGGAAAAAAGATGTGTTAGAACGGTTAAACCGTTTTCTCGAGCTTTATCCGCTTTTACAGCAAACGACTGATAAACGCGTTGACTATGTTGATTTGCGTTATACCAGTGGGGCAGCGGTGGGGTGGGCTCCTTTATTAGTTGACGCACCGCAAGGCTTCCAATAAGACAAATTGCTAATAACTCAAATTAGGCAGATAGGCAGAAGCAAATGATTAAAGCGACGGACAGAAAATTAGTGGTAGGCCTTGAAATTGGAACTTCCAAGGTGTCAGCCCTTGTAGGAGAAATTCTGCCCGATGGTATGGTTAATATTATTGGGGTGGGAAGCTGTCCATCTCGCGGAATGGACAAAGGTGGCGTTAACGATCTTGAGTCGGTTGTTAAATGCGTCCAAAGAGCGATTGACCAAGCTGAAT
Organism: Providencia alcalifaciens; assembly: GCF_020271745.1. Lineage (NCBI taxonomy): Bacteria > Pseudomonadati > Pseudomonadota > Gammaproteobacteria > Enterobacterales > Morganellaceae > Providencia > Providencia alcalifaciens. The sequence continues at coordinate 153,729 of NZ_CP084296.1, read as the reverse complement.
TAATGGCAGATTGCCAAATTTCTTCTGTTTACCTTGCATTATCAGGTAAACATGTGAGCTGCCAAAATGAGATTGGGATGGTGCCAATCTCCGAAGAAGAAGTGACACAAGAAGACGTGGACAGCGTAGTTCACACGGCGAAATCTGTCAGAGTTAAAGACGAACACCGAATTTTGCATGTTATTCCGCAAGAATTCGCGATTGACTACCAAGAAGGCATTAAAAATCCAGTGGGTCTTTCTGGTGTTCGTATGCAAGCTAAAGTTCATCTGATCACTTGCCATAACGATATGGCGAAGAACATTGTGAAAGCCGTTGAGCGTTGCGGATTAAAAGTTGACCAGCTTATTTTTGCTGGCCTTGCTGCAAGTTACAGTGTGTTGACTGAAGATGAGCGCGAATTAGGTGTCTGTGTTGTTGATGTTGGTGGCGGCACAATGGACATGGCGGTTTATACGGGTGGTGCTTTGCGTCATACCAAAGTGATCCCATACGCAGGTAATGTGGTGACAAGTGATATCGCTTACGCATTTGGTACGCCACCAACAGACGCAGAAGCAATTAAAGTGCGTCACGGTTGTGCAGTGGGTTCGATTGTGAGTAAAGATGAAACGGTGGAAGTACCGAGTGTTGGCGGGCGTCCACCAAGAAGTTTACAGCGTCAAACCTTAGCAGAAGTGATTGAGCCACGGTATACTGAGCTGTTAAATTTAGTCAATGAAGAAATTTTAAATTTACAGGAACAGTTACGCCAGCAAGGTGTCAAACACCACTTAGCGGCAGGGATAGTTTTGACTGGTGGGGCAGCACAGATTGATGGGCTAGTTGAATGCGCTCAAAAAGTGTTCCATACACAGGTCAGAATTGGTACCCCACTTAATATAACAGGATTAACGGATTATGCTCAGGAGCCGTACTACTCCACAGCGGTAGGGCTTCTGCATTACGGTAAAGAAAGCCACCTTGGCGATGATACCGAAACGGAAAAACGTGCTTCAGTTAGCGGGTGGTTTAGTAAGCTCACCAGTTGGCTGAGAAAAGAATTTTAATTTTTATTTAGAAGCATATGATTAGCTTCGATAGTAAGCACAAAACGGAGAGACATTATGTTTGAACCAATGGAGCTAACCAACGATGCGGTGATTAAAGTCATCGGCGTTGGCGGCGGCGGCGGAAATGCCGTTGAACACATGGTACGCGAGCGCATTGAGGGTGTTGAGTTCTTTGCAGTCAACACCGACGCACAAGCCCTGCGTAAAACCGCAGTTGGGCAAACCATTCAGATCGGTACAGGTATTACTAAAGGTCTGGGTGCGGGTGCAAATCCAGAAGTCGGCCGTAATGCGGCAGAAGAAGACCGTGAAGCACTGCGCAATGCTCTTGATGGCGCAGACATGGTGTTCATTGCTGCGGGTATGGGCGGTGGAACTGGCACTGGTGCAGCACCAGTTGTTGCTGAAGTTGCTAAAGAATTAGGTATCCTAACCGTTGCTGTCGTGACTAAGCCATTCAATTTTGAAGGCAAAAAGCGCATGGCATTCGCGGAAGCGGGTATCACTGAGCTGTCTAAGCACGTTGACTCGCTGATCACTATCCCTAACGACAAGTTACTGAAAGTACTTGGTCGTGGTATCTCTTTACTGGATGCTTTTGGTGCGGCTAACGACGTATTAAAAGGTGCGGTTCAAGGTATCGCTGAGCTGATCACTCGCCCAGGTTTAATGAACGTGGACTTTGCTGACGTACGTACCGTGATGTCAGAAATGGGTTACGCGATGATGGGTTCAGGTGTGGCTCGTGGCGAAGATAGAGCTGAAGAAGCTGCTGAAATGGCAATTTCTAGCCCACTTTTGGAAGATATCGACCTGTCTGGCGCGCGTGGTGTTCTGGTCAACATCACTGCTGGTTTTGACCTGCGCTTGGATGAGTTTGAAACAGTGGGTAATACCATTCGTGCATTCGCATCGGATAATGCGACTGTCGTAATCGGTACCTCTTTAGACCCAGAAATGCATGAAGAATTGCGCGTGACTGTTGTTGCTACGGGTATTGGTATGGACAAACGTCCAGAAATTACTTTAGTGAGCAATAAAATGTCTCAGCAAGCTTCTATGGAGCAACGCTATCAGCAAATGCAAAATAGCATGTCTTCATTAAACGATGAAAAACCAGCTGCAAAAGCCGTTAACGACCAAAATACACAAGTAAATAAAGAGCCGGATTACTTAGACATCCCAGCTTTCTTGCGTAAACAGGCCGATTAATTTTTAATTAGATTGGTTTTTCCGCTTTTTGTGCTAAAATTTTCTACTGGTTATCAGTTAAGATAGCCAGTAGGACTTATAACATTGCGAGAAAATACGATGATCAAACAACGGACACTTAAACGTATTATTAAAGCGACTGGTGTTGGTTTACATACCGGCAAGAAAGTTACGCTTACTTTACGTCCGGCACCGGCCAATACCGGGGTCATCTACCGTCGTACTGACCTTAATCCACCGGTAGATTTTCCGGCAGATGCGAAATCAGTTCGCGATACTATGTTATGTACTTGCTTAGTCAACGAAGATAACGTACGTATTTCGACGGTTGAACATTTGAATGCTGCTTTAGCAGGATTAGGCATCGATAACATTGTTATTGAAGTCAATGCGCCTGAAATCCCGATTATGGATGGCAGTGCTGCACCGTTTGTTTTCTTACTGCTAGATGGCGGTATTGAAGAATTAAATTGTGCGAAGAAATTCTTACGCATTAAAGAAACTGTACGTGTTGAAGATGGTGATAAGTGGGCAGAAATGTCTCCATACAATGGCTTTAGCCTTGATTTTACTATTGATTTTCAACACCCTGCAATTGATAGCAGCACGCAACGCTATGCAATGGATTTCTCTGCGGAATCTTTTGTAAACCAAATTAGCCGCGCGCGTACCTTCGGTTTCATGCGTGACATTGAATATCTGCAATCGAAAGGCCTATGCTTAGGTGGTAGTTTTGACTGTGCTATCGTCGTTGATGACTATAAAGTACTTAACGAAGATGGTTTACGCTTTGAAGATGAATTCGTTCGTCACAAAATGCTCGATGCAATTGGTGACTTATTCATGTGTGGACATAACATTATTGGTGCATTCACTGCATTTAAATCTGGCCACGCACTGAATAATAAATTGCTGCAAGCGGTTCTTGCTAAAGAGTCTGCTTGGGATCTGGTCACTTTTGAAGACGAAGCTGAATTACCTCTAGCATTCAAAGCGCCTTCCACTGTATTTGCATAATAGTATCTATTATGCGGCTATCTCTGCCAGTCAGAGTTAGCCTTTTCTGTTGGCTGCATTAGTACTCTCTCCGGCTAATGCAGCCAACCGCTCAAACTTCTCTTTTAATCCCTTTGGACTCTTTTGTGCTAGTCTTAATAACTGCTCAGCAGTTTGCATACTAATCTGTCTTTGATTGCGATTTTCTTTTTGATTCACTGATTGCTTATTCAATGAGCTATTTTGCTTAGATTTTCGTATAAGATCGGGATTGATTCTGATGTCGATGGAAGATAAAGATGGTAGAATAGACGACCTTAATGCGGAAAGAAGGTTAATTTTTTCATAATTAAGGCGGGTCATCCAACTGGCATTAGCCACTTCGATAACCATAATGTTATTACGGTAGTTTGCCACACGACACATAGGTTTAATTTCTGCTGGCAGCAAACTTTTAACAACACGATTCAATTTTAGAATGGCTTTTGCATTTCGTTGAATAGTTTGTAAAGTGTTTGATGTTTTCGCCAGAGATTCTTCGAGAACATCGAAAAGTGCTTGTGGATGACTATCTCTCATTGTGGACTCTCATTTTGCGCGATTGCTAAAGATGTCAGAACATAATTGGGAATCATACTTTAATCTATAAATTATATAAGAGTTTGATGGGCATTTTAAATTTTTGGCGACATTTAGGTAGACGATACTTTTGGTCCCACCTGTTATTAGGTGTTGTGGCTACGGGTGTTGGCTTGCCTACAATTTTAAATGCCTTATCAGAATCTCAGCAAGCTCAAGTTAATTCTGCGCCAGCCAATCGACAAAGCCAAGCTGTAAATGCTTTCGATAACTTATTTGCACAGCAGAACTCTCAACGCTCTTCATCCTCATCTTCTTACTCGGTTAATTACTGGCAGCAACATGCGGTACGTAATGTCATCCGCCAACTGACTTTTGCCTTTTCAACAACAGAAGATGAAGATACCGACAAAAGCAAGCTACAAAAAGAGACGCTATTTGCCCCTCAGTTAATGCTAGATACGCTATACGCGATGTTGGCTCAGCGATCTCTACAATGGGACGTGGCAACAACTCAAGCTAGCGAACATATCTACCCTCTCTTTACTGTTTATCAGCCCGCGATTTGGGTTGCTCAGGTACATGGCATTCGGGCTGGACCCTTTTTCGCCTAAATCCATTTAACGATGCAAAGCCTGCCATTGGGCGCTTCTCATCGTGTCAAAAATTACTGATTCAAATAATTAATTGATTTACCTGAGAAAAAATATGTTAACTAAATTATTAACCAAAGTATTTGGTAGCCGTAATGACCGTACTCTGCGCCGCCTACGTAAAGAAGTGGAAAAAATTAACAAGCTAGAGCCTGAGTTTGAGAAATTATCGGATGACGAGCTGAAAGCCAAAACCGTAGAATTTCGTGAGCGTTTAAAACAGGGCGAAAGCATTGAAAATATGATCCCTGAAGCGTTTGCGACAGTGCGTGAAGCGAGTAAACGTGTATTCGGTATGCGTCACTTCGACGTTCAGTTAATCGGTGGTATGGTTCTGAATGAGCGCTGTATTGCAGAAATGCGTACAGGTGAAGGTAAAACACTGACTGCAACGCTGCCAGCATACATTAACGCATTATCAGGCAAAGGGGTTCACGTTGTTACAGTGAACGATTACCTAGCAAAACGAGATGCGGAAAATAACCGTCCATTATTCGAGTTTTTAGGCTTAACCGTTGGTATTAACTTATCGGGTATGGCTCCACCTGCAAAGCGCCAAGCTTATGCGGAAGACATTACTTACGGTACCAACAATGAGTTTGGTTTCGACTATCTACGTGACAACATGGCGTTTAGCCCAGAAGATCGCGTTCAACGTAAACTGCACTACGCATTAGTGGATGAGGTGGACTCCATTCTTATCGATGAAGCGCGTACGCCACTGATCATTTCAGGTCCAGCGGAAGACAGCTCAGACCTGTATATTAAAGTGGATAAACTGATCCCGAAATTAGTTCGCCAAGAAAAAGAAGACTCAGACACTTTCCAAGGTGAAGGTCACTTCTCTGTTGATGAAAAATCTCGTCAGGTAACAATTACAGAGCGCGGTCTGGTTCTGGTTGAAGAATTACTGGTAAAAGCAGGTTTAATGGATGAAGGCGAATCGCTTTATTCGCCATCAAACATCATGCTGATGCACCACGTCATGGCGGGTTTACGTGCCCACGCACTGTTTACTCGTGATGTTGATTATATTGTTAAAGATAACCAAGTCATCATTGTCGATGAACATACAGGCCGTACAATGGAAGGGCGCCGTTGGTCTGATGGTCTACACCAAGCTGTTGAAGCGAAAGAAGGTGTTGAGATCCATAATGAAAACCAAACATTAGCCTCTATTACTTTCCAGAACTATTTCCGCTTATATGAAAAATTAGCGGGCATGACGGGTACTGCGGATACGGAAGCTTTCGAGTTTAGCTCTATCTATAAGCTGGACACGATTGTTATCCCAACTAACCGCCCAATGGTTCGTAAAGATATGCCTGATTTAGTCTATATGACTGAAGCAGACAAATTTGATGCAATTATTGAAGATATCCGTGATAAAACCGCCAAAGGTCAGCCAGTTCTGGTCGGTACTATTTCGATTGAAAAGTCTGAATTAATTTCCCATGCGCTGACTAAAGCGAAAATTGCTCATAACGTATTGAATGCGAAATTCCACGCAATGGAAGCTGATATTATCGCGAATGCGGGGCAAAAAAGCGCGGTAACCATCGCAACTAACATGGCGGGTCGTGGTACCGATATCATGTTAGGGGGAAGCTGGCAGTCAGAAGTGGCTGCGTTAGAAAACCCAACGCAAGAACAAATTGATGAAATCAAAGCGAACTGGAAAATTCGTCACGATGAAGTATTAGCGGCTGGTGGTTTACATATCATCGGTACAGAGCGCCATGAATCTCGCCGTATCGATAACCAGTTACGTGGTCGTGCGGGACGTCAAGGTGATGCTGGTTCATCACGTTTCTATCTGTCAATGGAAGATGCTTTAATGCGTATCTTCGCATCAGACCGTGTAACGGGCATGATGAAAAAACTGGGTATGAAACCGGGTGAAGCTATTGAACACCCTTGGGTCACAAAAGCAATTGCTAACGCACAGCGTAAAGTTGAAAGCCGTAACTTTGATATTCGTAAACAATTACTTGAATATGATGATGTGGCTAGTGACCAACGTCGTGCCATCTATACTCAGCGTAATGAACTGCTGGATGGCGGCGATATTAAAGAAACCGTAGACAGCATTCGTGAAGATGTATTTACCACTATTATTGATGCATATATTCCGCCTCAATCACTGGAAGAAATGTGGGATATCGATGGTCTGCAAAAACGTTTAGTAAACGATTTTGACCTCGATTTACCAATTCAAGAGTGGTTAGATAAAGAGCCTGAACTTCACGAAGAAACCTTGCGTGAACGCATTATGGAAAAAGCGATTGAAATTTACCAACGTAAAGAAGAGATCGTTAGCTCTGAAGCAATGCGTAATTTCGAAAAAGGCGTTATGTTGCAAACGCTGGATACATTATGGAAAGAGCATTTGGCTTCCATGGACTATTTACGTCAAGGTATCCATTTACGTGGTTATGCACAAAAAGATCCAAAACAAGAATACAAACGTGAATCCTTCAGTATGTTTGCCAACATGTTGGAAGCATTGAAATATGAAGTAATCAGTACCTTGTCAAAAGTACAAGTACGTTTACCGGAAGAAGTTGAAGCGTTAGAGCAACAACGTCGTGAAGAAGCTGAACGTCTGGCGAAGAAACAGCATTTAAGCCATGAGGCTGAAGCTGAATCGCTAATGACAGAGGCAGAGGCGAAGATTGCAACCCAAGGTAATAAAATTGGTCGTAATGACCCATGCCCTTGTGGTTCCGGTAAGAAATACAAGCAGTGCCATGGCCGCTTAAATTAATTTAGAATTCAATAGATAATCAATAAAGGCGGGGAAACCCGCCTTTTTAGTGAAGAAATTATGGAAAAAAAACATCTGCATATTGCCGCTGGGATCATTCGTAATGCTCAGCAACATATTTTTATTACTCAGCGACCAGAAGGTACTCACATGGCTGGGTTTTGGGAGTTTCCTGGGGGAAAGCTGGAAAAAGGGGAAAATCCTAAGGACGCACTGGTCCGTGAATTGGAAGAAGAAGTGGGTATTGCGGTGATTGACTGTGATTTATTCCATCAAGTTGATCATGAATTTGACGATAGATTTATTACGCTCTACTTCTTTATGGTTTCAGGCTGGGAAAATGATCCCTATGGAAAAGAAGGGCAAAAATCACGTTGGGTTGAACAGCAAAGCTTAGTGGCTGAAGAGTTTCCACCTGCTAATCGCGTGATTGTTGATATGCTGACGAAGGACGCATAACAGCAAGTCGTTAGTAATAAAGATGAAAATAGCCTAATGCAGAGATTTGGCTATTTTCAGGATCAACGCAGATAAGTGAAATTAATGCTCAGGTGCTTCACTCCAATTATCGCTATCGGAAATTTCACCTTGGCTTTCAATACGTTTTTCTTCGGCGGCCCACTCACCTAAATCAATCAATTGACATCTTTTGCTGCAAAATGGACGAAAAGGGCTGGATTCATTCCAAGTCACGACTTTTTGGCAAGTCGGACAATTGACTTCAATAATTTCATTCATACATCGACTCTCAAACTAACAACAGGCTAACTGAAAACGAATTATGTCTGGGAGTATACCATTCTCGCTATCGATATGAAGAAAACGTAAGGCAAAACGCGTTTTATGCCCTGAAATTTGAGGGTATATCAAATGTTCAGGCGATAATCTAATACGTAAAAGCTCTTTTCCTTCGACATTACCTTGGAAAAAACCATTGTGAGATTCGGAAGATTCAAAACTTCCATTCTGGCGGATTAGCGATAACACGGTTTTTAAGGCATCTTGCAGAGGATCTAAACTATTTAGCCAGCTTTGGATTTCATTATCTCTATCTGATTGAGGGATATTTAGCCACAGTTGAAGGGTGGGCAAATCAAAGCTACAGCATCCACCGGGAATGCTGAGGCGTTGGCGAACCATGCTAATAATTTTATCATTACGTAGTTGATGACCAAATCGAGGTGCGGACATTAAACTGCTTAGTTTCGGTGTTAGGTCGTTTAAAAGAGCGGTGATTAATGTTTTATCAACGTTTGGGGCATCGGCCCAACTGAGTAGCCTACTTTTTTGTTTTTCGAGTTCTTTGATAAGGTCAGAGCGAACTTCACCTCTATCCAAAATTTCAATCAGTTCAGAAACAGAGCGGAAAAAGGCGATTCCAGATGAGTAGGAGGTAATATGGCTCTGTTCATAAATTTGCATTAATAATGTTTCAAGCCGCAGCCAAGAACGAATTTTTTCATTCATTGGATATTCATAAGTAACCAAAGTTGTTTCGATTTTTTCGCTCATGCTCATTCCTATTCTTTTTGTGCTGCAAGTGCTAGGTATTGCCTGTGTAGTTCTGCAACTCTATTTGGCAGCTCAGTATCATCTGTATGATTAGTGATGATATCGTCAGCATACGACAACCTTTCTTCTCGAGATACTTGAGCATTTAATATATTAATAACATGCTCTAGGCTGGTGTCATCACGTCTAATGGTTCTCTCTATTTGTTCTTCTTTTGTTACATCAACGACAAGAACACGATCTGCTAAATGCGAAATTTTATTTTCAATAAGCAGGGGGACCACCCATAGAACATAAGGATAGTTAACCTGCTGAAGTTGTTTCTGCGTTTCTTGTTGTATCAAAGGATGAAGCAGCGCATTTAGCCACGCTTTTTCCTTAGGTTCGGAAAAAACAACTGTCCGCAGAAAACCTCTATTTAAAGTGCCATCATGGTTTAATACAGATTGACCAAAGTGCTGTTGAATGCTGATCAATGCAGAGGTATTAGGTTCAACAACTTGGCGGGCGATGACATCAGCATCAACAAGGGGTACCCCAAGTTTAGCAAATTCGTTGGCAACAGTTGTTTTACCACTTCCTATCCCCCCTGTGAGGGCAACAATATAAGACATAAATGATTCATTAGTTCACGGGAAATAAGTCAGAGTACACTGAAAGTTTTAATTTGTCTTTATACAATTGAGTCAAGTTATCATGTTATGGATATATGTTTGATTACAATCTATTTTTACTATCTAAATTGAACTGTTTTTTATTGATAATAAGCTACACTCCAGAAATGACTGAGCCTAATTTAAATATTGGTAAATACATTGCAAACATTATTAGGCAGATAATGATAGCTATAAATAAGAGTAATATAGGTTCAAGGTTCTTAAGGTGATGTTCTGTAATGGTCTTATATTGCTGAGAGTAATACTTAAATAAATATAATGTAAAATATTCTAGTTTGCCAGATTCTTCTGCCAAAGATATTAATTGAATTGCTAATTTTGGAAATAGTTGAGTATTTTTCATTGCATCAGATAATGAAGCTCCTCTAAGAATTGAGTGATAAATTTCATGACACTCTTCCTTGTATTTATGATTCATTATTGTTTTAGTTGAGCAATCAATGCATTCCATGAGAGGTAATCCTGATTTTAGTGTGGAAGATAATGTTAAAAAGTAGATATTCAAATTTTTGGCTCTGATAATATTCGTTATATAGGGAAGATATTGTATTAAATGACTCAGTTTTCTGAACAGAAAGGACTTGTATTTAATAAATGAAAATATAGTTGTAATCAGTGTGAATAGAATCCATTGAACATTTTCAATCAGAGTATCCGATATTATGATGACCGCCTTTGTTATGGGGGGTAATTCTTGTTGAAAGCTTTCGTAAATTTCAACAAACTGCGGGATGACAAAACACAGCATGATAATAATTAATAGGCTTGAAAATCCTATGAGGGTAATTGGGTAACGTAAGGCTTTTTTTATTAAAACTGATGTTTTTTGGTTATGTTCAAGCATGTTCTTTATAATCAAAAAGCTTTCATCATATTTTCCGGTTTTTTCGGCGATTAGGATCAAGCTAATTATTGTGCTATTAAAAATATGTGGGTAATTTTTTAGATTTTTAATAAAGCTAATGCCTTTTTCTAGATCATTGATTGCTTGATTGATGAGATCCTTCCAAAAAGGTAAATGACAATTAAGTTTAAGTAGTTGAAAGCATTTTAATAAACTAATGCCTGAGGAAGATAGTATATTTAGTTGATGGAAAAAATGAATTCTGTAATTTAAATTTTCCATATCTAATATGAATATAGATTTTAATTTTATTGATATTGGAATTTGACCTCGTTTGATTATTTCTAAAAAAGCCTGTTTTTTGTTTTTTGCTACTAAGCTATCAGTTATATAGGAATTATTTTCAAGTGAAGTGTAATAATATACAAACATTAATTTACTCTCCTTGCCCGATGACGGAATAAATTTCTTGTAATGTTGTTTCTCCAGCTTCAACTCGTTCAAGGCCTGCTTGAAATAAATTTTTGAAATTATCAGCTAAATCACCATTATCTTTTAATATAAAGTCAAGTTGCGTTTGATCGAGGTATTCATAAATTGCGGTGCGCCCCATAAATCCAGAAAAACAGTGTTCGCACCCTGTAGAGTGATATTCATTAATATTCCGCATTGGGTTTATCGGAGTAATGCGTGTCGTTTCTTGTTTACAGTATGTGCATAGTTTTCTAACTAAGCGCTGAGCGATAACCATTTTTAAACAAGATTGAAGCTGGTTTCTATCAACGCCTAGTTGTTCCATGCGTGTAATAGCACTGACTGTACAATTAGTATGGAGCGTTGATAGAACAAGGTGGCCTGTTTGTGCAGCTCGAGCAGCTATTTGAGCAGTTTCTTCGTCTCTAATTTCACCTATCATAATAACATCAGGATCTTGTCGAAGTAGTGCACGAAGAATAAAAGCAAAAGTAAGTGAATATTTTTCGTGTACTTGTGTTTGGTTGATTCCCCCTAGGGGGATCTCAATAGGGTCTTCAATGGTGGATATATTTCTTGATGTTTGATTAAGGTATTCCAGTGCACTATAAAGTGTGACAGTTTTACCGCTACCTGTAGGTCCCGTCACGAGAATCAATCCTTGCGGTTTTTGTAATGTGTTTTTTAGTAAGGGTAATAGAGTCGGGCACATTCCAATTTGTTCAAGGGAGTATTTCAGCTGAGTATTTAATAATCTCAGAACTAATTTCTCACCGTGAAGTGTGGGTATGCTGGAAAGACGGATACTAAAGTTCTTGCGCTCAAAATTCCAATTCATTTGCCCATCCTGAGGCATTCTTTTTTCTGCAATATTCATTTTTGACAATATTTTTATTCGGGCAATAACCTCATTGTTTATTTCATGAGGCGGTGAAGGGATAACGTAGAGTTTTCCATCCACTCTAAGGCGAATTTTTAGGTTATGCTTGGTTGGTTCAAGGTGAATATCAGATGCACGCTTTCTTACCGCCATCTTTAATAAATCATCGACAAAATCAACGGCAGGCGATACCACATTGATAGGTTCAAGAGTGTTAGCCTGATAATCATTTTCCTCGTCATTGATTTCTAAAACATGGCGATTGAAATAATGGTCAATTTTTTCTTTAGGCCATATTTCATAACAAACGGGTACGCTGGCAATAAAACGTAATGTGGATAATAAATTATCATTGGGTGTTTCTATCGTAGCGATGGATAGCCTTTTTTCGTTGTAATCGATAATCACGATATAGTTTTTGTCACAAAGCACTTTGAGTTCTTTGAAAATATAATGGCTTTCCCTAGATGTGCGCATTGTTAATCCCTTAATTAGAAGTTCAGTGTTTTCTCACAAAGTTTTTTTAGATCCGCATTAGTATCAGCTTGGCAATTGATACTCCACGAAAATGGCGATGTGGCTGTTGAGCTGGTGGGGGTCAAAATACCCGTAAGACCCGTTAATGTTTTGTCACCAACAAAGGTAATGACACCTGCTTTTGCATCAACCTGTTTTAGATACTTTCCTTTTATATTGCTCGGTATATCTTCTTTTCCTGAATTACATTTGTCTAAAAGACCTTGGTTAAAGCTACACAGTTCCACACTGTTTTTATAAGGCAAAATTGTTTGTAGTACATCGGTCATGGCTGCTTTTTGCATATAGCTTTGATAACCCGGTATAGCAACTGCACTGAGTATTGAAATTATTGCGATAACAACCATTATTTCGATTAAGGAAAATCCTTTCTGATCCATGAGCAAAACCTCTTTGATAGTGTGAGGCTTCATCATAAAAGACATTTTTAGTGAAAATACGAATTGAAAATTCAGGTTACGAGTGGCTTTGTAAAGTGATCTTGCAAATGATGAGATGTCTCATTTTATTTCGAGCGTTCTCGCAAAAACATGCCAAGAATATTTTTTCTAATAAAAATGAGTTTGTCAGACTGATATAAATAGAGGCATATCAGGAAAAGGGGCTAATGGGGTAGTTGCCCTCATTAGCTAAGATAATAGGCGGATGATTCGTAAAAATTATCAGTTGGCAAAGCTTAGAGTGCGTTTTTATAGTGCAGCCAATCAAAGTAAGGGCCTGGGTCAGTTTTTCGATGGGGAGCAATATCGCTATGACCTGTAATATTCTGCTCAATCTGAGGGAATTCAGTTATCAGTAACTTGGTGAGTTTGGCTAAAGTTATATATTGAGCTTCAGTGAAGGCTTCATAATCCGTACCTTCAAGTTCAATGCCGATAGAGAAGTCGTTACATTTTTCTCGTCCTTGATAATTGGATTGTCCTGCATGCCATGCGCGCTTATTGAAAGGTACATATTGAATAATTTCTCCATCACGACGGATGAGGCAATGGGCTGAAACACGTAGATGTTTAATGTCATCGAAAAAAGGGTGTTCTTCGGGATTTAAAGTGCCAGTAAATAGTTGGTTAATATAAGGACCACCAAACTGCCCAGGTGGAAGGCTGATATTGTGAATGACGAGAAGTGAAGGTTCTTCGCCCTCAGGCCGGTCATCATGATGTAGGGAAGGGATATGAGTCACATTATTTAGCCAACCATCATGTATTTTCATATCAGTATCCATAGTATGCTCTTTTCTTTTTTGTAAGTACCCGTAATTAAGAAAGATTAGCATAGTTGAAATCCATACGGGTGCATATTTTGGAGTAAATAATGACTACACGACGCTATGATGAACAAGAAAGACGCAAACTGTTAATGGCAAGATTGATTACCGATATTCCTTTTATGGTCAGTGTTGCTTTAAAAGAAGATCTCGGTCAGGTCGTTGATTATAAAAGGGATATTACAGGGCAGCTATTAAATGAAGATGCCCAAGCTACAGCTCGAATTATTACCCGTGAAGAAGGTATTTTTTGCGGACAAAAATGGCTCGAGGAGGTTTTTTACCAACTAGGTAATAAAGTTAAGGTGGATTGGAAGGTTCAAGACGGCGATAAGGTTTCACCAGATCAAATATTATGTGAGATGAGAGGACCTTCTCAAATTCTACTCACTGGTGAAAGAACGGCGTTGAATTTTGTGCAAACGCTATCTTCGGTTTCCACAGTGACTGCAAAGTATGTTGCTTTTCTTGAAGGTACTCGAACTAAATTATTAGATACCCGTAAAACTATCCCAGGTTTGCGGAGCGCATTAAAGTATGCAGTTCTCATGGGGGGGGGATATAACCACCGATTAGGTTTGTCTGATGCTTATCTAATCAAAGAAAATCATATTATTTCAGCCGGCTCTGTTTCCCAAGCGGTATCGCTTGCTCGCCAAGCTCATTTAGATGTTCCTATTGAAGTCGAGGTCGAAAATCTAGAAGAGCTGTTACAGGCTCTCAAAGCTCAAGCTGATATTATTATGCTTGATAACTTTACGACTGACATGATGAAAGATGCCGTTGTTCTCACGGATGGTAAAGCTGCTTTAGAAGTATCAGGAAATGTGACAGATAAAACGATCCGAGAGTTTGCATTGACAGGTATTGATTTCATTTCAGTAGGCGCCTTGACGAAACATATTCAGGCATTAGATCTCTCAATGCGATTCATTGAACCTGAAAGCCAGACTGAGCTGATTTAAACTATACAGTGAGGCAACAAAGACAAGGGGAGGTTGATAGATTATACATCACCCCTTAAAAAATGAAGGGCTATGTAGATAGCGACTATCTTTTAAACACTCATTCATGATGATTGCATTGTACTGAATATTTACAGAATACTTTTTACCATTGACATGCCGTTTTCATGTGATTAATTGCGCAAGCGTATTTTTACTAATTATGGATTTAACAAATCATTAACTTTGTTAGGGGCGTTTTTTGTAAAAGTGTGCTCAATGTTTATTCTTTGATTTCTTATTCTGTTTTTATGATTTTCAATGCATAAATTGGTAAGCTGTAACGGTTCAGTTTTGATTTTTCCGGCATAAAAAATCATATTTTTTGTTAAAATTGTGTGTTGTTTAATCAAGGGGTGGTTATTAATTAGTGCTTTTTTTAAAAAAAATCGTTAAAACTTGCAGGATTTTATGATTTAGCTCAAGGTCTTTATGGACAGATAGTGAATACTTTGTTACTTTATTAAGCCATAAAATAATTGGTATGACCAATTAACATTGGGTACTAGATAATCAATAATTACTCACTATGAAAATGGCAGATTATGACTTACGGTAAAATTCGCCAACCAAAGTTATCAGATGTAATCGAGCAGCGGCTTGAGCATCTCATATTCGAGGGGACTTTACGCCCCGGCGAAAAGCTGCCTCCTGAACGTGAACTTGCTAAGCAATTTGATGTCTCAAGGCCATCAGTACGTGAAGCTATTCAAACCTTAGAGGCCAAAGGTCTTCTATCTCGTCGTCAAGGTGGTGGCACATTTGTACAAAAACAGATGTGGCAAAGTTTTAGTGACCCATTGACCGAATTACTTGCTGGTAACCCAGAATCTCAATTAGATCTTCTTGAAACGCGTCATGCATTGGAAGGCATCGCTGCTTACTATGCTGCATTACGTGGTACGGAAGAAGATTTAGAGCGTATCCGCCAAAGCTATGAATTGATTAAATCAGCTCAGAAAAGTGGTGATCTTAACGCGGAATCAGATGCGGTATTACAGTATCAACTGATTGTAACGGAAGCTGCTCATAATGTAGTGCTGTTACACTTGTTGCGTTGCATGATCCCTATGTTAGAGCAAAATATTCGCCAGAATTTTGAGTTCCTATATACCCGTAAAGAGATGTACAACGCGGTAAGCGAGCATAGAGAACAGATTTTTTCTGCTATTGTCGCAAGGGAACCTGAAAAAGCGAGAGAAGCATCTCATCGACATCTTGCTTTTATTGAAGATTTGTTGCTGGACATTGGGCGTGAGCAGACTCGTCGAGAGCGTTCATTACGTCGCTTACAGCAACATCCGGATCTAGACCAGATTTAAGGCAAGATTAGCTTTAAAGCTAGACCAGATTTAAAATTGGTAGTGTAGATCCTGACTGCTGCGTCTACATTACTGTGAGTACTCTTAATTAGAGATAAAGCGGCAACTACATCAGGGCCTATCTTCCCGCTGTTTTCATTAACATGAAGAAAATGGCAGGAAGATAGGCTCCACATAACCATATAAAATAGATAACAGATAAGGAATACACCATGTCAGATATGTTAAAAAATGACGTGGATCCGATTGAAACTCGCGACTGGCTACAGGCGATTGAATCGGTCATCCGTGAAGAAGGTGTTGATCGTGCACAGTTTATTATCGAACAGGTATTAAGCGAAGCACGTAAAGGCGGTGTTAACATTGCCGCTGGTGCATCTGGTAGTTCTGATTATATCAACACAATTGCTGTTGAAGATGAACCTGCATACCCTGGTAACATGGATTTAGAACGCCGTATCCGTTCTGCAATTCGCTGGAACGCTGTAATGACCGTTCTGCGTGCATCTAAAAAGGATTTAGAACTGGGTGGTCATATGGCATCATTCCAGTCTTCCGCAACTTTATATGAAGTTTGCTTCAACCACTTCTTCCGTGCTCATAACAATAATGACGGTGGTGACTTAGTCTTCTTCCAAGGCCATATCTCCCCTGGTATCTATGCGCGTGCATTCTTAGAAGGCCGCTTAACTGAAGAGCAGATGAATAACTTCCGTCAAGAAATTGGTGGTAACGGTCTGTCTTCTTATCCGCACCCTAAATTAATGCCTGACTTCTGGCAGTTCCCAACCGTATCGATGGGTCTGGGTCCAATCAATGCTATCTACCAAGCTAAATTCCTGAAATATTTGGATAACCGCGGTCTGAAAGATACTTCAGCACAGCGTGTTTATGCGTTCTTAGGTGATGGTGAGATGGATGAGCCAGAATCTAAAGGTGCAATTACTATCGCAACTCGCGATAAGTTAGATAACTTAGTTTTCGTTATTAACTGTAACCTGCAACGTCTTGATGGCCCAGTAACAGGTAACGGTAAAATCGTTAACGAATTAGAAGGCATCTTCAGTGGTGCTGGCTGGCAAGTTATCAAAGTTATGTGGGGCGACCGTTGGGACGAGCTGCTGCGTAAAGATACAACCGGCAAACTGGTTCAATTGATGAACGAAACCCTTGACGGTGACTATCAAACATTTAAATCACGTGATGGTGCATACGTACGTGAGCACTTCTTCAACCGTTATCCAGAAACGGCTGCATTAGTGAAAGATATGACTGATGACGAAATTTGGGCGCTGAACCGTGGTGGTCACGATCCGAAGAAAGTGTATGCAGCATTCAAAAAAGCACAAGAAACCAAAGGCAAACCAACTGTTATTTTAGCTCAAACCATCAAAGGTTATGGTATGGGTGAAACAGCAGAAGGCAAAAACATTGCTCACCAAGTTAAGAAAATGAACATGGACGGCGTTCGCCACTTCCGTGATCAGTTCAATGTGCCAGTTGCTGATGATCAAATCGAAAAACTGCCATTAATCACTTTTGATAAAGATTCCGAAGAATACAAATATCTGCACGAACGTCGCCAAGCTCTGGGTGGTTACTTACCAGCTCGTCGCGCTAAATTTGATGAAAAACTGGAAATTCCAGCTTTGTCAGATTTCAGCCAATTACTGGAAGAACAATCTAAAGAGATTTCAACAACAATCGCATTCGTCCGCGCACTGAATGTTATGTTGAAAAACAACTCGATCAAAGAGCGTTTAGTACCAATCATCGCTGACGAAGCACGTACTTTTGGTATGGAAGGCCTGTTCCGTCAAATTGGTATCTACAGCCCGAAAGGTCAGCAATATACTCCGCAAGATCGTGAGCAAGTTGCTTACTATAAAGAAGACTCTAAAGGTCAGATCCTGCAAGAAGGTATCAACGAACTGGGTGCAGGTTCTTCATGGTTAGCGGCTGCAACATCATACAGCACCAATAACCTGCCTATGATCCCATTCTATATCTACTACTCTATGTTTGGTTTCCAACGTATTGGCGACTTAATGTGGGCAGCAGGTGACCAACAAGCTCGTGGCTTCCTGATCGGTGGTACTTCTGGTCGTACAACACTGAACGGTGAAGGCTTACAGCACGAAGATGGTCATAGCCATATTCAATCACTGACTATCCCTAACTGTATTTCTTATGACCCAGCTTACGCTTACGAAGTTGCGGTTATCATGCAAGACGGTTTAGAGCGTATGTATGGTGAGAAACAAGAGAATGTGTACTACTACATCACGACTCTGAACGAAAACTATCACATGCACGCAATGCCAGAAGGCGTTGAAGAAGGTATCCGTAAAGGTATCTATAAACTGGCTTCAGTTGAAGGCAGCAAAGGTAAAGTGCAGTTATTAGGTTCTGGTTCTATGATGCGCCACGTTCGTGAAGCTGCCGATGTCTTGGCTGCGGAATACGGAATTGGTTCTGACGTGTATAGCGTAACATCATTCACTGAATTGGCTCGTGATGGTCAAGATTGTGAGCGTTGGAACATGCTGCACCCATCAGCAACGCCACGTGTACCTTATGTAGCGCAAGTTATGAATGATGCACCAGCTGTTGCATCGACTGACTACATGAAACTGTTTGCTGAGCAAATCCGTACTTATGTTCCAGCCAGTGAGTATCGTGTATTAGGTACTGACGGTTTCGGTCGCTCTGACAGCCGTGAGAATCTGCGTCACCACTTCGAAGTGGATACAACGTATGTCATCGTTGCAGCGTTAGGTGAATTGGCTAAACGTGGTGAGATTGATGTTAAAGTCGTTGAAGAAGCGATTAAAAAATACAACATCAATCCAGATAAAGTTAACCCACGTTTGGCATAAGAGGTAATAATCAATGTCTATTGAAATCCAAGTGCCAGATATCGGTGCTGATGAAGTTGAAGTCACCGAAGTAATGGTAAAAGTTGGTGATAAAGTAGAAGCCGAGCAATCGCTCATCACTGTTGAAGGTGATAAAGCTTCTATGGAAGTCCCATCTCCACAAGCGGGTGTGGTTAAAGAGATTAAAATTGCAGTGGGTGACAAAGTTGCTACTGGTAAATTAATCATGATTTTTGACTCAGCAGAAGGTGCATCTGCGCCAGCAGCAGCGCCTGCGGCTCCAGTGGCGGCGCCAGCTGCTCCTGCTGCAGCAGCACTGAAAGAAGTCGCTGTACCAGATATCGGTGGCGATGAAGTTGAAGTCACTGAGATCATGGTTAAAGTGGGTGATGCAATCACGGCTGAACAATCTCTGATTACCGTTGAAGGCGATAAAGCGTCAATGGAAGTACCGGCACCATTCGCAGGTACAGTTAAAGAGATCAAGATTGCGACTGGCGATAAAGTGAAAACTGGCTCGCTGATCATGGTATTCGAAGTTGCGGGCGCAGCGCCTGCAGCAGCGGTTTCTGCTCCAGCAGCACCGGCAGCGGCACCAGCCGCAGCGGCAATCAAAGACGTTAACGTACCAGATATCGGTGGTGATGAAGTTGAAGTTACCGAAGTCATGGTCAAAGTTGGCGACACCGTAACTGCTGAACAATCTTTAATCACCGTTGAAGGCGACAAAGCATCAATGGAAGTACCGGCACCATTCGCAGGTACAGTTAAAGAGATTAAGATTGCGACTGGCGATAAAGTCAAAACTGGCTCGCTGATCATGGTATTCGAAGTTGCGGGTGCAGCACCTGCACCTACAGCAGCTCCTGCTTCTGCACCAGTTGCAGCTCCAGCAGCGCCAGTAGCCTCTGCGCCAGCTAAAGCCGCTGATAGCAAAAATGAATTTGTTGAGAACGATGCGTATATTCATGCAACACCAGTAATTCGCCGTTTAGCGCGCGAATTTGGTGTGAATTTAGCGAAAGTGAAAGGTACAGGCCGTAAAGGTCGTATCTTACGTGAAGACGTTCAAGCTTACGTTAAAGATGCAATTAAACGTGCAGAAGCACCAGCAGCAGCTGGCGGTGGTTTACCAGGTATGCTTCCATGGCCGAAAATTGATTACAGCAAATTTGGTGAAGTTGAAGAAGTTGAGCTGGGCCGCATCCAGAAAATTTCTGGCGCTAACCTGAGCCGTAACTGGGTCATGATCCCGCACGTAACTCTGATGGAAGAAGTGGATACCACTGAAGTTGAAGAGTTCCGTAAGCAGCAGAACAAAGAAGCTGAGAAGAAAAAACTGGATGTGAAAATCACTCCGCTGGTCTTCGTGATGAAAGCGGTTGCTCGTGCTCTGGAAGAAATGCCACGCTTCAACAGCTCTATTTCAGAAGATGCACAGCGTCTGTTCCTGAAAAAATATATCAACATCGGTATCGCTGTAGATACGCCAAATGGCTTAGTTGTTCCTGTTTTCAAAGACGTGAACAAAAAAGGCATTATGGAGTTATCTCGTGAGCTGGGTGAAGTGTCTAAGAAAGCACGTGCAGGTAAACTGACCGCTTCTGATATGCAAGGTGGTTGCTTCACTATCTCTAGCTTAGGTGGTATCGGAACTACCGGTTTTGCACCGATTGTGAATGCGCCGGAAGTGGCAATTATGGGGCTGTCCCGCTCTTCTATCAAACCAGTTTGGAATGGTAGTGAGTTCGTTCCACGCCTGATCCTGCCAATGTCTCTGTCATTTGACCACCGTGTGATTGATGGCGCTGATGGTGCGCGCTTCATCACTTTAGTGGGACAACTGATGAGCGATATTCGCCGTCTGGTAATGTAACTAATAAGACCGGTCAATTGACCGGTCTGTTTTATTTAGGCTGGGGCAGAGTTTTTCGCTGTTACAACGAAAGGTTGGGAGTTACGTCACGTATTCAGCCTTTTCAGGATGTTAACAATTCTGTAAACTGCTTGCGGTGTGTACTTTACCAGTGGAAAATTCGTTTATTCGGCGGCCCCGCTGGACAAAACAAAAAGAGGTCATGATGAGTACTGAAATTAAAGCCCAAGTCGTTGTGCTTGGTGCAGGCCCAGCAGGTTATTCTGCGGCATTCCGTTGCGCTGACTTAGGTTTAGAAACTGTTTTGGTAGAACGTTACTCAACTCTTGGTGGAGTTTGTTTAAACGTTGGTTGTATCCCTTCTAAAGCATTACTGCACGTTGCTAAAGTTATCGAAGAAGCTAAAGCATTAGCTGAACACGGTATCGTATTTGGCGAGCCAAAAACTGACATTTCCAAAGTTCGTCTGTGGAAAGAGAAAGTTATCACCCAACTGACTGGCGGCTTAGCGGGTATGGCGAAAGGCCGTAAAGTTAACGTAGTTAACGGTCTGGGTAAATTTACTGGCGCGAATACACTGGTTGTTGAAGGCGAAAACGGCAGCACCACTATCAATTTTGATAATGCGATCATTGCTGCGGGTTCACGTCCAAT
This sequence comes from Providencia alcalifaciens, assembly GCF_020271745.1. NCBI lineage: Bacteria > Pseudomonadati > Pseudomonadota > Gammaproteobacteria > Enterobacterales > Morganellaceae > Providencia > Providencia alcalifaciens. The sequence goes on along the minus strand of NZ_CP084296.1, from coordinate 132,544 downwards.
TCAGTTACCATTTATTCCTCATGAAGATCCACGTATTTGGGATTCAACAGATGCATTAGAACTGCAAGAAGTTCCAGAGCGTCTACTGGTAATGGGTGGTGGTATCATCGGTCTTGAGATGGGTACTGTATACCATGCACTGGGTTCACAAATTGATGTGGTTGAAATGTTTGACCAAGTTATCCCAGCTGCGGATAAAGACGTGGTTAAAGTATTCACTAAGCAAATCAGCAAGAAATTCAACTTACTGTTAGAAACTAAAGTGACTGCTGTTGAAGCGAAAGAAGATGGTATCTACGTTTCAATGGAAGGTAAAAAAGCACCAGCTGAACCACAGCGTTATGACGCTGTATTAGTGGCTATCGGTCGCGTACCTAACGGTAAGAACTTAGACGCAGGCAAAGCAGGCGTTGAAGTTGACGATCGTGGTTTTATCCATGTTGATAAACAAATGCGTACTAACGTACCGCACATCTTTGCTATCGGTGACATCGTTGGCCAACCAATGCTGGCTCACAAAGGTGTTCACGAAGGTCACGTGGCAGCAGAAGTTATCTCTGGTCTGAAGCACTACTTCGATCCTAAAGTGATTCCATCAATCGCTTATACTGAGCCAGAAGTTGCATGGGTTGGTTTAACTGAGAAAGAAGCGAAAGAGAAAAACATCAGCTACGAAACAGCAACATTCCCATGGGCTGCATCAGGTCGTGCAATTGCATCTGATTGCTCTGAAGGTATGACTAAGCTGATTTTCGACAAACAATCTAACCGTATTATCGGTGGTGCGGTTGTTGGTGTTAACGGTGGTGAATTACTGGGCGAAATCGGCCTGGCAATCGAAATGGGCTGTGATGCTGAAGATTTAGCATTAACTATTCATGCTCACCCAACACTGTATGAATCAATTGGTATGGCGGCAGAGATCTACGAAGGTAGCATCACTGACTTACCAAACGCTAAAGCGAAAAAGAAAAAATAATTTTCCTTTTTAGCAAGAAATAAGTGAATTGAAGACCAAAGCAGAAATGTTTTGGTCTTTTTTATTTTAATGAATAAATACATTAACTTATTTTCTTAATTATATAAATATTATAATTGCTATAATTTTGATATTTACACTTAGTTGACTATAAAAAATTTTAAATTTAATTTCTTTGCTGTTTTTAAATAACAACAAGGATGTTAATTATACTCTATAGGGTTTAGAAAAACTCAAAATGGAACGATAAGAAATATTGTGAATAATAAGCGGTTACGTAAATATTTTAGGTGAATATAGTCTAGAAATGGCATCAATTTTATAAAAATGGATATGATTTAGCTGGAAATAAAGTATCAATTCATTATTTTAAAAGTCAAAGTGGTAGAGTAATTAATGTAAAAGTAAAAGCTGGTTGGAGTAATATTTTATAAAACTCAGTTACAGTCTTGCTGATGAACATGCAAGCAAATTTATAAGTTTTTTAGCTTTAGGTGTATTAACCGCATTAGATAAAAACCTGATATCAATTGATGAAGCAGAAGGATATATTTTCAAACCTTATTTAAGCAAACTGCTGGAGAAAATTGGTTCTGAGGAGAAGTTAATAGATATAGTAAACCTTGGCTGTGAGTTGGATGATGTGGCTAGTCTATATCCAGAAGATCTTCAAGATCAGATAAAAGATCTATTAGATAAAACTCTATCAGTAATTTCACATGGTAAGAGCTTTGGTAGATTGATTGATAGAGAAATTAAAATTGTAGAAGATTGAATTTATAACTGAATTAATGCTCACTTTAACCAGCTTATCATGGTTGATAAGCTGGTTAAATTTAACGATATTATGTGTTTCAATCAAATAAATAGTACGGAATAACCATAATTTACTGCTGTCAATCACACGTTGAATCAATAACATTCTTGACCTCACCTTATAACGTATTAAGGTAAAAAGAATCGGAACACCCCATATAAATAGACTAGCTATCATTTTACTAAAACTCTTTGCAATTTTAATTTATGTACCTGATGTTCAAGAAGGTTTAGCTTGGTTTAACAAGAAAGTGATCAATAAAATTTTTAAAGTGAGCCTATAAATGGAAAAAATTTTACATTTTGATGAAATTATTGATGATGCAAAAGGGCTATGGCTATCAGGGTTATTTGGTTCCATAGTTGGTTGGAATCCAAATAAATCTTTTTATGAACATAAAAATATCTTTTTCTATGTGATAAAAAAGTTATTAGATGATCAAATAATTAAATTTTGTTCTCCTGATGATCCTTTAGGTAAAAATATTTCATATTGGAATGCTAATAGCCAAGAAATTGTTAACTACCTTGAAGTACACTGGCCTGAAAATTCTGAGGGAGAAGATGATGATTTGAACATGTATTTTTATGAGATGCTGGCTATTTTGTGGAAAGATGAGTTTGAAAAATATGTGGGATCCTAAATTTTCTGCCTCAGTTGGTTTTGAACATCTCACTCCTGTAAATAGTTTTGTGTATTTATAGGGGTATTTATCTGTGATTCATAGTTCTTTATAAGAAAATTACGCAATATCATCTGATTGTATATTACTAAAGAGGCAACAATGGACTGTTTAGTCATTGCTTCCCAATTGTCTTCATACAGTGGTCAGGCATTAAGGTTTAATAGAGATGGTAAGAAATTTATTGGTTTTAGAGAACCATGAAATTGGAAATTAATTGATGGAGGATATTCATGTTAGAATATAGTGTTGGCAGTTCTTTGAATCGAGATGACTTATATGCGGAACTCTCCTTGAATAATATTCAATGGGGAGAGATATCACTTTCTGAAGATAAGAAAGAGGTAAATATCATTATTTATCCAGACTCAAAAATTTTAAAGTTTAAGTATAATGAGTTTCTATCATTGATAGAAAAGGCTAAAGATCATCTTTTACTGTTAGAGCCATTAATTTAATTTTACATAATTAAGTTAACCTCCCTCACTTGTATTGATAGATGCCCAATACACTATTAGCGCTAAAGAAAAATGAAAGAAAAAAACTTAGAATTATTTTTTTCAAGTTCTATGGAATATGGAAATTTGACATTAGAAGTACAATTAGGATGGCAAAGGATCGCTGAAATAAATCAAGATAAAGGAACGGAAAATTTAGAAGTTGAATTATTTTGTTCTGATTTACCAAATAATTTTATTGCAAAGATGCCATTAGATGACTTGATATCTATTTTAGTTGAAGCTCGTGATACGCTTAAAAATGAAGGCTAGTATTGCATTATTCTCATTTAGAAAGTTTTCACTTATCAATCAATTATTTGAAATAATTTAAGTTTCAATTGAAGAGTCTAGATTTTTATAGGCTCTTTTTTATTGCTTCCTCTCAGTAATCTGGTTGAACTAAAAAGACTAATAAACCCCATAAAATCCGTTAAAAAATTTTAAACCAATCGCAATGATTTGCCTTATCAATTAGTCAGATAAGTAAAAATGGGTTATTAAATATAATTTGTGATAAGGGATGAAAAAAGGCACTAATTAGGGTGCTTTCAGTCATGAAATGGATTATAAAAAGTAGGGTCTTAATGGATGTTTATAATGGATTATGATGTTTCAAGCTTAAAAATTGCCCTATAAAGTTTGTTAATGGGTTAAGTTAGCAGAAGAATGTTACTTTCTTGTGAATGAATTAACATTACGTTTAAATTCTGCTATGCTGATTGCCCGAAGCTGGACATAATTTTATCGCCATTGAGATTATGTGAGCAAATTCCTCTGACCTGGCACCGGATGATGATTTTTTCAGGATGGTGCAGACAGCCGGGTATATAAATAACAAAGAAGCGAGGAGAACGTCGTGCTAGAAGAATACCGTAAGCACGTAGCCGAGCGTGCCGCTCAAGGGATTGTCCCTAAGCCATTAGATGCGTCACAAGTAGCTGCACTAGTAGAGTTACTGAAAAACCCACCCAAAGGTGAAGAAGATTTCTTGTTAGACCTGCTGACCAACCGAGTTCCACCGGGCGTTGATGAAGCAGCGTACGTTAAAGCTGGATTTTTAGCCGCGATAGCAAAAGGCGAAACATCCTCCCCTCTTATCTCCCCTGAAAAAGCCATCGAACTGCTTGGTACTATGCAGGGCGGATACAATATTCACGCGCTAATCGAAGCTCTAGATGATGCCAAATTGGCAGCCATCGCAGCGAAAGCACTTTCCCATACACTATTGATGTTCGATAACTTCTACGATGTCGAAGAAAAAGCGAAAGCGGGAAATGCACATGCTAAGCAAGTGATTGAATCATGGGCAAATGCAGATTGGTTCAACCAGCGTCCTGAATTAGCCGAAAAAATGACAGTGACTGTATTTAAAGTGACTGGCGAAACAAACACTGATGATTTATCTCCTGCACCAGATGCATGGTCGCGCCCAGATATCCCTCTGCATGCTTTAGCGATGCTGAAAAACGCACGTGATGGCATCGTTCCTGATGAAGCGGGTAGCGTAGGTCCAATTAAACAAATCGAAGAACTGAACAAAAAAGGCTTCCCGCTGGCTTATGTGGGTGACGTTGTCGGTACGGGTTCTTCTCGTAAATCAGCAACGAACTCCGTTCTATGGTTTATGGGTGACGATATTCCATTCGTGCCTAACAAACGCGGCGGCGGTGTGGTACTGGGCGGTAAAATTGCACCTATCTTCTTTAACACAATGGAAGATGCGGGTGCACTGCCAATTGAAGTGGATGTATCTAAGCTGAATATGGGCGATGTAATTGATATCTATCCATATAAAGGTGAAGTTCGTAACCACGAAACTAACGAATTGTTAGAAACATTCGAATTAAAAACGGATGTGTTAATCGACGAAGTTCGTGCTGGTGGTCGTATTCCACTGATCATCGGTCGTGGCTTAACCACAAAAGCACGTGAAGCATTAGGTTTAGGTGCAACGGATATGTTCCGTCTTGCGAAACCTGTTGCACAAAGCAATCGTGGTTACTCATTAGCACAAAAAATGGTCGGTCGTGCATGCGGTCGTCAAGGTATTCGTCCTGGTGAATACTGTGAACCTAAGATGACGTCTGTCGGTTCTCAAGATACCACAGGCCCAATGACGCGTGATGAGCTGAAAGACTTAGCGTGTTTAGGATTCTCTGCAGATTTAGTCATGCAGTCATTCTGTCACACGGCGGCTTATCCAAAACCTGTCGATGTTACCACGCACCATACGCTGCCTGATTTTATTATGAATCGCGGTGGGGTTTCTCTGCGTCCGGGCGACGGTATTATTCACTCTTGGTTAAACCGTATGCTATTGCCAGATACTGTTGGTACTGGTGGTGACTCGCATACCCGTTTCCCAATTGGTATCTCATTCCCAGCTGGTTCTGGTTTAGTGGCTTTTGCCGCTGCAACCGGTGTTATGCCTCTGGATATGCCAGAGTCCGTATTAGTTCGCTTCAAAGGGCAAATGCAGCCGGGTATCACATTACGTGACCTCGTTCATGCTATTCCACTGTATGCGATTAAAGATGGCTTACTGACTGTTGAGAAAAAAGGTAAGAAAAACATTTTCTCTGGTCGTATTCTGGAAATTGAAGGCCTTCCTGAGCTGAAAGTTGAGCAAGCATTTGAATTAGCAGATGCGTCGGCTGAACGTTCCGCAGCGGGTTGTACTATCAAACTGGATAAAGCGCCAATCATCGAATATCTGCAATCTAACATCGTTCTTTTGAAATGGATGATTGCAGAAGGTTACGGTGACCGTCGTACCATTGAGCGTCGTATCAAAGGTATGGAAAACTGGTTAGCAAACCCTGAGTTACTCGAAGGCGACGCTGATGCAGAATATGCCGCAGTGATTGAAATTGATCTTAATGAGATCAAAGAGCCAATTCTGTGTGCGCCAAATGACCCAGATGATGCACGTTTACTGTCTGATGTTCAGAATGAAAAAATCGATGAAGTATTCATTGGTTCTTGCATGACTAACATTGGTCACTTCCGTGCGGCAGGTAAACTGCTGGATTCTCATAAAGGTCAATTACCAACTCGCCTGTGGGTTGCGCCACCAACGAAGATGGATGCCGCGCAATTAACTGAAGAAGGTTATTACAGCGTATTTGGTAAGAGCGGAGCGCGTATTGAAGTCCCTGGCTGTTCACTGTGTATGGGTAACCAAGCACGCGTGGCTGATGGGGCGACAGTTGTATCGACATCGACTCGTAACTTCCCGAACCGTTTAGGTACAGGGGCGAATGTGTATCTGGCATCCGCAGAGTTAGCCGCAGTGGCTTCTCTGTTAGGTCGTTTACCAACGCCAGATGAGTACCAACAGTTTATGAATAAAGTTGACGAGACTGCGGAAGATACATATCGCTATCTGAACTTTGACCGACTGGATCAGTACACTGAAAAAGCTGATGGTGTGATTTTCCAAACGGCTGTGTAAGTTATCGGTTATTTATGTCTAAAAGGCTCCCATGGTGGAGCCTTTTGCTTTTCAGTATCTATGAAACCTCTCACTCATATTCATCATCTCGCGTTATACTTAATTCAAAGACGCAAAGTGTGAGGTATTGCATATGGACTACCAATTCTTAAAGGATATTACAGGAAGTATTACCGCTAAATTTTCAATGGATCATGAAGCTATCGGCTATTGGCTAAATGAAGAAATCAAAAATGACCTCAGTTTACTGGACACCATCGCAGAAAATTATGAACTGATTAAAGGTAGTGAAAAGCAATGGGAATTTATTGGTCACGAATACACACTTATTCTCGATGATGAGGAAGTGATGATCCGTGCGAACCAGTTAGCTTTTGAGACGGATGGATTAGAAGAAGGCATGAGTTACTATGATAATGAAAGTATTGCCTTTTGTGGCGTAAATGACTTTTTCGATATGTTGGATGATTACCGTGAGTTTGTTATCGAAAATCGATAAATAACATTTTATTTATCGATTAATTTTATATTTTGATAATTTATAGCTATTATTTTAAGCGTATTATTCAATTATTTACTCATGGTTTCTAAGGTTACTAATTGAATTAAGCGAGTTTTCCTAGTCTAAATTTGATCGAAAAGGATATACATATGAATACTGATGATGTTACAGGCGCATTGAATGATGCAACAAATTGGTTTGTGGCAAATCAGGATCTGCTAGTCCAGTATGTCGTCAATATCGTTTCCGCACTTGTTATTTTAATTGTGGGGTTGATGATTGCTAAATGGGTTAGCCGTGGTTTGAATCGCGTGATGACATTGAGAGGGATCGATGCCACTGTTAGCGAATTCTTATCTGCTATTGCTCGCTATACCATTGTAGCATTTACCTTAATTGCTGTGCTGGGCAAAATTGGCGTACAAACGGCCTCGGTTATCGCGGTAATGGGTGCCGCCGGTTTAGCGGTGGGTTTGGCATTACAAAACTCATTAGGTAACTTTGCTGCGGGCGTTCTGCTGGTGGTATTCAGACCATTAAAAGCGGGGGAGTTTGTTAAGATTGGCGCGATTGATGGTACAGTACAAAGTGTGCAAATTTTCTCAACCACATTGAGAACGGCAGATGACCGTATCGTGGTGATCCCAAACGGTAAAATTATCGGTGACAGCATCATCAACGTGACTCGTGAGCCGCTTCGTCGTCAAGATATCATGGTCGGTGTTGCTTACAATTCTGATATTGATGTGGTTAAAAAAGTCTTGGGTGATATCGTTGCTGCTGACACGCGTATTTTGCATGATAAAGGCGTGACTATCCGTTTAAATGAAATGGCACCATCTTCATTAAACTATTTAGTACGTTTCTGGACAACGAACGGCGATACTTGGCCGGTTTATTGGGATTTAATGGAAAACTTTAAGCGTGCTCTTGATAAGCACAATATTGGTATTCCATTCCCACAAATGGATGTTCATCTTCACCAAGTTAATACCAGCGCAAAAAATATTTCTGCGGAATAAGTATTAACGTATTTATCCTTAAAAATGGCGTGACCTAAAAAGTTGCGCCATTTTTATTTGTACTTTGTCCTTAACTTCCTCCTTACTTTTTATCATTTCTTTATCGCCAATTCTGATTAGCCTTGCTTATGGCGCATTAGAGTTAATCGTTTTCACTAATAATTTTTTCTGGATATCATTCTGTGCAGATAATCTGAATAATTATTAGGAAAAATTGCATGTTTACGATTTATTTTCAGGGAGCGCTGTTAGGAGCAGCAATGATATTACCTTTGGGGCCACAAAATGCGTTTGTATTGCAACAAGGTAGCCGCAAACAATTTCATTTGATGAGTGCATTATTATGTGCACTAAGTGACACGATTTTAATCATTGCTGGTGTATTTGGCGGTAGTGCCTTATTAAGCCAGTCTGAGTTATTGATGGCGTTAATTACATGGGCTGGAGTCGCTTTCTTAGCGTGGTATGGCTATGGTGCGTTTCGTACAGCCATGACCCCAAATGATGCAGTGCTACAGTTAGAAAGTAAAATGATGACGCGCTGGAAAGTGATTGTGACTTTATTTGCTGTCACTTGGCTGAATCCTCATGTGTACTTGGATACATTTGTGGTGTTAGGCAGTGTTGGTGGGCAACTAGAGAGCCAGTTACGCCCATGGTTTACCGCAGGGGCTTTGACGGCTTCATTTGTGTGGTTTTTCTTATTAGCCATATTAGCCGCTTGGTTTTCTCCTATACTGAATAAACCACGTTCTCAGCGTTTTATTAACCTATTTGTCGGTTGTGTTATGTGGTTTATTGCATTTCAACTCGCTATACATGGTCTGAGTTATTAATTAGCATTATTCTGAATCGCAGTTTGCGCTGAGTATGATAATGTGAACCTTAATCAAAGGAAGTTTATGATGAACTTTCTTTTTATTGTAGAGAAAAACACCACTGGGAGGTTCTGTGAAATTGAAATCTATCGTTGCTGCTGCCCTGCTGGCAGGTCTTGCGGTACCAACCATGTCATTGGCAAGTGCCGTACCAGAGGGGCCGCATATTTCAACGTCAGCAAGTGGTGCTGTGAAAGTCGCGCCAGATATGGCGACGCTGAGCATTAATGTGCAAGTGACGAATAAAGATGCTGCAGCTGCGAAAGCTGCCGTTGATAAGCGTGTTGCTGAATACTATGAATTCCTAAAGAAAAATGGGATTGAAAAGCAAGATATTGAAGCTGCCAATGTGCGTACGCAACCAAACTATGATTATAGTTCGTCTGCAAAAGCATCCTTAAAAGGCTATACCGCAACAAGAACGGTTGAAGTCAAAGTGAAAAAATTGGATCAACTGAATATTCTGCTCGATGGCGCATTAGCAGCAGGATTGAATGAAATCAATTCAGTCCAATTTGGCGTGAATGATCCACAAAAATATCGTAATGCGGCGCGTGATCAAGCGATGAAGAATGCTCAACAGCAGGCTGAAGCATTGGCTAAAGGGTTTAATGCGCAGTTAGGGGCGATTTACAGTATTAATTATAATGCCCCATCAGATGCGCCATACCCAATGGCGATGCGCAGCCGTGGTGGTTCGTTGAAAGCAGTTGCTCAAGATCTCAAAGTTGATGAGACCTATGAGCAACAAAGTATTGATTTTAATGATCAAGTCGATGTGGTTTTTGAAATTAAGCGTTAATTTCGGCAGCAATTTCATCATCTTGTTTTAGCATCTGGCGTCCTGTTTTGAGCAGGGCGTCAGTCACTTTCTTCATTGTGCGACTTTCTGGCGCAAAACGATGCCAATAAAGCATACGGCGCTGGCAGAGCCCCGGCGTTAAATCAATCAGCTCACCCTTTTCTAATTCACTGGCAATTTGTAAATGCGGGATCATACAGCATGTTGAACCCTGTTTTGCTAGTTGTACAAAGGCTTCTGATGAGTTAACGATATGGCAGGGCACGCTTCCCGGAGATAAACCAAAATTTTGTTGAACAAAAGCTTGGTGCATATCATCTAAGTGGTCAAAAGCCACGGCTGGCGCTTTTAATAACGATGCGCGAGTAACACCTTCAGGGAAGTATTTAGCGGCAAAGGCAGGAGAAGCTACAAAAATATAGTCCAGTGCGCCCAGCTTATCGACTAAACAGCCCGGTAATGCTTGTGGCTGAATACTGATAGCACCGACCACTTCACCACGTCTTAAACGCTCTTGGGTACGGGTTTCATCTTCCACTTGGATATTCAAGCGAATAGGGGTGTTGCCCAGCACGGGATTTAATGCAGGTAAGAACCAGGTTGCCAAGCTATCGGCGTTTACCGCTAAGGAGAGCAATAATGGGGTAGAGCCACTATTTTCATCCCCAAGCCACTGTTCTTCGAGTAATTCTACTTGATGAAGCAGTGCTAGCAGCTTTTGGCCTTGTTCAGTCGGATGTGGTGGAACGGTACGCACGAGTAAAGGTTGACCAAAAAGGTTTTCTAACTGTTTGATTCGTTGAGAAACCGCAGATTGGGTGATACACAATTTTTGTGCTGCTCGTTCAAATCCGCGTTCACGAATGACGGCATCCAGTGCTTGCAAGGCGCGATAATCAGGGCGCTTCATCAAAAACTCTCCTTCTTGTTATTCTGCTAATCACTATGCCATATTTTTAGGGATAACACTTGCAAATATTCCTAAAGGGTATTTTTCATAAGAAGTAGTGCACAATCCCTAATAACAATACTGCAACTTGCTGGGTGTCCGGTATATACTATTGAGCATCTACTTAATGACTCATTATTTCAGTATAAGGCTCTCGCATGACTCAGGATGAATTAAAAAAAGCAGTAGGTTGGGCGGCATTAGAATATGTTAAACCGGGCACCATTGTTGGTGTTGGTACTGGTTCTACTGCATCTCACTTTATTGATGCATTAGCAACAATGAAGGGGCAAATCGAAGGCGCAGTTTCTAGCTCTGAAGCATCAACGCAAAAATTAAAATCCTTGGGTATTCCCGTTTTTGACTGTAATAGCGTGGATTCATTAGATATCTATGTTGATGGTGCTGATGAAGTTGACGGTAACATGAACATGATTAAAGGCGGCGGTGCAGCATTAACCCGTGAAAAAATCGTGTCTGCTATTGCTAAAACATTCGTGTGTATCGTGGACCAATCTAAGCTGGTGGGTGTGTTGGGTAAATTCCCTCTGCCAGTGGAAGTGATCCCAATGGCGCGTAGCTATGTGGCTCGTGAGCTAGTTAAACTAGGTGGTCAGCCAGTGTACCGTGAAAATGTGGTGACTGATAACGGCAACGTTATTTTAGATGTTCACAATTTAGAGATCCTCGACCCAGTCGCATTAGAAAATAAAATCAATGGCATTGCTGGCGTTGTGACGGTGGGCTTATTTGCTAACCGTGGTGCTGATGTCGTCCTGATGGGAACGGCTGACGGCGTAAAAACGATTAAGTTGTAATTAACCAGAATGTCATGCTAAGCCAGTGGATTTTCGAGTTCACTGGCTTATTTTTTGGCTAAAAAGATTTTTGACTCGATAGTTTGATGGTTTATGACTTTTGTAAATATCATCAACATGAAAATTATTTAAATTTTTTTACCTTCCGTTATTTTGGTGATATATCTCACAAAAATGCCCATTGGGTGGGCAAAATGCTTATTTTGTGTTACTGCTCTAGATTTTCCACCACATAACTTCTTTTTCATCACACTTTTTAGCAGAGTCTAAGCAATCGTTTGTATTGCTACTGCGCTGGATTTTGCTATGTTGGTATTCTCTTTTTATTTCAAGGTGCATGTGAGGGGCGGGAGTGCCTTAATTTCATGGCGTGTATCTCGAATTATTTTGAGTTCATACGAAATTCATCGGTCAAAATTAAGTACGATAGGGTAGGGTAAATGGTCAAGGTATCTTTGCAGAAAGACAAAATTAAATTTTTACTGCTTGAAGGTGTTCACCAAAGTGCTGTGGATAATCTCAAAGCGGCGGGTTACACCAATATCGAATATCACAAAAGTGCGCTGTCGGACGAAGAATTAAAAGAAGCGATTAAAGACGCACGTTTTGTGGGGATCCGCTCCCGTACTCATTTGACGGAAGAGATCTTTGCCGCAGCTGAAAAACTGGTGGCTGTGGGATGTTTCTGTATTGGAACCAACCAAGTTGATCTCGATGCTGCAGCGAAGCGCGGTATTCCTGTCTTTAACGCACCATTCTCCAACACCCGTTCCGTGGCGGAAATGGTATTAGGCCAGTTATTACTGTTGTTACGTCGTATTCCTGAAGCGAATATGCAAGCTCACCGTGGGATCTGGGAAAAACAAGCGAAAGGCTGTTTTGAAGCTCGTGGTAAGCGTTTAGGTATTGTTGGTTATGGTCATATCGGTACTCAGTTAGGGATCTTAGCTGAAGGAATTGGTATGGATGTTTACTTCTACGATATCGAAAATAAATTACCATTAGGTAACGCAACTCAAGTTCGTTCATTACCAGAATTATTAAAAATGAGCGACGTGGTGAGCTTACATGTGCCTGAAACTGCAAGCACAAAGAATATGTTTGGTGAAGCACAGTTTGAGCAAATGAAGCAAGGTGCTATTTTTATCAACGCATCACGCGGTACCGTCGTTGATATCCCTGCATTAAGTGCAGCGTTAGAAAGCAAAAAACTATCAGGGGCAGCGGTTGACGTATTCCCAACGGAACCAGCGGCAAACAACGATCCTAATGACCCATTCATCTCTGAATTGATTAAATTCGATAACGTGATCCTGACTCCACATATCGGTGGTTCAACAGAAGAAGCGCAAGAAAATATCGGCTTAGAAGTAGCAAGTAAACTGGCAAAATACTCAGATAACGGTTCAACATTATCTGCGGTTAACTTCCCTGAAGTTTCTCTGCCAGTGCATATGGATGATACTAACCGTTTACTGCACATTCATGAAAATCGCCCTGGCATCATGAACAGTATCAACCAAGTGTTTACTGAAAATAACATTAACGTGGTCGGACAATATCTGAGAACATCAGGTAATGTGGGCTACGTGGTTATTGATGTGCTAACGCAGTCACCAAGCCAAGCGGATGAAGTATTACTGAAATTAAAATCTCTACCGGGCACCATCCGCGCTCGTCTGCTGTTCTAATTACATTTAGATTGTTATCGAGAGATGGCGTTGGTATTTACCAGCGCCATATTTTTTTCGGGGTAATAATTTCTGGCAACGGAATATCCCAGTGCGCTATGGGTAAATCTTCAACTAACTGACAATCATGGGCGAGCCCAATAGGATAAAAGCCAGTTTTTTGCCAATTAGCCAAGGTTCTATCATAAAATCCGCCCCCCATTCCTAACCGTTGTCCTTGGCTATCAAAGGCCACCAGCGGGATCATCATAATATCCAGTTGCTCGATAGGTAATACATCCAACACATTCAATTGTGGCTCTTCAATATTAAATTTATTTTTTACTAAGATAGTCTTCGGCGTGTAATGCAAAAATAATAGATGGTGAGGATTAAAAGGATGAATAACGGGAAGATAAACTTGTTTTCCGTGAGCCCAAAGGGTTTGGATTAATGGACGTGTATTAATTTCACCATCGAACGAAAGAAATAGAGCGATAGTTTTAGCCTGTGCGACTTTTGGGTGATTAAGTGTGCGGGCGATAATGTGTTGTGCCGCATCATCTTGGGCTTCAGGCGTCAGTTCTCGCCGGGTTGCTCGAATAGATTTACGGATTTGCTGACGTAGTGAAGAGAGCGTATCTGACATAACCATTTCCATCAATCATATTCCTAATATCAAGTTGATAACTCGCGGAAAAATCTACGAAACAGTATATCGCAAGGAATAGGAATAAGTAATTTTTAGCGTGGGTTTGGGATATTGTGCAAAGAATACAGAAAAGACTAAATAGAAGGGAGGTCTCCAAGATGCCGTTGTAGGCTGTAACCCTTGAACCCTTGGTTCAAGGTGAACGCAGTTTAGCAACCTTTAGGCTTCCTGAGCGAATCAGGCATGCTCACCAGCGCAATAACCACATTCTGTTTGGTATGAAATATCGGCTCAGGGGACTTACCCACTGACGCACATCTCAGAGAAATTTATTTTGAGAACTTTCGTTACTCAGTGATTTCATTGTACGAAATTAGAGTGTAAATGCAACCTAATTTTTCGTTTTATTTTTTCACTAGCGATTGATTAATAAGCATATTTACTCTAGGGGCAATACCTGCCTCTCAGTGATTTTGACCTGATCGTGTAACGCTTGTTCAATTGTCTGTTGCAATACTTTTATCTTCTCTTCCATATTATAAGCATAATCACGCGTTTTTGTCTTTTCTTGTGCTAATTCGTGACAGACGTTCAATGCGACAATGAAAATAAGTTGTTCAGTGTTAGTGACCCCGCTTCGGTCTTTTAACGTTTTTAAGCGTTCTTCTAATTCTTTTGCTGACTCTAAGAGCGCTTCTTTTTGTTCTATTGGGCAATTAACGCGCATAGAGCGCCCAAAAATCTGAATATCAACGGGTTGTGCGGACATGATACCTCCATACTAAAATCTTTTTCGCCAATAAAAGTAGGACATTTGGCGTAAATGTTGTTAATTTTTGCATAGCTTATGCTTAGATAGGCATTGGCGATATATTACTAGTTTAGAATAAAAATAAGCTAATAATAACTCAGACAAAAAAAGCAGACTGGTCTAGCGGCTATCCTTGGTGGTAGCATATCACGAATCCCAAGCTAACATGACGAATTCAGATGTCTATACAAAAATCTTTACCTAACTATGAATCGTTGGACAACTTACTCCAACAGCACTCAATCGCACTCACTGCCGCCGAGATCCATGGTTTAATAACCGGACTGATTTGTGGAGGAAGCCGTGACCACGGTTGGCAAACTCTTGTTCATGATCTGGCGAATGACGGACTTGCATTTCCGCAAACCGTTTCACAACCGCTGCGTGAACTGTATGACCTTACATTTGAAGCATTAGATGACACCGAATTTACATTTAATATGCTATTTCCGGATGAAGACGCTTCTGTGTTTGACCATGCTGACGCATTGGCTGGCTGGGTTAACCACTTCTTACTTGGCATTGGCGTTGCTCAACCTAAGCTGACTGATAAAAAAGAGATTAGTGAAGTAATTACTGATCTCCGTAATATCGGTATGCTTGGTTATGATGAAGAAGAAGATCAAGAAGAGTTAGAGCAAGCATTAGAAGAAGTTGTTGAATATGTGAGAGTTGCCGTTCAACTGTGTTACATCGCACTGGCTGAGCCGAAAAAAGGTCCAACCGCTGTCGAGAATATCAAGCCCGTTCTTCACTAATCTATAATATTGGGTAGAGACCATTAACTGTAGGCTTTCTGTATTGTCAGTCACCTACGGTTAAGGAACGGATTTACCTAATTTAAACTGATTGTCGTTTGATTTTTAGCTAATTATCAAACAAGCAACCAACCTAAAACCCAAATAATAAGGCAATAACGGTATGAATAAGCAGGAATTTATTTCTCGTCGTAATGCATTATTGGCTCAAATGGCGCCAGCAAGTGCTGCGATTATTTTCTCTGCACCTGAAGCACAACGTAATGCGGATTGCGAATATCCGTATCGCCAGCACAGTGACTTTTTGTATCTGACTGGATTTAGTGAGCCAGAAGCGGTTTTAGTTTTAATTAAAAGTGACGAGAAACATAGCCACACCGTGCTGTTCAACCGTATTCGCGATCTTACCGCAGAAATTTGGTTTGGGCGTCGCTTAGGGCAAGATGCGGCACCGGAAAAACTCGGTGTTGATAAAGCGCTGCCATTTGATGAGATCGTCGATCAGCTCTATCAATTACTCAATGGCCTCGATGTGGTGTATCACGCCCAAGGTGAATTTGATTACGCGGATAAACTGGTTTTCGGTGCGCTGGATGTCCTACGCCGAGGAAGCCGTCGCAACTTAAAAGCCCCTCGCACTGTCATTGACTGGCGTCCAATGGTGCACGAAATGCGCTTGTTTAAGTCGGATGCAGAAATGGCCGTCATGCGCAAAGCAGGTGAAATTTCGGCATTAGCCCATATTCGTGCGATGGAAACTTGCCGCCCTAATATGTATGAATACCAGCTTTGTGGTGAGATTGAGTATGAATTTACTCGCCATGGTGCGCGTTTTCCATCCTATAACACCATCGTCGGTAGTGGCGAAAACGCCTGCATTTTGCACTACACAGAAAATGAATGTGCGATGAAAGACGGGGACTTAGTCCTGATTGATGCGGGTGCAGAGTTAGAAGGTTACGCAGGGGATATCACCCGAACTTTCCCTGTGAATGGAAAATTTTCCAAAGAGCAGCGTGAAATCTACGATATTGTTCTTCAATCTATCAACACCGCATTAGAGCTGTATCGCCCTGGCACCAGTATTCACGAGGTGACTCGTCAAATTGTTCGTATTAAAACTGAAGGCTTAGTGAAATTAGGCATTTTGCAGGGTGACGTCGAACAATTGATCGAAAACAAAGCGTATCATCCATTTTTTATGCATGGTTTAAGCCATTGGCTGGGCTTAGATGTTCATGATGTCGGTTTTTACGGTGTAGAAAGAGACCGCATTTTAGAGCCGGGCATGGTGCTGACCATTGAACCGGGATTATATATTGCGCCAGACGCTGATGTACCGCCTCAATACCGTGGTATTGGCGTACGTATTGAAGACGATATTCTTATCACTGAAGATGGGAATGAAAACTTAACGGCGATGGTCGTCAAAGATCCTGATGAAATTGAAGCGTTAATGGCGGCAGCTAAAAAACGCTTAGGTTAAGCAGTAAAAAGTAATAATAGAAGGTAATTAACAACCTATGAATGTGATTATTGTTGGGGGAGGAATGGCTGGCGCGACATTGGCACTGGCAATTTCATCACTCAGTCAAGGACGTGTTTCGGTATCACTTATCGAAGCATCTAAACCAGATAACCAGCATCCGGGCTTTGATGCACGAGCGATTGCGTTAGCTCACGGCACTTGCCAGTACTTATCATCGATAGGTGTTTGGTCTGCATTTGCTGATTGCGTCACCCCCATTAATCACGTTCATGTGTCCGATAGAGGGCACGCAGGGTTCGTTAATATTCATGCGGAAGATCACCAAATCACCGAATTGGGCAATGTGATTGAATTGCATGAAGCGGGCGCTCGTTTATTTTCACTGTTACGTAAAGCGCCCGGCGTTACACTTTATTGCCCTGCTAAAGTGGAGCATGTTGAGCGTACCGTGGATAATGTCACGGTGACATTAGACAGTGGTGAGCAAATCACGGGCAGTCTATTAGTGGCGGCGGATGGTAGCCGTTCTGCGATTGGCCAAGCTTGCAACATGCAATGGCAGCAAGATGATTATGGACAAGTGGCGATTATTGCCAATGTGAAAACATCGATTGACCCCGCAGGGCGTGCCTTCGAACGCTTTACTGAATTTGGGCCTTTGGCATTATTGCCTATGTCTGAAGGGCGTAGCTCGTTAGTTTGGTGTCATCACCAAGAACATGCTGACGATATTAATGCGTGGGATGATGAAACTTTTATTCGCAAATTACAGCAAGCATTTGGCTGGCGCTTAGGGGAAATTACCCAAGCGGGTAAACGTAATTGTTACCCATTAGTGTTAAGGAAAGCGGTGAGTCCCGTTACTCACCGTGTTGCGCTGGTGGGAAATGCGGCGCAGACATTACACCCAATTGCAGGACAAGGCTTCAACCTTGGGATCCGCGATGTCATGCAATTAGCTGAGTTAGTCGTCGATGCTCATAATAACCAGCAAGATATTGGCAGTTATTCATTGCTCAGTCAGTACCAACAAACCCGATTAGCCGACCGAGAAAAAACCGTTACCATGACCGATGGTTTGGTGCGTTTATTTGCTAACCGTTGCTTCCCATTAGTTGTGGGACGCAATTTGGGTCTGATGGCGATGGAAATGTTGCCGCCTGTTCGTGATGTTTTAGCCCGCCAAACCCTTGGTTGGGTCGCACATAAATAACCACAAAACTAAGAGGAATAAAAATATGCAATCGTTTGATGTGGTTATCGCCGGTGGTGGTATGGTTGGGCTCGCACTGGCATGTGGACTCGAAGGCAGTGGTTTGCGTGTAGCGGTCATTGAAAACCATCCACCTAAAACCCCATTCTCTGCTAACGATCCTTATGCGCTACGCGTGTCGGCAATCAATGCCGCCAGTGAAAAATTATTGACTCATTTAGAAGTGTGGTCAGCAATCAAAGGGATGCGTGCAGCTGCCTATAACGGGATGGAAGTGTGGGATAACCACAGTTTTGGTCGTATTGCTTTTTCGGCTCAAGACCAAAATCTCTCGCATTTAGGTCATATCGTTGAAAACAATGTAGTGCGCGATGCCTTATGGCAAAAAGCCAGCCAATTGCGTGATGTGACTTTACTGGCACCTGCAACCATCAAAAAAGTGGTGTGGGGGGAAAATGACGTTTTCATCACGTTAGATGATGAAAATATGCTCACGGCTCGCTTGATAGTCGGGGCTGACGGCGCAAATTCATGGTTGCGTAGCCATGCAGATATTCCACTCACTTTCTGGGATTATGAACATACTGCACTGGTGGCTACCATTCGAACTGAACGTCCCCATGAAGGCATTGCTCGCCAAGCCTTTAATGGTGAAGGCATCCTCGCATTCTTACCGTTAAGTGACCCGCACTTATGTTCGATTGTTTGGTCTCAGCCAAACTTAGCCGCTGCGCGTCGTCAAGATTTAGATAAGTTAGAATTTGAGAAAGAATTGACCGTCGCATTTGATGTTAATTTAGGTTTTTGCCAATTAGAAAGCGACCGTTTAACTATCCCATTAACCGGACGTTATGCGCGTCAGTTTGCGGCGCAGCGTTTAGCGCTACTTGGGGATGCAGCTCACACCATTCATCCTTTGGCAGGTCAAGGTGTAAATCTTGGTTTTATGGACGTCGCCATGCTGATAGGTGAAATCAGAAGGCTGCACCGAGAAGGCAAAGATTTTGGTCAATACTTCTATTTGCGTGACTATGAACGTAGCCGCAAGCACAGTGCTGCGGTGATGTTAGCGGGAATGCAAGGTTTCCGTGAATTGTTTGATGGCAACAACCCTGCGAAGAAGTTGCTACGGGATATTGGCCTTGTTTTAGCGGACAGTTTGCCGGGGGTTAAACCGCAATTATTGAACCACGCTATGGGTTTGTCGGATATGCCTAAATGGTTAAAGCAACTACCGACTAATAACGCTTAATTCCGCCTGAATTTTCTCTTCCAAATAACCTGAGTGTTTAATTTTAAATACTCAGGTTTTTTATTTCTCATTCCACCTTGTTAGCAGCCCGCCTTTCCTACCAATAGCTGAGAAAAACTAATTTACCCATGATTTCGGATTAGTTTTTCTAATTAATGCGTTTTTCTGAATTTATCCGTATTTTGGGATTAAGACTCATTTTGGATGATATTTTGCACAGTAATAAACCAAATATGAAGGGATTGAGTGATCGTTCTCAATTATTTAACAAAAACCACTGGTAATGTGATGGCGCAATCAGTAATACAGAGAGTACGTCACCCTATTTTTATTTATAGCATCCAATTTTGAATGTTAGCAGTTTTGAATCAAATCCGATGATTTGCGTTTTGATGAAACGGGGTTTACAGAAAAAAATTTATGCCGTTCATTACGCAATCACCCCATCAGACACAGTAATGTAAAGAGGGTATTCATGGTAAAGCAAACGACTCTATATGATGAGCATATAGCCTGCGGTGCAAAAATGGTGGATTTTCATGGCTGGATGATGCCACTGCACTATGGTTCGCAAATCAACGAACATAATATTGTCCGAACCGATGCAGGAATGTTTGATGTTTCCCACATGACGATTGTTGACTTACACGGCGAAGGTTGCCGTGATTTTCTCCGTTATCTTCTCGCCAATGATATCGCTAAGCTCACCATCAAAGGTCGCGCACTGTATACCGGTATGCTGAATGCATCAGGTGGTGTGATTGATGACCTGATTGTTTACTACCTGAAAGATGATTTCTACCGCCTTGTAGTGAACTCTGCGACGCGAGATAAAGACATTGCATGGATTGAGCAGCACGCAAAAGATTATGCAGTCGCGATTACTGTACGTGATGATTTAGCGTTAGTTGCCGTTCAAGGTCCGAAATCTCAAGAGAAAGTTCACACTTTGCTGACCGATGAACAGCGCGCTGCCATCAAAGATATGAAGCCTTTTTATGGTGTCCAAACTGGGGATCTCTTTATTGCGACCACGGGTTACACGGGTGAAAAAGGGTATGAAATTGCGATGCCGAAACAGCAGATAGTTGATTTCTGGCATAAATTGCTGAAGGCGGGTGTTCACCCTGCTGGTTTGGGGGCTCGCGATACTCTGCGCCTCGAAGCGGGCATGAATCTCTATGGGCAAGATATGGATGAGTCTATCTCTCCATTAGCTGCCAATATGGGATGGACAATAGCTTGGGAGCCGCAAGACAGAAACTTTATCGGTCGTGAAGCACTGGAAAAACAGCGGGCTAAAGGTACCGATAAGCTGGTGGGCATCGTGATGCGCGAAAAAGGCATTCTACGTGCCGAACAGGTTGTGCGCTTTACGGATGAATCAGGTAAATTGCAGGAGGGAGTGATCACCAGTGGCTCATTCTCTCCAACGTTGGGTTTCAGTATCGCGCTAGCGCGTGTGCCGAGTGACATTAAAAATCACGCCATCGTTGAAATCCGTCAGCGGGAAATGCCGGTTGAAGTGGTGAAACCAGGGTTTGTCCGTGAAGGTAAGGCATTAGTGTAATTAGATATTTTCTAATACAAATTGATTTTCAAACTTTTTCTCAAGAACATATTTTCAGAATCAAAAGAGAGGCTAGAAATGAGCAATGCACCTAAAGAATTAAGATATACCCGCGAACACGAATGGCTGCGTGATGAAGGTAATGGTGAATTCACGGTGGGTATCACTGAACATGCGCAAGAAACTTTAGGCGACATGGTGTTTGTTGATTTACCGGACGTGGGTGATGTCGTGAGCGCAGGGGACGACTGTGCCGTCGTT
Source organism: Providencia alcalifaciens (assembly GCF_020271745.1). Lineage (NCBI taxonomy): Bacteria > Pseudomonadati > Pseudomonadota > Gammaproteobacteria > Enterobacterales > Morganellaceae > Providencia > Providencia alcalifaciens. Next base: position 111,465 of record NZ_CP084296.1, on the reverse strand, counting down.
GAGTCAGTAAAAGCAGCATCCGATATTTACGCACCGATTAGTGGTGAAATTATCGCGGTTAACGATGCACTCAGCGACTCTCCAGAGCTAGTGAACGAATCGCCATATCAAGAAGGCTGGATTTTCCGTATTAAGATGAGCGATGACTCTCAGTTAGCTGATCTTATCGATGCTCAAGGTTATCTGAGCATGATTGCTGCGGAAGAGTAATCCACTGCATCATGTTTCGCGCTGTAGCGTAATCGCTTGCTACAGTGCGAAATATCAAAAAAGTGAATATTTTTTAACCAAGGTTAGTTTGAACTAGTCTACTTATCTCGCAGTTTATCAATAGGTTTTATCATCGCTAGAGTCTTATAACCTACGCTACGCATAGCAAAAAGGATGGGAACACAGATATGTCGATGTCACTGAGTCAACTAGAAAACCGTTCAGAATTTATCTCGCGCCATATAGGGTCATCAGAACAACAAATAAAAACCATGTTAGGTACTGTTGGCGCGACTTCCCTCGATAATTTAATGGACAAAATTGTCCCGAAAGCCATTTTACTGCCTGAGCCACCAAGAGTTGGCGGCGGTGCAACCGAGCAAGAAGCGCTCGCCGAATTAAAAGGGATTGCTTCCCTAAATAAACGTTATAAAAGTTACATCGGTATGGGCTATGCCCCTGTGATCCTTCCTCCTGTTATCTTACGTAATTTGCTCGAAAACCCAGGCTGGTATACGGCTTATACCCCTTACCAGCCCGAAGTTTCCCAAGGTCGTCTTGAGTCACTGCTGAATTTCCAACAATTAACGATTGATTTAACAGGCTTAGATTTAGCCTCGGCATCGTTATTGGATGAGGCGACAGCCGCTGCGGAAGCGATGGCGATGGCAAAACGTATCAGCAAATTGAAAAATGCAGAACGCTTTTTCGTTGCGGATGATGTTCATCCTCAAACTCTTGATGTTGTGCGGACTCGTGCGGGTACATTTGGCTTTGAAGTGATTGTCGACAGTGCGGAAAAAGTGCTGGAACACGAAGGTGTGTTTGGTGCATTACTGCAACAAGTCGGCACGACAGGGAATATTCATGATTACAGTGAGCTATTTGCCAAACTAAAAGCGAAGAATATTGTCAGTTGTGTGGCTGCCGATATGATGGCATTAGTGCTATTGACGGCACCTGCAAAACAAGGGGCGGATATTGTTTTCGGCTCAGCGCAGCGTTTTGGGGTACCAATGGGTTACGGTGGTCCTCATGCTGCATTCTTTGCGTGTAAAGACGAGTTCAAACGTGCGATGCCGGGACGCATTATCGGGGTCTCTCGTGATGCTGCCGGTCATACTGCGCTACGTATGGCGATGCAAACCCGTGAACAGCATATCCGCCGTGAAAAAGCGAACTCCAACATTTGTACCTCCCAAGTTTTACTGGCTAATATTGCCGCGATGTATGCGGTGTATCATGGGCCGGAAGGCTTGAAAATGATTGCTCAGCGCATTCATCGCTTTAGCTCGATTTTTGCGAAAGCGCTTACGGAATCAGGTATCGCTCTACGCCATAAAACTTGGTTCGATACTCTGGCTATCGAAGTGGCAGACAAAGCGGCTGTCTTAGCACGTGCCGAAAAAGCGCAAATCAACTTACGCACAGATATTCACGGTGCAGTGGGCGTTACGTTCAGTGAAATCACCACGCGCCAAGACCTGAACGAACTGTTCTTTGTGATCACAGGCATTGACCAAAAACTGGATTTCGAAAAATTAGATAAGCAAGTTTCAGAAAGTGAAAGTGCAATTCCAGCCGCCATGTTGCGTGATGATGTGATTTTATCCCATCCAAATTTCCATCGTTATCATAGCGAAACGGAAATGATGCGCTACATGCACAGCTTAGAACGTAAAGATTTAGCGCTGAACCAAGCAATGATCCCATTAGGTTCTTGCACCATGAAACTGAATGCTGCTGCTGAAATGCTGCCAATTACGTGGCCTGAATTTGGTGAATTACACCCGTTCTGCCCACCAGAGCAGGCACAAGGTTATCACCAAATGATTGAGCAGCTTTCCCACTGGTTAGTTCAATTGACGGGATATGATGCCGTCTGTATGCAGCCTAACTCAGGGGCTCAAGGGGAATATGCGGGGCTGTTAGCTATCCGTCGTTACCATGAAAGCCGCAATGAAGGCGCACGTAATATCTGTTTGATACCAGCCTCAGCTCACGGAACTAACCCAGCATCTGCTCACATGGCGGGTATGGAAGTCGTGGTAGTACGTTGTGATGATGAAGGTAACATTGACCTTGTTGACTTGCGAGAAAAAGCGCAGGAGCACAGTGCTGCACTCTCTTGCGTGATGGTGACTTATCCGTCAACTCATGGCGTTTATGAAGAGAGCATTCGTGAAGTGTGTGAAATTATCCACCAATATGGCGGGCAAGTTTACTTAGATGGCGCAAATATGAACGCACAAGTGGGGCTGACAACACCGGGCTTTATCGGCGCGGATGTTTCTCACTTGAACTTACATAAAACCTTCTGTATTCCACATGGCGGTGGCGGGCCGGGTATGGGACCTATCGGTGTGAAAAAACATTTAGCACCGTTTGTACCAGGGCACTCTGTCGTCACCCAAGAAATGCTGACCGAACAAGGTGCGGTTTCTGCTGCGCCATTTGGTAGCGCTTCTATTCTGCCAATTAGCTGGATGTATATCCGCATGATGGGCTCCCATGGGTTGAGAAAAGCCAGCCAAGTGGCAATCTTGAATGCTAACTATATTGCGAAGCGTTTAGCGGGGCGTTATGAGATCCTCTATACCGGACAAGAAGGTTATGTGGCTCACGAATGTATCGTGGATCTGCGTCCAATCAAGAAAGATACGGGAATCAGTGAGCTGGATATTGCTAAGCGCCTGATTGACTATGGTTTCCATGCACCAACGATGTCATTCCCTGTGGCGGGGACGTTGATGATCGAACCTACTGAGTCAGAAAGTATTGTGGAAATCGATCGCTTTATCGATGCAATGCTGGCTATTCGTGATGAGATTGACCACGTGGTCCAAGGTAAATGGACGCTGGAAGATAACCCGTTAGTCAATGCGCCACACGTTCAAACCGAGTTGGCAGAAGAGTGGGCACATAGCTATAGCCGTGAATTGGCGGTATTCCCATCTCATGCAACACGAGTGAATAAATATTGGCCTGCGGTGAAACGCCTTGATGATGTTTATGGCGACCGTCATTTACATTGCTCTTGCGTGCCTATCGATGAGTATATGTAATTAATTTTCGAGTTTCTTAATATGAAAACGCCAGATATTTTATCTGGCGTTTTTTGTTTTATTTTTTTAACTACAGCAGCCAGCCTTTTTGGTGGGCTTGCTCTAATTGCTGTTTAAGCTGCAACCAAAATTCAGGGAGGATCTCCTGAATATAGTCACATTTACTGACGACCTGCTCATGACGAATATGGTTTTCAACCCAGCTTTGACCCTGATTATGCAAGTTCAATAACATCGGCATGGCTCTATCAATGGCATTGGCATACTTCGATTCCAATGTCTCGACGGCATCATACTCATTCCATAATGCTAAGAATTCAGCATTTTGCGGACTTGGCAGTAAGTTAAACAGGCGGTTAGCCGCTTTGACTTCGTCATCATGAATGGCTTCACGAGCGGCATTATCAAACACCAAAACGTCACCTGCATCGATTTCGACGATATCATGAACGAGCGCAAGTTTAATGGCACGCTCGAGGTTAACCCCCGGCACATAAGGGGCAAAAGCCATCGCAGCAACAGCAAACTGCCAGCTATGTTCGGCGGTATTTTCGTGTCTTTCGCGGTTTAATAATTTATTCTTGCGATAAACACTTTTCAGTTTATCGAGCTCCATCAAAAATTGGACGACTTCAGTAAAAGCCCCAAAATTCAAAACGTCGAGTGGCTTATTACTTATTGCAGATGACATAAAAACCCCAATTATTTATCTTCTTCTAATGAATAAGGCAGTGGTGCAATAGTCAGGCGACTTTGTTCGTCACCCATAACGCGAAATACACTATCGGCTTCCATATCGTTGTTCATGATGATTTGGATGCTAAGTTCTCCATTCCCTAAACGTACAGCGGCAAGTACTGTTCCGGTACGGCGCCAGTTTTCACCCAGTTGCCACTCAACACCATCACCAATAGCGGGAAGTGAGGAGCCTGTGCCTGTTAGCCAGTACATAGCGCGTTTATTGGCGCCGCGGAACTTGGCGCGAGCGACCATTTCTTGGCCGGTATAGCAGCCTTTTTTAAAGCTAATTCCGTGAGGAATGGCTTGTAAATTTGCAGCTTGTGGCAGATGTTGGGCACTGTTTTCTTGGTCGATAACGGCAAAGCCCGCGGCAATTTCTAATGCTAGCCATTGCTGGTCAGAAACCTGTGTCGCATTTAAGGTTTCTGTGATGTTTTGCGCAGTTGCTTCGTCTGTAATAATTAAAAATCGCTCTGCGGGAAGGTCAAAATGTAGAAGAGTACTGTTGCCTTCTGTGATGACTTGGTTTTGGCTATCCGGTAGCGTAGTGAACAGCGAAGCCAGCGCCTCTCTAGCACCTTGACCTGCCACACCCAGTAATTTCAGTTCTGATTTCTTTTCAAAAGTGACTTTAGAGAAAACGGCATATTTTTTTAATTCTGCGAGTTGAGCATCAGCAACACTGCGTCTTTCAATATAAGAAAAACCCGCTAAGTGATGGAATAAACGTAGGTCACTCCACATTTTTCCCTTTGGATCGCAATGGGCGGTGAGTGTGTGTGCGTGCTCAAGTGTGCTGATATCGGCGGTGATTTGCCCTTGCAGATATTTTTCTGCATCGGCGCCGTGGAGATGAATAAGTTCCCAGTTTTCCAGTGAAATCAAAACAAGGGGTAAAGACTGAGAATCGTGGGGAAACTGTTGTGCGTTGTCTACATGGGAAGTCATGATTTCACCTGTTGTTCTTTATTTGATAATGGTGCTTAATGGTAAAATAGCTAGGTCACATTGCAAGCTTCAAACCGAACTAAAGTGCCATTAACCTATTATTCAGCATAAGAGGGTAAATAGTTTGTAGAAAAACGGTATTTTACAACCTAAAATGTGAACTATGTAGAGTGTGACATGTTTTATTGACAGATTATCTGATAGAGTATTTAAAATAATCAATCTTATCAGTCAACTGCAACAAAAGGTCGTAGTGAAATGGATAATGGAATGCCTAGCGGGCAAAGTCAAATCGATATTAATAACAAGGCGCGAATTCATTGGGCGTGCAGAAGAGGCATGCGTGAGCTTGATATTTCTATCATGCCATTTTTTGAATATGAATATGACGAACTAACAGACCACGACAAGCGTGTTTTTGTGCGCCTGCTCGAATGTCCAGACCCAGATTTGTTCAATTGGCTGATGAATCACGGGCGTCCGGAGGATGAAGAACTGTTCTCTATGATTAAACTCATTCAAGAAAGAAATAAAAATCGTGGTCCTGTGGAAATCTAATCTTTCCATTTCATGGAAAACTCAGCTTTTTTCCACCTGTCTTCATGGGGTAACGGGCATTATTTTGCTTGTTGCACCATGGGCGCCAGGTAATTCAATGATTTGGCTACCCTTATTAGTTGTGTTGGTAGCAAGTTGGGCGAAAAGCCAAAAAAATATCAGTAAAGTCAAAGGTGTGGCTGTATTGGTGAATGGCAACAAGCTTCAATGGAAAAAGAATGAGTGGGAAATTATCAAAGCGCCATGGTGTAGCCGCTTCGGTATTTTATTAACGCTCAATGCGTTGCAAGGTAAACCTCAGAAGATTCGCTTGTGGATTGCAAAGGATTCTATTTCCGAAGAGAATTGGCGTAATCTCAATCAATTACTACTGCAATATCCTGATATTTAATATTGCAGTTAGTTGTATTTGGCGCTTAAAGAGCAGCTTCAATTTCTTGTAGGATCTGCTCGCACCATTGTGCGACTCGCTCATCGGTTTGCTCAAACTGGTTCACATCATCTAATGCAAGACCCACAAACATCTTACCATCTTCAGTGAGCGGTTTCGGGCTTTCAAACTCATAACCTTCAGTCGGCCAAAAACCAATAAACTGTGCGCCAGTCGGTTTTAGCTGGTGATAGAGCATACCGAGTGCATCTAAAAACCATTCGCTATAGTCAACTTGGTCACCCATGCCATACATTGCGACCATTTTATCCGCAAGGTTAAGTTTGGGAAGCGCTTCCCAAATTTCTAGCCAATCTTCCTGAATTTCACCGAAATCCCACGTAGGGATCCCCAAAATAAGAACGTCGTACTGTTCCATTAATTCTGGTGGTGTATCGTTGACGTTATGGAGGGTAATGAAATCATCACCAAGAATGTCACGTATTTTTTCTGCAACCATTTCGGTGTAGCAGGTGCTTGAACCGTAAAAAAGACCTATTTTCATATATATTATTACTATATCCAGCGCTGGTTTTTATCACGAGGGACGTATTGTAACAGATGGTGCTACAATCAGGCATAATAGATTGTACAGTAATAATAAAGAGGCATAGGATCTGGCGTGGAAAGTAAACAACTAAATCCGTTAATTGAACAGTTTCTTGATACAATTTGGTTGGAGCAAGATCTTGCTGAAAACACCTTGGCATCTTATCGTAATGATCTGCAATCGTTAGATAGATGGCTGGATGCGCAGCAATTGCATTTGGAAAATGTTCAGTCGATTGATTTGCAATCTTTTCTCGCGGAACGTATTGATGGCGGATACAAAGCCGCAAGTTCTGCGCGTTTATTAAGTTCGATTCGTCGGTTATTTCAATATTTTTACCGCGAAAAGATAAGGGCGGATGATCCTTCTGCGGTAATCGCAGCACCAAAAATTCCGCAGCGCTTACCCAAAGATCTCAGTGAACAACAAGTTGAAGATTTGTTGAATGCACCTGCAACTGAAGATTCGCTCGAGTTACGAGATAAAGCCATGTTGGAAGTCCTGTATGCTTGTGGGTTACGAGTCTCTGAGCTGACAGGGCTAACATTTTCGGATATCAGCTTGCGTCAAGGCGTCGTTCGAGTCGTTGGTAAAGGTGATAAAGAGCGTTTAATCCCTCTGGGAGAAGAGGCGATTTACTGGCTGGAAAAATACATAGCGCAGGGGCGCCCAGATTTACTGAATGGGAAAACCAGCGATGTTTTATTTCCAAGCAAACGTGGTACGAAGATGACCCGCCAGACATTTTGGCACCGAATAAAATATTATGCCGTTCTTGCTAATATTGATGGGGATGCGTTATCTCCTCACGTATTAAGGCACGCATTTGCAACCCATTTATTGAATCACGGCGCGGACTTACGCGTTGTACAAATGTTGTTAGGTCACAGCGATCTATCCACAACCCAAATTTACACACATGTCGCTACTGAGCGGCTACGTGCTTTACATGAGCAGCATCATCCGAGAGGGTGATGGGTGAAAGGATAAATATGAAACGCAAATTACTTGTTTTAGCCGCCTGCATAGCTTCATTAACGGCATCGGTTTATGGTGCAACAGAAGAAAAACTGATTATCGGAAAACTGGCACATTATAACATGCAAGTGGAATCCATTAAGCCTTCCCCAATTGTTGGATTAAATACGGTGGAAACGGATAACGGTGTAATTTATGTGACGGATGACGGTAAGTATCTGTTACAAGGCCCAATTTATGATCTCAGTGGCAAAGTTCCAGTGAACATCAGTAACCAGCCTTTGTTGAAGAAGATAGAAGCGTTGAAAAACGAGATGATCATCTTCAAAGCACCCAATGAAAAATATGCGGTGACTGTCTTTACTGATATTAGCTGTGGTTACTGTAAGAAATTACATGAAACAGTGGGTGAGCTAAACAGTAAAGGGGTGACTGTGCGCTACTTAGCCTTCCCGCGTCAAGGAATGAAGAGCGACACGGCAAAACAGATGGCATCAATCTGGTGTAATGCGTTACCAAAAGATGCGTTGACTAAAGCGTTCAAAGGTGACGAAGTTGCCATGATTGATGATTGTAAAATCGATTTAGGCAATCATTTGAAATTAGGCCAATTATTTAAAGTTACGGGAACGCCTGCCATTATTTTACCAAGCGGACAAGTACTCCCTGGCTTTTTAAAACCTGACGAATTACTCCAAATACTTGAACAGAAATAATCATAATTGTGAATGTCGAAACTTTTTTACGTCAACGAGAATTAACGGGTGATGCCGCGGCATTGCCTAATATTCCTGAACTTTTGCAGCGCATTTATGCCTCTAGAGGGATAACCTCTCTCGCGCAATTGGAGCGTAAAGCATCTAATTTGCTTGATTACCGTTCGCTATCAGGAGTTGAAAATGCACTAACGCTGCTCTATTTGGCGCTGGTGGAGCACCAAAAAATCACTATCGTGGGGGATTTTGATGCTGATGGCGCAACGAGTACTGCATTAGCTATCCGTGCGCTTAAAGCGATGGGGTATAGGAATTTAAACTATATCGTCCCGAACCGTTTTGAAAACGGCTATGGCTTAACGCCATTGGTCGTGGATGACGCCTATAAGCAGGGAACTAACCTGATTATTACGGTAGATAACGGTATTTCTTCTCATGATGGCGTGCTCACAGCTCACGAGTATGGGATGAAGGTGGTTATTACCGACCACCATTTACCGGGAGAAACGTTACCGACGGCAGATGCTATTATCAACCCGAATCTTAATGATTGCCAATTTGCGTCGAAATCACTGGCCGGTGTTGGGGTAACGTTTTATTTAATGTCAGCGTTAAGAGCCCATTTACGTCAGCAGCAGTGGTTTGAAAAGCAAGGGATTAGCGAGCCTAATTTAGCGGAATACCTTGATTTAGTTGCGCTGGGTACTGTAGCCGACGTGGTGCCATTGGATACGAACAACCGCATCTTGGTGCACCAAGGGTTGAATCGAGTGAGAGCAGGGCGCTGTTGTGCGGGGATCAAAGCGTTAATTGAGGTATCCAAACGAGATGCTTCTCGTCTGGTGGCGAATGATTTTGGCTTTGCACTAGGGCCTAGACTTAACGCGGCTGGTCGGCTTGATGATATGTCAGTCAGCATTGAATTACTGCTGACGGATGATATGGCACATGCACGCCAGCTAGCCAATGAGTTAGATGGTTTAAACCAGACCCGTCGTGAAATTGAAGCGGGTATGCAGCAAGAAGCATTGGTACTATTTAACAAAATAGAATACAGCGAGAATCAGTTACCGAACGGTTTAGCACTATATCATCCCGAATGGCATCAAGGGGTGGTTGGGATCTTGGCTTCACGAATTAAAGAGCAATTTCATCGCCCCGTTATTGCGTTCGCACCTGCCGGAGATGGATTATTAAAAGGTTCTGGTCGTTCTGTGCAGGGCGTGCATATGCGCGATGCATTAGAGCGATTAAATACGTTGCAACCAGGTTTAATGCAAAAGTTTGGTGGACACGCCATGGCTGCGGGTCTGTCGCTTGAAGAGAGTAAATTTGACGCATTCAAATACCATTTCGAAATGCTGATGGGAGAACTTATTCAACCTGAGCAATTATCGGGCGTTATTTGGAGTGACGGTGAATTAATGCGTAATCAACTGTCATTAGAGACAGCTGAATTACTTCGCGAAAGCGGCCCGTGGGGACAGTCTTTTCCTGAACCTGTATTTGATGGACACTTCCAGTTATTGCAACAAAAACTGGTGGGCGAGAAGCATTTAAAATTGATGTTAGAACCCGTCAATGGAGGACCGATGTTGGATGGCATTATGTTCAACATTGATGTCCGTAGATGGCCAGATAATAGCGTCAAAAAAGCGAAAATCGCGTTTAAGTTAGATGTGAATGAGTTTCGTGGCAATAAAAATGTGCAATTGATGATTGAGCATATTTGGCCGGATTAAACTGACGATACAATTCGTACAGAAATAGGGGAGTCATGCCCTATAAACCTGACAGGAATTCCGTTATACTAAACGGTTCGTGAATGAAAATATTTATCTTTATTGATCAACTATAAGATAGTGAAAATGACGTTTGAAATAAACCCAGTAAAAAGCAAAATTCAGGACCTGTCTGAACGGACAACGGTTCTGAGGGGGTATCTTTGACTATGATGCCAAGAAAGAACGCTTAGAAGAAGTGAATGCAGAACTTGAGCAGCCGGATGTCTGGAATGAACCAGAACGCGCTCAAGCACTTGGCAAAGAACGCTCTTCCCTTGAGGCGATTGTTGAGACAATTGACCAACTGACCCAAGGTATTGAAGACGTAGAAGGTTTATTGGAATTAGCGATAGAAGCTGATGACGAAGAAACGTTCAACGAAGCGGGCGCTGAGTTAGAAGTACTGCAAGGCAAGTTAGAGCAACTTGAATTTCGCCGTATGTTCTCCGGTGAATATGACAGCGCTGACTGCTACATCGACTTACAAGCAGGTTCTGGCGGTACAGAAGCGCAAGATTGGGCGAGTATGCTCATGCGTATGTACCTGCGTTGGGCTGAGTCAAAAGGCTTCAAAACAGAAATTATCGAAGAGTCAGATGGTGATGTGGCGGGTTTAAAATCTGCAACAATTAAAATCATCGGTGATTATGCCTATGGCTGGTTAAGAACAGAAACGGGTGTTCACCGTTTAGTGCGTAAGAGCCCATTTGACTCCGGCGGTCGTCGTCATACCTCATTCAGTTCAGCGTTTATCTATCCTGAAGTTGATGATGATATTGATATCGAAATTAACCCTGCTGATTTACGTATCGACGTATACCGTGCTTCGGGTGCCGGTGGTCAGCACGTTAACAAAACTGAGTCTGCGGTACGTATCACCCATATACCGACCAACATTGTGACTCAGTGCCAGAACGACCGTTCACAGCATAAAAACAAAGATCAAGCCATGCGCCAGTTAAAAGCGAAATTATACGAACTGGAAATGCAGAAGAAAAACGCAGATAAGCAAGCGATGGAAGAGAATAAATCGGACATTGGCTGGGGAAGCCAAATTCGTTCTTACGTCCTTGATGATGCACGCATTAAAGACTTACGTACTGGTGTGGAAACGCGTAACACGCAAGCCGTGCTGGATGGTGATTTGGATAAATTCATTGAAGCTAGTTTAAAAGCTGGCCTGTGAGGAAAAAATGTCTCAAGAGCAACAGGGTGCAGAACAAGCTCCCGATTTAAATAACGAACTCAAAGCCCGTAAAGAAAAACTGGTTGCATTGCGCGAACAGGGTATCCCATTCCCAAATGATTTTCGTCGTGAAAATGTCTCCGATAAGCTTCACGCTGAATTTGGTGAAAAATCAGCAGAAGAATTGGAAGACCTGAATATTGAAGTGACTATCGCGGGTCGTATGATGACTCGTCGTATCATGGGTAAAGCGTCATTTGCAACATTACAAGATGTTGGTGGCCGTATTCAGATTTACGTTTCACGTGATGATTTGCCCGAAGGTATTTACAACGAGCAGTTCAAAAAATGGGACTTAGGTGACATTTTAGGCGCTAAAGGTCGTTTATTTAAAACTAAAACAGGCGAATTGACCGTTCACTGTCATGAAGTTCGTTTGCTGACTAAAGCTCTGCGTCCATTACCAGACAAATTCCACGGTTTATCAGACCAAGAAACACGTTATCGTCAACGTTACCTTGACTTGATTGCTAACGATGAGTCTCGTAACACTTTCATCATCCGTTCTAAGATCTTAGCTGAAGTTCGTAACTTCATGGTTGAGCATGGATTCATGGAAGTAGAAACTCCAATGATGCAAGTCATTCCGGGTGGTGCTTCTGCACGTCCATTTGTGACTCATCATAATGCGTTAGATATCGATATGTATCTGCGTATTGCGCCAGAACTGTATCTGAAGCGTTTAGTTGTAGGTGGTTTTGAACGCGTATTTGAAATCAACCGTAACTTCCGTAACGAAGGTTTATCTCCTCGTCATAACCCAGAATTCACAATGATGGAACTGTATATGGCGTATGCTGATTACCGTGACCTGATTGTGCTGACTGAAGACTTATTCCGTATTTTAACGCAGAAAGTATTAGGTAATACCGTTGTTAAATATGGTGAGCAAGAGTTCGATTTTGGTAAGCCATTTACCAAAATGACCATGAAAGAAGCTATCTGCAAATACCGTCCAGAAACTAACGTTGCTGATCTGGATGATATGGATAAAGCAGTTGCAATTGCTCAGTCTATCGGTATCAAGATTGAGAAGAGCTGGGGCTTAGGTCGTGTTCAGTGCGAAATCTTTGAAGAAGTTGCTGAAAGCCACTTAATTCAGCCTACTTTTATTACTGAATATCCGGCTGAAGTTTCTCCTTTAGCACGCCGTAATGATGACAACCCATTCATTACAGACCGCTTCGAATTCTTCATCGGTGGCCGTGAAATCGGTAATGGTTTTTCTGAGTTAAATGATGCAGAAGACCAAGCAGAACGTTTTGCTGAACAAGTTCGTCAGAAAGACGAAGGTGATGATGAAGCGATGTTCTACGACGAAGATTACGTGACCGCATTAGAGCACGGTTTACCACCAACAGCAGGTTTAGGTATTGGTATTGACCGTATGGTCATGCTATTTACCAATAGCCATACTATCCGTGATGTAATCCTGTTCCCTGCATTACGTCCTAGCAAAGCTTAAGCTTTGTTTTTCATGCCCAGTTAATAACTGGGCATGAATCTTCTCAATGAATCATGATATTTTTATTTAATATTCACATTCAAGCCCTCAGTTAATTTGTTGTAGCTTGCCGATATAAAAATAAAAATCTGCGTTACATCACGTTATGAGTTAATTGAAGCTCAATATCTTTTTAAGATAACTGCTATTCTTTGACTGCTTTAATAAGTGTAGAATTTTATTTTACTCAATATCTATCTTTATCATCGGAGTCACTTTTATCATCTCATTGTAATATTTCAAGATGTGAGTATTTCTAATTTTTGATAGAGTCAATTTACTTGTCCGTAACATCATGATTTTAATTTAATTAATTTAACTTTATAAAAGCCTGAAAGATAAGGTGTGCGAGCAAAGCTTATTTTGATTTATTACTAATGAAATGTGTTTTTGATGTTAATTAATGTGCAAAAATAATCAGTAAACACAAGTATGCAATATCTTATTTAGAGAGATATGAGTATTAATGTACTAAAATAACAATTCCGTGGTTGTAAAACTAAATTGGCACAAAATAAAAAAAGCATAAGATTTATGAGAAGTCTCTATTTCTCTAATCGGCTATATAGAAAATAGCAAGTTTTTAGCTTACACTAGGTTTCTAGGACATCATAATAATAGCGAAGAAAAGTACTGGTAAGGTAAATATATGTTTTTAAAAAATAAATTTTATGTCGCGTCCTTGCTTGCGGTAAGCACGGTTTTACTTTCTGGCTGTGTCACTGGTCAAAATGAGCAAAAGGCGGCATTAGCTGATTCTCAAACCTCCACAGTAGCAACAAATAATTCACCGCAAAATAGTAAAGCTGATGATTCTTACCCTGAATCTCAGAATGTTTTAAATAATGCTTTAGAACGTTCATCAAATGGTGTTGAGCCGCAAGGTGTTGCACCACTAAATACTTGTATTAAAGAACTCAGTTCACTGAAAACGCTATCACCAGAAAGTTATAATCGTCTGGTAGGATCATTTAAAGAAGTGAGTGAAATTAATCAGCTGTACAAACAAATCGAAGCAACTGCTAGCCCAGATACTATTGAGCTATTACAAATGGCTATTGAATCTAAAACAAAAGTTCTTTGTGCTAAGGTGCGTTACAACGCAGTGCTATCAACGGAATCAACTTTGCAGAAAATTAATGGATTATGAGACTTAACTTAAGGCTTTGTGTCTCTCTGGCACTTTTTTCGACATGTTTTTCAACCGCCTCCTACGCGGAGCGTTTTAATAATGTCATCGATGACTTTGATACTTACCTTCAATCTGAAAATGAAGGTCAAAAGCCAAAGCCACGACCTGTCGAAGTACCACTGAGTGTTAAATCACAAGCCCAAGGTTATGATGTCTTATCTTCTCTTTCGCCAGTTCCTCTGCCGAAAGAAAACCGTCAAGTCACGACGGGTAAAGCAAAGAATACTAAAGAGAAAAAGGTGGCTCAACGATCATCGAATACGGTGACGTCATCTCAATCTACTCAATCTAAAAGTACAAAAATATCGTCAGCAACACCTGCTGAGCCTAAAACACCTGTTCAAGTAACAGAGCCAGCCCAAGTAGCAGGAACAGAAATAATAAAGCCTGTTATCGACGTTTGTTCGTTGCCTTCTGAGTCTCAATCTTACCAGCCTGTATCTTCCTATTTGCTACAAGGTAATCAATGGAATCCTAAGTATTTGGCGAAGGATTTTGCTAAATACCAAGTCATTATTGATCCTCTCGGCTTATATTCTTCGAGTTTCACGAAGAAAGCAGGGACTGATAACTCAGTCAATCTGGCTCAGTTGGCAAAACTCATTGAGCAGCAGCAATTAAAGAACCTGTATCGCTTTGGCGTTGCTCAAGGTGTTGGTGAGCTAATTTCGTACAATAGGCTGTTAACTGATGGTCAGTTAGTCACTAAACTGACTAATTACAATAAAAGCATTGCTGAATTAAATCGCATCATTACTGAAAAGCAAACGACGATAGCTAAACTCAGTGACGACATCGCAGCAAGTAAGTTGCAAATTGAGCAATTACAAAATGTTGTAAAATCCGTTGATAATAAAGTTGTTATCGATGAGCTGAACAATGAATTAACCAAATCGCAGAAAGTGATAGCTGAAAAGCAAGCTAATCTGGATAACCTTGCCAAACAAAATAATCAGTCATTAGACACTATCAAGCAGTTGGAAAAACAGCTGAGTGATGGCGTGATTGAAGCGGCGAATGCGAAAAAACAACTTGCCGATAAAGATAAGCAAGTCACGGATGCTCATCAGCGTATCGAGCAATTAACCGCCGAGATCGCCAAACTGCAATCTGACGCGAAGCAGCAACTGCAATTATCCGGCAATACGGATGAGCAGTTAAAATCGGTGAATGCCAACTTATTACAGCAAGAAGCCTTACTGAAGCAGCGTGAAGATGAGTTAAAGCTGGCGCAAGCGCAAAAAAGTGATGTCCAATTAGCGCTGAAACAACAGCAAGATGCAGTTAAGCAGCTTGAGCAACAGAATCAGCAACTGGCTGAGCAAATGAAGCAGCAGTTGACCGACAAAGACAAGCAAGTCACGGATGCTCAACAGCGTATTGAACAATTAACCGCCGAGATCGCTAAACTGCAATCTGACGCGAAGCAGCAACTGCAATTATCCGGCAATACGGATGAGCAGTTGAAATCGGTGAATGCCAACTTATTACAGCAAGAAGCCTTACTGAAGCAGCGTGAAGATGAGTTAAAGCTGGCGCAAGCGCAAAAAAGTGATGTCCAATTAGCGCTGAAACAACAGCAAGACGCGGTTAAGCAGCTTGAGCAACAGAATCAGCAATTGGCTGAGCAAATGAAGCAGCAGTTGACTGACAAAGACAAGCAAGTCACGGATGCTCAACAGCGTATTGAACAATTAACCGCCGAGATTGCCAAACTGCAATCTGACGCGAAGCAGCAACTGCAATTATCCGGCAATACGGATGAGCAGTTAAAATCGGTGAATGCCAACTTATTACAGCAAGAAGCCTTACTGAAGCAGCGTGAAGATGAGTTAAAGCTGGCGCAAGCGCAAAAAAGTGATGTCCAATTAGCGCTGAAACAACAGCAAGACGCGGTTAAGCAGCTTGAGCAACAGAATCAGCAACTGGCTGAGCAAATGAAGCAGCAGTTGACCGACAAAGACAAGCAAGTCACGGATGCTCAACAGCGTATTGAACAATTAACCGCCGAGATCGCCAAACTGCAATCTGACGCGAAGCAGCAACTGCAATTATCCGGCAATACGGATGAGCAGTTAAAATCGGTGAATGCCAACTTATTACAGCAAGAAGCCTTACTGAAGCAGCGTGAAGATGAGTTAAAGCTGGCGCAAGCGCAAAAAAGTGATGTCCAATTAGCGCTGAAACAACAGCAAGATGCAGTTAAGCAGCTTGAGCAACAGAATCAGCAACTGGCTGAGCAAATGAAGCAGCAGTTGACCGACAAAGACAAGCAAGTCACGGATGCTCAACAGCGTATTGAACAATTAACCGCCGAGATCGCTAAACTGCAATCTGACGCGAAGCAGCAACTGCAATTATCCGGCAATACGGATGAGCAGTTGAAATCGGTGAATGCCAACTTATTACAGCAAGAAGCCTTACTGAAGCAGCGTGAAGATGAGTTAAAGCTGGCGCAAGCGCAAAAAAGTGATGTCCAATTAGCGCTGAAACAACAGCAAGATGCAGTTAAGCAGCTTGAGCAACAGAATCAGCAACTGGCTGAGCAAATGAAGCAGCAGTTGACCGACAAAGACAAGCAAGTCACGGATGCTCAACAGCGTATTGAACAATTAACCGCCGAGATTGCCAAACTGCAATCTGACGCGAAGCAGCAACTGCAATTATCCGGCAATACGGATGAGCAGTTAAAATCGGTGAATGCCAACTTATTACAGCAAGAAGCCTTACTGAAGCAGCGTGAAGATGAGTTAAAGCTGGCGCAAGCGCAAAAAAGTGATGTCCAATTAGCGCTGAAACAACAGCAAGACGCGGTTAAGCAGCTTGAGCAACAGAATCAGCAACTGGCTGAGCAAATGAAGCAGCAGTTGACCGACAAAGACAAGCAAGTCACGGATGCTCAACAGCGTATTGAACAATTAACCGCCGAGATCGCCAAACTGCAATCTGACGCGAAGCAGCAACTGCAATTATCCGGCAATACGGATGAGCAGTTAAAATCGGTGAATGCCAACTTATTACAGCAAGAAGCCTTACTGAAGCAGCGTGAAGACGAGTTAAAGCTGGCGCAAGCGCAAAAAAGTGATGTCCAATTAGCGCTGAAACAACAGCAAGATGCGGTTAAGCAGCTTGAGCAACAGAATCAGCAACTGGCTGATAAAGTAAAACAAAAATCTACGGTAGAAGCCGAATTAGCCACATCTAAGCAGCAGTTAGTTAAGGCTAGTACAGACTTGCAAAACGTGAAGCAAGAGCTGGAAAAGAAAGCAACGTTGATGGCTCAAGCTAGCGATAAACAAGTTAAAGATTTATCTGAGCAAAATCAGAAACTCTTGACTCAACTCGCTGAAAAATCTCAGCAGAACGATAAGACCACAGCAATATTAGTTGAGCAAACCGCTAAGTTAGTGCAAAAAAATGCGCTGGATGCTGAGTTAGCAGAAGCGAAGAAACAACAGGCTATTCAGCAAAATGCTTACGAAAAAATAGCGAAGCAACTGGCGGATAGCCAGAATCAGTACACACAGCTACAAGCAAAACTAACATCTAATGAGCAAAGTTATGCGGATGCGAAAAAACAGTTAGCACAAGCAAATACTGAAGTACAAAAACTGCGTACTGAATTAGAAAAACAGACTGAAATTGCAGGTAAAGATACTGACCTACAAATCAAAGAATTAACGGCGGAATTGAATAAGCAAATTAGCTTACTCAAAGGCCGAGAAGAAGTTTTAACCAAATTAGATGTAGAAAATAAAGGTATTCAAGATTCGTTAAAAGCACAACTATCTGATAAACAGCAGCTAGAGTCTAAAAATACTCAGTTGATGTCACAAACCAAAGAAAAAGAAGCATTGATTGCTAAGCTTGAAAGTGACATTGCCAATCGCAACAAACAGCAAGTTGAAATCGAGCAAAAGCTGCTAGATGCCAACAAACAACTGAATGCATTGAAGTTAGATGCTGAAAAATTTAATGCAGAGAATCTCTCGAAAAAAGATCAGGAATTGCTTCAGCTTAAGAAACTGCTTGATGAAAAAACAGCGTCAGATAATAAATCTAAGCTGGAGCTTGCTAGTATTCAAGGTAATTTAAATAAAGCAAAAGATGAGCTGGCAACCTTGAAAGCATTTTCAACAGATGAGGGATTGAAAGAGCAAATTAGGGATCTTAATCAGCGCGTGACTCAGTTACGTGAAGAAAATGATGTATTAAGAGCGAGCAAAAAAACACCTACAGGTAAGACACCGACCATTCTCCAAATCCCATCTGCGGATAATACCACGATTGCCAAAGAGAATGAAAAGCGAAATCAGAAGATCCTGCAGGAAATAAAACAGCAGAAATACAGTAAGTTAGATAATTATACTTACTATAAGGTTTTACAAAAAGGTACGCCAATTGCAAATGTGAAAGATAAGAAAATCACATTGATTATGCGTGAGCAACTCACCGATGGTAAGGTGACCGTTATGCATACAGAAAAAAATCCAATGGTGTTACCTTATGACCAACTTCCACCACCGATGAACTCGTTCGTAGAAAAGGTTGGTGTAGGCGGAATGGTCAAAATTTATATTGAGCCTCAAGGTGGTTATGGTCCAGAAGGTATTCCAGGCGAAGTACCGCCAAATTCAATGTCAATTATTGATTTGAAAGTGATTCAAGCAAACTGATTAATCAGGTTCTAAATAGAAAGAGGGGCTTACTTAAATAGTAGGCTCTTTTTTTATTTCCAACGATATGATTTATTGCGAGGTTGCCTTTCTGCCAGTGTAGCTAAGACATTAATCCTATACTGACAGGGCGTATAACGTGAGGAAGATACTAGGCGGCTTTACGCGACCTACTGGGGGTATAACCAAAGCGCTTATGATAGCTTTGAGTAAAGTAAGACTGACTTGAAAAGCCGGCTTCCATAGAAACTTCAACAATGCTCATCGACGTATTTATCAATAATTGATGTGCGTACATGATGCGCTTCTCACTGATCCAAGAGCGTGGTGATGTCGCATAAACAGTATGAAATAGCTCTTTGAATGTTGTTAAGCCCATGCCAAACGTTCTGGCAAACTCATTTAACTTCCACTCTTTTAAATAATTATTCTCCATGAAGGTCTGCAAACGCTCAGCTTGGCGATTGCTGAGTTGTCGTAAATGGGACAACAGGGTTGCTCCTTGCTCACTATAAGATAATAACAAGAGTAGCTCATTAATTCTTAATTTGAGGATCATTTCAGGATATTGAGTTTGAATAAATGATTCTAAGCTATTTTTTAGCTCATTAATTAATGGGTTTGTTGTAAACTTGATGATGTCATTAGCGACATTTTCAGTTCGCTCAATCTCACTGAGTTGAGATCCGTAATGAGACAAATACTCACGTAAAAACTTATCATCCAATGAGATCCATAAGAATTCACCATCTAATTCATTATTCTCTGTTTTAAACGAATATGACCCCTGCTTATGGTAGAGAATATCACCTTCATGTAGGCTTTCATTTGCGGCTGGAGTTTCCAGTAATATTGACCCTTTTTCTATGATGATAAGGCCCTTAGAGGTTAAATCGAGTATTGCATGTGGGTTACTTTTATCTATGCGTACTTTTTTTATCACCTGATGACTTAATTTACTGTTCATGGTAGCACCTTTATTCAAATTAGCTCTTTAAGTAAGAGTCGAAATCAAATGTCAATTTTTTAACTTCTATTGATATAAAAAATCACTATTACTTTGATGATTAAAATTATATGAGCTGTTTTTTTATATGTCATATCGTAAATTAAAGTATTAATAAATGTTTCGAAATATGGTTTTTACGATGTTTTTATGAATATTCATCGATTATTCCGAGTGACTCATTTGGTGTTCTATTCATTTATCCTGCAAGTTACCGGTAACTATGGTTTTAAATTCTAACTTTATTATATTTTGTGGTTTTTAATATTTTATGATTTTTTACGCTTTTCCATTGTTTTTTTATCTTTTAAAGGTAAGTAGTCGTTATTTGTGTTTTATCATAAATAATAGCGATGTAAATTATTTGGGATACATTCGTTAAAAGTATCAATAATAAATTTATCTAATGATTTTTATGGTTAGTCTTATTATCAATTAATATTTTTAATCATATTGATTTTGTTTTTTTATTAAAATGCTTGATTTAAGCTAAATATTGAGATTTTAATCTCATTCCTAACATGTATATGTTAGGGCTATAGATTTTAGCTTTATTATAAACATGGTTTTTGATTATTAATTTTTATTGGTTACTAATTTTTATAAGAACGTCATTTTTTGAGAGGGGGGTATTTATGATGTGTTTAAGTCAATAGACTTTGTTTGTCAGAAATTGAATGTCGGATGAGTGATGTTATAAAAAGTGACAAAAAACCAATAGGATAGTAAAAATAAACCGAAGATTTAGATAAATAAGTAGTGGTTAAATATATTTAACATTTACATGGAAATATTTAGTTTCTGCGGGAGTATTCTCTTCCATCGGCTTAGTGAAATATTTTGCACTCAGAGTTATTTATCCCTATTAGATGTTGTGCGTTGCCTTGGTGGTAATTCGGGCACTGGCTTTTTATCATCAATAAGATGGCGGATTGCTAAGATCGGGTGACAATAAAGCATCTTTGGTCCAGCCCAGCGCATAATAATTTTCATTTGTTCGCGTTGCTTTGGCTGATAGCAATGTATAGGGCATTGTTTGCAAGCTGGTTTTTCTTTACCATAACGACATTTTTCTAAGCGATTAATTGCATAAGAAAAAAGAGTTTGGTAATACTCTGGCTCGTCATGTGGTGCTGGATGGGCTTTTTCATAGATTTTTATCATTTTCTCTATAGTTACGATTTCCCGAGATATTCTTTTATCCACCATCATCACTTCCCCTTCAATAAAGATATATTTAATATATATCTTTAAGGTAACTATTCATAGGCGATTAAATCAATATAAAAGCATTTTTTACCCCAATTAATAACAAAAATGGCATAAGAGAAATTTCTTATGCCATTAACACTGGATTGTTGCCAATTGTGTTGTAGCTAGCTTTATTGGAGTAAAATGCACTGAAGCTAAGACTCCAATGTACTTGATAAAGCGAGATTAGCTAAAGGCACCTTATCGGCTGGTTTGCATGATTCTCTGCATTTCATCTTTTAGATGCAGTTTTTCTTTTTTAAGTTTGGCGACCTGATCGTTATAGCCGGCACCTGAAGGTCCTTCAAGCTTACTAATTTCTTTATCTAACTGGTGATGCTTCTCATAGAGAGATTGAAAGCGGGGATGTGTGGAGATTAATTGTGAAACTAAATCTTGATCAGCAGATAACATACTACCTCCTCAGAATGAATTAAGCCTCACTTTCAGTATAACCATTGATTGTTTTATGTACATATCAATGGGGTGGATTTACATAATTTTTATTAATTTTATGATCCTTATACTAATATTAAGTATTATCACTAAAGGATTAATGAGTTATCTATATTTTTGTAATTAAGAATCATCTATAGTGATTAAAATAACTGAATTGACCTACTATGTATCAAGCTCTAGTTTTTAATGTTGTTATTTTTTTACCAATAGGAATTTTATGATGAAAAAAGCGATTTTATCTGTAATGGCTGCGGTGGCAGTGTCTTCTTGTGCAATGGCGACTGAAGATTTAGGAAAGATCGCACCCTATCCGAAAGCAGAATCCGGGATGACTCGTCATGTGATCCAGCTTGAGACTCAACAAAATGAATATGACTATATGGTTGAGCTGGTTATCGGTAAAACCATCAAAGCGGATTGTAACCGTCAATGGTTCTCAGGGGATTTAGAAGAAAAAACCTTAGATGGATGGGGATATAGCTACTACAAATTAGATGAAGTTAAAGGACCAGCCTCAACAATGATGGCATGTAGCGAATCTGCGAAAAATCGTTTTATCACCACCCAACTAGGGGATGATGCTTTTGTACGTTACAACAGTAAATTACCAATAGTTGTTTATGCACCAAAAGATATGGAAGTGAAGTACCGCATTTGGTCGACAGACGATAAATTAATGAACTCGGCTAAGAAATAATGCATTAAAATGCCGCCTCAGTTTTCTATGATGCGGCATTTTTTATTTTATAAGCTTTAGATTAACGAACGACAAACACTGATGTTTGCGCATGACGTACAATGGCGGATGCAGTCGAACCTAATAAATAAGTGGATGTACTTGGATGATGAGAACCGACGACAATCAGGTCGGCATTAATGGTTTTTGCGTAATCTAAAATTTCGTCTTTTGCTGAACCAATGCTGACTTGACATGTAATTTGAGAGCCTGGAATTTTAGCCTTTTTGATCACTTCTTCTAATGCCCGCATTGCGAGTGTTGCACGCTCAGCCGAATTTTTATGGCTTTCAGGTAAAATAGCAACTTCAATACCAAAAAATAGTTCAACACTCGGGATCACCGAGAAAAAGTGAATCTCAGGCTTACCCAATGTTGCCAAATCTTCCACGTGTTTGATGATGTTTGAATTTAAATCATCTTCTAACAGATCAATAGGAACCAATATCTTCTTATACATAGCTACCTCTTCATTTGTTATTTTAATTTGATTATATACCTATCATTTTATAAGTCATATGACACTTATGATTTTGTGATATTGGATTCACAGAAGCATGGCTATCTAATAAAGATAAATCTACACTCTTATCTATAATAGAGGATAGGCTAGTCATGAATATCATCTATTTATGGCTTTTATCTGATTATGGTTTTTACCTTATCAGAGATAGAAAAATAAAGAATAACCATTCTCAATCAATGTAATCAATTATTTACAATTTATTATGAGACATTTAACAAATAATGTGAGAGTATTATTAAAATTAATTAAGTCATTGAAAATAAACCATATTTAAATGATAATTGTTTTGTTTTTCATTAAGAAAATAAACTATGCATAAACATGAAATCCCAACTTCTGGGGAAAATGAATTCGAATTACAACAAGAGAAATTTAAAGCCGCAAAAAAAAGCACATTGATCAGTGTGGCTGTGAATGCGCTGTTGTCCATTTGGCAAATCATTGTCGGTATATTTTCCCATTCATCCGGCTTAATTGCTGATGGTATTCATACACTTTCGGATTTAATTGCAGACTTTGTTGTCCTTATTGCGAATAAAAAAAGTCATAAAAAACCAGATGCTGACCACCCATATGGCCATTTTCGATATGAAAATGGAGCGTCCCTTATTTTAGGGATTATCTTGTTGATCGTGGGTGTGGGAATGGGGTGGTCTGCGGTCGAAAAAATGATTAACCCAGAGTTAATCCCAGAAGTTCATACGATTGCATTAGTCGCTGCATTAACGGCTCTGGTTGCGAAGGAAGGCTTATTCCGCTACATGCTGCATGTCGCCAATAAAGTTAATTCAAGCATGTTAGTGGCGAATGCTTGGCATGCGCGTTCTGATGCAGCCTCCTCATTAGTCGTCGCTATCGGGATTATTGGTAGTTTATGCGGTATCCGCATTCTTGACCCTATTGCCGCCTTAATTGTGGGGACATTTGTTTTCCGAATGGGGTTTAAATTCACTTATCAATCTATGCAAGATTTAATGGATAAAGGGGCTGATGAAGAAACGCTCGAACAAATGAACGATGTTCTTCGAGGTATTCCGGGAGTTAAAGGATTCCATGATTTAAAAACACGTAAATCTGGCGACTTTTTCCTTGTGGATGTTCACTTAGAGTTAGATGGCCAAATGACAATCTTGGAAGGGCATGATATTGCAGTAAATGTGCGTAAACAGTTAATGAAAAATCCACAAATACTGGATGTTATGACCCACTTAGACCCTTACGATAAAGATTGTTTGCATTGATTCCTATTTAAGTACTAAGCATTTTTGAAAAAGCTGACGTATTATGCGCTCAGCTTTTTTCTTTTTACGTTATCGAGAATTCGTTTTATTATTGTTAAATTATGTTGGTTACACGATAAGTGAAAATATAAGGAATATTGGGGAAAAATGCAGTTTACCAAGCAACAACGCCACACTCTACGCACACCGAAGGTCGTTGCACTCACAAATAAACAGGGAATGAAAATTATTTTGAGTAGTTTAGGTGCCAGCTGGGTGAGCTGTATATTGCCGTTGGCGAGTGGTAAACGCGATGTCATTTTAGGTTCACCTAATATGGCCGCTCAAATGGAGCAGCGAGTCTATTTTGGCGCAACAGTAGGGCGAGTCGCAAATCGTATTGCAAATGCCACTTTCGACCTCGAAGGACGTAAGTATCAACTTGCACATAATCAAGGTGTGCATTGTTTGCATGGTGGGGGTGATAACTTCAGTTATCGAGTATGGTCAATCGCTCAGCCTGACCAACAGCAAGCGATTTTTACTCTTGTCTCTTCTGATGGTGACCAAGGTTTTCCGGGTGAGTTAAAAGTTGAAGTGCATTATACACTCACTGACGATAATCAAGTGGTCATTAACTACCGATATCAATGTAACCAAGATTGCCCTGTTAATCTGACTAATTACACCTATTTTAATCTTGCGGGTGAACAGTCTGATCGCACTGCATTTGAGCATGACCTCCAAATGCAGACTACGTATTTCTTACCGCAGGATAGTGAAGGACTCCCAACAGGGGAATGGCGTGAAGTCACTGGTACTTATTTTGACTTTAGGCAAAAGAAACGCATTGGTTATGATTTTTTACAAGATGAAGAGCAACAAGCGGTAGGCGGATACGACCATACTTTTGTGTTTGATGAGTCAGTCGTTGATGGACGGCAAATTGTGGGGACTTTGAGCTCTCCCAATGGTGATGTGCAAATGAATATGGTGAGTACGTCACCTGCTATTCATCTTTATACGGGGAACCATTTAGTTTCCGTATTAGGCAAAAGTAAAACCTATACGCCATTCTCTGGGATAGTGTTGGCTCCGCAATACCCATTTGATGGCTTTGGGCATGCCGAATCAGATAGCGCAAATCCTATTATTGCTAAAACTGATCAGATTTATACCAGCCAAACTCGCTATCAATTTATTTTTTAGTATCATGTGCGAGGGGCTATGATCCCTTGTGATGATCTCTTTTATTTTATTCGGAATGTTAACTGTGACTTCATTTGCTGAACTAAATGCGCTTCCTGCGGAGCAACTCTCCAATCTCAATGAATTGGGCTTTTTAACCATGACTCCAATTCAAGAAGCGGCATTACCCGCTATCCTTGCTGGCAAAGATGTGCGAGCCCAAGCTAAGACGGGGAGTGGAAAAACGGCTGCTTTTGGCCTAGGGTTATTACAACATATTGATGCTAAAAACTTTAATACACAATCCCTCGTTTTATGCCCAACAAGAGAGTTGGCGGATCAAGTCGCGAATGAATTACGCCGTTTAGCGCGTTATATTCCTAATCTTAAAATTTTAACCTTATGTGGCGGTGTACCTTTTAGTGTTCAGCGTGATTCTTTAGTACATGCTGCACATATTTTAGTGGCAACACCGGGACGTTTGCTTGACCACTTACATAAAGAAACGGTGCGATTAGATCATTTACAGACACTGGTACTTGATGAAGCTGACCGCATGTTAGATATGGGGTTTGCGGATGATATTGACGCGGTGATCTCTTTCGCGCCAGAAGATAGACAAACACTTTTATTCTCAGCAACATGGCCGGATAGCATTGCAGCAATTAGCCGACGCATCCAAAATAATCCACAAACCATTGAAATTAATTCGGTTAACGAATTACCTGATGTGGAACAGCAGTTTTATGAAGTATCTCGACATGACAAAATTGACTTACTGCAAAAGCTGCTAAGCCGTGAACAACCAGCTTCTTGTGTCGTGTTCTGTAACACGAAAAAGGATTGTCAGGCTGTCTATGATGCTTTAATGGATAGCCGTCAAAGTGTCCTAGTCTTGCATGGTGATATGGAACAGCGCGATCGCGACCAAACCTTAGTTCAATTTGCAAATGGTAGCAGTCGAGTCTTGGTTGCGACGGATGTAGCATCTCGAGGTTTAGACATTAAAGCACTGGAAATGGTGATTAACTTTGAGCTGTCTTGGGATCCTGAAGTGCATGTTCACCGCATTGGCCGTACAGCTCGTGCAGGACAAAGCGGCTTAGCAATAAGCCTATGTTCACCAGAAGAAGCCCAACGCGCAAACGTGCTCGAAGAGATGCTCAACATGAAGCTGAACTGGCTGCCAGAGCCGACAGGGTTACGCATTACGCCATTAGAAGCCCAATGGGCGACCTTATGCCTAGATGGCGGTAAAAAAGCGAAAATACGCCCTGGAGATATTTTAGGCGCATTGACCGGAGACGTTGGTCTAGAAGGGGATGATATTGGTAAAATCGCGATTCACCCAATTCATGCCTACGTTGCGATTAAAAAATCAGTGGCGAACAAAGCGTGGAAGCAATTACAGCAAGGTAAAATCAAAGGCAAATCAGTGAGAGCGAGATTGCTAAAGTAAATTCCTAGGCTGACATATTTGAAGCCCTAGTTGAGTAAACTGGGGCTTTTTTTGTTTTTATCACAATCAAAATAAACAAATAAAACTTAATAATTTACTTTGATATTATCTTGTCTGTTTTATTCTTGCCACGATTTCTGCGAAGCGCATTCCATTCCATAAACCGTGGTATTTGTGATGAGCAGACAGTCAACGGTCTTCAATGGATCGGAGCCTTTGGCTGTCTGTAAATTAAAAAAATCACAAAACTAAATCACCCATAAATCGAGAAATTCATTAACAGGCATATTCTCAAACAATGGCTTATCCAGTGAAGCTGCTAAAATCCGCAGTTGTTGGGCCTCTGGGAATTGGCGCGCTAAGTTGGTTCTGAACTTTTTAAGTAATAGTGGCATGCCTTCAGGGCGGCGGCGTTTGTGGCCAACAGGGTATTCAATCACGACTTCATTCAAGGTTTGCCCATCTTTTAATGTGATAGTCAGACCATTGGTGATAGCGCGTTTTTCCGGATCATGATAATCCTGCGTAAACTCAGGGTCTTCATGACAATGCATTTTGGCACGCAGCGTATCAATTCGGCTATCTTGAGCGATACTATCCTCATAGTCAGATGCGGTGAGGCGACCAAAAATAAGCGGCACTGCTACCATATATTGAATGCAATGATCTCGGTCTGCCGGGTTCTGTAATGGGCCCTGTTTATCAATAATACGCACGCAAGCTTCATGGGTACGAATTGAGATAGACTGGATATCGTCAGCAGTTTTTCCCATTGAACTAAGTTGTTCATACAGTTGTAAAGCGGCTTCAACCGCGGTTTGAGCGTGAAACTCTGCTGGGAAAGAAATTTTGAACAACACATTTTCCATCACATAAGAGCCATAAGGTCGCTGGAATTTAAACGGCTGACCACGGAACAGTGAGTCGTAAAAGCCCCATGTTTTTGCGGTTAATGCGGTTGGATAACCCATTTCGCCTTTTTGCGCCATAAGCGCCAAGCGAACTGCGCGAGAGGTGGCATCACCTGCCGCCCATGACTTGCGGGAGCCTGTGTTTGGAGTGTGTCGATAGGTACGCAAGCTATGGCCATCAACCCATGCAAGGGAAACTGCATTGAGAATTTGCTCACGGGAAAGTCCTAGCATTTGAGCAACGACGGCAGCTGAGGCCACTTTGACTAGAATGACATGGTCAAGACCGACTTTATTAAACGCGTTTTCAAGAGCGATACAGCCTTGAATTTCATGAGCTTTGATCATGGCGGTGAGGACATCTCGGATCACTAACGGCTTTTTACCCTTAGCGAGATTTTCACGAGAAAGCCAATCGGCGGTGGCTAAAATGCCACCGAGGTTATCGGAGGGATGTCCCCATTCCGCAGCTAACCAAGTGTCGTTAAAATCTAACCAGCGGCATAAGGTTCCAATATTAAATGCCCCTTGTACTGGGTCTAATTGAAACTGTGTTCCGGGAACTTTGGTGCCATTTGGGACGTGGGTGCCAGGGATTATAGGACCTAATAACTTTTTGCAAGCCGGATATTCAAGGGATTCCATCCCACAGCCTAGCGTATCCAGTAAACAATAATAGGCGGTATCGTAAGCCAATGTTGAAGTGATAGGGAAATCAAGAACATAATCGACAATGTCGGTCATCACTTTATCAAATTGAACATGTGGAGCCGTTTGATTTTGCGTGGTCATTATTTTTACCTTAATTAGCGCTGTTCAATGGGAACAAAGAGTTTATTTTCTGGTCCCGTGTAGTTTGCGGAAGGGCGAATAATTTTATTATCTTGGCGTTGTTCAATCACATGAGCTGACCATCCGGCAATCCGTGCGATAGCAAATAATGGGGTGTACATCGGCGTAGGAACCCCCATTAAGTGATAAACCACCGCAGAGAACCAATCGAGGTTAGGAAACATACCTTTTTCACGTTTCATGACCAATTCAATATGATCGGCAATGGTGTACAAATGCCGATTCATACTTTGCTCTGAAAGCTGTAAGGCGACGGATTTGATGATTGGGTGGCGGGGATCTGCCAAGGTGTAAACAGGGTGACCAAAACCGATAATGACTTCTGAGTTTTTAACTCGAGCCACGATATCTTGCTCAGCTTCCTCAATAGAGGCATAGCGTTGCTGAATTTCTAATGAAACTTCATTAGCGCCACCATGTTTCGGCCCCCTTAATGCCGCAATGGCACCTGTAATTGCTGAGTAGAAATCGGTACCCGTTCCTGCAATTACGCGAGCTGCAAATGTCGAGGCGTTAAACTCATGTTCTGCATATAAAATAGAGGCAATATGCATGAATTTTTCCCACTGAGCAGACGGTTTTTTACCGTGTAACAGATGCAAAAAGTGGGCGCCAATGGAGTCATCGTCAGTCATGGTTTCAATTCGGCGACCATGGTGACTAAAGTGGTACCAATACAACAAAATGGAACCTAAAGATGCGAGTAATCGGTCGGCAATATCTTTCGCACCAGCGACGGTATGAAGATCTTTTTCTGGTAACACACAGCCCATCATCGAAACGCCAGTGCGAATCACATCCATCGGGTGTGTATTGGCAGGAATGGATTCTAATGTTTGTTTTACATTTGTCGGCAAGCCTCTTAGGGGCTTAAGTTTTTCTTTGTACGCGGCCAGTTCAGTGCGGTTAGGAAGCTTATCGTGGATAAGTAAATAGGCGACTTCTTCATATTCACACTGAGTGGCTAAATCGTGGATATCATAGCCCCGATAGTGGAGGTCATTACCATTTCGACCCACGGTACAAAGAGCAGTATTGCCGGCGGTTACACCTGATAAGGCGACTGATTTTTTGGGTTTGAACCCAGTACTTGTAAGTTGCTCATTCATCATTGATTCCTTGTTGAGGGCAGAAGAGATTACAACTTGCTCTGTTCACGGTTTAAGCGGTACTAGAAAAGGGATTAGCGTTTTTTATTCTGTGAAAATAACGCATCCAGCTTTTCTTCATACTGATAGTAATTAATGGATTTATAGAGCTCTTCACGGGTCTGCATAAGTGGCACGACATTTTTCTGAGTGCCTTGCTGGCGCAAAGTGCTATATACCTGCTCTGCGGCTTTATTCATCGCGCGAAAGGCGGAGAGTGGATATAGGGCGATGGCAATGCCGACACTTCGTAACTCATCCAAAGTAAACAGCGGCGTTTGACCAAATTCAGTTAAGTTAGCTAATACAGGCACTTGCGTATGGCGAGTAAATTGCTGATACATATCTAACTCAGTAATCGCTTCGGGAAACAGCATATCGGCACCCGCTTCGATGTAAGCACTTGCTCGCTCTAGAGCTGCCTCAAGCCCTTCAACTGCCAGCGCATCAGTGCGTGCCATAATGACAAAGTTTTCATCTGTTCTTGCATCGACAGCAGCTTTGATTCGGTCAACCATCTCTTGAGTGGAAACAATTTCTTTATTAGGGCGATGTCCACAACGTTTCGCGCCAACTTGGTCTTCCAAATGCAGACCAGCAGCACCTGCTTTCGCCATCGATTTGACGGTACGGGCTACGTTAAATGCGGAGGGACCAAAGCCAATATCCGCATCCACCATTAACGGCAAATCACAGACATCAGTAATGCGGCGAATATCAATCAGCACATCATCCAGCGTAGAAATGCCTAAATCGGGGATCCCTAACGAGCCAGCCGCAACACCGCCGCCAGACAAGTAAATGGCTTTATAACCAGCTTGTTGAGCAAGGAGTGCATGGTTTGCATTGATAGTACCGACCAATTGAAGAGGAGATTCGCTGTTAACGGCATCTCGAAATTTTTGACCTGCAGAACGGCTAGACATAAACACCTCGGAGTGGGTTAATCATTTATCAATGACTTTTATTAACGATATGACTTTTACTAACAATATGACTTTTACTAATGATAGTTAGATAGCAATTGACGTGCCAGTCCGGAAAGAGAGAAGGAAATTATTATTAAGTGTTAAATATCAATAAGATAAAAGTTTTTATTTTTATGTGACAAGAAAGCCATTTTTTAATCAATGGATTGGTGTGTTTCATTGAATCGATATATTGTTTAATGAAACAAAAATGAAACATCAAAGTGCGAAGCAAACCTAGCGCAGAGCAAACCCAGCGGAGAAGAACAATGGAAAAGCCCATTATTTGGACGGTGTCAGTGTCTCGTCTTTACACGTTGTTTCGTGATATTAGCCCTGAATTTAGTGCACAAGCTGACATCACTCCACTGAATATCGGTTTTGAGCAAGCCGTGGAAGAGGTTCGGCGCCGTTTAAAGGAGGGGCACTGTGACGCGATTATCAGCGCAGGCTCTAATGGGGCTTATTTAAAAAGTCATGTCTCGGTTCCCGTTATTATTGTGAATATTAACGGCTTTGATGTAATGCAAGCATTAGCGAAAGCACGAGAAATTAGCGATAAAGTTGGCATTATTAGTTATCAAAAAATTATTCCTGCGTTAGAGCAATTTCAACATAGTTTTGGCCTACAGATTGAACAGCGTAGTTATATCACTGCCGAAGATGCTCGCGCACAACTAAAAGCACTAAAAGCCATGGGGGTAAACGTCGTTGTGGGGGCGGGATTAATTACGGACCTCACTGAAGAAATGGGTATGACAGGGATTTTTATCTATTCCACACAGACCATTAGACAAGCCTTTTCTGATGCTATCGAACTCAGCAGAATGTCCCATCACCATGTGACTGAGCAATTACGTTACCCTCAGCAGAGCACTGCAAAGGTTAGACACACGATTAATGACCTGATTGGCTTGTCGCCAGCGATGGAACGAGTTCGGCAAACCATTATGTTATATGCCCGTTCAGATGCCACGGTGTTGATACAAGGTGACAGTGGCACGGGGAAAGAGATGGTGGCACAAGCTATCCATCACGAATACAGTTTGTTTAATCAGCAAAAACGCAGTAAACAGCAAATGCCGTTTGTAGCCGTTAACTGTGGCGCCATTCCTGAAACATTACTGGAAGCGGAACTGTTTGGTTATGAAGAAGGCGCATTTACGGGTTCGCGTCGAGGAGGTCGTGCAGGGCTATTTGAACTGGCGAATGGCGGAACTCTTTTTCTTGATGAAATTGGTGAAATGCCAATAGCGTTACAGACTCGGTTATTGCGTGTATTAGAAGAGCGTTCCGTGGTACGAATTGGGGGGTATCGACCTCTACAGGTGGACGTTCGGGTGATTTGTGCGACCCACTGCGACCTTGATGAATGGGTAGTGCAAGGCAAATTCCGTGGCGATCTTTTCTATCGCCTAGGTGTTCTTCGTATGAAAGTTCCTGCATTATCAGAGCGTAATGAGGATATTTTCACGCTCGCAGAACGATTATTGAAACTCGCTTTTGCCGGATTACAACTGCCGCTTCCAGCCTTTAGAGTTAAGCAACTTCTCAGCTGCCGAGACTTTTTTCTTTCCTATGCATGGCCAGGAAATGTACGAGAATTGCGTAATTTAATGGAGCGTGTTGCACTCTATTGCAGTGCCTATGCAGATAAAAGCATCACACCAGACATGCTTAAAATGCTATCGCCAGAAAGGCGAACAGAGGTAACTCCGGCAAAGACTCAGGAAAGAACCGAGACGCTAGAGGAAGTGATGGCAAGGTTTAATGGGGATCGTAAGGCGGTGGCGGAGTTTCTCGGTATCAGTCGTACAACTTTATGGCGCCGCCTGTCTTCGTCCTAGTTTTCACTGTGGCTGTGTTGGTTTCGCATAAGTTACCTGAGTCACATACTTATGTATGCTCCCCAGGCTAACTGATGCTTACCGCCTTGCCACTGCAAAAACTAGTTAGAAGACAACCAGAAGTTAGAAGAAAATTATTAAAGCAGGATAGTAATTATTTATAAAGAATGGGTGTTTGGATAATGAATACTACTAATTAAGTTCATTGATAAACTTGAGGTTAATTAATTAGCAAAATGAGTTTTGAATAAATTTCGTTTTAAAAAAGAGATAAATATATTTTGAAAGAAGGAATGGGAGTAAGGAATTGCGTTTCAAAAAGTAACGATAGAGATTTTGAAATTCATTTTCTATCATATTGATAATCAATGATTTGTTTGTTTTTTCAGCGGTTTTTCAGGGGTTTTTACTGCATAAAAAAACGTGATTTTTCTCACATAAATAAATGTACTCGTCATCATTAGTTTTTCTCATTGTCATTCCCGTCTTGAAAGATCTATATTGCGCTCAAATTAGCCTCATCTATTTAATTTCATCACTGCACTGGTCGCTAAAATATATTCATTTTTATGAATAATTTTGCCGTGATTATCGACGTCTGCAGCGCACAATATTTATCTTGTTTTTGGAGAGTAGGGCGTGAAAATGTCCACCATGTTAATGCGTAAAGGCGACAATACCTTTGTACCTGTTGCAGGTTTAACACTATTTGCTATTGCTTCAGGTTACCTGATGAGCTTGATCCCGCTATCAATGGGTAGCTTTGGCATTGATACGCAATATGCAGGCTGGTTAGCGAGTGCCTATTATATTGGTTTATTAATTGGCTCAATGATGATTGAGCCTGTGATCGCAAAAATTGGTCACCGCCTCTCCTTTATTAGTTTCCTATTAATGTTGGCAGCAACAGTTGTTTTACTGCCATGGACACCGGCTATTGAAGCTTGGCTACCAAACCGTTTAATTGCGGGTATTGCGGTAGCAGGGATTTTCGTGGTGGTGGAATCTTGGCTACTGATTGGCGATAACCCAAAAGAGCGTGCAAAACGACTGAGTTTCTACATGACCTCATTATATGGGGGAACAACACTTGGGCAGCTTGCTATAGGTGTGATTGGTACTCAGGGATTTGTTCCTTTTATTGTGGTACTCGGCTTACTGCTTGTGGCTGTTTTACCGCCGTTATTGATACGCCAAGGGCAACCAGCAAGTGGTTTACATCAAAAATTATCATTGAAGCAGATCTCCCGTTTAAGTAAGCCTGCCATTATGGGTTGCATGGTATCCGGTATCGTGATGGGAACCATTTATGGGTTAATGCCGCTATCCTTGAAAAAAGATAATTTTACGACGGATCAAGTTGGTGTTTTGATGGCATCCATTATTTTGGGTGGTATGTTAATTCAGCCAGTGATCAGTAAATTGTCGGTAATGATGAGCAAAACCTTATTGTTAGCCATGGTTTCATTGTTAGGTGTTTTTGCGATGGGCATGATTTACATCTCATCAGACTATGTGGTGATGATTGTGGCGTTAGCTTTGCTGGGAATGTCATCATTCGCCTTGTATCCGATTGCTATTACTTTAGCGTGCGATAACTTGGATTCGTCATTTATTGTGGCTGCGACCCAAGTGATGTTATTTAGTTATAGCGTGGGTTCTGCGATGGGACCTATCGCGGCGGGTACCCTGTTAGAACAGCATAGTGGGTTAACTAACTTCTTCTTTATTGTGTTGTTAGTGACGGCAATTTATATGCTGATAGCGAGTTTACGCCGTAAGGCAAGCGTATTGGCAAATTGATCGGGTTTGGTAAAAGGTCGCCATTGGCAATGAAAACAAAAAACGCGCTATCTTGAATCAGTAGCGCGTTTTTTTATGGTTATTTTTTCTTATTAAGGTTGGCGAGAGCGAGCTCAGGTTTGCGTGCATGAAGCATGTTTGGCGTTGTGATTTTCTGCTCCCACAACTCCCCAAGTTTAAAGTCCCAAGAGAGTGGGCTGATCACGGTACGTCCTGCATTCGGTGCGAAAGTGAGTTCACTAAAATAGAGTTTGTTTTCTGTCATTAAAAAGTCAGCTCGGCAATAATCAAATGGCGTCACTAAAATTTCAGCCAGTCTTAGCATCTCTCTAAATTGTGCAGGCTCGCTGATGGGTTCTAGCATTTGAGGATGACCAAAACTCACCGGCTGCAATTGCCAGTCCGTATCATAAAGGTTGATAAACTCGGTGCCATCTTCGTCGGCATAATCGATTTCTGCATAAACTGGCTTACCTGAAAAGCAATGAATGCGACAGGTTTCGGGTACTAGCTTTCTCTTTTTCTGCTCAAATAAATCGATATATTCCTCGCAAATAATATGCGCAGGGATATTTTTATAATGACGTTCACGAGTAATGTAATAGAGATTTTTGAGTAAATGGAATGACAACTTATCTTTGGCTTTTTGTAAATCAAACTGTGATTTATTGGTACAAATAATACTGCTGCCGCTGTCGTGGGTGCATTTCAATACAAAGCGTTGGGGCAGCTTCGCAATATCGATTTCATCCACATGTTGATAC
Source organism: Providencia alcalifaciens (assembly GCF_020271745.1). Taxonomy (NCBI): domain Bacteria; kingdom Pseudomonadati; phylum Pseudomonadota; class Gammaproteobacteria; order Enterobacterales; family Morganellaceae; genus Providencia; species Providencia alcalifaciens. The sequence goes on along the minus strand of NZ_CP084296.1, from coordinate 76,729 downwards.
GTGGCGAGAATCGGAACGATATGTTCTTGACCGATGGTTTGCGTAACATAATCCCGCACCGCTAGCTTATCGGCGAATTGACTATGTAGTGGATTTCGGTCATGGATCATACGGAAATTCACTTTTTCATTAAAGCTTTTCGGCGCATTAAAGTTAGGGTAATACCCTAACTTTTTAATAAATTTATTCGTGAGATAACTTTTGTCACTCATGATTAGCACACGAAGTTTTTTTAGAAAATATTCTGTTTTTTTCATAAACAAGCAACCATTCTTAATAAATTAATATTTTATTAATTTTTTATCATCGGAATTATATTAATCATTTTTTAAATGATGATTAAATGATAGTGGTAATATAATTATCAATATTAAGAGTTCCTTAAGGATTCCACTTAATACAATGCTAGCTAAATGATATTTAATGAAAATGTAGTTATAAGATAATCAATTGATTATATTTGCATGCTGTATATCAATTGTTTAATTTACTCAGTTATTAATTTTAAATTAAATAAGCATTTCAAATGCCAGTGTTACTAAATTAATTATAAATCAATCTGAGTCAATACCTGAAATCTTTAAAAGATGAAAAAATGAATAAGTGATAGAATAAATAAGAAATTAAATAAGTTATTACTAAATTATTTAGCTTAAGATGAGTAAATAGATGCGCTCATCAAGATATGGATTGCCGAAATAATTTATGTGATAATCATCACACATAACTATCCTTTCAATTATTATTAATTTATGGTCATTCGCCCGCATCAACACTGGTTCTTTAGGTTGTTCGACTGGCACGGTTCCGTGTTGTCTAAAATCACCTTTAGATTATCGCTTAATATTATGATGTCCATTGTCGCTATTTTAATCTATCAATGGTACGAGAAATTAGGAATACATCTGACAATCGCCCCATTTAGCTTATTAGGGATAGCGATAGCCATCTTTTTGGGGTTCCGCAACAACGCCTGCTACAGCCGTTTAGTTGAAGCAAGAACGCTCTGGGGCGCAATATTAACCAATCAACGTAATATTTTAAGAAACATAAAAGGATTATTACCGAATGATCCTGAAGCGCATCGCACATTTGCTAATTTATTAATTGCATTTAGTTGGAGCTTAAATCACGAACTTAGACGTACTAATCCAAATATCGATTTGTATCGTTTATTGCCGCGGGATGTTTTTTTAGATGTTATTAAAAGCCCTTTTCCCACTAGCCGAATCCTTATGCATATTGGTTTGAGTGTGGGGGCATTACGGGATAACAATCTGATCAGTGATGTTCTGTTTCAGTCTATCAATAAAGATGTCAATGGGTTATCTGAAGTCTTAGGCGGCTGTGAACGTATTTCGAATACGCCTATCCCCTTTGCTTATACATTGATCCTGCAACGTACGGTCTATTTATTTTGTACATTATTGCCGTTTGCACTGGTGGGGGATTTACATTATATGACCCCTTTGGTTTCAGTGTTTGTTTCCTATACGTTCTTAGCGTGGGACGCATTAGCGGAACAACTGGAAGATCCATTCGATGTACTGGATAACAGCTTGCCACTGAATGCGTTATGTACGGGGCTTGAGCGCAATGCTCTTGATATGATTGATGCTAAGCAGCTTCCACCGCCACCTAAGCCAAATAAATACTTTAATTTATTATAATTAATTTATTATTATGATTGTAAGCCGCGGCTTTCATTATGCAATATAGCATTATGAAAAATAGACCGCGGCTAGCCATTAATGGCGCAGATATACGTGGGGGGTTGCCGTTTCAGGATGCGGCTGCACCCCTAAATCAGCTTGATACCACTGAGTTAAATTCTCGGTAGTGAGCACTTCTTGTGGCGTTCCAGACACAACTAATTTCCCTTGATGAATAAGATACACTTTATCGGCATAAAGTGCGGTGAGATTCAAATCATGCAATACACAACAAACACCTAGTGGTCTTTCTCGGGTAAGCTGATGCAATAGCCGTAAACTGTGTTGTTGATGGTATAAATCAAGGGCTGAAGTAGGCTCATCAAGGAATAAACAGGCTGGTGTTGGCTCAGGTTGCCATAACTGAGCTAACACTCGCGCAAGCTGAACACGCTGCTGTTCACCACCAGATAATAGGCGATAATCGTGATGGCGTAGTGGGGTGCAATGAGTTTGCTCCATAGCAATATCAATGGCGTGTTGCTTATGTTCTGAACCGTAAGGTGTTCTTCCCATCGCCACAACATCTTCAACACTGAAGGCAAACTGTAAATGGCTATGCTGTTTCATCACCGCGCGTTTTTTAGCCAGCTTTTGTGGCTCCCATTCTGGTAGCGAGCGACCTTCAAGCTGACACTCCCCTTGAGAGGGAGACGTGTAGCCTGTGAGCAATTTCAGTAAACTGGATTTGCCAGCACCATTAGGACCAATAATCACAACCATTTGATTTTGTTGTATAGATAAACTGATATCATCGATTAATGTTCGATTATTAATACGATAACTGAGGTTTTTAGCGTCGAGTAAATTGGACATCCGTTAGATCCTTCCTGCTGGTTGGCGCAGTATTAGCCATAAAAAGTAAGGGCCGCCAATCAAACCAGTTAATAAGCCCACGGGGATTTCTGCGGGAATTGCTAAAGTACGAGCAAGGGTATCAGCAGCTAAGAGTAAGCAAGCCCCCACAATGGCTGAGCCGGGAATAAGCCAACGATGATCAGGCCCCAATGTCATACGGATTAAGTGAGGAACAACGAGGCCGATAAAGCCAATCACGCCACTCATGGCGACGGCGCAGCCAATTAATAGGGCGCTTAGGAATAATAAAACAAACTTACTGCGCTCAACATTTATCCCTAAATAGTGGGCGTCTTCATCCCCTAATTGCAGAATATTCAGCGTATTGCCTTGCCAAAAGCAGAGTAAACAAGCGGGGATAATCACGCTGGCGGCAATTGCTAACGATGTCCAATTCACACTGCCTAATGACCCCATCATCCACAAACTAAATGTGCGTAATTGTTGGTCATTACTCATATAGCTGAGTACCCCAATTAGCGACATACACAGGGCATTGATGGCAATCCCTGCTAATAGCAGCCGTGCCAAATTGCCATTAGACATTTTATTGAGGCTAAAAATGATCAGCGAAACCGCTAAACTGCCAACGAATGCTGCGCCAAGATGACCGTAATTGAGCATTAATGTGGGTAAGGAGAACGGTAAAATAATGAAGGCGGCCACACACAACGCGGCACCACTACTGATCCCTAATAAACTCGGGTCGGCGAGAGGGTTGCGAAATAACCCTTGCATCATCGCGCCGGAAACCGCTAAAGCTAGCCCCACTAAAATGGCGAGCAACACTCTTGGGAGGCGAATGGTGAGCCAAATTTGCCAGTCGGGATCGGTTGATGGTGCGAACCAAAGTGTGTTTAAAGGTAAGTGAATTGCGCCAGCGGTGGAGGCAGCCACAGTGACTGCCCCCAGTAGCACCAATAACATCAAAATTTTAAATAAAGGGTGCTTAAAACGGCTCATTCGCTTTTTTCTAACGCCTCTCTTAATTGTTGCATGACTTTTGGCGTACTTAAGCTGAAGCTCAGCATGCCAGTATCATCCACGACTAAAAGAGCACGGTTTTTTCCTGCTGGAGTGAGTGCTAGCCCCGGTAACTCCCAAACTTTTTCAACGCCACCTAAGGATTTTACACCTTGCTCAGAGATCACAATGAGGTCTGGCTGGCTGTAAATAAGACCTTCCTGGGACAGTGGACGATAGCTGGAGAAGTTATGCATTGCATTTTGTGCACCAACGGCCTTGATCATGCTATCGGCTGCTGTTTTTTGCCCAGCGGCCATCGGTTGTATTCCGCCATGGCTCATTAAGAAAACCACTTTTTTGTTAATCGGGCTGGTGGGAACGGCGAGTAGCTCGGCATTAAATTGTTCGACTAATGTTTTCCCTTTTTCGGATAATCCCATTGCTTGTGCAATCGTGGTGATTTTCTCAGGAATGGCTTCTAATTTCGGCTCTCCTGTGACTTTAATCACTTTAACGCCACTTTTTTCTATTTGGGTTAAGGCGATAGAAGGTCGGGAAAGCTCACTGGCGAGCATCAACGTCGGACGCAAAGAGAGTACGCCCTCTGCATTGAGCATTCGCATATAGCCGACATCGGGCAGCTTGGTTGCTTGCTCTGGATGTAAACTGCTACTGTCGCGCCCAACCAGGCTATCTTGCGCGCCGAGCGCATAGACTATTTCAGTCACATCGCCACCGAGTGTTACTAAACGGTCAGCGCCATGGGCAACCAACGAGGTTGCCAGTGTGATTACCATTAGAAGCCATTGTTTCATAGTCAAATACCTGTGTTAGATTCTTGGCAGGGACATGACTTGCTGGCGCCAGTGTTCTTGCTCTGGCGTTCCTTCAGTGCGTTGTCCGTACATTTGTGCGATTTGATTGCCTTGGTCATCAAACACTTCAAGGCTTGTCACAAAACCATCTTCCGTTGGTTTACGAGTAACCCAACACTCCGCAACACCATTTTCAATCATATGCAGAGTGAAATCAGGGTTGAAAATGTTCAGCCACTTGATGTCAGAGCCTTCAGTTTGGAGTGGCATCAAACGTTTGATTTTGCCTGTGAAAATCTGCACACATCCACGGTTACCCACGAAAATCATAATTTCGTTTTGATCAGCGAAAGCAGTATTAACGAGCTGATTGAATGAATCATTTGGCACCTGCCAAGCTAAATCATCACTGACCGCGTGGAACACTTGTTGACGGCTTAAGTTATTTTTCTTCAATAAGATGAAAAATTGATGAACATCCGTCATATTGCGCCACTCTTGGTCAAGCTGTTGTTTCAGCTCATCGCTGATTGGCTGTGCGTGGTGCGGCTGTACTTTTTCAATGGTTAACTGTGGGTTTTCGGTGGTCATGTATTTTTCGATAAGCGCATTCCATGCATCCATATCGGTCTCATCAGTGGTATACACTTTGTGCAGTGCATCGCCATGTTTATCAAAGAACTGAATACTGTGGCGTTCACCGTGTTTCGCTTCTTCAGTGAGCACGAAAGCACTATCCCAGTGAGAGAAAAACATACGTAAATCCAGTGCGCGTGGATTGAGAATTAAACCGCCATGAGGGCTAAATTTAGCATTTTCATAGCGACCGACTTGCTCATGAACCACATACTCATTACGGGTAATAGCTTTGATTGGACCGACAGCTTCCAAAGCAGTTAATAACGTTGGCGCATCAACGTTCAGGCGTTTAGCTTTATCTCGCCCAACACGGCTATGTAATAATTCCCCTTCAGAAACATTCAGATAAGCAGCGAGATCTCTCGCATACTTAGCTTTATTATCTGCTTTGGCTTGTTGATAACGTTCGAAAAGTGCTGAATTCACAGGTTTCTCCTTTATGTAGTGTGAATTACCATTGGAAGCTGACGAGCAGCTTAGCATTACGACCATCTTGGGGAATCCCCTGAGAGGAGTAATACTCTTTGTCAAAAGCATTTCCTAAAACAACACTGGTATCTAACCCTTTAAGACTTCCATCACCTTGATAATTTAGATAGAAATCATGAACGGCATAACCCGGTTGTTGTTTTAATTTGGATGTTTTATCGAAATCGGTATGAGTAGTGAACTCACCTAACCAACCCACAGAGAAACCGCTGTCTGCAACTGGAATGGAGAGGTTACTGGTGAGTGAATCCGGTTTAATGGATTCAATGGATTTGCCCGTATATTCATTGACGCCGACGGTGTGGTTATAGGCGAGCCCCCACGCAAAGTAGTCAGTGGTGTAATCCAATGACACATCCGTTCCCCAAATTTTGGCGCGTTTGGTATTGATGGATGTGGTGTAGTTATTATTCCAGTTAACACGGTCTGTATTGACGTAGGTGTTAATGTAATCTTTGGCTTTAGTATCGAAATAGCTGGCTTTAAAGCGCAGGTTATCGCGAGCCATGAGTAAGTCGTCAAAACGTAGACCAAAACCATATTCCGCAGTACGTGTGGATTCAGGTTTTAAGTCTGGGTTAGGGCGCCAATAGTTAGAAATAGGACCGCCTTTAAAGTGAAGAGAATCGTTGTACATCTCCATCATCGTTGGTGCACGGAAGGCTTCAGAGTAGGACGCAAACAGCATTGACCACTCGGTTGGCGTGATGCTCACTGCCGCTTTTGATGACCATTGATCTTCTTTGACATCTTTATTGCCCTTGGCGCTGGACTTGTAGTTGTCATAGCGAGTTCCCAAAATGAAGGAAACAGGCAAATCTTTTAAGGTAATCTCATCCTGAATAAAGCCAGCCGCAAAGGTTATCTCTGCATCAGGGAACTGAGTGGTTCCAGCGTAAGGGGTCTGTTTTTGACGATACGCTTCAGTGCCGTAGGTAAAGTTATGCGCAGCGAGTGGTAACTCATAGATATCGGAGCGGTTATCTAACTTGATACCATACGTTTTTTGGCTACGGCCTTCGTAGTTAGACTCTTTACCTTTCGAGGTAATATTTACATCAGAGTAATACGGAGTCGCTTTTAAATTAAGCCATGAATTATCATCTGGGTTTAACTGATAGGTCGCTTGCAAATCACGCTGACGCGTCGTGCGGTTAACCTGTTTATTATCATTGCTGGTGGCGAGCTGTTGCGGGTCTTTTGGCTCATAAGCATCATTATTGTAATAACGAATTTGCCCAGACAGAGTTTGCGCATCATCCAGCTGCCATGTTCCTTTACCCAGCATATTGGCAATGGTTTCTTTATTATCCATTTTCTCGCCGCCGCCAAGACGAACATCACCGCTTTCTTTCGTCACAAAGCTGAATAGACCGTCAAAATCATCGGTTTTACCAAAAGCGGAGCCGCCAAAGCCAAAACTGTGATCCCCAGTAGCGCCTTGAGTGAAGACGCGGAAACCTTGGTTTTGACCTTCACGCAGTAAATCTTTTGCATTCACGGTTTCCCAAGCAATCACGCCACCCATAGCGCCGCTGCCGTATAACAGCGCTGACGGGCCGCGAATAATTTCCACTTGTTTGATAAGCGCAGGGTCAAGAAATGTTCCGTTAATGTGTCCGGTATCTGTACCTTGGCGAATGCCATCGACTAGCGTCAATATTCCACGACGGTCAAACCCGCGCATACTGATATCCTGACCGTTAGTACGGCTAGTTCCCGTCAGTGCAATACCCGGCACTTTCCGCAAAATATCGTTCGCATTGTTGGCTGTTTTGGTTTCTGGTGAATCATTTTTAATGACGGTAACCATCATTGGCGTATTAAAGCTATCTCGCTCATTACCCGTGGCATACACCGTCATCACATTGTGGTGACTGTTAGTTAGAGAATGGTTATTGTTAGTTGGTGATTTTTCAGTCTGTGCGGTCGCCATTAGCGGCAGCAAGGCACTCGCCAGCACAGATAAGCGTAATACTTGAGACATACAGGTGATACTCCCTAAAAATTGTTAACTCTTTGATGAGTGCGATGCACCGTTAAAAACAGACTTATCATCAGAGCGTTATGGTGTGTTTATAGGGTATTGAGACAAAGACGCTTGCAATGGAATAGGGGGAAAAGGGGTATTTGAACCCAACAAGTGATGATAGGGTTCGAAAGTTCGCCTTGAGGTTATCCAGATGTACAGCAGCAAAGCCCGTAATAAACACCATAAAAACTGTGTCCTGATGTATAGAGTTAAGCTGGCTGCCTAGCATGACGACTTAGGTGGCTTGCGAGATATAATGTGTTTTTAAAGCTAATTGTATTTTTAAAACAAACTGTATTTTTAAAACAAACTGCGTTGTGAAGACTAAAATACTATTTGGTCAGAATTAATTTACCCGTTCGAGTTTGGCGTAATTGATAAATTTCACCGCGGTGCTCAATAGCAATTTTGCCTGAGGCACCTAATAACTTTTGGCTTTCAATAAGCCCATCTTTAGCAGCAAAATCAGTCAATAATGTTGATTTTGTGGTTTCTTCAATAATGGAAGAAAGTGGCTTGGTCATGTTATTCACCACATAGATTTTGTTGTTAATAAGAATGATATTGATAATTATTATCTTTAAAACCATTGGCAATATCAAGCGATTTTCACAATTGATCAACAAATACAGCTCACCAACAAAAGGGGCGCATCGCGAATGAGGGCTACCGTTATGATGTAAATGGAGGTTTGCCTGACTTGGGGATAGTGGATTGAGCCGATGTTGAAATTGTTCAAAATTGTTAAAGCATATTTGTTTTTAAAAGCTCTATACACTCTTGGGCGCCACGCTTGAGCACTTGACCTTTTAAGCAGACAACATGGATAGGAAGCACTAAACCATTTGGGGTGTTTTTAAATTCTAAACGCTTGAGTAATCCTACCTCTAAATCAGCTTTGATTAATGAAGCCGGTAAATTTCCCCAACCCATCCCTTTTTTAACTAATTCTAACGCCATGGTAAAACTATCCGTGCGCCAATAATGGCTAGAAACGATAGAGCGAAAATCACTGATTGGGTGGTGAGGGCTCGCGACAATAATTTGGCGTGTCTGAACGAGATCTTCGATATACAGTGCATTATTCGGTTTATTAGAGGGATAATCGGCGCTGATAGTCGCTGTTAATGATTCATAGCCAATACATTCGAATTGTTCCTGAGCATTGACATATAACCCACCAAAGGCGATGGCTAACTGAACGCGCTCACTGTGCAGTAGTGGCAAAATATCGTCTTGAGGCGCAGTGATCAGCTCCACATGCATTAAAGGGTAACGCTGGCTTAACGTATGCAATGCATCAACTAACACATTGGGATTAACCCCCTCTGCCACTCCGATCGTGAGTGTGCTTTCCACGCCTTGGGTAAGTTCTCGTGAGAAAACATTCAACTGACGCAAGTTATCCACAATATTTCGAGCATAAGGGGCAAGGGAAAGCGCTTGTTCTGTGGGTTTGGGTTCTCGCGTATGGCGTTCAAACAGCGAAAAACCAAGCTCTGCTTCAAGGTTGGCAATCGCCATACTAACCGCGGAAGGCACTTTATGCAGTGCTCTAGCCGCTGCGGAAAAGGAACCTTTATCGAGTACGGTTAAAAAAATCATTAGGTTTTCGCTGTTAAATGGCATCTTAGACCTTTCAGTTTTGTTGATAGTAGCTGACTTTTATTATCATTAATGTTGATTTAATTTACCAGTCTTCGGCAAATAGAAGGTGAGATAAAAATGCAAGGTATTAAACGTAAAGTGGTTTTTATTACGAGCTACGAAGTCATTGGTTGGATGATTTCATCGTTGGCGTTGGCTTTTCTTTCGGGGAATTCCACGGGAACCACAGGACCCTTGGCACTGGTGATCACCACGATTGCGGTGACATGGAATTTTATTTTCAATGTGGCATTTGAATATTGGGAATCAAAGCAGAAATCAAGAATTAGAACGTTTAGGCGTCGTTTCGCCCATGCGGTGTTATTCCAGCTAACGCTGGTGGTATTTTTAATCCCACTGATTGCATGGTGGCTATCAATATCACTCTGGCAGGCACTTATTTTAGATTTTGCCCTGATTATCTTTATCCCGATTTATACCTTTTTCTTTAACTGGGCATTTGACAAAATTTTTGGGTTACCAAAATCTGCCTTGGTGCAACAAGAAGAAACCGCGGCGTAATGTGAAGGAGATGGCAATGAGCCATCTCTTTGGTTATAAGCTTATTTGACACTAAAAATCTGATGATATCCTTTAGGATTTAAACGCAAAAATAGCAGTAATGTGATAATAACCAGGACACAATGCAGCAGCCAAACAGGGGTAAAACTGTGGCTAAATTGTTGTAATGCTGCCGCAAGCAAAGGTCCAAAAGCCGCGATGATAAAACCGCCTGCTTGCATTAAGGCCGTCAGGATCCCTGCGCTGGCAGGATGAGGGATATGATCTAAAGAGGTAATAATGGTTAAGGCGAAGCAACCACCCAAACCACAGCCCAGCAGACCCACCCACAGCAATGGTAGAGTGCTAGGAAACAGGATTAACCCCGCAAATCCGAATGCTTGGCTTGCCAGCGTGACAGTGAGCCAAAAACGGCGGTCAATATTATGGGACGCTAATATCGGGATCATCAATGCCGCAGCAGCTTGGAAAATGGTTAAAATCGCCACCAGAGAACCGCTTTCTGTGGCACTGAATCCTTGTTGTTGAAAGAAAGGCGCCAGCCATGTCACGGCAGTTGCGTAACCTGCATTCACTAAGCCAAACCCCGCCATTAATAGCCAGGCTCTGGGCTGCTTAAGATAAGTCAATACACTGAGCTGAGCTGGTGTATTTTTCGTATCTGAAGAGCGAATATTCATGATGACGGCAATTAGCGCGATCAGTGCTGGAAATGCAAGCCATGCGAGCCCACTCTGCCAATTTCCTGAAAGGTGGGTTATCAGTGGTGTTAATTGCGCTCCCAGCGCGCCACCGACCATTAATGTGGCTGAATATAACCCCGTCATGGCGGCCATTTTGTGTGGAAACGAAAATTTTATCAAACCGGGAAAAACCGCTTGAATATAAGCCGCTCCGATTCCACACAAAAATGCGGTCATTAAGAGTGCGGTCGCATCAGAAACAAATAATCGGCAAAATGAACCGATTAGCAGCAATAACATGGCAAGGCTAATACCCAGTTTGTCGCCTAATTTTTGATTTAATGCAGGGACGACTAAAGCCCCAAAACCCATGAGTAACATGGGGATCAGCGTTAACAGTGAAACGCTCTGGTAGCTCATTCCCGTGGTGTGAATGATATTATCGATGACTGGCCCAGGCCCTGTCATAAAGGGGCGTAAATTGATACCGACAAGGGCAATCGTCAGAATCAAGCCGAAAGAGGCAGAAAGTGGTTTTTTCATGTTTATGCGTGATGCGGTTGCCACTGAGCTTGATACAGCATGGGCGGTGCTTCACTTGTACTCCAGATTTATCAAGTAGTTGAATAAGGCCATTGATGAGTTGGCTCGGTACGATTTTATTTATACTAATGAAACTAGCACAACGTTAATTGGCGATGGGTTTGAGCAAGTCACTGTAAAGCTCTGTTAATACCCCGTTTGCCATAAACTCTTTTCTGATCCATTGAGTAACTAGCCCTGTAGCAGAGTGTTGGGTGGCTAATAGCATGTGAGAATCCTGTCTTGGATTTTGTATTTGCTTAGTGACTAACACACCGTTTTTTACATGTTCTTTGACCATATAGTCGGGTAGGAATCCGATCCCTTCGCCTAAGATTTGGCACTGGCATTTGGTGTTGAAATCGGGCACTTGAATCGCCTCTTGCCCGTGCAGTAGCCACCCAACACGTTTATTGATGGTATGGGCGGTATCTTCCACCATAATATTTGGGTAGAGTCGCAGCTGGCTTTCGGCAATTGGCTCAGGCATTAAGGCCAAAGGGTGGCTAGAGGCGATGGCAAACTGCCAGTGTATGGCACCAATTTCTGTGTAATCAATCCCGCCGCCATCCATGAGTGTACCCGGCGCCCCAATCGCAATATCCGCATGGTTATTGATAATGGCATCCCAAACACCGTTATACACTTCCGTGGTAACGGTTATCTGACAGGAACCAAATTGCTTTTTCAAGATTTGCAGCAATTTCGCTGTATGGTAAGGGGTGTAAATTAACTGATTGATACAGATACGAACACGAGCTTCAATACCTTGTTCAATGGAATCGATACTTTTTTTGATGAGATGAAAATTATTCAGAAGGTCGGTGGCTTTGCGATAAAAATAGTATCCCGCTTCGGTCAGTTCAATATTACGTGTATCGCGGATAAACAGTGCGACATCTAAATAGGTTTCGATACGTTTTATGGTGTAGCTCACCGCTGAGGTGGTAATCCCAAGTTCTTCAGCCGCTTTGCTGAAACTGGCAAATTTAGCGGCGGTGGTGTAGGTCAATAAATTCTCTTCGGTAAAAATAGAGTTCATGTGTCGTATCCCAAAGTGCGTGAAAATTAGCCTAAATAACGTTTTCTGTGAATACAATTCAATAGCTTAAAAAATAGGTTTTTTATTGATTGTTTTTGCTAGCCCTCTGCGGGGATATTTATCTATTCTGTTCAATAAATAGTATTTAATTTATGTCACCCCAAAAAGCAACTAATGAAACGCATGTTTACATTCAAACTAATTAATATTATTGAGTTAAATGAAAAATTAGCCATTGGGAAACATTGAGTTAATAAACAAAAAAATCACAATTTTAACAATTTAAAAACCTTTGGCTTGATGGCTGTCACAAAATTGAAGAAAGAATAAATTGGCAAAAAGATTAACAAAATAATTTGGTTAAATTGAGTGAAAAATAGACAAAAAAACATCAATAAAGGTCAGTGAAGGATGCTTTCACGCACAAAAATGCCAGATTGTTGAATTTAAATCAATAATAAGGTAGCAGATTGATGAATTAAATTTAAATGGATTCTATTTATTAATGGCAGTTGCTATGCTCTAGCCATGCTAAATAATCTTTAATTCATATTTAATTTAGCTATTAGGAAATTTAAATAGCTAAATGTGGAGAGCGTTATGACAGAAAACACACTCGTTCAAGATTTTCTTAAAGCAGCAGAACAAGGCCAATTAGCTATTTTAAAAAGTTGCCTTGAAAAAGGTGTTGATATTAATAGTACCAATCGCCAAGGTCGTACTGCTATTGTGAATGCTAGTTTAAATCAGCACTATGAATGCGTTGATTTTCTTATTCATGCTGGCGCTGATATTAATAAACAAGACCAAACCTGTTTTAATCCATTTTTATTAAGTTGCTTAAATAATGATTTAACATTATTACGTTTGATATTACCTGCTAATCCTAATTTAGATTTATTAACCCGTTTTGGTGGTGTTGGGATCACGCCAGCTAGCGAAAAAGGGCATGTGGAAATTGTGCGTGAATTACTTGAAAACACGGACATTAATGTTAACCACACCAACTTTGTCGGCTGGACTCCATTGCTAGAAGCGATTGTGCTGAATGATGGTGGTATAAAACAGCAGCAAATCGTAAAAATGCTGTTAGAGCACGGTGCTAACCCACATATGACGGACAAATACGGTAAAAAACCGTTAGAGCTAGCACAGGAAAAAGGCTATCACGAAATCGCTGAATTATTGATTGCAGCGGGTGCGTAACCACCCATAAGGGGGATTGTGAACAGACACCAATCTCAGCGGCAAAGCATTTATGGGTTAACGGCTGATGCACATTTCTTGCATCTTTTGCATCAGCCATTACTAACAGGGAATGTAGAGCAAGTTTTTAATAAAGCCATTAATTTTTCTATTGGTAACCAACTTTATACCTTGCTTGGCTCGCAAACGGATAATGCACCTAATAGCTGCCGAATAATTAATAAAAATTTTTCATCATTAAGTATCATGGCAGGGGATTGTGTTTGTATTCTAAATAATGAAATACATATTGGTGAAAAATATAGTGTTTCATTTTTATTATGTAAAAAATGGGTTCCATCGACAGTTTATTTTATTAATGAAAAATTAACCGAGGAAAAATATCGTCATTTCCTTAAGTCTACAATTAACGAAATTGATTCTATTTTAAATAACCAAACAGATTCTCTTTTTAACTATCAAGGGGATAATTGTTTTTATCTTGAATCATCCAAAAAATTAAATGAATTACGTTTTAGTTTAATTAATTTATTTATCAATAAACGGCACCAGGCATTGACTAATATTGTGAGCCAGTTTGTTGGGCTAGGGATTGGGTTAACACCTTCGGGAGATGATTATTTAGTGGGATTAATGGCCTTTTTGCTGTTGAAACATCACCCTGCGAACTCTTTTCGTGCTGATTTCGTTCAAGGAATTATGCAGAGCAAGGCGAATACAACACCCATTAGTGCCATCACATTAGAAAAAGCATTAAACCAAGAGTATCGCGAAAATATGTATCAACTGATCCAATGTTTAGTTGATGGGCGAAAAACAAATATTTATCCACATATTCTAGAGATTTTAAATATCGGGTCTAGTTCAGGTTGCGACATGCTATTTGGTATTCGCGATGCACTGTTTCTAACCCATTATTTCGGAGAAACACATGTCGACTAAAGTTGTCATAAAAAAGAATACTTATTTTGATTCCGTGTCATTGATGTCTATTTCCACTAAAGCAAACCAGCTCGATAATGTTGAGCAAGCTTTTGTGGCAATGGCAACAGAAATGAATAAGGGCGTTTTAAGAAACTTAGGTTTATTAACGCCGGAATTAGAAGATGCAAAAAATGGCGATTTAATGATAGTGATTAAAGGGCCTAGTGATGATGCCAATGATGCGACATTAATTGCAATCGAAGAGCTGTTTAATAAGAAAAACCAAGGTGGTGGGCAGCATGAAGCCAAATACGCCACTATCAATTCTGCAAAAACGCACATTCCTGATGCCAACTTAGCGGTTATTTCGGTCAATGGGCAATTTGCGGCTCGTGAAGCGCGTATTGCACTAGAAAATGACCTCAACGTGATGCTGTTCTCCGATAACGTCTCGATTGATGATGAGCTGGCGCTGAAACAGTTAGCGAGTCAAAAAGGGTTATTGATGATGGGCCCAGATTGCGGTACGGCGATTATCAATGGTACAGCGTTGTGTTTTGGTAACAACGTTCGCCGCGGTAGCATCGGGATTATTGGTGCTTCAGGCACAGGTAGCCAAGAACTGAGTGTCCGTATCCATGAATTCGGTGCCGGGGTTTCTCAGCTAATTGGTACGGGTGGTCGTGATCTGAGTGAAAAAATTGGCGGCATCATGATGATTGATGCACTTAAAATGCTGGATGCGGATGATGAAACCCAAGTCATTGCACTCATTTCTAAGCCACCAGCACCTATGGTTGCCAAAAAAGTGTTAGAACAAGCTGAAAAATGTCATAAGCCAGTGGTGGTTTGTTTCTTAGGTAGTCAACCGTTACCGGATGATAAACCAGGCTTAATCTTTGCCCAAGGTACTAAAGAAGCCGCTCTGAAAGCCGTTTTACTGACTGGCATTCGCAAAGAGGATTTAGATCTTCATCCTCTTAATTTACCTTTAATTGACGAAGTTAGAGCGTTACTCAAACCGGAACAAAAATACATTCGCGGTCTTTTCTGTGGCGGTACATTGTGTGATGAAGCGATGTTTGCAGCGCTGGAAAAATACGATGATGTCTACAGCAATATTCAGCCTAACCCTGACTACCGTCTGAAAGATATCAATAAGAGTGTCGCCCATACCTTCCTCGATTTTGGTGATGATGATTTTACCAACGGTAAGCCACATCCAATGATTGACCCGACAAACCGCATCGAACGTTTATTGCAAGAAGCTCGTGACCCGGAAGTTGGTGTGATCATGATGGATTTCGTGCTTGGCTTTGGCTCTCATGAAGATCCGGTCGGTGTCATGATTGAGGCTATTAAAACGGCAAAAGAGGTAGCGAAACAAGAAGGACGCGAACTGGTGATCCTCGGCTATGTGCTGGGCACTGACCAAGATACGCCATCGATGGATGCACAGGTCAAGATGCTCACTGACGCAGGCGTGATTTGGGCGAGTAGCAGTACCAATACAGGTTTATTAGGACGTGAGTTTGTCTGGAAAGGGGAGAAAGCGTAATGACTTCATTATTTAAACAACCATTGAACGTTATTAATATCGGCATTGAGATGTTCAGTGATGATCTGAAAAAACAACACGTTCCGGTGACTCAACTGAACTGGACGCCGCCGGGACAAGGTAACATTGCCGTGATCCGTGCCCTTGACCAAATTGAAGGCAACGCCGCGTTACAAGAAAAAATCGCAGCAGCGAACGCACAAGCGCTTGAGCGCATTATTCAATCCCAGCCAGTGCTCGTGGGTTATGATCAAGCCATTAATGTAGTACCGGGCATGACGAAAAACACCATTCTACATGCCGGTCCGCCAGTAGCATGGAAGGATATGTGTGGCGCGATGAAAGGCGCGGTGACAGGCGCTTTAGTTTTTGAAGGATTGGCGAAAGACTTAGCGGATGCGGAACGTGTTGCGGCTTCTGGTGACGTTATCTTTTCCCCATGCCATGAACATGATTGCGTAGGTTCAATGGCTGGCGTGACATCGGCATCGATGTTTATGCACATTGTCGAAAACAAAACTTACGGCAACCGCGCATTCACTAACCTAAGTGAGCAGATGGCAAAAATTCTACGCATGGGTGCCAATGACCAAAGCGTTATTGACCGCTTGAATTGGATGCGTGATGTGCTGGGTCCTATGCTGCGTGACGCCATGAAAATCGTGGGTGAAATCGACCTACGTTTAATGTTGGCGCAAGCGTTACATATGGGTGATGAATGCCATAACCGTAACAATGCGGGAACAACATTGCTGATCCAAGCGCTGACTACGGGAATTATTCAAACTAATTTTACGGTTGCACAGCAAAAAGAAGTGTTTGATTTCGTTGCAAGTAGCGACTATTTCTCGGGTCCTACATGGATGGCAATGTGTAAAGCCTCAATGGATGCGGCGCACGGTATTGAATACAGCACCGTCGTGACCACCATGGCGCGTAATGGTTATGAGTTTGGTTTACGCATTAGCGGGTTACCGGGGCAATGGTTCACAGGTCCCTCTCAGCAAGTGATTGGCCCAATGTTCGCAGGTTATAAACCGGAAGACTCAGGTTTAGATATTGGTGACTCGGCTATCACGGAAACTTACGGTATTGGTGGATTTGCGATGGCAACAGCGCCAGCTATCGTCGCACTCGTTGGGGGAACTGTTGAAGAAGCAGTGGATTTCTCTCGCCAAATGCGAGAAATCACCCTTGGAGAGAACCCGAATGTCACCATTCCATTATTAGGTTTTATGGGAATTCCGACAGCCATTGATATCACGAAAGTTGCCGCTAGTGGCATTCTTCCGGTGATTAACACAGCGATTGCGCATAAAGATGCGGGTATTGGAATGATAGGGGCAGGGATTGTACATCCTCCGTTTGATTGCTTCGAAAAAGCGATGCTGTCTTACGCGAAACACTATGCATAGTGGTATTGAGCCCAAAACTCACTAAGCAAAAAATAATGCCCGGCTTCGGTCGGGCGATAAAAATAAAGCAACGCATTCCCTGAATTATTCAGTGGCATAAGAGATAGACCGTCAACAACGTGCTGCTTAAGGTGTGAAGGGAATGGGAGTAAGAATATGAGTCTATTAAATATTAAATGGAAACGTGGTGATTTGGCAGCCTATTTTGGTTTGATGACCAATAACCTCACAAACCTACTCACCATGATGGGCTTACTGATTTTTGTTGTCGGCATCCCAGCGGAAATTGTTTATGGTCGTATCGCTCCAGCGTTTGGTTTTGCTGTATTGCTTGCCAGTGTAAGTTACGCTTACTTTGGTCAGCAGATGATCAAACAAACGGGACGAAATGACGTCACGGCACTACCTTCAGGGCCAAGCGCACCTTCTATCTTCACTGTTACCTTCTTAGTGATCATGCCAGTTTACCAAACCACCAAAGATCCTGAATTTGCTCTGCAAATTGCGTTAGTCTGGTGCTTTGTGGAATCAATGATTTTAGTGGGTGGATCTTTCCTCGGTGAAACCATCCGTAAGATGATCCCACGTACCGTCTTATTATCGTGCTTATCGGGTCTCGGATTATTGTTACTGGCAATGAACCCGATGCTACAAGCATTTGAAGCACCAACGGTTTCGTTTATTGTCCTGCTGTTAATTTTCATCAACTGGTTTGGTAAAAAGCCGATCTTTGCACGTATTCCTACTGGGTTGTTACTGCTTATCGCAGGTTCTGCCCTAGCATGGATTTCTGGCTTACAAAGCCCGGAAGCGATTACAGCGTCAATGGCATCATTTGGTTTTAACCCGCCAAGTATCCATGTGGATAGCTTCTTCCAAGGTTTACCTCACGCACTGCCGTACTTGGCCTCAGCGGTACCTTTAGGTTTAGCGAACTATATCTTCGACCTTGAAAATATTGAAAGTGCTCACGCAGCGGGTGATGAATACAACACACGTAAAGTGATGTTAGCAAACGGTTTATCTTCAACCGTGGGTGTCGTGCTGGGTAACCCATTCCCTGTGACTGTGTATGTGGGTCATGCGGGTTGGAAAGCGATGGGCGCGAGTGTGGGTTATACCTTAGCATCCGGTATCACCATGTTTATCGTCCCGTTATTTGGTATCGGAGCATTTATGCTCGCGGTGATCCCAATGACGGCCATTGTCCCTATCTTAGTGTTTATCGGCGTAGTGACAGCCAACCAAGTGGTACGAGAAACACCGAAAGTCGAAGTGCCTGTGATTTTCATCTGTCTATTCCCATGGATTGCGAACTGGGCATTGACGATGGTTAATAGTGTCATGGGAGCGGCAGGTACGTCTGCAAGCGCCATTGGTACGGAAGTTCTGTTACATAAAGGTGTTTACTATCAAGGTCTGGTTCACTTAGGTAACGGCGCACCGCTGGCAAGTATGTTATGGGGCTGTATCGCTATCTTCGCTATCTTAAACAAGCCGTTACGTGGTGCGATTGCGGCGGCAGTGGGTGCGGTTCTGGTCTTTTTCGGTATCATTCATTCTCCGGCAGTGGGAATTGCGACAGGTTCAACATTGATGTTTGTCTACGCATACCTCATGATGGCGGCTTTGTTTGTTATCAAACATTTTTTAGATGGTCGCCAATCAGTGGAGCAGCAACAAGCTGAAAAAGCTGAAAAGCTCAGCAAATCAGCGTAATACGCCAATCCATATAGTGGGTGCACGCGGTGCACCTGCTATCTGCTAAATTATCGGTATCAGGATCCTTAATCATGAAAGAACTCGTGGTTGTTGCCATCGGGGGCAACAGTATTATTAAAGATAACAGCAGCCAATCCATTGAAGCTCAAGAAAAAGCGGTTCAAGAAGTGGCTCAGCACATCAGCGATATGCTCAAGGGCAATTACAATATTGTGCTGACTCACGGTAATGGGCCACAGGTAGGGTTGGATTTGCGCCGTGCTGAAATTGCTCATGTGACTGAAGGCTTACCGCTGACACCTCTGGCAAACTGTGTGGCGGATACGCAAGGGGGGATTGGTTATTTAGTCCAACAAGCACTCACTAACGTATTAGCTAAACAGCAACATCGCCAAGCAGTAACGGTAGTTACTCAAGTGGAAGTCGATAAAAATGACCCGAACTTTGCTGCACCGACTAAGCCGATTGGCGCATTTTTCAGTAAAGAGCAAGCGGAGGTATTGCAGCAAGAAAATCCTGATTGGCACTTTATTGAAGATTCTGGGCGTGGATATCGCCGTGTGGTGGCATCCCCTGAACCGAAACGTGTCATTGAGTCAGCGGCAATTCGTACATTGACCGAACATGATTATGTGGTTGTTGCGGCAGGCGGCGGAGGGATCCCTGTTGTGAATAATGGGCAGGGCGGTTATCAAAGTGTGGATGCGGTTATTGATAAAGATTTATCGACCACGCTACTGGCGAAAGAGCTCAATGCGGACATTTTAATCATCACCACGGGCGTTGAAAAAGTGTGTATTCACTTTGGCAAACCGGAACAAAAAGCCCTTGGTGAAACCTCAACGACAGATATGCAGCGCTATATGGAAGAGGGGCACTTCCCGGCGGGGAGCATGCTACCGAAAATCGAAGCCAGTTTATCGTTTATCGCTAATGGCGGTAAGCGCGTGATTATTACCACGCCTGAAGCGCTACCTGCGGCATTACGCGGTGAGACGGGAACCCATATTATTCAAGGCTAAGCCTCACTCGTTCGGCTTCATATGATGAGGTCGAACTCTCGATGATAAGGAGTTGCTATGAATGTAGAACAGTTATCTGGTCGTAGAGAGTTTCTGACGACAGGTGCAAAAGTGGTGGCGGCTTGTACATTATTAGGTTCAGTATCTGCGAGTGCGGCGCCACAAATCGTACCGCAGTCCGGAGTTTCTCGTATCACAGATAAACATTATTATCTTGATGATGCGTTGCTGGAAACAGGCTTTAATTTCCGTGAAGGTACAGTGACTGGAACTCAAACGGCATTACAAACCATCGAAATTAATGATGGCAAAATCGTGGCGGTGTTACCCAATAAACAGCACCCAAATGCCGTTCTGAATGCGTACAGTGCGCAAGGCAAATTGATGCTTCCTGCATTTCGAGATATGCATATTCATCTGGATAAAACCTTTTACGGAGGACCTTGGCAAGCGCCACAGTCCCGTGAAGGTAAAACCATTATGGATATGATAACCCTTGAGCAGAAAATGTTGCCTGAATTACAGCCTTTTACGCAAGAAAGGGCGCATGCGCTGATTGATTTAATTCAATCTCACGGTTCGACCATCGCACGCAGTCATTGCAATATTGAGCCTGTTTCTGGATTAAAAAACCTTGAAGCACTGCAAACAGTGTTAGATAAGCGCCAGCAAGATTTCACGTGCGAAATTGTGGCCTTCCCTCAACATGGTTTACTGCTTTCAAAATCAGAGCCTTTGATGCGAGAAGCGATGCAAGCAGGGGCACACTATGTGGGTGGGTTAGACCCGACTAATGTCGATGGTGCGATGGAAAAATCCCTTGATGCGATGTTTCAGATTGCATTGGACTATAACAAAGGCGTCGATATCCATCTGCATGAGACCAGCCCCGCAGGACTTGCGGCTATCAACTATATGATAAAAACAGTTGATGAAAACCGCAGTTTGCGAGGCAAGGTTACGATTAGTCATGCATTTGCGTTAGCCATGCTAAATCCTGAAGATGCCGATGCGATGGCAAAACGCTTGGCTGAGCAACAGATCACTATAGCGTCGACAGTGCCTATCGGTACACTACATATGCCATTAAAAACGCTGAATAAAAATGGTGTGTTTGTGATGACAGGGACTGACAGTGTGATAGATCACTGGTCGCCATTTGGTCTCGGAGATATGTTAGAAAAAGCCAATTTATATGCGCAGTTGTACACGCGCCCTGATGAGTTGGCATTATCTCGCTCCCTTGCTATTGCCACGGGCAATGTATTACCACTGGATGAAAAGGGCAAGCAAGTGTGGCCAGCGAAAGGGGATGATGCCAGTTTTGTGCTGGTGGATGCCTCTTGTTCAGCTGAGGCCGTTGCACGTATCTCTCCAAGGCAAGCCGCGTTCCATAAAGGGTATTTAGCCAGTGGTTCAGTTGAAAAGTCATTGGGCTGAGAGCCATTGTTTATAGAGACATAGTCCGTAGAGACATAGTTTATAGAAACGTGCTTATAGAGATATCGTTTATAAAGCCCACATTGGTGGGCTTTATTATTTTTAGGGTGTAGCGAGTTTAAATGCGAGGAACTTAATCGTTTTTATAAATCGCGACCTGAGGTTTACCATCATTACCGATGGTTCCACGGTACATCCCTTCTGAATTAAACTCCATCGCGTAGTTACCGGATTTATCCAACACAATCACACCACCACTTCCGTTTAGCTCTTTGACTTCATCCAGTGCATTGCGGGCGGCTTGGTCGATAGGCGTTTTGTTGTATTTGACTTGGGCGGCGATATTATGGGCGGTAGCCGTACGGATAAACATCTCGCCGGAGCCTGTGGCTGAAACGGCGACGGTATTGTTGTCAGCGTAGTTCCCCGCACCAATGATTGGGGAATCACCGACGCGACCGAAGCGTTTGTTGGTCATGCCACCTGTGGATGTCCCAGCAGCGATATTACCGTTTTTATCGAGAGCGACCGCGCCAACAGTGCCATATTTGTAGTCATACATCATAGGGTCAACAAAGAGAGCGGCGGTTTTACCATCATGGTCGAGTACCACTTTCTCTTTTTCTTTGGCTTTTTGAAGTTGCTGCCAACGGAAATCAGTTCGGAAATACGATGGATCAACGATTTCAAGACCTTGTTCCGCGGCGAATTGCTCGGCACCTTTAGAAACCATCATGACATGAGGGCTTTTAGTCATGACGGCATATGCGGCATTAATCGGGTTTTTAATATTGGTGACACCAGCAACAGCACCCGCTTTACGGTTGCTGCCATCCATGATCGATGCATCCATTTCATTTTTACCTTCATGGGTAAATACGGCACCTTTTCCTGCATTAAATAGTGGGGAATCCTCCATTACGTTAATAGAAGCTTGTACCGCATCAAGGCTGCTGCCACCTTTGTTGAGTACCGCATAGCCTGCTTCTAAGGCTTCGGTTAGTTTTGCTTGATACTCTTTTTCTTGTTCTGGAGTAATGGTGCTTTTGGTAATGGTACCGGCTCCCCCGTGGATCACTAATCGGATTGGTGGCTCGCTTGCGGCATAAGCGTGCAGAGAAAATGAAGCTGCCAATAAACATCCTAGTAGAGATAATTTCATGATTATTTCCTTCCAGTTATTTTGTTATTAGTCACTTTTTGAGTAAAAAAAGTATAGAAGGGAAAATACGTAGTCAGCAATATTGATCGAGGGATTCTGTGATAATGACTGAAAGAATCACTGAAATTTTCAGTAAATGTGAAGAAGGGTTGCGAGTGGCGATGAAAAGTTCAAAACGTTGATATTTGGCGATGGGTAAGATCGCCAAATCTGGGTTAATTTATTTTGCACCAAGTTCTTTGCGGATGATCTCTGCGCCTGCACTTAACGCGTTGAGTTTACCTCTGGCAACATCGCGAGATAATGGTGCCATGCCACAGTTAGTTGATGGGTAAAGTTTGTCTGCATCAACAAATTGCAGGGCTTTTCGCAATGTATTGGCGACTTCTTCCGGGGTTTCGACAGTGTTGGTTGCCACGTCAATTGCGCCGACCATGACTTTTTTACCGCGGATAAGTTCAATCAAGTCCATCGGGACGTTGGAGTTTTGGCATTCCAGTGAAACGATATCGATATTTGAGCTTTGCAGTTTCGGGAAAGCTTCTTCGTATTGTCGCCACTCAGAGCCCAACGTTTTTTTCCAATCGGTGTTGGCTTTGATGCCATAACCATAACAGATATGTACCGCAGTTTCGCATTTTAGTCCTTCAATGGCTCTTTCGAGCGCAGCGATCCCCCAGTCATTAACTTCATCAAAAAATACGTTAAATGCGGGTTCATCAAATTGGATTATATCGACGCCAGCGGCTTCTAACTCTCTGGCTTCTTGGTTAAGGATTTTAGCAAACTCCCACGCTAATTTTTCGCGGCTTTTATAGTGGCTATCATAGAGCGTGTCGATCATGGTCATCGGACCTGGTAATGCCCATTTTATCGGTTTGTCAGTGAGTTGACGCAGATACTTGGCATCATCCACAAACACTGGTTTTTGGCGAGCAACAGCGCCTACAACAGTCGGTACGCTGGCATCGTAACGGTCACGAATTTTGACCACTTGGCGTTTTTCAAAATCGACGCCACTCAAGTGTTCAATAAAAGTGGTGACAAAGTGTTGGCGAGTTTGTTCGCCATCGCTCACGATGTCGATACCCGCACGTAATTGATCGTCCAGTGATAAACGCAGGGCATCTTGTTTGCCCGCGATAAGTTCTTCGTTGCTCAATTTCCATGGCGACCAGAGTTTTTCTGGTTCTGCTAACCAAGATGGTTTCGGTAAGCTACCGGCTGTGGAAGTGGGTAATAATATTTTCATTGCAGGTGACCTTTTATTTTATTTTTATTAATGCGCGAGTTTTATTAAAGCGAACGGTTTTATTAACTTGAATAGCTTGCTGACCATTTTTCAAGGATCGTTTGGTAAGGTTTAATGAAGTGCTCTTCAGTAAATTTACCTTGTTCAATGGCAAGCTGGCTGCGTTCTTCACGGTCATAAACAATTTTGGTTAATGAGTAATCTTGTTGATTTAAGCTCGGTTGATAGCATTCACCAGCCACCGCGTTGGCATTATAAATTTCAGGGCGATAAATTTTTTGGAATGTTTCCATAGTGCTAATAGTGCTGATTAACTCAAGGTTGGTGTAGTCGCTCAGCAAGTCTCCCGTAAAATAAAAGGCTAAAGGGGCAACGCTATTTTTCGGCATAAAGTAACGGACTTGTAAGCCCATCTTGCCGAAGTATTGTTCCGTTAAAGATGCATTACTTGGCTGATATTCAATGCCTAATATAGGATGTTGATTCCCAGTGCGATGGTAGGTATCTCTATTTGAGACACTTAAACAGATCACTGGAGATTTATTAAAGTTTGCTTTGTACTCTTTGGAATTAATAAACGATTTAAAAATATTGCCATGCAGGCAGCCAAATTTAGTCGGAATGCTAAACTCTGCTTGGTTTTTATTATGTTCCAAGAGTAAAACGCTAAAATCATAATCCCGTACGTAAGATGAAAAATTATTCCCCACAATTCCTTCAGTACGTTGCTGCGTTTTTTTGTCAATAATGTTGGTTTTTAATATTTCAATGACAGGGAAGGTACTGCCATTTTCTTCAATATTCATCTCGACAGAGATAATTTCCAACTCAACAGCATAGCGATCGTTTTTAGGGTTATCCCAATACGCCAGTGAATTGAAGCGGTTGTTGATCATCACCAGTGCGTTACGCAGGTTTTCTTGGCGGTTTTTCCCTCGGGCTAAATTCGCAAAGTTGGTGGTAATTCGCGTGTTTTCCGATGGATTGTAATTTTCATCAAAAAGGCTGCGGGTAATATTAAAGGTAAATTCTGTATTCATGATTTTTGCATCCTAGCTCTAATAGGAAAACGGCATTTAGTTCTTGATTACAGAGATGTTGCACGTTTTCTCATTCATCAATTTTTATGTAGCCAGTAAGTTAATATATTTAATTTATGCCAGAGCAGGGCGGGGAGTTAAAGCGACTTAATTTCATTTCCAACATGAAGAAATTTCATGATCAGAGTTCAAGATAAAGGAAATTCAAGTTTATTTGTTGTTGATGGGATTCTGTGCAAATTATTTCAATGCATCTTAAGCCGATGGTTATCGTGTATTTCCCACATAAAATACAAGGTTAAAAAAGAGTAGTCAATCGCGCTAAAAAATATTAATGTTATATTATAACATAACAAAAGGAGCCATTGATGAAGCCAAATATTCATCCAAGTTACCGGGAAGTGATCTTTCACGATACCGCGGCAGATGCTTATTTCAAGGTTGGGTCAACCATAAAAACAGAAAGAACCATTGAGTTTGAAGGACGGAGTTATCCATATGTTCCTCTCGATGTTTCCTCGCATTCACACCCGTTTTATACAGGGAAACAGAAAACCCATTCACAGGAAGGGAATGTTGCTCGCTTTAATAAGCGTTTTGGGCATTTTGTTCAAACGAGAGAGGAAAAATAATGACAAAGAAGATTCTTTCACTGCTTGTGTTAGCCAGTTTATTCAGTCACACCGCGATGGCGCATGGACATCATCATGATAAGCCGCAGACCGAAGCACAACGTAATGCTGCAAACGGTATTTTCGAAGATAGTAATGTTAAAAACCGTAAATTGAGTGATTGGGACGGTGTTTGGCAATCTGTGGAGCCTTATCTTTCAGATGGAACGTTAGATCCGGTAATGCAGGATAAGGCTGCAAAGAATAAAGATAAAACAGCGCAAGAGTATCGAGATTATTATGCCAAAGGGTATAAAACCGATGTGGATATGATTGGTATTGAGAACAATATTATTGAATTCCACCGAGGCGATAAGGTCGCTCAGTGTCAATATGATTATGCGGGTTACCGAGTTTTAAATTATTCTTCAGGCAAGAAGGGCGTCCGTTATTTATTTGAATGTAAAGATAAAAACAGCCAAGCCCCTAAATTTATCCAGTTTAGTGATCATATTATTGCCCCAGAGAAAGCCGGGCATTTTCATCTTTATATGGGGAGTGAATCTCAAGAGGTTTTATTGACTCAGTTAGAGAATTGGCCAACATATTATCCATATTCTATGAAAGGAAAGGATATTGTGCATGAAATGATGCACCATTGATTTTTGTGATGCTTAAGGTGGTTGGAGTCATTAGGTAATATTAGACAACGTAGGATATAAAAAGCCCGCTAATTATGAATTGGCGGGCTAGCGGAGTTTGAATCAAGGGTAATAAATTTTTTAAAATCAAAATTCAAGTTTAATTTTAATTTTAAGTAAAATAATAACTGATTTTTCAGAGTGTAAAAATATGGGGTTAATAAATAGTATTTATATTTATATTTATATTTATATTTATATTTATATTTATATTAATTTATCATGGGAATATAGAAGCAGCCTTCGATTTTTACATGATAAATTAATCAAAGTATGGCGGTATGGAAGTTAATAATGTAAAGCGATTAAAAGAGCTTGAAGATGAAAACGTGAAACTGAAAAAGCGCTTTGCAAAAAAGAGTTGGCAGTGGCTGAAAAGAGATACTGTATTCCATCATAAAAGAGGCTGGCTTATCAGTCAGTAAGGCTTGCAATCTGACGTTGTTGTCACGATCCTCGTTTTACCGTCAGCGAATAGGCTCGTGTAAAAAAAAACGAACGTGTCATCAGGGGGGTTGACCATTTAAAAACCGAAAGAGGGTTACTAAAGTAGATCCGAGTCGATAATGGCCCTGTACTAATTTCAGTTAATAGATTGAATTATATGGAGTAAATGCAAAAATTGTATAAGACAATCACATTTAAATAAAAGGTGTTAACTGAGTATTTAATGTGCTATTGAGCGAAATTTAATATTTAATATTTAATATTTAATTTTGATGGAACTTTATGATCAAGAAATTGATTAAGAACGAATATACTAATTTTTCCATACAGAATAGATTATAATATTATGTAAATATTAGTTTTATAATTTTTTTTTATCGTCTTATTGTGATTTTTTTTAGCTAAAAACACCATCTTTAATAGATTGTCATAAATGGACATTTCGTAACTAATTATAATTGTTGATTTGATTAAATTACGTCACGCTATATTGGTGTTATTTCATAATTTTATCTTTTTTTATAAATTTCACATAATTTGATTTTTATTAAATAATTCTTTAAGTTATATACCTCTTGGCATATAGAGCATATTTAAATAGTTATAGTAACAAGTGGGATTAATATGAAGATAATAGCCTTAGAGGCTAAAGTTATCTATTTAGGAAGTTGATGTGCTTATCATTTTATTTTTGTCTCTTCTATGTGAATAGAAACTCGTCGGCAATGAAAAAAAGAATATTGAGTGGAAAAGACCTCGACCTACTATTATGTCTATCTCAACAGCAAGTATTTTGCTATGAGTGTGGCGAATGTAATGTTTCTGTGGGGACATTAATTCAAATTTTGACCATGTTTAATATGTCAACGGGTGAATTTTTCAAGAAAGTATTTTTACTGCCACGAATAAACGAAAGCGATTATTTGCTGTTCCCGTAAAACGAACAGGTGCTGAATTGGAAGGGGATTTTACGGTAACAGGAGCTTTGAATATTGATTTCAATAGATTCATCATGAAGGGAAGCATAACTATAGCGCGAGGTAAATTCGCAGTGGTAAGCAATTTTTTATTAGATTGTGAATAAATTAATCGTGGTTTTTTAAACATGAAGATTTCTAATACTACATTAGATTGAAGTTAATGTGTTTGTAAATTTAACCCAAAAAATTTTGGTGTTTTTTGTAAGTCATAAATTCAAAAATTTACAAAAATTATTATTCCAGTATTTCAATAAATATTGAGTGAATAATTTTAAAAAATAAATATATTTAACTAATATAGGTTAATAAAGAGCACTCAGTGTGTGTTTAGATTTAAATAAAGGTATAGTGAAATGAGATTATTATTTGTTCTCCTTTTTTTTTCTATCAATGTTAATGCAGAGATTAAAACTAAGTTTATCAGTGATGAATCGTATGACTTAGTTGCGTATGGTACTTTAGATGAAAGCGCAATTAGGCTTGAAGTTGTAGGTGAAAGTCCAGGTACTGTTGGTCTCATCAAGATGTATTATATGACGCCTATTGGTGTACGGCTAGGGCCTCAGTATTATGAACGACCAGTATGTCCTTTACCGTTTGATTTATATGATCCTTTCCCGTATGATTCATATGAGTTGTCGGAATACGAAAGAAAAGAAGTAATCGCTACTTTTAATGAGGCTTTCAGCTCCGGCATGAGAATGTATCCTCATACTTCACCAGAATCATATATTCCTAAAAGCGATATTTCAGGAGTTATGTTTAATTCTATTGGTAGACCTCATTATGGTAATTTCTGTTGCAATAATCTTTCTTCATCACGAACTGTTTGTCTTGGGACACCAGTAAATGGAAGCTTCACTGATGTTCCTATTGAAATATCATCGTGCCATTTAAATAATCAAGACTTGACATTTAATTTTTCATCAACAAGTTTGAATGCATCCGGATTAAATAAAAGTTCTTCATTATCAATAAATTGTACTCAAGGGGCTGCAAGTAACTATACTTTACGTTTAACGAGTGCTAGCGCATCTAATGGAAAGTTAGATTTTGGTAATGGTGTTTTAGCATCAATATCCATAGATGGAAAAGAAATACAAGCCAATGGAACCGCAATCGAATTGGAGAATCTAACATCTCGTGATTTTAATGTGAATGCAGCCTTAGCTGGAACGGCATCTTCATCTGGTACTTTTAATACGAATGGGATTTTAGTTTTAGAATCCTGGTAAAATACAGTCTAGGCTTCTTTTAAAGTGTATTTACACAGAGTTACTCATTGCAGCTATCAAAGTGGAGCATAAGCCAATTTTTGACTGAACTTCAATTTTGGATTAACAAGCCCCACTTTTTTGATGATTTCCTGTACGTATATACAAACGCTACATATTATTAGCATGAAGTTCAGAAAGTGCTCATGGTTAGGAACCTCAATCAATAAAGTGGCACATTATGAGGATATTTTGATGTCTGTACCCTCATTAAATTCTAGCCATTTTATTTCGCCATGCTGACAGTAAGGCTGCGGTATGACTGCCTTTTTCTGCATTCATAAACCGCAGCCGGTTTCCACTTTGTGACTGAGTAAGAAATGCTGGCCTCCCGGTAGACATCTTTCACAGTTCGTCCGACTTCAACCGACTTAATCACAGCGATGATCTGATGCTCAGTAAAACGAGCTTTGCCCATAGCTATCTCCTTCGTTGGCAGATTGATTATGCGGGATACTTACCAGTCAGTAAGGCTTGCAATCTGACGTTGTTGTCACGATCCTCGTTTTACCGTCAGCGAATAGGCTCGTGTAAAAAAACCGAACGTGTCATCAGGGGGTTGACCATTTAAAAACCGAAAGAGGGTTACTAAAGTAGATCCGAGTCGATAATGGTCCTGTACTAATTTCAGTGAATAGATTGAATTATATGGAGTAAATGCAGGGATTGTATAAGACAATCACATTTAAATAAAAGGTGTTAACTGAGTATTTAATGTGCTATTGAGCGAAATTTAATATTTAATTTTGATGGAACTTTATGATCAAGAAATTCATTAAGAACGAACATACTAATTTTTCCGTGAAGAATAGATTATAATATTATGTAAATATTAGGTTTATAATTTTTTTTTACCGTCTTATTATGATTTTTTTAGCTAAAAACACCATCGTTAATAGATTGTCATAAGTGGATATTTCGTAACTAATTATAATTGTTGATTTGATTAAATTGCGTTACGCCATATTGGTGTTATTTCATAATGTTATCTTTTTTTATAAATTTCACATAATTTGATTTTTATTAAATAATTCTTTAAATTATATACCTCTTAGCATACAGAGCATATTTAAATAGTTATAGTAACAAGTGGGATTAATATGAAGATAATAGCCTTAGAGGCTAAAGTTATCTATTTAGGAAGTTGATGTGCTTATCATTTTATTTTTGCCTCTTCTATGTGAATAGAAGCTCGTCGGCAATGAAAAAAATATTGAGTGGAAAAGACCTCGACCTACTATTATGTCTGTCTCAACAGCAAGTATCTTGCTATGAGTGTGGCGAATGTAATGTTTCTGTGGGGACATTAATTCAGATTTTGACCATATTTAATATGTCAACGGGTGAGTTTTTCAAGAAAGTATTTTTACTGCCATGAATAAATTAAAGCGATTATTTGCTGTTCCCGTAAAACGAACAGGTGCTGAATTGGAAGGGGATTTTACGGTAACAGGAGCTTTGAATATTGATTTTCAATAGATTCATCATGAAGGGAAGCATAACTATAGCGCGAGGTAAATTCGCAGTGGTAAGCAATTTTTTATTAGATTATGAATAAATTAATCGTGGTTTTTTAAACATGAAGATTTCTAATACTACATTAGATTGAAGTTAATGTGTTTATAAATTTAACCCAAAAAATTTTGGTGTTTTTTGTAAATCATAAATTCAAAAACTTACAAAAACTATTACTCCAGTATTTAAATAAATATTGAGTGAATAATTTTAAAAAAATAAATATATTTAACTAATATAGGTTAATAAAGAGCACTCAGTGTGTGTTTAGATTTAAATAAAGGTATAGTGAAATGAGATTATTATTTGTTCTCCTTTTTTTTTCTATCAATGTTAATGCAGAGATTAAAACTAAGTTTATCAGTGATGAATCGTATGACTTAGTTGCGTATGGTACTTTAGATGAAAGCGCAATTAGGCTTGAAGTTGTAGGTGAAAGTTCAGGTACTGTTGCTCTCATCAAGATGTATTATATGACGCCTATTGGTATACGGCTAGGGCCTCAGTATTATGAACGACCAGTATGTCCTTTACCGTTTGATTCATATGTGTTGTCGGAATCCGAAAGAAAAGAAGTAATCGCTACTTTTAATGAGGCTTTCAGCTCCGGCATGAGAATGTATCCTCATACTTCACCAGAATCATATATTCCTAAAAGCGATATTTCAGGAGTTGTGTTTAATTCTATTGGTAGACCTCATTATGGTAATTTCTGTTGCAATAATCTTTCTTCACCACGAACTGTTTGTCTTGGGACACCAGTAAATGGAAGCTTCACTGATGTTCCTATTGAAATATCATCGTGCCATTTAAATAATCAAGACTTGACATTTAATTTTTCATCAACAAGTTTGAATGCATCCGGATTAAATAAAAGTTCTTCATTATCAATAAATTGTACTCAAGGGGCTGCAAGTAACTATACTTTACGTTTAACGAGTGCTAGCGCATCTAATGGAAAGTTAGATTTTGGTAATGGTGTTTTAGCATCGATATCCATAGATGGAAAAGAAATACAAGCCAATGGAACCGCAATCGAATTGGAGAATCTAACATCTCGTGATTTTAATGTGAATGCAGCCTTAGCTGGAACAGCATCTTCATCTGGTACTTTTAATACGAATGGGATTTTAGTTTTAGAATCCTGGTAAAATACAGTCTAGGCGTCTTTTAAAGTGTATTTACACAGAGTTACTCATTGCAGCTATCAAAGTGGAGCATAAGCCAATTTTTGACTGAACTTCAATTTTGGATTAACAAGCCCCACTTTTTTGATGATTTCCTGTACGTATATACAAACTTCAGTTAATAGATTGAATTATATGGAGTAAATGCAAAAATTGTATAAGACAATCACATTTAAATAAAAGGTGTTAACTGAGTATTTAATGTGCTATTGAGCGAAATTTAATATTTAATTTTGATGGAACTTTATGATCAAGAAATTGATTAAGAACGAACATACTAATTTTTCCATACAGAATAGATTATAATATTATGTAAATATTAGGTTTATAATTTTTTTTATCGTCTTATTGTGGTTTTTTTAGCTAAAAACACCATCTTTAATAGATTGTCATAAATGGACATTTCGTAACTAATTATAATTGTTGATTTGATTAAATTACGTCACGCCATATTGGTGTTATTTCATAATGTTATCTTTTTTTATAAATTTCACATAATTTGATTTTTATTAAATAATTATTTAAATTATATACCTCTTAGCATACAGAGCATATTTAAATAGTTATAGTAACAAGTGGGATTAATATGAAGATAATAGCCTTAGAGGCTAAAGTTATCTATTTAGGAAGTTGATGTGCTTATCATTTTATTTTTGTCTCTTCTATGTGAATAGAAACTCGTCGGCAATGAAAAAAATATTGAGTGGAAAAGACCTCGACCTACTATTATGTCTGTCTCAACAGCAAGTATCTTGCTATGAGTGTGGCGAATGTAATGTTTCTGTGGGGACATTAATTCAGATTTTGACCATATTTAATATGTCAACGGGTGAGTTTTTCAAGAAAGTATTTTTACTGCCATGAATAAATTAAAGCGATTATTTGCTGTTCCCGTAAAACGAACAGGTGCTGAATTGGAAGGGGATTTTACGGTAACAGGAGCTTTGAATATTGATTTTCAATAGATTCATCATGAAGGGAAGCATAACTATAGCGCGAGGTAAATTCGCAGTGATAAGCAATTTTTTATTAGATTATGAATAAATTAATCGTGTTTTTTAAACATGAAGATTTCTAATACTACATTAGATTGAAGTTAATGTGTTTGTAAATTTAACCCAAAAAATTTTGGTATTTTTTGTAAATCATAAATTCAAAAATTTACAAAAATTATTACTCCAGTATTTCAATAAATATTGAGTGAATAATTTTAAAAAATAAATATATTTAACTAATATAGGTTAATAAAGAGCACTCAGTGTGTGTTTAGATTTAAATAAAGGTATAGTGAAATGAGATTATTATTTGTTCTCCTTTTTTTTTCTATCAATGTTAATGCAGAGATTAAAACTAAGTTTATCAGTGATGAATCGTATGACTTAGTTGCGTATGGTACTTTAGATGAAAGCGCAATTAGGCTTGAAGTTGTAGGTGTAAGTTCAGGTTCTGTTGATATCATCAAGATGTATTATATAACGCCTATTGGTATACGGCTAGGGGTTCAGTATTATGAACGACCAGTATGTCCTTTCCCGTCTGATTCATATGTGTTGTCGGAATCCGAAAGAAAAGAAATAATCGCTACTTTTAATGAGGTTTTCAGCTCCGGCATGAGAATGTATCCTTATACTTCACCAGAATCATATATTCCTAAAAGCGATATTTCAGGAGTTATGTTTAATTCTATTGGTAGACCTCATTATGGTAATTTCTGTTGCAATAATCTTTCTTCACCACGAGCTGTTTGTCTTGGGACACCAGTAAATGGAAGCTTCACTGATGTTCCTATTGAAATATCATCGTGCCATTTAAATAATCAAGACTTGACATTTAATTTTTCATCAACAAGTTTGAATGCATCCGGATTAAATAAAAGTTCTTCATTATCAATAAATTGTACTCAAGGGGCTGCAAGTAACTATACTTTACGTTTGACGAGTGCTAGCGCATCTAATGGAAAGTTAGATTTTGGTAATGGTGTTTTAGCATCGATATCCCTAGATGGAAAAGAAATACAAGCCAATGGAACCGCAATCGAATTGGAGAATCTAACATCTCGTGATTTTAATGTGAATGCAGCCTTAGCTGGAACAGCATCTTCATCTGGTACTTTTAATACGAATGGGATTTTAGTTTTAGAATCCTGGTAAAATACAGTCTAGGCGTCTTTTAAAGTGTATTTACACAGAGTTACTCATTGCAGCTATCAAAGTGGAGCATAAGCCAATTTTTGACTGAACTTCAATTTTGGATTAACAAGCCCCACTTTTTTGATGATTTCCTGTACGTATATACAAACGTTACATATTATTAGCATGAAGTTCAGAAAGTGCTCATGGTTAGGAACCTCAATCAATAAAGTGGCACATTATGAGGATATTTTGATGTCTGTACCCTCATTAAATTCTGGCCATTTTATTTCGCCTTGCTGACACTAAGGCTGCGGTATGACTGCCTTTTTCGGCATTCATAAACCGCAGCCGGTTTCCACTTTGTGACTGAGTAAGAAATGCTGGCCCCCGGTAGACATCTTTCACAGTTCGTCCGACTTCAACCGACTTAATCACAGCGATGATCTGATGCTCAGTAAAACGAGCTTTGCCCATAGCTATCTCCTTCGTTGGCAGATTGATTATGCGGGATACTTACAATTGAAATATTCGCTCAAAATAGTGCCGGTCATTATTATTGCCGCAGCAGGCACGTTTAACTTAATCAATTGTGTCGTATTTTTAGCGGTACACGGATTATATGGAATATCAATTCAAGTCATACAGTAAAGGTAGCAAGAAAAAATCATTACCTACTTAATTTTTGTTATCCTTTACGGCGCCTGTCTAGCTTATCTATTGCTATCGTTTTTTAGGGGATAATGTTGAGTTATTCAAATGGTTTCCTAAATGGACGATCCTTTTAACCCTGAGCAATGAATACTGAGCTAAAAAGGTGGATATAATTTTAGCGTTAGCAGCCCAAACCTACCTGATTTTATGAGATAATCTTAGCCAAACCTATTTTGTATATATTATCGGCAGTTAGCGAAAAAATAACCGACACTAACTCAGCGCTTTCCGATAATAACTGATAAGAAAAGAGAAACTACCGACATGGCTAAATCTCCCGCGAAAAAACCCACCAAAGGCTTTGAAGAAACGCTTTGGGATACTGCTAATCAACTGCGTGGTAGCGTTGAATCCTCTGAATATAAGCATGTAGTACTTAGTTTGGTGTTCCTGAAATTTATCAGTGATAAATTCGAAGCCAAGCGTAACCAATTAATTGCTAATGGTCAGGAAGCCTTTGTTGATATGGATGTTTTCTATCAACAAGATAATGTTTTCTATTTACCGCAAGTATCCCGTTGGTCTTATGTCAAAGATCGTGCAAAACAAGATGATATCGCCGTGATTATTGATACCGCGTTATCTACCATCGAAAAAAGCAACGCATCACTGACGGGCGCATTGCCAGATAACTATTTCTCCCGCCAAGGGTTAGAGCCGAAAAGGCTCGCATCACTTATCGATAGTATTGAAAATATCGATACCCTTGCCACCGAATGTGGCGTAGGGGAAGAAGATCTGGTGGGGCGGGTTTACGAATATTTCTTAGGGCGCTTTGCGGCTAGCGAAGGTAAGGGCGGCGGCGAGTTCTATACCCCGAAATCGGTCGTGACATTGCTGGCTGAAATGCTTGAACCTTATCAAGGCAAAGTGTATGACCCGTGCTGCGGCTCGGGTGGTATGTTTGTGCAATCGTTGAAATTTGTCGAAAGCCACCAAGGGAAAAGTAAAGATATTGCGATTTATGGGCAGGAGCTCACCAGTACCACCTATAAACTGGCAAAAATGAACTTGGCGGTGAGGGGCTTAACGGGCAACTTAGGTGAACGCCCAGCGGATACCTTTTTTGCTGACCAGCACCCTGATCTGAAAGCCGACTTTATTATGGCGAATCCGCCGTTTAACTTAAAAGATTGGCGTAATGAAGCCGAGCTTACCAATGACCCACGTTTTGCCGGTTTCCGCACCCCGCCGACGGGCAACGCCAACTATGCGTGGATCTTGCATATGCTGTCTAAGCTCAGTGAAGACGGTGTGGCGGGGTTTGTATTAGCGAATGGTTCGATGAGCTCGAATACCAGCGGTGAAGGGGAGATTCGCCAAAAGCTGATTGAAGATGACCGTATTGAGTGCATGATTGCTTTGCCCGGTCAGCTCTTTTTTACCACGCCAATCCCAGTTTGCCTGTGGTTTATCAGTAAAAGTAAACAAGCCAGTGCCAAATATGGCTATCGTGATCGCCAAGGGGAAACCTTGTTTATCGATGCCCGCAACCTCGGCACCATGATCAGCCGTACGCAAAAAGAGCTCACAGCGAAAGATATTGCCACTATCGCGGATACCTTCCACGCATGGCGCAGTAGTGAAAGTGAATTAAAACGCCGTGTCACCGCCGAAGAAATCGGAATTAAGCAGTATCAAGATAGGGCGGGCTTTTGCAAGGTTGCCTCTATTGAGGATATTAAGGCCAATGATTTTGTATTAACGCCGGGACGGTATGTGGGCGCTGCGGAGGTTGAAGATGACGGTGTGGCGTTTGAAACGAAAATGCAAGAACTGACCCAAACCCTTTATCGCCAGATGGATGAAGCGGCAGAGCTGGATAAGGCTATCCGTAAAAATATGGAGGCGTTGGGTTATGGGGAATAATAGCTGGCAGGAGGTAAAACTATCTGATTTAGGCGAAGTCGCACGAGGTCGTTCAAGGCATCGGCCTAGATATGCAGAACACTTATATGGAGGAAAATATCCTTTTATCCAAACAGGGGATATAAAAGCCTCTGAAGGACGCATATCATCACATGGGCAAACATATTCTGAGGCTGGTTTGGCTCAAAGTCGTCTTTGGCCTACAGACACTATGTGTATAACAATCGCGGCGAACATAGCGGAGACAGGAATTCTACAGTATCCAGCATGTTTTCCTGACAGTGTTATTGGTTTTATTGCTGATAAAAATAAAGCTGATGTCTACTTTATTGAATATGTCTTTAGAAAATTAAGAAAAGATATTCAGCGGCAAGCAACTGGCTCTGTTCAAGATAATATTAATCTCCAGACTTTTGAACGATTGAAGTTTAAAGTACCACCTGTTGAAGAACAACATAGAATTGCTAACGTTCTTAACCATTTTGATAAAAAAATCACTCTCAATCGTCAAATAAACCAAACCCTAGAAAAAATGGCGCAAACCCTATTTAAATCATGGTTTGTGGATTTTGACCCTATTATCGATAACGCGCTTGATGCTGGCTTTTTTGAGCAGGATTTCGCTTTCTCTGATGAATTACTGCGTCGGGTTGAAGTGCGTAAAGCGGTGCGTGAAAGTGATAATTTTAAACCGTTATCAGAGGATATTCGGCAGTTATTTCCTAATGCTTTTGAAGAATGTACAGAGTCTGCGTTAGGGCTTGGGGGGTGGGTGCCTAAAGGGTGGAGAATATCAAAGCTTTCTGATTTTGGTAATATAATTTGTGGAAAAACACCTTCTAAGAAAGAAAATAGTTTCTATGGTAATGATGTACCATTTATTAAAATTCCTGATATGCATGGTAATGTATTTATTACTAGGACATTTGATAATCTTAGTTTTGAAGGTAGTAAATCTCAGATTAAAAAGCTTATACCTGAAGACAGCATCTGTGTCAGTAGTATAGCAACCGTAGGCCTTGTATCAATAACAACGAAATCTGCACATACCAATCAGCAAATTAATAGCGTAGTTCCTGAATATAAATATTTTAGAGATTATCTTTATTTTTCACTTTTGAATAAAAATAAGCATTTTCATGATCTTGCTAGTGGAGGTAGTACAACCTTGAATATGAATACGACATTATTTTCAAATGTTTTATTTATTCAACCAGATAAATTTATACTTGAGCTCTTTCAACAACAGAGTGGACAGTTATTAGAACGAATAAAATGTTCTCAATATGAAATTGGCGAATTAACCCAACTCCGCGACACGCTCCTCCCAAAACTAATCTCCGGCGAGCTGTCTTTAGACGATATCAAAATAGACATTCCAGAAGAAACACTCATCTAATTTATTCGACCGCTTCACATTTTTCTTATTGTGAGGCGGTTTTTGTTATCTATTCGATTAAACTTACTTAATTAAAAAACTCGATAAAAAACAAATTATAAAACGAAAAAGAAGCCACTGATATGAGCCATATTTTTACTGAAGCCAAACTGGAACAGGCGATAATTGAACTGCTAGGACAACATGCAAACAATGCAGGGAAAACCTGCTACCCGCATTATGTCGGCAACACTATCCCGCGCAAAGACAACAGTGAAGTGCTGATAGTGGATGACTTACGTCAGTACCTTGCAAGGCAATATCAGGCGGATGGCATTACCGATGGTGAAATTAATTCTATCCTCCATCAGCTACAGGCCTTGCCTGCCAGTGATTTGTATCAAAGCAACAAAACTTTCTGCCATTGGCTCAGTAATGGCTTTTTACTCAAGCGCGAAGACCGCAACCAAAAAGACCTGTATATCGAACTGATTGATAGCCAAACTTTGCCTGACCAGTTGGCGAGGTTATTTGCAGGGGAAGACATCGCAGCGGAAGCAGATAATAATCGCTATCGGCTAGTTAACCAGCTAGAAATAGAAGGGCAAGCTCGTGATGGCGGGGTACAACTGCGCATTCCTGATGCCATTTTATACGTCAATGGCTTACCGCTGGTGGTATTCGAATTTAAATCGGCGGTGCGTGGGGAAGAGGCGAGTTTATTTGATGCATGGACACAGCTTTGTGTCCGTTATCGTCGCGATATTCCTAAGCTGTTTGTTTATAACGCCCTGTGTATTCTTAGTGATGGCGTGAATAACAAAATGGGCAACCTATTTGCCCCTTATGAATTCTATTATGCATGGCGCAAGGTCAACGGTAACGAATCAACAGAAAAACAAGGTATCAATGGCCTTTATACCTTGATTGGCGGGTTATTCCATCCAGTGCGTTTATTGGACGTGCTGAAAAACTTTATTTTCTTTCCTGATACCAGCAAGTATGAAGTGAAAGTGTGCTGCCGTTACCCACAGTATTATGCGGCGCGTAAGCTGTATTACAACATCGAAAAACAGCGTAAACAGATTAACGCAGAGGGTGAAAATATCGGCGGCAGTGGTAAAGGGGGCACTTACTTTGGCGCGACAGGCTGCGGTAAAAGCTACACCATGCAGTTTTTAGCACGCTTATTAATGAAAAGCGTCGATTTTGCCAGCCCGACCATTATTTTAATTACCGACCGTACCGACCTTGATGAACAACTGGCAAAACAGTTTTGCAATGCAAAAGCCTTTATTGGCGATGAAATTATTGTGCCAGTTACCAGCCGCCAAGATTTACGTGATAAGCTTGCAGGGCGTGCCAGTGGCGGGGTGTTCCTCACCACCATTCATAAATTTACTGAAGATATTCAACTACTTTCTGAGCGCAGTAATATTATCTGTATTTCTGATGAAGCTCACCGTAGCCAAATCAACCTCGACCAAAAAATCACTATCAACCAAGAAGACGGCACGGTTAAAAAGACCTACGGTTTTGCCAAATATCTGCATGATTCACTGCCGAATGCCACTTACGTCGGCTTTACGGGTACGCCTATCGACGCCACCTTAGATGTCTTCGGTGAAACCATCGATAGCTACACCATGACCGAATCGGTGAATGATGAAATCACCGTACGCATTGTATACGAAGGGCGTGCGGCTAAAATCGCCCTTGATAACAGCAAGTTAGAAGAGATTGAACGCTATTATCAAGAGTGTGAAGCCCAAGGCACCAGCGAATATCAGATAGAAGAAAGCAAAAAAGCGACGGCGAACATGAACTCCATCTTGGGAGATCCTGACCGTATTGATGCGCTAGCGAAGGATTTTGCGCAGCATTATGAAAAGCGCGTGGAAGAAGGCTCGACGATTAAAGGCAAAGCGATGGTGGTTTGCGCCAGCCGTGAAATTGCCTATGCGTTTTATCAGAGCCTGAAATTACAACAGCCTGATTGGTTTGATGCGAAACAGGCAATCGACGGCGCGGAACTGACTGAGCAAGAGAAAAGTGAATTGATGCGTTTGCCGATGGTCAACATGGTGATGACCCGTGGGAAAGATGACCATGAGGCGATGTACAACTTACTGGGAACGAAAGATTACCGCAGAGAGTTAGATAAGCAATTTAAGAACCCGAAATCCAACTTCAAAATCGCCATTGTGGTGGATATGTGGCTGACGGGCTTTGACGTACCAGAGTTGGATACTATTTACATTGATAAGCCGTTGCAAAAACATAACCTTATTCAAACCATATCCCGCGTGAATCGCCGTTTCGAAGGGAAAGAAAAAGGATTAGTTGTTGACTATATCGGCATAAAAAGCCGCATGAATATGGCGCTAGCAATGTACTCAAAAGCCGATAAGTCTAA
The DNA here is from genome assembly GCF_020271745.1 of Providencia alcalifaciens. Classification (NCBI taxonomy): domain Bacteria; kingdom Pseudomonadati; phylum Pseudomonadota; class Gammaproteobacteria; order Enterobacterales; family Morganellaceae; genus Providencia; species Providencia alcalifaciens. The sequence goes on along the minus strand of NZ_CP084296.1, from coordinate 36,780 downwards.
CTTTGAAGATGTTCAGCAATCCATCATTGAGGTGCGTAATCACCTCAATCTGCTTTCACAGGTATTCCATAAATTTGATAGCCGCGATTACTTTTCAGGTTCGCCAACACGGCAATTAGACTGCCTCAATAGAGCCGCTGAGTTTATCTTGCAAACTAAGAAAGTTGAACTGCGCTTTATGGGCTTAGTGAAGCGGTTGAAAGCCGCTTATGATGTGTGTGTAGGCAGTGAAGATATCACCCAAGATGAACGTGAACATATCCATTTTTATTTGGCGGTACGTTCCATTGTCTACAAGTTAACAAAAGGCGATGCACCCGATACGGCGCAGATGAACCAAAAAGTGCGCGAAATGATAGCCGAAGCCCTCAAAGCCGAAGGGGTCGAAGAGATCTTCACCTTAGGGGATGATAAAGCGGAGACTATCGATATTTTTGACGATGAATACATGGCGCGTATCAATAAAATCAAATTGCCGAACACTAAAATGCAACTGCTGCAAAAGATGCTACAAAAAGCGATTAGTGATTTTCAAAAGGTCAATCAGCTGCAAGGGATTAATTTCTCCAAGCGCTTTCAAGCCTTAGTCGAGCAATATAACCAACGCAAAGAAAATGATGTTCTCAATGGTGAAGAGTTCGACGATTTCACTGCACAAATGGCGGATATGATTTACAACATCAAAACTGAAATGATGTCGTTTAAAGATATTGGTATCGATATGGAAGAGAAAGCCTTCCTCGATATTTTGCAGCATATGTGCCAGAAATACGATTTCACTTATGATGATGACAAAATGCTGGCACTGGCTAAGGACATGAAGCTAATTGTCGATGACAGCACACAATACCCTGATTGGAGCAACCGGGACGATATTAAAGCGAAGCTGAAAGTCGACCTGATTTTATTGTTACACCGTTATGGTTTCCCGCCAGTGGCCAATGATGAAGTGTATAAAAGTGTGCTGGAACAAGCCGAGAACTTTAAGAAATATCAGTTGGGATGATTGGTAATAACTTAACTATCGTAGATTACTCTAATTTAGTGAACTAACACGCATTAATGAGGGGATGTGATAGCACAACTATTTATTAATACCTCTAAGCTTTGTTGGTCCCCCCAAGAACAGGACTCAATGGCCCAAGCGATTGAGTCCTGCTTTTGTAATACCAAGTAAAAGGAACGGTTGTCGGTTATGGCGAAGGTGCAAGATTTACACTCTTGAGAATCGAACAGGGCAGGGAAATAAAAGCATCGCAAGTGCCAGCGCGAGTGCGAGATCTGTGTCGCTTCTTGAGTATTGTTGACATAAACATGATTGATTTTATTGCGGGTACACCTTACATCGGATTACGAGTCACTAACACATCTCGTCGAGTAGTGCCTTTTGTTGGACCGGTAAATTTGGATGTGTATCCCTGAACACAAGTGCAAATTAAGGCTTCATGAGATCTTGATAGCGAGTAAACACTGAGCATCTCAAAAAAGGGAAGTCGTTCCATAAGGGGCAACCTCCCGCTTGACTCAGCTGTTATTGTTTAACGCTGTCGAGCACTTTTGGCATCGTGCCGGTGTAATCGATCCACGGGTTAGTTCCCAGCAGATTGGCATATGGAACATCTCCTTTGTAACGCATGACAAACTCTTTAGGGCCATGTGCGTAAGCGAGCATCAGACCATTACTGGCGTCTATGATCCCCGCGTGCATGCCCATTCCTGAGTAGCTGACTCGCACAGCTTTATCATGAATATTGATTGTATTTACCTGGAAGCGAATCACCGTGCCGTCTTTAAGCGTGAAGCCCCAGCGGAAAGGGCCACCCGATAACACTGTCATAACTTCATCAATTGCAACGCCATCTTCAGACGAATTAACGTGCAGCCTGCCGTATTTATCAAGAATAAATTTACGAGCCTCAGCATCGGCTGATTTCATGTCATTAATATTGGGATAGATTTCTCCATCCACATCACGGGACATGACACCGCCGTCTGGTACAGATGGCTCGCGCCCAGCCAGTTTAATCTGATCGAGTAACTGTTCACGCGTCATGCTGAACTGACTGATCAACGTTTTTTTGTCGGCATCATTCAGGGGTTCAGTTTCGGATTTTTTTAACAGAGGTATGGCTGCTACAGGGATATCCACTGTAGAAATATGAACGCCGATGGTATGCAGAATTTCATTGGTTTTATCAATTCCGACAACGTCTGGCCGTCCGTCAGGATAACGGATAGAAACATATTCCTGTGCAGAAGCCGCACCGGAAGTAACTGTCACTACAGAAGCTAGCAGCGAACTGGTGATTAGCTTTTTCATTGATTTCTCCTTAATAGAAATGATGATGAATTACTTTTTTGCAACGGATGCCACCCACACACTGGCTATCACCAGTGCAATTCCAGCCATCTGCGGGAGGGTCAACGTTTCACCGGCAAAGAACACGCCGATAATGAGGGCAGTTAGAGTGCTCACCAGACCGATTGATGAAGCGATGAATGGTCCCAGTTGGGCAATCCCCCTGAACCATAAAAAATAAGAGACGGCACCGCCGATCAGGCCCAGATATAAAAAGCCAGTAATGTTTTTCAGGTTCAGTGCTGGAAGGGCGGGCTCGTACCACAGTGCCACAGGAAGCAGGAGTATCCCGCCAGCAGTCATCTGCCAGCCAGTAAAGGCAAGTGCGGAAACAGGAGGATGCCATTTTTTTGTCAATACCAAGCCAAATGAAAGGGAAACGGCGCTGGCAACTGCAGTAGTAACACCCACCGGATCGAGCGCACCGGTATTGTTGAGAGCCATCAGGGCCACGCCGGTCAGGCCGGCGATCCCCGACAGAATATTCCGAAGGGATAAGCGTTGCCCCAGCATAAGCCATGCCAGAACAACGGTTACCAGCGGATATATTGCTCCGATAGTGGAAGCTATGCCTCCTGGCAGTCTGTAGGCTGTGTTGAAAAGCAATACCAAAAATATGGCAAAGTTGAAGGCACCCAGAACGAAAGAACGCCATAGCCAGATTCCGTAAGGAATACTGCGGGTTAGCGCAATCAGCAGTAGGCCTGCTGGCAAAGCTCGCAACACCGATGTGGTGACCGGGTAGCCATGAGGCAGTAGTTTTTCGGTGACAATAAACGTAGTCCCCCAGATAATAGGAGCCAGCGTAGTTAAGATGATATCTTTGGCTTTAGACATAATGATTGAACAATACCGATTTATTTTGATGTCGAAATAATGTAGTATTTTTATTTCGACGTCAAACAATCTTAGCGATAGGCATTTTTATGGATCAGGTTGACAGAATTATTAAACAGTGGAATGACGCCCGCCCGGAACTGGACACCCTCACCACAGGACCACTGGCGAGACTAACGCGAATTAGCAAAGCCATTTTGACCAGAGAGGAGCGTAATTCCATGAAATATGGAATTAATATTGCAGGCTTCGACGTTCTTTCTGCTTTGCGTCGCTCAGGAAAGCCCTATGCTCTTTCAGCAGGTGACCTCCTTAATTCAATGATGATTACGGCAGGAACAATGACAAATCGCATTGATCAGCTTGTTAAGGCTGGCCTAGTTGAACGGGTAGCGGCTCCGGAAGATGCAAGAAAAACCATAGTGCAGCTCACCGATAACGGTTTTGATGTTATTGAGACACTTATAGTCGATCATCTCGATACACAAAGAACACTGATGGCAGGTTTAACGTCGGCTGAAATCGAACAGTTGGATAATCTTTTACGCAAGCTGGCTGTATCTGTTGAATCAGCGTGAAATGCTGAAGGTTGAAGCTGTCTTGACCGCACATGTCTCATCCGTAGCTGCATGAGTTGTAAGTTTGATACAGATTTAAGGAATGGAATAAAATGGTTCAGATACGAAAAGGTTGTGACGGAGACATTGATGCGATTGTAAACCTGCACTTAGCTGGATGGCGGGATACGTATAGCAGGATCATGTCTTCAGATTTTCTCCACAACCACGCCTATGAAGAACTTCATTCTCAGTGGCGTTCCTTTTTCAAAAGTAAAACGGATAACTATGCCGTATTCGTAGCAGAAAAAGAGGATGTGGTTTCAGGATTTATATGCGTAAAGCTGCATCATGACCCCGACTGGGGAACATACATTGACAGCCTGCATGTTGGTTCAGCACTGCGTGGGAAAGGTGCTGGAAAAAAACTACTCCGACATGCAGCTGCATGGATAGCAGCCAGAGATGATAAATCACCGGTTTATTTGTGGGTATTTGAGGATAATCAGAGAGCAGCATCCTTTTATATCAATTTAGGTGGGCTCATTGTTGAGCGAACTGAATCTGCAATCCCTTCATCTTATAATGCTCCGGTACTTCGGGTTGGCTGGAAAGCCGCAAGCGAGCTTTTAGACCCATTCTGATCCGTGTTATGGCTATCAGAACGGCTCCCATTTGATGATGTCCCAGTGCAGCAGCAAGCCCTGTCCATGATGTTTCTTGAAAGCTTTTTTTAATTCTTTAATCATGAAGTTTTATCAGGGCATCCTTCTGTACGTTGATATGCGTCATGTTGTGAATGGAATGTCCGCTGTTCGCTCAAAACAGCCCTTTGAATTTTACATGTGGGCTGTTTAGTGCCAAGAGCGGACATTTATATCTATTCAGAAATATTTATCTAATAATTAATCGCTAATTTTCTGGTTAAAGCGCAATGCATCAACAACAAGCGAAAAGGCCGGAGAAGGTTGCTTACGACTGGGATAATAAAGATAGTAACCAGGGAATGGCAGGCACCATTCCTCCAGTACGCGAATCAGCTTGCCTTCTTGCATATGTGTGCCAAATTCTTCTTCAGGCAAAAAAGCAATCCCGAGCCCAGAGAGTGCCGCATCAACAACATGCTCGGATGTATTAAACGTTAATTGACCTTGAACTCGGACCCTGAATTTACCGCTAGCCTGTTCAAATTCCCAAGCATATATTTTTCCAGAACGTACCATTCGCTCATTGATACAGATATGTTGAGTAAGATCACGTGGTGTTTGAGGGGCTGGATGATGCGCGAAATATTCAGGAGAAGCCATTGCAGCCATACGCATTTTAGGGCCGATAGGCACCGCTATCATATCCTTATCGATAGTATCTCCGAGCCGCACACCAGCATCAAAGCGGTCCGCCACGATGTCACGAAACCCATGATTGGCGTCGAACTCAATATGGATATCCGGATATTCTCGCAATAACGGCGTCAATTTAGGCAGAAGTGTTGTTTTTAGAACATTGGGGCTGCACGTGATCCTGACTACCCCAGCTGGTTTATCCCTTAGCGCAGTTAGCATGTCCAGTTCAAACTCTATTTCATCAATAAGATGCCCTACAGTATGCAAAAGTCGTTCACCTGCCACAGTGGGTGAAACACTGCGAGTCGTCCGCGTTAGCAAACGAATTTTCATACGCTCTTCGAGCCCAGAAATCGTTTGGCTCAGTGCTGGCTGAGTTACGCCAAGCTGAGCTGCTGCGCGAGTAAAGCTCCCCTCTCGTGCCACTATGACAAAAGAAAGTAAATCACTGAGGTTGCGTTTGATCATCTGTGTACCTGCCTATTTATAAGTCAGGCTTATAAGGCCATTAAGTATTCATTAGCTAGTTAAGCTACCGCACATTTGTAACAATAATGACATGAAAAAGACAACATTAAATTTAACTTTTATGTCAAGCCCGCACTGTAAAACATCACTAATGATGATCTTATTTATCAGTCTGCAATTTTTTACACAGCTTGTTATCGCGGATGAAAATGATAAAGGGGGGAAACAAGTATCATTTATGAAAATTCAGATCATTATAGACGGGGAAATTACCAATGCTACCCTTTTTGATACGCCTACAGGACGAGATTTTGCGTCAATGCTCCCCCTTAATCTGACACTCGAAGAATATGCCGAAATTGAACGCATTAGCGAACTTCCACGGATGCTTTCTATGGAACACGCTCCAGACGGCATGATCCCGAAATCAGGGGACATTACCTTCTATGCCCCTTGGGGTAATTTAGCTATTTTTATCCAGGGCAGACCTTACTCCAATTCACTGATCCCAGTAGGTAAAATTGATTCTGGACTCACATTCCTCGAACGTCACGGACCACTCACAGTACATATTAGGGCTGTAGATTAGCTGTAGCTTTTGAACTGCATTTACATCTTTATCAACCTCTCTTTCTCATGCCGCTTCAGCGCATATTTAATGCTAAAGACACTGAGAAAGAGCTCTGGTTAACCACGGAAAATTCATCAATGAATAATCAAAAAGGTGAGTATAAAAACAATGTCACCGAAAGTAATACCCCACCTGCATACTGGAGTGGAGTCTTTGCCATGACGTTGTGCGTCTTCGTGTTGATCGCCTCCGAATTTATGCCAGTTAGCCTCCTGACGCCGATGGCGCAGTCACTGGATGTTACCGAAGGCATGGCGGGTCAGGGGATTGCCATTTCTGGTGCATTTGCGGTGGTAACCAGTTTGTTTATTTCCGTACTGGCTGGCTCGCTTAACCGAAAAATCCTGCTGCTCGGCCTGACCTGCATTATGGCGGTTTCCGGTGCAATCATTGCAATGGCTCCCAATTATTTCATCTATATGGTAGGACGCGCACTGATAGGTATTGTGGTTGGCGGTTTTTGGTCAATGTCAGCGGCAACGGCAATGCGTTTAGTGCCAGTACACCGGATCCCGTTGGCACTTACCATTTTTAACAGTGGCAACGCATTGGCGACAGTCATTGCCGCCCCTTTAGGTAGTTGGCTCGGTTCGGTGATCGGTTGGAGAGGTGCCTTTTTTTGTCTCATACCTGTCGCTATTGTCGCATTTGGTTGGCAACTGTTCAGTCTACCCTCCATGCCAGTTATTCGGCAGCGTCGCGAGGTTGGTAATGTCTTCACACTATTTCGCCGCCGAGTGGTAACACTGGGCATGCTGGGTGTCGGCATCTTTTTTATGGGGCAATTTACCTTATTTACTTATATCCGACCGTTTCTCGAAATGGTGACAAAGGTGGATTCATCAACGGTAACTCTCACGCTGTTGGTTATCGGTATTACGGGATTTATTGGTACCACACTTATTAATAAGGTGCTGAAACGTAGATTCTACCTGACCTTAATGGCTATTCCTGTAGCTATGGCTATCACTGCACTAGCATTGATTATCTTTGGTAGCCAAGTCGCTATTGTGATTGCGTTGCTTGGTTTATGGGGACTGATTTCTACTGGTGCGCCAGTAGGATGGTGGGCTTGGGTTCCTCGCACCTTTCCTCAAAATGCCGAAGCAGGTGGTGGCTTAATGGTAGCGATGATCCAGTTGTCCATTGCATTTGGCTCAACAGTTGGTGGCCTACTTTTCGATCATCATGGTTACCAGAGCACTTTTCTGGCCAGCGCTGGAATGCTGATTATTGCGGCTGTTTTTATTTTTTTAACCTCACGTGCAGATACGTTTACCAAAACCTATTCATAAAAACAGGAGTTATGCTATGGCAGTTAAAGCTTATGGCGCTCATTCAAGCACATTACCGCTGGAATCGATGGAGATTGTCCGTCGCACTCTAGGTACTCATGACGTTCAGATTGAGATCGCATTTTGTGGCGTCTGTCACTCGGATATTCATCAGGTACGTGCTGAATGGGAAGGAACACTTTACCCCTGTGTACCAGGACATGAAATTGTCGGCCGCGTAGTGGCGGTTGGCGATCACGTTTCCCGCTTTCGTACAGGGGAGCTTGTCGGGGTCGGCTGTATTGTCGACAGCTGTCGACAATGTGGTGATTGTGATGACGGACTGGAGAACTACTGTGACCATATGACGGGAACATACAACTTTCCAACGTCTGATTCACCAGGTCATACGTTGGGGGGATATTCACAACAAATAGTGGTGCACGAGCGCTATGTTCTGCGAGTCACTCATCCAGAATCACAACTAGCTGCCGTTGCACCGCTACTGTGCGCTGGAATTACGACTTACTCACCTCTGCGTCACTGGCAGGCGGGGCCTGGTAAAAAGATTGGCGTTGTGGGTATTGGAGGGCTGGGACATATGGGGATCAAACTGGCACACGCAATGGGCGCACATGTAGTGGCTTTCACCACGTCCGAGTCCAAACGTGATGCAGCTAAAGCGCTCGGTGCAGATGAGGTGGTTGTCTCCCGCCAAGCAGAAGAAATGGAAGCCCATACAAAGAGCTTTGATTTTATCCTGAATACTGTCGCTGCTCCGCATAACCTGAACATATTTACTGCGCTACTGAAACGCGACGGAACGATGACTTTAGTGGGTGCACCAGCAACACCGCATGACTCACCGGAAGTATTTAATCTCATCATGAAGCGTCGTTCTATTGCAGGGTCGATGATTGGTGGCATTCCTGAAACTCAGGAGATGCTCGATTTCTGTGCTAAACACGGCATTGTTGCCGATATTGAGCTTATTCGCGCCGATCAAATTAATGATGCCTATGAACGCATGCTCAGAGGGGATGTTCATTACCGATTTGTCATTGATAATGCCACCTTGGCTTAATGATAAGGAAAGCATCATAAATCAATGACGTTTGCTTTGGGGCTATTGCTCGGTGCATTTTCGGCCTCTACGGCAGGTCTGGCTTGTGGAGCCGATAATGTTTATAAAAGCCATAAGGTGACGCAGGAAATTAAAAGGTAGTTTCAAATGCACGTGGCCGTCAATTCGATTTGTATGATCGTACTGACGCGATCCCTTTTGGCAAACTGACCAATTTGCTTCATAAAAAAATGCAATAACATACTCAATTAAAGAGGATCTGCCATGAACTATAAGCATCTAGGTCGTACTGGCCTGCGAGTGAGCCGCATCGGCCTTGGTACTATGAATTTCGGTGAGTTGACGGATGAGTCGACTAGCTTCAGGATCATGGATGAAGCCGTGGATGCAGGCATCAACTTTTTCGATACCGCTGACGTCTATGGTGGCCCTCAGTCACCTGATATGGCAAAGGGTTATGGGGTATCTGAAGAAATCATCGGTAACTGGCTCGCGCGCAGTGGCCAGCGAGATCGAATCGTGTTAGCCACCAAGGTTTACCAACCTATGGATACGGGGCCAAACGACAAATATCTGTCCGCTTACCATATCCGCCGGGCCTGTGAGGCTAGTTTGAAGAGGCTGAAAACCGATCATATCGATCTCTATCAAATGCACCATATTGACCGGAACACTCCTTGGGAAGAAATCTGGCAGGCCATGGAACAGTTGATCCGAGAGGGTAAAATTAGCTATGTCGGCAGCAGCAACTTTGCTGGGTGGGATATTGCTACTGCACAATGTAAGGCTGACGCACGCAACTTGTTGGGACTGGCATCTGAACAGAGTCTCTACAACCTGACCCAGCGTACTGTTGAGCTTGAAGTCATTCCAGCGCTGCGTCATTACGACATTGGGTTGATCCCTTGGAGCCCGATAGGGATGGGAATTCTGGGCGGTGTGCTAAAGAAAATAGCCAGCGGCCGCCGAGCAACACCGCAGCTGCAAGCACAAATCAATCGCTTACGGCCACAACTGGAAGCGTGGGAAACACTGTGTGATGAGCTAGGAGAAGCACCGTCAAACATCGCGCTAGCTTGGCTATTACAAAATCCAGTGGTAACAAGCGTCCTCAGCGGACCACGCACCGTTGAACAGCTTCGTCAGAATCTCTCAGCATTATCTATAACGTTATCGCCTGAAACACTCAAGGCTCTCGATACCATCTGGCCCGGTCTCGGTGGGGAAGCACCTGAAGCTTACGCATGGTAAAAATTTATCAATGTTAACAATTACCGACTTTCGGGTCGGTAATCACGTTATATCAGTTAAATTAATATTCTCAAGATGTTGTACTTTGACTTAATACTTAGATAACTGCTTCTCGCTCTTTCGGGATAACATCCATAATTAAATCTCTACATCATAGGAGATTTAATTATGTCTAAGTCACCGTGGAATAAAGATCGTATCATTGGGCAAAACGACCGCTTAAAATATCTCACATCTGGGGATCCGTATTAGACTCGAGTTGGAAGGGAAAATTCGCGACTTAGTTTTGTTCAATTTAGCCTTGGATAGTAAGCTTCGGGGCTGTGATCTTGTTAAGTTGAAGGTATCAGATGTTGCATATGGTAGTTTAGTCTCCAGCAGAGCAACAGCCTTGCAACAAAAGACTGGTATTCCTGTCCAATTTGAGCTGACTAAAGAAACTAGAGATGCAATAGCTGCATGGATAAAAATGGCTCACTTGCGTAGTACTGATTATATTTTCCAATCCCGAGTCGGAGCTGCTCAACATATCTCTACCAGACAATACAACCGTATTTTTCATGGTTGGATTGAAAAGCTAGGCCTTGATAATTCGTTATACAGCACGCATTCAATGCACAGAACCAAGCCGTATCTGAGCTACCAGAAAACAAAGAACCTTCGTGTAATTCAGCTATTACTTGGACATAAAAAACTGGAAAGCATGGTTCGTTACCTTGGCATTGAAGTCGATGATGCATTGGAGATATCTGAGTCAATTGAAGTATAAATCTATCAGGGCTGATTATCAGCCCTGTGTCAAAAGCGGAAGTAACGGGTAAGAATAAACTCAAAAATAATTTTTTGTAGACAATGAGGGGATATCATGGCGCGTAGAATTGAACCTCGTGGCATAGCTAATACTATTAATGGAAGCTTTGTCAGTCGTAACAATGATTTTGCAGGATACTGGGCTATTGGTCAGTTAAAATTACAGTCTCAGCAAAGAATATTATTCCAATTCAATTTATAGATAGGCTGTTTTTACCGGAAATATTGAGCATGATAAATGAAATATCTCTCGTGACGGGATCAAAGAAAACATTAAATGAATTGGCGTTTGCTAAAAAACTCATTCATAGCCCAGTACCTTCATCTGCGGCACACTTGCTAGAAATAGCAATCAGTAATATTTAGGCTGCTGTTGGGAAGTTTCTCTGGCGGCTGGATTTTAGTATTAGTTGTATTGTGGTACAGAATAATAGATAAACTGTAACCATTGAAGGTCACTTGCACAGTTCTTCATGCTTGTTATGTGGCTTGCTCTGGGGGGGGAAGCCCCCCTTTATGCACGTATTATGCTTAGCAGACCTTATTTACAGGTGATTTTCTTATGAGCTTGACTGGTCAGAAGTTGTTACACTTCAAATAGCTCAGTAAATTATCCTACAAAATTAATCAAAGAGTCATTATTTTTAATAATGCGACCTCTGAGGATCTTTATTAAAATAACTATTGGAATCAACACCTGGGTTGCAGGCCCAGTAAAATGGATAGTTCTAAAACCACCTGTTACATCATAAATATCATTGAAAACGTTCACATCGATAAAATCATTGTCACTATCAATCAAATAAGTATCAATAGCATTAACTATTGCCTCACACTTATCCTTATTAATGCCGTTTGTTAATATTTCCTTTTTGAAATCATTCATCATTACATCAAGTATCATACTTTCTATTTCGAAATCTGCTTTCTCTTTTATATTTTTTATTCCAATTTCATCGGAAATGTCTCGCAATATTTCATTGTATTTAACACCATTCCCTCTTAGTTTGTTTACGATGGAATCCCCGCCCATCAACTGTATTTCATTTGTTAAAGCCTGGGTTTCAAGCTCTTTATCCGAAAAGGCACTATTTCTTTTATTTAATAATTTAGCTATTACCTCTCTTTCCTTGTTTGATGAGTAATATATTACGTTATAGAGAGATTCATCTTTCAAGCAGAACTCCATGGGTTTATTATTACTGACAACCATGACTTCTTTTCTTGAGTTGTTATTAAAATCCAAATGATTAATTATTTTATGAACATTATCCCAATAATCAAGATGACCTAGCGAGTGAAACGGTCTGTTCATAATTCTTCCTTTTAGTTCCTCATCAATCACAATCGGATGCGCACCTATGCATTTTTCAAAGTCAGGCTTGATTTTTAAAACAAGATCGGCATCTGAGTGAATGTTGTATATATTCCCAGATATCACGGTTAGTAATTTTTTACATTCAACATTACTTAGATTTCTTGCACCTGCCATGAGTATTAAATTATTTATATTTATACTTTTAAATTCATCACTCATTGCTAAAATAGATTCAATGATTAATCTAGCACCAAGAGAATGAGAATATATATTTATAGCCTCATATTTCTTGCTATTTATTTTTAAAAAACGAACCAATAAAACGTAAAATTTATATTTCAAGTTACTGATACTTTGTTCGACTGCTTTAAATCCACCAATTTGAGATGATATGGCATTCACGGCAAAAAGATAGGGGTTTGGTTTTAAGGCGACCCCTAAAAGGTCTGCGCCAGAGAAATTATTCAACATCGAACCGCTAGGCCAAAATGCGAAGATATTAGAATCACTTGCATTTACTTTAGCTACATGGTTTTTTAGCTTATCTCTATCACTTTCAGTTGAAGCGGCAGAGTAACCATGAATAAAAATATTCAAGGTATCCCCTTGCCCATTGCCACAACGCTCAAAAAAAATATCCTCTTTCATGACATTCCTTTATTAATTCTGAAAATAGTGAAAACATTATAATGGCATTTCAAGATTGAAATGCCATTATATTTAAGTTTTTAGATGGGATATATAGTAAGTAATGAGAGCAATCTGAGAGAGGAAATTGAGTAAGCCTGGGCAACCTGGCTTTCAGGGTTAATATTCTTCGAATTGAGGTCCACTGTAGTTATCAAATCGTAACCACTGACCATTGAAGGGCTGGCGCACCGATCCGATAGGTCCATTTCGCTGCTTACCCAGAATGACTTCTGTCCCCCCCTTTGTGCTCACTGTTCTCGTTGTAGACCTCGTCACGATAGATAAACATGATAAGGCCGGCATCTCGCTCAAAGCTGACAAATCAAAAAAACAAAAATGGCAGATCATTCTATCTGCCACTCGTTTCTTTGGGGGATAGGTAAAAAACTATTTTTTACCTGCTACCGACATCTTCGCTAGCTCTGGATTATTGGCCTCAAAGATGGATAACGGCAATTCAACCTTACGCCCGTTCTGATTTTCCATCGCTTTAACCACTTCAAACTCAGCGATATCCTCACACGGAATTTCCAATCCTGTGAAGGTGGCACGCGTTGCGCTAGAATCGCCAAAAGGTTCCACTTCCAGTATCGTATCTCCTAATATTTTTCCTTGCCTATCTTTCATTCGTAACGTTAGTTCAAGCGCATCAAATTCTGAATGGTCTAAAACCATATGACTACCGCCATTATCGAGAGTAAATGAGTAACCACAGTAACCTTGATTGATAAAATTTGAGCTCGTATGTGTGATACTCGCATAACGTTGTTCTTCCGCCATTGCGAACGTACTCAATGTCAACATACTCGCTGTAACCAATAAATGGATTTTATTCATAAAAAATTCCTCATTGCACGTCATGACATCCTAACTATAAATGGTATTAAAGGGCATATGACTGCGCCCAAGCAAACTTAATTATAAATTCCTATCAATATCAATAGAAACGTCAGATTGATGCGTGATGAACACTGTTTAATCCGAGTAAGCGGTTGTCTAGTCCCGGAAATAACCGAGTCATTCCAGTCTGTTTCACAAAGGTAAGAATATCTTTGTCTCGGTATGCTTTTAGCGTATTGATGGACAAGCGATAATAACCTTGCCGACCTTCTACACCTAAATAAGCCAAGCGCTCATGTAAATCCCGTTGTAACGTGCGTTCAGAAACATTGAACTCTTGAGCTAAGCATGAGAGCACAAGGCTTTCGCCCGCGATTAACCACATTGCTCAGTGAGAAATTGATGGCACTGTTCATCCGAAGACCACGCTCTGTCATCGGCTTTGAGTACCCAGATAATAAAATCCAGTTCCGGTAATAAGTTACGATATAGCTGGTGGTATTCTCTATCTCGTTCGATGCTTTCTTCCACACCGAGTAAATCAATAAAGGTGAGCGTATGGCAGTTTATCATCATACTGAAGTGTTGGGCTTGTTGTGTACAGCCGGAGACATTACTGACGGAGGGATAAGGTAGACTGGAATAGGGCGTTGATGAGGTAGGATTTTCCGGCTCCGGTTTTATCCATCAAGCCGATGGTGGGGGAGTAGTTAATGAGGTGGTTAAGCGGGTTGAAAAATGAAGTTTGAAATCGGCAAGGAAAAGCAGGGGGGACGGTTTTAAATTGTCGTTCTTGAGTCATGTTATGCCTTGAATTAAAAGAAAATAATAGACGTTCAAAGCGATAATATATAGCTGAAATTATTTTGATTACCGTCATAGTGGATTATACCAGTAGGTTTCTCGCCACCTTGGCGATATCGAACTCGCAGTAGCAAATAAACATAAAAAAACCCCACCTAACATGTTAGATGGGGTGCCAAAATAGCGATATTTGTTGTTTACACAAGAATCAATTACACAAGAGCAATGTACTGGCTCACTTCCCTGTGAAACCCGAACTTAGTGGCGATTTCTCACCAACTGATACCGACGACTTAGGTATTCGATAGGTGCACTCCAAATGTGCACTAAACGGCAGAATGGGAAGAGTAAGAATATTGTCATCCCCAACACGATGTGTAACTTGAACACGATGCCAACGCCTTCAAGGTAATTCGATGCCCCCCAATGGAATGTCACCACAGACTGTGCCCATCCCACTAATTTCAACATTTCACTGCCATCCATATGCTGCGCAGAAAATGGAATAGTGAGTAGCCCTAAACACACTTGTACCACCAGCAACACCATAATCATGATGTCGCCAAAAGAAGATGTCGCGCGAATACGCGGGTTAGTTAATCGGCGTTTCAATAACATCGCTCCACCAATTAACATCATCACCCCCGCAGAACCGCCCCCAATCATCGCCATTAACTGCTTGATATGCATTGGTAGGAAAGATTCATACATCCAATGTGGTGTTAACATCCCCAGAAAATGGCCGACAAAAATCCCAATAATCCCCAAATGGAACAAATTGGATGCCAGACGCATATTCTTTTTATCTAACATTTGGCTCGAGCCCGCACGCCACGTGTATTGACCGTAGTCATAACGCAGCCAGCTGCCGACAATAAACACGGTGCCTGCAATATACGGGTAGATATCGAAGAAGAATTGATTGAGAAAATTCATTTTTGCACTCCTACTACATGGCTGCTCGTGCCGAGATCCAAGTATTGTGGCGTGACGGCATTGGCAAAACGGTGTTGATGAGCGGTGACTTCCCCACCGCAGGTTTTCTCATCCGCAAAAAACTTCACTTGTTCCTCTTCCCACACCGCATCAAGGGCTTGAGGTGTGTCATCCCGTGCTTCTGATGCCACTTTTTCGCTAAGGTGCTCAGTGGCAATTTCACTATTGGATAACTCGAGTAATATCTCAAACAAGCGCGCAAAGCGGCTTTCACGCTGTTTTAATCGCTCCCCTAATAACGCTAAGATTGGCGCGATATCGTGTAAGCCCCCAACGGTTTCTTGTTGTGGTAAAACAGTGAGATATTCCAAGTAAATGGGCAAATGGTCGGGCAGCTCTTTGCAATCGATTTGCAAGCCATGTTGCTGGTACTGCCCCATTAAATCGACCATCGCTTGACCACGGTCGCGGGATTCCCCATGAACATGTTCGAATAACAGTAACGATGTCGCGCGTCCTCTATCAAACAGCTCACAATATTGGGCCTGCATATCCAGCAAGTTTTCATTGAGGTATTCACGCACAAACATCATCAGCTGAACCGCTCGGGTCACAGGTAACTCATGCGACTGCTCTAACGCTTCAATTAACTCATCACGGTGCTGCCAAAGCGCTTCTGAAGGGTACTCTAGCAGCCGAGAAATCACTCTTAACGTCATCATAGTGTGTTCTCCTGCGTCGTTTTTGGCGTCACATCAATGGCATCAATACGTCTGCTATTAAACAAGTTGGTTTTGCTATCGCTACCATGGCAGCCATCACCAAAACTAAAACCACAGGCTTTGGCTTCAGGGAACGCTTCACGCGCTAATTCACGGTGACTGGATGGGATCACAAAACGGTCTTCATAGTTAGCAATCGCCAAGTAACGGTACATTTCTTGTGCTTGCGCTTCCGTTAATCCCACTTGCTCCAACGCACTCGTATCACACTCGTTTTCCACGGTTTCGGCACGTTTATAATGGCGCATCGCTAACATGCGTTTTAGTGCTAACAGCACAGGTTTCGTATCCCCCGCGGTCAATAAATTGGCGAGGTACTGCACCGGAATGCGCAGGCTTTCCACATCAGGCAATACGCCATTATTCGCCAATAAACCCGAATCAGCGACAGATTGAATGGGTGACAGAGGCGGCACATACCACACCATTGGTAATGTGCGATATTCAGGGTGCAGCGGCAGCGCTAGCTTCCACTCCATCGCCATTTTATACACTGGCGATTTCTGTGCTGCATCGATAACACTTAATGGGATCCCTTGTTTTTGTGCTTCTTCAATCACTTTAGGATCGTGTGGATCAAGGAATACATCGAGCTGGCTTTGGTACAGATCTGTCTCTTTTTCCACACTCGCCGCCGACTCAATTTTATCGGCGTCATACAGCAACACACCTAAATAACGGATACGTCCAACACAAGTTTCCGAGCAAACTGTTGGCATGCCAGATTCAATGCGTGGGTAACAGAAAATACATTTTTCTGACTTGCCGCTTTTCCAGTTAAAGTAGATTTTTTTGTACGGGCAGCCTGTTAAGCACATGCGCCAGCCACGGCATTTATCTTGGTCAATCAGAACAATACCGTCTTCAGAGCGTTTGTATATCGCGCCACTTGGGCACGTTGCGACACAAGCAGGGTTCAAACAATGTTCACACAGGCGTGGCAAATACATCATGAATGTATTTTCAAATTGCCCGTACATCTCTTTTTGGATGTGCTCAAAGTTTTTATCTGCGGCACGCTTAGCAAATTCGCCACCGAGGTCATCTTCCCAGTTAGGCCCCATTTTCACATTGCTCATCCGTTCGCCTGTGATCAACGACCGTGGACGCGCAGTTGGCACATGTTTACCTTCTTTCGCATTTTTTAAATGACCATAGTCATAATTAAATGGCTCATAATAATCATCCAAAGCAGGTACATCAGGGTTAGCAAAGATTTTAGACAGTACGCCGACTTTGTTCCCCATGCGTGGAACCAGCTTGCCTTTAATGGTGCGGATCCAGCCGCCTTTCCATTTTTCTTGATCTTCCCAGTGGTGGGGATAGCCGATGCCCGGTTTAGTTTCGACGTTATTAAACCATGCGTATTCAACACCTTCGCGACTGGTCCAGACATTTTTACAGGTCACTGAGCACGTATGGCAACCAATACATTTATCGAGGTTTAGCACCATGCCGACTTGAGAACGAATTTTCATTATGCTTTCTCCTTTCCGCTCAAGGTCTGCTGATAGGCATCGTTTTCCCCATCCAGCCAGTCGACCTGTTTCATTTTGCGAACAACCACAAACTCATCACGGTTAGAACCCACGGTTCCGTAGTAATTGAAGCTATAAGCCAGATGGGCGTAACCGCCAATCATATGGGTAGGTTTCGGGCAAACACGTGTTACTGAATTATGAATTCCCCCACGTTGTGCCGTAATTTCTGACCCCGGCAAATTGATCAACCGTTCTTGGGCGTGGTACATCATGATCATGCCATCAGGGATCCGTTGGCTGACGATCGCTTTTGCTGTCAATGCCCCATTACTGTTGAACGCTTCAACCCAATCGTTATCTTCAATACCTAATTCGCGGGCATCGTCCTCACTTAGCCAAACCACAGGGCCACCGCGGCCGAGTGTCAACATCAATAAGTTGTCGCTATAAGTGGAGTGGATCCCCCATTTTTGGTGTGGCGTCAGGAAATTCAGCGCTTTTTCAGGGTAACCATTGGATTTTTTACCCATTAATGGCTGAGCTGCACGCGTATCAATTGGCGGACGATACACCACGAGGCTTTCACCGAAGGCACGCATCCATTCATGGTCTTGATATAACTGCTGACGACCACTGAGTGTGCGCCATGGGATCATCTCATGAACGTTGGTATAACAAGCGTTGTAAGAAACATGTTCGTCTTCTAAACCTGACCACGTTGGGCTGGAAATGATCTTACGCGGTTGTGCCACAATATCGCGGAAGCGAATTTTCTCATCTTCTTTGTAGCGTGCTAAATGCGTATGGTCGCGCCCTGTGACCTTACTTAATGCATCCCACGCTTTCACTGCCACTTGCCCATTCGTTTCAGGTGCTAAGGTTAAAATCACCTCGGCTGCATCAATGGCTGTGTCAATTTTAGGGCGGCCTGCATTGGCTCCTTCTGGCTGGATTTTGTTCAGCTTTTTCAGGAGATCAACTTCATCTTGCGTATTCCAACTGATGCCTTTCCCACCGTTCCCTAATTGGTCCATTAATGGGCCAAGAGAGGTAAAACGCGCGTAAGTATTGGGGTAGTCACGTTCAACACAAATAATGTGCGGCGCAGTTTTTCCGGGGATCAGCTCACACTCGCCTTTTTTCCAATCTCTCACATCAAAAGGCTGCGCCATTTCAGCTTTACTGTCGTGCTGAATCGGCAGTGTAACGACATCGGTTTCTTTGCCTAGGTGACCGACACTGACGTCGGAGAAGGCTTTCGCAATGCCTTTGTAGATTTCCCAGTCGCTTTTCGATTCCCAAGCAGGGTCAACCGCAGCGGATAACGGGTGAATAAACGGATGCATATCCGAGGTATTCATATCGTCTTTTTCATACCAAGTGGCGGTCGGTAAAATAACGTCAGAGAACAGGCAGGTGCTCGACATTCTGAAATCGAGAGTCACGACTAAGTCCACTTTTCCTTGTGCCGCTGTATCTTGCCATTCCACTTCTTCTGGCTTCACACCGCCTTGTTGACCTAAGTCTTTGCCTTGAATACCATTTTCGGTACCCAATAAATATTTCAATAAATATTCATGGCCTTTCCCTGCGGAACCCAATAAGTTTGAGCGCCAAATAAATAGGTTACGAGGGAAGTTTTGTGGGGCATCTGGCTGTTCTGCCGCAAAACGAATATTCCCGTCTTTCAATTGCTTAACGGTATAATCTACAGGGGAAAGCCCAGCGTCTTGTGCCTGTTTAGCAATATTGATTGGGTTAACACTTAACTGCGGTGCTGATGGCAACCAACCCATTCTTTCCGCACGCACATTCATGTCCACTAAACTGCCGCTGAATGCTTTTTTATCCGCTAAAGGTGAAAGTAGCTCTTGCGTCCCTACGGTTTCATAACGCCATTGACTTGAATGGTTATAAAAGAATGATGTGCTGTTCATATGGCGTGGTGGACGTTGCCAATCAAGGCCAAAAGCTAGTGGCGTCCAGCCTGTTTGTGGGCGCAGTTTTTCTTGCCCAACATAGTGCGACCAACCGCCGCCGCTTTGACCCACACAGCCACAGAAAATCAGCATGTTGATAATGGCACGGTAAGTCATGTCCATGTGGTACCAGTGGTTGATACCTGCCCCAACAATCACCATGGCGCGACCGTGGGTTTTCTCTGCGGTATCCGCAAATTCACGGGCGATACGAATAATATTTTGGCGGCTTACCCCAGTGACTTTTTCAGCCCATGCGGGGGAATACGCTTTCATATCATCGTAATCAACAGCACAATTTTCATCACCGAAACCACGGTCAATGCCGTAGTTAGCGAGCATCAAATCATACACGCTAGTAACCAGTGACTCGCTGCCATCGGCAAGCTGAATCCGTTTCGCGGGTAATTTGTGCAGCAAAACATCTTTTAGTTCAACGCTTTGGAAATGCTCGCTTTCTAAGCCTCCAAAGTATGGGAAGCCAACCTCAACAAATTCATCGTGCGTGTCCGCAAGGCTGAGCTGCATTTTGATCTGGTGTGCATCTTGTCCTGCACGCGGTTCTAAGTTCCATTTTTGGCTATCATCCCAACGGAATCCCATAGAACCTTGAGGTGCACACAGAGCCCCTGTTTCTTCATCAAGCGCGATAGTTTTCCATTCAGCATTTTTCTCTTCGCCTAAAGAATCAACGAGATCCGAAGCACGCAGCATGCGACCAGCAACATAGGTACCATTTTCGTGTTTATCAAGCATCACCAACATTGGCATATCGGTGTAGGTACGAACATATTCACGGAAATATTCCGCTTCACGTTTGACGTGGAACTCATTGAGGATGACATGCCCCATCGCCATCGCCATGGCACTGTCTGTCCCTTGTTTTGGGTTCAGCCAATGGTCGCAGAATTTGGTGATTTCTGCATAATCTGGCGTGACAGCAACAGTTTTCGTCCCTTTGTAGCGGACTTCTGCAAAGAAGTGAGCATCTGGCGTACGGGTTTGTGGGACGTTCGAGCCCCAAGCAATAATATAGGATGAGTTATACCAGTCCGCCGATTCAGGCACGTCCGTTTGCTCGCCCCACGTCATTGGGGATGCAGGCGGTAAGTCGCAGTACCAATCGTAGAAGCTTAGGCAAGCCCCTCCGATGAGGGACAAATAACGGGCACCTGATGCATAAGACACCATTGACATCGCTGGGATTGGTGAAAAACCGACAATACGGTCTGGGCCAAATTCTTTAATCGTCGCCACGTTAGCCGCTGCAATTAACTCGTTCACTTCCTGCCAACTTGAGCGCACAAAACCACCGCGACCACGGGCTTGTTTGTAACTCTGTGCTTTTTCTGGATCGCTAATGATGGATAACCACGCCGCAACAGGGTCTTGGTGTTCCGCTTTTGCATCGCGCCATAATTTCAATAAACGCTTACGCATCATCGGGTATTTCACGCGGTTTGCACTGTATAAATACCATGAATAGCTGGCACCACGCGGGCAACCACGTGGTTCGTGGTCAGGTAAATCTGGGCGAGTACGTGGGTAGTCAGTTTGTTGTGTTTCCCATGTCACAAGGCCATTTTTGACGTAAATTTTCCAGCTACATGAACCGGTGCAGTTAACGCCGTGGGTAGAGCGCACGATTTTATCATGCTGCCAGCGGCTGCGGTAACCATCTTCCCAATCACGGTTAACATTGAGCTCTTGCCCATGACCGCCTGCGAAGGTATCACCCAGCTGCTTAAAATAACGAAATCTGTCTAAAAATTTGCTCATTCGGATTGCCTCCAAAGAGACGGCGACCGCCGCCGTACATTGCTTAAAAAGGGTTTTTATAACTTGTTATTATTTGTGGGTACGCCCGTAGACTAACCACGTGATAAACACACAAGAGAGATAAAACACAAAGAACACTTTCATGGCATCAGCGGGTGAGCCTGTCAGGGTTAAAGACGTCCCAAAGGCTTTTGGAATAAAAAAGCCGCCAATCGCGCCAATGGCAGAGATAAACCCAAGTGCTGCCGCACTTTCTGTTACTGCTTCTTTTTGTGCTTCTTGCTCTGAAGCACCTCTTAATAGGGCTTTGTCCATAGTTAATTTACGAAAAACCACAGCGATCATTTGGAATGTGGAGCCACTGCCTAAACCTGCTGTTAAAAACAGCACCATAAATACGCCATAAAATGCACCGAAGGAGCCGCCTTGGCCGTTTTCTGGTAAGGTGAAGAACAGCAAGGCTGAGAAAATAGCCATGGCGATAAAGTTCAAGAAAGTCACTTTGACGCCGCCAAAACGGTCAGACAGAATGCCGCCAAGTGGACGGGCTAATGCTCCAAGGAATGGGCCGAAGAAGGCAAATTTCAAGATGACGATATCGGGGAATTGGGTTTTCGACAGCATGGCAAAGCCCGCGGAAAAACCGATAAATGAACCAAATGTTGAGAGGTATAACAGGCTTAAAATCCACAGATGTCCACGTTTTAAAACAGGAAGTTGCTGTTTTAAAGACGCTTTATTTGCTGCCAAATCGTTCATGCCAAACCACGCCATCACCGTAAAAAACAGCAAGAATGGCACCCAAACCCACGCTGCATTTTCCAGCCATAACACTGAGCCATCAGGCTGAACCGCCCCTGTTCCTCCAGCAAAGGCAAATACACCCACGCCGACAATAAACGGTGCAACTAGCTGCATTACGCTAACGCCTAAATTTCCTAAACCGCCATTTAAGCCCAGTGCACCACCTTGGCGAGCTTTCGGGAAAAAGAAACTGATATTCGCCATGCTTGACGCAAAGTTTGCTCCAGCAAAACCACAAAGCAGGGAAATAATCACAAAGATTTGGTACGGCGTTGTTGGGTCTTGAATCGCATACCCCAACCAAATACACGGAATAATCAGGAATACGGTGCTAATTGCCGTCCAACGACGACCACCAAAGATAGGAATAACAAAAGAATAAGGAACGCGTAATAATGCGCCAGAAACGGAAGGCAGCGCGGTTAATAAAAATAATTGATCTGTCGTAAAATTAAAACCCACTTTATTTAAATTAACGGCAACCGCACTAAATAACATCCATACACAGAATGCGAGCAACAAACACGGAATTGAAATCCACAAATTGCGCTTAGCAATTCGCTGGCCTGTTTGCTGCCAAAATTGGTTTTCTTCAGGTCGCCAATCCTGAATCACACCCTTTGATTGCGCAGCAGTATGATTGACACTTTCTCGTTGAGACATAACTCACCCCAATAAATACGATTTTCTGAGCTCAGTGTGTGGCGAATAAGCCTGCATGAAGCTGATCTAAATCAAGGGAGATTTAAATCAAATTTGGTGGAAAATTCAGACAACCCACCGTAGGAGTATTAGGGGTATTTTTAGTTAATGCATTGAATATAAATAAATAATATTATCCATTAAAAACATTTATAGGTAAGAATTTTAGCAAAAATACTCAGTGAGATATTAGGGAGTAATACCGAAGTGGCATATTCAATTTTGACTAATAGGGGAACAATAATAGCGTTATAAAAAATATTGAATAATGATGTAATGGAATTAAGGATTATGTATGCCAACTGCGAATCGTCGATTTTCAATCATTAACCAAGTTATTGGCTTAATGTTATTAATTGCCGTACTCGGTATTATTGGCATGACAATTTCCAACCAAATGATTATTAGCGTGCAAGGGAATGCTCACGCAATAAATAAATCAGGGTCACTCAGAATGCAAAGTTATCATTTGCTTTCATTAACACCACTCAATACCTATTCGGATGTTTATCTGAATGAACTTGAACGTGATTTATTAAGTCCTGAATTAACCCAAGTGGTCGAAATTGAAGATTTAACGAACCTATCTAGCGAGCTTCACCAATATTGGCTAAACGCTTTAAGACCTGCGCTAGTAAAAGCCACTTCCCCCAATGATGCACGTTTCGAAGTTATCACTTTTGTTAATAAAATCGATGAGTTAGTAAAAAGTATCGACGAAAAAACAGAGCGTAAAATGACCTATGTCGCCATGACGCAAATGGTGTTTATCGGTCTCGTTTCCCTATTATTACTCTTCGCCATTTGCCATTTTAGGAAGAAAATTTATTACCCTTGGCTAAAACTGTTAAATATGGTGAATGCGATTAGTCATCGGGATTTTAGCCAACGTTATCCAACGCATAAAAAACACGATGAGCTCAGCGCTCTTGGACAAACATTAAACCAAATGTCTAACGAATTAGCGCAAAGTTACCATCAATTAGAATCTCGCGTAGAAGAAAAAACGGCAGACTTACAGAATAAAAACAAAGTATTGCTGTACTTGTATGAATCAAATCGTACTTTGTATTCTATTGACCCACTGGCGGTACGACTGGAAAAGGTTCTGGTGGAGTTGCAAAACCTAACACCACTTAAAAATATCAGCTTGCGGCTATATGAAGAAAATAACGATACCTATTTTCATGACATTCACTGTGGTGAATTTCCAGTTCCTGAAACTGTGGAACATTCAACAGTTTTATCGTGGGATATCTCCGATAATTTACACCGCTATGGGGTTATCCTGGCTGAGATCTCAATAGATAGGCCTTTATCCGATGAGCAAAATAATTTAGTGCTAATGTTGGTCAAACAAATCACCGGCATGTTAGCCATGGCGCACCAATTAGAACAGCAACAACAATTGCTAATTATGGATGAACGCTCGGCAATCGCCAGAGAACTCCATGACTCTATTGCCCAATCGTTATCATGTTTAAAAATGCAAATTAGCTACTTGCAAATGCAGCCAGAATCTTTGCCCAATAAACAACAAGATTTACTCAATGAAATGCGCAATGAAATTAATTCGGCTTATAGCCAATTACGTGAATTATTAACTACCTTTAGGTTAAAACTCACTGAACCGGGTTTATTACCCTCTTTAGAAAGTACTATCAGTGAATTTAGCCAACGTGTTGGCTTTGAAATAAATTTGAATTACCAACTACCAGCAAAAAGTATTTCGTCTCACCAAGCTATTCATATCATACAGATAATCCGAGAAGCCTTGAGCAATATTCTCAAGCACGCCAATGCGAATTGGTCACAAGTTTCGTTATTCGAAAATGCAGATGTTATCACCATCACCATTGAAGATAATGGTGATGGTATTCAACCCCAGCCCACGAAAAATAACCATTATGGGCTGATTATCATGAGGGAAAGGGCTCTGAACTTAAACGGAGAATACCAAATTGCACCTCGCGTTCAGGGGGGAACGACAGTCAGTGTCACATTCCCACTTGCTGTGGCTTAATTAAATTGGAGTTACGTGTTGATGGAAAACAAAAATATCACGACAGGGCAATCCACTATTTTACTCATTGATGATCATCCGATGCTGCGTAACGGCGTTAAACAGCTGCTTAGTTTAGAACCAACATTGCAGGTGATAGGGGAAGCTGATAACGGAGAAACAGGGATTAGACTCGCTGAAGAATATGACCCCGATTTAATCCTATTAGATTTAAATATGCCGGGAATGAACGGGTTTGAAGTTCTCAGTAATTTACGCAGCCGCGAGCTTTCTGGCCGCATTATTTTATTCACCGTCTCTAACTATGGCGAAGATTTAATTAACGCGCTAAAACACGGCGCTGATGGCTATTTATTAAAAGATATGGAGCCCGAAAAACTGATTGTTGCATTGAAAGAAGCCGCCAGCGGTAAAATGGTTGTTAGCCCAACATTAGCCTCTGTTTTAGCTGAATCATTAAGAGATAACCGTGCATCGACAGATCATAATTTAACGGCTCTTACCCCAAGAGAAACCCGTATATTGGATTTAATCTCACAGGGTTTATCCAACAAGCAAATTGCCAATAAATTAGATATTACGGAAAGTACTGTTAAAGTACATGTGAAGCATTTACTGAAAAAACTCAATTTAAAATCACGCGTTGAAGCCGCGATTTGGGTTTTACAGCAAAAGTAATTTATTTGCCTACCTTGCTAAGTGTGATGTCCTTGTCGTCTCAGAATCGCTTTGATATTGAACCGATAAATGGGCGAAAATATCCGTTGTCACTTTATCATCTTCATTCTGGCAGCAGGTATCTTCCATTCCTTGGTCTCAACGTTGATTTCATCCCCATGGAATTTAGCGGCTTCGGCAGGGCGGAATATGGTAAGCAGTTGCCACATAAACAAGCATCGAGTCGATGGGCTAATACTAGCTGTACGCATTGTTTGCATGAGTTTTGGCAGCTGACCAGGAAGAATACTTGGCATATTCTTTTTCTTAGATTTTTCAAAAGCTTTACCAATGTTGATACTTGGAATGGCATCAATTAACCCAGTATTTTGAGCATAGATGATCACTTCGTTGATACGCTGACATAGGCGACGAACGGTTTTTAATGCGCCTCAAAAACTATAAAGGTTAACGAGGTGCCTAAGATGATTGGATTTAATTAGGTGACATCACACTGCGCAGGACATAAAAAACCGCAACTCATTGAGTTAGCTGGGTTTTAAGCCTTCTTTGGACCTATTGTTGGGCCTAAAGTTTATTTTACTGTTTTTGTGATGGCAGGTTTAAAATCTAGCTTGCCACCTTAACATATAGTAAGAGATTAACGAGAATTTTGTAAATTCAGTGTTTATATTCTCTTTACTGTATTAGCTATAAATTTCCTTGACTAAAGGCAATAACCCTAATGCTGTTAGTTGAATCTCTATCTCATTGGCTTTTTTGATATCCTCTTTATCTAAACCATCAAACATATGATCGGTACTGATAATCAACGTACCGCTATTTTTTTATTTTCAATGTCAATAAGTTGAGCAGCCATAGGTACTTGCTGTCGGGTTATTTTTTTATTGAGATAAAGCATCCAGCTAACGGGGAGTCTGTCAGGGAAAACATTTTTTTTATTATACCTATATCCATTAGTATCAATCCGCATGTAAACGATTTTATAGGCACTAAAATAATAATTCATGGCCTCTGTTATAGCATTTTTTTTGACGTAGTTAATATCATCTCTAGCTTGAGTTACCGAACCCATTTTTCCATGGTGGATTTACCGACACCCATCGCGTTGGCGACCTCGACTACGGAGTAGCTTTGGTCAAGCACCAGTTGAGCTGCTTCAAGTTTAAATTCAGCACTGAAAAGTCGTCTTATACGTTTTGCCATAATTATTACCTATCTATTTATGACGTGATGATATTACCTCTGAGTTGGTGACCAAATTAACTATTCCACTATACTGTGAAAGTGTTTAAAATAGATAAAGTTTAATTGTCAATGCGTTATGTGTTTTATACAAACATAATTCCCTAATAGTGGTGGAAATATTTTTTAGATATTTTCTAGATATTTTCTAGATATTTTTTATGTCCGATAGTTAGAGCTAATATTAATTATTGTTCATATTCAATGGTCGTAATAAGATTATAATCACCAATCCTATATTGAATAGGCTCTATTTCATATCATTCAAGATTGTTTTTTTTAAATATTATCAAAACCTCAAAATATTAAAATCTAAAATACACGAATTTAGATTGATATTAAGTTCATTATTCTACAGAAAGCAAAATCAAAAAATTATTAATGCGTTTTAACGAACATAAACAGAATTATTGAGTATTTTCTTTTGAAATAATTATAATGACCGACCATTAATTAATAGTCTGGAAATGAATATATGAATATGAATATGAAAATGAAAAAAATATTACCACTCCTTATTTCTTCTGCAATGGCTTTCTCATTCACAGCCTCAGCAGTAAGTGTCGGCTCGATTGATATTAGTGTGACAGGTCGAATTGATCCATCGGCTTGTGAATTAGATATTGCTGGTGGTGGTAATGTCGATTATGGCCTAATCGATCCTGACACATTAACATTTGTAGATGGTTCTTTTGGTGGCAAATTTGCGATATTACCTGTACACGAAACCAGTTTTACAATTCGCTGCTCAGCTAATGCTCCTGTTAAATTATCAGCAGTGAGTAAACGTTTAGGGACAGTTGCTGGCGCAACTGAAAATTCTCAAGGATTTGCAGCACTTCCTGTTTCATTACTAGGTATTGCCGCAGGGAATAATGCAAATGGTGTAGCTGGATTAGGTAAAACATCTACAGGTATAAATATTGGTGGGTATATTGTTCGTTACAAAGCTAATAGCTTAAATATTAGCACGTTGGGTGAAAATAACACGTTAACCACTATTTCGGGTAGTGATGTTCAGAATATTTACTATAATGGAGTACTCGATTCTTGGAGAGCTTCAGGCGGGAACCTATTTTCGAATAATATGAATTTACAAACGTCTTTTGCAAAAGCAGGAGAAGTCACTCCTATTGAAGCCAGTGTTTACGATGGCATTCTACAAGTTCAAGCGTATGTAAGCGAAGAAGCAGCAACATTCGGTAAATCAAAACCTGTATTACTCAATGGTTTATCAACAATAGAATTAAATTACATCTAAATATTATAGGTAACTAAATTAATTTAGTTACCTACCTACCTGCCTACTTTTTAAATGATACTGCTAACAATGAAAATAAAAACATACTTATTACTAATAACTACATTATTAATCCCACAGCTATCACCCGCATCAGGCGTATTACCTGCAACATCCGTTGTGGTTGTTAAAGAAAAAAGTCAAGATGGTGAGATAGTCGTGACTAATACAGACAGTTACCCTGTTCTATTAACAACAGAACTAGTGAATATCGATCCTGAATATAAAGATCTCGTTATTGTGACTCCTCAACTTATCCGGGTTGAGCCTAAAGCTAAGCAGTTAATCCGCTTTATGCTTACAAGTAATTCAGAATTAAAACATGAAGTATTAATGAGAGTTATTTTTGAAGGTATTCCCCCACAAGGAGATCACAATGCTGACCAGATTAAATTTACTGTTCGACAAAATCTACCACTT
Organism: Providencia alcalifaciens; assembly: GCF_020271745.1. Taxonomy (NCBI): domain Bacteria; kingdom Pseudomonadati; phylum Pseudomonadota; class Gammaproteobacteria; order Enterobacterales; family Morganellaceae; genus Providencia; species Providencia alcalifaciens. The sequence goes on along the minus strand of NZ_CP084296.1, from coordinate 8,385 downwards.
ATTATAAAACCCAAAAATTTGGCTGAAAACGATACTCCTTGGGAATTATTAAAATGGAAGTATGAAAAAAATACATTAATCGTAACCAATCCTAGCCCTTATATTGTAAGGTTAAGCAATGGTGTTGGGAGCATGCCTGGAAATATTGAGTGGATATTACCCTCTAATTATCTTTTACCTAATCAATCTATAGTTCTAACGACAACCCAAAATCCCCCTGCATTTATTAATGAGGTGACTATACAACCCTTTACCCAATGGGGGTATTCAACGACTCAAGAATATACTCTAAAGTTAAATGATCAGCAAAATGATTAGAAAAAAAAAGATTAAAATTATTGTAACTTTGCTATTTCTGGCGACATCTTCATACGCAGAAGTCATTTTTGATCAAGATGCACTGAAACATAAAGGAATACCAACTGAGATTGCGAAATTATACAGTGAAAAGGCGCATTTTCCCCAAGGTGAGAGTAGTGTTAGTGTATTCTTAAACGATAAATATATTGGTCAAAGCTTTTTTATGTTTAACTCGCAAGGAGAGCTTTGTCTCAATACTCGGTTTATTGACGCTACAGATATCGCTTTATCCAAAAGCAATTCAACGTGTCCAACAATAAAGGACTACAATAACTTAGAGATAGAACTGGTACCGAGTGATTTACGGGTCAATATCTATGTATCACCATCACTGCTAAGAAATAAAACAAATGATAATTGGAGCCATACAGGAAAATCGGGTGTTTTAAATTATGATATAAAATATTTTTCTTCTAAAAATGACATTAACTCCCAGTCATTTTTAAACTCAAATTTCACGCTAGGGTTCAATGTTAACAATTGGATTGTGAGAAGCGACCAAGCATATACCTATTTTAACGGTGAAACAAGTTTCGATCATCAAACCTTATATGCAGAAAAAACACTAGAATCTCTTAAAAAAAATGTGCAGATAGGCCAGATTAATTTATCGAATTCATTTTTCAGCTCTGGACAAGTTATCGGTTTTCAGTTACGCCCTGAATTAGCATTAGATAACTCATCTCAAGGTGGTGGTATTGTCAATGGCATCGCATATGAACGTTCTGTTATTGAAGTAAGACAGGCAGGAATTTTAATCTATACAACAACAGTTCCAGAAGGGCCATATACATTAAAAAACCTGCCATTATTAAATAGTCGATTAGATTTATCAGTAACAGTTATAAATCAAAGTAATAAAAAAAGTACATTTATCGTTCCTGCTAGCTCATTTATATTAGCCTCAAATAGTATGAATAAAGATATAACATTTGGTTTCGGCAAGGTTAATCAACATAATGTAAATGAAAAACCCTATGTTATGAATATCAGCAAAGGATTTAATTTGCGCCCGGATATGCAAATTTTATTCGGTGCTCTTGCATCAAAAGATTATCAAAGCGTGGGATTAAGTAATACTTTTGAATTTTCAAATTTATCCCTAGCAACGGTAACAACTAACATATCTAAAGATATCGATAGCAAATACGGTGAATATTATACATTAAGCTATAATTACCCTGTTATCGCTAGCACTAATTTAGTGGTGAATTCATTATACAGAAGTAAAGAATATAAAGACTTTAACGAAACATTGAATAATTATGATACAAACCTGTATTCAAATCATGTAAAAAATAGTAATACTCAATATGGTATTGGTGTAAATACACATATTGATAGATTAGGGTCATTTTCATTAAGCTGGAACCGTTCTCTTGGTGATAGAACGATCAACTATTATAATGCAACTTGGCATAATCTATTTTCAGATAAATACAATGTATATCTAGGGTATGAAAATAGGTTATATAACAACATAAATGATAATACTATTTACTTAAATGTCGATATTTCGTTAGGAAATAGACAAAGTTTATCCGGTTGGATGAATCATTATGGTAATAATAAAAGTTACGGAACAAGATATAGTAATCATAGTGATGATAACTTAAGTTATTCTGTTAGTGCGATTAAAAATACTGACCCTAGAAATCAAAGTGCCTCATTAAATATGAATTATACCACACCTGTTACTTTACTTTCGGGTAATGTTAGTAAAGGTAATAATAACAGCAGTTACTATGGTTCACTATCGGGCGGAATGGTTTATTTTGATAATGAACTCATTTTTTCATCAAAAAGAATAGCTAACACTTTTGCTGTAGCAAAAACGGAAAATCAGGAAAATATTCCAATACAATCGTCATCCGGAACTGTGATGACAAATAGCAAAGGTTATGCGGTAATCCCCAGCATTGATAGTTATAGGACTAACTATGCCAAGATAGACTATCGAAAATTGCCTAAAAATATGAATGCTCCCTATGGGATCATAGAGTTTCAACCTGCCAATGGGAGTGTTCCCTTGGTTAATTTCTACGTAAATAAAGTTAACCGTGCTATTTTAATCCCATCGTTTAATGGAGAAAAACTCGCTAAGAATTTAAAAGTATATGATAAAAAAGGTATTTTACTAACAATAACTGACAATGCTGGGCGGATTATTATCGATGATTTATCATTACCGACACGTTATTTTGTTGACGTAGGTGATAATAAAAAGTGCACTATTGACCTTGTTGAAGATGTTAGTATTTCAAAAACTGAGCTGTTTACTGTAATACATCCCATTTGCTATATGGCTAACTAAAGGCTTTAGAATGATAAAATTAATCGCAGGGCTACTTACTTGCCTATCTTTTAGTGCATTCGCATCGGATAGCCACGGAACATGTAATATCCGCTTGGGGGCTGATGAGGTTAACTATGATACTTTGGCTGATTTTAATACAAAAAAACAAGGTGGAGCAGTATATGCAGGAGTTCGGATTATTCCTGTAATAATCGAGTGCAGTGAAGAAATTACCCCATACCTTGATTTTTCTACAGTTAGCGATACATTTTCAAATAATGGATCTGAAGCTATTTTAAATGTAAGCAATGCAATGCTTGATGGGAAATCTGTTTTAATTGACACTATTGAATTAAATAATTCTAGTAGAGTCAATTCATCACAAAGAGATGTTAAAATTCACACCAATTTACGTATTCAACCTGCACAGGGCAAAATAGGAAAAGTATTTTCCTTCAATTTACTTGTTGATTTAAAAATTAATTCATTGAGTAAAAAAGGTGTGGTTGTGAGGAACAAAATACCTTTACAAACGCTGGGTGGGAGTACAAGTTTAGGTATTAACTATTCAGAAATGACCACAGCATGTAATCTTGTTGTTGACTCTACCTCTATTGATTATGGTGTAATAAATAGAAATGAGCTAAATAACAATTCTTATACAGTATTACCTGAAAAAAATATTAACTTCACTGTACAATGTGATTCAGGTAAAACGGCCATAGCAGTCCAAACTTTTAATCAAGTGGAACGTTCATTGGCACCAAATAAACAAGAAGGTCTTAGCGGCTATGGTGTCCCACCTGTTCAGTTATTAAGCAATGTTATGATGGCCGGGGGGTTAGGTAATACTCAAGAAGGTGTTCCTATTGGTGGTTACGCCATAGCATTAGACTTAAGTTCTTTATCTATCGATAATCAGGCAGAGAGAGTACAACCAATATCGAGTAATGCATCTTGTGGTGATTCCAATGTAGTTTGGCAACATACAAATGGGGATCTATTGCCGAATAATTCCTTAAATAAAATTACTTCTTGGGCCAAATTAGGGAGCTTACAACCTGCACTTTTTTCAAATATAAAAGGGGTAATAAAGGTTCAAGCCTTTATTAATAAAGCCTCATTGCTCAATGTTAATAAAGAAATTAAATTCAAGGGACGCTCAATCATTGAATTATGTTATTTATAGTATTAAATAGTTATTCATAAAGTTAAAAAAATACAGTGATGATACTTTTCATAGTAAGCCACCCAGGGTAAGACAGTAAACTTTCTATGTTAAGTATAATATATCCGTTAAATTAGGCGAAGACTTAGCATCCGACGATAATTCCGATTTCTATCGAAGAGCACAGGTAGATAAGAAGCTGAGCACAATAAGATGCCTCTATATGTCTATGTTAAACCAACAAAACGAGATTGCTTCTTTAATCCTTTAAATTTTAAGATTATATATTCTTGGTAATAGTAAACCTGTAAATAGTATTATAAAAAATAAATGTCAAGATCATTGACTCAACCCATGTCACCGTTGACGTTTTCTATAAGTCCGAATTGGCTATCAAACCAAGCCTCTAAATGAGAATTTTTTATTAATGAAATCAATAAGATAGCGAGGTTTAAGTATGGAAGCCATGATCAACGTAAAGTCAACGAAAAACACACGTTTGAACCCAAAAAAGTTGTTCTGTTCGCAAAGCAATTCTTACATAACTTCCCGCAAGTTTTGATAACCAGAACAACTGTAATGGCATAGTTAATTTGGTCACCAACTCAGAGGTGATATCATCACGTCATAAACAGATAGGTGACATTTATGGCAAAACGTATAAGACGACTTTTCAGTGCTGAATTTAAACTTGAAGCAGCTCAACTGGTACTTGACCAAAGCTACTCCGTAGTCGAGGTCGCCAACGCGATGGGCGTCGGTAAGTCCACCATGGATAAATGAGTTCGACAACTCAAGCTAGAACGCAAAGGGATTTCACCAAAAGTATCGCCCATGACGCCAGAGCAAGTCGAAATCCTTGAATTGAAAAAGAAAATCGCCCGTCTTGAAGAGCATAATGAGATCTTAAAAAACTGCCTACATCTCACAACATCCCCCATCTGACTAGAAACACATAACGATCTATACTCTAAATTAACCGGATAGTGGTCGTACGCCTTTTGGAGACATAAATCCCGTCAAAAAACCTGACCCAGGGAAAGCTGCGGACCCGATGTTGGTGGCATAGACCCCGTTTAGGAAAGTGATTAATCGGAGTTCCTCATCCGGTATTCACAATTAAGTCGAGGTCATCATGTCGAAATTAAAACCAAAATCCCAATCCCTGCTTGATATGCCCCCCTGAAATCAGCGCCAACCGCATTAATTGGCTTGCTCGACCCGGACCGGCTAATAAAGCATCAGTACCGATCATTGCTTGCCTTTCTTCGGTGCTCAATTGGCCTAATGCTTTATTGTATTCCGCAGATAAATCAGGTGAGGCACTGCTTGGATACTTCAATATTTGTTCTACGGCTTTGAAAGCATCTGCTTCACTCATTCCTCTTAACTGAAGCTGTGTAGCATACGCATCAAGGTATTCAGTCAATGCGGCTTCGCCTGCTTTATCTAGCGTATCTTGACCATACTGGTAGCGTAATTTGTCGATATAATTATCTTTATCTGTTAAATCGGGGTCTTTTTGGGCTTTGTAGCCCGCAATTTCCCCTTCAGTGCGGATGATATCCATGGTCTGATTGCCGATTTCACCAATCAACTGGGATTGTTTTAAGCGGTTTTGTTCTTTCTCTTTATCGAATATCGGGTTGATGCTGCCGTCATTAGCGTGCTCGGTATCGCGATTGAGCTCGTTAACATCCTGTTTTTGCTTGTCTTCATGGCGAACAATGACGGTTCCCTCACTGACCGCTGATTTAGTCGTGCCTTCGGCGTGTCCGCTGTTATTGGCATTGGAGAGCAAACCACCCGCGGCATTGGTCACCAACTGACTGCCTATCGGGCCGCCAGTGTGCTCGGCGGTAAAGTCGGCTTTGTTGTCGATATCTTTCCAGCCCAACGTACCAGTATCAAGGCGATATGCCATTAACTGAACGAGTACGAGCACGTTTACCTTTTGCAGTGCGGCCAGATAATCCTCCTTTAATCAGGTTTTCTTGTAGACGTTGATACACTGTCCAGAGGTCTTCTTTTTTATCTTCAAAGCGTCGGGGCTGTAGAACTTGCTCTCGTGTGACGGGCTGGAACTCTTCACCAAAGCGGTAGGTCAAAGCCGCTTCAGCAAAGGCTTGCTGGGCTGGTGGGGATAACATGAGAGATTGCATTTGTTCACGTTTTTCAGCCACTTGCTCAAACGTATCGAGTACCTCATAGGCCCCTTCAATCACTTTACCTACCACATCCCCTTTGTGGGGTACACGCACTTCACCCAATACATCACCGCACACCAAACCGTTAGAACACACGGCCCTAAATAGACCCGGCAGCATTTGATAACTACTCGAACCATCATGGCTATTAAGTAAGATGATTTCAGGGACTTGTATACCCGTGATTTGGTCATGTCGTCTGAGCCGTAACATATGCTTGGTGTGCTCACGGCGACTCATATCGCGTACCCGAGTCTGACAGGCAAAGAATGGATAGAAGCCTTCTTTTTGCAGGCTATCAAGTAACGTTATTGTCGGAATGTAAGTATACCGTTCACTGCGTGACCCATGCTTATCTTCGGAGAAAACGCTCGGTACAGTACGAAATAATTCTTCGATGGTCAGTGGACGGTCGCGACGAATACTGTTAGCAGAGCCAAAACGCGAAGCTAATAAACTCATGATAGACTCCTGATTAATCAACTAAATGGAAAATGGTAGTGGATTCGGGATGTTGTGAAGCGTAGTCACGCAGCTGATAAAAGCGGTCACACATCACTTCGCTTTCTGTTTGGAATGACCAAATGCTGTACAGGATCAGACACACTGCAATGCCTGCCGCCTCTTGGCTCACGGTGGCCTCATTGCCGTTGTGCATGTTGAATAGGGTTAAGGTGTCTGCGTTGATATCGGGGTAGATAAAAGCACCGCCATTATTGAGCGAGCCATACTCCCAGTAACCGCCATGATACTCATCGCAGAATTGACCCATCGTGGTGAAAACCACCACTTCAAAGGTGGCCCAGCCTTTCACTGCACCAAAATGGTTGAACCAAAAATCAAGGCGTTGTTCATCAGGGACTAATTCCATTGTGATAGTAGATTCAGTTGTGTTACTCATAAGTTGATACTCCAATAAAAAGAAATAAAAAAGCGCCAATCTCGTTAAGGACTGACGCTGAGAGTGATAAATAAGGAATTAACGTAGGAGGTTAAAAGAATAGGCTCCACAGGGATTTAGCAACGGATACGATGCTGTTTTTGACTGTACCAATCGTGCTTTTTATCAAGACAGGTAGGGGAAGGATGTCTATCAGCGTATCGACGATATCACTGACACATTGCCCAAAATCGTTACGTGCTGAAGTTTCTACAAATTGCGTCCGGTAAGTGTTGTTCAGTTGCCTAGCCACACCGCTACTGGCTTTCGCCGGTAACGCCAATATTAGTTGCTCTGCTAATTCAGTGAGTTGATAGTTTTCGATTGCAGATACAACCATCACAGGATGATGCGGCTTAAATGCGGTTATCACGGCTTGTTGCTTCAATTCTAAGCTAGCCGCTTGCTCAGGGGATGGCTGGTGGCTCAGTTCATTCCACTGGCGGCAGGGCTCTATTTTGTCGGCCTGATTCAATACAAACAGAAATCGTTCAGATTGGTAGCCACATTGCTCAGTAAGAAAGCGATAACACTGTTCATCAGAAGACCATGCCCTATCATCGGCTTTGAGTACCCAGATGATTAAATCCAGTTCTGGTAATAAGTTACGATAGAGCTGGTGGTACTCTTTATCTCGCTCAAGGCTTTCACCTACGCCGGGTAAATCTATAAAGGTAAGCGTGCGATTGTTCATCGTCATACTGAAGCGTTGAGATTGGCGTGTACAGCCAGAGACATTACTGACGGGCGATAGGATAGATTGGAATAGGGCGTTGATTAAGCTGGATTTTCCAGCCCCTGTTTTACCCATCAGGCCGATGATGGGGGAGTAGTTGATAAGGTGATTGAGTTGGTTGAAAAAAGAGGTTTGGAATGAGTGAGGTAGTGCTGATAGGACCGGTTTAAAGTAAGAGTGCTGAAGCATATTACTCCTTGAAATAAAAGAAAATTATAGCTATTCAAGGAGATAATATATATCTGAAATTATTTTTATTATGGTAATCGTGGATTATACCAGTAGATTTTTCATTGAATTGTCAAACCAAGATGGTCTGCGTAGTGGCATAATATCATCGGGTATGTTTATTTTATCTATCACATTAAAATCCCTAGATATTTTGATGATAGATCTTTTGGCTTGGGTGGTGTTGTTCCAAAGCTGATCCAGAGTGCGAATTAATGGGGATAAAATAAAAAAGAAATCTGTTTTCCGAAAAGGATTACCTTTTTGTAAAAATAAATCAACAAAGGTCACTAGAATATATGGAACAAAAACCAGTGTAAGTCCTTTATAACGCCAAATATTCATCTTATCGGCCAGATTTAGTGCCTCTTTAAACTCTTGCCATTTACCAACGTCTGTGAGGGCGTGAAAAGTAAGATAGACTTCATAGAGATTGTGACGTACTTGGGT